>CAVQLI010000004.1:0-115655 GCA_963713345.1 uncultured Actinomycetota bacterium | reverse complement strand
GGGTGGCTCAGCCGTTCGGGAGGCGTGCTTCGACGACCCACCCGCCGTTGTAGGTTCGCCCAGCATCGAACTGGCCCCCGAGTGTCTGGATGCGCTCGCGCAGTCCGACCAGGCCGCGCCCTGTCCCGGCCAGAGTCGTGTCGCCGGGCACCCTGTTGTCGTTCTCGACGCGCACGGCGAGACCGCGCTCGGTCTCGTCGACGCTGATGACGATGCGAACCTCCGATCTCGGTGCGTACCTGAGCGCGTTGGTGAGGCTCTCCTGGACCACGCGGAAGGCCAGGTGCGCGACGGGAGCAGCGACCCGATCACGGTCGCCTTCAAAGCGGCAGCTGACGTTGAGCCCGTTGCGGGCGGCCCGGGTGACGACCTCGTCGACCAGCGAAAGGTCCGGTCCGCCAACGAAATCGTCCGCGCTGCCACCAAGGAGCTTGACCAGCTGCTTGAGGTCCTCGCTGCCCTGCCGCGCGGACTCCGAGATCGCAGCGAGGGCCTTCTTGGCGCGTGCCGGGTCCGAGTCCACCAGTCGCTGCCCAGCGGCCGCCTGGATCACCATCACGCTGATCGCATGACCGACGATGTCGTGCAGCTCACTGGCGATCCGCGCCCGCTCGTGGCGGAGGGCGATCTCGGTGAAGAGTTCACGCTCATCCTCGAGCTCCTCGACGCGCAAGGCCAGCTGGTCGGCGGTCTCCCTGCGCAGTCGCAGTACGGTTCCGGCGGCATAGGGCGGGACGGTGAACATGAGCACGGCCACCCAGCTGGTCTCTCCGCTGAGGATGTAGAGGGGCACCAAGAAGGCCGCGGCGCAGAGGGCCACTAGCCAGGCAGCGCGGCCGGACCAGCCCAGCGCCAGCGCGGCGAAGCCGAGGGAGTAGATCGCCACAGCCGTGTCAGGGAACCAGCCACCTCCGATCGCGAGCGCCAGCAGAAGGAGCCCGAGCGCCAGTAATGGGGCGGCACGCGGATAGCTGCGCCACCACATCAGGGCGAGTCCGGCGCTCAGGACCACGAGGATGAACAGGTTGCCGCGGAGCGTCGTCGGCCAGCCGCGCAGCGCGGTGGGCAGCGCCACGAGAAGGAGGATCCCGAGGGCGATGCCGCTCCGCTCGAGCAGACGCATGTCGGCGCTGCTATCCCAGCAGGGGGAGCTGGGCCAGGGCGTTGGCGTGGCCTCGGCTCACCTTGACATCGAGCGAGCCGCCGAGGAACGTGGCGCGTTCCTGGGCGCGGGCCACGCTGGCCTTGAAGTCCGCGCATCTGTCGACCGGTCCGTGAACGCGGATCTCCAGGGCGTCGTCCTCGAAACCGACGCCGACCTCGATGGGGGACTCCGGCTGGTCGACCAGCACGCCGACCAGGTGCTCGACGATGCGGTAGGCCGAGAGCTCGACCCTCGCGGGGAGCGAGCGCGGGGTACCGGCCACGGTCACACGAGAGTCCGCACGGATGTGCCGGGCCAGCAAGGCCTCGAGGTGGGCGACCGAAGGTGCGGGAGCCAGCGCGACGTCGCCGCCACGCAGGAGACCCACGAGCTCGCGCATCCGGTCGAGAGTCGCGCGGCTCTGGCTTTCGATGGACTCGAAGAGGACCCTGGTGCTCTCCGGGTCGAGGTCCTTGCCGGACTCGGCGGCGGCCGTCAGCTGGCCGAGCCGCTCCTGCAGAAAGCTGTCGAGCTCGCCGGAGAGACGGACCCGGTCGCTGGTGAGCTCCAGAGAGACCCGTTGGTCACGCACCTGCCGGAGCTCTGCCGTGCGCGCCCGCAGCTCGGCACTCATAGCCGTACGGTGTCGCACGGCGCGACCGATGGCGAAGACGATCAGCACGATCGGCAATGCGAGCACGATCAGTCCGAGGCCGGTGGTGGCGTCCACCACCAGCACGGCTGCCGTGAGCATCGTGGCGAGGCCTAATACGAAGAACGACCGTCTGCGCTCGAGGGACGCGGCGCCGAGATAGGCGAGTACGAACGCCAGCGGCAAGCCGGCCCCGCACCTGGTGACCCAGCCGAAGACGAGGTCATGTGCAGCCGTCGCCACGACCGCGATCCCGGTCACGACGATCACGTTCCGACGCCACCACAGCACCGGGACCGTGGCCACGGCGAAGACGGGGACCATGGCCCAAGAGTGGGACGTGATCTCGTGGACCATGGTCCCGGCCGAGATGTTCGCTGCCACCTGCGCGTCCGAGATCACGACGTTCTCGACCATCAGCCACACACCCAGCGCGGTGAGGGCTCCCGCGAGCACCCAGTCAAGGGGGCGCAGCCCCTTGACGATGCCGCTGGAGCCCACACTCATCGCTCGACCCTTCAGACGCGCACGTCCTCGACTGCCAGCGTAGGCCTAGCCGCAGACTTCTCGGCCCGCGACTGCACGAACCTTCCGATCCCGTAGAAGAGGGCGGCGGCCGGCACCGAGACCACGAGAGCACCGAGACCTCCTGTGGCCGAGTCCTTCACCAGCGTGACGATCTGGAAGGCGAGGATCCCGACCAGGCCGACGACCTGGTTCGGCTTGCGGCCGGCGAACCGTGCCACGGCGTATGCCATCGCCATCGACAGCGGCAGCGCCCACCCGCACCTCGTCACCCATCCAAACAACGGGACGCTGGCTGCGGTGACCACGAACGAGACACCGATCACCGCCAAGATGTTGCGTCGCCGCCACAGGATCGGCAAGGCGGCGATCGCGAACACCGGGATCATGAGCGCGGAGTGCGAGTCGAGTGCGTGAGCGACGTCCGCGGTCGCGTAGACGTTCTCGAGCCCGATCAGCACCGCAAGTGCGACCATGACGGCCGTCAGCACGTAGTCGAGGGGCCGGATGCCCGTGAAGATATTCATATCCTGCTCCTGTCGATCCGGTGTCCGAGTGACCCGTTGGCCCCAACACTCACAACCCGGTCTCGTAGTCGGCGTCCTCATTGAGGATGAAGATCATTCGGCGCGTCATCCTCAGGGACGGTTCGACCGTCGCCGGGGGGTCGACACAATGAGCGGGTGATCAGGGTCCTCATCGCCGACGACCAAGAGCTCGTCCGCACCGGCTTCCGGGTGATCCTGGAGGCCGAGGGTGACATCCAGGTCGTCGCCGAAGCCGATAACGGCAAAGAGGCCGTCCGTCAGGCCGCACTGACCAAGCCGGAGGTCGCACTCATGGACATCCGGATGCCCGAACTCGACGGACTGACCGCCACCGAGCAGATCTTGCGTCAGCAGGACCCGCCCACCATCGTTGTGCTCACGACGTTCGACCAGAACGAGTACATCTATCGTGCACTCCGCGCCGGCGCGGCAGGCTTCCTCCTCAAGGACGCGCCTTCCTCACGCCTGATCGCCGCGGTCCGGGCCGCTGCAACCGGCGATTCGCTGATCGAGCCGTCCATCACCAAGAGGCTTGTCGAGCGCTTCGCGGAACCCGAGCCGCCCGCCGGCGTGCCGGACCGACTGGCGTCGCTGACCGGGCGCGAGCTCGAGGTGCTCCGCCTGATCGCCCGCGGCCTGTCGAACGCGGAGATCGCCGCCGAGATGGTGGTCGCTGAGACGACCGTGAAGACCCACGTCGCCCGTATTCTCGCCAAACTGGGCTTGCGCGATCGCGTGCAAGCGGTCGTGGTCGCGTACGAGACGGGCTTCGCCCGCCGCAGTGGTACCTGAGCGCTCACAACCCATCATGTGCGCGTCCAGTGGGCGGAGTGCAGCACCACCAGACACCTGAGGGTGTCGCTGTTGGGCAGAGAATCTGCATGGTGCCACAGCCCAGTCATTGTGGCCGGTGACGAAGGGATCCCTGCGTCGGTTCCGCGGCTCAGGCCTCAGCGGCCGACGTCTGCCGCGCATCTGTCCCGTGTTGCAGCGCCCAGTCGAGGGCGTGGTCGGCGACCGCTTCCCAGCCGGGTGCGCCGCAGGTCCAGTGGTCACGTCCGGGGAACTCGTAGTACTCGGTGAGGGCGGGCGACTCGCTGTAATGCTTGGCGTTCGACTTGTTCACCGACGGCGGCATGATGTGGTCCTTCTCACCGCCGATGAAGAGCAGCGGCGCGCGGTCGGCCGAGTAGTCGAGCCACGTGTCCTGGTGGCCGGGTTTGAAGTTCGCGAACAGCCCGAACTCCCATACCCAGTGGCCGGGAGCCGCGATGGCGTATCGCTCCCAGACCTTGCGGGACTCTGCTTCGGTGAGGGTGTTGGTGAACGCGTAGTGGAACTCCTCGGGGGTGAACCCGACGGCCTTATGCCGATTGGCTGGATTCTTGAGTGCGGGGAAGAGCGACTTGGCCTGCGAGATCGGGTTCACCCGCACACCTTCGGTGGGTGCCGAGTCGATGACGACGCCCGCCGACCCGAGGCCTCGCGCCAGGAGCAACTGGGTCAGGGTGCCGCCGAAGGAGTGACCCATGATGATGGGCGGGACCTCCACCTGCTCGATGACTGACTGGAGGTGGTCGAGCGTCTCGGGCACGGTGAGGTTGGCGATGACGTCGGGGTTCTGCCGCAGTGCCTCGACCTCGATCTCGAAGCCGGGGTATGGCGGTGCGATCACGGTGAAGCCCTTGGCCGCGTAGTGGGCGACCCAGGTCTCCCAGCAGCGCGGCGTCATCCACAGGCCGTGCACGAGCACGACGGTGTCGGGGCGGTCGGGGCGGTCCGGTCTGGTCCATGGCGATTCTCTTCTCCCTCAGCGGTTGATGAATTCGAGCAGGTCGGCGTGCAGACGATCGCGATCGGTGTCGGGCAGAGCGTGACTGCTGCCCTCGTAGACCTTCAGCGCCGCGCCGGTGATGAGCTCCGCGGAGCGTCGGCCGCCGACCTCGAACGGGACGATCTGGTCGTCGTCGCCGTGGATGACGAGAGTGGGCACGTCGACCTTGGCCAGATCCGGGCGAAAGTCGGTGGCCGAGAACGCCGCGATGCACTCGTAGGCGGCGCGGTGCCCACAGGCCATGCCCTGCAGCCAGAACGCGTCGCGGAAGCCCTGGTCGATGTCGTGGTTGCGGTTGTGCCCGAAGAAGGGGCCGTCCGCGAAATCGCGGTACAGCTGGGAGCGGTCGGCCGCCTCGCCGGCGCGGATCTGGTCGAAGACGGTGATCGGCAGACCCTCGGGGTTGTCGTCGGTCTGCAGCATGAGGGGCGGAACTGCCGACACGAGAACGAGCTTCGAGATCCGCTCGCTGCCGTGCCTCCCCACGTAGTGGACGATCTCTCCGCCGCCCGTGGAGTGCCCGACCAGGGTGAGGTCGGTCAGGTCGAGCGCCGCGATCAGGATGGCGAGGTCGTCGGCGTAGGTGTCCATCTCGTTGCCGTTCCAGGTCTGCGTCGAGCGACCGTGGCCGCGGCGGTCGTGCGCGATGACTCGGTGCCCGTGCTCGGCGAGGAACCGCGCACCCGCATCCCAGGCGTCGGCGTTGAGCGGCCAGCCGTGGCTGAGGATGACGGGCGAGCCGCCGGTGCCCCAGTCCTTGTAGAAGATCTGCGCGCCGTCATCGACGGTGACGAATGGCATATCCCCTCCTCGGGGGTGGTCGATCTCCCGAGTCTCGGATCGTGTGGTCGCATCGTGGACCACGTGCCGCGCGTAGTCTCGACAACTGTGGTGCGGCGGTGCCGTCTCAGTGCGGGCGGGCGGTCAGGTGAGTCGGTCGAGGCGCTCGGTGAGCTGACGGCGCGATGAGATGCCGAACTTCTGAAATACCTTGCGCAGGTGGTAGTCGACGGTGTTCGCGCTGATGAACAGGGTCGCCCCGATCTCGGCGTTCGTGCTGCCCGATGCGGCCAACCGCGCCACGGTCAGCTCCTGCGAGGTGAGCCCGAGGCTGAGCGGTTCGGCCGCCGACTCTGCCTTGAGGCCGGTGGCGGTGATCTCGTTCCTCGCTCGCTCCGCGAAGGCCGGGGCTGCGCTGCGATCGAAGATGTCGAGTGCCACGGTGAGCTGTTGACGCGCGTCGCGTCGGCGCTTCTGCCTGCGCAGCCACTCGCCGTAGAGCAGGTGCGAGCGGCCACGCTCGACCTCGATATCGGTCGGCTCGAGGGCCTCGATCGCCGCGCGGTACCACGGCTCCGGGTCGTCGTCCTCGGTCACGAGCGCACGGCACCGGTGGGCCATCGCCAGGGCCCACGGCGACTCGTTGGCCGTCGCCAACGCAGCGAGGCGCTGCACGTGGGCCTCGGCCTCCCCTGGGTGCCCGGCTCGCACCGCGGCCTCCACGAAGTCGGCAAGTTCCAGCGGGGTGACCTGGAGGAACGGCTCGGCGATCAGTGGCTTGAGCCGTCGGTAGGCATCGCGGTAGTGGCCCTCGGCCAGGTCGCGGACGGCGAGGGCGGCAACCCCGGCGGAGTGAACGCCGGCGAAACCCATGGCCAAACCGGCATCCGAGATCGCCTCGACCTGCGCGCGCGATGCGCCGGTCCACGCCAGGTAGGCGGGATTGACAACCTGCTCGGCGTCGTAGCCGATGACCCGGCGCAGCTCGCGCACCTGCGCAATGCGCTCCCCGGAAGCGCGTGGCGTGCCGCCCTTGAGCTCCGCCAGCGACATGATCCACAGCGTGGTGTCGAGCACCTGCAGGGCGCCGGCGTCGCGGGCCGCGGCGGCGGCCCGGTCGAGGAGAGCACGGCGGGCCGCGGCATCCCACAGCGCTGAGGTGAGCGCGACGCTGACCACGACATAGCTCATCAGCTCCGCTGCCGGGAGCGCGCTGATCTCGTCGACGGCCAGGCGCATCAGCGGCACCGCCTCGTCGTAGGGCAGCACGATGAACGCGCCGAGCGCGGCAAGCACGGTGGCCGGCAGGCCGTCCTGCAGGGCCGCCCCCTCGCGGAGTCGGCGCCCCAGCTCGGGCAGCGTCACACCCTCGGCGAGGCGCTCGGCCGGGAGGACGGCCTCGAACGCCCTGATCAGGGCCGCCTGCTCAGCGGCGGTGTCCACCCCGTGGAAGCAGTCGGCGGCCGCAAGCAGGTCCGCGCCACCGTGAACGAGAGCGGGGTCGGCAGTGAACTGGGCGTGGATGGCCCGCAGCGAGATCACCCGGCCGCGTGACGCGGATGAGATCTCGGCTGGGTCGAGGTCGTCGAGCAGTGTCTTCGACACCTGCACGGCGCCTGCGGCCAGGGCAGCCTCCGCCGCACCGATGAGCCGTGTGTCCTTGACCTCGCCGGGGGGCGACAACGTAGAAGCCCGCGCGAGAACGCTGGCCCGGGACAGGAACCCGCCACGCTCGCCGGCTAGGTCCGCGACCCGCTCGAGGCGGTCGGCAACGTCGGGGTCCGTGCCGAGAGTCGCCTTGGATGCGTGCCAGGCCTCGAGCTCCATCAGCGACAGGTAAGCGGACGCGTGTGCGAGGGCGCGGTGCACGCGCCGTCTGTCCGGGCCCGGAGCCGCGTTGTAGATCGCCGACCTCACCAGCGGATGCCGAAACGCGACCCTGCCGCCCAACGTCACGAGGCCGGCCAGCTCGGCACCTTCACCCACGACGTCGCGCACCTCCATCTCCTCAGCCGCCAACCGGATCAGGTCCATGTTGCCGGTGGAGTCGGCGGCCGCCACGAGCAGCCAGAGCTGGATGTCCGGCGAGAGGTGCCGCACGCGGCGCAGGTAGAACGCCTCGAGGTGGCGCCCAACCGGAATCGGCTCATCGGCGAGGCTCGACTCGGTCAGCCGCCGGGCGTCCAGCTCGCTGGCAAGGTCGAGCAGGGCGAGCGGGTTTCCCCCGGTGGCGGTGGCGATCTGCGTGGCCGCGGCCGGGTCGATGGGCGCTGGCAATGCGCCCTGCAGAAGGCTCATCGCCGCATCCGGGTCGAGTCCGGGCACGCGAAGGACGGGTACCCCGACGGCCCGTTCGGTCAGTCGCGCCTCGTCGCGTCCCGCGAACAGCAGTGCGGCCGACTCGACCTCGAGCCGGCGGGCGACGAAGGTCAGCGCCTCCAGTGACTCGGCGTCGAGGTGGTGTGCGTCGTCGACCGCGCACACCAAAGGTGTTTCCTCGCTGGCCGCAGCGACCAGGGCCAGAACGCCCATCCCGACGAGGAAGCGGTCGGGCGGTGGGCCGTGGACCGCTCCCCGGCGACCCGCAGCGCCAGCTGGTGGGTCTGGGAGAGCAACGGGAGGTGCGGTCGCAATGGCAGTATCAGCCGGTAGATCGCGGCGTACGGGATGGTCGACTCGGCCTCGTAGCCGGTGACGTGCAGCTCTCGCGTCCCGGGGTGGCCCGCGGTCAGCCCGAGCAGGGACGACTTGCCGATGCCGGGCTCGCCGAGGATCAGCAGCGAGCCGCCGCGGCCGAAACGCGCGGCCGCCACAAGCGCGCCGATCCGACGCTCCTCGGCTTCACGACCCAGCAGGCGGGGGGCGCCCATCCGGCCACGCTATCGGCCCCCGGCTCAGCACGGACCACAGTCGTGACTACGAGAGTCACGTGGTCACGACCGCGCCCGGGGCGCCCAGGCTGCGAGGGTCCCGTTCCCGACCGAGGAGTTCGTCATGACCGTTCCCCGTCCACGCCGGCTCCGCCTGCTCGTCGCAGCGATCGCCGGCATCCTCATGCTCACCGGCTCCACGTTGGTTGCGGCCGCGTCGCCGAGTGCCGCCCAGCTCGCCAATGGTTCCGGTGCACCCAAGCCCACCATCGTTCTGGTGCATGGGGCCTTCGCCGACTCCAGCGGCTGGAACACCGTCGCCAGCCGCCTCCTGAGCGACGGCTATCCCGTCATCGCGTTCTCCAACCCGCTGCGCGGGCCGGCCGTCGATGCCGAGTACCTGCGCCAGTTCCTGTCGACCATCGACGGGCCGGTCGTGCTCGTCGGGCACTCGTACGGCGGCGCGGTGATCACCAATGCCGCCACCGGCGACCCCGACGTCAAAGCCCTCGTCTACATCGCCGCCTACGCGCCTGGCCGAGGGTGAGAGCGTCGCCGCGGCCAACGCTCTCGGCGGTGGCCACACCGACGTCATCGACCATCTCATCGTGCGGCCGTTTCCCGGCGCCTCCGGTGGGGACGGAGACGCGTACATCGACCCTGCGTACTTCCCGACCCTGTTCGCCCAGGATCTGCCCAAGTCCACCGCGCGCGTGATGGCCGTGACCCAGCGTCCCGGCGCCCTGGCCGCGCTCGTGACCCCGTCAGGCCCTCCGGCGTGGAAGGACATCCCCAGTTGGTACCTCGTCGCCCGTCAGGACCGGATCATCCCGCCCGAGGCGGAGCGAGCCATGGCCCAGCGGGCCGGCTCAACGACGATCGAGATCGACAGTTCGCACGTCGCGATGATGAGCCACCCGTCGGCCGTGCTGTCGCTGATCAAGGCAGCTGCCCGCCGCTGAAGACCGGAGCACCGCCGTCGCGAGGGTCGGGCAGCACCCTGGCCCTCGCGGCGTGCCCGCATGCCCGCAGTCCAGGTACCCTGCAGCTCGTCCTGTAGCCGTTCGGCCTGGTGAACGAGCTCCCATTCCTGCTCTGCTACGGCCCCGGGATCGTCGACGTGGTACAGATCGGCGGCAGCCCGGTCGCCCGCCCACCCGGGGAGGCCAGGCCATCACGGCGATACCGTGGTCGCCCGGTTGGGTGCCTGGAAGCCGCCAAGCCTTGTACGGTGGTGTATCCGCAGATCGAGCTTGGTGGAGACCCGACGGCAGTGGGTGGAGGCGTCGGCCGGGACGGGCAACGCATGATCACTAGGTCCAAACGTCGTGCGTGAGCAGATGACCTCGATGGCTGAGCGCACCGCAGCCACGTGGGATCTCCTGCCAGGTCTCCTGCTTGCCTCGTCAGGCGTGCTGCTCTTCGGGGTTCATTGGCGCCCGGGGGGCTACGTTGTGCTCGCCGCGGCGGTGCTGGTGGCCGTGCCGGTGGATCGGTTGCTGGCCAAGGATCTCGTGCTCATCGCGTTCGGGCTGGTGACGATCAGCCTGGTACCGATTAATACGGAGATCTCATGGGACCACATGCTCCTCATGGGCACCGCCCTCGCCGTGGCGGTGGTCGTTCCTTACCTGGTCTCGCGGTTCGGATACGGGGACCATGCCGTGCGGTTCCCGATCCGCGGCGAGCACCGGTGGACGACCCTCGAGAAGTGGTACCTCGTTGCCGTGCTCGTGCTCGGCTGGACGATTCTGCCGGTCTACATGATCCGTTCGGGCGTCTACCTGAACTGGCCGGCGGCGAGCGATGCGAGCACCATCGGTCGCCTCTTCGTCGGCACCAACGCCCTCGGCATCTGGGACGAGCTGTTCTTCATCTGCACCTGCTTCGCGCTGCTGCGCCGCCACCTCGTCGACTGGCAGGCCAACCTGATCCAAGCCGTCCTGTTCACGTCGTTCCTCTGGGAGCTCGGCTTCCACGCGTGGGGCCCTCTGGTGATCTACCCGTTCGCGTTGGTTCAGGGGTGGATTTTCAAGCTGACCGGCTCACTTGCCTACATCGTGTGCGTGCACCTGCTCTTCGACTTCGTGCTGTTCCTCGTCCTCGTCCACGCCCACAACCGCGACTGGCTGGCGTTCTTCCTCTACTGACCAGAAAGGGGTGAGGGAACGGAGGGCCAGAGCCAATTGCGACGAGCCGGAAAGAGCACGGGTCGGCTGCCCGTGCGGGCCGTCGCTGCCTCGCAGGCCGGCTGAGGGGTCGCCGCCGTTGTCGTTGCGGCGTCAGCCCGCAAGGGCGCCCACCAATCACGCCCCCGGGCGATCCTGCGCAGGGCGTCGCCTGCCGGTGTCAACGGGCCTGGCCGGTTGCGCGTGTAGTGATCGTCACGCTGCTGCTGATTTGAGGAGGACTTGATGAGGCGGTACTGGGGCTGTCGTGGCTGCCTGCAGCGCTGTTGAGGGAAATGTCGCGTCCATGACCGACGTGCGAGCGTAGCGGCACGACTGCTTTGACCGGCTGGTTCTGGACGATGCGGGACGCAATGAAGGGTTCTCGGTCCGCTACGTGACGGCCATCACGGGACTGGGTCTGGCCCGCGCGGTGGATCTGTGCGGCGGTGCGCTGCTCGAGATCCTCGTCGGCGAGCCGAACGGCTCGGACACCGACCATCGGTAACACCCCGTCAGCCGCGACGAACTGGTGAACGTGACCGAGTGGCGCAGCTTCCGTGAGGTGGCCTGGGTAGAGCTGAGGGAGAGCCACAGCACCCTTCGCACGGCGGCGGGTCCTGTGGCGAGCCGCGCGTGGGGCTGCGCCCTTCGTCCTCTGGGTGCCGGGACTGCGCGACCCGCTTCAGCTGGAATGTCGCGACGGTGACGAGGATGAGCAGCCCCACCACGAGTGGCAGCCACAGCGGAACATCGAACACCAGGTCGAGCGGCAGCAGGTAGTACAGGGAGACAAGCACGGCAGTGCTGACTGCGGCGCGCAGCAGGGCGAGGGAGAGCCGCCGCCGGCGCTGTGCCGGCGACAGCCCCTGCCCTGTGGCTGTGGTCATGTGGTCCTCCTCGGCGGCAGTCGGCTCGGTCGGACCGTCTGGTCAGTCGAGCAGCTGTTGCAGTGCTGGCTGCGCCCGGTCGGCCGCCTGCTCCACGAGACCGGTGGATCGAAGACGGGCAATGCCGGTGGTGGCGATCACCCAGAACGGCACGGCGAGCATCAGACCGACGATGCCGCCCAGGAGCCCGCCCAGGGCGGTGACCACCAGAACGACAAGGGGGTGGATGTCGAGGGTGCGGCCCATCACCTTGGGCTCGACGAAGTTCTCCAGGGCCAGGTTGGACGCGAGCACCACCAGGAGCATGATGGCGGCTTTGCCCAGCCCACCTTCGCCGAGGGCGATGATGACGGCGAGGCCGCCACCGAGGAACGCGCCGATGTAGGGAATGTAGCCGCCGATGAAGTTGACCACGATGATGGTGAAGACCAGCGGCAGGCCGAGCAGCAGACTGGCGAGGCCGATGACCACCGAGACGATGGCCGACATGATCGTCCGGCCCCACCCGTACTCGCGAAGGATCCGGCACGCGTCACCGATGAAGCCGTCGACTCCTGACCTCATGGCCGGGTCGATCCGGGCGACCAGGCCGCGGCGCAGGCTGCCCCCGTCCTTCAGCAGGTAATACATGATCATCGCGCCCAGGATCAGGCCGCCGGCCAGACCGATCAGGCTGCTCACGCCGGAGACCAGATGGGTGAGGAAGCCGCCTTCGACGGCCGGAGCCGCCTGCTCGGCGGCGGCCCGAGCCTGCTCCAGTGCGGCCGGGTCGATGCTGAACGAGGTGGACGCGGTATCCACTGCCGCGTCGACCGAGTCACCGATCTGTGACATCTGGTCGGTCACCCCGCGGACGGTGAGGACAACGACCCCGGTCATCAACAGGAGCAGGCCGAGGACCACGATGCCGGCCGCCAAGGTGGGCTTGACACCGCGACGCCCCAGGGATCCGACCATGGGCTTGAAGATGATGGCGAGCACGGCTGCGAACGTCATCGGAAGCACGATCTCGCTCACTGCCCCCAGGGCGGACGCGAGGATGATCGCCACGACCACGAACCCGACGAGGCTCCAGGCCCACACTCCGAACCGGGGGAGCCAGCGCATGAAGGCCGGCCCGCTGGGCGCGGCGACCGTCGGCGCGGCCGGACTCGCCTCCTGGGGCGGGTGCGATTCGCGACCTCTGTCCACAGGATCTGTGGCAGCAATCGGCTGTCCGGACATGCGTACCGACCTCCTTGGTGGGTTCTTGGGAGCAGCTCCCCGGCGCGGCTACACGTCTCGGTCGGCCTCGTCCTCCGCGATCTGGCTCTCGTCGTACTCGGCCTCTTCCTCGGCGATCTCGATCGCGCAGGCGAACAAGGTTGAGAAGAAACAGCTTCAGGCTGATCAGCAGGCCCTGGAATCTGGATGACGAAGCCGCCCAATCCGGCGGCACCGCAAATCCTGACACGAAGGAGACATGGCAATGACCGAGCAGACCGCATCACCGAACCGATCGACAACACCAAGCAGCCCAGCGCCCAGCGGCTTGGCGCACGGCTTCATCGTCTTCGCCGGCGTGATCATGATCATCGCCGGCGGATTCCAGGCCTTTCAGGGACTCGTCGGCCTCTTCAAGAACGAGGTCTACGTCGTCACCCCGCAGTACCTCCTGCAGTTCGATGCCACCCGATGGGGGTGGATCCACCTGCTGCTCGGGCTTGCCGTGCTCTTTGCCGGCTTCGCCGTGCTGTCCGGCCAGACCTGGGGGCGGGTCGTTGGCATCATCCTGGCCGCACTGAGCGCCCTCGCCAACTTCGCCTTCATCCCCTACTACCCGGTGTGGTCGGTGGTCGTCATCGCTCTCGATGTCTTCATCATCTGGGCGCTCGCGGTCCATGGCCGGGAAGCTGCGACACCGGCCGCCGCGTAGACGGATCGGTCGAGCCGAGTAGCCCCTGGTCTCTGGCCGGATCGTCGGACTAGATTGCGGCACAACGGCACTCGCGTCATGGGACCATGACGACGAGGCGAGGCCGACGGAGGTTGCCCGGCAGGGGAAGCCCGAGTCACGGATGAGCTGCACAGTCGATGACGAGAAAGGGCGGTCTTGATGATGGCTCGGAAGCCAGTTGCGCCGCTGAAAGCCGGTTGGGTCATCGTCGATGGTCTTCCCGTATTTCATCGGGCCTGCCTCGACGCCGGCGCCGATGCTGAGGCAATGGTGCACGTGCACGGATTCGGTATCTCCGGCACCTACCTAGAGCCCACCGCTGCGCTTCTGGCACCGCACTATCGCACTTATGTACCCGATCTTCCGGGGATGGGTCGGAGCATCAGACCCGAGGCGGGACTGGACCTGCCGGGGCTGGCCAAGGCGCTCATGTCCTACTGCGACGCCGTGGGTGTCGAGCAGCCCACACTGATCGGCAACTCGCTCGGCTGCCCCATCATTGTCGAGGTCGCGACCACGTTCCCCGACCGAATCAAGCGTGCCGTACTGGTCTCGCCGGCTGGCGGGCCCAATAACCAGCCCCTCGGCCGAGCGCTTGCGCAGATGGCGACCGACGGATTCCGTGAACCGCCCTCCATGTTGCCGATCGCGACACGTGACTACCTGAGGTTCGGGGTGCTTCAAAGCCTGTCGTTGTTCCGGGCGATGACTCGCTATCCGACGCTCGAACGCCTACCCCATCTCGTCGTTCCGACACTGGTGATCGCCGGACTGCGTGATCCGCTCGTCAAGATTGCCAACGCGCCCCGCTTGGCGGCGGTGCCTCACGTCGACGCCGTCACCATCCCGGGCGCGCACGCGTTGAACTACAGCAAACCGCAGCTGATCGCCGAGCTCATCGAGGCGTATATCAACGGCGACCCGCTGATCACAGAGACTGGCCTCAGGGCCGTTGTTGGCGAGGTAAGCGTCAGGGGAGACTGACCGGGCCGTCCACCATCAGGACACACCTAGAGCAGGTTCGGAATCACGACCACGCCGACTAAGGGCGTGAATCCGAGACGCGGGCTCGTGGTCAGGCCTCCTCATGCGGCAGGGCCAGGTCCTGCCCCCGCTGGCCCAGCCAAGCTTCCGTGTCGGCGCGTCGGTAGCGCGTAGCACAGGTGCGGGCCGACATCCGGCGGATCGCATCGAACCCTGGGAACTTCGCGGGTTCGGTCGTGAAGAGGGGAGGCGAGGGTGCGGACTCAATGCGGACTTGGAGCCGTTTTGGAAGACCAGCGACGGCACCAACGAGGCATAAGTGCAGTTCAGGCGGGGTGGGGCAGGTGGGGCTTGAACCCACGACCGACGGATTATGAGTCCGCTGCTCTGACCGGCTGAGCTACTGCCCCGCGGCGGGTGAGCCTACCGGCGCGTCACGTGACGGACTCACAAGCGCGGCTCAGCCCGGTCGCAGCCGCCGCCCAGCCGGGCACAGCCCGCCCAGACGACTCCGAGATGGTCCGGACAGCGTGGCTCCTGATCGTGGAGCAACATCCCGACCAAGGAGTGCCAATCGTGTTGAGTACCAAGACCATCGTCATCGCCGGAGCCGGCATCGCGACCGCCGCCGGACTGGCCCTGCTCGGAGCCTCGTTCGCCGGCGCGGACCAAGTGTCGGCGACGACCGCCGCATACGGGTACGGCCGAGGTGCGGCGCCCGGCGGCGAGGGCGGCCGGGCCGGCGAGGGCGGCCGGGCCGGAGAGGGTGCCACCGGCAACGGCAACACGGACCCGAGCAAGCCCACGCGCTCCGACGAGCAGCTGCTCACCGGCGAGACCGCCGACAAGGTCACAGCGGCCGCCAAGGCCAAGGAGCCGGGCGCCACCATCGAGCGGGTGGAGACCGACTCCGACGGCGTCTACGAGGCCCACATGGTGCGGGCCGACGGCACCCACATCACCGTCCAGGTCGGCGCCGACTTCCAGGTGACCAACGTCATCGAGGGCGGCGCCGGCAAGGGCGGTCACGCCCCGGCGGGCGGGGCTCCGAGCGGCGAGCGGCCGCCGGCGTCAGGGTCGACGGCGTCCAGCTGACCGTCCCCACCCCCGGTCGGCCGGCGCGCGTCCCTCTTCCCCGCGGGACGCGCGTCGTGCTGGATGCGGGCCGTCCCGGGGTGGGACTGATGGTGTCGGAGTGCCTAATGAGGCACAATGGGCACCGTATGCGGCATACCGCCGGTTCTCGCAGCGAGGTTCGTGGGGAAGACGTCCCTCGCACGAGAAGGAGAACCGGATGTCTCCGCAGACTGACGCGACGCCGCGTACCACCAGGGGCGTGGTGTACGTGCACTCTGCCCCGACCTCGCTGTGCCCCCACATCGGCTGGGCCCTGGAGTCGGTCCTCGGGCGCCGCGTCACGCTCGACTGGACGCCCCAACCCGCCGGTCCGCGACTGGTCCGCACCGAGCTGTCGTGGTCGGCGGACGCCGGCACCGGAGCGCGGCTGGCGAGTGCGCTGCGCGGCTGGGACCACCTGCGCTACGAGGTGACCGAGGAGCCGTCGCCGGGGGTGGACGGCTCGCGGTGGTCCTCGACGCCCACCCTCGGCATCCACCACACCTGGGTCTCGGCGACCGGTGACGCCCTCGTCCACGAGGACCAGGTCCGCGCCGCGATCGCGCGGGCCGCCGGCGACCCGGCCACGCTCGCAGGCCGAGCTCGACGCGGTCCTCGGCGGCGACTGGGACCGTGAGCTCGAGCCGTTCCGCTACGCCGGCGAGGGCGCTCCGGTTCGCTGGCTGCACAAGGTCGGCTGAGTCAGCCGGTCTTGGTCACGGTGTCGACGACGAGGTAGATGCCCTGCTGGCAGAACGACATCATGTCCGGCTCGGTATGCCCGGTGACCGTCACCTTCGCCCCCGACCCGAGCAGCGCCCGGTCGCCACCGATGAGCAGGTACTTGTCGAGCAGGAGGCAGCTCGCCTCGACCCCACGCTCGGGTATGCCGGTCAGCGTCACCATGGTGCCCTTGCTCACCGTGGGGAGCGGCACCAGGTCGCTCGGGTGCGGCCCACCGGGGATGGTCCCGGTCGCTGACGGTGTCGCCGGCGAGCTGGGCGTCGCGGTCGGCGTGGGCGTCGTCGTGGGGGAGATGGTGACCGTCGGGGTCGCGCCCCCGGAGCCCTGCTCCGAGCCGCAGCCCACCAGCGCGAACGCCACCAGACACGTCAGGGCCGCAGCGGGCCCGACCCCACGAACGCCAGCACGAACACGCATACCGGATAAGACCCCCAGGCTCGACGAAACGTTCCCCTGACCATACGGACGTGCCCGCCCCCCACGCGGAGGAGCGGGCACGGCCGTCCGAGATGGAGCGATCGGTCAGCCGACCGCCCCGATGATGACCGAGCCGCGGCCGAGCACCGCGCCCTGGTCGGAGACCACCACGAGCTCGCCGAACAGCTGCCGGCCGGCCTCGGGGGCCGAGACCGCCGTCACCGTCCCACTGATCGTCGTGCTCTGCCCGTTGGCGAGGTTCACCAGGGCCGACGGCGCGCTGAGCGTGCCGAGCGCCGCCGAGTAGAACACGTCGCGGTAGTCGAACTGCGTCGAACCTGCCGGAACCGAGTACCCGTCGATGACGACGGTGTAGGTGCCCGCCGCCGGGTTGGCCAGCGAGACCGACTCGTCGGAGTCACCGTCGGCCGACTGGCCCACCAAGGTGGCACCGCGGTAGACGGACAGGTCGAGGTCCGCAGCGGGGTCACTCGGGTTGTTGATCGCCACGTCCAGTCGGGTCGCCCCGGCCGGCACGACGACGGTGTACTCCTGGCTCGCCCCGTCCGCGATGGTCGGGCGCAGCGCCTTGGCGCTGCCCAGCGGGCCGCCCTGACCCTTCACCGCGACCGGACCGAAGGTGTTCTTCACGGTCCAGGTGACCGGCGTCCCGACGCCCTGGGCGACGCTCGGAAGCGTCACGACGGCGGGGGTGACCGTCACGCCGAGAACCTCGGCGCGGATCTGGAACGGGTTGTTGAGCACCGGCGACGTGCGCCGCGACTCCACCTCGATCTCCCAGACACCCGGAAGCGGGTTGTCGTAGGAGCGCTCGTCCGCCTTGCAGGTGTTGGCGGGGTTCACGTAGTTGAGGTAGCAGAGCGGTGTCGAGGTCGGGTCGGCCGGGACACCGTAGGGGTTGATGGCGATGAACCGGGTCTGCGATCCCGTGGCGATACCGCCGAGGTTGACCTGCAGCGAGGTCGCGCCCTGCGGAACCGTGACGAAGAACGACTGCGTGTGGTTCCGCTCGTTCTCGCCCGTCGCCGTGAACCCGTAGCCGGGCGCAGCGACGTCGTTGGACACGATGATCGTGTTCATCACGCGGAAGTCGACGCCGGCGGTCGCCGGAACCCACAGTCGGAGGCCGGGCAAATCCGACGAAGGCGTCAGGTCACCGTGGAGGGCGACGACATGCGCGCCGACGACGGGCGACGACGACCGGCGCCGCGGACGGGCGTCAGGCGTTGGTGAACACCAGCGCGACGTTGTGTCCGCCGAAGCCGAACGAGTTGTCCATGACCGCGAGATCGCCGTCGGGCAGGGTGCGGTGCTCGCCCCGGACCACGTCGAGCGGGATCGCCGGGTCGAGCTCGTCGATGTTGATCGTCGCCGGGGCCAGCCGGTCGCGGATCGCGAGGATGGACAGGAGCGCCTCGAGGGCGCCGGCGGCGCCGAGCAGGTGGCCGGTCATCGACTTGGTCCCCGACACCGGGATGCCGGCGGCGACGTCCTCGCCGAACGCCCGCACGATCGCGTTGGCCTCGGCCACGTCGCCGACCGGCGTCGAGGTCGCGTGCGCGTTGATGTGGGAGATGTCGCCCAGCGAGAGGCCGGCCGACTCGACGGCCTCCTTCATGGCCCGGGACGCGCCGGCCCCGTTCGGCTCGGGGGCGGTGATGTGGTGCGCGTCCGCCGACATCCCGATGCCCGCGAGGACGGCGTAGATCGTCGCCCCGCGCGCCTTCGCGTGCTCCTCGCTCTCGAGGACGATCACCGCGGCACCCTCGCCGAGGACGAACCCGTCCCGCCCGGTGTCGTAGGGACGCGACGCCTTCGTCGGCTCGTCGTTGCGCGTCGACAGCGCCTGCATCGCTGCGAACCCGGCGATGGGCAGGGCGTGGATGGCCGCCTCGGTGCCACCGGCGACCACGACGTCGGCGCGGCCGGAGCGAATCATCTCGGCCGCATACGCCATGCCCTCGGCGCCGGAGGCGCAGGCACTGACGGGAGTATGCGCGCCGGCTCGGGCGCCGAGGTCGAGCGAGACCGCCGCCGAGGGGCCGTTGGGCATGAGCATCGGCACGGCGAGCGGGTAGACCCGGCGCGGGCCCTTCTCGCGGAGCACGTCCCACTGGTCGAGCAGCGTCCAGACCCCGCCGATGCCGGATCCCATGACGACGGCGAGGCGCTCGGGGTCGATCTCCGGCTTGCCGGCGTCCTCCCACGCGGCCCGCGACGCGATGAGCGCGTACTGCGCCGACGGGTCCAGCCGTTTGATCTGATGGCGCGCGAGCACCTCCGACGGGTGCACCGCGAGCTGGGCGGCGAAGGTCACCGGGAGCTCGTACTTGGTCACCCAGTCGGCGTCGATCGTCCTCGCGCCGCTACGGCCGGCGAGGATGCCCTCCCAGGTTTCCGTGATGGTCCCGCCGAGCGGGGTGGTGGCACCGAGTCCGGTGACGACGATCCGCTGGTCGCGTGCTGACGTCATGGAATGCTCCTAGGGCGTCGTCGCCCCGGGGATCTCCTGGGGCACTGGGCAGGTCCCAGCGTAGGCCGATCCCGCGGGGTGCGTGCGGACACGACGGAGCGGGGTCGAACGGCTGGTACCACCGTTCTACCCCGCTCCGAGGGCTACCGGCGAGTCAGGACCGCCGGTGGGCACGCATACCCGCGGGTAGGCGTGCCCGTCAGGTTCGCGTCAGCCCTGCGCCTTGGCGATGAAGCTGACCGCGTCGTTGACGGTGTTGAGGTTCTTGACCTCGTCGTCCGGGATCTTGACGCCGAACTTCTCCTCGGCGTTGACGACGATGGTCATCATCGACAGCGAGTCGATGTCGAGGTCGTCGGTGAAGGACTTGTCCGGCTCGACCTGGTCGGTCTCGATGCCGGTCTCCTCGTTGACGATCTCGGCCAGACCCTCGAGGATCTCCTGCTCGCTCTGCGCCATGTGTTCTTCCTTCCGTCGGTCGTGCGGGTGTTGGTTCGTGGGTGAGGTTAGGGGATAACGACGACCTGCGCCGCGTAGACCAGGCCCGCGCCGAAGCCGATCTGGAGGGCGAGGCCGCCGCTCGGGATCTCCTTCTGGCGCAGCATCCGCTCGGTGGCGAGCGGGATCGACGCCGCCGAGGTGTTGGCCGTCTCGGCGATGTCGCGGGCGACCGGGATGTCGGCGGGCAGCTTGAGCTGCTTGATCATCGCGTCGATGATCCGCATGTTCGCCTGGTGGGGGATGAAGGCGTCGAGGTCGTCGATGGTGATGCCGGCCTTGTCGATCGCCTGCTGTGCCACGGGGGCCATGCCCCAGACCGCCCACCGGAACACCGACTGGCCGGCCATCCCGATCGCCGGCCAGTTGCGCGGCTGGACCGTCTTGTCGATCGGGCCGTCCCCGACCTCCGGGCGGCGGTAGTCCGTCCAGGGCTCGCGCTGCATGATGGCCTGCCACTGGGCGCCGTCGGAGCCCCAGATGGTCGGGCCGATGCCGGGCGTCTCGGAGGGTCCGACGACGGCCGCGCCGGCGCCGTCGCCGAAGATGAACGCGGTGCCGCGGTCGTCCCAGTCGGTGAAGTCGGAGAGCTTCTCGACGCCGACGACGAGGACGTACTCGGCCGAGCCGCCGCGGATCATGTCGTTGGCCAGCGAGATGCCGTGGCAGTAGCCGGCGCAGGCGGCCGAGATGTCGAACGCCGCGCAGGTCACGCCCAACCGGTTCGCGAGGATCGGCGCGGCGGCGGGGGTCTGGTACGGGTGGGTGACCGTCGAGATGACGATGGCGCCGAGCTGGGAGGCGTTGATCCCGGCGGCCTCGAGCGCCTGGTGCGCCGCGGCCTCGGACATGTCGACGACGGTCTCCTCGGGGGCGGCGTAGCGGCGGCTCACGATGCCGGACCGCTCCCGGATCCACTCGTCGGAGGAGTCGATGCGCCCGACGAGCTCGGAGTTGGGCACGACGCGCTCGGGTCGGTAGCCACCGACGCCCCAGATGCGGGCGTAGCGGGCGCCGTCGCCGGCCACGAGGGATCCGGTGCCCTTCGGCGCCGGGGCCGTGCGGGCGGTGTCAGGGGTGATGGTCATGTCAGGCCTTCGCAGAGGTGGAGGCGGCGAGCAGCTCGCGCGCCGCGTCGAGGTCGTCAGGGGTCTTCAGGGCGACGGTCGGCACGCCCTTCATGGCGCGCTTGGCCAGGCCGACCAGCGTGCCGGCGGGCGCGAGCTCGACGAGGCCGGTGACGCCCAGCTCGGTCATCGTCTCCATGCACAGGTCCCAGCGGACCGGGTTGCGCACCTGGCTGATGATGCGGCGGAGGAACTCTGCGCCCGAGGCGACGGCGGTGCCGTCGGTGTTGGACAGGAGGGTGACACCGGGGTCGCTGACGTCGTGGTCGGTCCACTCCGGATCGATGACGCCGACGGCGGGCGCCATGTGGACGGTGTGGAACGCGCCGGCGACCTGGAGCGGGATGACGCGGGCCTTGGCCGGCGGGTCCGCCGCGAAGGCGGCGAGCTGGTCGAGGGTGCCGGCGGCGACGACCTGACCCGCAGCATTCATGTTGGCCGGGGTGAGGCCGTGCCGGTCGAGGGCGTCGGCCACCTCGGCGGGATCCCCGCCGAGGACCGCGGACATGCCGGTCGGGGTGATGGCGCTGGCCTCGGCCATCGCGCGACCACGCAGGCTGACCAGGCTCATCGCGTCCTGCGGGGTGAGGACCCCGGTCGCGGCGGCGGCCGTGATCTCCCCGACCGAGTGCCCGGCCACCACCCCTGCCGAGGAGGCGAGCGTGTCGGGACTGTCGGCATACAGGGCGTCGAGGGCGAGCAGCCCGGCCCCCACGATGAGCGGCTGGGCGACGGCGGTGTCGCGGATCGTGTCGGCGTCGGACGTCGTGCCGTGGGTGACCAGGTCGACGCCGGCGGCGTCGGACAGCGCCTCGGCCCGCGCGCGCAGCCCGGGGAGCTCGAGCCAGGGGGCCAGGAATCCCGGGGTCTGGGAGCCTTGGCCAGGGCAGACGAGAGCGATCACGGTGTCCAGCCTTGCGGGTGCCCACGACCGGCGGCGTCGGCGAACCCGACGAACATTCGGTGGCGAGTTTGGAGGAATCCTCCAAAGGGGCCTAGGCGGGTTCGGATGGTATGCGACGTGTCCGGCTCGGCGCTCCGGCCCGCCATTCGACCGGCGGGGTGTCCGACAGCCGGCCGACCGCCAGCGCGATCGCGACGGTGTGCGCCTCGCGCGGATGGGCCAGGTCGTAGCCGGTCACCTCGGCGATGCGGCCGAGGCGGTACCGGACGGTGTTGGGGTGGACGAACAGGGCGCGGGCCGTCGCCTCCAGGGAGCCGCCGGTCTCGAGGTACGCCGTGGCGGTGGTGAGCAGGGCCGGGTGGCCCTCGAGCGGGTGGTGGATCCGGTCGACGAGGACCCGGGAGGCGGACGGGTCGCCCGCGAGCACCCGTTCGGGGAGCAGCTCGTCGGACAGCACCGGGCGCGGCGCCGCGGGCCAGGCCGGCGCCGCGGCGAGTCCGCTGAGCGCCGCGCGGGCCGAGCGGCCGGCGGCGAACAGGTGAGGGACGGTGGGGCCGAGGACGATCGGGCCCTTCCCGAAGTTGTCGGCGATCGCCGTGACGACCTTGAGGGCCTCGGTCGTGCCCCCGAGCACCACGACCAGCCGTCGGCGCTGGACGGCGGCCAGGGCGGTGGCGCCGAGACGGACGACCGACCGGCGCAGGGCGTCGACCGCCGCCGCCGTTGATCCCGACGGCGTCGAACCGGCCACCACGGTGACCGAGGCGACCGAGCCCCACCCGAGCGCGGTCGCCCGGGACTGCATCGAGTCGTCGGCCTCGGCCCGGACGACGGCGTCGACGACGAGCGCCTCGAGCCGCGCGTCCCAGGCACCGCGGGCCTCGGCGGCCTCCGCATACACCTGGGCGGCGGAGAACGCGACCTCCCGCGAGTATCGGAGCACCCCCTCCCGGAGGGCCACCTCGTCGCCGGGAGCGGCCAGCAGGAGCACCTCCTCCTCGACGACGTCGACGACGGTCCGGACGATGTCGAGGGTCTGGCCGAGACTGACCGACCAGGTCAGCTCACGAGGCGCGGAGCCGAAGATCTCGGCGGTCACCTGCTGGTCCGGACCGCGTCCACGGCCGCCGGTGTCACGCAGCCACCCGACGAACGCGGCGACGCCGGCCTGGGCGACCAGACCGATCCAGGACCGGTCCTGGGCCGACAGGGCGCGGTACCAGTCGAGGTCGGCCTCGAGGCGTCGAACCGCTGCGGTCGACAGGGCGCCGGCCTGCTGCACCACCCGGTCGCGGGTCGCCTGGCTGACCGTCATGGTCCCAGCGTATTTGTACGGGGTCCACAAAGGGGACGGTGTGCGCTCCGTTCGGCGGCTAAGGGGTGCGGCCGGCGATCTGAGGTCCGCTCCCCATGTGGTGGGTGGTCCCCGGTTCCTACGGTCGGCGTCGACGCCGACCGTCACCAGCGCCACGAACCCACGGAAGGACCCGCCATGACCACCACCTCCGTCCCCACCGAGACCTACCTGTTCGAGCGCCGGTCCGACCTCGGCGACCTCGAGTCCCGCCGGCTGCACGCCGTCGCGGATCTCTTCGACCCGGCGACCCGCCGCCTGCTGGCCCAGGTCGGCGTCGCGCGCGGCTGGCGCTGCCTCGAAGTGGCCGCCGGGACCGGGTCGGTCGCCGCGTGGCTCGCCGACCAGGTCGGCCCGGAGGGCGAGGTCCTCGCCACCGACATCGACCTCACCCACCTCGTCGAGCTGCCGCCGAACGTCACCTACGCCCAGCACGACATCGTGACCGACTCCCTGCCCGAGGGCGCCTTCGACGTCGTCCACACGCGGTTGCTCCTCGAGCACCTGAGCGGCCGGGAGACCGCGCTCAACCGGATGGCGTCCGCGGTTCGGCCCGGCGGGTACGTCCTCGTCGAGGAGGCGGAGATGTCGCCTCAGGCCATGGACCTCATCACGCGGTACCACGCGCCGGCCGCGCGCACGCTCGGGGACAAGGGGCTGAGAGCCCTCGCGGGGCTGCTCGCCGCTGTCGGCGCCGACATGGGGTATGCGTCGACGCTGCCGGGAGCCGTCCGCCGGGCCGGCCTCGAGCTCGTCGGCGGCGAGATCCACTCGCCGATAGTCCGCGGCGGAGGGGTCCAGGACTTCGGTCGGCTGACCTTCATGGTGCTCCGGGAGCCACTGGTGGCCTCGGGCCTGATGACGCACGACGAGATCGACGCGTTCCTGCGGATGACCCTGGACCCGGAGTCGCAGTACATCCCGTTCGTGATGACCTCGGTCTGGGCGCGCCGCCCGGCGTGACGCCACCACCACCACGCCACTACTCGGACATGTCTGAGAAGTGTGGCCGGTTTCGGCGTTGACGCCGGCTACTTCTCAGACATGTCCGAGTAGTGGGGGGTTGGGGAGTCGCGGCGTGGTGGCGCCGCGGGTCAGCTGGGCGTGACCTGCTGCGGAACCGACTCGTTCCACGTCCGGTCCAGACCGGTGATGACGTACGTGTACCGCTGACCGCCGGCGCTCGCATCGGTCCACGTCTGGTACCCGGAGACCGCGCGCATCGTGGCGACGAGGTTCGTGGCGTCGGCCACGACGCAGTCGTCGGGCTTGACCCGCTGGTCCGTCACGGGGATCCGGTACACCGCGTACGAGACGGTCGTGGAGTCACCCGCCCGCCACCGGACGGTCGTCCCCGACCCGCCCACGGAGGCGGACAGGTCCTTGGGCGCCTTCGGTCCCGACGCGTCGATCCACGGCATCGGTGGCACCAGCGCGGGGTGTCGGTACCAGTCGCGCCCGACGATCCCCATGCCGTCGAGCCGGTTGGCGCGGACGTCCTTCGCGCTGAAGTAGATGTTGCCGTCCACCTCGGGCCGGGTGGAGTTGAAGAGCAGGTGGTTGCTCATCTCCTGCGGGAGGTTGTTCCACTCGGGCGACTGCGTGGACGCGCCGATCTTGTAGGTCGCCTGTCCGACGTAGAGGTGCACGTTGCGACCCGCGACCACGTTCGACCACCAGTCGACGATGACGTTGTAGTCGGCGACGGCCAGGCTCTCGGCCCAGTAGACCTGAGGGCAGATGTAGTCGATCCACTCCTCGAGGACCCACCGCCGCGTGTCCGCATACAGGTCGGTGTAGGTCTGCACACCGGCCTGCGTCGCCGAGCCGAGCGGGTCGTTGACCTGGTTCATCCACACCCCGAACGGCGAGACACCGAACTTGACCCACGGCTTGGCCGACTTGATGGCCGAGCCCAGGCCCGTGATGAGCGCGTTGATGTTGTCGCGGCGCCAGTCCGCGAGGGACCGGCCCGGCGCCGTACTGCGCATACTGCGCCTCGTCGTGGAACACCTCGCCGACGACCGGGTAGGGGTAGAAGTAGTCGTCGAAGTGGACGGCGTCGATGTCGTACCTGGTGACCGCGTCCATGATCGCGGCCTGGCAGTACTCCCGGGCCTCCGGGATGCCCGGGTTGTAGTAGAGCTTCCCGCCGTAGGGGATGGTCCACTCGGGGTGGAGCTTGGCCGGGTGCGTGGCCGAGAGGCCGGCGACGTCGGTCGTGAGGTTCATGGTGATCCGGTAGGGGTTGAACCACGCGTGGAACTCGAGGTTGCGGCGGTGGGCCTCGGCGACCGCGAACGCCAGCGGGTCGTAGCCGGGGTCCCCGCCCTGGGTGCCGGTGAGGTACTTCGACCACGGCTCCAAGGGCGACGGCCAGAACGCGTCGGCGGTCGGGCGAACCTGCACGACGACGGTGTTGTAGTGCTGCGCGACGGCCAGGTCGTAGTACGCGACGAGCTCGGCCTGCTGCGCGGCGGGGGTGAGGCCGGGTCGGCTCGGCCAGTCGATGTTGGTCACCGACGCGATCCAGATGCCCCGCAGGTCGGTCTTGTCGGCGTGCGGGTCCAGGACGCAGGACGGGCTGCTCGCCAGCGGGCTCAGGCCGGTGGCGTCCGCTCGGGGGGCGGCCCAGGCCAGGGCGAGAGTGGCGGCGGCTCCGCCGAGGACGGTACGACGGGACGGCTGCATGATTCCTCCACGCTGAGACAATCGGGAGCCAATAAGTTACGGGGCCGCGGCAGCGCGATGCAACCACTCGGTCCCGTATGCGGGTCACGTCAGTCCGTGCCGGCGTCGAACATCGAGCGCTCCTGGGCCTCGTCGACCCCGACCACGTCGGTGTCGTCCGGGTCGGATCCTGCGGCGATCGCGGACGCACCGCCGGCCTCGAGCTCGCCGATGAGCGCGGCCGTGTGGCCGCCGGCGAGCTGGCCCTGGGCCGCGTACAGCTCGAGCTTGGACCGGGTGTCGGCGATGTCGAGGTTGCGCATGGTGAGCTGACCGATCCGGTCGACCGGCCCGAACGCGGCGTCCTCGGTGCGCTCCATGGACAGCTTCTCCGGGTGGTACGACAGGTTCGGGCCGCGCGTGTCCACGAGCGTGTAGTCGTCGCCGCGCCGCAGCCGCAGCGTCACCTCGCCGGTCACCGCGCTCGCGACCCAGCGCTGCAGCGACTCACGCAGCATCAGCGACTGGGGATCGAGCCACCGGCCCTCGTAGAGCAGGCGGCCGAGGCGGCGGCCCTCCTGGTGGTAGCTGGCGATGGTGTCCTCGTTGTGGATCGCGTTGATGAGGCGCTCGTAGGCGGCGAACAGCAGCGCCATGCCGGGGGCCTCGTAGATGCCGCGGCTCTTCGCCTCGATGATCCGGTTCTCGATCTGGTCGGACATGCCGAGCCCGTGGCGGCCGCCGATGGCGTTCGCCTCGCGGATCACGTCGGCGGCGCTCTCGAACGGCGTCCCGTTGATCGCCACCGGCCGCCCCTGGCGGAACTCGACGGTGACGTCCTCTGGCACGATCTCGACGGTGGGGTCCCAGTGCTTGACGCCCATGATCGGCTCGACGATCTCGAGGGCGACGTCGAGGCGTTCCAGGCTCTTGGCCTCGTGGGTCGCGCCGAGCATGTTCGCGTCGGTGCTGTAGGCCTTCTCGGTCGAGTCGCGGTAGGGCAGGCCGTGCGCGACGAGCCACTCCGACATCTCGTGCCGGCCGCCGAGCTCACCGACGAAGTCCGCGTCGAGCCAGGGCTTGTAGATCCGCAGCGCCGGGTTCGCGAGCAGGCCGTAGCGGTAGAACCGCTCGATGTCGTTGCCCTTGTAGGTCGAGCCATCGCCCCAGATCGAGACCTCGTCGGCTCGCATGGCGCGCACGAGGAGGGTGCCGGTCACCACCCGGCCGAGGGGCGTGGTGTTGAAGTAGATCTTGCCGGCGCTGCGCACGTGGAAGGCGCCACACATGATCGCGGCCAGGCCCTCCTCGGCCAGCGCCTCGGTGCAGTCCACCAGGCGCGAGAGCTCGGCGCCGTACTGGACCGCCCGACCGGGCACCGACTCGATGTCGGGCTCGTCGTACTGCCCGAGGTCGGCCGTGTAGGTGCAGGGCACCGCCCCCTTGTCGCGCATCCAGGCGACGGCGCACGAGGTGTCGAGGCCGCCGGAGAAGGCGATGCCGACGCGCTCGCCGACGGGCAGGGAGGTGAGGACTTTGGACACGCCGTCAGCCTAGGGGGGAGGGACTGGAAGGAACCTTCAACCATCCGGTTGACAGTCGCCTCGACGCGGCGTACGTTCAACCATATGGTTGAGAGTCCGGTCGACGTCGACGAGGTGTTCCACGCGTTGTCGCACCCCACCCGGCGCGACATGCTCGCGCGGTTACGCGGGTCGACCCTCACGGTCGGGCAAGCTGGCCGAGCCGCTCACCGTCTCGTTGGCCGCCGCGTCCAAGCACGTGGCCGTCCTCGAGCGGGCCGGGCTGGTCCAGCGGACCGTCCAAGGGCGGACGCACGTATGCCGACTCACCCCAGGCCCGCTCGCGTCGGCGGCCGCCTGGCTCGACGCCTACGAGACGTACTGGAACGAACGCCTCGACGCCCTCGAGCAGGTGCTTCTCGATGCGGACGAGACCACCGACGACCCCGACACCCAGGAGGACTGAACCGATGGCGTACCCCGCCGCGCGCGTCCAGCGCACCCTGCCCTTTCCCCGCGAGCGCGTGTTCCGCGCGTGGCTCGACCCCGCCACGATGGTCCGCTGGTTCGTGGACCCGAGGTTCACGGACGGCCGCGCCGAGGTCGACCCGCGGGTCGGCGGCCACTACCGGATCTTCCAGGTCGACCCCGAGGGCGAGCTGACCGGCGGCAGCGAGAGCGAGATCCTCGAGCTCGTCCCGAACGAGCGGCTCGTGCTCGCGTGGCGGTTCGCCGGCCCGAACCGGGACGAGGACCTGTCGCCGGTGACGCGGATCACCGTGACGTTCGCCGAGCCGCGGCCGGGGGAGACCGAGCTCACCGTGCTCCACGAGCAGCTCGACGAGCTGGCCGCGGCGAAGCCACACGTCGCCGGTCACGTCGAGGCCGGCTGGAACGACACCCTGGACCGGCTGGCGCCGGTCCTCGACCCGACGGAGGCACTGGCGTGACCACGACGATGACCGACGCCGAGCTGGAGACCCTGTTCGCCGACCCGGTCGCGCAGAAGCTCCTGCACGCGCCGACCCTGGCGCGGTTCGCGTACACCGGCCTGGACGGCGCTCCGCGGGTGATCCCGATCGGCTGGGAGTGGGACGGGTCCGCACTGCTGATGTGGACCGTGCCGCGGTCGGCCAAGGTGCGCGCCCTGCAGCGCGACCCGCGCGTGGCGGTGACGATCGACACGAACGACTTCCCGCCGAAGGTCCTGCTGGTCCGGGGTACGGCGACCGTGGAGGAGATCGAGGGCGTCCCTCAGGGGTACCTCGAGGCGGGCCACAAGAACGTCGGCGACGACCAGTACGACGAGTGGGTGGCGGGGGTGCGCGCCCTGTACGACTCGATGGTGGAGATCCGGATCACGCCGACCTGGGCCAAGATCCTCGACTTCGAGACCCGGATCCCCAGCGCCGTCGCCGAGCTGGTCCGGGAGAAGCAAGCCGCCGGCTGACGGCCAACTGGGAAGGGGCGGTACCGGTCGGAACTCCGACCGGTACCGCCCCTTCCGGCCTGGGTCCTAGGACTCTCCGCCCGCGTTTCCGCTGGTACCGGCCGTCACGTCGTGGAGGCGGTACTTCTCGGCGGCCTTGGCGGCGTAGTCCGCGGGGACGTCGCCCCGCTTGGCCAGCTGCTGGAGCGTCCGCACGGCGAGCGACGGCCCGTCGATGTGGAAGAAGCGCCGCGCCGCCGCCCGGGTGTCGGAGAAGCCGAACCCGTCGGCGCCGAGGGACATGAAGTCGCCCGGCACGTACTGCGCGATCTGGTCCTGCACGCCGCGCATGTAGTCCGAGACCGCCAGCACCGGACCCGGTGCGTCCTGCAGCTTCTGGGTCACCCACGGCACCCGCTGCTCGCCCTCGGGCCGGAGGAACTCCTGCTCGTCGCAGTCCATCCCGTCGCGCCGCAGCTCGGTCCACGAGGTCACCGACCAGACGTCGGCCGCCACACCGAAGTCCTCGGCCAGCAGCTGCTGCGCCTCGAGCGCCCACAGCACACCGACACCGGACGCGAGCAGCTGGGCCCGGGCCGGCTGGTGCTCCCAGCCGTCGGTCTTCGCCGGCGACAGCAGGTACATCCCGCGCAGGATGCCCTCGGCGTCGACGTTCTCCGGCTCCTTGGGCTGGACCAGCGGCTCGTTGTAGACGGTGAGGTAGTAGATGACGTTCTCCGGGTTGTCGCCGTACATCCGGCGCAGCCCTTCCTGGACGATGTGGGCGATCTCGTACCCGTAGGCCGGGTCGTAGGACACCACCGCGGGGTTCGTCGAGGCGAGCAGCGGGGAGTGCCCGTCGGCGTGCTGAAGGCCTTCGCCGGTCAGTGTGGTCCGGCCGGCCGTCGCGCCGATGAGGAACCCGCGCGTCATCTGGTCGGTCGCCGCCCAGATCGAGTCCGCGGTCCGCTGGAACCCGAACATCGAGTAGAAGACGTAGATCGGCACCATCGGCTCGCCGTGCGTGGCATACGACGTCCCGACCGCCGTGAACGCGGCCATCGAGCCGGCCTCGTCGATCCCGAGGTGGAGGATCTGCCCCTTCTCGGACTCGCGGTAGGCGAGCATCAGCTCGGCGTCGACCGGCGTGTAGTTCTGCCCGTGCGGGTTGTAGATCTTGATGGTCGGGAAGAACGAGTCCATCCCGAACGTGCGCGCCTCGTCGGGGATGATCGGCACCACGCGCGAGCCGAACTCCTTGTCGCGCATGAGGTCCTTGAGCAGCCGGACGAACGCCATGGTCGTGGCGATCTCCTGCTTGCCGGAACCCTTCTTCAGCTGCTTGTAGGCGTCCTCGCCCGGCAGCTTGAGCGAGTCGTGCTGCACGCGGCGCGACGGGACGTCGCCGCCGAGGGCCGCGCGGCGCTCGAGCATGTACTGGATCGCCTTGTGGTCCTTGCCCGGGTGGTAGTAGGGCGGACGGTAGGGATCGGCCTCGAGCTGCTCGTCGGAGATCGGGATCCGCATGTCGTCGCGGAACGCCTTGAGATCGTCCAGGGTCATCTTCTTCATCTGGTGGGTCGCGTTGCGACCGGCGAAGTGCGACCCGAGGCTGTAGCCCTTGATCGTCTTCGCGAGGATGACCGTCGGCTGCCCCGTGTGGTTCATCGCGGCCTGGTAGGCGGCGTAGACCTTCCGGTAGTCGTGCCCGCCGCGCTTGAGCTTCCACCAGACGTCCTCGTCGGACCAGCTCTCGACCATGGCGCGGGTGCGCGGGTCGCGGCCGAAGAAGTGCTCGCGCACGTAGGCACCGTCGTTGGCGCGGAACGTCTGGTAGTCGCCGTCGCTCGTCGAGTTCATGACGTGGACGAGGGCGCCGTCGCGGTCGGCCGCGAGGAGCGGGTCCCAGCCACGGCCCCAGACGACCTTGATGACGTTCCAGCCCGCGCCGCGGAAGAACGCCTCGAGCTCCTGGATGATCTTGCCGTTGCCACGGACCGGTCCGTCGAGCCGCTGCAGGTTGCAGTTGACGACGAAGGTGAGGTTGTCGAGCTCGTCGTTGGCCGCCAGCTGGAGCAGTCCGCGTGACTCCGGCTCGTCCATCTCACCGTCGCCGAGGAACGCCCACACGTGCTGCTGTGACGTGTCCTTGATGCCGCGGTGGTCGAGGTACTTGTTGAACTGGGCCTGGTAGATCGCGTTCATCGGGCCGAGGCCCATCGACACCGTCGGGAACTGCCAAAAGTCCGACATCAGCCGCGGGTGCGGGTAGGAGGGCAGCGCCTGGATCTCGCCGTCCACGATGTGGCTCTTCTCCTGGCGGAAGCCGTCGAGACGGTCCTCGCTGAGCCGGCCCTCGAGGTAGGCCCGGGCATACATGCCGGGGGAGGCGTGGCCCTGGAAGAACACCTGGTCGCCGCCGCCCGGGTGGTCCGGGCCGCGGAAGAAGTGGTTCATCCCGACCTCGTACAGCGTCGCGGCGGACGCGTAGGTCGAGATGTGGCCGCCGACGCCGACGCCCGGCCGCTGGGCGCGGTGGACCATGATCGCGGCGTTCCAACGCAGCCAGCGGCGGTACTCCCGCTCGACGTCCTCGTCGCCGGGGAACCACGGCTCCTGCTCGGGGCTGATCGTGTTGATGTAGTCGGTCGCCGTCAGCGACGGGACCCCGACCTGCATCTCGCGCGCCCGCTCCAGCAGCTTCAGCATGACGTAGCGCGCCCGGGTGCGTCCGGAGGCGTCGATGACCCCGTCAAGGGACTCGAGCCACTCCTGGGTCTCCTCCGGGTCGGTGTCGGGGAGCTGGCTCGGGATGCCGTTGAGGATGGGTCCGGCTTCCTGTCGTGCCACAGTGCATCGTCCTTTCACACGGCCACCTCGTTGTGGCCGTCTTCGTCTGCGGGGTGTGCAGGGAGGTCTCGTTCATCTTCCCACCGTCGCCACAGTCAAGACGACGCCTGTCCAGCGACAGCGGACACCGCGACCCGCTGCTCACCGGCGTACACGGTGAAGTGGGGCGGCCGGACGAAGCCGACCAGGGTGATGCCGACGCGGTCGGCCAGCTCGACCGCCAGCGACGAGGCCGCGGACACGGCGGCGAGGACGGGTATGCCTGCCGCGTGGGCCTTCTGGGTCAGCTCGAAGCTGGCGCGGCTGGTGACCACGAGGACGTGCCCGGTGAGCGGGACCCGGCCCTCGCGCAGCGCCCAGCCGAGGACCTTGTCGACGGCGTTGTGCCGCCCGACGTCCTCGCGGGCGACGAGCAGCTCGCCGCCGATGGTGAACAGGCCTGCGGCATGGATGCCGCCGGTGCGGTCGAACGCCTTCTGGGCCGCGCGCAGGCGGCCCGGGAGACTGCACAGCACCGCGGGGTCGACCTTCGCGGAGTCCTCGGCCACGGCATACCGGCTCGTCGTCTGGAGCGCGTCGATGCTGGCGGTGCCGCACACACCGCAAGCACTCGTGGTGACGAACGCGCGACTGGCGTTGTCCCGCAACGACATTCCGTCGCGCAGGGTGACGTCGACGACGTTGTAGGTGGGGGAGCCGTGGGCGTCGGTGTCGAGGCAGTGCATGAGCCGCGCGACGTCGTCGGCGGCGCCGATGAGCCCCTCGCCGTGGAGGAAACCGAGGGTCAGGTCGAAGTCGTCGCCCGGTGTACGCATCGTCACGGTGAGCGGCTCGCCGTCGACGCGGATCTCCATCGGCTCCTCGACCGCGAGGGTGTCGGGACGCCGCACCACGCGGGGCTGGTCGCCGTCGGTGACCTCGTACCGTGCGGCTGGAGCGCGCCTCGTCACCCGTCCCACCGAACCACTGTATGCGCGGCTCCTGGTCCACAGACTGTGCACGTGGTGCCGGGCCCCCGAGTCACCCACTACCGTTGATCCCACGCCCGGCGCGTGCAGAGCCGGGGAAACACAGACGAAGCACGAAGGGGACAGCACCGTGGGTTCGACCGCGCACGCGGCGTCACCCGGATCGGCAGGCGGGGCACTGGCCAAGCTGGGGTTCGGGGAGCGCCAGGTCGTGCAGGAGATCGGCTGGGACAGCGATGTCGACGACGAGCTGCGGTTCGCGATCGAGGACCTCGTCGGGACCGAGCTCGAGGACGAGGACTACGGCGATGTCGCCGACGCGGTCCTGGTCTGGTTTCGGCAGGGCGACGACGACCTCGTCGACACGCTCGTCGACGCCCTGACCAACCTGGCCGACGCCGGGTTCGTCGTGCTCCTCACGCCCAAGGCCGGACATCCCGACCACGTCGACGCCAGCGAGATCGAGGAGGCCGCCGTCACGGCCGGGCTCCACACGGCCGGCGGCGCCAGTGTCAGCACCGAGTGGAGCTCCGTACGGCTCGTCGCGCCGCGGGGTGCGCGCCGCTGAGGTCCTCCGGCGGCCCGCGGGGTGGCTCGGAGATATATCTTCGCCGGCGTCCACTCCGCGAGACCGAGCCGGTTCGCACCGTCCGTGACGGTCGACCGTGGGCCGCGTCAGGCCCGGCTGGCAGGATGTCGGCATGACCGATCCGACCCCGTCGCCCGCACCGGAGCGCCCGCCGGACCGCTCGGCGTCGGTGAGCTCGCGCCGGTCTTCGCCCTGCGGAACCAGTACGGCGAGACGGTCTCCCTCGAGGACTTCCGGGGCGAGAAGAACGTCCTGGTCGTGTTCTTCCCCTTCGCGTTCTCGGGGGTGTGCACGGGCGAGTTCCGCGAGATCCGTGACCATCTCGAGGACTTCGAGGGCGACGACGTGCAGGTGGTGGGCATCTCCTGCGACGCGATGGAGTCGATACGGGCCTGGGCCGACTCCGAGGCGTACTTCTTCCCGCTGCTCAGCGACTTCTGGCCCCACGGCCGGACCGCGCGCGACTACGGAGTCTTCTGGGAGAAGACCGGGTTCGCGATCCGGGGGACGTTCCTCGTCGACGCGGCCGGCGTCATCCGGTGGACCCTGGTCAACGGTCCGGGCGAGGCCCGCGACTTCTCGGGCTACCGGACCGCCATGGCCGAGCTGCGCGGGACGACCGCCTCGGTCTGACAGACTTTGCCCCGCCTCGACGCGTCGACCCGGTCGTCGCGCGTCCGGGCGAGGGGCCTGTAGCTCAGTTGGCAGAGCACCGCGTTTACACCGCGGGTGTCGTCGGTTCGATCCCGGCCGGGCCCACCCCGCTTTCCCCGGCGGCAGGGGCCTGGAGCGACAACCCTGATCCTCAGCGCCACGAACCGACGCCGCGCACCGTCACCATCCCGCGGCTGCTGCACGCCGGCACGTCGTGGCGTGGGTCCGGGAGCGGAGCAACGTGATGCGGTCCGCGCCACGCTCACCGCTCGGGTCGGGCCGGACCACCCCGGCAACGCCCTGCGCACTCATCCCGACGTCGCCCTGTTCCTGGACGAGGAGTCGGCGCCCGGATGAGCACGCCTGGTCTCGCTGCGGGGCTTCCCGGCCCTGGAGGACGTCCTAGACCCCGAGGCGTCTGAGCCCCAGCCATTCGCGCAGCCGCGGGTTGCTGATGCTGTGGGCCAGGGGCTCGCTGACGGGCGGAGTTTCGATGTGTGGTCCCAGGAGCTGTCGCCGAAGAACGGCAGCGGCCAGCTCCGGTCCGAACCGGTGCCAGTCGAGCGCATCGTCGACGGCCTCGTCGCCGACCGCCTCGGCCACCAGGGACGCCACGCTCGTTGAGCCGTCCGTCGGCGCGTTGGAGTGCCGTGTCGCAGCCTCGAGCCCAAGGCCCACGTCGAAGCTCGCCTCCAGAAGGGCGCGCGCATCGACGATCCCGGGACCCATCGCCTGTGCGTCCCACGGGGTGGGTCGGCGGGCCGTGGACTGCAGTAGCCGCAGGAACATCGCCTGGACGGTTTCCCCTCGCGCATGTGCAGCGGCGACCACGTTCGCTCGTCCGTGGTGAGCCACCCATAGTGCGGCGACTCCGGCGGTCAGGGCGACCGAGAAGCTCGTGCCCTGCCCTTGGCCTACGGCATCGCCGCCGGTCGGCCCACCTGGGAGGACGACGGCGTGGTAGACGTTCTGGCCCGGCGCGGAGATGTCCACGGGTTCGCCGCGACAGGTCCCCGGCCACGGCTGGTCGGCGGCGTTCGTCGCAGCGACAGCGATGCATTCGTCGTAACGAGCGGGCCAGACAACGAGGCGCACGCAGTTCCCCGCCGCGGCCAGGACGATCATGTCGGCCTCGACCGCTCGGCTGATCGCGCGGTGCAGGGCGCTGGCGGGGATGCCCCCAAGGCTCATCGTGACGACGTGTGCACCTTCGCGGATCGCCCAGTCGATCGCCCGCGCAACGGTGATCTGCCTGACCCGCACCACGCTCTCGATCGCGCGGATCGGCATCAGCCGGGCCTTGGGCGCGGAGCCGGTGACAACGTGGCTCGCCAGCGACACCAGGACACTGGCCGTCCCGGTGCCGTGCCCGGGGTTGCCGAGCTCCGTCATCGGATCGGTCGGGTCGCTGTCGTCGTCGATGACGTCGAAGCCAGGCACGAACGCGACGCCCACCAGTTCGACGTGCGGGGTGATTCCCGTGTCCGGCTGGGCGACCACGACGTCCTCGCCACGGCTCGGGCGACCGGCCTGTTCGGAGAAGACCCAGGCGGCGGGCACCTGCATCCGGTCGATGGCCCAGGCGGGCGTGGGCTCCAGTGCCGCTTCCGGGTCGACCCAGCAGCCGGGCGGGAAGCCCGACAAGGCGCCGCCGCTGACCTCGACCGCCTGAGGCAGTCGTTGCTCCGGGAAGAAGACCGTCGGCAGGTCCGGCTCGGCGCCGACCAGGTCAAACCGGTCGGCGAGCGCGTAGCCCGCGGCGAAGCAGGCCGCCGGGCGTGCTGAGGCCAGCGCTCGGTCCAGAAGGTCGAGGACCAGCACCGTCTGGTCCAGAGCTGACAATGGCGAGACATGGATTCGCAGACCCGAGAGAACCTGTTCGACCGCGGTTCTGACGGCAGCCGGATCCTGGTCGGGGCGCAGTTCCAGCGCGAAGCGGGCCGGTAAGGGGTCGTCGTTCCCGGCCCTCGGCACCGTGGCGGCGTACACCAGAGCGACGACGGCGGCCCCGTCGGCCACGAGGCTCACGGCGCCTCCCTGGCCCACGTCGATCGTGGGCTCTCGGGTGAGCGGCCTGACGCGCCCTGCCTTCCCACCCTTGGGACTCTAGGACCCACGGCCGAAAGGGGGCCATCGAGACCCCGTGTTTGGTCCTCGAGCCGCCCCTCGTGGTCGAGACGCGTACGCCGGCCCCGTGGGGGTCAGCGTTTGGCGGGTCGGTAGCCGTCAGCGGCGGCGTCGGTGAGGTTGGCGAAGCAGGCTTCGGGGTTGGTGACCAGGTAGGACTGTTGGCCGGGGGAGTGGGCGATCATCGAGGACTGGTTTCCCTTGATCGGCTTCGCCTGCGGGCAGGGGTGCTGGTCGCCGGCCAGCGGCCAGGCGGCGGCAGGCGGTACCGGCGCGGGCGCGGGGTTTGCCGGTTTGCTGGGTACCGGCTGCGGCGTTGCCACGGTGGAGCAGGCCGCCTTGGGGCTGGCGGCGTCGGCGGCGACGTAGGAGGTCTCGCGCGGGTGGGCGCCGTACCCGTCGCGGGAGTCGTAGCGGGCGACCGCGAGGCCGGCCTGGATCTGGCGCAACCCGGCGTCGGTGCCGTCGACGTCGAGGTAGCGCAGGTACCGCCCGTACCGGTCGAGGTCGTCCCGGGCGCCGGGAACGACGTTGACGTGCTTGCCGGCGAGGAGGGTCTTCATGTTGGCGGTCGACTCGAGGTAGCCGCACTGCCCGACCTCGGGGGTGTCGATGCCGATGACGCGGATCCGGTTGGTCGTCCCCGCTTTGGTGACGTCGACGGTGTCGCCGTCGACGATCTTGGACACCATCCACATCGTTTCCGCCGGGCCGGCGGTCGCCGGGCCTCCCGTGCCGGTGACAGGCGGAGGCACCTCCGTTGCCGTGGTGGCCGACGCGGGCGCGGACGTGGGTGCCGCGGCAGCCGGGGCCGGGGCAGCTGACGTGGTCGTCGCGGCGGCCGTGGCAGCCACGGTGGATGTCGTGCTGCTGTTGCCTGAGGCCGCGCCGATTCCGATGCCCGTCAGCACCACGGAGGCGCCGAGTACGGCGATCAGGATGGCCTTGCCCGAGGGCCGCTTGGCCCGTGGGTGCCGAGTCCTTGGGCGGTTGAGGGTTGGTGAAGCTGATGGTGTTGCCCATGGGTTGTCGTTTCCCTATGACGGTGCGAACGTGCGGGATCTCAGGTAGGGCCTGCGCCGTTCTGCAGGTGAGAGCGCCATTGGAGTGAACTCTATCAGATGTTTATCGTCTTTCTAATGTGCTTCTGTCTGCTCTGGCCGATGCTGGCACTCGCCGTAGTCCGATCGGCTGCCGCGCGTCTATGCGGTCGGGTCTGATACGTTCTGGCGCATGGCACGTCCCTATGGAGATCCCGTGGAGATCGTCACGGGACCGGTCCCTGCGCAGTCGCCGTTCATCCCGCTGGACGCGAAGATCGTGGTCGGGGCGGTCGCCCCGGCGTCGCCTGACCCCATCCCGATCGTGCTGCTCCCAGGGTTCGAGTACCGCATGATCGAGTGGCGGCACCCGAGCACCCACGAGATCCACTGGCGCCTGGAGCGCAGGAAGTCGGGTCGGCCCGACGAAGCGGACGACTAGCCGCATCTCGACCGGTCGCGGGTCCACGACGAATCGCGTGGGCCACTAGGCGGGCAGGTGATGACGCATACCGTCTTCGCGACCACGGACCGGTCCGCCGCGCGGGACCGACCCGCCTTGGGCAGACTGCCCGAGTGGGGACACCGGGGGAGCGGACGGTCGGCGTCGAGGAGGAGCTGCTCCTCGTCGACATCTCGACCGGGCGACCGCGGTCCGTCGCGGGTCGCGTGATCGACGCCCTGGCCGACGAGCAGCCGGACGACCCCGGTCGCGAAGGGGGCGTCGAGGGCGAGCTCCAGCGCTACATGGTGGAGACCCAGTCGTCGGTCGGTACCGACCTCGCCGAGGTCGAGCAGGAGCTGAAGGGCTGGCGGCATACGGTCTCCGTCGCCGCGCGCGAGGCGGGCGCGGGGTCCGCGGCGCTCGGCACCTCGCCGTTCCCCGGGGACGGCCTCATCACGCCGAAGGCCCGGTACCTGCGGATGGAGGAGCAGTTCGGGCCGACGGTGCAGGAGGTGCTCACCTGCGGCAGCCACGTCCACGTGGGCGTCGCGTCCCCGGAGGAGGGCATCGGGGTGATCGACCGGATCCGCGGCTGGCTGCCGGTCGTCCTCGCGCTGTCGGCCAACTCCCCGTTCTCCGACGGCCGCGACACCGGGTATGCGTCGTACCGCTCGCAGCTCTGGGTCCGGTGGCCGTCGGCCGGTCCGACCGACCTGTTCGGGTCGCCCGACGCGTACGAGGACCTGGTCCGCTCGATGGTCGACTCCGGCGTCCTCCTCGACGACGGGATGATCTACTTCGACGCCCGGCTGTCCCACCGGTACCCGACCGTGGAGATCCGGGTTGCCGACGTCTGCGGCGACGTCGACGACACGATGGTCGTGGCCGGCGTGTGTCGTGCCCTGGTCGAGACCGCCGCCCGCTCGGCTGCTGAGGGCGAGCCGTCACCGCCGCTGCCCACGGCACTGCTGCGCCTGGCCATGTGGCGGGCGGGCCACGACGGCGTGGACGGCGTCCTGCTCGACCCGGTCACGTCGCGGCCGGAGCCGGCCGCGGCGGTCCTGCGACGCCTCCTCGACCACATCCGGCCGGCCCTGGAGGACTACGGCGACCTCGACCGGGTGGCGGACGGGTTCGAGCGGCTGTTGGCCGACGGCTCGGGCGCGACCCGGCAACGCCGGACGTTCGAGCGGACCGGCCAGCTCGTCGACGTCGTGGCGGAGGCCGTCCGCCTCAGTGCCGGGCGCTGACCTCCGGCCACGGACCTCCGTGGCGCAACAACCCGGACATGTCTGAGTAGTAGCGCGGCAACGGCGATTTGGGGCGCAACTGGTCGGACATGTCTGAGTAGTAGTGCGGCAACGGCGATTTCGGGCGCAACTGGTCAGACATGTCTGAGTAGTTGCGTGCGGGCGTGCGGGGGTGCGGGGGTGCGGGGGCGTGCGGGGTGCGGGGTGCCGGGTGCGCGGGTGCGGGTGTCGGCCGGCTGGTCAGAGCTCGAGGCGGCGGCGCAGGCGCTTGGCCACGGCGGTTCCGGGTCGGCGCCACCAGGCGTGGTCCAGCAGCGCCTGCCGGGCCGCGAGGTACCCGCACGCCCCGTGCACCCCGCCACCCGGATGGATCGCCGCGCTGCCCAGGTAGAGCCCGTCGACCGGCGTCCGCGGCCCACCGAGCCCGGTCACCGGCCGGAAGAACAGCTGTTGGTACAGCTGGGCCGTCCCGCCGTTGACCCCGCCGCCGACGAGGTTGGCGTCCGCCGCGAACAGGTCCGACGGTCGCTGCACCCACCGGTCGATGACGAGGTCCCGCCAGCCCGGCGCATACCGGTCGAGCATCTCCTCCGACCGTTCGACGAGGACGTCGGCCGAGGCGTCGTCGGTGACGCCGCGGGGCAGGTGCGTGTAGAGCCACAGCGCCTCGGTGCCGGCCGGCGACCGCGTCGGGTCGGCGGTCGTCATCTGGCCGACGAGGGCGAACGGGCTCGCCGGCACGGTATGCGTCGCGAGGTCGGCCGACCAGCGGACGATCCCGTCCACGTCGGCACCGACGTGGACGACCGCGGCCCGTTGCGCGTCGGCCGCCGTCCACGGCGGGGTCGACCGGAGCCGGTAGTTGACCTTGACCGTCGGGAGGTCCCAGGCGAAGTCGCGCAGCGCGTGGCGCAGCCGCGGCGGGACCGCGTGCTCGCTGAGCAGCTCCTCGTAGAGCATCGGCGCGCTGGTGTCCGCGACAACGGCCCGCCGAGCGTGGATGGCCGCGCCTCCGGCGGTCCGGACGATCCCGGCCCGACCGTCGACGAGCTCGATGTGGTCGACGCGTTCGCCGGTGCGGATCTCCACCCCCGCGGCCCGCGCGCGCGACGCGAGCGCCGTGGCGAGCATCCCCGCCCCGCCCCGCGGGGTGGGGAACCCCACGTCCTGCGCCAGCATCGACATGAGCCAGCCGAACAGCCCGCTACCCGGCGCCTCGGGCGGGATGTCGGCGTGCATCGCGTTGCCCAGCAACACCATCCGGCCGCGCTGACCACGGAAGACCTCTTCGGCCATCCGGGTCGCCGGTAGCAGGAAGAAGCGCGCGAGCCCCGGCATGTCCGCTGCGCCCACCGACCGCGCCAGCCGCGACCCGGCCTCGACCGGCGGCCAGCGGGTGAGCAGGGCGTCGAGGAACGGCTCCTTGACGTGGTGCCACTGCTCGACCAGCTCCAGCCACGCCGCTCCGTCGGCCCGGTGGTCGTCGGCCAGGGCGGCAGCGGTGTCGTGCACGTTGGCGTGGATGGTCGCCCCGACCGGGTCGTCCGGGTGGCCCGCGTGCGTCACGACGACGTCGGAGAGGCACCACTCCAGTCCGTGGTCCTCCAGGCCGAGCCGTGAGATCACCGGCGACGCGACCGCCAGCGGGTAGCAGGCGCTGAACTCGTCCATCACCCAGCCGTCCCGGTCCACCGACGAGACCGCACCGCCGACCTTGTCGCGCGCCTCGAGCAGGACCACGTCCCACCCGGCATCCGCCAGGGTGATCGCCGCGACCAGACCGTTGGGGCCGCTGCCGACGACGACGGCGTCAGCAGTGTCACGTGCCCCCTCGATCACGGCCCCATCGTGGCATCGCCACGCCCGGTTCGCCCGCCGGTCGGACCGATGACCGCTACGAGGCGTGCCGCTGCTTAGGGTGAGGCGTGCCCACCACCGAGCTCGTCGTCCTCCTCGACGACGAGGGCCGCGCCGCCGGGACGGCGGACAAGGCCGTGGTCCACGGCCCGGACACACCGCTGCACCTGGCGTTCTCCGCGTACCTCTTCGACGACGCCGGCCGCCTCCTGGTCACCCGGCGGGCACTGGGCAAACGGACCTTCCCGGGCGTCTGGACCAACTCCGTCTGCGGACACCCGGCCCCCGGCGAGGCCCTCCCCGCCGCCGTCCGCCGACGCGCCACGCGGGAGCTCGGGCTCCACGTCACCTCCCTGCGCCTGGTCCTGCCGCGCTTCGCCTACCGCGCCGAGATGGACGGTGTCGTCGAGCTCGAGCAGTGCCCCGTGTACGCCGGTCGACTGGCTCCCGGCGGTGCGTTGGCGCTCGCGGCCGACGAGGTCGACGACGCCGAGTGGGTGGGCTGGGCCGAGTTCAGCGCCGACGTCCTGGCCGGTACGCGTGTGGTGTCGACGTGGTGCCACGAGCAGGTACCGCAGCTGGTCGCCCTCGGGTCCGACCCCGACCGGTGGCCCGAGGCCGACGACCGGTCTGCTGCCGCCCGCCGCCCGCCTCTGACCTGGCCGCTCAGGTCCCCGGCTCGGGGGCCGCCTCGTGATGGCGGGCTCCGTGGGTGCGCCGAGACTCCTTCATCTCGGCCTCGAACAGGTGCCGCCGCCCGCCGACCAGCTCCTCGCGCGCCCCGGCCTCCAGCTGCTTGAACAGCGCGTAGTAGCCGTCGTCGTAGTCCTCGACGATCTGGAACGTCCACCGTCCCTCGATGACGTTCCGTCCGACGAGCTCCCGGTCGATGCGGTCCGCGATCTCCGGGTGCCCGGCCTGGCGCAGCAGGTCGACGGCGTCGCCCAGAGCGAGGTCACCCATCCCGGTGAGCCGGTGGAACGCATACAGGTAGCCGCGGGCGTTCTCGACCACCTCGAGCGCCTCGGACAGCTTGCCGAGCGCTTCGACGGTCTCGTCGGACGCACCCTCCGGACGACGGTGTTCGGGGGCTGGAGTCTCCATCCCGCCACCGTAGGACCGGCCGCCGACGTACGTGTGGCATTGTCGGCCTCGTGTCACTCGACGAGCCGCTGACCCTGCGCGAGGTCGTCGCCGCGCTGGAGTCGGTCTACCCGCCGGATACCGCGATGGACTGGGACCAGGTGGGTCTCGTCGCGGGAGACCTGGACCAGGCGGTCCGCACCGTCCACTTCGCCGTCGACCCGACGCTCGCGGTCGTGCAGGAGGCGGTCGACGCCGGCGCCGACCTGTTGGTCACCCATCACCCGCTGTTGCTGCGGGGCATCCACAGCGTGGCCACCACCGGGGCCAAGGGCGAGACGCTCACTCGGGCGATCCTCGGCGACCTCGCCATCTACTGCGCCCACACCAACGCCGACGTGGCCTCACCGGGGGTGTGCGACGCGCTCGCCGCCGCGGTCGGGCTCACGGACGTCGTGGCGCTCGAGGATGTCCCGTATGCGCTCGGCCGGGTCGGGTACCTCGCCGCGCCGATGACGCTGCGCGCCTTCGCCGGCCAGGTGGCCGACGGGCTACCGGCCACCGTGGGCGGCATCCGGGTGAGCGGTGACCCGGCGGCGCTCGTCGAGCGGGTGGCTGTGCTCGGGGGGTCCGGCGACGACCGGTTCGGGGTCGTGCGGGCTGCCGACGTCGACGTCTACGTCACCGCCGACCTGCGGCATCACCCGGCGCTGGAGGAGCGGGAGACCACCCGCGGCGGGCGGCCCTACCTGGTCGACGCCGGGCACTGGGCGAGCGAGTACGTCTGGCTGGCGTCGGCCGAGCGGCGGCTTCTCGAGGTCGTCCGCGGAGGGTCCTCTAGGTTGGAGACCTACATCTCCACGCTGCGCACGGAGCCCTGGACCTTCGTCGTGGGCGCCAACGCCGCCGAGGAGTCGCCACCCTCTCCTGAACAGCCGCCCGGAGGTACCAGCTGAAAGCCGACCCGACCCGTCAGCTCGCGCTGCTCGACCTCCAGGCGATCGACATGCGCCTCGACCAGATCGAGCACGCCACGTCGAACCTGCCGCAGCACCGCGAGGTCACCGCGCTCGAGGACGAGGCGCGCACCCTCGACACCCAGCTGGTCAACTCGCGGACCGCCCTGTCCGACGTGCAGCGCGAGGTGGACAAGTCCGAGGCCGACGTCCAGCTGGTCCGCGACCGGGCCGCCCGTGACCGGGCCCGGCTGGACGCCGGTACCGGCACCGCCAAGGACCTCCAGGCGCTCCAGCACGAGCTGACCTCCCTGTCGCGGCGCCAGTCCGAGCTGGAGGACATCGAGCTGGAGATCATGGAGCGGGCCGAGGCTCTGGCCGAGCACGTGACCGTCCTCGAGCGCGACCAGCGGGACCTCGCGACCCGGCTCGCCGCGGTCGTCGAGGCGAGGGACCTCGCGATGGGTGACTACGCGGGCGAGCGCGACACCGTGGCCGGTCGCCGGGCCGCGACCGTCGAGTCGGTGGGGGAGGACCTCGTCGCGCTGTACGAGCGGATCCGGTCCGGCAACGGCGGGATCGGCGCCTCCGAGCTGAGTCAGCGCCGGTGCGGCGGCTGCCACATGGAGCTCAACCAGGTCGACATGAACCGCATCACGCAGGCGCCCGCCGACGAGGTGCTGCGCTGCGAGGAGTGCGGGCGGATCCTCGTCCGGACCGCCGAGTCCGGCCTGCATCAGACCTGATGCCGGCCGGGCCGGCTCCGGCTCGACCCCGGCGGCTCGTCGTCGAGGCCGACGGTGGTTCGCGCGGGAACCCGGGCGTCGCGGGGTACGGCGCCCTCGTCCGGGACGCCGGGACCGGGACGGTCCTCGTCGAGCGGGCCGCGCCGCTGGGGCTCGTGACGAACAACGTCGCGGAGTACCGCGGGCTCATCGCGGGGCTGGAGGCCGCCGCGTTCCTGGAGCCGGGCGCCGACGTCGAGGTCCGGATGGACTCGAGGCTCGTGGTCGAGCAGATGGCCGGACGCTGGAAGACCAAGCACCCGGACATGAGGGACCTCGCAGCGCAGGCCCGCGACGTGGTGACGCGGCTGGGCAGGGTGACGTGGACGTGGGTCCCGCGGTCGGACAACACCGCCGCCGACCGGCTCAGCAACATCGGGATGGACGGTCGGACCGTCGACACGCTTCCGACAGCGCTGGCGCGCTCGGCGACCGACGACGTGACCGACCCGGTGACCGCCACCGTGACCGACCCGGTGACCGCCGCCGACCCGGCCGAGGCCACCGCCGTCGGCGAGAACCCCGAACCGCCGTCGGCACCCACCGGCGCCACCCGGCTGCTGCTCGTCCGCCACGCCGTGACCCCGTACACCGAGGCGGGCCGCGTCGACGGCCGTGGCGGCGCCGACCCGGACCTCAGCGAGACCGGTCGGCAGCAGGCCGAGCAGGCGGCCCAAGCGGTCCGGTCGCTCGTCGAGGGCGAGGTCCGCCTGGTGACGTCGTCCCTCGCCCGGACGCGTCAGACCGGCGATGCCGTCGCGGCGCTCCTCGCCGTGGAGCCGGTCGTCGACGACGACTGGGACGAGCAGTCGTTCGGCGACTGGGACGGCGCGGTCTTCACCGAGCTCGCCGAGCACCAGGCTGACGACCTCATGAAGCTGTGGCGCGACAGGGACTACCGCCGTCCCGGCGGGGAGTCGTTGGCGGAGCTGGAGACCCGGGTGCTGCGCGCATACGGGAAAGCCCTCGAGGCCGGCGGGACCACCGTCGTGGTGACCAGCCGGAAGCCGATCCTCGTCGTGCTCGCGCGTGTCCTCGGCATCGACGAGGAGCGGTTCTGGGCGCTCCTGACCGACCCGGCCTCCCTGACCGCGGTCGAGCTCTGGCCCGACGGCCGGGTCTCGGTGCCGTTCGTCAACCGGACGTCGCACCTCGCCTGAGTGACCGGGTTCTATCCTCCCCGGTATGCGAGAACTGCGGCCCGACACGCTCGCCGTCCGGGGCGGCCTGGCCCGCAGCGACTTCGACGAGACCGCGGAGGCGCTGTTCCTCACCAGCGGGTTCGTCTACGACTCGGCCGAGCAGGCCGAGGCCGCCTTCAAGGACGAGATCGACAAGTTCATCTACTCGCGCTACGGCAACCCGACCGTCCGGATGTTCGAGGACCGGATGCGGCTCGTCGAGGGCGCCGAGGCCTGCTTCGCCACCGCGAGCGGGATGGCAGCCGTGTGGGTGGCCCTGGCGGCCCTCTGCGGCCAGGGCGACCGGCTGGTCAGCTCCCGGGCCCTGTTCGGGTCGTGCTTCGTCATCGTGGACGAGATCCTGCCGCGGTTCGGCGTGGAGACCGTCGTCGTCGACGGGCCGGACCTCGAGCAGTGGCGGGAGGCGCTGAGCGTCCCGACGACCGCGGTCTTCTTCGAGACCCCGAGCAACCCGATGCAGGAGCTCGTCGACGTCCGCGCGGTGGCCGACCTCGCCCACGCGGCCGGGGCGAAGGTCGTCGTCGACAACGTCTTCGGGACGCCGGTCTTCAGTCGGCCGCTGGAGCTCGGCGCCGACGTCGTCGTCTACTCCGCCACGAAGCACATCGACGGGCAGGGCCGGGTCCTCGGCGGCGCGGTCCTCGGCACCGAGGAGTTCATCGACGGGCCGGTCAAGAACCTCATGCGGCACACCGGACCGGCGATGTCGCCGTTCAACGCGTGGGTGCTGGTCAAGGGCCTCGAGACGCTCTCGCTGCGCGTCAACCGCCAGCACGAGAACGCGATCGTGCTGGCCACAGCGCTGGAGACACACCCACGAGTCACGACGGTCCTGCACCCGTGGCTGCCCAGCCACCCGCAGCACGACCTCGCGCGGAGCCAGATGGGCGGCGGCGGCAGCGTCGTCACCTTCGTCATCGACGGCGGCAAGGACGAGGCGTTCCGTGTCATGAACGCCCTCGAGGTCGTCGACATCTCGAACAACCTCGGCGACGCCAAGTCCCTCGTCACGCACCCCGCCACGACGACCCACCGCCGGCTCACCCCGGAGGCGCGGGCCGCGGTCGGGATCACCGACGGGACGATCCGGATCTCGGTCGGGCTGGAGGACCCCCTCGACCTCGTCGAGGACGTCGTCACCGCCCTCGCTCAGCTCAGCTGACCGAGAGCACCCACGGACGCCCGGCCCGCAGCGGCCGGGCGAGGTCGACCTCGAACCGCTCGGCGAGCACGGCGGCGAGGCGCACCGGGTTCCGCGTGTCGACCCCGGCCTCGCAGAGGTGCCGCGCCACCAGGCCCCGCGTGTGCTTCGCCATGTGGGTCGCACCCGGCACCTGGACCGTGACCCACCGCGCGGCCGCCGGGCCGGCCGGCACCCACGCCGCCGCATACGTGCTGCTCCGGCAGTCGACGACGAGACCGCGCTGCGCGAGGGCGTCCAGCTCCGCGCCGAGAGGCGTCCGCCACACCCCGGCGAGCGGGCCGAGCGGCGGCAGGTTGACCTTCATCGACAGCCGGTATGCGGGGATGCGGTCGGTCGGCCGGACCGCACCGAAGAGCGCGGACGTGACGACCAGCCACCGGTTCGCGCGCCGGCGGGCGGCGGTGTCGAGGGAGGCCAGGCCGAGAGCGGCGTAGAGGACGCCGGAGTACACCGCGGCGGCGGGGGCGGTCGGCGCGGTGACGAGGCCACGGTTGCGCGCCACCTCGTCGCTGAGGGTCGGTGGCACGCCCAGCACCTCGAGCGCATCGGGCGTCTCACTGGCCGCGACGAGAGACCGGAGGACCTCCTGGCGCGCGGTGGTGAGTCCGGGGAACGACAGCGTGCTCAGGTCGAGGGACCGGCCGCGACGAGGGACGGTCTTGCCCTCGGACGGCGGCAGCAGGACGAGCACGCCGGAACCCTACGGTCCGCCGGTCAGCCGAACAGAACCAGGGCGCCGAGTCCGGCCGCCACGCTGACGACGGCACAGAGCAGGCCTTCGCGGGCCAGGTACCCGACGCCGACCTGCAGGTCCTGGGTCCGGCAGCGCTGCCGCCAGAGCAGGGTCGCCAGGGATCCCCAGAGGGTGACCAGCGGACCGGCGTTCACGCCGACCAGCAAGGCCATGAGGCGGACCGGCGCGTCGGAGGAGACCGCCTCGAGGGCCAGGTAGGCGGGCAGGTTGTTGACGACGTTGGCCGAGACGGCGCCGACCGCGCCGAGCCGGAAGAGCGCGCCGGCGTCGGTACCCGACCCGACCAGCGACGCGAGCACCTCGCGCAGCCCGTGGTTCAGGGCGATGTCGACGACGACGAACAGCACGCTCACTCCGAGGACCATCAGCCACGGCACGGAGATCCGGCGCAGCAGCGACCGGTCACGCACGACCACCGCCACCAGGAGGACGCCGGCGGCGGCCGCCGACGGGATCGCCGGCACGACGCCGGTCACGAAAGCGGGGCCGAGCAGCACGCAGCAGGCGCCCGCGACCCAGAGCAGAACCTTGTCGTGCGGCTCGGGAGGGGCGTCCGGCGCATACCGGCCGGACAGGGAGCGCCGGTGGCGCACCGCGAGCAGGACGACGGTCGCGAGGATCGCCGCGAGCGCCGGCGCCCAGGACAGCCGCAGGTACCCGCGCTGGCCGACGCCGAGCAGGTTCATGTGGTGCAGGGCGAGCAGGTTGGTGAGGTTCGAGACCGGGAGCAGCAGGGAGGCCGTGTTGGCCAGCCACAGCGTCGTCATGGCGAACGGCAGCGGCGGTACGCCGACCTGACGCGCGACGGTGATGGCCACCGGCGTCAACAGGACGGCCGTGGTGTCCAGGCTGAGGACGATCGTGCATGCGCAGGCGATGGCGACGATGAGCAGCCAGAGCGCCCAGATGCGGTGGCGCCCCGCCCGCGAGGCCCAGTGGGCCGCGACGTCGAACACGCCGGCCAGGTCGGCGATCTCGGCCACCACGGTGATCGCGACGAGAAAGGCCAGGACGGGGAGGACCCGGCTCGCGAGGTCCGCGAGCTCGGTCCCCGTCACGACCGGCCACCCTACGGTGGCGGGCTGGAGTCCCCGCGCCGCCGGTCAGCCGGCGGACCGGCCCCGGAATGGTCGTGGCCACCCTCCACCGGCGTCTCGCCGACCAGGTCGCCGACCGAGTCGTTGCCGCTGGGTTGGGGCAGGTTCGGGACCGTCTCGCCGGTCAGGGTCGCGACGGTCCGCAACAGCCGGAACGTCGGCCGACGCATGATCACGGCCAGCGGGTGCTTGTCGACCTCACGCCAGCGCCGCAGCTCCTCCGCGGCCTCGGCGATGGTGGCCTCCTCCCCGGCGTCCTTGACGAGGACGCCGTCGATGACGGCGGCGAGCGGGCGCAGCACCCGCGACAGCGACGCGCCGCTCGACGGCCACAACGGGTCGACGTCGGGGCGACCGGAGAGGTCGGCCACCTCCTCGACCAGCAGACGGATCCAGCGGGCCATCTCGACGACCGTGGTGGTGGGTTCGGCCAGCGTCTCCAGGGGTCCGATGTCCCGTCGCCGCAGCGGGTTGTTCCGGACCGCCCGGTTGGCCGACGCGAGGATCCCGGGCAGCGCCTGGGCACTGTTCTCGGTCTTCCGGGCCTCCTCGTGCAGCTCGACGAGCTCCTGGTGGTTCCGATGTGCCTCCTCGACGAGCGAGGCAGCCTGAGCCACGTGCTCGCTCAGCCCGACGCAGACCCGGTGCAGCTCGAGGCGGTACTGCTTGGCGGCGTCCGGCGGGAAGAGGAACGGCGAGAGCACGACCGTCACACCGGCCCCGATGAGCGTCTCCCAGAGCCGCGTGACCCCGTAGGTGTCCGGGTCGATGCTGGTGAACACGAGCAGGCCGGTGAGGGCGACCTGGATGTTGAGCACCGGCCCGATCCGGAGGACCACGCCACTCAGGAGGCCCACCGACAGGACGACCACGACCGACAGCAGGGTCGAGCCGAACACCCGGACGACGACCACCCCGAGCACGACGCCGACGACGACGCCGATGATGCGGTCGAAGGAGACGTTGAGGGCCGAGAACGGCTGGTCGCGCATCGCCACCAGCGGGGCCACGACGGCGAAGATCGGGACCGCGCTCGTGTCGATCAGCTGGCAGACCTCCCAGCTGACCACCGCGGCGATGACGATGCGGACGATCTGCGGCCACTCCGCGAGGAACCGCTTCCGCAGTGTCGCCCGGTCGGGAAGCAGGGCCATCGCACCTCCCGTCACTCCTCGGCAGCACCTTGTGCTGGGAGGGTAATCCGGAGACGGGTCCTATGGTGGCGCCCATGCCGCAGCGCGAGATCCGGTTCCGCACGACGACCCCGGTCCCCACGCATACCGAGGTCGACCACCGGGCGCTCGTGGCCCGGTTCGCGGCGATCCGCGAGGAGCTGAAGGTGCCGGGCGACTTCCCGCCCGACGTCGAGGCCGAGGCGGAGCGCGCCGCGCGCGACGTCGTGCTGCCGGACCGCGACGAGACCGACGTACCGTTCGTCACCGTCGACCCGGTCGGCTCGATGGACCTCGACCAGGCGCTGCACCTCCAGCGGGCGGGGGACGGGTACCGGGTGCGGTATGCCATCGCCGACGTGCCCGCGTACGTCACCCCCGGCGGGGTGCTCGACCTCGAGACGCATCGCCGCGTCGAGACGGTCTACGCGCCCGACGAGCGCACACCGCTGCACCCGCCGGTGATCGGCGAGGAGGCCGGCAGCCTGCTTCCGGACCAGCTGCGGTCGGCGTTCGTCTGGGACATCGAGCTCGACGGTCGCGGGAGACAGACCCGTTCCACGGTCTATCGCGCGCGGGTCCGGAGCCGGGCGCGGCTCGACTACGTCGGCGTGCAGCGGGCCGTCGACGAGGGGACCGCCGACGAGATCCTGTTGCTGCTCAAGGAGATCGGTGAGAAGCGGATCGACCTCGAGTCCGAGCGCGGCGGGGCCAGCCTGCCGATGCCCGAACAGGAGGTCACCCTCAACGAGGACGGGTGCTTCGAGCTCGGGTTCCGGCCGCCGGTCCGGGCGGAGGACTGGAACGCGCAGCTCTCCCTGCTCACCGGGATGGCCGCCGCCACCATGATGATCGACGCGAAGGTCGGGATCCTGCGGACGATGCCGCCGCCGGACGAGGGCAGCGTGGCGCGGTTCCGGCGGCAGGCCAAGGCGTTGGGCGTCGACTGGCCGAGGTCGCAGCGCTACGGCGACTTCATCCGCGGGCTGGACCTCGACGACCCGCGACAGCTCGCACTGGTCCACGAGGCGGCCAGCCTGTTCCGCGGCGCGTCCTACACGACCTTCGACGGCGACGTCCCGGCCCAGCCGCTCCATGCTGCGGTGGCCGCGCCGTACGCCCACGTGACCGCTCCGCTGCGGCGCCTGGTCGACCGGTACGGGCTCGTGGTCTGCGCCGCGGTCTGTGCCGGCGAGGAGGTGCCGTCCTGGGTGCTGGAGGCGCTTCCCGCGCTGCCCACGACGATGCAGGAGGGTGACCGCCGGGCCAAGGCGGTGGAGCGCGCCTGCACCGACGCCGTCGAGGCGGCCGTGATGGTCTCCCGGGTCGGTGACGTGTTCACGGCCGACGTCGTCGACGTCGACACCAAGCGCGGCGTCCTCACCGTCCAGCTCACCGACCCGGCCATCGTCGCGTCGGCCCGGGGCGAGGTGAAGCTCGGTCGTCAGATCCAGGTGCGCGTCGAGAGCGCGGACATCGCGACGGGGAAGATCGCCTTCGTCGTGGTCTGAGTCCTGAGGTAGGTGCATGGCCCGCGAGAAGTCAACTGGCGCAAGCAAACTCGCTGTGGATGGCGTCGGATCGCCGTTCGAACAGATGTACGATTGGGAGATGAGTGTTCCCGCTGCGGTGGTCCTGCGTCGGCAGGAGGTCGATGACCTCGAGGCCGAGGTGTCGGTGGTGGCGGCGCGGTTGAACCGGGCTCATGCGGACCTGGTCGATCTGACCGGTCGGGTGCTGGAGGGGGAGCGGTGGGCCGGTGGTGGGATCCGGTCGCCGGAGCACTGGCTGGTGCTGCATGCGGGCCTGTCGCCGGCCCGGGCCCACGACGTGGTGCGGTTGGCGCGGCGGGCGGTGGAGCTGCCGACGACGCTGTCGGCGATGGTCGCCGGGCAGGTGTCGGTGGACCAGGCGGTGGTGGTGGCCCGGTACGCGCCGGCCTCCCATGAGGAGTCGGTCGGTGAGCTGGCCCCGATGACGACGGTGCCGCAGCTGCGGCGGGCGTTGTCGCGGTACCAGTTCGGGACCGAGGCCGGTCAGGCGGTGAGCGGCGTCGGTGCGGACTCGTCGGGCCGGGACGAGCGTGACGTGCCGGGCACGGAGGCGTTCGCGGCCAAGGCTGCGGAGCTGTCGATGTCGTACGGCGACGGCCGGTTCCTGCTGCGGTACTCGGCGCCGGCCGATATCGGAGCGCTGGTGGAGCTGGCGGTCCGGGAGGCCAAGGACGCCCTGTTCACCAACGGCCAGACCGGTGCCACCTCTGCGGACGGGCTGGCCGAGGTGGCCTCCCGGTCGCTGGCCTCGCTGGCCTCGCTGCCTCGGTCGGGTCGGTCGGGTCGGTCGGGTCGGTCGGTCGGTCGGGTCGGCGGGTTCGGCCGGGTCGGCCGGGTCGGGTAGTCGGTTGGCGCGGTACCGGGTGTACGTCCATCTGTCGACCGACGGGTCGTGGGTCGGCGGCCGGGGCGCGATCCCGGCGTCGTTGGCGGCGAAGTTCGCCTGCGACGGGGTGGTCCAGCCGGTGTGGGAGGTCGACGGCACCCCGGTCAGCGTCGGTCGCCGGCAGCGGATCGTCCCGGCCCGGACCCGCCGGCTCGTCGAGGATCGTGACCGAGGCTGCGTGTTCCCCGGCTGTCAGGCCCGCGGGTTCCTGGAGGTCCACCACCTCGACCACTGGGCCGACGGCGGCGCGACCGACCTGGACCGGCTCGTCTGCCTGTGCCCGTTCCACCACGACGCCCACCACCGCGGCGAGTACACCATCACCGGCACCGCGACCCACCCCGACCAGATGCTTCGCCTCGACCGGCTGGGCCAGCTGACCCCCGCAACGGTCAGCGCAACCGCAACCGCGGGACTGGTGTTCACCACCTCGCGAGGCCTGCTGCTGAACCCGTCCCCGGGTCACGCGGCGCGGACCGAACCCCCGGAGCCGGTCGTCGACGCCTACCGAGGACCCACCGGTGAGCGGCTGCACACCCGCTGGCTGCACCTACCGCCCAACCGCCCCGCCCTGACCGTCGTCCCCGACATCGACCCGTACCCCGACATCTCGCCGCCGGCCGGTGCGGGGCCACCCGGCCAGCCGTAGTGTCTCCGTGGTCCTGACGATCTCGTTGAGCGACCGCGTCACCTAGGCCCAGCGGCGGGCGGTGGCGAGGCTCTGTCCGACGTAGCCGCCGCGGAACAGCACGGCGTGGAGCATGAGCGGGTGCAGCTGGTGCAGCGAGACCCGCTCCCGCCAGCCGTCCGCGAGTGGTGCGACCTCCGCATACCCGCCGAGGATCGCGTCGAGGTGGGGGGCGCCGAAGAGGACGAGGAACGCGAGGTCGGCCTCGCGGTGGCCGCCGTGCGCGGCCGGGTCGATGAGTACCCCGCCGCGTGCGGTCCAGACGACGTTGCCGGCCCAGAGGTCGCCGTGCAGCCGCGACGGCGGTTCGCCGGTGTCCAGCTCACCGGACGCGACCCGGGCGGCCACCTTCTCGAACAGGGCGGTCGCCTGGTCGTCGTAGATGCCCAGCCGCCGGCCCTGGGCGAGGATCGCCTCGATCCGCTGGTGCGCGTAGAACTCGCTCCACGTCGGGACGGGGTCGAGCGACAGGGGGAGCAGCTCGCTGAGCGGGCCCAGCCAGCCGTCGCCGCGCCAGCCGTCCGGCGGGCTTCCGTATGCGGATGCGCCCGCCGCGTGGGTCGCCGCCAGTGCCCGCCCGAAGGCCCCGGCCTGCTCTCGGGTCGGGTCGGTCGGTTCGAGCCGCTCGAGGATCAGCTCGTCCTCTCCGACCTCGAGGACCGGCACCACGTCGGCGCCGCCGGGTACGTCGGCCAGCCAGCGGAGCCCCGAGGCCTCCCAGGCGTAGTACCCGAGCGGCGCGTGGGCTCCGGCCTTCCGGAAGGGCTGTCCCGGCATACCAGCGAGCGTAGTTCGCGCGACGACGGGCCGGGCGACGAGGGCATTTGAACAGGCCGGCCCGGCGGGGCGGGAACTAGTCTCGGGGCGTGGCAGCGCAGTCCGAGCCGGTGGCCTTCGTGCTCGGGGGCGGCGGCATCCTCGGTGCCAGCGAGGTCGGCATGCTCGAGGGCCTGCTCGGGCTCGGCATCCGGCCCGATCTCGTCGTCGGGACGAGTGTCGGCGCGGTCAACGGTGCCTTCCTCGCCGCCGACCCGACCCCGGGGGCGGTCGACCGGTTGGCTGACGTGTGGGTTCGTGCGTCCGAGTCCGGCGTCTTCGCCGACTCGCTGTTCGCCCGACTGCAGCGAGTGGGGCGGCTGGCCAGCCACCTGCACTCGAGCGACGCGCTGGAGAGCCTCCTGTCGGAGGAGCTCGGCGGGATGCAGTTCGAGGACCTGGCGGTGCGGTTCCAGTGCGTGGCGGCCCAGATCGAGACCGCGTCGGCGCGGTGGTTCTCGGAGGGGAACGTCGTGGACGCCGTGCTCGCGTCGTGCGCGGTGCCCGGGTTGCTGCCCGCGCGGGAGATCGACGGGATGCACTACCTCGACGGCGGTCTGGTCCACTCGATCCCGGTGTCGCGGGCGATCGACCTCGGCGCGCGGACGGTCTACGTCCTGCAGGTCGGCCGGATCGAGCACGCTCTGCGTGCGCCGCGATGGCCGTGGGAGGTCGGGCTGGTGGCGTTCGAGATCGCCAGGCGGTACCGGTTCAACGAGGACCTCGAGCGGGTGCCCGAGGGCGTCGCGGTGCACGTGCTGCCCTCCGGCTCCGAGCGGTCGCCGTCGATGACGATGAGCTACCGCGGAGCCCGGCAGGTGTCGGCGCGGATCGAGGCGGCCAGCGTCGCCACGCGGGGCTATCTGGCCGGCCTCGAGAGCGAGGCACCGCGGTGAGGCTCTGGGTGCCGCCGTACTGGGTACGTCGTGTGTTCCACGCGCTCTGGCTGCCGACCGTCGTCCTGCTGACGGCCATCCTCGTGCCGTTCTACGTGGTGGGGGCCGTGGTCGCGCTCTTCCCCGGACGGCGCCGGCTGCTGCGCGTCGTCTCGTTCGCCTTGGCCTACCTGTGGACGGACGTCGGGATGCTGTTCGGATGCTGGTGGCTGTGGTTCCGGCAACCGCTGCCGAGCCGGGACGTGACCGTCTGGCGCGATCGGCATACGGCTCTGCTCCGGCAGGCCCTGCGGGTCCTCGCGAAGGCGTCGCGGTCGATGGTGGGGTTCCGCGTGGTCGTCGACGAAGGGCCGCTGCCGGCACCGCACCGGCCGCTGATGATCCTCGGCCGGCACGCGGGGCCCGGGGACTCGTTCACCCTGGTCAACCTCATCCTCACGACGTTCCGCCGCAGGCCCAAGGTCGTGCTCAAGGCCGCGATGCAGTGGGACCCCGGCATCGACCTGCTGCTCAACCGGCTGGACTGCTACTTCCTGCCCTCCACGACGGGTGCGGGCGACGACCGGATCGCCCACGTGGCGCGGCTCGCCGCGTCGCTGGAGGATGACGAGGCGCTGCTGATCTTCCCGGAGGGCGGCAACTGGACGCCGAAACGGCACGAGCGGGCGGTGCGGTACCTGCTGCGGACCGGACAGTACGAACGGGCCAAGGAGGCCGAGGAGGAGGAGCACGTCCTGCCACCGCGACCGGGCGGCGTCGTCGCGGCGTTGACCGCACGGCCCGACCTCGATGTCGTCGTCCTCGCGCACGCCGGCCTCGACCTGCTCGTCTCGCCGGTCGACATCTGGGAGGCGATCCCGGTCGTGCACCAGCCGATGTCGATCCACTGGTGGGTGGCCGAGGCCGGGACGGTCCCCTCGGACCAGCAGGGGATCCTCAACTGGGTCGACGACATCTGGCGTGAGGTCGACGCCTGGGTGGAGGCCGAGCTGACGTCGCCGAGCCCGATCCCGCCGTCACCGGCGTCGTAGGCGAAGCGCCACCGAGCCGGAGGGCTCGCGCGGTCGGCTCAACGATGGGTGCTGGTGGCGCCCAGGTAGTTTCGCAGCTCGGTCCGCGCGCTCTGGATCGTCGCTCGCCGGGCCCGCATCTCGTCTGCCCCCATCTCGGCCGTGGTGGACGTGTCGGCGCTCACCGCGGCGACGACGGCACTCAATCGGCCGCGCAGCTGTTGCGCCGCATCGCCACGTTCGACGTCCGGCGCGTTCGTGGTGAGGTCGTGAAGCTCCTGGTCGACGGCGAGGAGACGCGGTCCAGCGCTGCGCCAGGTCGCCGCCGCCTCCTCGGCCGTCGCCTTCGACATGGTCTGGGGGACCAGCGAGTCCTCGACCCACCCTGCGGTCTGACGGGTGGCGGCGAGCCGCGCGTCCCACGCGGCGCGGACCCGGGTCCGCTGGATCAGCCAGGCGATGAGGCCGATGAGGGCGAGCAAGAGGATGACGAGGACCACCCAGGCCCACGCCGGCAACCCGCTGCTCGTGGGCTCCGGCTGCGGGGCCGCCGTCGCCGTCGCGGTCGACGTCACCGTGACCGTCGTCGGGGTACCCGTCGCCGTCACCGTCTGCGTTTGCGTCTCGGTGCGGGTCTCGGTGCGGGTCTCGGTCTGGGTCTGCGTCTGAGTCTGAGTCTGCGTCTGGGTCTGCGTCGGCAGTGTCGGCAGCGTGATCGATGTGGAGATCGTGGTCGGCAGATTGGTCGGCAACGTGATGCCGCCCGAGCCGGAGCACGCTCCGAGCGCCAGCACCAGTCCCACTCCCGCGGCCGCAGCGCCCATCCGTTTCACAGGAGACTTCATACACCCTGGGAACGGGCTGAGGCCCCAGGCGCGCGTCAGCGCCCTCGCCGACGCATACCCGCCAGGCATCCTCGTGGGGGTGAGCCTCGTGGCGACGGGCGCGGCCGATCCGGCTGCGCCGATAGACTCGAGCCGTGGATGAGTCGGTCAGGCGGTCGCGTCAGGCTCCTTCGGGAGTCCTGCCGAGGAACGTCCGGGCTCCACAGGGCAAGGTGGTGGCCAACAGCCACCCGGAGTGATCCGCGGGACAGTGCCACAGAGAACAGACCGCCTCGGTACCGGCTTCGGCCGGTCGCGGGGTAAGGGTGAAACGGTGGTGTAAGAGACCACCAGCGCCTCAGGTGACTGAGACGGCTAGGTAAACCCCACCTGGAGCAAGCCCAGACAGCAGGCGTTCGAGGACGGCCCGTCCGAGCCTGCGGGTAGGGCGCTGGAACTGGTCAGCAATGGCCGGTCGAGATGGATGACCGTCACCGCGCGGCTGGTAACAGCCACGCGGAACAGAACCCGGCGTACCGACCGACTCATCCCACAAAGGGCCTCTGACCTGCGGAAACGTCAGACCGAGGCCGCCGTTGTACGCAGGTTGTACGCAACTTCTCCGAGGACGGCGTCAATAGCTGCGCGAGTCCGGTCGTCGGAGTCCGGCCATAGGTGGCTGTAGGTGTCCAGCGTCTCGGCTGCGCTGGCATGGCCGAGCCGAGCCTGGACGGTCTTCACCGACTCGCCGTGACGGATCAGGAGCGAGGCGTAGTAGTGCCTCAGGGCGTGGAAGACGGTCCCGGCAGCTCCGGCCTCTGCGCCGATCCCTGGATATCAGGTCCGATCGAACCCCACCTTGCCCGCACGATTGAGCAGAACCTTCTGACCTATCAGGCGGAACGCGACAGCTACCATTCCCGACAAACGAAGGGCCGTCACTAGCAGGCGTCGGTCGAGCAGCTCTCCTCCAGCGCGTCGGGGGGGAATGGAGGCATCGGCTCTGTCCGCGAGCGGTCAGCTGGCGTGCGGCGCACAGGCGGCGACAGCAGAGCCAAAACGGCATGGGCGGAGTAGTTTGCCGACCGCGATCATGCACAGCCAGTTCTCGGGTTGGCTGGTGCTGGTCTCTGCTGTTGACTATCGCAACGGAGGTCTCATCACGATGTCAGCCGATCGCACCATCGAAGCTGTTCTGGTTGCGGCTGGTCTGCCGGACGAGGAGATCTCGCCTCGCCTCGCTCACCTCGGCCCCGAGGTGGTCGCGGAGGCGGTGCTTGCAGAAGTGATATCGCGGACAAGTCTGATCCCCGGTCCTTCGGACCCCTTCATGTTCCAGTGCGACCTGGGTTTCGGCGCCGACCGCCTCGGCTACCTGTTGCGGTTCGGCGAGGGAGCACCGACCCTCGAGAAGGGATGGGACCGTACGTCGGCCGCCACCGTCCGGCAGGACCTCGTGGATCTGCTGCGAGAGACCTTCGGACCGGCCGGACCCTACGGCGTCACCCGGGAACTCCACGCCAAGGAGTACGACACCTCCGTGTACTCGGCGTCAGTGGCCGCGCAGATGTGGCGTGTTATTGGGGCGATGTCGCAGCGCCCGAAGGATCTAGCCGAGCTCGCCGCGAGGTTCGGCTCGGACAAGTGGGGTGGCCGGTGGTACGCCGCGCACTATCAACAGCACTTTGAGCCCTATCGGCAGCTGCCGGTCCGGGTGCTCGAGCTCGGGGTCGGTGGCTACGACGCGCCGGACGTGGGTGGAGAGTCGCTGCGCATGTGGAAGCACTACTTCCGGCGAGGCCTGATCTACGGGCTGGACGTGTTCCCTAAGGTCGGCGTGGAAGAGAGCCGCCTTCGCGTCGTGCAGGGAGACCAAGGGGACAAGAGCTTCTTGGACTCGATCGCCCGCGAGCTCGGACCCTTCGACATCATCATCGATGACGGCAGCCACATGAGCCATCACGTCATCGCCTCCTTCGAGGCGCTCTTCCCGCACGTCAAGCTCGGTGGCCTCTACGTCGTGGAGGACCTTGCTACGGCCTACTGGCCGAACTGGGGTGGAGACCCCGACCCGTCAGCGCAGTACCGCACCATCGATCTGGTCAAGAGCCTGGTCGACGGCGTGCACCACCAGGAGCGGATGCCGGACAGCAGCGAGCCCTCCGCGACAGACCTTTCCGTGACGGGCCTGCACGTCTATCACAATCTCGCCGTCATCGAGAAGGGGATCAACAGCGAGCAGGGTGCGCCGGCGGCGCTTAAGGGTTTCGACCACACCGCGTCGTACCGGCACGCCGCTCGCTAGCGCGCCGGGCGGCCCGCCGGGTCGGCGTTCGCCAGGCTCGCTAGGTCGTGGATCATCCACACGTTGGGCTCTAGTACGTGCAGCGGTCCGGGTCGCGGTCGACGGCGAGTGGCGAAAGTCCGCCGGGAAAGACATCGTCCCCGGACTCAGGGAGCGCCATCAGCGGCATGATCGCCACGACGTCGTCGTGCCGGAGCGGAGGATCCATGCGAGTCACCTTCTCGGCCATTCCCGCATTCGGGCACGTCTTCCCACTGGTGCCGCTGGCGTCCGCGATGGCGGCAGCAGGGCACGACGTGACGTTCGCGGCGAGCAGCGACTTCGCCGGGCGCCTGCCCGGTCGTGTGGTCCAGGGCGTCCCGGAGGGCTTGACGCTCGCCGTGATGAGGCGCGAGGCAGCGTCGGAGATGGGGGACCGGAGTGACCCGTTCGCCTTTTCCAGGGCCCTCTACGGGAGCGTCATGCCTCGGTACATGGTGCCGCGGCTCCTCGACGACTGGGCACAGACAGGGCTGCCCGACCTCGTGGTCCACGATGGCTACAACCTCTGTGCGGCGGTCGCGGCCGGCCGGGCCGGCGTCCCGGCCGTCGCATTCCACATCTTGCTCACCCCGCCGGACCTGTTCATCCTCCCGTTGATGTCGATGGCCGACCTGTTGCCGGCCGCCTTCCTCGACCCCACGCCTCCGTCCTGGCGGCACGGATACGGCCCGGATGGCCTGGAGCGTCTGGCGATCAGGTCGGTCGCCTGGTCGGACCCGGACGGGACCGTACCGGCCGCGCTGCTCGACCGCGAGGGCCGCGAGAAGCGCACCGCCGCATACCTCACGCTGGGGACGGTCTCTTTCGGCGCGGTCGAGATCCTTCGGCGCTCGATCCTCGAGGCCGCGACGACGTGCCCTCTGGTGATCGTCGCCGCAGGCCCGGAGTCCGATCCGGCCCTGCTGGGCGAGCTCCCGCCGAACGTCCACGTGGAGCGCTTCGTCGACCAGGCCCGGGTACTCGACCACGTTCGTGTCGCCGTCCACCACGGCGGCACCGGGACCACGCTGGGGTGCCTCGCCGCAGGTGTCCCGCAGGTCATCACGCCGCAGGGGGCCGACCATGTCCTCAACGCCGGCCGCCTGGCCGAGCTCGGCCTGGGGGCGGTGGTCGACAACGACGCACGACCCGGTGCCCTCGGCGACGCGCTGGACCGGGTGCTCGGCGACCCTGCGCTGCTCGAGCGGGTGCAGGCGGTCCGCGACGAGGTTGCCGCGATGCCGCATCCCGAGCAGGTCGTCGAGACGCTGGACGCGCGGTTCGGCCGCTGACCTGCGTTGACGTCGAGCCGGCCGGCCGTGGCGTTCCACACCACCGTCTCCTCGTCCGGGATCAGGTCAGCAGGCAAGCGAGCAGCCAACGCCGGTGCCAGATCGGGGAACACCGAGGACGGGTTGGTGCCGCGTCTGGAGTGAAGCCGCCCGCCGGCACACAGGACTCGGTATCCCTCCCCCTTCATGCATTGCGGCTCTGCCGAGGCCACCGGGCGGCTGACAGTCAAACTCCTTCAGCGAGGCTCGCGGCCCTCAGCGCAGATGTATCTCGAGGCCGGGGAGAGGCCGGGCCAGGCGCGTCTGGTGGGCGAACGTCGGCGACTAAGCACGCCGCTCGCGCCACGCCAGGGCGCGACAAATGGCGCCGCGCCCCCCTCCCGCTCGCAGCACCACCGCCGCCCCGTTTCACGCCGTGACGCCATCTCCTCGGGGGTGAGATGGCGCCACGACACCTACTCCATCGCCGCGCGCCCATGCGCCGTTACGCCCCAGCAGTGGCGGGTCCCCGTCACTGTCGCCAACCCCCCGGCCTTGCGGCCGGGGGCGTTGTGTGTTGATGCGGCTGGCTCAAATAGCCGGAGCGGTCAGGGTGCGGTTGGCCCGGCGTACAGACCGAGTCATCCACCACCCGTGGGCTTTCCTGGATTCGGTCCGACGTCAGGTGACCAAGCGGAGCACGACGACGCCGTCTGCGGCGGAGACGACCTGCCACGTGTGGCCCGGGTATGCCTCCCCGAAGTAGGCCGCCGCTCGGTCCGGTGGCGGTGGGGTCCAGCCCGCGGTGTCGTCGGTGACGATGTAGCTCGGTACCGGGCCGCCGGTGTCGCCGATCCAGTACGCGGTGTTTCGTCCGGCGAGGTGTGAGAGCAGCCCGAGGTCCGACTGCACCACCGCACCTGGCGGGATCTCTCGCAGGGCCGCCTCGAGCGCCTGTTGCCTCGGGGTCGTCGCCCACGCAGAGGGGCGCACGACGTCCGCGGCGGGCGACAGGGCCACCAGGACGATCGCGAATCCGGCCAGCGTCAGCGGCACGGCCTGTGAGTACCACCGGGCCACCCGGCTCTCCGATGTCGACAGTCTGGCCAGGACCTCGATGGCGGCCGCGAAAACCACGGGCATGAGGATGAGGTCGTAGTGCCAGTCGGTCTCCCAGTACAACGGGTTCGCGGCGAGGAACCGCCACACCAGGGTTGGCAGGGCCACGAGCGTGAGACTCGAGAACCAGCAGAGTCCAGCGGTCGCATACGTGTACGTCAGGAGGGTCCCGACCTTCTCGCCGACCCCGCGCAGCACGCTGTCCGGACTGAGCGCTCCGAACAGCGAGCGACTGCCACCCTCCGCGGCGCCGAACTGGGCGAAGTAGGGGTAGTTGGCCGTGCTCGACAGCGCCGGGATCAGCCAGAGGATCTCGACGGCGCTCGCGGTCAGGCCGAAGGCAGCCAGGAGCGCGCCGAGCCGGCCGCGGCCTCGAACGGCGCAGACGAGGCCGATCGCGGCCACCGTCACGCCCAGGTCCTCCTTCACCAGCACCAGGGGGAGCGACGCGATGACCACCTGCCGCCAGCGCCGGTCCGCGAGTCCTTCGGCGGCATACGCCATCAGTGGTGCGGCGAGGGCGACCTCGTGAAAGTCGACGAGAACCGCCTGCACCACCCCGAAGGACGCGGCGTATGCCACGGTGACCGCGAGGCCCGGCCCGAACCCGAGGCGACGCGACGCGAGCCGACAGATGGGCAGGATCGACCACGCCAGCAACACGGCCTGCGCGACGAGCAGGGTGGTCGGATGGGGGAGGAGCGAGTAGGGGACCGCGAGAACCGCCAGCGCCGGGCTGAAGTGGTCGCCCAGAGCGGTGAAGCCGACCCCACGAATCGGGACGGTCGGCGCCTCCAGGTGGGAGTAGCTCGAGACGATCTGGGTGAAGATCCCCAGGTCCCAGGAGGTCCAGACGAAGTGGCTGTACCGATAGAGGGCGATCGCGCTGTAGAGCATGGCGAACACCGCGGCGCAGAAGAGCCCGGCTCTGTTCACCCGGAGCCACCGTGTCGGCTTGGCCGACAGAGCCCTCCGGTCCTCCATGGCGTCATGCTCCCAGGGCGGGGCTCGCGAGATCCTCGTGCTCCGAGGTGCCGGTCGGCTCCGACGTCTCGGTCACCGGCCGCCATCGCGAGATAGTGGTCGGAAACGCTCGTAGGCGCGGGCATCTTGGCTGCGATGGTCCGATCGGGTACTTGTGCGACCAGATCCGGGGTCCTACTTTCGCAGTGTGCCTCGTGGATCGAGTGCCCTCACAACGCTGGTCGGCGTGGTAGCCCTGCCGATCGCGTTGATGATGTTCGCACCCGCGGCCGCCAACGCCGCTGCGGAGCCCACGCCGATCGCGTCGACGACCGGACCCGCCGCCCCGTCACCGTCGCCGACCCGACCGGCCACACCCACGCCTTCGGCTCCTCCCTCGACTCCTCCCTCCCCGCCTCCCTCGACAACGACGCCGGTCACGACGACGCCGGTACCGACACCGTTCTCGACGACGAGCACCACCAGCACGACGAGCTCGACCAGCGCCTCGACGCCGACGCCGTCACCCAGCGGGGATCCGTCATCGACCACTCCTCCCTCCGCAGCGACCACACCTCCGGCGGTCACGGGGGTGCAGACCACGAGCGTGCTGGCCCACACGGGTCCGGGTGTGGCGTGGGGCGTGCTGTTCCTCGGACTCCTGCTCATCGCCTCCGGCATCGGGTTGCTCCGGTCGGTCCGCGTTCGACGTCAACCGGCTCGCCGCTGACGCCACCGGTCGCCGAGGCCGCGACGACGACCCGCTCTCACTCGCGCGCACGCGCACCTGGACCTAGCCGTCGGCGGGGCGATCCGCGGGGTCGTCCTCCGTGTCGAGCACGATGAGTGGGCTGTGGCGGAGCATCTCGTCCACGTCGGTACGCCCCCACCGTCGGGCGGCGGCCTCGATGAGCGGGCGGCCCTCGTCCGGGTCGGTGATGACGCGCGCGGTCGCCGGCAGGTCCGCGACGGCGCCTCGCTTGAGGTGGATGACGACGTGGGGATCGGCCTTGATGTTGTAGATCCAGTCCCTCGTCCGGTCGGCCCGGGGTGTGCCCGTGATGAACAGCAGCCCGTCGAGGTCATGGAGGAAGATCTCGATCCGCCGCTGCTGGCCCGTCCGGCGGCCGGTCGTCGTCAGGTCGATGACCTGGCTGCGATGAAGGGCGGTGCGGGTGGCGTCATCCATGTCGGCTACTGATGCAGCATCGCCGCCGCGAGGTGGTCCTCGGGGTCGATCAGGTGGCTGTGGTCGTCGTCACCGAGGTCGACCTGGCCCCACGCGATCGTCCCGGTGAACCGGCCCTTGGGCGTCGTGTACCCCTCGAACACCGGCATGCCGCTGTCCACCCCGAGGTCGAGCCCTTCGTCGAAGGAGTAGTAGAGCGGGTGGGTGCGTTCCACACGCCCGCTCCCGGCCGCGGTCCCGTCGACGTAGAGGGTTACCTCGCCGCCGCGGCCGATGCCGCCGCCGTCGTAGGCGAACTCCGCGCGTACCTGGTGGGTTCCTGTCGGCAATGCCTCATCGGCCGTGATCGTCGTCGACTGCAGCCCACAGAAGTTGTAGTGGTAGGCCAGCTTGCCCTCGGTCGCCACGAGGCCCCAGCCACCGGTGCGGCCGCCCTGCACGACGATCGCGCCGTCCGCCCCACCGTCGGGGACGTCGATCTCCGCCGTTACCTGGTACGACCGGTTCTTGGTGTTGAGCGCGACGTTCTCGTTGAGGCGGGTCATCCCCGGGTACAGCCGCAGCGACGTGCCCTCGACGAGGCTGGGTCGCCCGGCGATGGCCGGGTTCATCCGCTCGGCCGCCCGGTCGTCCATGGGCAGCACGTTGTGGCGTACCGCCTCGATGAGCCAGAGCTGCTGCAGCTCGGCCAGCTTCTCCGGCTGCTCGGCCGACAGGTCGTGCGCCTGCGTCCAGTCGGTGCTCGTGTCGTAGAGCTCCCAGTTGTCCGCGGAGAACGCCTGCGCCGTCGCGGTGAGGTCGAAGGGGCTGCGGTGCAGGGTCACCGCGGTCCACCCGTCGTGGTAGATCCCGCGGTTGCCCATCAGCTCGAAGTACTGGGTCGTATGCCGCTCGTCGGCCTCGGCGTCGTCGAAGGAGTACGCCATCGAGACGCCCTGCATGGGGATCTGGGTGACGCCGTTGACGGTGTGCGGCTCCTCGATGCCGGCCAGCTCGAGGATGGTCGGAGCCACGTCGATGACGTGGTGCCACTGGTGGCGGGTCTCACCGCTGCCGGAGATCTTCGCCGGCCAGTGCACGATCGTGCCGTTGCGAGTACCGCCGTAGTGCGACGCGACCTGCTTGGTCCACTGGTACGGCGTGCACAACGCGTGCGCCCAGCCGTAGGCGTAGTGGTTGTAGGCGTGCGGCCCCCCGAGCTGGTCGAGGTGCTCGTTCCAGAACTCGACGGTCTCGTACTCCCGACCGCCGTTGGACGTCGTCGTGATCATGAACGTGCCGAGCGGTCCGCCCTCGGCCGAGGCGCCGTTGTCGCCGATGATGTAGTACACCAACGTGTCGTCGAGGATCCCGAGCTCCTCCAGGGCGTCGATGACGCGGCCGGTGTGGTGGTCGGCGTACTCGAGGAACCCGGCGTAGACCTCCATCTGACGGGCCAGGATCGGCTTCATCGCGTCGTCGACGTCGTCCCAGGCGGTGATGCCCTCGGAGCGGGCGGTGAGGTCGGCGTCGGCCGGAACCACACCGAGCTCCTTCTGCCGCGCGAAGGTCTCCTCGCGCAAGGCGTCCCAGCCCTGGTCGAACTTGCCCTTCCACCGCTCGATCCACTCCGGGGGGACGTGGTGCGGGGTATGCGTCGCGCCCGGCGCGAAGTAGGTGAAGAACGGCTTGTCCGGGGTGAGGCTCTTCTGCTGGCGGATGTACTCGATGGCCTTGTCGGCCAGGTCGGGCATCAGGTGGTAGCCCGCGTCGCTCGGCGGCTCGACCGCGCTGACCCCGTCGACCAGGGCCGGCGTCCACTGGTTCGTCTCGCCGCCGATGAACCCGTAGAACCGCTCGAACCCGGAGAACGCCGGCCAGTGGTCGAAGGGACCCGTCGGCCCGGACTCCCAGACCGGGACCTCGTGGCACTTGCCGAACTGGGCCGTGTTGTAGCCGTTCTGGCGCAGGATCTCGGCCAGCGGCGTCGTCGAGTTCGGGCGGGTGCTGCGATATCCCGGCGACGGCGTTGCGGTCTCGGTGATGTGCCCCATCGCGACCTGGTGGTGGTTCCGGCCGGAGAGCAGGGCGGCCCGCGTCGGCGAGCAGAGGGCCGTGGTGTGGAACCTCGTGTACTTCAGGCCGCCCTCAGCCAGCCGCTCGGCCGTGGGCATGCTGACCGGGCCGCCGAAGGCGCTCGAGGCGCCGAACCCGACGTCGTCCAACAGGATCAGCAGCACGTTCGGTGCCTGCTTCGGTGGGCGCTTGGCCGCGATCGGCGGGAGCTTGGCCTGCTGTCGCGCGTCGAAGGCGAGAGCGCCCTGGAACGGCAGGTCGGGCAGGGGAAGCGAGGACATGCTGGTCACCAGCGGCTCCTAGGTCGACACACGGCTGCCCGTCGACCCGAGCCGACCGCACCCGAGCACAACTGGCCCACACACACTCCAGTTCCTCGATCCTCGGAACTGCACGCTGGCCGGGCGTCACCCCATTCAGGTGATTGGCCCGGCTCACGCCGCGCAGTGAGTGCGGGGGGCGGCCGAGCGAGTACCCGATCGGCGTCAGCCGCTCGTCCCCGACCGCATGGCGCAGCGCGTCAGCCCACTGCCGGGGGGTCGGCATTCCGGTCCAGCGACCGGCGCGCCGCTCCCGCCAGCAGCCGGACGATGACGGAGATGAGCACGAGACCGAGCATGATTTGCGAGCTGACCGCCATCCGGGCCCCGACGCTCACCGGCGCGATGTCGCCGTACCCGACGGTTCCCAGCGTGACCACCGTGAAGTACAGGGACGCGGGCTTGTCGAGGGCCTGGCTGAAGCTCCCGGGAGAGGCGGCCGAGATGCTGACGTAGGTGCTGGCATACACGACGATGAAGGTCGGGATCGCGACGATCAGCGCCTCGATCGCCTGCAAGGCGGGCACGGAGGACCTCAGGATCCGCCAGACCTGCCAGGCGAGGATCGCCGCGAAGACCAGCACGCCGAGCACGAGCCGGAACGCGCTCCAGCCGTCGCCACCCCAGTCGCCGACCGGCAGCAGGAAGTAGATCCCGAGGATCACGGCGAACGCGACGACCGAGCGGAACGCGGTCATGACCAGCGCATGACGACGCTCCCGGGTGGACAGGATGGCGAGGCGTTGCCGCATCCGCTCGGCCGGCTCGCCCTCGGGACTCATGGCGCGGAGTCTTCCGGCTGGGCGAGGAGGCGGCAAGCACCAGATGCACAGCGTCCACACGGTGAGCCGAGTTTGGAGGATAGGTAAGGCTTACCTACACTCGGCGCGTGCCCACGGTGACCGTGAAGAAGACGTGCTGCAAGGACAAGCCTCGCTGCACCAAGTGCCCGGTCACCTGTATGCGCCTGGAGCGCGAGGGCTACGCCGAGCGCGAGACCAAGCGGAAGTACCAGCTCGACAAGAAGATCCCCAAGAAGGTGCTCAAGGCCGTCCGCGCTCGCTAGGCCGCGCGTCAGTCGTCGCTGGTCTGGAGGCCGCGACGGGCGCTGAGCAGATCGGCCTCCGGTCGCTGCGCCACCAGGCGCTCGGCGGCGTCCAGCACCTCCACCACGTGGTGACGGTCGGCGGCGACCAGGGCGACACCCACCGTGGCGCGACGGTGCAGGTCCTGGTCGCCGACCTCGGCCGCCGAGACCGCGAACCGACGCTGCAGCTCGGCGACGATCGGCCGGACGAGGGACCGCTTCTCCTTGAGGGAGTGGACGTCGCCGAGGAGCAGGTCCAGCTCGAGCCATCCGATCCACACGTCCTGCAGCATGGCAGCCGGCCCCGGAGGCGTCCGTGCCACCCTCGCGACACCATAGGCGGATGAGCGAGAGCGGCTATCCCGACCTGGTGCGGTTCGTCGAGGCGCAGGACTCCGGCGGCACGTATGCGACGGCGCTCGCCGAGCTGCGCCGAGGACACAAGACGTCGCACTGGATGTGGTTCGTCCTGCCTCAGGTCGCCGGGCTCGGCCAGAGCCCGACCGCCGTGTACTACGGGGTCCGCGGTCTCGAGGAGGCGCGGGCCTACCTCGCACACCCGGTCCTCGGCCCACGCCTGCTCGAGTGCGTCGACGTCCTCGCCGTCCTCGACGCGACCGACCCGGTCGAGGTCCTGGGCGGCATCGATGCGGTGAAGCTCCGGTCGTCGATGACCCTGTTCGCCCACGCTGCCGCCGACGAGGAGACCAGACGGCACTTCAGCGCGGTTCTCGACCACTACTTCGGCGGCGCGGAGGACCCGGCCACCCTGGCGCGGATCTAGGATCCCAGCCGTCGGAGCAGCCCGACCGCGTCCCACGGGGCCCGCCCGCGCATGTCGTTGTCGAAGTAGACGTAGACGTCGCGCCCGGCCTCCGCCCAGGTCCGACAGCGGTCGGCCCACTGGTCCAGGGACCGAGAGCTGTAGCCACTCGCATACAGCTCGGTGTGCCCGTGCAGGCGGACGTACCGCACTCCGCTGGTGTCCGCGTCGATGACGGGGAACTTGCCGGCCGCGTCCGCCCAGACGGTCCCGATATCGTTGGCGCGCAACAGATCGGCTGCTTCCTCGGTGGCGAAGCTGGCGTGTCTGGCCTCGAGGACGTGCTGGATCGTGCGCTCGTCCACCGCGTCGACCAGGGCCCGGTTCTCCGGCACCTTCTCGTCGTGACCGCGGGCCAGACCGGCCGCTTCCGACGTCGAGCGCGGGAGCCGGTCGAAGAAGTCCGCCAGTCGCGGTCCGTCGAAGCGGGTCCGCGCCGGGAGCTGCCAGAGCACGGGTCCCAGCTTGTGTCCGAGCGCCAGCACGCCGGACGCCCAGAAGTTGGCCAGGGCCACGTCGATGTCCACGAGCTGTTTCATGTGGGTGATGAACCGGCTGCCTTTGACGGCGAACACGAAGTCGTCCGGCGTCGAGTCCCGCCAGCGGGCGTACGAGGTGGGTCGCTGCAGTGAGTAGAACGACCCGTTCACCTCGACCGAGGACATCCGGTCTGCGGCATAGGCGAGCTCACGGGTGTGCGGCAGGCCGGTGGGGTAGAAGTCGCCACGCCAGCCGGCGTAGGTCCATCCGGAGATCCCCACGCGAACCCGACCGTTCCCCAACCCCGCTCAGCCCTCGACCCCGGTCGCGGCGTGCGGCGACCCCACGGGCTTCGACTCGGGCGACCCACGCTGCCGCAGGTAGATGCTGAGGACGACCATGCTGCCGACCGCGAGGAACTCCGACTGCCAGTTCTGCAGTGTGCGGTTCCAGAAGTTCGCCGAGACGAAGTACTGGGGCATCGAGATCGGCGCGAGCAGGTTCTGCAGCCGCTCGCTGTTGTACGCGCTCGTGCCGGCGACCAGCTGCGCGCCCCAGGAGCCGAGGAAGAACAGGCCCACGACCAGGCCGAGTGAGTTGGAGTACAGCGCCGTCCGCCAGCCGCCCGCCCGTGCCCACGTCGGCGAGTTCTTGCTCGCGTGCGCACCCAGCTTCTGCTTCTGGTCGTCCTCGCCGCCCCGCTCGTCGACCGGCTTGGACTCCGGTGACCCCCGCTGGACCAGCCAGACCGTGAGCACGATGTAGAGGAGGAACTGGAGGTACTCGGACTGCCAGTTCTCCGCGACGTCGACGGCGAACTGCGACGAGGTGACGTACTCACCGATGCCCATCTGCGGCAGGTCGTCGATGACGACCTGCGAGTTGTACTCGGCAACGCCGGTGAACGCCTGACCGATCAGGGTGAGCAGCAGGATGATCCCGAAGAACCAGCTGAGACTGTTCTGCCGCAGGGCCTTTCGAGCGGTCATCGCTGGAGGAACCCGATGGTGAAGAGGTACGCCAGTCCACCGACGATGAAGACCAGGTAGGTCACGAACATCCCTCTCACGTCAACCTCCCGAGACGTTGCAGTCGTAGGGCTTCTGGTCGCTCGGTCCCGGCCGGCACCCGGCCGCCGTGACCCGCCAGCCCTCGGGGAAGCGGGCCAGGAAGACGGTGTCGTTGCCGAACCGGACGATCGCGTCGTGGCCGTAGACCTCCACGTTGTCGACAGCGGACGCGTCGGGCAGGTCCTCGTCGCCCAGGGCGTCGGCACACGCCTTGTCGGCCGCCTTCTCGACCTCGATGCGGGTTCCCGGCGCCAACAGGTCACAGGCCTGGGCGGCGTCGGTGCTCGTGAGCTGCTCGAAGGACTCGGCCACCTGGGCAGCCTGGTCGGCGCCGGGTCCCGTGCACGCGGAGACGCCGACCAGCGCGCCGGTCAGGAGGGTCAGGGATACGAAGCATCGTCCTCCACCGCGAGGAGGACGAAACCCCTTCACGGGTGCGACAGCTCGTCGGTCGCGAGGTCGTCGGGCGAGCCCTCGAGCGTCACGACGCCGCCGAGAAGCAGGCGACGCGCAAGGTCGATGCCGAGCTCCGAGACGGAGGCGGAGCCGGTCGTGATGAGGGCCGCAACCGGCTCCCGTTCGGTCGAGTCCAGCGACAGCTCGCCGGTCCGGCTCTGCACCGTCTCGCCGGCGAGGCGGGCCTCGAGGTGCGGCCGGAGGAGCAGCCGTTCCGAGCCGTCCAGCGCGGCCGCGGCGCGAACCGTCGCCACCGGACTCACCGGAGCGGCCCGTTGCGCGCGACGACTCTTGAGGCCGAGCGTGTCGGCCAGGCTCTCTGCCGGAACGTCGCGCAGCGCGCGGACGAACGCCTCGCGCACGACGTCGACGTCGCCTTCCCAGCCGGCCGGGTCCGCGAGGTCGACCCCGAGTCCCAACGACGCGCGTACCCGCTCGTCCTCGCTCGCTGCGACGACGGCTCGGCCGACCAGCTCGTCGGCGAGGTGCCGGCGCGTCCAGGGATGGACCCCGATGGTGAGGTGGGTGCTGACGTCGCCGAGCGCGCTGGCGGCGTGGAGGTAGCCGCGGGGGAGGTAGAGGCAGTCACCCGGTCGCAGCGTCTCCTCGAGCAGCGGCGGACGCCCGGCGGCCTCCTCGACCGCGGCGCGCCGGTCGGTCCACGGCTGGTCGCGCAGCGGGCTCGGGTGGACGGGTTCGCGGATCCGCCAGCGCTTCTCGCCGGCCACCTGGAGGACGAACACGTCGTGAACGTCGTAGTGGTCGCTGAAGCCGGTGTTCTGAGCCGGGGTCACGTAGGCGTTGACCTGCACCGGGTGACCGAGGTCGGCGGCCAGGTCCTGGGTGAAGGTGAGGACCGGCTCCCAGGTGCGGTGCAGGCCCTGGAGCACGAGGGTCGCGCCGTCGGCGAACAGCCGCAGCAGCTTGTCGTCGCTCGCCTGGTCGGCGATGCCGGCGCCGGTCCCGCCGCCGGCCGTGAACGCGCTGTCCGGCAGGGTCGAGCCGTTCTTGGCGACCCGCAGGAACGGGGTGCGGAGCCCGCGCCGCGAGACGAGCTCGTCGACGGCGTCGTTGGAGAACAGGTCGTCGAAGCCGCTCGGCAGGTCCGCCGCGCGGCTCAACAACGGCCGGGATCCCCAGTACTGCGAACCGAACTCGTCGACGGGAACGGAGACCAGGCGCCGGAGGGCGAGGTGCCCGCCCGTGAGGGCGGGCACCCGTGTCCTCGTCGAGACGGTCACCTAGACGCCGGCACCGCTGTCGGCTCCGCCGTCCGCGCCACCGTCGGCACCACCGTCGGCACCACCGTCGGCCGAGCCGTCGGCGCCGCCGTCGTGTCCGCCGGGGTTGGCTCCGCCGTCGGCCGGTCCTTCGGCGCTGCCGTCGGCTCCGCCGTCGTGGCCCGCTGCGTTCGCGCCGCCGTCAGCCGTACCCTCGGCACCGCTGTCCGCGCCACCGTCGGCCCCGCCGTCATGCCCGCCCGGGTTGGCTCCGCCGTCCGCAGGTCCTTCGGTGCTCGGGTCCAGTGGGTTGTCGCTCATGAGACTCCTCCCTCGTCAGGACGCCACACCGTTGTGAGCGTCGATGTCCGGCATACCCCGAAGGGTGGGCGGCCACACCTGGCCCGGCTGTGCCGGGCCGCGGCCACCGGCCGCGCTTCCGAGCGTATGCCCGAGATGGTGTGCGTGGGCACCCGGGCCGAGCCGGCATCCGGGTCGGTACCTTGTCGCCATGCGCGTCACCCATCTCGGCCACGCCTGCCTGCTCGTGGAGCTCGCCGACACCCGGATCCTGGTCGACCCCGGGTCGTTCTCGACAGGGTTCGAGTCGCTGCGCGACCTCGACGCCGTGGTCGTCACCCACCAGCACGCCGACCACCTCGACGAGGAACGGCTCCCGGACCTGCTGGCCTTCAACCGGCAGGCCCCGGTCTTCGCCGACCCGGACTCGGCGGAGCTGCTCGACGGGACGAGCTCGGACGTGGTCGTGCTCGCCGACGGCGAGGAGCACCGCATCGGTGCCGCGACGATCCGGGCCGTCGGGCAGCTCCACGCGGTCAACCACGACGCCGTACCGCGGTGCACCAACGTGGGCGTGGTCCTGCAGGCCGACGGCGAGCCGACGCTGTACCACCCCGGCGACGCCTACGACGGGGAGCCGGGCGACGTGGACGTGCTCGCCGTCCCGCTCAACGCGCCGTGGGCGCGGGTCGCCGAGACGATCGCCTTCGTCCGGCGGGTGGCACCGCGGCAGATCGTCCCCATCCACGACGCGTTGCTGTCGGAGGCGGGACGTCGGCTCTACCTCGGCCACGTCGAGGGCTACGGCGGCGACGGCCTCACCGTGCACAACCTCACGGGAGGCCGCGCCGCCGACATCACCCTCGACTGAGGGCGCTACTTCGCCGGAAGCCGGGTGATCCAGTAGGGGATGGTCAACGGCGACGGGGTGCCGAACCGGGCGTTGATCACCCAGAGCCAGCCACCCGCGAGGGTGGTGGTCGAGGGGACGTCCAGCGTCTCGTCGCTGCGGGCGCCGGCCCACTTCGCCGTCCACCCGCCTCCGGACTGCGAGAGCAGAAGGACGGCGACCGAGCTCTGGTCGCTGCCCCGCACGTCGTACAGCGTGGTCCCGTCGATCTCCAGGCCGTCGCCGCCGATGAGGCCAGGACCCCCTTGACCGGGATGGCCCGCGCCACCCCCGTGGCGGCGTCGACCTGCCACAGCCCTCCGACGCGGCTGTTGTTGAGGACGAGCGAGCCGTCCGGCAGCTCGCGAATACCGTTGGCGTTGGTGGTTCCCGCCGGACCCACCGGCCATGCGCCACCGAGCGCGAGGGGGCTGATGTTGCCGCTGGGCTGCCCCGTTGCGGGGTTGAGCGGTACCCGGATCAACCGGTCGACTCGCGAGTCGGTGACGTAGACGTAGGAGTCCGTGACGACGAGGTCGTTGTGGAAGGCGCCGCCGGGGGCGAACTGCCCGAAGACCACTGCACCGGTGCTGGCGTTGATCGCCCAGACCCACTGCACCGTCGACACGTTGCCGACGAACCAGAGAAGGTTGCTCCGATCGTCGTAGTACAGGCCGCGGATCGCTCGACCGTCGGCCGGCGGGAGGAGCACCGACTGCGGACCGCCGAGGAGGTCACCGGTGACGATGCGGCCGTTGGCCATCGAACCCGCGTAGTAGGTCGTGCCGGGGCCCGAGGCGATGCCCTCGGGCCGGAACCCGTCGGGGAGGGCGACGGTCTCGGGAGCCGGCCCGACCCGACTACGCGCCTGCGCGGTACCACCGGACAGGCCCACCGGGACCAGGGCCGCACCGGCGGCCAGCCCGATCAGAGCGCGACGGGACAGGAGGTTTCTGGGAGTTTCCTGAATCGGGGTCATCCCGTCATTCTGGGCAGACCGCTCGCCCAAAGTCGAGACCTGGTCGTTGAACGATCGACGAGATTTCGACGTCTCCGGTCAGTCCTTGTGCCGGCCGCGCTCCTCGTGAGCGAGCCGCGCCGCCCCGATGATTCCTGCCCGGTTCTGGAGGGTGGCCGGGATGATCGGGGTGCGGAGCTTCAGCTTGGGCAGGAACAGCTCCGACTCCTTGGAGATCCCACCGCCGACGACGAACAGGTCGGGCGAGAACAGGGCTTCGACGACGGAGTAGTAGCGCTGCAGCCGAGGGATGTACTCGTCGTAGGTCAGTCCGAGCGTGTCCTTCACCGACGACGCGGCCTCGTCCTCGGCGTCCTTGCCGTCGATCTCGAGGTGGCCGAGCTCGCTGTTGGGCACGAGGACGTTGCGGTAGAGGATCGCGCTGCCGATCCCGGTGCCCAGCGTCGTGAGGATGACCAGACCGTCCTCGTCCATGCCCGCGCCGTAGTGCAGCTCCGCATAGCCGGCCGCGTCGGCGTCGTTGACGAGGTAGACGTCGCGACCGAGCCGCTTCTCCAGGGCCTTCTCGCCCTCGAACGCGATCCACGTCGGGTCGATGTTGGCGGCCGACAGGACGACGCCGTGCTGGACGACCGCGGGCACGGTGACGCCGACCGCCGTGTTGTCGTCGATGTCGTCGATGAAGTGGTCGACGAGCTGCGCGACGACCTCGATGACCGCCTCGGGTGTGGCCGGCTTCGGCGTGAGGATCTTCTTGCGCTTGGTCGTGAACTCGCCCTTCTCGAGGTTCACGACGGCGCCCTTGATTCCACTGCCCCCGATGTCGATCCCGAGGGCCACATGGTGCTTGGCCATGGTCGTCCGCCTGCCTTCGCCTGCTCGTCGGTGAGTTGGTCTGGTGACCGGTGATGCGGTCCCTGTGCGGGTCAGGTGCAGTCTGGCAGGTCACCCCACCCTCAGGGCAGGGTCAGGATCTCGTTCCCGTCCTCGGTGATGAGGATGGTGTGCTCGAACTGCGCCGAGCGCCTCCGGTCGGCGGTCACGACCGTCCAGCGGTCGTCCCACATCTGCCAGTCCGCGGTGCCGAGGTTGAGCATCGGCTCGATGGTGAAGGTCATGCCGGGTTCGATGAGGCGCCCGTATGCGGGGGCCGCGTCGTAGTGGGGAATGACCAGCCCGCTGTGGAAGCTCGTCCCGATCCCGTGCCCGGTGAAGTCCCGGACCACCCCGTAGCCGAACCGGCGCGCATACGACTCGATGACCCGTCCGATGACGTTGATCGGACGGCCCGGGAGGGCGGCGCGGATGCCCCGCATCATCGCCTCGCGGGTGCGTTCGACCAGGAGCTGGGACTCCTCGTCCACGTCGCCGACCAGGTAGGTCGCGTCGGTGTCGCCGTGGACGCCGCCGATGAAGGCGGTGATGTCGATGTTGACGATGTCGCCGTCCTCGAGGCGGCGGGAGTCGGGGATGCCGTGGCAGATGACCTCGTTGACCGAGGTGCACAGCGACTTCGGGAACGCCTTGTAGCCGAGGGTCGACGGGTAGGCGCCATGATCGAGGAGGAACTCGTGGCCCACCGCGTCGATCTCGTCGGTGGTGACCCCCGGCGCGATAGCGGCGGCGGCAGCCTCCATGGCCTGGGCGGCGATCCGGCCCGCGACCCGCATCCGGGCGATGGTGTCGGCGTCCTTGACCTCCGACCCGGTGAACGGCTCCGGGCGGGGCCGGTCGACGTACTCGGGCCGGGCGATGGCGGTGGGCACCGGCCGGCGCGGCGAGACGTCGTGCGGCGCGACGGTTGCGAAGGTAACCGGCATACGCTGGAGTCTAAGCACGGCGTCCGAGAGGCCGCGTTCCAGCCGAGCGAGAGCAGGTGAGCACCCGTGAGCTACTGGTACAACACGGCGACCGGTCAGGTCGAGACCGACGACAACCGCGGTCAGGCGCAGGACGTCATGGGCCCCTACGAGACCGAGGCGGAGGCGGCCCGCGCGCTGCAGTCCGCCCACGAGCGCACGGAGAAGTGGGACGAGGAGGAGCGCCGGTGGAACTCCGGCGAGTCGTCCTCGGGTGACGCCGACGACTGAGGACGAACCGCCGAGCCTGTATGCGTGGGCCGGCGGTACGGACGCGTTCCGACGGCTCATCGACGCGTTCTACGACCGCGTCGAGGCCGACGACCTGCTGAGCCCCCTGTTCCCGGGCGGCGTGTCCCAGGACCACCGCGCCCACGTGGTCCTGTGGTGGGTGGAGGTCTTCGGTGGTCCGGCCGACTACACGCCGCTCGGTGGGTACCAGCGGATGCTGGACCACCATCGCGGCCTCGGCATCACGGTGGAGCAGCGGTTCCGGTTCGCCTCCCTGATGAGCCTCGCCGCCGACGACGCCGGACTCCCGGACGACCCGGAGTTCCGAGCCGCGCTCGTGGGGTACCTCGAGTGGGGGACTCGCCTGGCCTTGCACAACTCCCAGCCGGGAGCCGAGGTCGTCACCGAGGCGCCGGTGCCACGCTGGGGTTGGGGCGTGGCCCCTCCCTACCAGCCCTGAGGGGGAGGGCTGAGGCGTATGCGGGTCAGCCCTCCAGCTCGGCCCGCTCGGCTCTGACCTTCCGCTCGTGCATGGCGTAGGGATCCGTGCGGTCGTCGTAGGTCCAGAAGCCCCGTAGCCACACCGACGTGGCGGCGACGCCGAGGACGCAGAGGATCCCGCCGGTGGTGATGGCCTGCCGGACGCCGAACTTGTCGGCGACCAGCCCTGACCGGATCTCCCCACCGATGGGGCCGACCGAGTACGAGAGCATCTCGATGCCGGCCAGCCGGCCACGCATCGAGTCCGGGATGGTCTGGTGCCAGATGATGCTGCGGAAGATGCCGCTGATGTTGTCCATGGCACCGGCGACGGCGAAGCACAGCAGGACGAGCCAGGGGTTGTAGAGCAGGCCGGCGACCGCGACCGACGCGCCCCAGGCCATCGCAGCGAGGACCACCGCGCGGCCGTGATGGTGCATGCGTCCGGTCCATCCTGAGGTGAGCGACGCGATGAGCGCACCGACGGTCCCTGCCGAGTAGAGCAGTCCGAGCATCTCCGGTCGCTGCAGCACGTCCTGCGCGAACGCGGGGAAGAGCACGGTGGGCATCGCCATGAACATCGCGACGATGTCGATGAGGTAGGTGCCGAGCAGGTCCCGACGACCGACCGCATACCGGAGCCCTTCGCCGATCCCGCGCAGGCTGGGCGGGGCGGCCTCCTCCACGGGTGGGTACGGGCGCATCCGGAAGAAGAGCGCCGTCGCGATCGCGATGCCGACGACGTCGACGAGGAAGCACCAGCCGGTGCCGACCGCGTGCAGCAGCACGCCGCCGACCGCGGGGCCGGCCAGCATGCCGACCTGGACCCCTGCCGTGGACAGCGCGACCGCCGCCGGGAGCTGGTCGTGGGCGACGGTGCGGGGGATCAGCGCCTCGCGCGACGGACGCTGCAGCGACTGAGCGGCGGAGAGGAAGCCCGCGACGACGAAGATGAGCCAGACCTGCGGCTCGGCCAGGAACGCGTTGACGACGAGGACGCCGGTGAACACCACCTGCGCAACGCCGGTCCACACCAACAGGGTTCGCCGATCCATGTGGTCGGCCAGCGCACCGCCGTAGAGCCCGAAGACGATGAGGGGGACCAGCTCCACGAGTCCGACCGCGCCGACGACGAAGTTCGAACCCGTGATGTCGTAGAGCTGATAGGGGATGGCGACGTAGGTGACCATCCCGCCGAGGTAGAAGACGGTGCCGGCGAGGAACAGCAGCCGGAAGTCGCGCGACTGCCGGTACGGCGTCACATCCATCCGCGTTCGGTACAGCCACGCTCTCACGGGAGACGAGTGTCCTGCGTAACCCCGAGGCGCAGCAATCGAGTTGGGGACACGGCTGGGCAGACGAGAAGTCGCATCTCGGCCACGACTCCGATCCGGTGGTCAGGCGCCCCGGCGTACCGGGAAGTGCCGCTGCCACTCCACCCCGCGGACCCGAGTGCGAAGGCCCCTGGCCTGGAGTACACCGACCACGCGGTCGAGGGTCAGGTCCGGGCGGTGGTAGAGGTCACCCGAGAGCACGGTGACGATCCGCCAGCCTTCACCGTCGAACCACTCGCGCCGACCGACGTCCTTGACCCACTGCGTCCGGCTCTCGGCATGCTGGCGACCGTCGTACTCGATCGCGACCTTGACCTCGGGATAGGCAAGGTCGAGGCGGAAGAGCCAGTTGCCCACGTCGTCGCGGATGACGTGGTTGACGACGGGCTCCGGTAGCCCGGCCAGGACGAGCAGCAGCCGTAGCCGGGTCTCCATCGCCGAGTCCACACCAAGCCGGACCAGGCGTGCCGCTCGCCGGGCCGAACGCACCGCTCGGCCGTGTGCCAGCTCGGCCGAGGCGACCAGGTCACGCGGCACCAAGAGCCCTCGCCGAACGAGGGAGTCGCCAAGGGCCACCAGGTCGACGAGGGTCAAGTCGGCGGCGAGGTCGACGAAGGTGTCGGCCGGCGTGGTGAGGAGGATCCCGGCCCGGCAGGTGGACGATGTGCCGGCCCGTGCCCGGGCGTCGATACCGGCCACCTGCATCCGAGCGCCCGGCGGGATGGCGAGGTGGACGTCCGGTTGGTCGGGAACGATGCCGCGCCAGAGCTCGGCTGCGGTATGCCTTGCCGCGAGAGAGCCTGGTGGTGCAGCCAACAGGGCGCCGCGGGCCAGGAGGGCAGCAGTGATCGGCAGGTCCGAGGGTGCATAGACGCCGGTGAAGAGTCGCTGGTACGAGGGACCGCGCAGCTGCCAGTCCGTGATCCCGCCGGCCAACGCCATCGCTCGGGTGAAGAGCGGGCCGCCGGAGGTCATCACCTCAGCCTGGCCGAGCGGACACCGTAGGGGCCGACGTCATCCGCAGCCTCCCCGGTCACGAGAATCCGCAGGTCGACGAGGGATGGGGGCCACGAGGGGTAGCGGGGCCACGAAGTTCCGCAGCTCGGCGTGTTCTGGTGCGCGTCACCTGGAGGGGGAGGCGCCACTAGGCTCCCGAGCGTGAACATCGTCTTCGTCGAGCCGGCCTTTCCGAACAACCAGCGCAGGTTCGTCGCCGCGCTGGCGGGCGTGGGAGCCGGCGTCATCGGGGTAGGCGAGTCGGCCGAGGGGGACCTCGGCGACGAGCTGCGCGGCCAGATGCGTGCCTACTACCAGGTCTCCAACGTGACCGACGAGCAGCAGCTCGACGCCGCCGTCCGCTGGGCGCAGGACCAGGTGTGGGTGGACCGGCTCGAGTCGACCATCGAGTCGCACCAGATGACCGCCGCGACGGTCCGCGAGTGGCGCGGCATACCCGGCACCTCCGTCCGCACGACCTGGCTCTGTCGCGACAAGCCGTCGATGAAGGAGGCCCTGCGCCAGGCGGGGGTCCCGACGGCCGCGTCCGCCGCCGTCGACACCGCCGACCAGGCCCGGGAGTTCGCCCGCCACGTCGGCTACCCGCTGATCCTCAAGCCACGGGCCGGCGCCGGTGCACTGGGCACGACCCGAGTCGACAACGACGCCGAGCTCGACGCCGCTCTCGTCTCGTTCGGTGACGCCGACTCCATCGCCGTCGAGGAGTTCGTCGAGGGCCACGAGGGGTTCTACGACACCATCGCCGTCAACGGCCACGTCGTCCACGACTGGGCGACCCACTACTACCCGAACGTCCTCGAGGCGATGCGGCACCGCTGGATCTCGCCGCAGTTCATCACCTCGAACCGGATCGACCAGTCCTCGTTCTACGGTGAGGTCCGCGAGATGGGCGCCCGGGTGATCGAGGCGCTCGGCATCGAGACGTCGGCGACCCACATGGAGTGGTTCTACGGACCGAAGGGGCTGCGGTTCTCCGAGATCGGGTGCCGCCCGCCCGGTGTGGGCGCGTGGGACCTCTACTCCGCGGCCAACGACGTCGACGTCTACCGCGAGTGGGCCAACTGCATCGTCCACGGCGGGCCGGACCGCGCCCTGTCCCGCCAGTACTCCGCCGGAATCATCGCGCTCCGGCCGTCCGGGGACGGCACGATCCAGGGGTACGGCGGGCTGGACGACATTCGCGACCGCTACAACGAGTGGATCATCGACGCGCATCTGCCCGACCCCGGCACACCGACCCAGCCGGTCGAGGCCGGGTACATGGCCAACGCCTACGTCCGGATGAAGCACCCCGACTACGACGTCCTTCACGGGATGTTGGACGACACGGGACGCACCGTGCACGTCCATGCGGGCTGACCCGCCGGATGAGCTCGACCCATCTGCTCGGCCCCCAACGGTTCCTCACGACCGCCGGGGCCGTCGTGCGCAGCCTGGACATCGAGGGACCCGTCGCGACCATCACGGCCGGGTGGGAGGAGCGCGAGTCCGACGACGGCGAGCTCGACACGGTCCTGGACGGCCGGTCCCAGAACCTGCGCCTCTTCGGCCGGATGATGGACGTCCTGGAACATGACGAGGCCGTGGCCGCCGCGGCCCTCGCGCTCCGGGACGCCGTCGACGACCTCGCCGGCCTCTACTCCATCCGCCTCCACCACGCCCTCGACGCGGTGTACGCGCTGCGCCGCCGCAAGGGTCGCGAGGACGTCCTGGCCGCGGCCTACCGGGACGGCATCGACGCGATCCGCCGACTCGACCAGTGGTACCTCGACGAGGTCCGCGCGCTCTACAGCGAGGCGTACGCGACGGGCGCGGCGGGAGGCAGCGAGCTCTGGGCCCAGCACCGGGCGGAGGTCGGCGAGCTCCTGGCCGGCTCGTCGGTGCTCGCCGTCGCCGGCGGTCACGTGGGCATGCTGCTGCGGACGATGCAGTTCTTCTCGGTTCGGCCTCCGGCAGACCTGCCGGTGGTCGCCTGGTCGGCGGGCGCGATGGCGATGACGCGAACCGTGGTGCTGTTCAACGACTTCGTGCAGGCGAACGGTGCAGCCGAGGTCTGGGACCGCGGGCTCGCGCGGGTCGAGAACATCGTCGCCCTGCCCCACGCCCGCCGCCGGATCCACCTCGACGACCGCGTCCGGATGCAGGTCTTCGTCCGGCGGTTCGCGGGGTCGGCGTGCCTGCTCCTCGATGACGGCGCCAAGGTCGCGGTAGGGCCGGACGGTGCGCTTCCGCCCGGCGCGAGGGTGATCCGCGCCGACGGGACGGTCGGCGTGGTCGAGGCCGCCGCATGACGTCGCCCACCACCACGGTCCCGACGAGCGGGCACCAGCGCAAGCTGGCGATCAACCGGTTGCGCGACCGGCTCGCGACGTCGGACTCCGGCGCCGTCGACCGGTTCCTCCAGCGCCACTCCGCCCCGATCATCGAGGGCCGTTACGCCACGTTCCTCTGGCGCGGCGAGGCCGAGGAGGTGATGGTCCGTCACCGGGTCGTCGGGCTGCCGGACCCGCTCCACCTGCGCCGTCTGGCGGACACCGACCTGTGGCACGCGACGATCGAGCTGCCCGAGGGGTCGCGCGTCGAGTACCAGTTCGAGGTGGTCCGCGGTGGCGTGCGCGAGCAGTACCTCAACGACCCGCTCAACCCCCGGCTGGCCCATGGTCCGTTCGGGTCGCAGTCGGTGGCCGCCGCCTCGGGCTACGTCGTGCCGTCGTGGACTCTGCCCGACCCGGAGGCCCGTCCGGGCACGATCGACTCGATCTCGTTGCGCAGCAAGGCCCTTCGCCGTGAGCAATGGGTCCGGCTCTACCGGCCCGCTCGGTTCCGCGAGGTCCGGCGCTACCCGCTGCTCATCGTCCACGACGGCGACGACTACCTGAACTACGCCGCCGCGAAGACCGTCCTGGACAACCTCATCCACCGCGGCGAGGTCGCACCACTCGTGGCGGCGTTCATCCCGCCGGGGAACCGGCTCGTCGAGTATGCGAACCACGCCCCTCATGCGCGCTTCGTCGCACGGGAGCTCGTGCCCTACCTCACCGAGGAGCTGCCGCTGATCGACCTCCCTGACGGGCGGTGCCTGATGGGTTCCAGCTTCGGGGGAGTGGCATCGCTCTCGACGGCGGTGCGCTACCCCTCGGTGTTCGGGTCGCTGCTGCTGCAGTCGGGGTCGTTCGTCTTCACCGACATCGGCGCGGAGCATGGCGGCGGGCCGGTGTTCGACCCGGTCGTGAAGTTCGTCAACGGGTATCGCGCACGGCCACGGGTGGTGGCGGACCGGATCTACCAGACCTGCGGGATCTACGAGCCGCTCATCACCCCGAACCGCTCGATGGTCTCGACGTTCCGCGACACCGGCATGGAGGTCCGCTACGTGGAGGCCCGCGACGGCCACAACTGGGAGAACTGGCGCGACCGGCTGCGGGACGCCTTGACCTGGATCTTCCCGGGCGAGCAGAAGTTCGTCTACGAGTAACCGACCGACTGAGAGGCACGCTGACATGGGACTGGGCGACAAGGTCGTGGAGCGCTGGCACTCGCCGCGCACCCAGCGCGAGCTGACGCTGGCGCGGTGGGGGCACTACGGAACACCCCTGCTGGTCTTCCCGACCGCGGGCGGTGACGCGGAGGAGATCGAACGACACCACCTGCTCGGCCACCTGGCCGAGGCGGTCGACGCGGGCCGGGTGAAGGTCTACTCGGTGGACAGCACCGCGGGCCGGGCGCTGTCGACGCACGAAGGCTCGCCGGAGCACCGGATGTGGCTGTTCAACCAGTACCACGACGCGATCGCGTCGGAGGTGGTCCCGGCCATCCAGGCCGACACCGGCGGCCACGAGATCGTCGCCGCGGGGTCGTCGATCGGTGCCTTCAACGCGTTGGCCATGGTCTGCCGCTACCCGCAGCTGTTCCGCGCCGCGATCTGCATGAGCGGGACGTTCCACATGGAGAAGTTCATCGGCGGGTTCAACGACGACCTCTACTTCTCGTCTCCCCTGCACTTCCTCAAGGGGATGGAGGGCCCGCAGCTCGACCTGCTGCGCCAGCGGTTCGTCGTCCTGGCCTCCGGCTCCGGTCGCTGGGAGGACACCGGGGAGTCGTGGGCCGTCGGGAACGTGTTGGGGGAGAAGGGGATCCCGAACCGGGTCGACGACTGGGGCCCGGAGTACGACCACGACTGGCCGACCTGGTGGAAGATGCTCCCGACCTACGTGGACGAGATCGTCGGATGACCGTTGACGCCGTGGCGTCGGCGGTCGACCGGCTCATGGCGCAGGCTCGCGACGACCTCGAGCGGCTCGTGGCGATCCCGTCGGTGGCGTCGGAGGAGCGGGTCCCCGTCCCGGCGGGCCGGGAGGCGGCGGAGCTGGTCGACGGCCTCTACCGCGACCTGGGCGTCGACGACATCCGGCTCCTCGACGCCGACGACGGTAGCGTCGTCGTCGTCGGTCGGACCGTCGGTCCGGCCGGCGCGCCAACGGTTTTGCTCTACGCGCACTACGACGTCCAGCCGGCGGGGGCCGAGGACGCGTGGTCCAGTGACCCGTGGACCCTCACCGAGCGGGAGGGCCGCTGGTATGCGCGAGGAGCGGCGGACTGCAAGGGCAACCTCGTCATGCACCTCACCGCGCTCCGTGCGCTGCGCGACATCGACGGCGCCTGGCCGGTGTCCCTGATCGTCGTGTGCGAGGGCTCGGAGGAGATGTCGACCGGCGGCCTGGAACGGCTCGTCGCCGCGCAGCCCGAGCTCTTCGCCGCCGACGTCATCGTCGTCGCGGACACCGGCAACGTCGAGGCGGGCGTCCCGACGGTGACGACCAGCCTGCGGGGGACCGGCAGCGTCCTCGTGACCGTGCGAACCCTGGCGGGACCTGTGCACTCGGGCGCCTTCGGGGGCGCAGCGCCTGATGCGATGGCCGCGCTGATCCGGGTCCTCGACACGCTGCGCGACGAGGACGGTGCGACCACCGTGGGCGGGGTGCCGTCCGACGGGGAGTGGACCGGCGCCCCCTACCCGGTGGAGCGGTTCCGTTCGGACGCGGGCGTTCTCGACGGGGTGGACGTCATCGGCGGAGGCACGGTCGCGGATGCCCTGTGGGCGCGGCCGGTGGCGACGGTCCTCGCCATCGAGGGACCCGCCATCAAGGATGTGACCGCGTCGGTGCAGGCGGAGGCCCGGGCCGTGGTGAACCTTCGCGTGCCGGCCGGCATCGACGCGGCCGACGCGCAGCAGCGGCTGGTGGAGCAGCTCACCGCCGCCGCGCCCTGGAACGCCCGGATCACGGTCGAGCCCAAGACCTTGGGGCGCCCGTTCGCGGCACGGACCGACGGCCCCGCATACGCCGCGCTCGCCGTCGCGATGGAGCAGGCGTACGGCCGGCCGATGGTGCAGACCGGCCAGGGCGGGGCGATCCCGTTGTGTGTGGCGCTGTCCGAGGCGCATCCCGACGCGGAGATCCTGCTCATCGGGGTGGAGGAACCGGCCTGCCGCATCCACGCACCCGACGAGAGCGTCAGCCCGGACGAGCTGCGCCGGACCGCCGTCGCCGAAGCCCTGCTCCTACGCGCCCTCGGTGCTTGACGTCGCCTGCCGGAGCGGGCCCAACGCATACCGCCACGCGTTCGCGCGGATGGGATGCCCCTTCGGGTACTCGAAGTCCTGTTCGCCCTCGAGGACGAACCCGAGCCGCTCGCACAGCGCGTTGCTGGGTCCGTTGGTCACCTTCGGGTAGGCGTAGACGTCGTCGCGCGTCCCGTGCAGTGCGGCGTAGGCCAGGCAGGCCTGCATCGCGGCCGCCGCGAGACCGCGACCCTGGAACTCGGGCAGGATCCCGTACGCGCACTCGAACACGTCCCGGCCCTCGTGGGTGGTGTTCCAGTAGCCGACCAGGCCCACCGGCTCGTCGTCGACCCGGGCGGTGAACATCCAGGCCGTGCCCTCGAGCCAGTGACGTTGGTAGCGCTCGTGCCGGTCGCGCACCTTCTCCGGCGACTCGGGACCGCCGAGGTGGACGGTCATCTCGGGCGCGTTGTTCCGTTCGAGCACCGGCAGGTCGTCGGCCGACCAGGGCCGCAGCTGGACGGGGGTCGTCACGACCGGTCCTCGCCCACTTCCCGCCACCGGCTGGTGATCGGCAGCCGCCGGTCCTTGCCGAACGCCAACGGTGAGATCTTCGGGCCGGGTGCGAACTGGCGCCGCTTCCACTCCGCGCGGTCGACGAGCTGGATGACCTTGTCCACGGTTCCCGGGTCGAAACCGTCGGCGATGAGCCGCTCCCGCCCGTGGGCCACCCCGACGTAGCCGGCGAGAATCGCGTCGAGGATCTCGTAGGGCGGCAGGGAGTCCTGGTCGGTCTGGCCCGGCCGCAGCTCGGCCGACGGCGGCTTGGTGATCGTCGCCTCCGGAATGGGGGGCGGCTCGCCGCGCGCCTCCGCATACCGGTTGCGCCAGCTGGCGAGCTCCCACACCAGGGTCTTGGGCACGTCCTTGATCGGGGCGAACCCGCCCACGCTGTCGCCGTAGATCGTCGAGTACCCGACGGACACCTCGCTCTTGTTGGAGTTGGCCAGGACGAGTGGGCCCTCCTGGTTGGAGACGCCCATCCAGATGACACCCCGGACGCGCGCCTGGAGGTTCTCCTCGGCGACTCCGGTGAGTCCGAGGGACGCGAGGAACGGGTCGACCATCGGCTGGATCGGGACGACCCGGTAGTCCAGGCCGAGGTTCTTGGCCAGCTCGGCGGCGTCGTCCTTGGAGCCCTCCGACGAGTACTTGCTCGGGTTGCTGATCGCCACGACGTTCTCGCCGCCCAGCACGTCCGCGGCGATGGTCGCCACGACCGTCGAGTCGATCCCGCCGGACACCCCGAGCAGGACCTTGCGGAACCCGTTCTTGCGCACGTAGTCCCGCAGTCCGAGCCCGACGGCGCGCCACACCTCCTCGACCGGGTCGAGCCGTGGGTACATCGGTGGGTCCAGCGGTGCATACCGGTCGAGCGGCTCCGAGGACACCACGACGTGGACCACGCCCTCCGGCAGGTCCGAGTCGTCGACCGTCGACGGGGTCATCTCCAGGTCCACGACGACCAGTGACTCGACGAACTGCGGGCCGCGGGCGAGCACCACCCCGTCGGTCCCGACCACCATCGAGTCGCCGTCGAAGACGAGCTCGTCCTGTCCGCCGACCATGTTGAGGTAGGCGAGCGTGCACCCGGCCTGTGCCGCCCGCCGCCGGACCAGCTCGAGCCGCGTGTCGTCCTTCTCCCGCTCGTACGGGGAACCGTTGATGACGAGCAGCAGCGCAGCACCCGCGTCGCGGGTCTGGGCGACGGGCCCGCCCTCCTGCCAGAGGTCCTCGCAGATGGCGATGGCCACGTCGACGCCGCGCACCCGGACCACGGTGAGCGACTCTCCAGGCGCGAAGATCCGGTACTCGTCGAAGACCCCGTAGTTCGGCAGGTGGTGCTTCGCGTAGCGGCCGACGACCCTGCCGCCGTGGATGACCGCGGCACAGTTCTGCGGAAGCGTGCGGCCCGGGTCGGCGTCGAGGGCACCCTCGTCGGCCCGGTCGAGGTATCCGACGACCACCGGCAGGTCGGCGTACCCGTCGGTGGCCAGGTCGGCCGCCAGCCGGACGAGGGCGCGCCGGCTCGCCTCGACGAACGACTCGCGCAGCGCGAGGTCCTCGACCGGGTATGCGGTGAGCACCATCTCGGGGAACGCGACGAGGTGCGCTCCGGCGGCGGCTGCCTCGGCCACGCGCTCACGGACCATCCGGGCGTTCCCGGCGAGGTCGCCGACCACCGGGTTGACCTGGGCCATCGCCAGTCGCAGCTGCGCCATGGTTCGAGCCTAGTTGGGGGCCGCCGGCCGTCGACGGGCCCCGATGCCGAGCATGTGGTATGCCACAGCAACCTTCGTAAAGACTGGGTAAAAACTGTCAGTTCACTCGTCGACAACGCCCTTTTATGCCCAATGGCCCCTTAGCGTGGCGCGCTGGCGCGCACACCCCGAACCGCGCGCCCTTCTGGAGGATCCTCATGACGAAATGGTCCTGGAGGGTTGCCTCAGGCGTAGCGGTCTCCGCTCTCGCCTTCGGCGCCCTACAAGCCCCGGCTCAGGCCGCACCACCGGCGAACGACCCCGACGCCGCCGCGGCCAGCCAGCCCGACAACCTGCCGAACCCGTTTGCGGAGCAGGCCGCTGCTCTGCGTGCCGACGCCGTCGACAAGCTGCTCAAGGGTCAGGCGACGCTCGAGATGCGCGGTGGCCAGCGGGTCATCAAGGTGGCCAAGAACCCGGCCGACCCGAACTCGAAGGACAAGTTCGTCCTCTACGACGTGAACCGTGAGGAGGACATCTTCACGATCCTCACCGACTTCGGCACGCAGACGAAGGCCGGCCAGTCCACGGCCCCCGGTCCGGTGCACAACCAGATCCCGGCCCCCGACCGGAACTGGGACGGCAACGCCACCGACGACAACTCGACCTACTGGGTGCCGGACTTCAACCAGGCTCACTACCAGGACCTGATGTTCGGCAGCGGCGAGTCGTTCAAGGACTTCTACCTCAAGCAGTCCGGTGGCCGGTTCGTCGCCAAGGGCGACGTGTCCAACTGGGTCACCGTGCCGTTCAACGAGGCGCGCTACGGATCCAACACCGTCGCCCAGAGCGACGGCTACTGGAACTACATCAAGGACACGGCGACCGCGTGGTTCAACGCACAGAAGGCTGCCGGCAAGTCCGACGCCGAGATCGCCACGTACCTCAAGCAGTTCGACAAGGTCGACCGGTACGACTTCGACAAGGACGGCAACTTCAACGAGCCGGACGGCTACATCGACCACTTCCAGGCGATCCACGCCGGTGAGGGCGAGGAGGCCGGCGGCGGCGCACAGGGCGCCGACGCCATCTGGTCGCACCGCTGGTACGCCTTCAGCACCGACGCCGGTAAGACCGGCCCGGGCGACAACAAGCGCGGTGGCGTCTCCCTCGGCAACTCCGGGATCTGGATCGGTGACTACACCACCGAGCCCGAGAACGGCGGCCTCGGCGTCTTCTCGCACGAGTTCGGCCACGACCTCGGTCTGCCCGACCTCTACGACACCGCGGGTGGCGACAACGGCACCGGCTTCTGGACCCTGATGTCGGCCGGCTCGTGGCTCAACCACGGGACCGACGCGATCGGCACCACGCCCGGCTACATGGGCGCGTGGGAGAAGCTGCAGCTCGGCTGGCTCGACTACAAGGTCGTGCCGTTCGGCCAGGACTCCACGGTCAAGGTCGGCCCGGCCGGTCAGGACGTCCAGACCAACTCGCAGGCCGTCGTCGTGACCCTGCCGGACAAGACGACCACCACGGTCTACAACACTCCCCACTCCGGTAAAGCCGAGTGGTGGAGCGGGTCGTCGGACAACCGCACGGCCACCCTGGCCCGCAGCGTCGACCTGACCGGCGCGACGACCTCGGCCGCGCTGACCGCGTGGGTCCAGGCCGACATCGAGAAGGACTACGACTACCTCTACGCCGAGGTCTCGACCAACGCCGGCGCCACGTGGACCCAGATCGGGGCCCCGCTCACCGGGACGTCGGCGTGGACCCAACGCTCCTACGATCTCAGCGCCTACAAGGGCCAGAACGTCCAGTTCCGGTTCCGGTACTCGACGGACGGGGGCCTGTCCCTCAAGGGCGCCTTCATCGACGACGTGGCGGTGACCAAGGACGGCGTGGCCGGTGCGGTCGACGACGTCGAGGCCGGTGCCGGCGCGTGGACCGCGTCGGGCTTCTCGATCATCAGTGGCACGGAGACCAAGGTGACCCCGCGCTACTACATCGCGGAGAACCGGACGTACACCGGCTACGACGACACGCTGCGGACCGGCCCGTACAACTTCGGCTGGACCAGCACCCGGCCGGACTGGGTCGAGCGGTTCCCGTACCAGAACGGCCTGCTCGTCAGCTACGTGGACTACGCGTACAACGACAACAACACGATCACGCACCCCGGTGCCGGGCTCGTGCTGCCCGTCGACGCTCGTCCGACGCCCATCAAGTTCCCCAGCGGGGCGCTGCTGGGCAACCGTCGTCAGCCGTTCGACGCGACGTTCGGCCAGGAGGCCACCGACGCGGTGACGTTCCACCTCAACGGCGTCCCGGTGACCGTGCCGTCCAGCGCGGGCATCCCGACGTTCGACGACACGGACCCGAACCGCTACTGGAGCTCGGGCAACCCGCGGGGCTCGGTCAAGGTCGCCGGTACCGGCACCTCGATGACGGTGACGAACACGAGGGACGGCGGCAACGAGCTGCAGGTCCACGTGGCCTTCGCCGGCTGAGCACCACCACTCGCGCACCAAACGCGGCCGGCCCCCGGGATGCTCCCGGGGGCCGGTTGTGCGTCTCTGGCAGGATCGGTCGATGGGCGTCTCGACCTACGACGACGTCGTCGTCGGTGCCGGCCACAACGGCCTGACGGCGGCCGCCTACCTCGCGCGCGCCGGGCGGCGCGTTCTCGTCCTCGAGCGGCTGGGCCACGTCGGCGGGGCCGCCGTCTCCGCCGCACCGTTCCCGGGCGTCGAGGCCCGGCTCTCGCGGTACTCGTACCTCGTCTCGCTGCTCCCACGGCGAGTGGTCGAGGACCTCGAGCTCGACGTCCGACTGGTTCGGCGCCGGTATGCCTCCTACACGCCTCTTCCCCACGACCCCACCCGGGGCCTGCTCGTCGACGCCGAGGACCCCGAGGCGACTCGCGCCTCCTTCGTCGCGGCCCTCGGTGATGACGCGGACTTCGTTGCCTGGCAACGGTTCTACGATCGCGTGGCGCACGTGGCACAGCGGCTGTGGCCCACGGTGCTGGAGCCACTACGGTCGGCCGGCGACGTGCGACGCCTGGTCTCCGACGACGAGCTGTGGGACGCCCTCACCGCGGCCCCGCTGGGCGCGCTGCTGCGGGACACGTTCGCCGACGACACCGTCCGCGGGATCGTCGCCACCGACGCGCTGATCGGGACGTTCGCCGACCTCGACGAACCGTCGCTGGCCCAGAACATCTGCTTCCTCTACCACCTGATGGGCGGAGGCACCGGCGACTGGGACGTGCCGGTGGGTGGCATGGGCGCGGTGACCGACGCGCTCGCGAAGGCGGCGGTCGGCGCGGGCGCCGAGCTGGTCACCGACGCGGACGTTCTCTCGGTCGACGGGGACGGCGAGGTCGTCTGGCGGCTGGGCGACCGTGAGCAGCGCGCCCGCGGCCACGTCCACGCCGGGCTGGCTCCGGCGGTGCTGGACGAGCTGCTGGCCGCCTCGGACTCGGCGCCCGTCTCCGGTGACGAGCCGCCGCCCGAGGGTGCGCAGCTGAAGGTCAACCTCCTGCTCACCCGGCTTCCGCGGCTGAAGGACCGGACCGTCGACCCCCGCGTCGCCTTCGCGGGCACCCTGCACGTGCACGAGGGCATGGCCCACCTGCAGGACGCGCACGCCGTCGTCAGGAGCGGCCGGATCCCGCCGTTGGCGCCGTGCGAGGTGTACTGCCACACGCTGTCCGACCGCAGCATCCTCGGCCCCGACCTCGCGGCCTCCGACGTGCAGACGCTGACCCTCTTCGGGCTGCACTTCCCGGCCCGCCTGTTCCAGGGGCGTTCAGGCGCACGGCAGTCGGTTCGGCGCGAGGAGGCGACGCGGGCGGTGCTCCGCGCACTGGACTCGGTCCTCGACGAGCCGTTGGACGACGTCCTGGCGCGTGACGCCGACGGCAACCCCTGCATCGAGGTGCGGACTCCGGCCGACCTCGAGAGGGACCTCGGACTGCCGGGCGGCAACATCTTCCACCGGCCGCTGCAGTGGCCGTGGGCGGAGCGACCCGAGGAGGTCGGGACCTGGGGCGTCGAGACGGTGCATCCGAGGGTGACGGTGTGCGGGGCCGGCGCGCGCCGCGGCGGCGGGGTGAGCGGCATACCGGGTCACAACAGCGCGCAGGCGGTGCTGCGGTGAGTCACGACGTCCCCGCGGGTCGACCTGACCAGCAGGGTCTGAGTCACTTCCCGCCGTCGCGGGCGCGCTTGGTGTAGACCCCCGCGGTCAGCGTGCGGTAGGCGCCACCGACGATCTCGGCCAGCACGTCGAGGTCGACGGCGGAGACGTCCTTGAGGTAGAGGCAGCCGACGCCGGTCGTGTGTGGGCCGAGCCGCGCCAGCTCCTCGGTGTGCGCGCCGACCCCGTCGACCAGGTAGACCGAGGTGGCCGCCTTGCGCGGCGCGAACCCCACCGCCGCCGTCTCGCCCTCGCGGCCGCTCTCGTACTTGTAGTGGTACCAGCCGAACCCGATGATCGTCCCCCAGAGTGTCGGCTCCGCGCCGGTGACCCGTGTGAAGAGCTCGAGCAGGGTCTCCGCGTCTCGGCGGCGTCGCTCGGGCTGGACCTTCGCGATGAACTCCTGCACCTCGGCCGGAACGCGCATCTCGGACTCGTCTCCGTCGACCATCCGGCAACGGTAGTTCCCGTCACTCCGCTCCGGTACCCACACACGGGTGCCGCCTGCGGCTGCTCGAGGCGGCACGCCGGGGACAGTTCGTCCAGCCCGCGGGTTGGTCACCCTGGCGGAACCGTCGTGCGGCAGGATCGACCCATGGATCGCCAGCAAGAGTTCGTGCTCCGCACCATCGAGGAGCGCGACATCCGCTTCGTCCGGCTGTGGTTCACCGACGTGCTCGGGACCCTGAAGTCGGTTGCGGTCGCCCCGGCCGAGCTCGAGGGCGCCTTCTCCGAGGGCATCGGCTTCGACGGGTCCGCGATCGAGGGCTTCGCGCGGGTCTTCGAGGCGGACATGCTGGCCAAGCCCGACCCGGCGACCTTCCAGGTGCTGCCGTGGCGCGGCGAGTCCCCGGGCACCGCGCGGATGTTCTGCGACCTGCAGATGCCCGACGGCTCGCCCAGCTTCGCCGACCCGCGCCAGGTGCTGCGACGGGCGCTGTGGCGAGCCGGTGAGCTGGGCTTCACCTTCTACACCCACCCCGAGATCGAGTTCTTCCTCATCAAGGAGAGCTGGAAGAAGGGCCGCAAGCCCAAGCCGGTCGACGACGCGGGCTACTTCGACCACGTGCCGCACGGCAACAGCCACGACTTCCGCCGCGCCACGATCACCATGCTCGAGGCGATGGGCATCTCGGTCGAGTTCAGCCACCACGAGGGCGCCCCGGGCCAGAACGAGATCGACCTGCGGTATGCGGACGCGCTCACCACCGCGGACAACATCATGACGTTCAAGACGGTCGTCAAGGAGGTCGCGCTGGAGCAGGGCATCTACGCGACGTTCATGCCGAAGCCGTTCGCGGATCACCCGGGCTCGGGGATGCACACGCACCTCAGCCTGTTCGAGGGCGACACCAACGCGTTCTACGAGGCCGGCGCGCCCTACCAGCTGAGCAAGACCGGCCGTCAGTTCGTCGCCGGGCTACTGCGGCACGGCGCCGAGATCACGGCCGTGACCAACCAGTGGGTCAACTCCTACAAACGGCTCTGGGGCGGGGGCGAGGCGCCGGAGTACATCACCTGGGGCCACAACAACCGCTCCGCGCTGATCCGGATCCCCATGTACAAACCGAGCAAGGGCCAGTCGACGCGGGTCGAGATGCGCTCGCTCGACGCGGCGTGCAACCCCTACCTCGCGTTCGCGGTGATCCTCAACGCCGGGCTCAAGGGCATCGAGGAGGGATATGAGGTCCCGCCGGAGACCGAGGACGACGTCTGGAACCTCACCGACTCCGAGCGACGGGCCATGGGCATCGATCCGCTGCCGCTCTCGCTCGGCCGCGCGCTCGAGGTGATGGAGCGCAGCGAGCTCGTCGCCGAGACGCTGGGGGAGCACGTCTTCGACTTCTTCCTGCGCAACAAGCGGGCGGAGTGGGAGGACTACCGTAGCCAGGTGACCCAGTTCGAGCTCGACCGCTACCTGCCGCGCCTCTAGCGGCGGCGAGTCGGTGACGACGCGGGCCACGACGGCCGGCGGGCAGCTCGCCCGGCTCGGTTTCGCCGACCCCAGCCGCGCTGAGGCGCTGCTGCAGGACCGGGCGCTCACCGGGTTCGCCGACCCGCTCGACGACGTCTTCCACGACGGTCTGCCCGACGCGCTCAGCGCGGCCGCCGACCCCGACCAGGCGCTGCTGGGACTCGTCCGACTGATGGAGTCGCTGCGCGACCGCGGAGCGCGGGCCCGCGCCAAGAACCTCCCCGAGAACGGCCGTCCCGTCCCGGACCGCGACGACGACAGTGCCGCGCTGCTGGTCGCCCTCCGCCGACCTGGCCCGGCCCGCGACCGGCTGGTCGCCGTCCTCGGCGGCTCCATCGCCCTGGTCGACCACCTCGTCGGACATCCCGACCACTGGCGCTGCGTGGCCGACGCGACCCGGCCCACCGCCGCCGGTCTGCGGGAGAGCCTGGTCGCCGCGGTCGGGGCGGAGGAACGGGGGGAGCGAACGGCATACGACGCCCTCCGCATCGCCTACCGGCGCGAGCTGCTGGGCATCGCCGCATTGGACCTCACGTCGTCGGACCCGGTGGGGTACATGCCGACCGCCGCGGAGCAGTTGGCGTGGCTCGCCGAGGCGGCCCTGGAGGCCGGGCTGACCATCGCGCGGGAGGAGTACGGCGAGGGCGCCGCGGACGCTCGGCTCGCCGTGATCGGCATGGGCAAGACCGGCGGCGGCGAGCTGAACTACGTGTCGGACGTCGATGTCATCTTCGTCGCCGAACCCGCAGAGGGGGTCGACGAGGATCGCGCGCTCGCCGTCGCCACCGCTCTGGCGACGGGCATGATGCGGGCCTGCTCGGCCAACACCGGCGAGGGGACGCTCTGGCCGGTCGACGCCGCCCTCCGCCCCGAGGGCAAGTCCGGACCGCTGGTCCGGACCGTCGCCAGCCACCGGACCTACTACGAGCGCTGGGCGAAGACCTGGGAGTTCCAGGCCCTGCTCAAGGCGTGGGTGTCGGCCGGGGACCTCGAGGTCGGGAAGGCCTACAAGGACGCGATCCAGCCGCTGGTCTGGGACGCCGCGGGCCGAGACCACTTCGTCGAGGACGTCCAGGCGATGCGCCGGCGCGTCGAGCAGCACGTCCCGGTCGCCGAGGCGGACCGGCAGCTCAAGCTGGGTCGGGGTGGCCTTCGCGACGTCGAGTTCTCCGTCCAGCTGCTCCAGCTGGTGCACGGGCGGGGCGACCCGTCACTGCGGTCCGCGACCACGCTGGAGGGTCTGTCGGCGCTCGCGAAGGGCGGCTACATCGGCCGCGAGGACGCGCTGACCCTGGGCGAGGCCTACCGGCTGCTGCGGACTCTCGAGCACCGGATCCAGCTCTACCGCCTGCGTCGGACGCACCTCATGCCCACCAGCGAGACCGAGCTCCGCCGCCTCGGCCGGGCCATCGGGCTGCGGGTCACCCCCGCCAAGGAGGTCGTCGAGCTGCGTGCGTCGCGGTCCCGCGAGGTCCGCCGCATCCACGAGCGGCTGTTCTACCGGCCGCTGCTCAACGCCGCCGCCAAGCTCACCTCAGCCGACACCTCGCTGACGCCGGAGGCCGCCCGAGCCCGCCTCGCCGCGCTCGGCTTCCGCGACCCGGCCGGTGCGATGCGCCACCTGGAGTCGCTCACCTCGGGCGTCACGCGGCGGGCCGCGATCCAGCGGACCCTGCTGCCGGTGATGCTCGGCTGGTTCGCCGACGAAGCCGACCCGGACGCCGGACTGCTGGCCTTCCGTCGGGTCAGCGAGGAGCTCGGCACCATCCACTGGTACCTCAAGATGCTCCGGGACGAGGGCTCGTCGGCGGAGCGCCTCGCCCGGACCCTGGGTCGCAGCCGGTACGCGGCGGACCTCCTCGTGCGGTCGCCCGAGTCGGTCGCGATCCTCGGGGAGGCCGGCGGCCTGACCCCGCGCGCCCTGGAGCAGCTCCGGCTCACCCTCGGCAGCGCCGCGGGACGACGGCCGGACGCGGACGCGGCCACGGCGTCGGTGATGCAGCTGCGCCGGCACGAGCTGCTCCGGATCGCCATCGCCGACCTCGCCCACGAGATCGACCTCGCCGAGGTCGGCCGCTCGCTGTCCGACCTCACCTCGGCGATCATCCACGTCGTCCTCGAGCTCGCCGTGCGCAAGGTGGAGGAGCAGGTCGGGTCGCCGCTCGGCACCGCCATGGCGGCCATCGGGATGGGCAGCCTCGGCGGACGCGAGATGGGGTATGCGTCGGACGCCGACGTGATCTTCGTTCACCGGGCCACCGGTGAGGTGTCCGACGAGGAGGCCCAGCGCCGGGCGGTGCTCGTCGTCCAGGAGATGCGCCGGCTGTTCGGACCCGCCGGCCCGGACCCGCAGCTCACCCTGGACAACGACCTGCGTCCCGAGGGCAAGGCCGGGCCGCTGGTCCGCAGCCTCGCCGCGTACACGACCTACTACCAGCGCTGGGCGGCGACCTGGGAGTTCCAGGCGCTGCTGCGGGCCCGGCCGGTCGGGGGAGACCCCGACCTGGGCCAGGCGTTCATGGACGTCATCGAGCCGGTTCGGTACCCCGCGGACGGGCTCACCGCCGCGCAGGTCCGCGACATCCGGCTGATGAAGGCCCGCGTCGAGGCGGAACGACTGCCCCGGGGTGGCGACAAGCGGACGCATCTCAAGCTCGGTCTCGGTGGTCTCACCGACGTCGAGTGGACGGTCCAGCTGGTCCAGCTCCAGCACGCGGCCGCCGACCCGGCGCTGCGCACCACGAGCACGATGGCCGGGCTCGACGCGGCCGAGGCCGCCGGGCAGCTCTCGGCCTCCGACGCCCGCAGCCTGCGGGCCGGCTGGACCCTCGCGGCGTCCCTGCGCAACGCCTCCGTGCTCTGGCGGGGGCGGCCGGTCGAGTCGGTCCCGGCTGACATGCGCGACGCCGACGGCATCGGCCGGATCATCGGCCGGCCGCCCGGTGCGCAGTCGACGCTCGAGGAGGACTACCTGCGCGTCGCCCGCCGCAGCCGGGCCGCGACGGACCAGAACTTCTACCAGGGCCGCCAGGACTAGCCGGCAGTCGTCAGCAACAGCCTGGAGTAGCCCGCCGCGGCCGTGACCTGTACCGTCGGCCGGGTGTCGGGGCACGGGACAAATCAGACGTCCATGCCGCCGCTCTCCCAGGTGTTCGCGGTCCGTGGGTACCTCGCGCTGTTCATCGCCGCCAGCCTGTCCACGTGGGGCGACTACATCGCGCGGCTGACCATCGCCGCCGTGGTCTACGACCGCACGCAGTCACCCCTCGCCACCGCGACGACGCTGGCCGTCAGCCTGGTCCCGTCGATCTTCGGGCGCAGCGTGCTCGGGCCGGTCGCCGACCGCATCCCGTACAAGTACGTGCTCATCGCCTCCCACGTCAGCCGCGCCGCCATGGTGCTCGTGCTGATCTGGGCCGTGTCGGTCGAGGCTCCGGTGCCGGCCCTGCTCGTCGCGCTGTTCGTGCTCGAGATGCTCGGCGGGCCGGCGTCCGCCGCCCAGCTGGTCCTCATGACCGACCTCTTCGCCGACCGCCGCGTGTTCCTGCGGGCGATGGGTCTGTCGGCGCTCGCGGAGCAGGCCAACCAGGCCCTCGGCTTCGCGCTCGGTGGGATCATCGTGCTCGCGCTCGGGGCCGCTCGGGGGCTGGCGCTGGACTTCGCGACCTTCGTCGTCTCCGCCGTGGTCGTCGCCCTGGTGGTCTCGGCCCGCCCCGTGCCTGGCGAACCGCGGCCCGGCCTCTCCGGCTTCTTCGCCGACCTCGGGACGGCCGCCAGGGTGGTGACGCGTCACCGCGTCCTGCGCCGACTGCTCGGGCTCAGCCTGGTCGCGGCCCTCGGCATCTCCGCGCCCGAGGCGGTCGCCCTTCCGTATGCGGGCAGCCCCGGGTTCGGCGGGCTGCTGATGGCCTGTCCCATCGCGGGAGCGGCGGTCGGCGTCGTCGTCGTGAGCCGGTGGGAGCCCCACGTCTCCAACGGGCGGATCATCGCCATGGCGCTGGCCATGCCGGTTCCCCTGCTGTTCACCGCGTTCCGGCCACCGATCGTCGTCACGGCCCTGCTCTGGTTCGTGGCGGGAACGCTCCAGGCGTTCATGCTGCCGCTGCAGTCCACGTTCTCCCTCGTGACGCCGGAGAACCGCCGGGGGGCCGTGTTCGGGCTCGGCGGGGCCCTGTCGGTCACCGCGGCGGGCGGCTCCTACCTCGTCGCGGGCTGGTTCTCGGAGCTGACCAACCCCGCATCCGCGGTGACGATGTGCGCCGTGATCTGCCTGGGCGCGACGGTCCTGCTGGCCGCCCGCTGGCCGTCGGGCGAGCTCGACACGGCGGTCTCGCGGGCTTACGCGACCTAGCAGCCCGGACACCGCCCGGTCGGACCCGAGACGTCCGACCGGGACACATCACCGTCTTTCCCCCGAACATCGCCAATCACTCTCGGCGGACTCGTCCACCCGATTAGCGTTTGGGATCCGCTCGTACGGCGCGCTCGGGGCCGCCGGTCACGCGCATACCCCGATGGTTGTCGAGCGGGCCGAGCCCGGAAAGAGGGCGAGCACCCCCATGGAGCTGCAGCGGTTCACCCGGCTCGGCCGGGTGACGCGCGACCTCTCCGCCGCCACGGACCTCGACACCGTCACCGACATCATCACGCGCCTCGTCGGCGATGCCGTGTCGGCCAGCGTGACCATGCTCGCCCTGCGCGACGGGGACGACCTCGTCACCCTCGGGCTCCGCGGTACGCCCCTGGTCCCGGAGCTGGCGGCCGGCCGGTTCCCGCTCTCCGAGCCGGTGCCGATCTGCGACGCCATCCTCACCGGCCGGCCGGTGCTCCTGCTCGACAACGAGGAGCTGTCCGCGGCGTACCCGAACCTCGCGGGAAGCGACACCGTGGCGATGCTCGCGTTCCCGCTCCGCAGCGGTGAGGACCAGGCCTTCGGTGCGCTTGCGCTCCGGTTCGACGCGCCGGCCCCACGACCCGAGATGGCCGAGATCGAGCTCCTCCACATCGCCGCCGACGTCTGCACGCAGACCGTCCTGCGGCTCCGGGCGGAGGCCAGCAGTGCGGAGCGACTGCGGCGGATCGAGTTCCTCTCGTCGGCGTCGGAGCAGCTGGCCCGCAGCCTCGATCACCACGCCACGATGCAAACGGTCGCCGAGCTGGCGGTGTCATCGGTCGCCGACTGGTGCGGCGTCCAGCTGCTGGAGGACGGCCGGCTGCACTCGCTGGTCGTGGCGCACAGCGACCCCGAGCTCGCGGCGGCCGCGCACCGGCTGATGACGCGGGTCCCCACGAACCCGAACGCCGAGGTGGGGTCCTACGCCGTAGCCCGGACGGGCCGCAGCCACCTCTACTCGCCGGTGACCGTGGAGCTCATCCAGCGGGTGTCGCAGGACCCGGAGCTCGTCGCGCTCGCCGAGCAGCTCGCCCTGCAGTCGGTCATCATCGTCCCGCTCGTCGCCCGTGGCCGCACCACCGGGACGATGTCGCTCGCCTCCGGCAGTCGGCAGTACACCGCCGAGGACATCGTGTTCGCCGAGGACCTCGCCCGCCGTGCCGCGCTCGCCATCGACAACGCCGACCTCTTCTCGCAGACGCAGCGAGCGGCCGAGACGCTGCAACACGCCCTGCTGCCGCAGCGGCTCCCGGAGCTGAAGGGCTGGGACCTCGCCACGCTCTACCAGCCGTCCGGCCGGGCCGAGGTCGGCGGCGACTTCTTCGACGTCATCGACCTGATGACCGACCGCTATGTCGCGGTGATCGGGGACGTCATGGGTCGCGGCGTGGACGCGGCCGCGACCGCCGCGCGCCTCCAGGCGGCAGTCCGGGCCCTGGTGGCGGCGGACCCTGACCTGCGAGCCGTGGCCGCCGGGCTGGACCGGATGCTGGCCCTGTCCACTGAGCAGCCGCTGGTCACGTTGGTCCTGATGGCCTTCGGGGGCGCGACCGACAGCGCCGACGTGCTCGTGGCCGGGCACCCGCCGCCTCTGCTCATGGGCCTGGACGGCACGCCCGTCCGCTGGCAGGGCACCGTCTGGCCGGCCTTCGGGGTCGGGGACGTCGATCGCCGCCCCGAGCCGGTCGACCTGCCTCGCGGCGGCGTCGTCCTGCTCTACACGGACGGTCTCGTCGAGCGCCGCGACGAGGACCTCGACGCCGGCGTCGACCGCCTCACCGCCGTGGTCCGCCACTCGGTCGCGGAGGACCGCGACCACCTGCATACCTTCCTCGAACGGGTCGCCCGACGGGTTCGCCGGGTCGGACCGGCCCGTCACGACGACGACGTCGCCATGCTGGCGGTCCGCCGCTGCGAGTGACCTCGACTGGCATCTCTGAGCGCGATCTGAGAGGTTCTCTGGACGTTTCCCGGGAACCGCTCGGGACGCGGGTCGTTGGACGGATGGGGCCGTGACCACGCCGATCTCGACCTGCGACCTCGACTCAGGCCCCCAGAAGGAGTGGACATGGGATTCCTCGACAGGCTGCTCGGCCGGGAGACCCCGGAGCAGCGGAACCAGCAGCAGGACTACCCCCAGCAGTACCAGCAGGGGTACGGCCAGCAGGGGTATGCGCGGGCCAACGGCCCGCAGGACTCCACCACCGGCGCCACGGCGCAGGACCGAGCGGCCATCGCCCGCTACCGGTACCTGCTGCGCACGGCTCCTCCCGAGCAGATCGAGGAGGCGCACGCCCAGGCGTTCTCCCAGCTCACCCCGCAGCAGCGCCAGCAGGTGCTCCAGGAGATGACCCAGACCCTGCCCGCCTCGGAACGGCCGCAGTCCGACGACCCGCGGCAGATGGCCCGGGCGGCGACACGCGCCGAGATGCAGCAGCCGGGCTACCTGCAGCGCACCTTCGGCGGCCGTGGCAACGCCGGCGGCATGGGCGGCGGCGGCATGATGGGCGCCCTCGGCGGCTCACTGCTCGGCACCATCGCGGGGGTCGTCATCGGTACCGCCATCGCGGACGCCATGCTCGGCGGCTTCGAGGGTTCGCCCGAGCAGCAGGACTTCGCGGCGGGCGGGGACGGCTCGGGTGAGGCCTCCGGCGACACCGGCGGCGACACCGGAGGTGACGCGGGCGGCGACGCCGGCGGAGCCGACGCCGGTGGGTACGACAGCGGTGGCTACGACGCCGGTGGTGGCGACTTCGGAGGGGGAGACTTCGGGGGCGACTTCGGAGGCGGCGACTTCGGCGGGTTCTGACCGAACCGGCCCACCACGACGAGAGGGGCGCCTGCCGGTCGGCAGGCGCCCCTGCGCGTCAGGGTGTCGTCAGCGAGCCGACGGGATGGCGGCGAGCAGCTTCGGGTTCGGCACACCGAGTCCGGTGACCGTGTCCCAGCCCTTCGTCGTCGTCAGCGAGCTGTCCTGGTTGAACGTGCGGACCGAGTAGAGCAGCCCGGCGGAACCGTCGAACCCGTTCGCGTAGTCGACCCGGACCACGCCGAGGTCCTTCGCCGGCCGGACGTCGGTGATCGCCCCGGCTGGCGCCGAGTAGAGCAGCGGGTTGAGCAGGCCGAAGCCGGCGCCGTTCTTCTGCACCCCGAGCGACGCGAACCCGGCCAGCAGCGGCGAGGCCAGGCTCGTCCCGCCGATGCGGTACTCCCCGTAGTGCACGCCGTCCGGGAACGTCTGCGTCTGGCCGATGAGCATGCCCGTGCTCGGGTCGGCGTCCATCGAGACGTCCGGGACGCCGCGGGCCGCGTTGGCGACCACGCCGTTCTGGTACGACGGTCGGTTGAACAGCGCCGAGTACCCGCCGCCGGCACCGTAGAGGTAACCGACCGAGGTCCAGGACTTGCCGTTCGCGGCCAGGCTGTACTTCTGGGTGCCCCAGCCGGTCTGCATCGAGATGGCCGCCGGAGGCGTCGATGCCGGTCGAGGTGCCGCCGGCCGCCGTGACGTAGGGGTCGGAGGCGGGGTAGTCGACCTGCTTCAGCGCCGAGGTGGCCAGCTCGTCGCCGTTGTCGCCCGAGCTGAACAGGAAGCTCTGGCCCTGGAGCGCGCCCTGCTTGAAGACCTGCTCGTAGGCGGCGACGTTCGCCGCGGACTCGTTCTGCTCGAGGTCGCTCCACGAGTTGGTGACGACCTGTGCCACGTTCTCGTCGACGACCCGGCCCAGGGTCGCGAGGAAGTCGTCGTCGAAGCAGCTGGACGAGGCGTAGTAGCGGATGTTGGCGTCCGGCGCCATGGCGTGGACCGCCTCGACGTCGAGCGTCTCCTCACCGGACCAGCCGCTCGGGTCGCACTGCGCCCGGCGGTTGTAGGAGCCCGGGAGGTTCTGGGTCAGCTGCCCGGCTTGTACGAGCCGTCGCCGTGGTTCTCGGCGTACTGGTTCGCGTCCTTCGCGATCTTCTGCCACGCATACGCATCGGTGATGGCGACGGTCGCACCCTTGCCGGTCAGGTTCGAGTTGTTCTCGTAGGCGGCCCGGAACTGCGGCCCGGTGTAGCCGCAGGGCGCATACGAGAGCGTCTGGCCCTGGAACGTCGGCAGCGGGGTCGAGAAGTCGGCCTGGTACTGCGCGGACACCTGGCCGTAGTAGATCGAGCACGGGCGGGCGTTGACGAAGCCGGTCGGCGGCGTGACGTTCGGGTTGGTCGCGCCCTTGGCGACGCCCTTCTGGTCAGCGGGAGAGATGCGGTTGGCCGTCTTCGTGTAGGACGTGGTGTCCAGCCCCGTCACGGTGAGGACGCTGCCGGCGATGCCGGTCGGGACGGCGGCCGCGGAGCTCGGGGCGGTCACCGTCTGGCCGTCGTGGGTGAACGTGCCGAGCTGGACGCCGAAGGCTGATCCGAGCTGGCTCGTCGTCCCACTGGCCTCGACGTACCGGTGGTGCGCCTCGACGCCGGTGACCGCGAGGCCCGCGCCGGAGAGGTAGCCGCTGACCTGGTCGACCTGCGCCTGGGTGGGCGCGTACGTCGCGTCGTACTGGGCGGTGGTGAGGAACTGCCGGTACTGCGCCGAGGAGGGTTCCGAGACCGCGGCGACGGCCGCGTCGAGGGCGTCGGCCCCGCCGTTGGGTGTGAGGTACACCCGGACCGTCTGCGTGGTCGCCGCGAACGGCGTGACCGCGCTCTTGGAGGCGTGGCCGAGCCATCGGGGCAGGGTGTTGGCGATGGTGACCTTGCCGTTCGCCGCCTGTGCGGCGGGGGCGACACCGAGGCCGATGCCGGCCGCGACGGCGGCCGAGGTGACGAGCACCAGGGCACGTCGGGATTGCAAGATGTGCATAGTCGTCCTTCTATCGCTGAAGAATCTGGACTTTCATGCACCCCCCGAGAGGGTGACCTCCGGTTCCGGGCGAGTTGCACCGGATGGCGGCGTCCGACACGTTAGGACGGGAAATCGGACATCCCGGGTCTCTCAGGGTCTTGCCACGGTCTTGACAGGCGACGATCAGCCCGGGGCGGATCGGTCCGCTTCGTCGGCGCGCAGCGCCTCGCCCAGGTCGTCGAGGTGGGGCGCCTCGTCCAGCGGCGAGACGTACCCCGGTGGGGCGGGTGGGTCAGGAGTGACCGGCGGGAAGACGGTCCCGTCCGGGCGCAGATGGGTCGTGGCGGAGGGGCTGTGGGCGTCGCGGTGGGACATGGGACTTCCGGTGTCGTCGGGATGGGTCGGGCGGAGCGCCGGTCAGCCCTCCGGGTCGTGCATCGGGCACGACATGGGCAGCGGGAGGCCGCGACCGAGGGCCTCGTCACGCAGCGCGAAGAGGCGCGCGAACCCGGCCTCGAGCTCGTCCCGGGTCGACCAGCGGGCGCACTCCTCGCGCAGCTCGCCCAGCAGGGCGTCGTCGGTCAGGACGGGCGTGTCGGTGGACACGGTGTGGCTCCTCTCGTGGACCCCCGAGAGGTGGATGTTTCCCGACCCCACGGTGGCGCGACCGGCCGTGGTGCGCAAGTCGAGCCGGCTGGGGGAGTGCTGGGAACTCCGGGAGGTCGTGCAGCCCCCCGCGGTCGGTCACACCGGTCGACGGGCGGCCTTGGGCAGGAGCCGGACGGCCGCCACGCCGGCCACGGCGGTGACCACGGCCGTCACCCAGATCGCCGCAGCGAACCCCTCCACGGCGTCCTGCGTGGTGAGCCGGCCGGCGAAGTCGGCCGCCACGCCGGCCACGCTGGCGCCCATGACTGCCCCGAGCTGACGGGCCTCGGTGACCAGGCTGGCGGCGACGGGGCGCTCCTCGTCGGGGATGGCCGCCATCGCGCTCGAGCTGGCCGGCGTGAACACCGCCGGACGGCTGACACCGAACAGCAGAAGACCCGGAACCAGCCAGAGGATGCTCAATGTGGGCGCCGCGGCACCGGTGAGCACCAAGCCCACCGTGACCGCGACGAGACCAGGGACGACGAGGCGACGGACGCCCATCGTGTCGGCGAGGCGTCCGGTCGTGATCGACAACAGCGGGGAACCCATGCCGGTGACGGCGACGACCAGCCCGGCGGCCGCAGCGGTCACCCCGACCCCGGCCTCGAGGAACGCCACCAGCGACACCATCGTCGCGAGGACCGCGAACTGGATCGCGAACAGGGCGACCAGGCTCCCGGTGAGTCCGCGGTCACGCAGGTAGGCGACCGGCAGCAGCGGGTCGGGACGACGCAGCTCGGACCGTACGAACCCGGCGAGCACGACGAGGCCCACGAGCAACAGCCCCACGGCGGCCAGTCCCCAGGACTCGAGCTGGCTGATGCCGAGGACCGTGGCCGACAGCGCGAGCAGCAGCCAGGCCGTCGACCGGACCGGGAACGAGGTTCCGCGCGCGGGGGTGATCGGGCCGTTGCGGACCATCTCCACGATGACGTACAGGACGACCGGCAGGTTGACGAGGAAGATCAGCCGCCAGCTGCCGACCGACAGCAGGACCGACGCGATCAGCGGTCCGAACACCAGCAGGCTCGAGCCTCCGGTCGACATCAGCCCGATGACCCGGCCGCGATGGTCGGCGGGGACGTCACGAACGCCGACCGACAGCGCCATCGGCTGCATGACCGCGCCGGCGATGCCCTGGAGCAGCCGGAACGCGATGAGCAGCCCGATCGTCGGAGCGAACGCGCAGGCGGCCGACCCGACACCGAACAGCACGAGCGCGGTGACGAGGACCTTGCGCCGACCGAAGCGGTCCGCGACCCGTCCGACCACCGGCATGAACACCGCCAGTGCCAGCAGGTAGACGGTCACCGTCCACGCCGCCGCGTTGTAGGAGGCGCCGAACTCCTGGCGGATGGCGGGGAGCGCGACGACGACGGCGGTCTGGTCGAAGAACAGCAGCGCCAGGGAGGCGAGGCTGGCGAGGACCCGACGTCGCTGGACCGGCTGCAGCGCACGCCAGGTCGAGGTGCGCGTCGCCCGGTCCCCCGTCACGGGGAGATCGTGCCACCCGCGCCGCACCGCTAGGCGTTGTCGACCGGGGCAGGTTCCCGGCGACGGTCCGCTGCGCGAGGAGCCGTATCGGCCGGGGAGTGGCTGACCCAGTAGCGCCGGTCGGCGACCAGGAGGACGAGGGCGACGAGGCACCACACGATGGCGTAGGTCCAGTTCTGCCGTTCCAGGTCGGGACCGACGGCCCAGAAGCCCGTGATCCGCACACCGCCCTCGGCTCCGTGCGCGATCAGGGTCAGCAGTGAGCTGCCGGAGGCGTGGTTGAACAGCCACGCGTACCAGAACGTGACGGCCACAGTGGTGACGAAGCCGATCGGGTGAGCGGCGAACTCGCCCATCACGAACAGCGGAGCGTGCCAGCCACTGATGGCCAGCGCCATGATTGCCGTCGCGCCGAGCCGGGACCGGGTGCGCTGCAGCTCCGGCTGCGCGAACCCGCGAAAGCTCGGCTCCTCCACGAGCGGTCCGCCCATCGGGCTGACGATGTGCATCCCCACGGCGAGCGGCAACGCATACCAAGGGCTGAGGACGTCGAGGGCGGGAGCCGAGGCGCCGGCACCGATGTTGAGGCCGACCGCGAGAGCGTGCACACCGAGGGGGACGGCCACGGCCAGGGCGTACCAGACCCAGCTCACCCGCCATCGGATCAGCCGGGCGCCGATGTCGCGCAGACCGGCCCACCCGTCGGCGAGCCCGGCCACGACGAGCGCCGCGATGAGCGCGCCGGGCGCGAAGAAGCTGCCCCACGGGATGGCGCCCCACGCCAGCACGTAGGCCAGCACGAAGAAGCAGAGCACCCGGTGCCGCCGCACGAGTTCCATGACCGACCTCCATCCGGGAGCCACCGGTTGGCTCCGGGACCAGCCTCGGCGGCAGTGAGAGGCGTCGACAGCCGGTGCGCTGGCGAACGGATTGGCGGGTTTTCTGGTATGTCGGTGGACGAGCACGCGCCGTTACCGTGAGCCATGGACGAGGAGACGCCGGCGGGTCGCTCCTGGGTCCTCTGGGCGCTCGCGGTCGCCGGCCTCGGCATCCTCACCGGGGTACTCATCCTCGGCGTCGCCAGCGCGCGGCTCGACCCGGGAGCGCTGCGGGTGTTCCTCATCGCGTGGATCGTCGTGCCGTACCTCCTGACAGGGGCGGTGGCCTGGTGGCGGCGGCCGGCCAGCCGGCTCGGCCCGCTGATGTTGCTCACCGGCTTCGTCATGGGGCTGACCCCGTTGCAGTGGTCGAGCCAGCCGCTGGTGCACAGCGTCGGCAACTTCTTCGACATGCTGCCGGCGGCGCTCTTCCTCCACGTCTTCCTGGCGTTCCCGAGCGGCCGGGTCCGGGACCGGGCCGAGCGGGTCCTCGTCGTCGTCATGTATGTGGTGACGCTCGGCCTGCAGCTGGTCAAGATCCTGCTCGGCTCCAACCCCGACAGCCTCTTCAACGTGGTGGCCGCGCCGGCCGCCGGCACGGTCGTCGAGCAGGTCCAGCTCGCCCTCGTGGCGTGCGGCCTGGTCGTCGGGACCGCGCTGTTGCACCGGCGCCGGTCGGGCCGCGAGCGGCTACACCGACGTCCGGCGACGCTGGTCGTCGACGCGTTCAGCTTCGCGCTGGTGATGCTCGCACTGCTCTACATCGGCGGCCTGCTGGGCTGGTCCTTCATCGAGCCGATCCGGCTGATCACCTTCGCCGCCCTGGGGCTGGCGCCACTCGCCTTCCTCTTCGCCCTGCTCGACCTGCGGCTCGCACGCGGCGACGTGGCGGGTCTGCTCGTGGAGCTGCAGTCGGACCCGACGACCGACCTGCAGGCCCCGCTGGCGCGCGCACTGCGCGACCCGTCGCTGCGGTTGTTCTACTGGCTGCCCGAGTTCGGGACCTGGGCCGACCAGGACGGCACACCCACCGCGGAACCGACCTCGTCCGTCGACCGGGGGGTCCGCGTGCTGTCTCGGGAGGGCGAGCCGATGGCCGCGCTGACGTTCGACTCCGCACTCGACGAGGAGCACGAGCTCCTCGACGCGGTCGTGGCGACGACCAGCATCGCCCTGGAGAACGGCCGCCTGCGGGCCGAGCTCCGGGCCCGGCTCAACGAGCTCCAGGAGTCGCGGGGCCGGGTGCTCGAGGCCGGACGGCAGGAGCGGCAGCGCCTCGAACGGGACCTCCACGACGGCGCTCAGGTGCGGCTCGTGGCGCTGTCGATGGAGCTGGGCATGCTCGGCGCCGCTCCGGGTACGGACGACGAGCTCCGGACCCGGCTGCTGCACGCCAAGGGCGAGGTGTCGGCGTCGCTGGAGGAGCTGCGCGACGTGGCGCGCGGGATCTACCCCGCGGTCCTCTCCGCCCACGGTCTCGACGTGGCCCTGGAGTCGCTCGCTGCGCGGGCCCCGGTGCCGGTGCAGATGTCGGTCTCCCTCACCGAGCGGCCGCCGCCCGCGGTCGAGGTGGCCGCCTACTACGTCATCAGCGAGGCCCTGGCCAACGTCGGCAAGCACGCCGAAGCGACGCACGCGTGGGTATGCGTCGAACGTCAGGGCTCGCAGCTCGTCGTCGACGTCCGGGACAACGGACGTGGCGGTGCACAGCCGCATACCGGCTCGGGGCTGGACCGCCTCGCCGTGCGGGTCGAGGCGCTCGGCGGTCGGCTCGCGGTCCGGCCGGCCGACGGCGGTGGCGTCGAGGTGCGGGCGGAGCTCCCGTGTCCCTGAGGGTGGCCATCGCCGAGGACAGCGTGCTGCTCCGGGAGGGGCTGACCCGGATCCTCACCGAGTCCGGACTCGACGTGATCGCGGCCTACGACAACGCCGACGACCTGCTCAACCGGCTGAAGGTCGAACCGCCCGACATCGCCCTGCTCGACATCCGGCTGCCACCGACGCATACCGACGAGGGGATGCGGGCGGCGCTGACCATCCGGCGTGAGCACCCGGCGGTGAGCGTCCTCGTGTTGTCGCAGTACGTCGAGCTGGGCCTCGCGATGCAGCTGCTGAGCGAGTCGGCCGAGGGGGTCGGCTACCTGCTCAAGGACCGTATCGGCGACGTCGCCGACTTCCTCGACTCGATCCGCCGGGTGGCCGCCGGAGGGTCCGCGATCGACCCGCAGATCGTGTCCACCCTCCTGCACCGACGGCGCACCGGCAGCCCGACCGATCGCCTCACGCCTCGGGAGCGGGAGGTGCTCGGGCTGATGGCCGAGGGCAACTCCAACGCGGGGATCGCGGCGCGGCTGGTCATCACCCAACGGGCGGTCGAGAAGTACGTGTCCAGCGTCTTCGACAAGCTGGGGATCCCGTCGACGGGAACGGAGTCCAGGCGGGTCCTCGCCGTGCTGCTCTACCTCCGCGGCTGACGGCGAGGGTTCGGGGGATCCGTACGCTGTGCACCATGGGCGAACGGCGGGCCAGGACCGACACCGAGCGGATCGACGAGCTGGAGCGCCAGGTGAAGGCCCTCGGCGAGGCGTTGGCCGCCATGGCGCGAGAGACCCCCAAGCCGGGCCGGGCCACGAAGGCGGCGCAGGTGAAACGGGACGAGGTCTCTCGGATCCTGGAGGAGTCCGGACTCATCTAGGCGAGCCGACGTCGAGACCGGCCCGGGGAGTGAGCGCGCTCGTCACAGCCAGCGCCGGACCCGGGCTCGGTAGGCGTCGTACTCCGCACCGAACTTGCCCGACAGGTAGCGCTCCTCCGGGCGAATCGCTCCCCACGTGAGGGCAGCGACCCCGATGGGCACGAACACCAACGCCCAGAAGGACTGAGCGAGCAGCGCCAGGGCGACGTCGAGGGCGATCAGTCCGAGGTACAAGGGGTTGCGGCTGATCCGGAAGGGCCCCGACTGGAGGATGAGGACGGTCGCCCCGCCCGGGAGGATCCCCGTGCGGTGGTGGCCCATGAACCACAGGGTCCACCCGTTCCACAGCACGAACGCGACGGCCAGAGCGACACCGATCCATCGCGTGGCGGAGCCGGCGATCGAGAGGGGATCACCGGCGGTGGCCGTCAGCACGAGCCCGGCGGTCAGCGGTACGCCCAGCGCGATCGGTGGCCAGATCCGAAACGCAGGGGAGTCCACGGGGGCCATCGTGTTCCGACGGTGGACGCGACGACAAGGGTCGTGAGGGTCAGGAGCGTCCCCGACCGGCGTTTCCGTGACCGCGTCGAGTGGAGCGAAGTTGCTGCTATCACGTCACTGTCGCTCCACGCGAGTTCGTGCCGGACGCCGCCTGCGCTGCCCCCGCCCGACCTAGCGGAGCCGGTCCCGGTCGGGGCCGACGCCGGGGCCGGGCATCGGGGCTACCGGTAGCCGGACCTGGACGCTGAGACCCCCGGCCGTCCGGGGGCTCAGGGTGAGCGTTCCGTCGTGTGCGGTGGTGATGCTCTTGACGATGGCGAGGCCGAGGCCGGCACCCGCATGGTCTCCGCGTATGCGTTCGGTGCCGCGCTGGAACGGCTCGGTGAGGGTCGAGACCAGCTGGGGAGTCAGCCGGTCGCCGGAGTTCTCGACCGTGAGCAGTACGAACTCGGGGCGGAGGGCGGTGTGGACCTGCACGGTGCCGTGTTCCTGAAGGTTGTGCACGATCGCGTTGTGCACGAGGTTCGTCGTCAGCTGGAGCAACAGGGCGTTCGAGCCGAGGGTCGGGGTGATGTCTCCGGAGGTGCTGATGGTGACGCCGCGCCTCTCGGCGAAGGGGAGCAGCGTCTCGGTGGCTTGTTCCGCGAGGAGCGACAGGTCGACCGGTTCGGGTGTGAAGGAGCGCTGGTCGCTGCGGCTGAGCAGGAGCAACGCCTCGGTGAGGGCGATCGCTCGGTCGTTCACGGCGCGGAGGCGCTCGTCGAGCTCGCGGCTGTCGCGGTTCGGATCGTTGCGGGCGACGTCGAGGAGGGTCTGCGTGATGGCCAGCGGGGTGCGCAGCTCGTGGGAGGCGTTGGCGGCGAACCTCTGCTGCTCGGCGACCTGCGCCTCGAGCCGCGCGAGCATGGCGTCGAAGCTGTCGGCCAGCTCGCGGAACTCGTCCCTGCGCCCCTCCAGCTCGATCCGGTGGGACAGCGAGCCCCTCGCTGCCCGGCGCGTGGCGTTGGTGATCCGCGAGAGCGGGGCGAGCATACGGCCGGCGAGAAGCCACCCTCCCAGGAGGCCGAACGCCAGGAGGAACACCAAGGCCCAGGCCGCCTTGGGGACGAAGGCCCGCACGAGGTCGTCCCGAGTGGGTCCCGCGAGGAGAACGCCGATGCGTCCGGGATCGGGGAGCTGCGACTCGTTGGGCACGTAGCGCAACAGGAACACCCACACCGCCGCGAGCAGCACGAACTCGGCGACCATCAGGAACCCGGCGTAGCTGAGCGTGAGCTTGAGGCGAACGCTCAGACCGGGCGCCCTATCCACGGACCTCGACCTCCGACGCGGTGCCCGCTCCGGCGTCGATGCGGTATCCGACGCCGGGCACGGTCGCGATCAGCCAGGGCATGCCGAGGCGTTTGCGCAGGGCCGAGACGGTGATGCGTACCGCGTTGGTGAACGGGTCGGCGTTCTGGTCCCACGCGCGTTCGAGCAGCTCTTCGGCACTCATGACACCGCCCTCGGCGGCGACGAGGATCTCGAGCACGGCGAACTGCTTCCGGGTCAGCGGGACGTATCGCCCGTCGCGGTAGACCTCGCGGCGGAACGGGTCCAGCCGTAGCCCGGCGAGCTCGCGGATCGGGGGCCGGTGGTTGGCTCGTCGGCGGTCGAGCGCTCGGAGCCGCAGCACCAGCTCCTGCAGCTCGAACGGCTTGGTGAGGTAGTCGTCGGCTCCGAGCTCGAACCCGGAGGCCTTCTCGTCGAGCCGGTCGGCAGCGGTGAGCATGAGGATCGGCATACCGCTCCCTGAGGCGACGATCCCGGCGGCGATCTCGTCGCCGGACGGGCCGGGTATGTCTCGGTCGAGGACGGCGATGTCGTAGGCGTTGATGCCCAGCAGCTCCAAGGCGGTGTCGCCGTCACCGGCGATGTCGGCCGCGATCGCTTCGAGGCGCAGCCCGTCGCGGATGGCCTCCGCCATGTAGGGCTCGTCCTCGACGACCAGCACACGCATGCCCGCGATGCTACGAGCCCGGCCATATCGCCGGCATACCGAAAACGGCATACGGCGTGGCAACGCCGCCGTCCCTTGACTGACCGCATGACCCAGCGGGGAGAAACACGAACCAGGTCGCGCCGAAGGCTGAGGCCCACGGCTGTCGGCCTGTTGGTCGTCGCGACGGCGGTCATCGGAACCCTCGTGCATCAGTCAGTGGCCTCGACCCCTTCGGTCGTCGACGCTGCCGTCGACGGTGCCGTCGACGCGGCCGACGGCGTCCTTCCCGACGGCGTCACCGTCTTCGACGACCGGTACCCCGGCGTGGCCGATCTCGACCCCGATCTGCTCCGGGCCCTGCGCGAAGCGGCGACGGAGGCCGCCGATGACGGCGTCACGTTCTACGTCAACAGTGGCTGGCGCTCGCGGGGGTACCAGAACGAGCTGCTGAGCGTGGCGGTCTCGACGTACGGCTCCGAGTCAGCAGCGGCCCGGTGGGTCGCCACCGCCGACACGTCCCCTCACGTGTCCGGCGAGGCGGTCGACATCGGGAAGGACGAGGCAACGGCTTGGCTCTCGAGACACGGCGCGAAGCTCGGACTGTGCCAGATCTACGTCAACGAACCCTGGCACTACGAGCTGCGCCCCGCGGCGAGGGAGGGACGCTGCCCGCCGATGTATGCCGACCCCACCCACGACCCGAGGATGCAGCCGTGACGATCGCTCACTGAGCCTTGAGCACTCGGTATCGAGTGCGTACGGCGCCGTGGGCGACTCGGCTGTCGAGAAGCTCCAGCCGAATCGGCCACGCGTCGCTCTCCGAGGGTGGCCCGTCCATGATCGAGGGCGTGCCCGACCCTCCGACCAGACCCGGCAGGGTGACGACGTCCACGACGTCGACCAGGCCCTGTCGCAGTGCGGCAGCGTTCAACGTGCCTCCGGAGTCGATGATCACTCGCTCGGCTCTCAGGACCTGGTGTATGCGGACCAGCGCCACACGCAGGTCGACCTGACGGTCGCCCACCACGAAGTAGCCGACGCCGAGGTCACGCAGGCGCTGTAGGTATCCACCGGGCGTGGAGCGGCACACGAGGACGTGCAGGATCGTCGTCTCGTCGCCGGTGAAGGTCCAGTCGACTCGTCCGCGAGAGTCGGCCACCACGAACCACTTCGGGGCCGTGCGGGGGAGATGGTCCTGCCACAGCTCGTACCCCGATGTCGTCGGGGCCGGCCACTCGGGGCCTTCATCGTCGACGTCGACGAACGACCCGCTTCCTCCGAGGACCACGGTGGCGTCGATGTCGGCGGGTCGCCCGGGAAAGGGGTCACCCGCCGACATCGACCCCCAGCGTTCCCCGACCGGTGGATCGATGAGGCGCTGGTGTGCTCCCAGGGTCACGCGGCCGTCGACGCTCGCCGTCGTGATCAGCACGACCTCGGGCAGGTCACCATCCATGGCGCGACGCTATTCAGGGGGTCGGACAGATGGTCTGGTCAGATCGAGCGTCGGCGTATCAGCCAGAACGTCAGGCCGAGCAGAACGAGAGAGGCGAGCACCAACCAGCTCAGCTCGATCCACTGGAACGTCCAGTACCGGCTGTCGGGCTGGTAGCTGTGCACCTGGATGTAGCCGTGCTCGCTCAGGTAGATGATCGGGTCCGTCGGAGCCGGGCTGCCACCGCCGACGTGGGCGGAGAACCCGTCTTCCCTCATCTGCACGCCCACGCTCTCCAGGACCGAGCTGACCTCGGATGCGCTGACCGGCGCCCCGTTCTTGGTCCAGTAGTTGGCGATGTCCAGGCTTCCGGTGGGCGGCTCGCCCATGCTGGTGAGCGGGGTCATCAGGTGCGGCCGTCGCACGGAGGCCAGGAGGGCGAGGCCGAACCAGGCCGCGAAGGTGGAGGCCACTGCCGGAACGACCCGCCGCCAGAGCAGTCCGGCGAGCACCCCTGCGCTCAGCGCGAGCAGGGTCCAGCCGATCACCGCGACGCCGGTCGTCGGGAAGGTCGAGCCGTCCAGCCGCTGCGCCGCGCCGGCTTCCAACAGCGGTCCGTTGCGCCAGGCCACGAGGAGTCCGAGTGCGCCCATCAGCGCCGCGGTGAGGACAGCGATCGGGAGGATGACCGCTACCGCCCACCGCATCCGGCCGACGCCCTGAGTCCAGGAGTAGCGAAACACTCCGGACTCGAGCTCACGTCCGACCAGCGGGGCACCCACGACGGCGCCGACGATGCCGGGGAGCAGCACCAGGAGGGGGCCGGTCAACCCCCGCTGGCCGTAGCCGTTGATGAACGCGTCCCACCGGACTCGGCAGGCGTCGGTGGTGATCGGGGGGACGCAGCTCCCGAGGTCGTCGTACGCCGCGTGCACCTGCAGGCCGGTGACCAACAGGTATGTCCCGAGGGCGGCCAAGAGGGCGCCCAGGCCGTACACCGTCGCGCGGTTGCGTCGCCAGGCCACCCAGGCCAGCTGGCGACGGGGGACCGGCCTGATGGTGGCGGCGGAGGCAGGGACGGAGGCGAGCGTGGTCATCGGTGTGCTCCTTCGAGGACGGGACCGACACCGCGCGTACTGCTGCGCAGGTAGGCCATCGCGAGCTCCTCGATCCCGACGGGTCGGGCATCACACCCGGCCGGCAGCGCGACCTCGGGCGAGCGCAGTCGGACGAGCTGCTGTGTCTGCGCGCCGGCAGCGATGGACTCGACGACGTCCCACGCGGGGTGGGTCGAGACCGGTCCGGAACGGGTGGTCACGAGTCGGTGCTCGGCGAGCAGGTCGTCGACGGGGCCGTCGAGGCGGATCCGTCCATCGGACAGCAGGACCAGGTGGTCGGCGACGCGCTCGAGCTCGGAGAGGAGATGAGAGGACAGCACCACGGACACTCCGTCGTCGGCCATCGCGGCCATTACCGTCGCCATGAAGTCGTGACGGGCCAGGGGGTCCAATGACGCCGTGGGCTCGTCCAGGACGAGCAGGCGGGGGTGCCGGGCCAGCGCGAGGGTCAGTGCCAGCTGGGCTCGCTGCCCGCCGGAGAGCTGGCCGGCACGCCTCCGCAGGTTGATGTTCAGGTCGGCGAGGCGTTCATGGGCGTAGTCGACGTCAAAGGTGCGATTGAGGTTTCTCGTCAGGCTGACCATGTCGGCCACCGAGAACCCGCGGTAGAGGGGCACGTCCTGTGCGACGAACCCGATGCCGTCCAGTGCCGGCAGCGATCCGGGTCGGAGGTCGCCGAGCACGGTGAGCTCGCCGGCCGACGGTGTGCTCAGTCCGATCACGAGGTTGATCAAGGTGGTCTTGCCCGCGCCGTTCGGTCCGACCAGAGCGGTGAGGTGTCCGGCAGGGATGGTGAGCGAGCACTCCTGCAGGGCCCAGGTGGCGCCGTACCGGCGTCCGAGGTCGTGGGTCTCGATGACGTTCACGCCGCTCCACCCCCGCTGGTCCTGCGCTGGCGGGCGCCCCTGGTTGCGCTCGATCGGTCAGGAAAATCCCGCAGCGCGCTGTCGACCAGCGCCATCACGCCGTCATCGTCCAGCCCGGCCGCCGCGGCGTCGTCGAGCCAGCGGTACAGGGAGCTCCGGAGGTTGGCGAGCTCGGGCAGGGAGACCGGTGTCAGCGACGCCTCGATGAAGGTGCCGGTCCCGGGGCGTCCGGAGGCGAGCCCCTTGTGCTCGAGCTCGCGGTAGGCCTTGAGCACCGTGTTGGGGTTGATGGCCAGCTCGGCCACGACCTCGCGCACCTTGGGCAGCTGGTCGCCCGGCTGAAGGAACCCCAGCCGCAGGGCGCCCTCGACCTGTTGGACCAGCTGCAGGTACGTCGGCACGCCCGACGACGGGTCGAGCCGGAGGCGGATCGGCGACCCATTCACCTGCTTATCTAATGTCATAGATAAAGAGTGTCACGCGAGCGCTCCGTCCGCAAGACCGTCTAGGACACCTCGATCTCGTACTTCTCCCAACGCCCTTCGGAGATCACCTGGACGGACCCGTCCACGACGGTGATGGCCGTCTGTTCGTCGATGGCGTACGCCGGGACGCCGATGTCGGCGGCCCACCGTTCGGCGTGCGCCATGGTGTTGCTCGGGAAGGCGTCCAGGTGCGGGAAGATGGAGAAGTCGACGACCCCGAGAGTGCGGTCGTCCGGCGCGGCCGGCCACTCGACGAAGTACGTCCCGATCCGAGGCGTCATCACCATGCTGCCGGCACTGACTCCCACCCAGACCGTGTCGGGCAGAGAAGGCAGCAGGTCGGCCAGCCCTGACTCCCGCATCCAGTGGCACAGGTAGGTCGCGTCGCCGCCATCGACCAGGAGCACGTCGGCCTCCCGGACCCAGGGGACCCATCGCTCCACGCCGATGGTGGGCAGCGCGGTGAGCTCGAGGACACCGAGGGACGCCCAGCCCAAGCCGGAGAAGTGCCGGAAGCCGGGCTCGGCGGCGATCAGGCCTCGCACCGAGCCTGGCCCGCACAGTGGGTGCCCCCACTGTGCGGTCGGGACGACCAGCGCGTGGCACTCGGCGACCGGTCTGCCGAGGAGCTGCACGAGCGCCGAGTGGATGCTCGGGTTGGTGACACCGCCGGACGTGAGCAAGAGCTTCATGGCGCCTCCGAAGTCGTCTGCGAAAGGTCGACGTCACGGAAGACCCGGAAGCGGGCCGGAACTCATCGCGGTTTCGGCAGGCTCTGATGATCCTTCTCAGGTCGCCACGTGCTTCGGGTCCGTGAGACACGGGCTCGCTCACAGACGTCGACGGTTCAGCATCCTCGTGGGAATGTATCGGCGTGGTCTCCGAGGGAGGGTCACGCCACCCAGGATGCCTCGCCGGAGAACGTTCGCGATGGTTCATCGGCTAGAGACGACGACGATCGTCGACGAACGGAGGGAGCTGACCGATGGCCCAGCACCGAAGCTCACAGTGGTATGCCGGCTCCGACCGCAACGCCTACATCCACCGAGCGTGGATGCGGCGTGGGCTGCCGAGCCACGCGTTCGACGGCCGTCCGCACATCGCGATCGCCAACACGGCGTCGGACCTGACTCCGTGCAACATGCATCTCGACGAGATCGCCGAGAGCGTCAAGCAGGGCGTCTATGAGGCTGGGGGAATCCCGCTGAACCTTCCGGTCGTCTCGTTGGGGGAGACGCTGGTCCGGCCGACCGCGATGCTGTGGCGCAACATGGCCGCCATGGCGACCGAGGAGCTGCTGCGGGCGAACCCGATCGACGGCGTCGTCCTGCTGGGAGGCTGCGACAAGACCATCCCGGCTCTGCTCATGGCTGCCGCGTCGGTGGACCTGCCCGCGGTCGTGATCCCGGGTGGGCCGATGCTCACCGGCACCTTCCGCGGCGTACCCCTCGGCTGCGGCACCGACGTGTGGAAGCTCTCCGAGGAGGTCCGTGGCGGAGCGCTGTCGAAGGAGCAGTTCCTCAGGTCGGAGTCGTCGATGATCCGCAGCAAGGGCCACTGCAACACGATGGGGACGGCGTCGACGATGGGCCTGCTCGCCGAGGCGCTGGGCACCGTTCTTCCTGGCCTGGCGGGCACCCCGGCCCCCGACAGTCGACTCCTCGAAGGCTCGCACGAGACCGGACGCCTCGTCGTCGACCTCGTCACTGAACAACGACGCCCGAGCACCTTCCTGACCAAGGGGTCGTTCCACAACGCGATCGTGGCGCTGGCCGCGATCGGCGGGTCCACCAACGCCGTCGTCCACCTCCTGGCCATCGCGGGGCGCCTCGGGATCCCGTTGACATTGGACGACTTCGACGCCATCGGATCGGGTGTCCCTCTGCTCGTCGACCTCCAGCCGGCCGGCCGGTTCCTGATGGAGGACTTCCACCGGGCCGGAGGGTTGCTCGCTGTGCTGCGGGAGGTCTCCGATCTGCTCGACCCGGACGCCCTCACCGTGACCGGCCGACCCTTGGTCTCCTACCTGGACGATGCGCCGATCTGGGACCCGGAGGTCATCCGGCAGCGCGACTCGCCGTTGCTGTCCGATGCGGGCATCGCTGTGCTCCACGGCGACCTCGCTCCGAATGGTGCCGTGATCAAGCCGGCTGCCGCCTCCGCCGAGCTGCTCACGCACCGCGGGCGAGCGATGGTCTTCGACAGCATCGAGGACCTGCATGCCCGCATCGACGACCCCGACCTCGACGTCGACGCCCAGTCGGTGCTGGTCCTGCGAGGGTGCGGTCCGAAGGGGTACCCGGGCATGCCCGAGGTGGCGAACATGCCCCTGCCGACCAAGCTGCTGCAGCAAGGGGTGCGGGACATGGTTCGGATCTGCGACGGCCGCATGAGTGGTACCGCCTACGGCACGGTCGTCCTGCACGTCGCTCCTGAGGCCGCGGCGGGCGGCCCCCTGGCCCTCGTGCAGACCGGCGACTACGTGGTGCTCGACGTGCCCAACCGGCGGCTCGACGTCGACGTCCCGGCTGCGGAGTTCGCGGCCAGGTCACCCAACGCCGCCACGGTGGCGGGGTTCGCCGCGCCTCGACGTGGCTGGGAACAGCTCTATGTCCGGCACGTCATGCAGGCCGACACCGGCGCGGACCTGGACTTCCTGGTCGGCTCCAGTGGCGACGACGTGTCCCGTGAGTCTCACTAGAACGGCACCGGCCGAACCGAGGTGGACATGAGCGATTTCACGGACCTGGTAGCGGTGGTCACTGGCGGCGCCAGTGGCATCGGAGCCGCCACGGCCAAGCTCCTCGCCGAACGAGGAGCGCGCGTCGCCGTCCTCGACCGCGACGTCGCCGACGTCGACTCGACGGCGTTCGCCGCCGTAGCCTGCGACGTCACCTCGACGGCGGCGGTGGACGCAGCGATCTCCGACGTCGTCTCGAGGCTCGGCGGGATCGACATCCTCGTGAACAACGCGGGGATCGGGGCCGTCGGCGACGTGACGGAGAACGGCGACGACGAGTGGCATCGGGTGCTCGACGTCAACGTCGTGGGCATCGCCCGCGTCACGAGAGCGGCCATGCCTCACCTGCGCGAGTCGCCGCACGCGGCGATCGTCAATACCTGCTCCGTCGTCGCCACCGTGGGCGTCCCCCAGCGAGCCGTGTATGCGGCCAGCAAGGGCGCCGTCGCTGCCCTCACCCTGGCCATGGCCGCCGACCACGTCGCCGACGGAGTCCGCGTCAACGCGGTCACTCCAGGGACGGCGGACACCCCGTGGGTCGAACGGCTCCTGGAACAGTCCGGCGACGCGGCCGCGGCCGCCGAAGCCCTGCGCGCCCGGCAACCGATGGGCCGCCTCGTCAGCGCCGACGAAGTCGCCTACGCCATCGCCTACCTGGCCAGCCCCATGTCGGCGTCAACCACCGGAACCATCCTGTCCGTTGACGGAGGCATGAGCGGGCTCAGGCTCCCCCGCTGACCCTTTTGCCTCGTAGCCCATCGATGGCATCCCCCACGCGAAACGCCGCCCGACGGTCGGTCGGACGGCGTTTCG
>CAVQLI010000003.1:0-765579 GCA_963713345.1 uncultured Actinomycetota bacterium | reverse complement strand
TTCATCGCGACCGACACCAGCGTTGACTACTCGGCAACGGTCGACGACCTCGGGATCAGTGGACGGCCCCTGGCCGAGTCGATGCGCGACACCGTGCGCTGGCTCGTCGATGCAGGACACATCAGCCCGCGCGCCGCCGGGAAGTGCCGCACCGCTGACTGAACACGCAGCGTGGCCGCAGCGTTGAGCATCGCGGCGAGCTTCTGACCACAGCCGCACAGGCCTTGTCGCCCCGCCACGTCGTATGCCAGCACCTCGAAACCTATGACGTGAACGAGAAACTCTTCCCACAACCGGTGACCCTAGTAAGGTGAGGCTACCCTTACTTGAGGAGTGCAGGTGGACAGTCGGTGCGACGGGCCGTGGTCTGGTGAGAGTCTGACCCGGCTCGCTGGGCGAGCGCGGTGGGCGCTCACCGAAGGAGAAGACGCAACGCTGCTGGTCGCCGGCCTCGGAGAGCTGGGTGCCATCGGTGCGGAGGTGCTCCTGCACGACCATGGCGGTCAGCCCGTGTTCGTCTGCCCATCGACACCCGAAGTGCTCTCGGGGTCCGGCCGCACCGCGCTGCTGTCCGTGACCGCAGACCTCGGTGGGCCGGCTCCGGTCAGGGTGGTCTTCACCGGCCAGCTGAGCGTCCTTGACGAGCAATCGGATCCCGACGCCGTGATCCTCAACTTGGCGCTGACGCAGGTCGCCGTGGCGACAGCGGACCTGACCCCCGGCCCCGTCGTTCAGCAGGTCATCCCCCTCGAGCTGTACTGGCAGACGGTCCCCGATCCTCTCGCCGAGCACGCGGACTCCATCGTTCGCCACACCAACCGTCACCATGAGTCGCAGCTTCGGGACTTCGCCGCAGCTCAGAGCGGTGTCCCCTCCGACCACATCGCCGCGGCGGCTCTCAAGCGGCTGGATCTCGGCGGTGCCCTGCTGAACTGGATCGACCTGGACGGGGCTCACGAGCTCGACGTCCCGTTCCCCAGGCCGGCCGACAGCCCGGAAGCCCTCGGGTATCTCCTCCGTGAGCGTCTCGAAGGCCATCTGGAGCCGTACCGGACCGACGACCCAGGTCAGATCTGAACACCAGGTATGCGTCGCCGACCGTACAGCGACGCATACCTGCTGAGCGCGGGCTCAGATTGAGCGGAGGTTCTGATGAGCAACATCACGGTCACGCACGCCCCCTCGGGTTTGGTCAGGGTTCACGTCCTGCGCCGGGAACCGTTGACACCACACATGATTCGTGTCACCTTCGGCGGCCCGGACCTGAAACGGTTCGAGTTCCACGGGTTCGACCAATGGGTCCGGTTGGCCATCCCCGTCCACGACCAGGACCGGTTCGACAACCTGCCCGACCGCTTCGGCATCGGTGGCTATCTCCGCTACCGGATGCTGCCACGAGACACCCGACCAGTCATCCGCAACTACACCGTCCGTGCCTTCCGAACCGACCCCCTCGAGCTGGACGTGGACTTCATCACCCACGGCACCGAGGGGGTCGCCGCCCCCTGGGCCGCATCCGTCACCGCCGGTGCGCAGGCAGCGTTCATCGACCAAGGATGCGGGTGGAAACCCGTGCCAGCTGACTGGCACCTCATCGTGGCCGACGAAAGTGGACTGCCGGCCGCCCTCGGCGTCCTTCGCGACCTCCCCAGCGATGCCACCGGTCACGCCATCATCGAGCTCTTCGACACCGCCGACCAACAGCCCATCTCCCCACCAGCGGGCATACAGCTCCACTGGCTCCAGCGTCCGGAAGGAACGCCTCCGGGTCGGCGGCCCTACCAGCCCTCGCCCAGCTCGAGTTCCCGCGCGGGGACCTTTACGCCTTCGCTGTCGGGGAGTCCGCGCTAGCCACCGGAGTACGCGGGCACCTCGTCAACCATCGAGGGGTCCCGAAGGAACACGTCACCTTCTCCGGGTACTGGCGACTCGGCCACGCCGCACCCGGATAGGGCGGCAACAGGGGTTCTGCGGCGATCCGGACGAACGACCGAGCACCATGAAGAATCGGACACCTCCAGCCGATTGGGAGCGACGCGGCGCCGTGCCGGTCCCCGCCGCCTGCTCAGCGCTTCGCGCCGGTCGACCAGCATCCGTAGCGCCTCGAGCTCCCCATCCACCTGAAGTACCCGAAGCCCTTTCGTGCGCAGCGCGACCATCGCGTCCAGACCGTCGACCGGTTGCCGACATTGCCGGCGGAACTGCTTCCGGGACAGGCGAAGAGGGATCTGACCACGGGGCAGGCCACAACGATGCCGGCGTCGGTGCGGCCCCGGGACGTGCGTCCCGCCTACGACATGTCGAACAGCCGGACCCGAGCGGCCAGCTTGGCCGGCACTCCACCACGTGCTCGCCATTGGCCAGCAGCCGCGGAGCCAACGGCCGGCCGGCACCGTTAGCGCCCCCGACGGCCCAGGTCCGCGGGCACGTCCTCACGTACTTCACTATCGCGGCGTAGCCGCCCCGGTCGGTGGCGAACCTTCCCCCAGCAAGTAAACGCTCGCGTTTCATCTACGACCTCGATCGTCGCCGACAGCGTGTGGGGATCCGACCCCAATAACCACCCGCTGCTGGTGCGGCATGCTGCTCCCACCTGTACGCGAAACCAATGTGGACGCGAGGTGGGCAGTGCTACTACGAGCAGGGCAGTCCATCTTGAGCCACGCCTCGCCACGTTGACCGACGGGCCGCAGACCGAAAGCGAGCCGCACCCGATCACACTGGTCCGCATGAAGAACCGCCCGCTGGCCACCTAGACCGATCTGGCCAGACACCGGTTCTACGAGGAATCGTCTAGTAGCCCGGCGTTTAGGGACGCGCTTGCCGATGCTCGTGACAGATTCGTTCCGCGTTCCGGCACGTTGAGTGCCACCTCTACTCCTTGAGCCTCGAATAACGCGTTGACAGCCGCTTGTCGCTGGGCGGATGCTGCCAGCACGGGATGCGCTGATCACGTGGCGCGCCTTGCCCATCGAGGAAGGGTCCACGTCGTGTCGGCTCAAACGGCCCCCGTAACGCTCTCGCCACCGCCTCCTCCCGCAGTGTTGAACGCGATGAGCTTCGTGATGAGACCGATGCTCAGGTCTCGGCTGGGGAGGCGTGTCCGCGGCGTCATGCTCCTGGACTTCCAGGGTCGACGCAGCGGTCGCGCCATGAGTGTCCCGGTGAACTTCAACCTGGTTGACGATGTTCCGATGGCCTTCACCAGTGCGCCCTGGCGGCATAACTTCACCGGCGGTATCCCCGTCACCGTGACGCATTGTGGGCAGAAATACCACACGACCGGGACGCTTGTCTCGATGACGCCGCAGGCGATGGGCGTGGCCGTCCGCAAGTCGCTGGACACGGGAGGGTCCGCTCAGCGGATGGGCATCAGGACGGCAGGAGACCACGAGCCAACCGCGGCGGAGCTAGCCGCACTGGGACCCGCCCTGGGCACCTGCGTGATCCGGCTTGAGTTCACACCCTCTCCGGCTAAGGGCGGCTGAGCCCAGTCGCAGCCGCGGGAAGCATTCCCGAGGCGGCGCGAGCACCGTGGGTTAGGCAGGCCCACGGTCGCCGTGCCAGCCCCCCGGCGGCCTTGAACGGCGACCGTGTTCGAGGTGTGGCGCCCCTGCCAACGGCCTCCTCCGGACCTCGCGGAACCTGCGTCCTTTCGCCGCCTGTCGACACCCGCCCCAACGGGTCTGGCGGGCGCAGGGAACGGCTGTCATGTGGGCTTACGAGGAGGGCGCTGCCTTGGCATCTGCGGCCCCTGCGATGTTCGGTGGGTGAGCCGGTCCGGGAGCTGCCAGGACTCGCGGACGGCCTGAAGGGTATGCGTGGGTCCGCTCCGCGGAGCCCGAGGACGAGGTGGTCGACCGGCAGGCCACGCCAGACCAGGTCGTCCTGTCGGGCGTCAGCATCTCGGTGCCCGCCGGCAGCATCACGGCGATCGTCGGCGCGTCCGGCTCCGGCAAGACCACCCTGCTGCGACTGGTGGCCGGGTTCGAGCGTCCGGACGAGGGCTCGGTCCGGCTCGACGGGCGAGCCCTTCTCATCCTCCCCCACACAGGCGGATGCGGCGAACACGACCTCGTGGGTCCCGGCACATCGTCGCCACGTCGGCTACGTCGCGCAGGACGGCGCGCTCTTCCCTCACCTCAACCGTGGCCCAGAACGTCGCCTTCGGACTGGATCGCACCGGTTCGGACCGACGTGCGAGGGGCGGCTCGGGTCGCCGAACTTCTCTAGATGGTCTCTCTGAAGCCGTCATTGGCCGGCCGCCGGCCGCACGAGATCTCCGGCGGGCAGCAACAACGGGTGGCCCTGGCCCGAGCCCTTGCCCGGCGGCCGCGACTGATGTTGCTCGACGAGTCGTTCTCCGCCCTGGACGCCGGTCTCCGCGTGGCGACACGCCGCGCGGTCGGGGCGGTTCTGGCGGAGGCCGGGATCACGACGGTCCTGGTCACACACGACCAGAGCGAGGCTCTCTCCTTCGCCGACCAGGTCGCGGTGATGCGGGCCAGTCGCCTGGCCCAGGTCGGCCGACCGACCGACGTCTACGCCCAGCCCGCTGACCTCGAGACCGCGCGGTTCCTCGGCGACGCGGTAGTCCTGGACGGCTGGATCGCCGGAGCCACCGCGCACTGCCCGGGATGCTGCCGGTGACGTCCACCGGGCCACGCGAAGGTCGCTGCCGGCTGATGTTGCGACCCGAACAGATCCACATCGATGATGCCGGCACGATCGACGCCACCGTTGTCGATTCGGACTTCTTCGGCCCGAACAGCACTGTCCAGCTCGACCTGACGACCCCGCCAAGCGTTCGCACCGACCACGGCGGGGGCCTGAGCGGATCACCATCCTGCATCCGGGCCCGGCGCACCCCTCATGAGGGGGCAGACCGTCCAGCTGCGCGTCGCCGGCAACGCCGTGGCCTACCCACACTGATCAACGGCTTCACCGTCGCGCACGCTCAACGGGGCCTCAGCGCCGTCCTACAGCATCACCGGATGGACAGCATGATCGCCGCCGGTGCTCCCATCGTGCCGCCCCTGGTTGCCGTCGTCGTCTGGTGGCGACCTCGGGCGAGCGGGGACGGCTCGCGGTCCACGCCTTGGCGGCGCTGTTGGTTGGCTCTGGGGGCGAACCCGTCGTGAATCGTTGTCCGTGCCACCGCGTCGGGCGCTCGGCCAGGACGCTGACCGGGCATGCGGTGGGTCCGCACCGAAGAGGTATCCGTGACCCCGGAGCAGTCGGTCGCATCACCGAAGACCCGCTCCGATGCGATCCTGTGCGTCGTGACCGCCGCAGCATCCGCCCCGACGCCCGGGGTGAACACGGCCGGCCACCGCCGTGCGGACATCCAAGGTCTGCGCGCGGTGGCCGTCGCCGGCGTGGTTGCGGCGCACGTCGCCGGTTGGCCCGGGAGCGGGTACCTCGGTGTCGACGTCTTCTTCGTCATCTCGGGCTTCGTCATCACCGGCGTCCTGTTGCGCGACCGGCATCGACGGGGCCGCATCTCGCTGCGTGCGTTCTACGCCCGGCGCGCACGCCGGATCCTGCCGCTCGCGCTCGTCGTCCTGGCCCTCACCGTCTGGGTGTCCGCGTGGGCGCTCACCGCCCCGCGGGCCGCCGAGGTCCGGACCGACGCCCTCTGGGCCGCATTCTTCCTGTCCAACTGGCACGCCGCCGCGGTCGGGAGCGACTACTTCGCGCTGGGCGACGCGCCCTCGCCCGTCCTGCACTTCTGGTCGCTCGGGGTGGAGGAGCAGTTCTACCTCGTGTGGCCGTGGCTGGTCGCCGCCGCGCTCGCTGTCGCCGCGCGTCGCCGGTCGGGGCGGGTCGTCCTCGGGGTCCTCTGCGCTTCGGTGGTCGTCGCGTCGCTGGGGTGGGCGGCGGTGCAGGGCGGTACCGACGCGACCACCGCGTTCTACTCGTCGCTGACCCGGGCGTGGGAGCTGGCGCTCGGCGCCGGACTCGCCTGCCTCCCGGCCGCTGTCGTCCGGCTCGGGCCTCTAACGCGAACCGCGCTGTCGTGGGCCGGTTTGGCCGTCATCGCGGCCTCGTTCGTGGTGGTAGCCGACGTCGCGGTCCCGTTCCCCGCGGCCCTGGTGCCGGCGGTCGGAGCCCTCGCCGTGCTCGCGGCCGGGGTCGGCGCTCCGGCCCGCGGAGCCGTCCTCCTCACCAACCCGGTCTGCCGCTACCTGGGCGACATCTCCTACGGGATCTACCTGTGGCACTTCCCCATCCTGGTCCTGCTGCCCACGGTCCTGCCCGCGTCGACCGTCGAGAAGGGCGTGGTCGTCTTGCTGACGCTCGTGCTCGCCACGGTCAGCTACTACCTGCTCGAGCGCCCGATCCTCGACGCGCCGACCTGGGGGGCGGGTCACGACCTACCGCGAACCAGGCCTTGGCGGTCATGGTGGGTCGCGCGGCGCCAAGGGATGGTGGCCTCCGCGGTCGTGGCGGTATGCCTCGTGGTGGCCGGCATCCAGGTGGCCCAGGCCGGACCGGACGCGTTCTCGGCACTGGCCGGACACGAGGCCGCCCCTCCGAGCCCGGCGGCGGCGGAGGGTGCCGTTCCGGCGCCGCCCCCCACCAGCCGAGGCCGCGACGACAGCTCCGTCGGCGAGCGCCACCATCGCGCCCACTCCCGAGCCCACTCCCGAGCCGACAGCCACTGCCATCCCCCTCGGGGCGTCCGGCCAGGCGCTGAGGGACGGCCTGGCGGGAGCGTTGGCCGCGCGCAGCTTCCCCGCCGACCTCACCCCGAAGCCGGACCAGTGGGCTACGACGGCCGACCAGAGCGCCGCGATGAAGGCGTGCGTTGCCACGGTGGCCAGCAACCCCCGCTCCTGCACGTTCGGCAACCCCGACGGTCCCGAGATCGACGTCGTCGGCGACTCGCTGGGTCTCCCCCTTCTCGCGGCGGTCGTCGCCGCATACGGCAAGGACTACAGGGTCCGCGGACTGACCAAGATCGCCTGCGCCGTGAACGGTGTCGACGCCAACTACGGGAAGGACGAGTGGGCCGTCCCCTGCGTCAACCACCGCGCGATGGTGCTCGACTACGTCGCAAAGACGCGACCGGCCGCGGTCCTCGTGATCGAGACGTATGCGTGGGCCACCCGGCTGAAATCCAAGGCCTCCGGCGAAGCGGCGGCCGCCGAGTGGACCCGGGCCGACCAGGCGTTCGCGGACGCCCTTCGCGCCGGGACGAGCCATGTCGTCTTCGTCTCGCCGTCGATCCCGGGCGTGGCCTTCCTCGACTGCTACCGCTCGGGGGGGTCGCCGAGCCGCTGCGTGACCGGCATTCCGGCGTGGTGGCAGCAAACCCAGGGCGCCGAGCGACGGGTGACAGGCGCGACGTTCCTCGACACCCTGCACTGGTACTGCGTCGACGACCGGTGCCCGATCTTCACCACGGTCCACGACACCGTGCTCAAGGGCGACTACCTGCACCCGTCGGTCCAATACATGCGGCTGGTCGCGGACGACCTGCGCTACCGGCTGACCGCTGCCGGCGTCCTGCCGTAGCCCGCCGGATCGACTCGGCCTGACGTTAAACAACGTTAGGCAACGGCAGTCGCGTCGTTTCACGGCCAAGCCGCCGGCCGAGGCCCACTCCGCTGAGCTTGAGGTGCCGATCGGCGAATCGAAGCCTGGCAGCCCGCCGGACTGCTCTTGACTAGGTCAAACGGGCGATCGGCCGGTTGCCACCTGCCTGGGGTCCGCGGGTTGTGGACCTGAGAGCTTTCGGCTCGCCTCGTGTCTGGCGGGGTACGCAGCAGATCACGTCCTCGGCGACGTCGTGCAGCTTGCGGTTGCTGTTTTGGCTGATCCGGCGCAGGACAGCGAAGGCCTCGTGCTCGTCGACGTTTCTGTCTCGCATGAGGATGCCCATCGCCATGCCGATCCGCCGGTTGCTCACCAAGGCTTCCCGCAGCTGGGCGACCTCTTCAGCCAGGTCTGGCGCAGGGGTGCCGTCGACGTACCCGTTAGTACCGGGGTGCTGGTCCGGGCGGTTAACGAGTCGGGTCAGGGCATCTGAGGTCATCGGATTTTCCTTCCCACGGGGTCTGGGTGGGAAGCGGTGTCGCCTAGAGGGAGGCTGACGCCGCATGCTCGAGTCGATCGCCATCACAGTCGCTCCGGCTCCCGCGGTTGTGGAGCTGAAGGGCCCGTGCGGAGGGGCGCCGGGCGGACGCCTCCACCTATGAGACGTCGGCGACCGGATCACATGACGTGAGTGGCGGAGACGTCTTGCCGCATTGTCGTGCTCGGCAGGGCAGTGGCGGCGAGGACGGCCCGCGTCATGTGTCCACCCGAGAAGAGTCTTCTCGGGTGCGGCGGGGCCGACGCGCGCGACTCGTCCACCCCCGCGAGGGGGCTGCCGCCGCCAGGCACCACGCCTGAGAGTGCGATACTCACTCCGCGGGGACTACCTCTCGGGGAAACGAGAGGAAGCATGACGATCGACGACACCGCCACCCTGACTGACGATGACCTCCTCGCCGAGGTGCGCGCAGAATGCGCACGCTGGGATGCACGCGACGAACTGGAGTCAGGCTTCGCCCGGCTCTTCCGCCTTCGCGACGAGGCACTATCCCGCGGGCTGCCGCTTCCCATGTCGTGTCCGATGGAGGATCCGCCTGGAATGACCAACGAGGCCCGAGTAGACGTACGCACTGTCGGAGACGCGACATGAACGAACTACACCCAGACCCCGTCCCCAGTGCCACCACCAACCTCCAGCCTGACGGCACGGTGTTCCCGCCCGTCACCCCTGATCCGCCGCCCCCTCCCGGGTACGTGTCGCCACTGGACGGCGTCCTCGACGAGCTCGCAGGCGACCCGCCAACGTAGTTGTTCGCCGGCCGCTGCTCGACCTCGGCGCCTTCCGGAGCATCGGTGGCATAGTCGGGCCGCAGATGGGTAGAAGTCTTGATGACCCTCGGGGGCCATGTGTGCCCATGGCAGGAGAGTCGTGCTTTACCTCACCCTCTTGACGCCGATCCTCGCCCTTCCTGGGCTGCTCCTCATGGACCGCGTCGAGCGCTGGGCAGCGGGCGACCACCCCCAGGCATTCCGCGTGCCCCGCAGCCGTCCCCACGGCCGACACGGCTGCTGGCCCAAGGGGAGCAGGAGCAGCGCGCGGTCGTCATCGGCCTACATCACGCAGCCGAGTCCGCGCCGACCCCGCAACCGGACGCGCACCGACCGAGACTGGCGTTGCGATCATGAACCCCCTCGCCGAACCACTACTCCGCCTCCCCGAGATGGCACGTGCACGTCCTGATGCAGTGATTCCTCTACGGCGCGCGGATGACGAGGGACGAAGTTAGTGTCCGAGACGTGAGCGCCTTGTTGTCTGACGACGCGTCGTCGGATCGGCTCAGCCAGGAGCATGTGGCTGCGTTGATGCCGATGGTGCGCCGTATCGTTCTGGCGCGCGTGGGGCAGCACCCTTCGGCGGACGATCTGGTGCAGGAGGTCCTGGTCAGGGTTTTGGCCGCGCTGCCCCGGATCGAGGACGGGATGCTCGAGCCGTACGCCATCGTGACCGCCCGCAACGTCGTGGCGTCGATGTGGCGGGATAACGACCGCCAGAAGCGCAACCTGCACCGCGTCGTCGACCTCCATCCGCCGGAGCGGCCGGACGAGCAGCTGGTGGCTTCCGAGGAGCAGGCCGCGATCGCCCATGCTTTGTCACAGTTGACGGTCCGAGAGCGGGAAACCCTTCTCGCGCATGAGGTTGCCGGTGACGACACCCGGGCGCTTGCGTCGCGGGCGGGCTCCACGGCGGGGGCGGTGGCGGCGCAGCTCAACCGCACCCGGGCGCGCCTTCGAGTCGAGTACTTGCTGGCCCTGGAGCAGTCCGAGCCGCCGAGCGAGGTGTGCCGTCCCGTTCTGCTCGCGCTGTCGAGCGGTGACCGTCGACGGCAACAAGCCGTCGACGCGGGACGCCACGTGTTGGAGTGCGATCTGTGCGGGCGGCTCAGTGTCCCGCTTCTGGCTCGAGGGCACCAGCGCCAGGACACGGTCCAGATCCCGGTCTCGACGGACTCCGACGTCGTCGCGGCCAGGCGGGCGGCACGGGAGCTGGCCTCCCGGTTGACGTTCTCCGGGACTGACCTGACCATCCTGGCCACGGCCGTCTCCGAGGTCGCCCGCAACATCGTCAAGTTCACCGATGGCGGTGAGGTCGTGGTGGAGCTGGTGGAGGACGGCGGCCGCAAGGGCGTGCAGGTGGTGGCCCGGGACGCCGGTCCGGGCATACCGGACATCGACGCGGCGATGGCCGACGGGTACAGCACATACGGCGGGCTGGGAATCGGGCTGCCGGGCGCGCGGCGCCTGATGGACGAGTTCGCGGTTGTGTCGCAGACCGGTCGGGGGACCACGATCACCATGACCATGTGGTGCAAGGAAGGACAACGATGAGCCGAATGAGCCAGAATCCACCGCCTGCTGACGGACGCACGGACAACCGACGACTCCACGGTCGCGGCGGAACAGGAGCAGCTGCTGCCGCAGCTGGTCGCCCACCTTCGCGAACACCGGTCAAAGCTGCGGGAGGAGTGGGTCGGCCGGATCCGTGACGCGCATCTGCTGGAGGCGATGACTCAGCAGGAGATGGCGGCCGAGACGACTTCCGTCTACGACAACTACGTCGAGGTCTTGGAGACCGGCAGTGTCGAGGCGTTGCAGCACTATGCCCGGGACCTGTCCGAGCGGATCATCCCCCGCGGGGTGGAGACCCACGAGGTGGTGGGAATCGTGTTGCTGCTGCGGGACGTCCTCGCTCGGTCGCTGTTCGAGAAGTACCAGCGCGACTTCTCGTTGCTGAACCGGATCCTGGACGCCTACGAGCCCGCTGCGAACCGGATCGCCAACACGGTCGCGGTCAGCTTCGTCGACGAGCGGGAGCGGGTCATCCGTCAGCAGCAGGATTCGATTCGCGAGCTGTCCACGCCCGTGCTTCCGGTGCGGGAGCGGCTGCTCATCCTGCCCATCATCGGCGTGCTGGACAGCGAGCGGGCCCGCCAGCTGACCGAACAGCTGCTCGCCGGCATCCGCACCCATCGAGCCAAGGTCGTCGTCATCGACATCACCGGTGCCCCTGACGTCGACACGACGGTGGCGAACCACCTCGTGCAAACCGTCGACGCGTCACGGCTGATGGGCGCGAGCGTCATCATTACCGGACTATCCCCGACCATCGCCCAGACGTTGGTGGACCTCGGGGTCGACCTGAGCAAGATCCACACCATGGGCGACCTGCAGGGCGGTCTCGAGGAGGCCGAGAGGCTGCTCGGCTACCACGTCACCAGGAAGGACGGTGCCACCACCACGTGAGCTCCGGACCGGCGCTCGTCTCGATCCTGCGGCAGGGCTCGTTCCTGATCGCGTCGGTCCACACTGCCCTCGACGACTCCGAGATGCTGCGCTTCCGCGGCGACCTGATCGACCAGATCGGCCGGTACCGGGCTCGGGGGGTCATCATCGACGTCGCAGCCTTGGACGTGCTCGACTCGTTTGGTTTCAACACGCTCCGCAGCATCGCCGAGATGGCTCGACTACGGGGGGCGGAAACGGTCATCGTCGGCATCCAGCCGGACCTTGCGCTGGCCATGGTGCAGCTCGGTATGGGGACCGGGCCGGTCTCCACCGCACTGGATCTTGAGGAAGGGCTGGATTTCCTCCACGCCCGCCTCTCCGCACCTCCCGACAGGCTCGGCCGTCGTGGATGAGCTGGGAGCCCTCACACGGGACTACCGCACCACATTCCTGCGGTACCTCCCCAGACACGATGAGACAGCCCTGGCGGCGGCGTACGACCTCGGCCGGCGAGCTGTCGCGACCGGGGTCAGCCTGCTCGACATTCTCAGCATTCACCACACCGTGCTCGCCGAGATCCTCCATGACAGCCCTGACGAGATGGCCGACATCGTGCCCTCGGCGGCCGCGTTCCTCGCCGACGCTCTCGCGCCCTATGACATGGCATCCCGCGCCGCCCTCGACAACGGTTGAGCGGAAGTAGCCGGACGACCTCGCCAAGGACGCATGACGCGTCAGCGGTCGATGACCTCGACATGACTCGACCTCACCCCGACGGTGCCGTCGCCCCCGCGTCGCGACACGTTCCTGCCCTAGCGAAGGCCGCACGTGCGTCATGCACGTGTGCCGCCGGAGTCTTCACAAGTGCTGGGGAAACATCCTCGGAGCGGAGGGGTGACGGTGACACCCCACACGAAGGAGAACCCACTTTGCGAATGAGGACCAGCATCACGAAAGCGCGAGCGGCCCCCGGTGTCGCAGAACGTTGACCGGCCCCCCCGGCGCATCGGTCACGGCTACGGCGCCGACCCCACCGGCCCAGCCCGGCAGGTGGAACCGGAGGAGACGACCATCTCCGTTTCCGGGACGCTGGCCAACGGCAACGCGTTCACCGGTCAGCTCCGCCACCTGACAACGTCCACGGTGAACGGCACCCTTGGGCTTTCCGGGACTATCACTGGCAGTGGGCTACCGGCCGGTGGAACGACGTTCACCGCGCCGATCCGGAGCCTCACCGCCAGTTGGGGATGCACCATCCTGACCCTCAACCTGGGTGTCGTGCGCGTGGAGGACTCAGGGCCCGTGATCGACCTGGCCCCGGTCAACCTCGATGTCACCTCAGTACCCGGAGCCGGCGGCTCGCTCCGGAGCCTGCTGGGCGCCGTCACCCAGCTGGTCGACAACGGCGGACCGTTACAGAGCATCGCAGCGCTGCTGAACGTGCTGCTGACCGGTCTCGGGCTCTGACGCCGAGACCAGCAGGACCCTGGATACTGGGCGGTACCTCTTGGGGGATACGAGAGGAAGCATGTGACGATCGACGACACGTCTCCACTGACGGACGAGGACCTGCTGGTGGAGGTCCGCACCGACGGCACCCGACTCGACAGCCCGGAGCGGCCCGCAGAGTCGGTCGACGACCTCAACTCCGAGAAGGGCGACCTCGAGCAGGAGTACTACCAGAGTCGGCCGCCTGGTCCGGCGTCCGGTGACAACCCGGACTACGTCAAGTGGCTGGTGGAGGAGTCGATGCTCGGCGCGGCGAAGGCGTCGGCGGCACAGTTCGTCGGCCAGGGCAGCATGTGGCACAACCCGTACGCCGAACCGAACCCGCGGGCGGCGATCACGAAGGCTGCCAACTGGCTGACGTTGTACCCGATCTCGATGATCACCAGGCCGGGGTCCTCGTTCCTGGGGACCCTCGGGGACAGCAACCTCTGGGATGCGTTGCAGCAGATCGGCATCACCGCCGTCCACACCGGACCGGTCAAAAGGGCGGGCGGCATCACCGGCTGGAAGGCCACCCCCAGCATCGACGGTCACTTCGACCGGATCAGCAACCGCTTCGACAACCAGTTCGGCACCGAAGACGAGTTCCGGACCATGTGCACGATCGCCGCACGACACGGCGGCGCGGTGATCGATGACATCGTCCCGGGGCACACCGGCAAGGGCGCCGACTTCCGGCTGGCCGAGATGAAGGTCGGTGACTACCCCGGCGTCTACCACATGATCGAGATCCCCCAGGCGGACTGGCACCTGCTGCCTGACATTCCTTCTGGGCGGGACTCCGTGAACCTGGATGAGGACACCGAGCGACGGCTGGCCGACGCCGGCCACATCATCGGTGCGATGCAGCGGGTGATCTTCAACGAGCCCGGGGTCAAGGACACCAACTGGTCGGCGACGGCACCGGTCCTCGGTCCGGACGGGACGGAGCACCGTTGGGTCTACCTGCACTACTTCAAGGAGGGCCAGCCGTCGCTGAACTGGCTCGACCCGACCTTCGCCGGTATGCGGCTGGTGATCGGCGATGCCCTCCACTCCCTCAGCGACCTGGGCAGCACGGCCCTGCGTCTCGACGCGAACGGCTTCCTGGGCGTCGAGAAGAGCGTCGACGGCCCTGCCTGGTCGGAAGGACATCCCTTGTCGGACGCGGCCAACCAGCTGATCGGCAGCATGGTCCGCAAGGTCGGCGGCTTCACCTTCCAGGAGCTGAACCTCAGCATCGACGACATCAAGAACACCTCCGAGCGAGGCGCCGACCTGTCCTACGACTTCGTCAACCGACCGGCATACCACCACGCCCTGGCCACGGGCGACGCGGAGTTCCTGCGCCTGACGATGAACGAGGCGCGGGCGATCGGAGTGGACACCGCGTCACTGGTGCACGCCCTGCAGAACCACGACGAGCTGACTTACGAGCTGATCCACTTCGAGACCGTGCACTCCGCGGACACCTACATCTTCCGGAACCGTCCCATCACCGGCGGTCAGCTCGCGGCCCTGGTCCGGCGCGAGCTCATCGACACCCTCACCGGTGACCGCACCCCCTACAACGCGATCTTCTCCACCAACGGGATCTCATCGACCACAGCGACCGTCATCGCCGCGTCCCTGGGACTGCACGACCTCGGCTCTCTCGACCCCGCGCAGATCGAGGCGATCACCCGGGCCCACCTCTTGCTGGCCATGTACAACGCGTGGCAACCGGGCGTGTTCGCGCTGTCCGGCTGGGACCTGGTCGGAGCCCTCACCCTGGACCAGCGTCAGGTCGCCGACCTGACCCGAGACGGCGACACCCGGTGGATCCATCGCTGCGCGTACGACCTGATGGACTACCGCCCAGAAGCCACCGAGTCGACCGGCGACATGCCCAGGGGCAGGGCGCTCTACGGGCCGCTGCCTGCCCAGCTGAACGACCCCAGCTCCTTCGCCCGACGGGTGAGCGACATTCTCGCGGTCCGAGCCCGCCACGGCATTGCCACCGCCACCCAGCTGGACATCGCCGCAGTATCCAACCCGGCGATGCTGGTCATGGTGCACGCCCTCGACGCGGGCATCCAGGTGACCGCCCTCAACTTCTCGCCGGCACCGGTGACCGGCACCGCCATGTCCGACCACCTGATCACCGGAAGCTCCGTCACCGACATGCTCACCAACGGGCAGCTGCCGGCCGTAGGTGAGAATCACACCCTGCACCTGAACCTCCAACCACACCAAGGCCTATCACTGCTCCTGACCCCTCCAGAAAGGCCCCAGACACGGGCAGCGGGTCAAACGTGAGGCGCGGTCACGGCTCGGTGGTGGTCGACGCCGATCCGGTGGCGCTCACGGCCCGTCGAGCAGCTCGGTCACCGTTTCCCCGGGCGAGGGGCGACCAGCAGTCGCCGCCCTCGCGGAGGTATCCCTGAGAGTCTCATGACGGTGTATGCGTGTGTCTTGCCGTCGACGGATGCCGAGGTGTGCTCTGAACCGCGCCTACTGTCGTGTCGGGCTCTCATCGCTTCCGTGGTTGGCTTCCTCGCGGAGGCGGCGGCCCTCTTGGACGAGATCGTCCCGTTGGCGTTCGCGCTTCTCCGCCGCTTGGGTGTCTCGCGGTGACAGCTGGATCTCTTCCTCTGATTCGATCCCGGCTTGCAGCTGGCTTGCGCGTTCCAGCTCGGCATCGACCTCGGCGCCGAAGAGCAGGGCCAGGTTGGTCAGCCAGATCCACAGCAGGAAGACAACGACTCCGGCCAAGGAGCCGTAGGTCTTGTTGTAGCCGCTGAAGTAGGTGAACCGGTCGTTAGCCGGCCGACGGGCCGCCCCGAACGCGACCGGCAGCGGCACCGCGGTCACTGGGCCCGCGACGTTGTGCAGGGTGTCACCGAGCAGGGCCACCGACCCCGTCACCGCAACCACAACCGCCTGCAGCAGCGCGGTGACCGCGATAGGCGGGAACCGGCTCTTCGCTAGGGCAGGACCTGCCCGTCAGCCGGCGCCGAGCCCCGCGGCGGTCGGACTGCTGGGTTCTCGGATGGCGCCGCCCGCCGGAGCGGTCCATGCTCGGAGGAAGGGCTCGTCTGGAAAGGAAATTTCGTGATCATCCTCGGCATCATCTTGATCATTGTGGGGCTGCTCGTCGCCTCGCTGAAGATCCTCCTTTGGGTCGGCATCGTCCTGCTCGTGGTCGGTCTCATCCTGAACTTCGTCCCGATCGGCGGCCGTCGCCGGCGCATCTTCTAACGTCGAACAGCCCGGATCGACCCGACTGGGTACGGCGGGCCTTGCCGCCGCGCCGCGGTGGAGGGCCCGGCACCCCCGACCACGATCTCTTCGAGCACCGTCCCTGCGCCGCTTGGGAGTCAGGTCGGGACGACGCGGACGATGGGCACCATGAGGCCCACCCAGACATTGAGGATCTTGAGGATCTTGGGGCGGTGGCCGCAAGCCGGTGGCGGTGGAGGCGTCCTGGGCGGGCCGGGGGCCGAACCTGGTCATGGTCAGGTCCGGCCCCCGGGCGTTGCTGCCCAGCTCCGGCGCCGGTGGGAGCTCAGCTGAGCGCCGGTCGAACTTGCCCCACGTGCGCCCCCGGCCAGCGGTCGGAAGTCGACATTCCGCGCCGCAAGGGGCGGAGTCGGACGATCGACCGCCGGCGCGTGAGGACGGGAAGGCTGGCGTTGAAGGGCGAGCTCAATACGCTGCGCCAGCTTCACAAGTGAGGTGCCGACGCGGCGCCTAGCTGCGGAATTCTCCTGTCAGTCGGTGAACTATTCAGGCGCCCGGGCCTGCCGACCCAACATGTGCGGCGCGCAGGTCGCTGATGATCTGGCGTTCGCGTTCGGCCATGGCGATGAGGTCGGGGTTCACGTCCTCATCGGTAGCGGTTCGGGTCGGTCCGACAGCCATCGACGTCAAGGGGACGTGACGGATCGAGTCCTCGATCCACGCCAACTCGGTCAGGAGCTCTCTGATGCTCGGTGTCATCTCGTCCGCCTTCGCCGTTGAGGGTGGAGTGAGCGACCGTCTGTCCGATCGTGGTGAACAGTATGCCCAGCATGGGCGCGATGCGAAAAGTGGTGATGAGGTGCTCATCCAGCGTTTGCGCGGGTTGCCCGGCTACGGTTCGGTTTCGCAAGCAACGCCAACACAGGCCATCTAGTGGACGACACGCCATTGGCCCAGGACGTCCACGTTGACTCTTTGGGCGAACTCCCCGGGCAATGACGCTGGTCTGACGCTCGGACACCCGCGCAGCGCTGACGCCACCTTCCGGTAAGAATCCCCGGGGCGCGACGCTGGCAAGCAGGACCGAAGGCGCGAGCGGAGGCCCGCGAAGGGGCGTGGCAAGCGGCCACTGTCGAGAAGCCGACGGATTTCGGGCCTATTGTCCAGGTCGTCGACGACCGGCTTGGAACGGCGCGGCCATCGTTGGGGTTCGCTCTGCTGCGCTGGCTGGGAACACGCGTCGGTCGCGTTCATCGTTGACCGAGCGGCGGCAGAGGGTGACTTCCCGATCCAGGTCATGTCCTCGACCTAAGTTCGGCAGCTCGCAGCCCGTTCCGGTGCCTCGCACGGGAACTGTCGGGTGTCGACGACAACCTCAACCTGGCCAACATGGATCGGGAGGAATTCGCCTCGAGCACGGATTCGGACGGTGTGCACCGGAGCTTCAGTGAGTAGGCCATCCGCAACAAGGTTGAGCGTTCCGCACCGACAGCGGAAAGATGTCGGGCGAGCGAAGCCGCCCTCACTCCAAAGTCGAACTAGCGTGGCCGTCCTCACGCCAAGGTCGAACGAGGGTGGCTGTCCTCGCGCGGGTGAGGCGCCGGATCGGTCGGGTGTCAGGCGACGGTCCGTGCGGGGGTGCGTCGAACATCCGGGCGGAGCTCGATGTCGACGGGGAACTCCGGGTCGCCGACCGCCTCACGGACATGAGCCACGATGTTGTTCTCCAGCTGTGCGCGCAACCGGTCGATGTCAGCGGTGTCCGTCATGTCGACCGCGAGGGCCAGTGCGAGGCGGGGATGGTCGTGGATCTGGGCGGACGCACGGGTCACACCGGTGATGTCGCCGACCTCGTCTTCGACCGCCTTGGTGAGGGCTCCCGCATGGAGTTTCGTGTAGCCCTCTCGCGCGTCGGTGGTCCGGTCGAGTCGGGAGACCCGGTGGGTCCGGAGCTGGGCTACCAGCCACAGTAGGGCGAGGAGCGCGATCAGCAACGCGATACCGGCCACGGCCCACCAGAACCAGGGTTGGTCGTCAGGGAAGGTGCGTACCTCTTCGGGCAAGACCGGCGAGGTCGCGCGCGAGTTCCCGAAGGCACCAAGGCTCAGGGCGAGCCCAAGTCCTCCGGCCACGACGAGGAGCAGACCGAGCAGGAACAGCACGATCCGGTTTGCGGTGTCCGCTGGCCTTCTCATCGGCGGTCCTGGGCGGAGACCTGTACCCGAAGACTCAGGTTTCGGGTCAGCCCCAGTGAGTCCAGTCGCGCCTGGACGGCCGACTCCACCTCCTGCTGCAGGCCGGGGTCGGAGCGGCTGGCCGCCTGGGCGTCGATCCGGGCACTCCTGCGGCGTACCGAGGCGTCGGCTCCGGTGACGCCCGAGACGCGGGCGGCGGCAGCCACCAGGGACCGCTCGACGCTCCTGCGAGAGGCCGTGACGTCCACTCCGGGCGTGCGCCCGCGAAGCGGAAGGGTGGCCGGCTTACCGCGGCGTACTGCGAGGAACAGGAGTAGCAGCCCCACCACCACCAGTCCCAGCAGGATCGCTCTCACCACCCGATCGGTCCAGCCTCGCTGCTGCATCCACGTTGTCCACTCCGGGTAGGGCACCAACCAGGGCCCACCGCCAGCCGCGGCGACCACGATCTCCACGACGACGATCAGTGACCCCACCAGGACAGCCAATGCCACCAGCGCGGCGAGTGCGCGGGTCAACCACCGCGTCGCAGTCATGTCAGATGACCCTCGGCGCCGACGTCGGGAGGGTCATCGAGACGACCTCGACGTCGATGTGGTCGACCCGGACTCCGGTCAGTGAAGTCACGTCGTCGCGGATGCGCCGGCGCACCTCGTCCGCCACGGCCGGCACCGACTTTGGCCACCTCACCGCGATGGTGGCCTGCACGCTCGCGATTCCGTCCTCCACCTGCGCGGTCACACTGGCGGTATCCCTCGGCCTCGCCTGGCCGACGTTCATGCCCAGCAGGCGCCTGGGGGCCGCGGCCGCACCGGAGACCAGGGTGACGGCGTGACCGGCAACCTTTTCCACGACCTGGTCGGCCACATCCAGCCGACCGGCCCCCTCCCGGGGACCCGGGTCGGCGTACCTCGAGGCCGCCGACTGCGGGGCCGCGGGCTGCGGCGTGGAGAGCGACCCGTCGGCGTGGTCGGCGTGGTCGATGGCGGTGGCGTTCATCGCGACGATCGGTTGGAGCCGCCGAAGTACTGGTTGAGGTCGACGTCACCGGCGACCACCTTGCCGACGACCAGGCCGATGATGCCCAGAGCGGCCGTGATCACCAGGCCCTGGAACCCACCCGACGCCCACGCCAGTCCCAGGATCAAGCCACTGAGGAGTCCAACAATCGCAGGGTTCATCTGTACCTCCCATGAGACGCGGTGCGTCGTGTTCTCGGGTTCCGAGCGGGACGCTCAAAACACCCGTTTGGGTCGTTGGCGCCGGAACGCACGGGGCGGGCCTGGTAGACGCCACCGCCGCCGTTTGGCGAACCGCACCTCCATGGGTGCCCGTCCACCGACATCGTCCTCGTTCAGCCGCTGCAGCACTTCGATGAAGACGGCCGGGTCGCCACCCAGATCGGGATGATGCGCACGCATCAGCTCCCGTCGTCGGCGGCGGCGCTCCGCGTCGAGCCCGACCGCCCGGAGGTCCGCCTGGGCGCGGATCACCTTCGCTCCCCGGCCGGGTCCGCGCCGAGCTCCTCGCTGAGCTCCTCGCCGGTGTCGACGTCCGCAACGTGAACGTCGATCGCGCGACCCGCGACAAGGGGCGTCACCGCGTCGCGGACCTGCTGCTCGAGCCTGCCCACGGAGGCACCCTGCGCCAGCACCACCGACAGCAGTACCCGGTCTTCGTCGACGCGGACACCGACAACACGGCGGCCCGGCAGGTACGTGGCCACGAACCTCGTACCGCCCGGGTGCAACCCGGCCACGGCAGGACACTCGAGCGTGGCCGCTGCCACCGCGTCGACGTCGGGGACCTCCTGGGCAGGCATGCTCAGCAGCCAGTCACTCGACCCGACGTTCGCGTCCCTCTTGTTGGGCGTCGTCGGTGGGCAGGTGGATGTCGTTCACCAACACGTTCACCTCCGTCACCTCCAGGCCCGTCATCCCCTCGACCGCCTCGATGACATTGCGCCGGACCGCTCGGCTGAGATCCACGATCGACAGGCCGTACTCGGTGACCAGGTCGAGGTCAATGGCGGCCTGTCGCTCTCCGACCTCGACAGCGACACCCTGACCAACCGACTGCGACGAGCCAGGAATCCGTTCACGAATCGCCCCGATCGTGCGGGCCGCTCCTCCGCCCAGCGCATAGACGCCAGAGACCTCACGGGCCGACACACCGGCGATCTTCTGAACCACGCTGTCGGCGATGGTGGTGTTGCCCTTCGACGTCTGCAGCTTGGAAGGGCTGTCGGATACCGACTTGGAGACCACCGCCGTGGAGGCCTCCTCGGATCCGCTTGACCGGGCAGTGCTGGGATTGCTCGTACTCATGTCCGCTCCCGTAGGCCGTCTGGCTGAAGCACAAAAGGAGGCGGCTACGCCTCCCTATCAAACGTACCCAACAAAGGCGCCCAGAAACCAGCCGAGGCCAAACCGGCAATCAGTCCGGCGCTGATCGTGGCGCGACTTGACGCGTCGCGAAGGCGACCTGGGCCCGGGAGCGGTGGAGCCGATGCGACGCGGTCGGTTCCGTCGTGAATCGGAGCAACGCCAGCCTGACGCGACACCAAACCGTGGCGCCCTCCGCTCGGGGGTCCGGAGAACGCCACGGCAATCACGACATCGCCGAGTGCGCGGTCCCCGTTACGGGCGGCCGACCACGCAGCCTCTCACCACCGACCACCCGCAAAGGGCTACGCCAACGTGGCCGAAATTGGCGATGGGCCGTTCTTGGTGGACCAGCAACTGGCGATGGAGATCCGCCTACTCGGCGAGGTGATCGCCGCGGCGGGGCAACACGACGGCCACCTCACGGTCGAGGAGCTCGACGAGGTCATCGGGATGTGCAGCCAGCGGGAGGCGCCGCCGCAAGACCAAGCTTCATCCGGTAGGTGACGGCCAGCGGGAACACCCTGGCTTTCCGGCGCCCCCAAACCGCAGGAAGGCACGGAGGCTGCCGAAGGTGTCATCTGTCAGCGTGGCCACCCCGGACGTCTCCACGGTGTCGGCGGCGGTGAAGCTGCCGCCGATGAACAGTGTTCCGGACGCTCGTCCACGGTGAGGCTGTCGCGGAACCGACGAACCCGCCGGTGCGGATGCCGCCGCCGATGCCGGTCCAGGTTCCGGTGACCGGATCGAGGGCCGCTTGCGACGAGGCCGGGACCTGGCCGGCTTGGGTTAAGCACTGGGGCGGAGGTCTCAGAACTGGGATCGAGCGGCGGTGCGCGAGGCCGGTGAGCGCTCACCGGTGTCGGTGACGCGGTAGTGCAGGTGGCTGACCAGCGGTGAGTGGGTGGCGTCGATGATCTCGAGGGCTACGCGGCGTGGGTCGACCTGGTCGAGGAGCCGGGTGCCGTCGCCAAGCAGGACGGGCGTGATCGAGAGGGTGAACTCGTCGACCAGGCCGGCGTTGAGTAACTGGCCGATGGTTTCGGCGCCGCCACCGATCCTGACGTCTCGGGCGGCGGCGGCGCGGTACGCCTGGCGGAGGGCGGAGTGGATGCCGTCGTTGACGAAGTGGAAGACCGTGCCGCCGGGTCGCGGCCAGGGTGGGCGGACCTGGGTGGTGAGGACGAAAACCGGTGTGTGGAACGGTGCTTCGTCGGGCCAGAACTGTTCGCCTCCGTCGAACATTCGTTTGCCGAGAATGGTCGCACCGGTGCGGGTGTAGGTCCGCTCGAGGAGGTCGTTGTCCGTTCCGGTTTCGCCGCCGTCGCCCAGGCTTAGGTTTTCGCGGAAGAACTGCTGCCGGAACGTCCAGGCCTGCAGGCCCATCCAGCGGGCCAGCCAGTCTCGGTATGAGGGGTCGTTGGCGTGTTCAATGTCCATCCCGTCCGGGGCGATGTGTGCTTGAGGGCGCCGCCTCGCGGCGAAAAGAACGCAGGGCCGAGCCTTTCGCATCGGCGGGACCCGGCGGCCTGTTGAGTCGACGCGAAGCAGTCAGGGGCCTCCTCCACAGGCTTCAGGCGAGCCTCCGGGGCAGAGCCATGATCGGGGATGTGCCGCGGCACGGTGTCGTCTGAACATGCCCGCCTGGGACCGGCATTGTCAGCAAACACTGCTTAGCCAGAGTGACCTTCCGTTGCACGCCATGCGATGCTCCCCTTGGGAAGCCGGCGCCCGAATACGAGACCGCGGAGGCATGCCGGCGCTGAACTATATGGGCGCGTGGAGAGTTTATACAAACCACGCGATTTGACGGACCACGACGACGCCCGCGGCAGAGAGGACGACCCACGGGCATCGGCCATATGCCACGCAAATGGGTTGGGTCATGGGCACCATCTTGGAGATCTTATGGGCTTATGCCTGCCTTCCCTAGCAGTAGGTCGAGTTTCTCTTCGATTCGCTGGAGCACTATAAACAGGGAATCGGTAGAAGTGTCGGCTCGATAGGCCTCCTCGAGTCGCCTGGGAAACTCAGCTTCAGAGGTCTCCGTCTCTGTCTCACCCATGTCTGACATTCTCTGCTCTCCTCACTAGGGTGTTGCCGGTGCCACACGGACTTCGATGGTGAAGAAGCCCTCTGTCTCCCACCGCCTCCGCAACTGTCGCAGTGCCACTGGGCCGGATGCCCAACGGTGAATCGTCCTTCACGACATTGATCGTTCGGTTGCATTGGTTACGTCTTGGTGAGAGCGATCAACGTTGTCCTGGGCCCCGAATTCGGATCGGGCTGCGCCGACTGCTGGGCGTGGAGCACCGGTGGGTTCAATGGCTAAATCAGTCGCTGTTGTCGTTGGCTTCCGTGCGGAGGCGGCGGCCTTCTTGGACGAGATCGTCACGTTTGCGTTCGCGCTTCTCCGCCGCTTGGGTGTCTCGAGGTGACAGCTGGATCTCTTCCTCTGCTTCGATCCCGGCTTGCAGCTGGCTTGCGCGTTCCAGCTCGGCGTCGACCTCGGCGCCGAACAGCAGGGCCAGGTTGGTCAGCCAGATCCACAGCAGGAAGACAATGACTCCGGCCAAGGAGCCGTAGGTCTTGTTGTAGCTGCTGAAGTTCGCGACGTAGAAACCGAATGCGGCCGAGGCGAGGATCCAGGTGACGATGGCGATGGCGGCGCCGACGCTGATCCAGCGGAACTTCGGTTTCTTGACGTTGGGAGCGGTGTAGTACAGCAGGGCGACCAGCACGGTCACGATGATCAGCATCACCGGCCACTTGGCGATGTTCCAGGCGGTCACGGCGCCGCTGCCGAGCCCGATGGCATCGCCGACCGAGCGGGCGACGGGACCGCTGACGACGAGGCCGACCAGCACGGCCGCGACCAGAATGATTCCGACGAGGGTCAGGCCGACCTGAAGGGGACGCAGCTTCCAGACCGGTCGGCCCTCCGCCACCCCGTAGATGCGGTTCATGGCCCGTCCGAAGGCGCCGATGTAGCCGGACGCCGACCAGACGGCGCCAAGGATCCCGAGAATCAGCGCTAGGCCTGCGGCGTTCGCCTGCGTCATCTGCTCGATCGGACCACGAAGCTGGTCGGCCGCCGTGTCCTGGCCCATCTGGCGGATCATGTCAAGCATCGCGTTGGTTGTGGACTCCCCCTGTCCGAAGACGCCGAGCAGCGAGACCAGCGCGAGCAGCGCCGGGAAGATCGACAGCACCGCGTAGTACGTCAGGGCCGCCGCCACGTCGGTGCACTCGTCTCCCATGAACTCGGACCACGCCTTGCGGATCGTGTAGCGCCACGACGCCCGCGTGAGATCAGTGATGGGGACGACCTCGGGCTGCTCTGTCGCGTCGCCCCGACCAGCAGAGTCCGGACCTTCGGACGGCTGAGCGGCGCCAGGCCCGGTCGTTCGTGAACCATTTCGCAGCATCGTTCTAGTTCCCTTCATAGCGGTCCCCGGTCAGGTGCGCCCGAAGCGCCGCCACATCCCGCGCTGGCACGCTGCCCACCACGGTGGAGCAGCGCCAGGCCGGCCGGCCCCCCGACGAGGCAATCTCGGGACCGCTGCCCAAACGGACCCGTGGCCGCACCGGAGGTCCTCCCCTGGAGCGGTCCACCGTTCCAGCCCGGCGAGGAACACCGGGCGGGACGGGCCAGCAGTGATGTCAAGAGGCCCAGGTACAGCATCAGCATCGGTCGGTTCGTCTCCATGGGCGTGCCCCCGAACGGTCACCTGGGGTGGTACCCGATTCGGTGACCGGTCACACCCTGACCGGGGTCGGAATACTGGCGTCCGTTGGGTGTGCCGAGGGCGGGTCGGGGGTGGGGAGTCGGCGGGTGAGTGCCTCATCTCGGTCCGTCTTCCTCAGAAGATCGGGACGGTGCGGTACAGGTCGAAGACCTGCCGGCCCACGGTCGCGACCAGGACGACGATGACCGCGATGACGAGGGCGACCAACAGCGCGTAATCCACCGCGGTGGCTCCTCGGCCGCGGTTGTCGCGACTCCAACGACGCATTGGAGTGCCTGACCCGTCCCATCGCGCGCACTCCGCGCGACGGTGGGCCCGTGCGGTGTCGTCACTCAGATCGGGAACCATTGCCGTCCTCTCACTCCCAGAGGTTGCGGGTTCAAGCTGGGCCCTTGGCCTGTGGACGGGGAACACCATCGGTGGGGTCCCGCTCTCCCGGGCGGGACCCCACCTTCCCTTGGTGTGGTCTCGGCGTCAGAGGCCGAGACCGGTCAGCAAGCGGTTGAGCAGTGCGGCGATCCCGTTCAGCGCGCCGGACGGGCCGTCGAGCAGTCCGGCGACCGCGCACAGCAGGTTGCCCAGGAGGTTGCCGGCACCGGGGACCGCGGTGATGTCCAGGTTCACCGGGGCCAGGTCGATGACCAGGCCGAGCAGGTCCAGATGCAGCGGGCCGAGGTCCAGCGTGAGGATCGTGCACCCGGCGGTCGTGACGAGGTCCTGGATCGGCGCGGTGAACGTGGTGCCGCCGGCGGGTAGGCCGGTGCCGGTGATGGTGCCGGTCAGGGTCAGCACGCCGCCGACGACCGACGTCGTCAGGTTGCTGAGCGCGCCGGTGAAGGCGGTGCCGTCCGGCAGCGTTCCGGTCACCGGGAGCGTGGTCGCTGCCGGCTGGGCGGTCGGCACTGCAGCTTTGCTGCCACCAGGTGCGGCGTTCGCGGCTGCGGCGCCCGGCAGGATGCCGACGGCACCGACCAGGGCGAGCGCGGTGCCGGCGGTGGCGATTCTGGTACGTAACCTCATCGTGGAACTCCTTCGGTTTGTGTCGTAGCCGTCGATCAGACGGGCGGCCCTGCAGCAGAGAAGACACCCACCCCGCCCATTCATGACGAGGCGGACGCGCGACACGATGGCGGTGGCCCGCACGGGACTGCCTCAGTGCGGGAGCAGTGCCGGTCCCGGTCCGCGTCATGCAACGGCGCCCAACGCGTCGACCTTCTTGGCGCGGTGTTTCCCTGTTCGGCTCTGCCTGGCCTCGAGCCACGCCCCGACCGGCTCGCTTGTGACAGCGAGGTGACCGCCCGTCAGGTCAGCTGATGCCGCCCCGGGGGAAGTTATCGAGCTAGTCCATCGGTGTGGGGTGCGTCCCGCTCCATCACGCCCTGTATGAAAGTGCGGACGACGTCGCGAAGGGCTGATCGAGGCGGTCACGGCGGGCGGCCCCAGTAGCGCCTGACGGTGAGCGCGGCCTTTCCGGCACCTGGCAGGCGTCGCCAGAGACCGAGGCGGTGGCCCCGTGTCAGGGCGTCGAGGCTGTCTCCTCGGTCACGGCCCGGCGGCGGTGCCGCTCCGGATGCTCCCCGCCCACATGCGGTGATCCGAGCGCTCCCTCGAGGTACGCCGCACCCTCCTTGAGGTCGGCAGCGGTGGAGACCGGGCCGGGCCCCATCCCGAGCTGGACCATGGCCAGGGCCACGTCGGGCTGGATCCCGACGATGACCGTTTCCGCCCCCTGCAGCTGGGCCATCTCGGCGATGCTGCGCAGCGTGTTTAAACCAAACGAGTCGATCACGTCCAGAGCGGCGACATCGATGACGACCCCGCGGGCCCGGCACCGGGCGATCTGGTCGACCAGGTCGCCGCGGAAGCGCAGCATCTCGGCGTCGTCGAGGGCCGTGTGGACCGACGCGATCAGGAGCAAGCCCTGCCGCAGGATCGAGACCAGCGCCGGTCCGGAGCTCACGTGGTGGTGGCACCGTCCCTCCAGGTCATCGAGTACACCGAGCAGTCGCTCGGCCTCCTCCAGCCGCCCTGATCGGTCACCGAGGTGCGGATCGTGCTCAGATCCACGCAAGGCACCCGCGTTTGGGCGATCGTGGGGGAGTTCGGTGATGATGACGCTCGTACCCCTGAGACGTGACGTGTCGACGGTCTGAACCAGGTGGTTCGCGCCGGTGGCGTCGACGTCCGGGGCGCCGGTGATGTTGATGACGACGACCTTCGGGTGATGGGTGCGGATGCTGCTCGGTCAGCCCGTCGGCCCCGTCGAGGACGCCGATGATCGGCAGGATGAGCAGCCGCTCCCGCACCGGCAGCACCGGCGTGGACAGCTCACCGATGGCGGCCTGCTGCTGGCGGATGACCCGCTCCCCGACGAAGCTGACCGCCACCGTGTTGGCGATCGGTTCGCCGCCCGCTCGTGGGCGTGGAGAACCCGGCTGAGGAACGCGAAGTCGCACTAGGACTTCTCGAACAGCGACCGGGCCACGACGTCGGGCAGCCGCAGCACGATGCGGCCACGCCGTGGGTCTCCACCCCGCGGGGGATGACCCGTTCGGACAGGTCGCGGGCGTAATGCTTGAGCGCCTCGACGCCGCCGGCCTCGAGCACCTCGACGTGGTGGTCGTAGACCGAGGTGGTCTCGGTGGCCATCGCCTGCTGGGTCATCGCCTCGAGCAGGTGCTCGTCACGGATCCGGCCGACCCACTCCTCCCGCAGCCTCGCCCGGTTCTCGCGCAGGTGCGCCACCAGCTGCGGCAGCAACTTCTCCTCAAGGAGGGCAGCCGGGGTCTGCCGTCCATGGCCTGCTGGACCGCGACCTACCTTGCGGGCGTTTGCCTCGGGAACGCCGGGTACAAGGGCGCATGACGACGGAGGGCCGATGCCGAGGTATGTCGTCGTGCGCCGGGCGCTGGTCGCCGCCCAAAAGGGTCAGCATCATGCAACGCCTTGAGTGGAGTCTTCACCGGTGCAGGACGGCCAGCCGCGGGACCAGGCCGGAGTCACCGACAGCAGTGCGGTCGCGCCCACTTCTAGATCAGGGAGCTCACATGCCCGCCTTACCGAGAGACGAGGTGCTGTCCGGCGACGCGCCCGTCGCGAGCCGTCAGCGATGGTCTGCCAACCGATAACCCGTATCCGAGATGGAGAGTGCATCATGACCGATCCGTATGTAACGCAACCCGCTTCGACACCGACTGACCCGTCAGCCAGGACAGCGACCGAGAGGGCTACCGAGGTGTCCGTGCCGGAGTCCGGATCGTCCGCGGACGTGGTGAAGAGCCAGAGTCGAATGGTGGCCGATGACGCGGCCGAGGGTGGCAAGCGGGTCGCCCGGGTGGCCGCGGACGAGGTCGCCACGGTGGCCGATGAGGCCAAGAACCAGGCTCGGTCCCTGTGGGAGCAGGCCTCGTCGCAGCTGTCGAACCAGGCCACGGACCAGAAGAGCACGCTGGCGTCGTGGCTACGGAGCTTGGCCGAGGAACTGAAGTCCATGGCGGATGCCTCGCAGCGCGATCTCGTGGCGTACGGGTCACCGTCGGCGGGGACGCCGGGTTTCGCCACCGGGTTGGCCGATCGGGGTGCGAACTACGCGCGGAGTGCCGCGTCCTGGCTGGATGACCGGGAGCCGTCGGCGATTCTGAATGAGGTGAGTTCCTTTGCGCGGCGCCGACCGGGAACGTTCCTGGTCATCGCCGCGACGGCGGGAGTCGTCGCCGGGCGCCTCACCCGCGGGCTCACCGCCGGTGAGGACGACCACGAGGGCCGCCGTGAGGGTGGCGGCGACCGGTATGCCGGTGAGCGAGGCGTCATCGCAGCGGACGTGACGGCCCGCTCCCCCTACACCGCCGGCGACGTCCCCGGGGAGTCGTCCTGGGCATCGACGCGGTCGAAGCACGGGCAGAGCGACTCCGACCTTGACGCCGGCTGGCAGCAGTCGTCCTCGGTCAGCGCAGGCACGCCGGCGACCGGTCGCAGCGCCGCCCGTCGTGAGGGCGAACGGTGAGCGGGGAGCCGGCGGTCAGGCCTTCGCTGGTTCGCCCGGTGAACGACGGTACGGCGGACGACCGGTCGGTCGGCGAGCTGATCGCGGCGGTGAGCGAGGACTTCTCGACGCTGATGCGTCAGGAGGTCGAGCTGGCCAAGGCGGAGGTCCGCGAGTCGGCGACCCGCGCCGGCGCCGGGGTGGGCATGCTCTCCGGCGCGGGAGTGGCCGTCCACATGGTGCTGCTGTTCTTGTCCATCGCCGCATGGTGGGGCATCGCCCAGTGGATCGGGCAGGCCTGGTCCGGCGTCGTCATCGCCGCCGTGTGGGGGGTCGTCGCCCTGATCCTGTACGCGTCCGGCCGCTCCAGGCTCCGCCGGGTCCAGGGCCTGTCCCGGACCGTCGAAACCACCAAGCAGATTCCCGACGCCCTTGCCGGAAAAGAGGATCCACGATGAGTAACAACCCTGACCAGATCCGCCACGAGATCGAGTCAACCCGCGCAGAGCTGAGCGGAGACGTCAACGCGCTCGCCGACAGCGTGCGGCCCAGCACGGTCGCCCGGCGACAGGTCGACAAGGTCCGCGACGGCGTCACCACCGTCAAGAACAGCGTCAAGGACAGCGTCATGGGTACCGCCGACGACGCGGGCCAGTCGGTGTCCGGGACGGCCGGCGACGCGACAGTCGGCGGTCCGGCGTAAGACTCGGGGCAACCCCCTCGCGGCGGGCCTCGTGGCGTTCGCCGCAGGGTGGCTGGTGTCGTCGCTGCTGCCAGCCAGCCAGGCCGAACGGCAGGGTGCGACCGCCCTGAAAGAGAAGGCGCAGCCGCTCGCGGATGAACTCCAGTTCGGCCGCCCGGCAGGTCGCCGAGAACCTCAAGGAGCCGGCCCGCGAGGCCGTCGAGCAGGTGAAGGCCAGCGCCGCGGACTCCGCGGCCACGGTCAAGGACGAGGCCTCCTCCACCGCGGCCGGCGTCAAGGACAGCACCCGGCAGGCCGCCGAGGAGGTTCGTCGCCAGTCGTGAGCTGAGCATGCGCGGACCGCTCCGACAGCTACCGCACTGCCGGCTGCCGGAGCGGTCTCTGAACGAGCCGGACCCGAAGGCACCGTCTCGACGTTGCGGGCTGGATCAGCCCGGGCGACACAGGAGTAAGGCAGGCGGCACCGACCAGGTGCCGACGACGGCGAGCGAGGAGAAGGCTCATGACCACCCAAGTGACCAAGACCGTGCTGGTGAACGTGCCGGTGAGCAGGGCGTACAACCAGTGGACGCAGTTCGAGGAGTTCCCCCGCTTCATGGGCGGGGTCAAGAGCGTGACTCAGCTCGCCGATGACCGGCTCGACTGGGTGGCCGAGATCGCTGGCGTGCGGCGACGGTGGGAGGCCAGGATCCTCGAGCAGCTGCCCGACCGGAAGGTGGCCTGGGCGGCGACCGAGGGTGCGACGAATGCGGGTTCGGTGACCTTCGAGGACCTCGGCGGCGGACCAGACGTCGGTGAGCCTGTTGTTGGAGTATGAGCCGGAGGGGCTCGTGGAGAAGGCTGGCGACGCGATGCATCTCATCGAACGTCAGGCCCAGGCGGACCTCGACCGGTTCAAGGAGTTCATCGAGTCCGAGGAGTACGCGACCGGGGCGTGGCGCGGAGCCGTCACCAGCGACGGTGGCACGGGTACGCCGGGGGTCGCGGCTGCGGCCGCCTCCCGCGGCGACGACGGCAAGGCCGGCGTGTCCGGCAAGGCCGTCGCGGCTGGTGTCGGCGTGGCAGCGGCCGCCGCCGCCGCTGCGGTGGCGGCCACCAAGGGTCGTTCCGGAGGCAACGCCGAGGTCGACCCGGCCGCGCCGGTCGACACCCAGCGGAAGTCGAAGACCGTTGACACCCGGGGCACTCGGATGCTGACCGACGAGGAGATCGAAGCCGGCGCCTCGGACGTCCCACTCGACGCATCGACAACGGATCGCGAGCGGCGCTAGCACGAACCTTGCAGTGATGCCGCGTTGCGTTCCAACAGACCAAGGGCACGGCGGCGCCGCGCCAAGTGGCCGGCCGCCCTGAGGGTTACGGCGGGTCCTTGCGCGTGGGCGCCGCACGTACACGCACGGCACCGCTTGCCCGCGGACGGCCGGGTGTGGCCGGTCACCGAAGCCACCTCAGTGCCCCTTCACGTGCTGCTCGTGCCATCCCGAGCCGTGGCGCCCTCCGCTCGGGGGTCCGAAGAACGCCACGGCGATCACCACATCGTCGGTGCGCCGGGGCGCCGTTACCCATTCCAGCTACTTTCTGTTGCTCTGTTGCTCGCCGAGAGGCTGCCAGCCATCAACGCCAGTACTGTGCGTGCGTTGACCGCGAGGAAGGGTCCACCAGATGACAGGCTCCGGCAGCACCGCCTTCGTCGCCGCTGGAGTCCTTCTAGGCGTCACCGCGTTCGTATGGCTTTACGTCACGGGCTTTCTCCGGCGGGGACGACGCCAGGCCAATGCGGTGGATGCGACCATAACCGAGGCGGACGTCTCTCATGACTTGCTACCCGATGGGGGTGCCGCGGTCCGCCGCCGCTACGTCGTTGACGTCGTCAACCAGGGAGATCGACCGGTGCACGACGTCGTGATCGAGTGCTTCGTCGGCCGGGCAGCAGCGAAGAAGGTGGCTTTCGGCAACCAGCTGATGTTCCACGTCTGGCCCACCCTCGCGGCCGGCGAGGAGGGCGCGCCCTGGAGACCGGAATTCACGCTGCCCAGTGAGGACGCTCGTCTGCTCAGCGGCAGACGTCCCCCGCCGCTGCAGCTGGAGTTCACCGATAGCCACGGTCGAGCCTGGCGGCGAGATCAGTACGGACGCCTCAACCGGTGGAAGCGCACATCATCAACACGCACATCGAGGGCTCGCGCTTAACCAGCGTCCGTGGTCGAGAGGGTGGACTGGGAGCGCGACCAGGCAGTCTCCACCGGCGGGGACCTACCAGGCCGTGCCCGCTCGAGAAGGGCGCGGCCTCGCACCGACGACATCGGTTGCTCGTTTCAGCGCGTCACTAGCGCGCAGTTCAACGCCCGCCGGTGCAAGGCCACGTAGGGCAGCAACCGCCTAGCCCAGCGTGCGCCACCTCACACGAGAGACATCGCGCTTCCGGCCATCCGCGTTACACCGCGTCTCCGAGGTGCCGACACCAAGGTAGGGCCGGCGCGGTTACTGAGGACCCCCGCCCCGGGCATCCTCACTCCGGCTCGAGGCCGTAGTGTCCGCCAACGTCGCTGCGCGCCGTGCGACGTCATCACCTCGACATCGGCCCCGCAAGTGACCAACCAGCGTGACATGGGGCGGGAAGCGGCCGTCGAAACCCACCACCGGACGACGCGCTCGACCGGCCAGCCGGCTCGCCGGCACGCGTGCCGCCGGAGCGGGCTACCGAGCCGGGGGCGTTGGGGTTGGCGTCACGTGACCTATACGGATCCGATTCTTGTGCGAGGCGGCCTGGCGCCTCCTAGCGTGTGGGCATGGCGACGTCACATCCGGGCATGAGCATGAACAAGACCATCCATCGAGCGGTTCGTCGCGACCTCACCCGGTTCCGGGACGCCCTCGACGCGTTCGTCGACGGGGACGAGGAACGCGCTGCTGCCCTGTGGCTGGCGTGGGAGAACTTCGACGACCAACTCACCGACCACCACGAGGGCGAGCACGCCATCGCGTGGCCGGCGCTGGCCGCGATCGGTGTCCCCGGTTCCACCATCGACACGTTCGACGTCGAGCACGAGGCGATGGCTACGGACCTGGCCGCGGCTGGGGAGGCCATGGCCAGACTCAGGACGTCCGCGAGCCGCTCCGACGCCGACGTCGCCGCCGCCGCGATGGAGCGGCTGCAGGCGACGACCGTGACCCACCTGGACCACGAGGAAGCGGAGACCGAGGAGGCGCTGACGCAGAACGAGGGTGACCCGGCGTTGAAGAAGATGGGCAAGCAGTTCAGTCGCCGATCGAGTCCGGCCAAGGCCGGCGCCTTCTTCGCCTGGATGCAGGACGGTGCCACCCAGGAGGAGATGTCCGCGCTGCGAGCGAACGTGCCGGGCCCGGTGCTGACGGTGCTGGGTGGCCTCTTCGGCCGTCGCTATCGCAAGGATGTGGCGACCGTCTGGAGACCGCTACCCGACGCGGGCACGTAGGCCCCCCATACGCGGACGTCTCGACGCTGGGGCTGAGTCCCCGGGTGTGTCGGCCTCACGGTGAGGGCTGGACACGGGCATCCCAGTGAGAGAGCGCGTTCCGCGCGAGTTCCTCGTTGTGGGAAAGGTGCTGGTCCAGTGCCTCGGCGGCGAGGTCGGGGTCGCGCTGGCGGAATTCGTTGACCAGTAGCTGGTGTGCCTCACGCCGACGGTCGTGCTCATGAGGGTCGGGGTCGAGCAGCCCGAAACCGATCCGGATGTACCGCTCACCGGCTCGCCACAGCAGGTTGAGGATCCGTTCGTCCCATGCGGTCACCGCGGGTGCGATGAGCGCGAGGTGGAACGCCCGATGATCGTCATAGATGTCGTCCATGCTGCGATCGGCGTCACCCAGCTCGGAGGCGACGTCGTACAGCTCGTTGAGTCGCTCGTCCGAGAGCCCGCTCACGGCGCGACGGGCGAGGTCGGGTTCGAGCAGGCGCCGGCTGCGGTAGATGGCGTGCAGCTCGTCAAGGTCAAGCGGTGCGACGGTGGCGCTGCGTCCGGGAGGGTTGACCACCAGGCCCTCGGCTTCGAGAACCCGCAGCGCGTCTCGGACGGGAATGAAGCTCACCCCCAGCTGCTCGGCGAGCTTGCGCAGGGAAAGGCTCTGCTCCGGGGCGAGATCGCCCGAGACGATCGAGCGGCGCAGCTCCGCCGTGACCTGGTCCGACACCGAATGCTGCTCGATGGCGCGCACCGAACCGGGCGTGCTCGTGGTGAGGCTCATCGGTGTGCTCCCTCGTGGCGGCGGACCGCCGATGTTATCAAGCAATTCGGGTGCTGTTATCACATATCATGCTAGCGTGTCGTTGCCCTCGGCCCCCTGAACCATGGAGGTTCACGATGAGACTCGCGACCATCGGTATGCGTCTGTGCATCGTTCGCTCCGAGGGTGCCCTGGACGTCGAGACCGTGACCGAAGGCCGGTTCTCTGCGGTCCCACAGCAGGCCTTCGAGCGCTGGGACGAACTGCAGCGCTGGTACGCGTCACACGGGGAAGCACTCGCGGGCGTCGCGGCCGCGGCATACGAGACCTCCGACCTCGGTCCACCGGTCCCGTCACCACGGCAGGTCTTCGGCATCGGCCTCAACTACCGCGACCACGCGGCCGAGGCGAACCTCGAGCTGCCAACGGAGCACGCCGTGGTCTTCGCCAAGTTTCCCGCCTCTGTCACCGGTCCGTTCGCGGAGGTCGAGCTCCCCTCCGACGCCGTCGACTTCGAGGCGGAGCTCGTGGTGGTCATCGGCCGTGGAGGGCACCGCATCACCCGTGACGACGCCTGGGAGCACATCGCGGGCCTGACCCTCGGCCAGGACCTGTCCGAGCGGCACGTGCAGTGGCGCGGTCCTACCCCCCAGTTCTCGTTGGGAAAGTCCTATCCGGGCTTCGCCCCGATCGGCCCGGTGCTCGTGACACCCGACGAGTTCCCGGACCTCGAGGACATCGGCATCGGCTGCACCCTCAACGGCCGGACCATGCAGAAGGGCACCAGCCGGGAGATGGTGTTCACCATCCCGCAGATCATCGAACAGCTCTCGGCCATCGTGCCCCTCCTCCCGGGAGACCTCGTCTTCACCGGTACGCCGGCGGGGATCGGATGGACCCGGGACCCGCGGGTGGTCCTCCAGCCCGGCGACCAGTTGGTCACGCACGCCGAGGTCATCGGCGAGATGACCACCACGTTCACAGCGGCCTGACTCCCGGTCTGTTTCGCGACGATGGCACCTTCCGAGCCGAACACCGAGGACGCCGTCAGCGCGCCCACCGACGAAGAGAGCCTGCGCGAGATCGCGCGGCGAGTGCTGTGGTTGTCCGCATCGATCGTCGACGCGGCGAACGCGGGCCGGCCCAACGACTCCGGTGTCAAGGCGGGCGGTCACCAGGCGTCGAGCGCGTCGATGGTGGACATCATGGTGGCGCTGTGGTTCGCCGAGCTGACCAGCCAGGACCGCGTCTCGGTGAAGCCCCACGCCTCACCGGTGCTGCACGCCATCAACTACCTCCTCGGCGACCTGGACGAGAGGTTCCTCTCCACCCTGCGAGCCAAGGGCGGCCTGCAGTCCTACCCCTCACGGCTCAAGGACCCCGACACGGTCGACTTCTCGACCGGGTCGGTCGGGATCGGCGCCACCGCCGCGGTGTGGGCGGCAATGGCCCATCGGTACGCGGCTTCCCAGTTCCCGACGACACCCCCGGCGGGGCGCTTCGTCAGCCTCCTCGGGGACGCCGAGCTGGACGAGGGCGCGATCTGGGAGACCGTGATGATCCACAGGTCGCCGGGCTGGGCGAGCTGCTCTGGGTGGTCGACCTCAACCGGCAGTCCCTGGACCGGGTGGTGCCCGACATCCAGATCGCCAAGCTCCAGGGCATGTTCGCTGCCGCCGGTTGGCAGGTCGTCGTGCTCAAGTGGGGCCGGCTGATCTCCGACGTCTTCACCCGGCCCGGTGGCGAGCTGCTCCGGAAACGGTTGGAGGGCATGCCCAACGAGGAGTACCAGCGGATGCTGCGGGTCGACTCCTCGCACGTCGCGGAGCGGATCGTGACCGATGCTGACGGCGGACCGGAGGCCGCTGCGCTGCGCGACCTCGTGACCGGGATGCCCGCCGCCGAGCTGGCGGCGGCGGTTCGCGACCTCGGAGGGCACGACCTCGGTCTGCTCGTCGACACCTTCACCACGGTCGCGGCCGACCGCCCGACCGTGGTGTTCGCCTACACCGTCAAGGGCCGCGGGCTGCCGACCGAGGGCCACCCGAACAACCACTCGGCCCTGCTCAGCGGCGAACAGATGGACGTCCTGGCGGCCGACTCCGGTGTGGAACGGAGCACCCCGTGGCAGCGGCTTCGCCGGCGGACAGCACTGCCGGTCGGCTCTGTGAGGAGCGCCGCGCGGCGCTGCGGCGTGAGCCCGTCACGCCGACGACACCGCTGGAGATTCCCACCTCGCTGGGCCACGCCCACCGCAAGCCGATCTCGACGCAGGCCGCCCTCGGACGGCTGCTGGCCGACCTTCCTCGCGACGCCCCCGACACCGCGGCGCGCGTGGTCACCTGCTCCCCGGACGTGGCGTCGTCGACCAACCTCGGCGGCTGGATCAACAAGACCGGGGTCTGGTCCGTCTCCGACCGTCGCGACTGGTTCGCCGACGACACCCAGCGGGTGCTGCGCTGGCACGAGGTCACCAACGGTCAGCACATCGAGCTCGGAATCGCCGAGGTCAACCTCGTCTCCCTGCTCGGAGAGCTCGGCGCCACCTGGTCTCGATGGGGAGAGCGGCTCATCCCGGTCGCGACGCTGTACGACCCCTTCGTCTCCCGAGCCCTGGAGCCATGGTCGTACGGAATGTATGCAGGCGGGCAGTCGATCCTCGTCGGGACCCCCTCGGGGGTGACCCTCGCGCCCGAAGGCGGAGCGCACCAGTCGATCACCACACCCTCGATCGGGCTCGAGCAGCCGGGATGCGTCGCGTGGGAGCCGGCCTTCGCCCACGACCTGGAGTGGTGCCTCCTGCAGGCGATGGCGCAGGTAGGGGTAGAGGGCGGCACCTCGGCCTACTTCCGCCTTTCGACGCGGCCCATCGATCCCGACCTCGCCCAGCTGCCGGATGACCCGGCACTGCGTGAACGGCGTCGGCGACAAGCGATCGCGGGTGGCTACCGGCTGCCGGTCGACCACGCCGTGGCCGAGGAGGACATCACGCTTGTCGGCGTCGGCACGATCATGCCCGAGGTCATCATGGCCGCGAGTTCCCTCGAGACACAGGGGATTCACGCGGGGGTCATCTGCCTGACGAGTCCGGATCTGGTCTTCCGGTCGTTCCAGCAACGTGGTACCCGGCTTCCGGGCGTGGGCGGCGGGATCCTCGACGAGCTTCTGCCGCCGCGAGCACCGGGCGCCACTGGTGACCGTCCTGGACGGACACCCGCACACCCTCACCTTCCTCGGCGCCGCCCGGGGCGACCGGATCCGCTGCCTCGGGGTCACCGAGTTCGGCCAGTCCTCCAGCCTCGACGACGCCCACCGGTTGCACGGCATCGACACCGACACCATCGCCGACGCCGCCCTCACCCTCCTCGGCCGCTAGGAGGCTCCCACCACATGGACGACCGCATCGTCAGCGAGAACAACCACAGGGTGCCCGTCCTGATCTGCGGCGGCGGGCCGGTCGGGCTCGCCCTGGCCGTGGAGCTCGGGTTGCGCCGCATACCGTGCCTCGTCATCGAGCCGAGGGAACAGCCCACACGACTGCGGCCGAGGGGCAAGACGCTGAACACCCGCACGCTGGAACACTTTCGACGCTGGAACATCGCCGGCCGAGTCCGCGCGGCCGCCCCGCTCCCGCCGTCGTGGTCCCAGGACGTGTCGTTCTGCACCACCCTGCTCGGGACCGAGCTCACTCGATTCCACGGTGTCCTGGGCCTGCAGGACATCGGAGTGTCCCCCGAGCTGGGCCAGCAAATGCCCCAGTACGTCACCGAGGAAGTTCTCCGGGAGGTGGCCCTCGAGCTGTCACCCGTCGAGCTGCGCCTGGGATCGCGCGTGACCGGCCTCCGTCCCGAGGCCGACAGCGTCTCGGTGTCCGTCCTCGACCCGGACGGCCATACGCAGGACGTCGTTGCCGACTTCGTGGTGGGCGCCGACGGGGCCCGCAGCGTGGTGCGCGACAGCATCGGCGCCGCATACGTCGGCGAGCAGGCACTGCGGCCGAACACCGGTGTGGTCTTTCGGTGCGACGACCTCGCCTCCCTGGTGCCACGCCCACCGGCCGTGCAGACCTGGGTCATCAACGACGAGACCCCGGGCATGCTCGGACCAGTCGACCGGAACGGGCTGTGGTGGCTCATCGCCTTCGGCGTCGACGGAACCTCCCCCAACCTCGATCCGCGCCGCCTTGTCACCGGTGCCGTCGGGCGGGACCTGCCCATCGACATCGTGAGCACCGACCCCTGGGTGGCGCGGATGGAGCTGGTTGATCGCTGCCGCGCCGGACGGGTCTTTCTCGTCGGGGACGCGGCCCATCTGAACCCGCCGTTCGGCGGTCACGGCCTCAACACCGGCATCGGCGACTCCGTCGACCTGGGATGGAAGCTGGCGGCGACCATCGACGGCTGGGCCGGCCCCGCGGTGTTGGACTCCTATCCGGCCGAGCGGGTACCACTGCACCGTCGGGTCATCGACGAGGCCGTCGCCAACATGTCCACCCTCTCCCCCGAACTTCTCGGCGGAGATCTGACGGACCCCGGGGCGCGCGGCCAGGAGTCGCGGGCACGAGCGGCGGCCCGGATCCAGGACACCAAGTCCCAAGAGTTCTTCAGCCTCGACCTCGTCCTCGGCCACCGATACGACAGCTCACCGATCATCCCGGCCGCCACCGGACAGTCCGGCCCCTGGCAGTCGGCTGCTGTCCCGGGTCGCCGGCTCCCCCACGTCTGGCTCGAACCCGACCGATCGACCCTCGACCTCGTACGCCTCGATCACGTCGTGCTCGCCGGCCCGGGCACCACGGTCGATCCACTGCTCGCGGCAGCGGCCGATCAGCACATGCCCGTCGACGTCCATCGGGTCGCCACCGACGTGATGGCCGGGCTCGGGGCCGACTGGGTCGTCGTCCGCCCAGACCACATCGTGGCCGCCGTCGGGAGCGGCGACCCGCCAGGCCAGGACCTGGTCTCCACCCTCTCCGGGCACGCCGCCTCCACCGCACCGACACGAAGCTGACGAGGAGCTCGCATGCCAGCACTCCCTCTCGGTGCGACGGGCAACGTCGGACCGCACGTGGTCGCCGAGCTCGTCGCCGCTGCTCCTGGCGCCACGCGATGAGCACCTGCCTGCCCTGTGACCTCGAGTCATCGCCGACTGACGCCGTCGTGTACCGAGACGCCGACTGGGCCTGCGAAGTCGCCGAGGGCTACGACGTCCCGGGCTGGTACATCCTCCGCGCCCGACGGCACGCCGAGGGATGGGACGCGCTCACCCCTTCGGAGGCAACCGGTTTCGGCATCGTCGCCCAACGTGTCACCCGAGCGATCCAGGCGGCCACCGACGCATCCAACGTCTACTTCCTCAGCTTCGGCGAGAACTACTCCCACCTGCACTTCCTGCTCATCGCGCGGCCCGCGGACCTCCCCCCGGAGCTGAGGGGCGCCGCGATCCTCACCCTGCGTGCCGAGCATCGTGACCAGCCCGCAGCATTCGCCTCGGCCGCAGCCGTGCGCCAGGCCATCACCCACGACTGAACCGATCAACCACACGAAAGGGACGACGATGTCCACGACCTTCACGCACACCCATGGCGACCGCACCTACACCGGTCGCAGCAACACCACCGACGGCTTTGCGGCGATTCCCGGCGCGCCACTGGTCATCGCCCTCCACGGCGGCACCTACTCGTCGAAGTACTTCGACATCCCCGGCTACTCGCTGCTCGACCGCGCGGCGAGCCGGGGCATACCGGTGATCGCGCTCGACCGCCCCAACTATGGCGGCTCGGCCCCGCTCGAGACGGACGACTCGATCATCCTCGCCAACGCCGACGCGCTCACCGAGGCCATCGGGTCCATCTGGGCCGACCACGGCGGCCAGGCGTCTGGCGTCGTCCTCCTCGGCCACTCGATCGGCGGCGCGGTCGCCACCGCCATCGCCGCGGCGCAACCCTCGTGGCCGCTCCTCGGTCTCGCCCTCTCCGGATGTCTCGTACGCGTGCCGCAGGAGTCTCGCGGAGCCTGGGAGGCGCTCCCGCCGATCCCCATGATCGACCTGCCCGTCCCGATGAAGGACCAGGTGATGTTCGGACCGGCCGGCACCTACGCGGACGACATGCCCGCCGCCAGCCACCCCTCCAACACCCCGGTGCCGAAGGTGGAGCTCCTCGACATCACGGGCGGGTGGATCGAGCGCCGCGCGGAGGTCTGCGGGAGGGTCACGGTTCCCGTCCACCACCGGCAGGGAGAGTTCGACGCCTTGTGGGTCACGAACCAGGACGAGATCGACGAGTTCCGTGGCGGGTTCGGCGCATCGGCGTCGGTCGACACCGCCCTGCAGCCCGGCAGCGGCCACTGCATCGACTTCCACCTTCCGGGCGAACAGTTCCAGACCGCGCAGCTCGACTTCGCAGTGCAGTGCGCGAAGGCATCGGTGTCCTGACCGCCATGACGACCACCGTGCTTCGGAACGTCCGGCTGTTCGAGGGTGAAGCGTTCGGTGACTCCGGCGAGCTCGCGTTCGACGACGGCGTAATCACGGCGATTCACGATGGGAGTGACGATGCGGCCGCCGAGCTCATCGACGGGGCCGGGGGATTTCTCCTCCCCGGCTTCATCGACTGTCACGTCCACCTGTACGGCCCGGAGACCCTGACGGCGCTCGCGACGCACGGGGTCACGACGGCGCTCGACATGGGCTCCCTGGCACCGCTGGTCAGCGCACTACGGGGTCGTCGCGGCGTCACCGACATCCGCAGCGGGATGATGGCCCTGTCCTCCCCCGCGAGTGCCCACGCCCAACGGATGAAGGACATCCCGGCCGCGCGCGAGGCTCTCGTCGAGGACGTCTCGGCCGTGCCGGCCGCCGTGGCGCGGCGCGTGGAACAGGGTGCCGACTACATCAAGGTGGTCATCGACCTCCCCGGTTTCGACCAGGCCACAGTCGACGCGATCGTCACAGAGGCGCACCGGCATGGTCTGAAGACCGTCGCCCACGCCTCACGTTCCGACGCCGTCGAGATGGCCCAGCGTGCCGGGTTCGACGTCCTGACCCACGTACCGCTGGATCGGCCCATCGACGACGAGCGGGCCGGTGCGCTGGCCGCGGCCGGTGTGGTCGTCGTGCCCACGCTCACCATGATGAAGGGCATCGTGGAGCGGCTCGCCGGCACCGGAGGCCCCGGCCCGCGGTACGAACCGGCGGCCGACAGCGTCACCGCCCTCCAGAGGGCCGGCGTCACCGTCCTGGTCGGTACCGACGCGAACCAGATGCCCGCTGCGCCCGCCTCACCGCCGATGGGAGCCAGCCTCCACGACGAGCTGGCGCTGCTCGTGGACGCCGGCCTCACCCCGGCCGAGGCACTACGCGCCGCCACCTCAGCGGCCGCCGACTATTTCGACCTGTCGGACCGTGGGCGCCTGGGCGTCGGGCTGCGGGCCGACCTGGTTCTGCTCGAGCGCGACCCCACGTCGGACATCGACGCCTCGCGGAGCATCCGTGGGGTCTGGATTGCCGGCGAACCGGTGGTCGAGCTCCAGTGATTCTCGTGACCGCTGCCGCGGGCAACCAGGGGCAGCACCTCGTCCCCAAGCTGGTTCGAGCCGGCGAACGGGTTCGCGCCAACGTCAAATCGGAGGCCTCGGCCGAACGCCTACGCACCCTGGGTGTCGACGACGTCGTCGTCGGGGACCTCGCCGATCCCGCCGTACAGCAACGCTGCGTGCGCGATGTCGAGAAGATCTACCACGTCGGTGCCGACGCTCAGCCCGGGCGAACGGGCCATGGGTCTCGGCCTCATCGACGCGGCTCGAGCCGAGGGCGTCCAACACTTCGTGTTCAGCTCGGTCCTGCACTCGATCGTGACCGACCTGGTCCAGCACACGATCAAACGCGACGTCGAGGAGCATCTGCTCGCGTCGGACCTGGAGTTCACCATCCTCCAGCCCTCGAACTACATGCTGCCGCTCAAGCTGCGACCAGCCTTCGCCCGCAACGTGTTCGAGCTGTCGTGGTCGCTCACCCGTCGGCAGTCGCTGGTCGACCTCGACGACGTCACCGATGTCGCCCTGATGACCCTGACCGACAGCGCCCGGCACGCGGCGGCGACCTACGAGCTCGTCGCTCCCGGGCGACATACCGCGTACGAGCTGGGCGAGATCGTGTCACGAGTGATGGGCCACCCGGTCGACGTGCGCCAGATCGACGCGGAGACGTATGCCCGGGCGTGGCTCGGCGATCGGGACCAGGCTGAGGCGAGTCACGAGCTGTCGGTGCTCCGATCGATCAGTACGCGCTACAGCGCCCACGACTTCGTCGGGAACGCCAACGTCCTCACCTGGTTACTGGGGCGGCAGCCGACCTCCTTCGAGGATTTCGTTCGACGCGAGTGGGACTCGCGCCTCGCCCACCCGGACGGTCAGGCCCGGTGAGGCTGACTCAGCGGACCGTTCTGGTCACCGGCGGCGGAACCGGCATCGGTCGAGGCCTGGCCGAGGCGTTGCACCACCTGGGGAACACCGTCATCGTCGCGGGCCGGCGCGCGCATCACCTGGAAGACGTCGCCAGCGCCAGTCCCGGCATCCGCACGATGGCGTTGGACATCACCGATCCGAGCAGCATCGCGCGCGTCGCCCGCAACGTCCTCCAGAACCACCCCGAGCTCGACGTGCTGATCAACAACGCGGGCGTGATGCTCGACACCGATCTCACCAGGCCGTTGGCCGACGATGACCTCGCGCGTACCGTCGCCACGAACCTCCTCGGCCCGATCCGCCTGATCTCCGCCCTCATCGACCATCTGAGCGCCGCGCCGTCGGCGGCCATCGTCAACGTGAGCTCGATGCTCGCCTATGCGCCACTCGCGCGGGCGCCGCTGTACTCCGCGTCGAAGTCCGCCCTGCACTCGTACACCCTCTCGCTGCGCCACCAGCTCCAGGCGACGAACATCGAGGTGATCGAGATCGCGCCGCCCTTCACCAACACCGCCTTGCAGCCGATCAACCTCACCGACCCCCGAGCGATGCCCCTTGACGCCTTCATCGCAGAGACCGTCGCAGCACTGGAAGCCGGCGAGCCCGAGGCCTACGTGACCTCCGCCCGACAACGCCGCGACGCCCAGCGGACCGGAGACATCGCGGCCACCCAACGCCTGAACGACCTGATGGCCTAGGCGACCACGTGATGGCCTTGCTGTTATCACATATATCGGTTAGCGTTTGACCCAACCTGATCAGCGTCGATCCACGCGAGGAGCTGCCATGACGGCACAGACCGACCTAACCCGGGACGAGATCATCGCTCGGAACCTCGAGGCAGTCGAGGTGCACTTCCACAACGAGAATGTCGACAGCATCGACGAGGCGATCTCCGTCTACACCGACGACATCGTGTGGGAGGTCCCGGCGCGAGGGCTGGTGCTGCGCAACGTCGAGGACGTCAAGCAGGAGTACCTCAAGATCTTCGGCTCGATGACCATCCACAAGATCACCAACCTGCACCGGTTCGCCACCGAGGAGTGGGTGTTCGACGACAGCATCTTCGAGTGGACGATGACCGGAGACGGGTTCCGGAACGCTCCGTTCCCCGTTGGCACGACCTGCAGCATCCGTCTCCTGCACGCCTTCCAGATGCGTGACGGGCTGATCTGTCGCGAGCACGGCTACGAGATCTGGCGGGACATCAACGACACCGTCCGGGTCAACGACGACATCCCCGCCGACGCCCGGGTCGAGGTCTTCGACTGATCGCGCACCCCTGGCGGCGCCGCCCAGGCCGTCGCGCGAGGGCGAGAAGCGCGCGGCCGCGAGTCTCCGCCACGTTGGATGAACGCCGTCGACCCGCGGCGGCGCGACGATGACAGCGACTGCGCCAAACCCCGCGAAGGGTGGCCCTACGGAACCTTGCCGGCCACCGCCTGGACCGCCTTGATGACGACATCCGGCCGCTCGACGTGGATGTAGTGGTGCGCGTCAGGAACCAGCTGAGTCGTCGCCCCGGGGATGCTCGCGGCGAACTGCGCCCGGGCCTGGTCCTGCACGACGGCCACGTCCTTGAGGAGGGCCAGGGCGGCTGGGTCCGAGACATCTGGGGGCTTGCCGGCGAAGAGCAACGTCGTTGGAATCGGCCGCAACGCCGGTGCGGCGTCGATGGACCGGAGGATGTCGTCGAGGTCGTACCCCTCGTACGCGTAGCCGGGTATGGAGCTCGGTGCCTTGAGCGACGCCTTGAGCAGAGTCAGCGACTGGGGTGGCAACAACGAGGCGAAGGCCGGTGGGGTGGTGTCGACCAGGACCATGCCGGCCACCTCGTCCGGGTACGTCCGCGCGTAGAGCACCGTGAACAGACCGCCGATGGAGTGACCGACGAGGAGGTACGGACCCGGGACTCCCGCCGTGGTCAGGAGATCGTGCCACTCGGTGACCAGGGCGGTGGCCGTCCGCGGCATTGGAACCTGGTCGCTGCGGCCGGGCTGGGCCGAGGACAACATGGTGCCGGCGGCGTCGATGGTCAGGGTCGACCCGGGACGGTCGTAGACACAGACCCGGTTCGTCGCGGCCAGCCCGGGCGCGACCGCGGGTAGGTGCGCCGTGGCGACGCTCCAGATGTCGCCGGCGTTGCCGTACCCCGACTGCATGACGACAGTCGGTCGTCCGGAGCCGTGACACTCCAGGTAGACCTGCCGTCCACCCAGCATCACGTGTGCGGCGACGTCGCCGCCCGAGGCTCCGGACGTCGCGCTCGCTGCCGAGCTCGTCGCCCCACTCCCTCCCGTTGGAGCCGGAGACGAGCAGGCGGCGGTCACGAGGAGAAGGGGACCGAGGATCCTCGGAAGGTGCCTTCGGGCTCCAGCCGACATCATGAGCTCCATTCAAGCCTGCCTCGAGCGTTCTCTCGATGGTGTCGCCGTCGCCGGCCCAGCGGTGGATCGGCTACGTCGATGCGGTGAAGGGCACGCCGCCGGCCGGGCACGTGGCTCCTGGCGGGGGAAGGCCGCCGGCGTCGGCTAGCTGCTCAAGCAGCGCGTCCTCGACGTACCGGCCTTCTGCCGAGACCTACGGCGGGTTACCCACGGCGGGACGGCTCTGGACCCCGAAGTGGTTGCGCTGATGATGACCCGCAGCCTCCGCGATGACGAGGCACTCGACTCGTTGACGCCCCGCCGCCGGGAGGTCCTCGCCCTGATCGCCGAGGGACTCAACAACGCCGCCATCGCCCGCCGGCTCTGCATCTCGGAGAAGGCCGTCGTGGTGCACACCTCCGGCATCTACGACGCGCTGGGCATCCCCGTCGACGGCGACGAACACCGTCGCGTCCTGGCCGTCGTCCGCTACCTCGGGCGCTGATCCGTTCCGCCGCCGGACCTGCCGGCATCCCGGCGTACGTCCGAAACCACCTGTCGGATCGAGAGATTCACCAGTGCCGGCTGTTCGACGTGAACGTTGTGCCCGCTGCGTTGGGCGATGCGGTGGCGCGCGCCCGGCACCAGCTCCGTCAGGTCGTCCTGAGCCGCTTGGAACGCGCGCTCCAACGCCGAGAGCGGGTATGTCGTCGGAAAGGAGAACGGGTTCGGGAACCGCTTCGCGTTACGAGAGTGCTCGAGGACGATCATGGGCATCGGGCGAAGAGGTTGTTGGACTCGGGCCACGCGCATCGCGGTTGCCGTGGCGACGACATCGATCTCGAGCCCGGGCACCTGGTACTGGTCGGGCGTGAGGAGCGCCTCGAACGCCTCGTAGAAGATCTCGTGGGCGGCGTCGACGGAGACGAAGCCGGCTACCTGAGCGGGATAGGTGCCGGCGTAGAGCCGACTGAGCAGGCCGCCGAGAGAATGGCCGACCAGGACGTAGGGCCCTGGCACGTGCGCGGCACCCAACAACGCATGGAGATCGCCGACCATCTGGGCGACGGTGCGCGGTAGCGGCACGGGGTCGCTGCGGCTGGGCCGACCCGATGGAGACACCGTGCCGGGTCGGTCGTAGGCGCATACCCGGGTGTAGCGGGCGACTCCGGTCTGCACGGGGGTCTGCTGGGAGCCTGGCGGACGTAAGCTCCAGACGTCGGAGGTGTCGCCTCCACCCGCCTCCAGCACGACCGTGGGCGATCCCCGGCCGTGGCACTCCAGATACACGCGCCGACCGCCCTGGATCGTCACCAGACCCGCGAAGTCGCCTCGAGAGACATCGACGGCACGACTGGCGCGGGCGGTCCCCTGGTGGCTCAGCTCCGTGGCGCCGGCAACCGGTGCCTGCGCAACGCTCAGCCCGGCGACCGCCAGGACCACGGCACCGACGCGCCGGCCCGAACGTCTACGCGCAGCCATCGGCCCAGCGTTGCAGAACGACGGCGGTACGCCATAGACCCAGGTCCATGCTGAGCCCCCGACGCGATCCCAGGGCTCAGGGTCAGGTCACTGCAGAGTGCTGATCCGGTCGGCCGCCAACATGCTGTACCAGGGCTGCCCTTGGCGGCGACGGTGTCCCCGAACGGGCCAGGCGGTGCGAGCGCTGCAGGGCCGAGACGCCACCCACCTGCGCTGTCGCGTCGTTCGCCCCTCCTGGCCCGCACACGGTGCCGTAAAGTTCGCCGGCACCATGAGCACCGAGCCTCCCCCTCCGCGACCCTCCGAGTTCAAGACGCGCGCCGACGGCCGCGGTGGCCTGGTCAAGGTCACGATCGTCGGCGAGCCGCACGACGGTCGCGTGCTCTACATCGACGAGCTCGACCTTCCGGCCGAGATCTGGACGACCCCTGCCGGACTTCGCTTCGAGTGGTGGGGGCCGGGAGTCAAGGCGGACATGGACCGGACGCCGGTCGGGTCGGATTCGGCGGCGCCGCCGATTCACTATGCGCTGCGCATACCTCAGGACACGCAGGAACCGCTCTTCGTCTCCGACGACCAGGTCCGCTAGCGATCGGTCGGCCGCCTCAGACGCCGATGCGGCCCCAGGGGCCCCAGATCGCGAAGGTGATCCCGCGCGTCGCCTGGATGTTGACGAACAGCGTCTCTCCGCCTGGGCTGAAGGTCGAGCCGGCGAACTCGTCGCCGGAGCGATCGGCGCCCGTGATGCTGACCAGCCGGTTGAGGGCCACGTCGAACAGCTCGCCCTTGCGGGTCAACCCGCGCAGGTAGTTGTCGTTGGTGTTGTCCTCACACAGGATCAGCGTCCCGCGCGGGCTCGTCGTCACGTTGTCCGGGAAGTCGAGGACGTCCGGGCCAGGCGACTGGTAGACGAGCCGGAGCTGCTGAGCCCGCGGGTCGAAGGACCAGACCTGGCCGTGACCGTTGCCGTAGCCACCCACGGTGTCGGGGCCGGTCTCCGCGACGCCGCCACCCTGGGTCGAGGTCCAGTAGACGACGCCCCGGTCGTAGACCGCCCCCTCGAGCCTCGAGAAGTGCGCGGCGCCCAGCGCCCGCCCCTGGTTGCCGACGAAGCTGATGGCGTCGTTGTTCGTCGTGGGGGCCGGTAGTCCCGGCGTGTACGGGAACGTGGGGTTCGGATCGGCGATGTCCACCCACTCGACGTCGTACGTCGTCCCCGCGACGCCGGTCGCCTCGAGGTGGATGTTCGGACGCCCGACGACCGCCAACATCTGGAGCTGACCGTCATTGCCGAGCTTCCCGGTCCTCATCGGGTTCGCCGAGGGCACGTAGCGGTAGAAGCCGGACGGGAAGCCGAAGTTGTCCTCGGTGAGGTAGAGCACTCCCTCACGGGGGTCGAAGGCGACCGCCTCGTGGGCGAACCGCCCCGCCGCCGTGATCGGCTCGCGGTTCGACTGGCCCCCCGCCGGCACCTCGAAGATGAACCCGTGGCGTTGCTCGAGAGTGACGTTCGACGCGTTGGTGAAGTCCGGGCCGACGTCAGGGCCGTTGACCGTCTCCTCGCAGGTGACCCAGCTGCCCCACGGCATGATCCCGCCGGAACAGTTCATCTGGGTGCCGTTGAGGCTGGTGAAGGACCGGACGACCTCGCCGTGAAGGGTGACCTCGACGGAGGTCGTCCCGCTGCCCGCGTGGTTGTCGTACGGGGCTCCGGCGCCGAAGGCGGCGGAGACCGGTCCGTTGATCTCGTGGTTGCGGACGAGCATGACGTTCCCGTTGGCGAGCGGGAAGGCGCCCATCCCGTCGTGACGCCCGGGGAGCCGGGTCCCGTCGTCGAGGGTGACGAAGCTTCCCGCCGGAAGGTCGGTGTCGTGGAACGAGCGGTACTGGAACCGCTCCGGGAGCCAGAGCCGGACCTTGCCGTCCCGCAGGTCGGGGACGGCTCGGAGCGTGTTCTGGCGGTCGCGGCCATTCGCGTTCGCGGCCATCGCCGTGAACCCTTGGAACGGACCGCCCACGGCGATGGCGGTGGCCGCCCCGGCGGCCCCCTGCAGGAATCGGCGACGGTCGATGCTGGGCATAGGTGGGTCCTCTCGCGCGCCCCGAGGAGCAGCCGAATCTACACCGCCGGAGCGCCTGCTGACCGGTAGATCACGCCACCTCAACCTACGATGCGGTCGTGGCGGCGCGACTCCTGGCAGTGACCTTCGACGCGCGCGACCCAGCACGCCTGGCGTCGTTCTGGTCCGACGTGCTCGGCCGCGCGGTCGTCGACGACCTCGGTGGGTCGCTGCTTCCCGGCGACGACGACACGCAGCTCGGCCTCCGGTTCGTCGCCAGCCGTGAGGAGAAGGTGGGCCGGAACCGCATCCACCTGCACCTGACCAGCGACAGCGCCGCGCACCAGCGGCATACGGTGGCCACGGCGTTGGGGCTGGGCGCGCACCCGCTCGATGTCGGGCAGCTCCCCGAGGAGGAGCATGTCGTGCTGGCCGACCCCGAAGGCAACGAGTTCTGCGTCATCGAGCCGGGCAACGCCTTCCTGGCCGGGTGCGGCGTCCTCGGGGAGCTCGCCGGCGAGGGCACGCGGGACGTGGGCCTCTTCTGGAGTGAGGCGCTCGGCTGGCCGCTCGTGTGGGACCAGGACGAGGAGACGGCGATCCAGTCGCCGCGGGGCGGCACCAAGGTTGCGTGGGGCGGACCGCCCGTAGCGCCGCTCACGACGGGGCGCCGGCAGCGCTACGACCTCGCGACCGACGGGGACCTCGTCCGCGAGGTCGACCGGCTGGTCTCCCTCGGGGCGGCGCGGATCCGCAGAGGTCGCGACGGCACCGTCGTGCTGACCGACCCGGACGACAACGAGTTCGATGTACGCGTGAGCTGATCGATGCGCGTGACCAGCCGGTCGCCGACGCGGTCCCAAAGTCCGCTGCTTTGATGGGCTCATGGATCGAGTCGTGCGGGTGACCGGTGGTCAGGTGCGGGGTTCGAGCCGGGCCGGGGTTGACGCGTTCTTGGGGATTCCCTTCGCCGCCCCAGCCGTGGGTGCCGACCGGTATCGGGCGCCGCGTCCGGTCCTGCCGTGGGACGGGACACGGGACGCGACGGTGGCCGGACCGAGCGCCGCTCAGTCGCCGTACCTGCCGCCGATCGACGCGGTGCTGCCCAGCTCGGTGTCGCCTGGCGACGAGTACCTCAACGTGAACGTCTGGGCACCGGCCGACGCCGAGGGTCTACCGGTCATGGTCTGGATCCACGGGGGAGCCTTCGTGCGGGGCGCGAACTCGCTGAGCGTCTACGACGGTTCCGCCTTCGCCCGGGACGGCGTCGTGCTCGTCTCGGTCAACTACCGCCTCGGCGCCCCTGGGTTCGCCGTGCTCGACGGAGCGCCGACCAACCTCGGTCTGCGCGACCAGATCGCGGCGCTGGAGTGGGTGCGCGACAACGTGGCGGCGTTCGGAGGGAACCCCGACGACGTGACGGTCTTCGGCGAGTCCGCCGGTGGCATGAGCGTCGCGACGTTGATGGCGGCACCTCCGGCCCGGGGCCTGTTCCACCGGGCGGCCGTCCAGAGCGGTGGCGCGACCGCCGTCTGCGAGCAGGAGGATGCCCGACGCGTCAGCATCCAGCTCGCCGCCCATCTGGGGGTGCCCCCGACCGCTGAAGCCTTCGCGGGGCTCGACCCGGACGTGGTCGCCCAGGCCCAGACGGCGGTCGGCCTGGCCATGCAGGCCGACCCCGACCCGCAACGCTGGGGACCGACAGTCCTCCGGAGCGGACTGGGCATCATGAGCCTCTTCCCCGTCATCGACGGCGACATCGTCCCCGACGTCCCGCTGACCCGGATCGCCGACGGCGCGGCCTCCCAGGTGCCCCTGCTCATCGGCACCACACGCGAGGAGTTCCGGCTCTTCCTCGTGCCGACCGGTGGCGCCGGTACGTTGACCTCGGACTCCTTGTCCGCCATGGCGATCCGGTACGGCTGGCCGGCCCGAGCCATCGAGACGTATGCCGCCAACCGCTCCGGTTCCACGCCGGGGGACATCGCCTGCGCCGTCCTCACCGATGCCGGCTTCCGGCTGCCGGCGACTCAGCTCGCCACCGCGCAGACCGCCGCCGGCGGCAGCGTGTACGCCTACGAGCTCGCGTGGCGCACGCCGGTAGCGGACCTCGGCGCCTGCCACGGGCTGGACCTCGGCTTCGTGTTCGACACGCTGGGAGCCGGCGCACCCATGGCCGGAGAGACTGCGCCCGCGGAGCTCGCGACGCAGATGCACGATGCCTGGGTGCGTTTCGCCGTCGACGGCACACCGGGCTGGCAGCCGTGGACACCGGACGACCGGGCGGTCATGACCTTCGACGCCGCCTCCCACCTGGCGCAGGCCCCTCGGGCCGACGAGCTCGCCCTCTGGTTCTGATGGCGGGCACAGAGCACTCGGCCGACGATGACCTCGGCATCCGGACGGCGCTGCTGGACTACTTCGAGGGGTGGTTCGACGGCGACCCGGCACGGATGGAGTCGGCTCTGCACTCGGACCTCGCCAAACGCGGAGTTCGCGCGGAGACCGCCGGACGAGAGGTCGACTCGATGACCGCAGACCAGATGGTCGGGTGGACAAGGGACGGCGAGGGAGTCCGTGAGCGGCCACCGAACCTCGACATCCGCATCGAGGTGCTCGACGTGCATCACGAGATCGCCACTGCCCTGGTCCGCAGCACGGTGTACATCGAGTACGCCCACCTCGTGCGGACCCAAGGTCGATGGCAGGTCCTCAACACCATTTACATGCGGACACCACGACCGTCCTGACGATCACCCCAGCCAAGGCCTGAGCACGCGCCGGTCGTGGGTCCAGAGTTCCCCGATCGGGGACAGTCCGGACGGTTCCAGCCCACCTTCCGAACCGTCCCAACGCATCGCCGCCGGAATCCCCTCCAGCATCACCGGAACCCCGCCGGCTGGAACGGTAGGCGTCTTCTACACCTTCACGTTCACCGTCACCGGCGCCCCGACCCCCACCGTCAGCCTCAGCACCGTGTTGCCGTTGCCCGCAGGTCTCTCCTTCGACCCCGCCACGGCCACCATCTCCGGCACGCCGACCACCACGGAGAGCAAGATGGTGGTGGTCTCCGCGAACAACGGCGTCGGCGGCGCCGTCACCAGCCCGACCATCGTCATCAACCCGCGCAGTGCGGTCGGCGGCGACCAGCAGAACCCGACCCCGACCCCGTCGGGCTCGCCGGGCGCACCACCGGCGGGATCTGCAGCACCGCCGGAATCTGCGGCTCCGCCGGCTCATACGCCGGCCGCGGCGGCGAGCGGGCACCTGGCAGCCACCGGCACGTCGACATCGCCACTGATGGCGTGGGCCGCCGCTCTCATCCTCCTCGGCGCCGCACTCGTGCTCCTCACACGTCGCTCCGGCCGAGCTGACCCAGCGTCCGACGACGTGTGATCCGCTGAGCGGTGGCGCAACCGCTTCCCCCTTGGTCGCGGTCGCGCCACCGCCGTGGTGCTACGACGACCCCACAGCGGACCGGACTCGCAGAGCCCACTCGCCCATCGTCGCTTCGAGACGGCCGAGGAAGGGTCGTCGCAGGGTGCGGCGCTGTGAGACGTCGCGCTGCGCATCCGCGGCTCGTCACGGGTGTGGAAGTACGGCCAGGGTCCGGGGCCGCACGTGGCGATCCGCCCACTGTCGGCGGCCGCTTCCGAGATGGTAGTGCGAAAGGCCGAGCAGTGGCGCGCCAGAAACCAGCCGGCCCGGTCCGGTTCTCGCGTGGACGGTCTGGTCCGCGCGTGCCCCTTGACCCGCGTGGTTCACCGACTTGACGCATACCGATATAGGCATATGATCGTGCCCATGGCGCGAGCAGCGACGACGTCGGACGTCTTCAACGCGATCGCCGAACCGCAGCGTCGGGAGATCCTGGTGCTGCTGCTGACCGGTGAGCGGCCGGTGACCGAGTTGGCCCAGGAGCTGGGGATGACCCAGCCGGGAGCGTCCAAACACCTGCGGGTGCTCCGGGAGGTCGGGTTGGTGCGGGACCGCAGGGCAGGGAAACACCGCCTCTACGCCCTCGACGCCCGCGGCCTGCGACCGGTTCACGAGTGGACCGGCGGGTTCGAGCGGTTCTGGAACGAGAGCTTCGACCGGCTGGACGCCTACGTGCAGGACCTCAAGCAGGAACGTCAGGAGGAATAGCCCATGAGTGCAACGGGACGGGGAGCGACGGCGCAGTCGGTGGACCGCGAGATCGTGATCTCCCGGGTCATCGGCGCCCCGCGAGAGCTGGTGTTCGAGGCCTTCACCGAGGTCCGGCACCTGTCGCGATGGTGGGGACCCGAGGGGTTCACCACCACCACGCGGGCGTTCGAGTTCCGCGTGGGCGGGGAATGGGAGTTCGTGATGCACGGACCGGACGGGACGGACTACCAGGAGTGGATCTCCTGGATCGAGATCGCTCCTCCGGAGCGAATCGCGTTGCAGCACGGCCAGTTCCGCGGCGATCCCGACGCCTTCGAGTCGCTCATCACGTTCGCGCCCGACGGCGGCGGGGAAACCCGGATCGAGATGCGCACGGTGTTCCCCACCAAGGAGCTGCGCGACGAGGCAGTCGAGCGGTACCACGCGATCGAGGGCGGCCGGCAGACCCTGAGCAACCTGGCGGCCTACGTCAACGAGATGGTTCGGACGCAGGTGCAGGGCTGATGGCCGGGACGGTGTTCTTCAGCGTGTCGATGTCGCTGGACGGCTTCATCGCGCCCGCGTCACTCGGGGAGCTGATGGGGCAACAGTGGATGGAGCTGCAGGGATGGATCTTCCCGCAGCGCTTCTTCCGGGAGAACCTGAAGCTCGGCGAGGGCGGCGAGGAAGGGCGCGACAACGACATCGCGCGGGAGACGTTCGAGCGCACCGGCGCGAGCGTGATGGGCAAGCGCATGTTCGACGCCGGCGAGCAGATGTGGCCGGAGGAGGCGCCGTTCCACACGCCGGTCTTCGTCGTGACGCACGAGAGGCGTGACCCCTGGGAGCGGCCGGGTGGCACCACCTTCCACTTCGTCAACGACGGCATCGAGACCGCGCTCGACCAGGCCCGCGAAGCCGCCGGCGACCGAGACGTCCGCATCGCGGGCGGCGGCGCGACGATCCTGGAGTACGTCAACGCCGGCCTGATCGACGAGTTCTCGGTCGCGCTCTCCCCTGTGCTGTTCGGTGCCGGGATCCGCCTGTTCGAGGGCGTGGACGCGGGCCGTGTGGCCCTGGAGCAGGTCCGGGCGGAGCCGACACCGAGGGTGACCCACCTGACCTACGCAGTCCGGGAGCGGTAGCCGTCTCGACCTCAGCGCTCCCCCACCGAGGCTCGGACCGCCATCAGGCAGTGGCCAACAACGGCGCTATGCGGGGCGCACTCCCCCGCGAGCGCGACCAAGGTCTGCCCGACCTTGGCCCCAGGCCTTCACCTTCAGCGACGTGCTATCAGACAGCCGCCGCTGGGTCCGAGCAGGGCGCTCGTGGAGTCGTCGTCGATGTCGCCGACCAGCAAGGCCAGCAGCTCCGCGACGGTTGTCGACCGGATGACGGGACCCAGCACCAACAGGTGGCTCTGGACCTCGTAGCGGTTGCGCCGCCCGTCCCTCTTCTTCACCACATACCCCGCCTTGGCCAGATCCTTGACGATGGCGAAAGCGCTGCGTTCGGTGATGCCGAGGGCGGCAGCGATGTCGATCAACCGGGCGCTCGGGTCGTTGGCGATGCACAGCAGGACCTGAGCGTGGTTGGTCAGAAAGCTCCAGGTCGGCATCCCCACAGCCTACACGAGTTTCTAGAAACGAACTGCGTGTTTGGTCTGGTGCAGGACCCAGCCCGCCAGGGGCTGTCGTGGGTCATGTGACCACCCGGACGCCCCCAGCCGTGGCTTCCGGTGCGGACCTGCCCACGCCCAATGAATCCATTCGGGCCTCGGATCAGGTGGTCGCGAGTGAACGCTGGAAAGAGTTGTGAGGCAACGAGACTCGGGAAAGAGACTTCGAGTTTCCGACCCTTTTCGACAGCGAGGCCAGCGGGTTATGTTACGCAGCGCGTCCCCTGGACGGAGCCACGCCACAACCCAGACCGCAGAGGAGAGATGACCGCATGACGACCGACATCGCACCCCTCGCCGGCGTCCTGGAGGGCATCGACGACGCCCACGGTGAGGCCGAGGGCGCTCTCGCCGCATGTGCTCTCGGCTTGGTCGCCGAGCTGAGCAACGAGGTCCGCCAGTTGACCGAGGCTCTCGACAGCAACCGGCGTATCGGCATGGCCATGGGCCTCGTCATGGGACAGCTCCAGGTCACCGACGAGGAGGCCTTCGACGCCCTACGCCGGATCAGTCAGAACACCAACCGCAAGCTACGAGACGTCGCTGACGACGTCATCTACCACCGTCGGCTCTGACCATCCCGTGGTCAGACATACCCAGGAGGCGGCGGAGGGTCCGGCGTCACCGGGGGAAGACGGTCCCATCGGGCCGCAGGTTGGAGGTGTCGCTCGGCACGGGCTCAGGATGGGACGTCATGACGTCGCTGCCAGCTCGGGATCGCTCTCTTGATCCACCGTCGGCGCTCTCCAACGGACAGGACATCGGCAGGGGCAGCCCGCGGCGCAGGGCCTCGTCACGAAGGTGGAAGAGCCGGGCGAAGCCGGCCTCGAGCTCGTCACGGCCTTCCCAGCGCAGGCACTCGCTGCGTACCTCGGCCAGCAGCTCGTCGTCGGCAGGAAGCCGTGTCGTCGATCGTCATCTCAGTTCCTCTCGTTTCCCGAGCAGATCCCCGCGGGGTCGTCACTCACGCTCGTGTCGGCGGGTGACCCGCACGGCAGCACCCCGTCGGCCCCCCGGTCGACAGGCGCTGCCTCCCTTGGTGCGGTCTCGATATCGAGGCCGAGACCGGTGGGCAGGCGGTTCAGCAGGGCTGCCATGCACTGGTGAAGACCCTGCTCTCGCGCCGTGATGACGCGCGGCGTCCTCGTGTGGGCAGCAGTGCCGAGCACGACGCCGCCGCGACCTTCCGCCACGTGCTCGCGTCATGTACCCGCGTCGACGGCGTCCACCGGCGCGCACGCGCCGGATCGAGATCACGCTCCGGTGCCGAACGGTCAGTCGCGGTCCAGGTGGGCGCGCTGCGCCATCTCGTAGGCGGCGACGACCTCGCAGAAGAACGTGCCGGCAGCATCGACCAGCTCGGAACGCTCGCCCGTACTCGTCTGCTCCAGCACCTCGCGGAGGACGCGGTGGTGCACCAGGACCAGGTCGAGGAGGCTCACCGAGCCGACGATGGACTCACGGCCGATGGCATACCCGGCGGCGAGGGCGCCCTCGTCGTGGCGCGGAAGGTAGCGAAGGAAGGCGATGCGGTAGTCCTGAGTCAGCCCGGTGAGGTCAGCTCCCGGCGTCACGGTCACTCCGGCGGGTCGCCACGGTGGGCGGGCGTTGGTGGCGATCGAGGAACGCCAGGCCCTCCTCGAGATCCAGCGCCGTGGCGACGGAGCCGGTCCCCATCCCGAGCCGCACCATGGACAGGGCCACGTCGGGCTGGATGCCGACGATGACCGTCGTGGCGCCCCGGAGCCGAGCCATCTCGGCGATGCTCCGCAGGGTGGTGAACCCGAACGAGTCGAGCACGTCCAAGGCGGCCACATCGATGATCACGCCGGTCGCGCGGTAGCGCCCGATCTGGTCCACGAGGTCGTTGCGGAACCGGATCATCTCCGTGTCGTCGAGCGCAGTGTGCACCGACGCGACCAGGGAGGAACCCTGTCGCAGGATGGAGACGAGCGCCGGTCCGGAGCTCACAGCGTGCTAGCACCGTCCTCTCGGGTGACCGTGTAGCCGAGCAGCCGCTCGGCCTCTTCCAGGCCGCCCTGCAGGTCGCCGATGGTGTTCATCTTGCTCAGGTCCAAGCCGAGCGTGACAAGGGTCTGGGCGATTGTCGGGGACAGTCCGGTAATGATGACGCTCGCGCCCATCAGACGTGACGCGTCGACCGTCTGAACCAGGTGGTTGGCCACGGTGGCGTCGACATCGGGAGCACCTGTGATGTCGATCACCACGACCTTGGCCCGGTGGGTCCGGATCCCGGTAGCAGCTGTTCGGTCAGCTGACGGGCCCGCTCACTGTCGAGGACCCCGATGATCGGCAGGATGAGCAGCCGTTCCCGGACCGGCAGCACCGGTGTGGACAGCTCGCGGATCGCATCCTGCTGCTGGCGGATGACGCGCTCACGTTCGTCGACGAAGCTTACCGCGACGGTGTTGGCGATCCGGTTCGCGGCCGGTTCGTACGCATCGAGGACCCGGTTCAGCAACGAGAAGTCGCGTTGGTACTTCTCGAACAACGAGCGAGCCAGCACGTCGCGTAGCAGGAGCACGATGCCCACGACCTCGTGCGTCTCGACACCACGCGGAATGATCCGCTCGGACAGGTCCCGGGCATAGTGCTGCAGCGCCTCGACGCTGCCGGTCTCGAGCACCTCGACGTAGTTGTCGTAGACCGAGGTCGTTTCCGCTGCCCTCTCCTGCTGGGTCATCGCCTCGAGCAGGTGGGTCTCGTGGATCCGGCTGACCCACTCATGGCGGAGCTTCGCCCGGTTGTCCCTCAGGTGCGCCACCAGCTGCGGCAGCAGCTGGTCCTCGTCGGCCTCCCCCGGTTCGACCGCTGCCTCGATGTCCTGCGAATCCGTCATCGTTGTCCTTCCCTGCACCATTTGGTCATCGTCACGGTGGTCCCCCGACCTTCCTCGGATACGACGGCGAACTCGTCCATCAGCCGTCGGGCCCCGGGCAGGCCCAGGCCCAGGCCCGCATACGTGCTGAAGCCGTCGGCCATCGCCGCGTCGACATCGGGGATTCCTGGCCCGCCGTCCCGGGCGACGACCTGGACGCCGCGGCGGCCGTCGAGCTCCACGACCTCCACGACGATCTCGCCGCCCTCCGTGAAGCGGACGATGTTACGGGCCACCTCCGAGACGGCGGTGGCCAGCAGGGTCAGGTTCGTCCCCTCCATACCGGACCGTGCCGCCAGCTCCCGAGCCGTCTGCCGGGCCGTCACGATGTCCGCATCTCGGCTGATGGGGATGCGAATGACATCGTCCCGACTCTGGCCGCGGGCCGTGAGGGGCTCGCTCAGCCGAGCACACAGGGCGCACTGAAGGACATGGCCGGCGGCATCGACCTCCCGCTGGCGACGCCGATCCCCGCTGGACAGGGCCAGTAGCACCGGCCGGCACCGCTCCGTCGGCGGCTCGGCCTGCTCCAACGCGAGCAGATACTCCACGCGGAGCCGAGCGCGCGTCCGATTCAGCTGCGCGGCCACGGCACCGGACGTCGAGCCGGTACGCGCCGCCAGGCTCCGTGTGTCCTGCCCGGCGACCTCGTGAGCCAGCAGGGTGTCTCGCTCCCGCTCGTTCAGGCGACCCAGCGCCTCGGCGATGGCCTCCTGCTCCTCGCCAGCGAGCAAGGTCTCGTCCGGAGGCTCAGGGGTGTCAGGTCGACCATGCGGTGCTGGTTCCGGTCGCGGCGGTCGGCGTCGCGCCACATCGTCGCGACGACGTTGCGAGCCGTCACGATGGTGTACGGCTCGAGCATTCCCGGCTCGATCCGCGGCAGCGCCGCGAGAACCCGCACCAGGGTCTCCTGGATGAGGTCGTCGGCGGCGGGATGGGCGCCCACGCGCGCGAGCACGATGCGACGAACCATCGGCATCAGGGCGGCGACGTCCCCCGACGGGTCGTGCCCTGCAGCGGGGTCCTCAATGGACTCAGCGCTCACACCTAGCACGCTAGCCACGCGCGGTGGGTTCCGCGCGCTCAGGTCGTTCGATCCCGAGAAGGAGCGCGCGGAACCGCCACCACATCGCCACCGACGGGGAGCCTGACCCTCGCTGCGTACGAGCGTCAGGAACGTGCTCCTGACGTGAGGTGGGTCCTCGCGTCATGTCGGGGCTCCGGCGGGGTCTTCGTGAGTGAAGGCGGGATTCCTCGGTTCGAAGGGGGCTCAGACCAGCCGGAGCCGAGGAAGGAGTGCCCCGCCGGCGAGCCGGCATGGCACTGCCCGCTTCTCCACGCAACGACGTTGAACGCCGACACGAGATCCGAACCACCACGAGTGAGGGAGAGCGGCCGCTGCCCATCACGCCGCCCGACCGGCGCCTGACCACAGTCACCGCTCCCCGACCCGTGATGCGGTCGATGTCGACGTCTACCGATCCACCGGGGAGCGGATCGGGAGTGCGAACTCGATCTGCCTCGACCACGCTTCTGAGCGGCCGGCGTGGGTCGGTGTCATGACGGGACTCTTCGCGACGCATCAACGCTTCATTCCGTTGACCGACGCGGCCATCTCGCACGACCGGATCACGGTGGTGTTCAGCAAGGAGCACATCAGGGACTCTCCCACCGTTTACCCCGTCGACGGCCACCTCACCCTGAGTGAGGAGCGGTCCCTCAACGCTCATGACGGCCTCGCCGAGACCGGATAACCGTTCGACCTCGGCGTGGGAGGGTGCACCGATGGCGGCACCGGTCGCTTCGGAAGTCAGGAGGCCCCCGTGGAGATGAAGCTCGAGCTCGTACCCGTCCCCGTCAGCGACGTGGACCGGGCCAAGGCGTTCTACGTCGACCAGCTCGGGTTCGTGGCGGATGTCGATGTGCGTCCCGTCGACGGCGTCCGGGTGGTTCAGCTGACCCCGCCCGGGTCTGCCTGCTCGATCGGCATCGGTACCGGCCTGGCCGCCTATGAGGCGACTCCCGGTTCGGTGCGAGGTCTGCACCTGGTCGTCGACGACATCGAGCAGGCCCGAACCGAGCTGGTCGACCGCGGGGTGGACGTCGCTGAGGTGACCGACGTCGGAGGTGGAGTCCTCTATGCCGCCCTCACCGACCCGGACGGCAACACGCTGACGCTGCAGCAGATGCCGTGGCGTACCGGCGACGCCTTCTGAGGTCTCGGTGGTACTTCACCGCAGGGACGGGCGAGCACCGTCGACGAACACGGGCGGGCCGACGACGAGGACCGCCTGCGCGTCCCAGTGCGCCGCGTCGCCCGGCTCAACCCGCTGCAGGGCGTAGTCGATGGCGTCGGACAGTCGGGGCAGGGTGAAGACGAAGTCCTGACCTACACCGAGGTCGAGCACCGTGTTCGCCGTCTCGTCGCCGGTGACGGCCGACGGCCCGAGGGGATCGACGCACACGACCTCGGCCCGCACCGTCGCCACCGCGGCGAGTACCGATGCGAGCTCGTCACCCAGGTCGCTGGAGAGCACGACCACGAAGAGTGAGGCCGGGTGCCGCAGGGTCATCCACTGGGCCACCTCCGCCGCCGCTCGCCCGGATGCCACCTCGGCGACGAACAGCCGTGGCACGGAGCCGGTCTCGACCGCCGTACTCAGCGGCTCTGGGATCATCCGCGGAGCGTAGTGGGCACCTCCCGCCGCCCGGTGGCCTTGGCGCCGTGAGGACAACCGTGGGATCGCGCTCGTGCCAGAGTGGTCCGACGATGTCGGCGCTCTTCGAGGAGGACCCGTGACTGCGGAGACGTGGGTGTTCGGCGGCGGCGGCGTCGGCGGCATCGCCTGGCAGATCGGCCTCCTGGCCGGCCTGCACGACGAGGGCGTCGAGATCGGCGCGAACGCTCCGCTGTTGGGGACGAGTGCCGGCTCCGTGGTTGCGGCTCAGGTCGGTAGTGGCGTGGCGGTCGAGGAGCTGTTCGAGCAGCAGCGCTCCGGTGTCGACTACGAGGTCCCCAAGGGGCTGTCGATGCGCATGCTGCTGACGATGACCACGCAGGGGCTGGTGTCCCGCTCAGCCTCCGCCTTCGGGCGACGAATCGGTCGACCGGCCGTGGCGTTCGGCCAGGAGGAGGCACAGCTCCGCCGTCAGGTGATCGAGGCGCGGCTGCCTCGTCACGACTGGGGCGACCGGGACATCGGGGTGGTGGCGGTGGACGCCGACACCGGTGAGCACCGCGTGCTGTCACGAGGTGACGGCGTGTCAGTGGTGGACGCCGTGATGGCCAGCTGCGCGATACCGCTGGTCTGGCCGGTCGTCCCCATCGAGGGCCATCGCTACATGGACGGCGGGATGCGCTCTCCGGTCAACCTCGACCTGGCGCCGGGCGACGGACCGGTCGTCGCCCTGGCCCCCACGACCCGATGGCACCGTTGGGCTCGGATCACCGACCAACGGAAAAGCTTGGGCCCGGAACGTCCCGTGGAGATCCTGACCATGTCCCGCGAGGTGCGGCACGCGCAGGGCCGCAACCCACTCGACATCGAGAAGGTGCCCGCCGTCGCACTGGCGGGAAGAGCGCAGGGTCGCCAAGCGGCAGCGGGGTTACGAGCCGCCCTGCAGGGCGAGAGCCTCTGATGGTCCGAACACCGGCCGCCATCACCTCCCCCGCCGGCGCCTCCCCCACGGCGGGGAACGCCGACAAGAACGCGGCTGGACCGTTGGTCATCGGCCACCGCGGCGCCTCCGGCTACCGGCCGGAGCACACCCTGGCCTCCTACGAGCTGGCCGCCCGGATGGGCGCCGACTTCATCGAGCCGGACGTCGTCTCGACCAGGGACCACGTGCTGGTGGTGCGCCACGAGAACGAGATCTCGGAGACGACCGACGTCGCCGACCATCCGGAGTTCGCAGCACGCAGGGCCACGAAGACGGTGGACGGGGTGGCGATCACCGGCTGGTTCGCCGAGGACTTCACCCTCGCGGAACTCCTCACGCTCCGGGCGAAGGAGCGGCTGCCGCAGGTCCGCCAGGAGAACACCCTCTACGACGGCCGGTGGACGGTGCCGACACTGCAGGAGGTGTTCGAGCTGCGCGAGCGTCTCTCCACGGAGCTGGACCGCCCGATCGGGATCATCCCCGAGACCAAGCACCCCACGTACTTCAAGAGCGTCGGGCTCCCGCTGGAGGAAAAGCTCGTCGCGATGGTGCGCGCCTTCGAGCTGGACACGGCCAAGGCACCGATCGTCATCCAGTCGTTCGAGCTGAACAACCTCGTCGAGCTGCGCGAGAAATTTCGGTTGTCGGCGCCGGAGGTGTTCCTGACCTCGACGTCGGGCAAGGGCTTCGGCGACAGTCAGACGTATGCGGAGCTCCCTGACTCCGGCGGGCCTCAAGACGATCAGCGCCTGGGTGACGTCCATCGGCCCCGACAAGAACCAGGTGATCCCTCGCAACGCTGACGGCTCGCTGGGATCTCCGACGTCGCTGGTCGCCGATGCCCACGCGGCCGGCCTGACCGTGGTCCCCTACGCGTTCCGGGCCGAGAACCAGTTCCTGCCGACCGACCTGCGAGTGGGCACGAACCCCTTCGACTTCGGCAAGGCGATAGCCGAGGACGTGATCTTCATGCGGACCGGGATCGACGGCCTCTTCTGCGACCAACCGGACATCTGCGTGGAGGCCCGCAAGGACTTCACTGCCGGCTGAGCCGATCGCGCAACGCGTCGAACACGACGGCCGTCCCGTCACGGTGAGCAGCCGGCTCGCGGCGAGCTCGGTCAACGCGTCCCGAGCGACCGCTCGGTCCTGTCGGGTGCCGAGCTCGTTCTGGAACGCGGTCATCCGGCGGATCGTCTCGTCGGCGCGCTCGCCCAGAGCAGGAGAGGCCATCTCGGCGACGTAGCGAGCCCGCTTGCCGGACTTGCGCGCCTCGTGCATGAGCAGGTCCGGTCGTCCCGCCGCCACAGCGGCGTCGAGTCGCCGCTGGAACCGCCGCTCGGCACGATGCAGGAAGGTCAGTGCCTCCGGAGAGCTCGGGTGCAGGTCGTCCAGGAACGGCATACCGCCATGCCACAGTCCAGCCAGGTCGGACAGCTTCACGTAGCGGCGCTTGTCGAGCCCCTCGCGAAGGCGTCCCGACGCCGCCTCGAGACGACGGGCGAGGTAGGCGTCGGAGTGAGCCCGAGCCGCGCGCGTCACCGCCTCGTCCGGCAGCGTGTCCAGCTCGTCGTCCAAGGTGTCCTGCAGGACCTGGACGTCCCGCACGTCACCCAACAGCCGCGCATACCAACGGAGCCCCTCATCGAGGACGGTCGCCGAGCTGGGGTCGAGCAGGCCGCGGATCTCGCGGAGCACGCTGCGGTAGCGGCGGGTGGCGACTCGTGTCGGGTGAACGACGTCCAGCTGACCAGCGCGCAGCTCACGTTCGCCGGCCATCAGGGCCTGGTACTGGATGTCGAGGTAGGCCTGAGCCAGGCGCTCGACATGCTCGAGGCGGGCATCACCCAGCGCGTCGTCCGGCGCGCTCCCGGGGTCAGCGCCGTCCAGCCATGCCGCTTGTGCCACGTGCTGACCTCCGTCGGGGTTTGTCTCCACCACAATCATGCCCGGCCGCCCACGCTCGCCGACACCGAAGGCCCCAGAGCCACGCGGATCGGCCAGGATGACCTTCATGCACGAACGTGAACCGGCCGGCGCAGTGGCCGCTGCGGGCCTCGGAGCCATGTACTACGTCATCGGCCACAACACCTCCGACCTGTGGGGTGCCACCCGCGAGGCGTTCGCCCTGAAGGCGGCGGCCGCCGACGTGGGCGACGGACCGGCGACGGACCTGTTGCGGGAGGCCGCCCGAGAGGTCGTCGACCGGCATACCGGCGAGGCTCGCATCGACCGGCGGGACAAGGATGCGCTGCGCGGGCTCGGGCTGGCGCAGGTCGCCGGCGTGCTTCCGGTGCTGGGGCAGCTCCCCGACGAGGCCGCCAACCAGGTGCGGGCGTGGATCCTCGGTATCGCCGCCCAGGTGGCCGAGGCGTCCCACGACGCCGGGGAGACCGAGGAGATCAGCGCGGCCGAGCGACGAGCCCTCGACGCCATCAGCAACGTTCTCTCCTCCTAGACCATGCGGCCGCCGACGTGACGGACGTCGTGGTGCGCGTCCTGGTCCGCGAGGACGGCCGGGACGTCGCGGAGGCGGCGCTGGTCGAGCTGGTCGCGGAGGCCCTGTCGGCTCCTGCCGACCACGTGCGACTCGGTCGCCGCTGCCCTCACTGCGGCGCCACCGACCACGGCCGGCCGGTGGTGGTCGCCCCCATCGACGGGAGACGCGTCCACGTCTCGATCGGCCGGACGCTGGGTCGAGTCGCCGTCGCCGTCGGGTCGTATGGTCCACTCGGGGTCGACATCGAGCGGGTCGACCCCGAACGGTTTGCGGGCGTGGCGACCGTCGCACAGCACCACGACGAGACCGACGCCGGCTCCCCGCATCTGCTGGCGGCGCGGTGGGTGCAGAAGGAGGCGATCCTCAAGGCCACCGGGTGGGGGCTGACCGAGGACCCCGCCGGCCTGGACCTCACGTCCCACGGGACGTCCCCGTTCGCGGTGACGGCGACCCGCAACGGTCTGGCGGTTCGGGTGTGGGTCGTCGAGCTCGGCGTCGGGACGCGGTATGCGGCGGCCGTGGCCGTGGTCGGCGAGACACCGCCCCGGGTGACGTTGTTCAGCTGACCGGCAGGTCGGGCAGCCCCGGCTCGTAGAGCCAGACGTCGGCGAGCGGGCGCAGCCGAGGCCCAAGCCGCTCGGCCGCGAAGTCGATGAACTGCTCCGTCGTGACCGAGCCGTCGGCGTGGTCGGTGGCCCAGGCCCGCAGCATCGCGAAGAACGGCACGTCGCCTGCCGTACCGCGGATCGCGTGCAGGAACAGCGCACCCCGCTTGTAGACGCGGTCGTCGAACATCGTCTGCGCGGTCGGGTCGGCCAGGACGAGGTTTTGAGGCAGGCGACGGAGGCGCTCCCAGTGCGCGGCGGCGTGAGTGGCGGCCGGGGACCCGCCCGAGGCGTGCGACCACCGCCATTCCGACCAGAGCCACTCGGCGTAGCAGGCGAACCCCTCGTGCAGCCAGATGTCTCGCCAGCGGGACGCCGTCACGCTGTTGCCGAACCACTGGTGAGCCAGCTCGTGCGCGATGAGGCGTTCGGCGCTCCAGTCGGCGCGTAGGTAGTTGGATCCGAACGTCGACAGCGTCTGGGCCTCGATCGGGATCTCCAGGCGGTCGTCCGTGACCACCACGGTGTAGCCCTCGAACGGGTACGGCCCGAAGAGGGAGACGAACGCCTCGAGCATCTCGGCCTGGCGGCTGAAGGCCAACGCGACCCCGGCCCGGCGCGCCGGTGGGTGGACGATCGCGACCGGGACCGCGTCGGGGTGGAGGCCCGGAACGGGCGTGGTGACGTAGCGACCGATCTGGACCGTCGCGAGGTACGAGGCCATCGGGCGGCTCAGCTCGTAGACCCACGTGGTGGTGCTGGCGCGGGACGTCCTGCTGGACAGCCGCCCGTTCGCGATGACGACGTAGGCGGACGAGGTCCGGACGGAGATCCGGTAGGTCGCCTTGTCCGAGGGTCGGTCGTTGCACGGGAACCAGGACGGGGCGCCGTAGGGCTGGGCGGCGACGAGCACCCCGTCGCTGAGCTCCTCCCAGCCCACCTCGCCGTCGGGACCGGGCACCATCCGGGGGGTCCCCGCATACCGGACGACGAGCCTGAGCTGGTGTCCGACCGGTAGGACCCCGTCGAAGCGCACCGAGACCCGGCCGCGACGATGCTGCCATCGAGAGCTGCGCGCACCGTCCACGCGGACCTCGGAGACCCTCAGCGCGTAGAGGTCGAGGGTCAGGACGCTGGTGGGAGCGTGGACGACCACGTCGAGCGTCGCCGTCCCCGAGAGGTGGTTCCCGACATGGCGGTAGGTGAGGTCGAGGTCGTAGTGCGAGACGCCGTAGGAGAGGTCCCCGTGGCCGGGGACCAGGTCGTCCCCCTGCACGGGAGTGGTGGTGGAGGTCGTCATGGCGATGGCGTCTCCGGTCGCCACGGGGCGACCGGGTTACCGATCCACCTGGTGCGGTCCGGCACCGACTCTCCTCTCATCACCAGCGATCCCGGACCCACGGTGCTGTGCCGCCCGAGGGTGGCCGCCGGTAGGACGATGCTGTTGGGACCCAAGGTGGCCCCCGTGCGAAGGGTCACCGTATCCATGCTGAGCAACCGGTCGTGGAAGAGGTGGGTCTGCACCACGCACCCCGGGTTGACGGTGGCCCCGTCCTCCACGGTGACGAGGTCCATCTCCGGCAGCCAGTAGGTCCCGCACCAGACGCCCCGTCCGATCTTCGCCCCCATGCTCCGCAGCCACACGTTCACCACCGGAGTACCGACCGCAGCCCGAGCGAACCACGGGGCGGCCACGACCTCCACGAAGGTGTCGGCCAGCTCGTTTCGCCACACGAACGAGCTCCACAAGGGATGCTCCGAGGGTCGCAACCGCCCGACCAGCGTCCACTTGGCCAGCGCGGAGAGGCCCGCCGCGACCGCCCCGGCGGCCAGCAGCACGACCCCCGAGAGCACGACGGCGAGTCCTGCACCGCGGTCCAGCAGCCAGAGCAGGGCCGCGCAGACGAGGACCCCCAGACCCGCGTGCAGCCACACCGGGACAAGGCGACACAGCTCGGTGAGCGCGCGCGCCCACCGCAGCCGCCGTGCCGGTCGGAAGGTGCGGCTCTGGTCGACGTCGGCGCCGGTGCGGCGCAGTGGCTCGGGTGGGCTCCCGAGCCATGAGGTCCCTCGCTTCGCGTTGACCCGCGCCGGTGCGGCCGACAGCACCGCGACCAGACCCTGGCGGGGCACCTTGCGTCCGGGGGCGGTCATCCCCGAGTTCCCGACGAACGCATGCTTGCCGACCTTCACGTCACCGATCCGCAGCCATCCCCCGCCGAGCTCGTAGCCGCCCAACAGGGTGTCGTCGGCCAGGAAGGCGCCGTCCCCCACCGACGTGAGCCGGGGGATCAGCAGGACCGTGGACGCCTCGACGTCGCGCCCGACGTGGGCACCGAGGGCGCGGAGCCAGGCCGACGTCAGCTGGCTGGAGTACAGCGGGAACAACCACGTCCGCGCCTCGTCCAGAACCCGGAGGACCGACCAGGCCTGCCACGCCGGCCGGCTGTAGACCGGGTATGCGCCCGCGGTCAGTCCCACGCTCCAGGCCCGGACCGCGACCCAGACCAGCACGGCGAGGAGCGCCATCGCCGCCGTCGCCGCGACGGGGGTCCACGACAGGGCCACCCCCACGGCGCGGCCCCACGTGTCCGCCGCCAGCAGCGGTCCGGCCACCACCAGGACGACGACCGCGGTCGCGATGCCCGGCAAGGACGAGACCCCCAGCGCGGTCAGGGCGTACCCGGCCAGCCAGGACGGCCGGTCGTCCGGGCCGGTCTGCTGCAGCGGGCCGCGGGCCTTGCCGTTGCGACGTGCGGGCGACCCGGACCACCACTGGCCCGCGGGGACGACCCCGAACACGGCCGACCCCGGTGCGATCTCCGACGCAACGCCGATGTCCGCGCCCGGCAGGAGGGTGGAGCGCGCACCGACGCGGGCGTCCTCCCGGACGCGAATCGCGCCCACGTGCAGGACGTTCCCCTCGATCCAGTACCCCGTCAGGTCGACCTCGGGCTCGATCGAACATCCGTTGTCGAGCTGCAGCAGGCCGGTGACCGGCGGGATCGCATGGAGATCGACGTCGCGGCCGACCCGCGCGCCGAGCAGCCGCGCATACTGGCGCATCCACGCCGCCGTGGACAGGTTCACCGCTCCGAGCTCGTCGACCCACTGCTCGGCCAGCCAGACCCTCGCGTGGACCCGCCCGCCTCGCGGATGGTCTCCCGGTCGGACGCCCGCGAGGAATAGCCGCGCACCGCCCGCGGCGAGCAGCAGCCGGAGTGGGCTGACCAGGAGCAGCCAACCGGCCAGCACCCACCACCAGGACACGGCCGGCAGCCACGGCGCGGTCGACCATTGGCCCGCGAGCGCGGCTCCCGCCGCCACCCAGGTGAGCCACCGCAGTCCTGACATCGTGCGCAGCACGATGCTCGCGAGCACCTGGGTCGTCTGCATGCGCCTCGGCACCGGGTCCACGGCGGGGTTGCTCGGCGTGACGGGGCCGTCCATTGCGTCGAGGAAGGCCGCCAGGCCCCGTAGGTCAGGTGTCGCATAGACGTGCGCAACGGTGACGTCGGGGAACCGCTGGCGCAGTACCGACACGAGCTGGGCGGCGCTGAGGCTGCCGCCACCGGAGTCGAAGAAGTCGTCCGACGGTCCCGGCTCGACCCCGAGGATCTGCTCCCAGACGATTTGCAGCCAACCGGCGGTGCCCTTCAGCGCCGCACCGGGTGCGGGGGCCTTCGTCGCGCCTGTCGCCACCGGCCACGGGAGCGCGTCCCGGTCGATCTTCCCTGATGTCCGCGTCGGCAGGACGTCCACGACCGCCAGCCTCGGCACCAGCGGCGCCGGCAGCGTCGACCGGAGATGGCTCAGAGCGACGTCGCGTTCGAACCCGTCCTGCACGGCCACGTACCCCACTAGCACTGTCCCGCCGGAGGCCGTGCGGCGCACCGCGGCCGCGGCGCCGGTCACCCCCGGAGCGGCGAGCAGGGCACTGTCCACCTCGCCCAGCTCGATCCGCCGGCCGCCCAGCTTGACCTGGTCGTCAGCGCGCCCGACGAACACGAGCCCCGCCGCCTCGTTCCGCACCAGGTCGCCGCTGCGGTATGCGCGTCCCCAGCCGAGGGAGGGCATCGCTGCGTACTTCTCGGCGTCCTTCACCGGGTCGAGGTAACGAGCGAGCCCCACCCCGCCGATGATCAGCTCGCCCACCTCGCCGTCGGCGACCGGCTGCAGGTCGGGACCGACGACCGCGAGGTCCCAGCCGTCCAGCGGCAGCCCGATCCGCACGGGGGGCGTCCCGTCCAGGCGGGCGGCGCAGGCGACCACCGTGGCCTCGGTCGGACCGTAGGTGTTCCACACCTCGCGACCGTCCGACGCCAGCCGCGACGCCAGCTCGGCCGGACACGCCTCACCGCCAAGGATCAGCAGCCGGACCTCGGCCAGTGCCGCCGAGGGCCAGAGCGCCACCAGGGTCGGGACCGTGGACACGATGGTGATCCCGTTGGCCACCATCCACGGCCCGAGGTCCATCCCGCTGCGCACGAGAGACCGCGGTGCCGGGATCAGGCAGGCACCGTGGGCCCAGGCCAGCCACATCTCCTCGCAGGAGGCGTCGAACGCGACCGACAGGCCGGCCATCACCCTGTCCCCCGGACGGATCGGCCGGTCCTGGAGGAACAGCCGCGCCTCGGCGTCCACGAACGCCGCCGCGCTGCGGTGCTGCACCGCCACGCCTTTCGGTCGTCCGGTCGACCCCGAGGTGAAGATGACCCACGCGTCGTCCTCGGGCCCCGGCTCCTCCGGGACGCGCGCGGGTGCGCCCTGCGTCCTGACCTCGATCACCAGGTCCGCGCTGACCAGCGCGGCCACCTCCGCCTCGTCGAACACCAGCCGAGCCCGTACGTCCGGGTCGTCCGCGTCGACCGGGACGTACGCCGCTCCGGCCAGCAGTACGCCGACGATCGCGACATACAGCTCCGACGTCCCGGACGGTATGCGGATCCCGACCCGGTCTCCCCCACCGACGCCGGCCCGGTTGAGCTCCAGAGCGACCGCCTCGGCGGCCTCGAGCATCTCGCTGTAGGTCAGGACGTCCGCACCGCTGTCGACCGCGGGATCGTCCGGCCACTGGGTGGCGGTCTCGCGGAGGATCGCCACCAGGGTTCGTGGCGGGGCAGCCCGGTCGGACCGCAGCAGGCTCACGACGGGACCGGCCCGCCGGCGGGTAGCCGTCTCATCCGAGCTCTCGGCATCCGGCCGTGGCAGTGCCTCGATTCCGTCCGGTCGTCAGGGTCGTGCGGGTACGCGCAGCGGCTTCATGAGGTACCGGTGTCGGTGCTCGGCGCTTCGCGGGGCCATGCGCCGAACAGTAGTGCTGCGGGGTGAACGGCCGACGACACCTGGCCCACCGGGTCGGATGACAGGGACGGGTAACCCGTCTCGTCGAGCTGTCGATCTCAGCGGTCGTCGTTCGTCTTACTGTGACCGTCTGGACGAGGAGGAACGATGAAGTACGTGATGGTGATCTACCAGGGCACGACGCCGACGCCCGACTCTCAGGAGTGGGCCGGCATGTCGGAGGAGGAGCAGAAGCAGGTCTACGCCGACTACGAGGCGCTCAACCAGATCCCTGGTGTCACCCCCGGGCCACCGATGGGCCTTCCGGAGAACGCGACCACCGTGCGAGTGCAGAACGGCAGGACGTTGACCACCGACGGCCCGTTCGTCGGGATGAAGGAGGCCGTCGGCGGGATGTTCGTGCTCGAGGCGGACGACCTCGACGCGGCGATCGAGGTGGCGACCCGCGTCCCGGCTGCCCGCCTCGGCGGTGCGATCGAGATCCGGCCCGTGGAGACGTATTGGTAGCAACCCTCGACGAGGTCTTCCGTCACGGTTCAGCGACAGCGAGCTCGTCCTGCTCGGTGACCAGGACCGCTCGCGCTGGAACACCCGACAGATCGCCGAGGGTCGCGACGAGCTCGACCGAGCCCTCGCCCTGGGCGGCCGCGGTCCGTACGTCCTCCAGGCCGCGATCGCCTCGTTGCACTCCGAGAGGCCGTGCGACTGGGCGCAGATCGCCGTCCTGTACGGCGAGCTCGCCCGGATGACCGGTTCGCCGGTCGTCGAGCTGAACCGCGCGATCGCGATCGCCGAGGTCGACGGTCCCGAGGCCGGCCTGCGCATCGTCGACCGTCTCGGCCTCGACGACTTCCGCTACCTGCACTCGACCAGGGCCGAGCTGTTGCGCCGGCTCGGCCGGACCGACGAGGCCCAGGAGGCGTATCGACGGGCCAGGAACCTCAGCGACGACGGGGCTGAACGACGCTTCCTCGAACGCCGGTTGACCGAGCTGGCCGTCACCGCAGGCGCGGGCCAGCCGTAGCCGACGGTCAGCTGCGATGCTGCTCGAAGAGGACGCGGATGCGGCGGCGCGCATACAGGATCGAGAACCACGTCGTCACCGCGAGCACCCCGACGGCGAAGGTCGTCCCGCCGGCGGCGAGGAACGCGCTCGCCGCGGTGCCGGACGCCACGGGGACGAGGACGGGTACGGCGTACCAGAGGATCATCACCGGGACCCCGGCGTTGGGCGAGAAGATGCCGGCCGGCGGCAGCCCGCGGAAGGCGGCCATGAGCTGCGCGGCCAGCAGCAGTCCCACCATGAGGACCGCCCAGATGATCCCGAGCACGGTGGCCTGGGCGAGAACCACGGCCAGGCTCCCGACGACGAGGACGGTCATGACGTAGCCCACGCCGGGCAGCACGAGGTGTGCGGTCGCCTCGCTCGACGGGTCCAGGCCCAGCAGCGGCGGCGTGCCCGCGTTGTCGCCCTGGAGGCGCAGCCCCTCGGACCACGCGCTGACGCCGAGGTACGCCAGGACCAGCCCGGCGAGCGCGATGATGCTCGGCGTTCCGGGGGTCGCGGACTGGACGAGGGCGTACCCCCCGGCGGCCACGAGCAGCAGCCCGGCCACGCCGGTTCCCGCGGCCCGTCGCAGGCCGAGCCAGTCGCGGGCGACCATGACCGACGTGCGACCAGATGCGCGCAGACGCCAGCGGCGGCCTCGCGTCGTCGGCGACGCCACGTCGAGGCGGGCGGCCCGCAGGTCGCCGATCAGGACGGCCCCGCCCACCGTCACCGCACTCGCTGCCTGGCTTCGCAGAGCGGTCAGGTGCAGGGCGCGGAGCGAGCGGCGTTGCCGCAGAAAGACGCTTGCCCCGCGGGCACCGGTCGGCCAGCTGCGCACCTGCCCGTGCAGCCAGGTCCCGGCGACGAGGAGTCCGACGGCGGTCCCCACGCCCACAGCCGGTAGGAGCACCACTGCTGACGTCAATGCCGCGATCGCGAGACCGGCGCCGATGACCAGTCCGATGAGCAGGCCGCCCACGAGGCAGCCCACCAGCCCGAGTCGCCACCACGGACGCAGCACGAGGGCCCGGTCCAGCGGACTGGCGGCGATGGTGTCGAGGTACGGCAGTGGTGGGACGACCGGCCCGCGTACGCCTCCGAGCCGGTAGGCCAGCGCCAGGGCTGCGACGAGGACGACCGCCCCCAGCAGCACCCCCCGGATCCCGCCGAGGTGGGTCGCCAGCCACGGTGGGTCGACGAACCGCAGCATGGCCTGCGCCGCCGGAACGCCGTACGCACCGGCCACGATGACCGCGACGTAGAGCGCATACACGGCGTTCTGGCTGCGCTGTCGGTCCTCGCCGGCGAGCACCTCCCGGGCGTCCGCGAGCCGTTCGGAGTCGACGCTCATGCCGGCTGGACGTCGACCACGCGGTCGGCGATGCGGGCGGTCAGGTCCGGGTCGTGACAGGCGACGACCAGGGCCGCGCCGGCCTCCTTGCGGGCCACGAGCAGGTCCGCGAGCAGCCCCCGCTTGTGCGTGTCGAGGCGTTGCTCCGGCTCGTCGAGCAGCAGGACGCGGGCCGGCCGGCCGAGCACCATGGCCAGGTGGAACAGCTGCTGCTGTCCGGAGGACAGCTCGTGGGGGAAGCGTTCCGCGAGATGACCGATCTCGAGCGACGCGAGGAGCCCCTCGGCCCGCTCGTCGGATCCGTCACCACGTCCCCACGTGGCGTCGATGAGGACGAGGTGGTCCAGCAGGGTGAGGTCGCGGTATGCCGTCGGTGCGCCGATGAGGGCGGCCAGGGTCTCGCGCACGGCCGGGTCGCGCTCGTCGGCGGCCGCCCCGTCGACGGTGGCGCTGCCCTCCGAGGGGTCCAGCGTTCCCGCGAGGATCCGCAGCAGGGTCGTCTTGCCGCTGCCGTTCTCGCCGCGAAGGACGACGCATCGTCCCGGTGCGACGGACACGTCGAGCGGGCGCAGCAGGACGTTGCCGTCGATCGCCTTGCCGACTCGGGAGGCCACGAGGATCGGCGGATCCACCTGGGTGTTCGACCCGCGTTTCGCTCGCCGACCGGCCACCGGTCCTCCCTCCGTCGGGGGTCATCGTCGCACCCGGTCCTGGTCGATCGGCCCACCCCCCGACGACACCGTGCGCCGCAGGCCGATGAGATTCGGCCGCGCGGTGTGTCCGAAGCAAGAGACAACGAGGCGAGGAGAGATCGATGACGTCAGTCAAGCTGGGTGTCCACCTACCGGTGGCCGGCAAGGCCGCGTCGCCCCAGGCGATCGCGCAGGTCGCGGAGGAGGCCGAACGGATCGGCTTGGACTCGGTCTGGGTCTGGGAGCGGCTGATGCGGCCGACCGAACCGATCCCCATGGGCGGTCCGGGCGGCCCGGTGATGGAGGCTCCCGAGGGCTTCGGCTCGGTGTACGACCCGATCGAGACCCTGGCCTGGGTCGCCGCCCGGACCAGCCGGATCACGCTGGGTACCAGCGTGCTGGACGCGCTCTTCCACAGCCCGGTCGTCCTCGCCCGTCGGCTGGCGACGCTGGACCGGCTCAGCGAGGGTCGGCTGGTCGCCGGCATCGGCCAGGGCTGGATGGAGCAGGAGTTCGCGGCCGCGAACGTGTCGATGCAGCGGCGCGGTGCGGGCTTCGAGGAGCACCTCCTCGCCATGCGCGCCGTCTGGGGTCCCGACCCGGTGCACTTCGAGGGCCGCTTCTACACCGTCCCGGAAGCCGCCATCGGGCCCAAGCCGGTCCGAGCGGGAGGGCCGGCCCTCATGGTGGGCGCGGCGTCGCCGGCGGCCGTCGAACGGGCCGGACGGCTGGGCGTGGGGCTGGCCCTCGTGATCTTCGACTGGCCGACCGTCCGCGAGGCGGTCGCGACCTTCCGGGCGGCCGCCGGTGCGGCCGGTGTCGACCCAGGCACGCTGCCGGTCATGCTGCAGGTCAACGGCAACGTCACCGACGAGCCGCAGGACGAGCACGGGCCGCTGCTCGGCTCGCCCGAGCAGGTCGCGGCCGACCTCGTGGAGGCCGAGAAGCTGGGAGTCGACCACGTCTACTGGAACTCCGTGGAGGACCACATCGGGCAGCTCCCGCTGCTGGCCGAGCTGCGCCGCGGCTGACCACCCGAGAGCGCCGTCGCGACCATCAGCCGACCGGTGGCGTGCTCGGCTCTCGACGCTTTGTGCTCAGAATCGACGCAAAGGCGCTCGGGATCATCGAGTTCGCGGTCCGACCGCCGTCGCCGCGCCGTGCGGCCAGGATGGGTGTCATGACGACGAGCCGCACACAGGTCGCGATCGTCGGCGGCGGGCCGGCCGGGCTGATGCTGAGCCACCTGCTCCACCTCGCGGGCATCGAGACCGTGGTGCTCGACAACCGCACCGTCGAGACGATCGAGAACACCCACCGCGCAGGGATTCTCGAGCACGACAGCGTCCGGCTGCTCGTCGAGTCCGGGGTTTCCGACCGCGTCCTCACCGACGGCCACGAGCACCGGGGCATCGACCTGCGGTTCGGTGGGCAGAGCCACCGCATCGACTTCCAGGGCCTCGTCGGGGCGTCCTGCTGGCTGTACCCGCAGACCGACGTGTTCGTCGACCTGCACCGTGCGCGGAGCCGGGACGGCGGAGACCTGCGGTACGGCGTGAGCGAGACCGAGGTCCGCGAGGTGGAGACGTCGCCGGTGGTGCACTACCTCGACGCCGAAGGACGCAGCCACGAGGTCACCGCCGACGTGGTCGTCGGCGCGGACGGGTCGCACAGCGCGTGCCGAGGGCTGGTCTCGGCCGGCGCGGCGGAGAGCCGGCAGTACGCGCGCGAGTACCCGTTCGCCTGGTTCGGGGTCCTGGTCGAGGCGCCGCCGAGCGCCCCGGAGCTGATCTACACCCGCTCGGCCGGTGGGTTCGCGCTGATCAGCCAACGCACCGAGCGCATCCAGCGGATGTACTTCCAGTGCGACCCGACGGAGGACGCGACGACATGGTCCGACGACCGGATCTGGGAGCAGCTCCAGAACCGGCTGGCCGGCGACGACGGGTTCAGGCTCACGGAGGGGCCGGTCATCGACCGCACCGTCCTCGGCTTCCGCAGCTTCGTCCAGACCCCGATGCGCCACGGCCGGCTGCTGCTCGCCGGCGACGCCGGGCACACCGTCCCGCCGACCGGCGCCAAGGGCCTCAACCTGGCGCTCGCCGACGTCCGGGTGCTGGCCGAGGAGCTCGAGCGAGCGCTGCTCGGCCGGAACGACGACGCACTCGACGCCTACTCGGGCCGTGCCCTCGAGCGCGTCTGGAGGGCGCAGCACTTCTCCTACTGGATGACGTCGATGCTCCACCAGACCCCGGGCGCGACCGACTTCGACGAGCAGCGTCAGCTCGCCGAGCTCGCGGGCGTCGTCTCCTCCACCCGAGGCTCGGCCTACCTCGCGGAGGGCTACACCGGCTGGCCGTCGGGGTCGGCGAACAGGGCGCGGTAGTACTCCTTGTTCGGCTCGTGGTAGTCGGTGAAGTCGATGGCCGCGACGTCGCCGCCGGTCTCCGCGGCCACCAGCCGGTCGAGGTAGTAGTCCCACCCCGGACCGATGTCCGCGGCGGTCGCAGGATCCGTGATCCGCTGCGAGAACGTGAACGTCGTGCGTCCGTCGGCCTCGGCGAGATCCATCTCGAGGTACCACGTCCCGTAGTCCGTCTCCGAGTGGACGGCCAGCCGGTGCGGCGGGTCGCACTCGTCGACCACCATCCGCTCGGCGGGGGCGTCCTCCCCCTCGGCGGTCATCCGGAACCCGACCCACCCGTCGGTCGGATCCCCCTCCCAGGTCCCGACCCACCGTTCCAGTCGTCGGGGTTCGGTGACGGCGGCCCAGACGTCGTCAAGAGGAGCGGCGAACGTCCGGGTGAAGACGACGAGGTTGTGGCCCCCTCGGGTCTCGCGGCGCCCGGTGGGGCGGGTCGGTGTGCTCATCCGGTCTGCTCCTTCGCGATGTGCGTCTGGGTCGCTCGGCGGTCCCGGCGGGTCCGGTGTACCTCGGTGTCCAGTGCGTCGAGGGCGCCCTCCCCGAACCGCGGCTGGGCCGACTGCTGGGTGGGTGACGAGACCAGCTCGTCGAGAAAGCGCCTCATGTCGTCGAGGGGGGCGAGCTCCAGCCGGTAGTGCCGTTCCCGGCCCCGGTCCTCGGCGCTGGTCAGTCCCGCCTCGGTCAGCAGGCGGAGGTGCCGGCTGACGGCCGGACGGCTCACCTCGTATGCCGCGGCCAGGTCGACGACCCGGGCCGGGCCGGTGGCCAGCCGCCGGAGGAGGTCTCGCCGCAGCGGGTCCGCGATCCCCTCGAACGCGTCCATAGTCTATTGGTAACAGAATGCTTACCAATAGGCAAGGCCCCCGACGACCGGCAGACTGAGGAGCACCCGCGCAGGTCGATACGGAGAGGACGAACCGCAGATGCCAGAGCTGCTCATCGACGTCATCACGTCGCTCGACGGCTACGGCGCCGCCGAGGGCTGGCCCGGGTTCTGGGGCTTGGAGGGGCCCGAGTACCTCGGCTGGCTGAACGACCAGCCGGAAGAGGCGTACACCGTCCTGATGGGCGCCACGACCTACCGGCTGATGCACGGCTTCGCCGAGAGCGGTGAGCCGGGCACCGACCCGCTGGCGGAGCAGACGAAGGTGGTCTTCTCGAGCACCCTGACCGAGCCGCTGCAGTGGGCGAACTCGACCCTGGTGTCCGAGGACCCGGTCGAGGCCGTGCGGGAGATGAAGGCCACCGGCGACGTGTCGCTCCGGACGCTGGGAAGCCTGACGCTGTGCCGCTCGCTGTTGAGCGCCGGACTGGTCGACCGGTTCCGCGTCGTCGTCTTCCCGGTCATCACGGGAAGCACCGGTCATGACCGCATCTACGACGGGTATCCGGACGTCGCGCTCGAGATGGTGGACCATCGCACGTTCGACGGCCGGACCCAGCTGCTCGAGTACGTGCCGACGGTGCTGGACGGTCCGCCCGGCGCGACCGACCACCAGGACTGACCGCAGCCTCCTACAGTTGGGGCGCGCAGTCTGCGTCGACCCGGGCATCGCGGCCCATGCTGAGGGTGAAGGCGGTGGAGCGGCTGAACCTCGGACGCCTGACCGGGCGAACCCGGTCGCGGCTGCGCAACCTGCTCTGGTGGGTCTGGCCGTCGTTCCCCACGTCCTGGGCCCAGCTGCCGGCCCGGATCCGGCCGGCGTCCGCGCAGATCGCCCGGCTGACGGTGGCCGCGGTCGTCTCGTACCTGATCGCGAACCTGGTCTCCCCCGGCATCGTCGACCTCACCGCGCCGCTCACGGCATTGCTGGTCGTGCAGGCCTCGACGGTCGGCACTCTCCAGATGGGCCTGGTTCGCGTCGGCGCGGTCCTCACCGGCGTCCTCGTCGCGGTCGGGGTGGCCAGCTCGATCGGGCTCACGTGGTGGAGCCTGGCGATCGTCATCGCCGCGTCACTGGTGTTGGCCAAGGTGCTGCGGCTGGGTGAGCAGTCCCTGGAGGCGCCGATCAGCGCGATGCTGATCCTGGCCGTCTCCTCCCCCGAGCTGGCCGCCGAGGTCCGCGTCGTCAACACCCTGATCGGCACCGTCGTGGGGATCGCGTTCAGCCTGCTGGTCCCGGTGGCGATCCCGAACACGCGCGCGCGAGACGCTGTGCGCGGTGTGGCGCGCTCCCAGGCCGGTCTGCTCGACGAGGTGGCCCTGACCGTCGCCAGCCGGACGCCGCACCCGGACGAGCTGACCGCGTGGCTGGCCTGGGCCGACCACATCGAGGGCGACCTCAGCACGGCCGCCACCTCGGTGGAGGCGATCGCGCAGAGCCGGAAGCTCAACCCGCTGGCCCTGGCCAGCGCGACGGTGCATCCCGGTCTGTCCGATGCGCTGAGCCGGCTGGACGGTTGTCTCACCGCCCTCCGTGCGCTGCTGTCGGTCATCGCGCTGCAGGCACCGGCCGCCGGCGGCTCCCCGGACAGCCAGGTCGCCGCCGAGCTGAGACGCGCCTTCGCCGTCGTGCTCAACGACCTGGCCAGCGGCCTACGGTCGTTCGCCGAGCTGGTCGACGCCGAGTTCGGCTCGGGCGACGCCGACCGCGCCGACGAGGCGATGAGCCAGACCGTCGAGATCGTCCGCGAGTCGCGCGCGGTCGTCACCGAGCTGATGCTCATCGACGTGGACCCGCGGAACCAGACCGACCTCTGGATGCTCCAGGGCTCGGTGCTCGCGGCGGTCGAGCACGTGCTCCGGCAGCTCGACCTCGAGCACAGCGAGCGCCGCACCGAGGCGTGGCTCACCCGACGGGCCGTGCCGTTGATGCCGCAGACCTGGCAGGCGGCACGACGTATGCGCGACCACTGACGGGGCGCGCCGGCACCGCCCCACGCCACCGTGTACGGCTGCGCACCTCAGGGGGACCAGAAGCGTTCACGGTGACGGGCCGAAAGGCGCTCCCGACCGCGTAGCTGCTCAGGGAGTCGGGGTCGTCGTCATCGTCGAGCCGGCCACGGCGGCCTTGATCGCGGCGATGACCACGTCGGGTCTCTCCGTCTGCACGTAGTGCGTCGTGTCCGGAACGCGGAACAGGCGAGCGCCCGGGATGGCTGCCACGTAGGCGGTCGCGGCGATCGGGTTCTGCGTGATGACCTCCTTGACGACCGGGCGCTGGTCCGCCGGCACCTGGTTGAGGTCGAGCGGGATGGTGGCCTGGAGGTAGGTGAGCGGCACGCGGGGTAGCGGTCCGGCCGCGTCGATCTCCCCGAAGATGGTGTCGACCCGGTACCGCTCGTTGACGTAGCCCGGCACCAGGGACGGGCCAGGGTCGCTCTGAGCCGCGAACGCCACGACCGTCGCCTGCGGGGAGAGCAGTGCGCGGACGTTCGGGGTCGGCGAGTCGACCAGCACCATCCCCGCCACCTGCTCCGGGTAGGTCCGCGCATACAGCAGGGTGAACACCCCACCGAGCGAGTGACCGACGAGGACATAGGGGGCCTGGACCCCGGCGACCTCGAGAAGGTGGTGCAGCTCAGCGATGACGGGAGCGCCGCCGCCCGGTGTCGTCGAGGCGACGGCGTTGCCACGGGCCCCCCGGTACTGGTCGACCGCCGTTGCGTCGACCCGCTTGCCGTTCTGCTCCACGGTGGTCACGTAGGACCCGGGTCGGTCGTACGCGCAGACCCGCGTGAAGCCTGCGACGCCCTCGGCCACCGGCGGCGGGTGGCTGCTGGCCACCTGCCAGATGTCGGCGGCGTTGCCGAAGCCCGACAGGAGCACGACCGTCGGACTACCCGTGCCGTGGCACTCCAGGTAGAGGGTCCGGCCGCCCCCGACGTCGACCGGTGCGGCGATGTCGGCGCTGGTCGTGGTCGACGGGCTGGGGGTCGGCGCGGAGGTGCAGGCCGCCGTGGTGAGGACGGCGAGCAGACCGAACGCGCACAGGAACCGGGCCTTTGGCATGGTCCCTCGATGCTAGGTGCGCGACGACCTGCCCGGGGACGAATGACCCGTCAGCGCTGGCGGGAGCCGACTCGCGAGCCCGCCGAGAACGCCGCGGCACCGCCGGAGCGGTAGCCGGACGAGGACGAGGTATGCGTCGTGGTGGACCCTGCGCGACGCGGCCGGTTGTTGCGCCGCGGCCGGCCGGACTCGCCGCCGGCCGGAGCGGCGCCGTCACGACGACCACTCCGCGCCGAGTCCGACTGCCCAGGGGGCGGACCGGCGAGCTGCCGGACGGGCAGCGGGTCGCTGCTGCCGGGAACGGCCGGCCGGCGGGCGCGGCGACGACTCGGCCACCCGGTTGGCGATCGGGCTGGTGGGGACGCGCGGTCCCGGTGCGAGCTCGGCCAGGAGGGGGTGCGTCGCGTGGACCCGCGTGGTCGTGGCGCTGACTCCGGCGAGCCGGGTGAGGTCGCGAACGTCGCGGACCTGGTCGTCGGTCATCAGGGTGACGACGACCCCGTCGGCGCCGGCGCGGGCGGTCCGCCCGGAGCGGTGCAGGTAGGCCTTGTGCTCGACCGGCGGGTCGGCGTGGATGACGATGCCCACGTCGTCGACGTGGATGCCGCGGGCGGCGATGTCGGTGGCCACCAGGGTCGAGGCCGCGCCGCTGTGGAACATGTTCATGTTGCGGGTGCGAGCGCTCTGGCTGAGGTTGCCGTGCAGCTCGACGGCCGAGACGCCGGAGGCGTTGAGCTGCTTGGCCAGCTTCTTCGCGCCGTGCTTGGTGCGGGTGAAGACCACGCTGCGACCGGGAGCCGCGGTGAGGTCGAGCAGCACGGGCAGGCGACCGTCGTGGCTGACGTGCAGCACATGGTGGGTCATCGTCGAGACGGGGCTCTGCGCCGAGTCGGCCTGGTGCGTGGCGGGATTCGACAGGAAGCGCTTGACGAGAACGTCGACGCCGGCGTCGAGGGTCGCGGAGAACAGCATCCGCTGGCCTTGCCGCGGGGTGGTGTCCATGATCCGCCGCACGCCGGGCAGGAAGCCCAGGTCGGCCATGTGGTCCGCCTCGTCGAGAACGGTGATCTCGACCGAGCCCAGGTCGACGTGACGCTGACCCATGAGGTCCTCGAGGCGGCCCGGGCAGGCGATGACGACGTCGACGCCGCGGCGCAGGGCGGCGACCTGAGGGTTCTGGCCGACCCCGCCGAACACGGTGACGCGGGTCAGGCCGCTGGCGGCGGCCAGGGGCGCGAGGGCCTCGTCGATCTGGTTCACGAGCTCACGCGTGGGAGCGAGGATCAGCGCACGGGGACGGCCGGACCGCCGTGGGGTCCGGCTCTGGGACAGGCGGGCGACCAGCGGAAGCAGGAACGCGTAGGTCTTGCCCGAACCGGTGCGGCCGCGTCCGAGGACGTCACGGCCGCTCAACGAGTCCGGCAGCGTGGCGGCCTGGATGGGGGTGGGGGTGGTGATGCCGAGCTTCGCGAGGATCTCGACGAGAGAACGAGGCACACCGAGGTCGGTGAAGGGCGTGTCAGTGGACACAGGTAGGTGACTCCAAAGATGGTGGGATACGTTCCGCCCGGCGCGACCGTCACGGGCGCGGCGCAAGAGCTTCGCATCGACTCACATCGGGCCCGAGGCAGAACTGGGCGGGCCACTGCTGCGTCGAGTGTACCGGGTTGCGGTGGGACGCCCGACCACTGCATACCCCATGGGGGTAATGCCACCTGGACAGTTGACCGCGAGCCCTCGAACAGGGCGACACTGGACCCATGCCTCAGCAATCCGGTCAGCCCGGCCAAGGTCGTCGTCGCCCCTCCACGAGCCCCTTCCGCGACCACCCGGCCCCGACCTACGAGACCTTCGAGCCTCGACAGCCGGGTGATCCACGACCGCTACGGGATCGGACGGGTCGTCCAGCTCCACACCGGCCGGATGAACGTCAAGTTCGGCGACGTCGTCATCGACATCGACACGCGCAGCCCGAAGGTGCACCTGCTCTGAGGGCTACCGCGGGCCGTCCCGGACGGGGTCCAGGTTCCCGGTGATCACCACCTGAGTCGGCGGCGTCCTGCAGCGTGCGGTCGTGGCTCTGCGGGTGAACCGCATTTTCCCGTACTGCGCTCGGGAGCGCCCGTGGTAGGTGGACAGGATGACGGACGAGGCATACGCCGTCGGACAGGCAGTACCGTGCTCCGCCCGGCCTGTCGCGCCATTCGTTCGGCGTGTCGCGCGGCCCGGCGCGGTACTGCCTGTTCGACGGGCGCGGCACACCGGCCACCGGCGTTCTCCTTGGCGCGCAAGGAGATCTGACGATCGGGCTAGTCTCGGCTGGTGGACCGCAGGCTGGCGCAGGTGCCCGTCGTCGTCGAGCTCACCACCGCCCTCGGAGACGCCGTCCAGGGCGTGTACGTCGGTGGGTCGGTGGCCTCGGGCGACTACCGTCCGGGGGTCAGCGACATCGACGCGGTAGCGCTCGTCGAGCGACCGCCGGACCCCGCAGCCCGTCGCCACATCACCGAGACGCACCAACGGCTGGGCCGTGAGGTCACCGGTGCCGCGGGCCTGCACTGTGCGTACGTGTCCCGGGGCCACCTGGCCGACGGCGCATACCGGCACTGGACATGGGCGTTCGAGGAGCTGTTCCGACGCCCGTTCAGCGGGATCGCGCGGGCGGAGCTGCTCGCCGACCCCGTGGTCGTCCACGGGCCGACACCGGTCCGGTGGCTGCCGGCCATGAGCGTGGCCGACGTCCGCGACGCGGCGCGGTCCGAGCTGAGCGGGTACTGGACCAGGGCGCTGCGACGGCGGGCGATCTGGCAGCAGGACGTCTACGTCGACCACGGGGTGACGACGGTCGGCCGCGCCGACCTCACCATCCACGACGGACGTCTCGTCACGAAGACGGAAGCCATCGCCCACCTGGCCGACCTGGGTCTCCCGGCCGAGATCATCGAGGGGGTCAGACGCCGGCGGGAGGGGGAGGACGTGCGGATCAGCGCGGCCGAGCGGGATCAGCGGGCCGAGACGGTACGGGCGTTCGTGCGCAGCCAGACCAGGCGACTTCTCTCCTGACCGGACGACGCGGGGCCGAGATCGGACTATCGTCGACCCCGGAGGCACACATGGCGAATCTGGTTGTCCACTTCGAGATTCACGCGTCCGAGCCGCAGCGTCTCGTCGACTTCTACCGCGAGCTCCTCGGGTGGACGTTCACGCAGTTCGGCGACATGCCCTACTGGGTGATCGACACCGGCGAAGGCGCCATCACGATGGACGCCCCGGGCAGCGGGATCAACGGCGGCCTCTCGCAGCGGACGGGTCCCGCACCGGAGCCGGGCGACCCGGTCAACGGCGCGACCATCGTCGTCGGCGTGGACGGTGACATCGACCAGGTCTTCCAGCGGGGCCTCGACCTCGGCGCCACCGAGGCCCTCGCCCTGTCCGACATGCCCGGGGTGGGGCGGCTCGGGTACCTCCTCGATCCCGATGGCAACGTGTTCGGTCTCATCTCGTCCGTTCTGTCCGACGGCTCGGACACGATGGCCGGCTGACCGATCGATCAGTTTTCGAGAAGCCAACGGGAGGCGGCCTCTCCTAGCGTGGGAGTCGTTCCCGTCCCGACCCACCGAGGAGACCGCCACCATGGCCACCGCCCGTAAGACCACCGCCCAGCGCACCTCCGCCGCCAAGACCGCGCCCGCCTTCACCGACGAGGAGAAGAGCGCGATGAAGGAGCGCGCCAAGGAGGTCAAGGCGGCGAAGAGCGGCAACGTGGACGACGCAACGGCGGTGCTCGACAAGATCGCCGAGATGGAGGACTCCGACCGCGCCCTGGCCGAGAAGGTCCACCAGGTCATCACCGACGCGGCGCCAGGCCTCGCGCCCCGGCTCTGGTACGGGATGCCGGCCTACGCCAAGGACGGCAAGGTCCTGTGCTTCTTCCAGCCCGCCAAGAAGTTCAAGTCCCGCTACGCGACGTTGGGCTTCAACGACGTGGCCGCCCTGGACGACGGCGCGATGTGGCCCTGCGCCTACGCGCTGACGACCCTGACCGCCGCCGACGAGAAGAAGGTCCGCGCGCTGATCGCCAGGGCCGCCGGCTGACGCGCAGTTCGCCCCACCTGGTGCGCTAGGCCCGCACCGCCGTCCCGTATGCGCCGGCGGCCAGGTCCTCGGACAGGGTCGGCCCCGTCGGGGTCCAGCCGAGCAGCTCGCGGGTCCGGTCGCTGGTCGCCGTCAGGCTCATGGCGAAGAATCCGCCGATCCCCGGACGAGCGGCGGTCCTTCAGCCGGACCCGCCAGACGGTGATCGAGCAGAACCCCGCCCTGCAGGAGCGTGAGCTGCACAAGATGGGCGCGCTGAGCGAGGTCATGGGCCGGTCGCTCCGGGCGCGAGGGGTCACGGAGCCCGCCGCGACCCTGGCCGCGGAGTCCGCGATCACGGTGTTCGGTGTCGCGTTCGCGCAGTGGATCAGCGAGGGTGAGCTGCGCTCGTTCGCGGACATCGCCGCCGACGTCTTCCGTGAGCTGGTCTCCCTGACCGGGACGGCCACGTCCCTCTAGGTCGGCGCCATCAGGCCAGCGGGGCCACGTGGACCAACGCCGCCGTCGTCGCGAGCACCGCTGTCGCGAGGGCGAACTCGGCACCGACGGCAACCGCGAAAGCGCGGATGCTCTGGTCCGAGGCCGACTCGTCGATCTCGGTGACCTTCCGGTGCGCGAGTCTCCCCGCATACCGGCGTCCGACGTTGCCGAGCAACAACATGACCGCGAAGACGATGATCTTGGCCATCAGCACGGCGCCGTAGGTCGACGTCAACAGAGCGTTGAGCGACCCGGCGATGGCCAGTGCGTGCAGGGCGCCGGTGACGACCAGGGTGACGACGCTGACGATTGCCACGACGGAGAACCTCGGCAGGACGTCGTGCAGCACCTCGAGGTGGGCGCTGGGGACGAGGATCGCCGCCAGGGCGAGAAGACCACCGAGCCAGGCGGCCGTCGCGGCGAGGTGCCCCGTCGTGGCGACGACCTTGACCAGCTGCCACGGCTCTCGCCAGGCGTCGGACTCGAGGACGTAGGTCTCGATGAGCAGCAGCTGCCAGACGACGATGGGGATGCGCCATCGCCGGGCGTCGCCCAACATCTCCCACGAGAAGGCGACGCCCAACGCCACCAACGCCATTCGGGCGAAGGCGGCCGCGCCGTCCGTGCCGGCGAAGGCATCCCCCAGGGATGCGTCCGCCCCGAAGAACGCCACCAGCGCGGTCGCCACCAGGACCAGCACCGCTCCGCTGCGGAACAGCCGGATGAACACCCACTCGACCGAGCCCCCCGGCCAGAGCCAGGACAGGAAGAACGTCGTGCCGACGACGAGGACGAAGCCGAGGTAGCCGAGCAGCCGGGACACCCCCGTCAGGAGAGGGAAGACGTCCTGGCCCTCGGCGGCGGCCGAGGCGAGGGTGGCCAGCATGGTCACTGCTGACCGGGTGGGGGTAGGTCGACCTGGGCGACGACCACGGACCGGCCGAGCGGGATGCTCGGGGTGGTCCACAGGGAGCCCTGCTGGCGGCCGCAGAGCTGCTCGGCGACGGCCAGGTCCGGACAGACGAGGTTGCGGATGGTGCCCCCCACGACCTCGACGACCACCGGAAGACCGGACAGGGATGCCTCTGCCGCGGTGACCGGTGGCAGGAGGACCAGGGCGCGGCCGACGGGTGCCGGCTGGCTGCGTTCGGCGCCTCCCTCCAGGCGGTACCGCATGGTGATGTCGGTCGACGGAACGGGCAGGTCGAGGCGGTCGCCGCCGTCCGGGAGCGGTGCCGCGAGCGTGTCGGAGACGACCTGGCCGCCGGCCTCTGCCTGGAAGCCGGTGATGGTGGGGACCGCCGCCGCGACCCCCGAGCCGGAAGCCCGGGGCAGGGCGATCGCCAGGGTGGTCGCCGCCGCGGGCAGACGGACCCGCTCGACGACCTCCAGACCACCATCGGCGCCGGCCTGCGCCACGACGTGGATGCCCGGTTCCGTGAGGCCCGGACCGCTCGTCGCCACCGGGGCCGGGCCCGCGCTCGTGGTCGCGGACGCGGTTCCCGTGGGCGAGCCGGACGTCGCGTCGGACGTGCTGGGCGCGCTCGACGAGCCGGTCGGGGGGCTGGCCGCGGAGGGTCGCGGCGCGGGCGTGCGACCAAGCGCCCAGACGGCGCCGACGACGAAGACCGCAGCGAGGACGAGGCCGAGAACGCGTTGCACCACCACCGAGCGCGGCACGCAACTCACCCCCATACCCGACGGTTATGTCCCTTTTGTCGGACTCTGCGCCATTGTTCGACCCCGCGTCGATTGGCTATTCATGAGATCATGCCGCATTCTCGGAATGCGAACCACCGCAACGCTTTTCATGAAGTACTTCATGTAGCCGAAATGTCCGGTCGAAATCCGCCGTTATTCATCAGGAGGGCCCCATGGTGTCCATTTCCCGTCGCCGAGCGCTGGTCGCCGCCCTTGTCCTCGGCTCGGCCGTCGCGGTGGCCCCGCTCGCCGCCGTCGATGCCGCAGCCGCCCCGGCCACCGGAACCGTCTACGTCGTCCAGGGCGTCGCCGACACCCCGATGACGATCACCGTCGACGGCAAGGCCGTGGCGACCGGTGCCGCTGCGAAGACCATCGTCGGGCCCTTGGCGCTGACCGCCGGCAACCACACCGTCACGGCCGAGAGCCCGTCGGGCACCGCCTCGGTCACCGCCTCGGTGTCGGTGGCCGCAGGGACCAATGTCGACACGGTCGTCCACCGGCAGGTGGACCCGTCCAAGCCGCCGCTGATCACGACGTTCCCCAACGACCTCAGCGCCGTCGCCGCCGGTAGCGGCCGGCTCGTGGTGGCCCACACGGCCGCGGTGGGCCCCGCCGACGTCCGCGTCGACCAGAAGGTCCTCTTCGCCAACATCGCGAACGGTGAGGCGTTGACCGTGACCGTCCCCGCCGGCGGCTACACCGTGGACATCGTGCCGACAGCCACCACGGGTCCGGTGGTCTTCGGTCCGGCGAACGTGCCGGTGGCCGCCACGTCGTTGACCCGCGTCTTCGCCATCGGCGTGGCCGCGAACAGCTCGATGGACGCCGTCGTCCAGGTCCTGCCCCTCGCGGTCCGGGGCTCCGGCACCACGCCGAGCTCGGTCAACGCCGGCGACGGCGGGCAGGCGGCCGGGCTGATCGCTGCGGATCGCGGCTCCGACGACTCCGGCCCGCTCGCCGTCCTGCTCGTGGTCGCCCTCGCGGGCGTCGCCGTGCTCGTCGGGTCGCGTCGGCGTCCGGTTCCTGCTCGGTCCGGCGGCGGCTCCTGACCCGACGACTGCCACTCCTGGGCGCCGGCGTCCTCGCCGCCGGCGCCCTGGCGCTGACCGCTGCCTGCTCGTCGCCCGCCGCCGGCCAACCGGCCGGGCACCAGTCGGGGCAGCCGTCTGGGCCGACGTCGACGACCGCCGCGAGCGGCACCACGCCGACAACGACCGGCTCCTCCCCTGGCTCCCTGACCGTCTCCACCCCGGTCGCCCCGGAGACCCCGGTCGACCGGGCGTCGGCCACGGGGTCGGGCGTCGCACCCGCCCGGCCGGGCCAGACCGGGGTCACCCAGCGGCATACCTTCGCGCCGTCGTCGATCACGCTCCAGCCACGCGACGGGACGACGGCGAGTGCAACGGTCGACCCGATCGACACGGGAGCGTCGGGTGAGCTGAGCCTCCCGGTGGACCCGGGTCAGGTCGGCTGGTGGCAGAGCGGCGCCCTGGCCGGCGACGCCTTCGGCTCGGTCGTCCTGGCCGGCCACATCGACTCCAAGGACCGCGGGGTCGGCTTCTTCGCTCGGCTGCTCCGCGTGCAGTCCGGCGACGAGGTCGTCCTCGCTGACGGGGCGTACCAGCAGCGCTACCGCGTCGTCACCACCCGTGACGTGCCCAAGGCCAGCCTCGCGACCAGCACGGACACGTTCTCCCAGAGCGTCCCGGGCCGGCTCGTCCTGCTCACGTGCACCGGAACGTGGAGCCCGGCCACGCACTACCCGGACAACCTCGTCGTCACCGCCGAACCGGTCGGAACCGCCACGCCTCGCGGTTGACCCGCGACGGCCGTCAGGGTTGGCTGGCCGCCATGGAACCCGAGGCCGAGCAGCTCGCCCTGCCCGCTGCGTACGGGTCGCCCGACCGGCTGCTGCTGTGGGCCGACGTCGAGCAGCGACTGGTGGACGCAACCGTCTACTGGCTGGCCACCACCCAGTCCGACGGCTCGCCCCACGTCGTGCCGGTCGACGGGATGTGGCTCGACGGGGCGGCGTGGTTCGGCGGCCATCCGAGCACCCGGCACACCCGCAACCTGCGAGGCAACCCGCGCGCGGTCCTGCACCTGGAGAACGGGAGCTCCGCCCTGATCGTGCACGGGGTCGCCGCCGTGCACGTTCCCGACGACGCGGGCGCCGAGCGGCTCGCCGCCACCGCGAAGGCGAAGTACGGCTACGGCCAGCCGGCCTCGACGTACCGGGAGGGCGTCTGGCGGCTGGCGCCGGTCAAGGTGTTGGCGTGGAACGAGCTGCACCGCGACGCGACCCGGTTCCGGTTCGCGGACCAGGCGTGACGAGGGTCGCCAGCGAGTCGAGCAGGAGGTCGAGACCCTTCTCGAACTCGTTGGCGTCGTCGCCGGTCCTCTCGGTCTCTCGGAAGAGCTCCTCGAGGTGCGGCAGCTCGGCGAGCGGATGGACGCCCGGCATCGAGCCGGCCATCCCCGGCGCGGCGTCGAACGTCAGGTCCTGCTCCTGGAGCACGAACCCCATGACGTAGGCGTCGAGCAGCACGTAGGCGTGTCCAGCCGCGCGGGTGGAGAAGCCGGTGCGGCGGAGATAGCCGAGTGTGGCGTCGTGGCGACGAAGCGTCGCCGGGCCGGGCGTACCGCGCGAGTCGACGACGCCCAGGGCCCAGCGGTGGTCATGGAACACCCGACGCTGCGCCAGGCACCGACCGCGCAGACCCGTGCGCCAGTCGGGATCCGTGGGGACCGGGATCGCGTCGAGAGCCTCGTCGACCATCGCGTCGAGCAGCGCGGCCTTGTTGGGAACGTGGTTGTACAACGACATCGCCTCGACCCCGAAATGCTGGCCGAGCCGTCGCATACTCAGCCGGTCGAGCCCGTCCCGGTCGGCCACGGCGACCGCCGCGGCGACGATCGCCGCCCGGCTGAGCGGTAACCGCTGCTCCATCCGTATCCTCCCTGAATGTACTTACACTGTAAGTGTATGTTGACTTACAGTGTAAGTACATCGCAGAAAGACGCAAGGGACCTCACCCCCGACCGGCCGGATGTCACAACGCCGGGGTCTGCCGTGTCTTCCTGGTGAGTGATGCTCATCCGCGGGAGGACCACCATGCCAGGACCGGAGACGTTCGTCGGACAGCGCCGCACGGCACTGTTCGACGAGCAGCGCCCGCGGCTGCTGGGCCTCGCCTACCGGATGCTCGGCGCTGTCTCGGAGGCCGAGGCCGTGCTCGACCACAGCCGGGAACGGTGGTCGGCCGGGTGCCTCCCCGAGATCCAGGACCCCGAGACCGCTCTCACCACGCTCGTCACCAGGGTCGCCATGGACCGGTTGCGGCACCTCCAGGCCGAACGACACGGGGCCGGACGACAGGGGTATGCGGGGTCCTGGCTCCCCGAGCCGGTCCCCTGTCGCTCGCGCGACGACGAGCCCATGTCCATCGAGCTGCTCGCCGCCATGGAGCGCCTCTCCCCGCTGGAGCGGGCCGCCTACGTGCTGCGGGTGGCCCTCGCCCGCCCGTACCCCGAGGTGGCGGCCGTCCTGGGTCGCCGGCCGCCCGCCGTGCGCCAGCTCGTGCGGCGAGCCCGGGTCCACCTGGGCGACGCCGCGACAAGGGATCCGACCGACGGCACCCGCCATGAGGTCCTCGTCCGCCGGCTCGTCGCCGCCTGTCGATCACTCTCGGTCGCTGCCGTGCTCGAGGTTCTGGGCCCGGACGTCGTCCTGCTGAGCGACGACGGCCGCTCTGCCATGGTTCGCGCACGACCCGTCGTCGGCCGGGACCGCGTGGCGCGGTCGATCGTCGCCGTGCTGCGGCGACTCCCCCACGGCGCGCTGGCCGGCGTCGAGGCGTTCAACGGTGCGACCGGCGTGGTCCTGCGGGTAGGCCAGGACCCGGTGTGCGTCCTTGGGGTCCGGGTCGGCAAGGACCACGTGCAGTCGGTCCAGCTCGTGGCCAACCCGCGGAAGCTGACGGCCCTCAACGCGAGGGTCGCGCCGACGGCCATCGTCTGAGCAGCACCACCGCTCCGACCCGGCGCAACCCGGCCGATGCCATGATGTCGCGGTGCTGGAGATCGACATCCGGCCCGTCTCGGAGAGCGAGTGGTCCACCCTCGGGTGGCTGTGGCAGTGCTTCCGGCATGACCTCGCGCTCGTCGTCGGCGGCCTCCCCTACCCCGACGGCCGATACCAGACCCGCGGGCTTCCGGAGGGACCCACGGCCGACGTCGCCGCATACCTCGCCTGGCGTCCCCATCCCCGGACCGACGAACCGGCACCGGTCGGCTTCGCCGTCGTGGACGGGCTGGCCCAGGAGCGCCGGTCCATCGCGGCCCTGTGGGTGGCTCCGGTCGTCCGGTCGGACGGGGTCGGCCGCACGCTGGCGCTCGACATGGTCCGTCGGCACGACGCTCCGTGGGCCGTCGCGTTCCAGCACGACAACCCCGGCGCGGGCCGGTTCTGGCGGCGGTTCGCGGACGTCGCGTTCGGCCCGGACGGCTGGACCGAGGAGCAACGTGACGTCCCGGGCGTGCCGGGCGCGCCGCCGGACCACTGGATCGAGACCCGTTAGGGCCGCAGCAGCTCGGTGACGATCGTCCGGTCGGGCTTGCCCTGCTCGGTCACCGGCAGGTGGTCGACCACCACCACCGGTCCCACGGCGGACGCCGGCTCGACCTGACGCCGCAGATGCTCGCGCACCTCGTCGGCGTCGACCGACGACCCGCGCGACCGCAGGGCCAGCACGCCGAACGTCCCCGCCTCGCCGGGAAGCGCCACCGCATAGACGACGTCGGTATGCGCGCACGCCGCGTCCTCGAGGTCGAGGGGCATGACCGTGGTCCCGTCGACCGTCCGGGCGTCGGCCGCCCGCCCGCGGACGTGCAGGAAGCCCTCCTCGTCGAGGAAGCCCAGGTCCCCCGTCGTGTACCAGCCGTCGTGGAACGCCGGGTCCCCTGGCCGTCCGATGTAGCCCGACGCCATTCCCGGCAGACGCACCGCGATGACTCCCGGCGTACCCACCGGCGCCGGGGCCCCGTCGGCGGCGACGATCCGCACCTCCACGCCCGGTCGGGGCCGCCCGGCGGTGCTCAGCCGTTCCGGGTGGTCGAGGGAGTAGTCGGGCGCCGCCAGCACGCTGACCATCCCGATCTCGCTGGCCCCGTAGGTGTTGACGAGGACCGGCCCGAGCCGGGCAAGCAGTCGGCGACGGAATGACGGTGGGGCGGCCGCGCCGATGTGGCTGACTCGACGCAGCGAGGAGAGGTCGGTCTCGGGCAGTACCGGGTGGTCGGCGAACTCGGCGAGCAACGGCTCGACGAGGCTCAGCTGGGTGATCCGCTCGCCCTCGACCACCCGCAGCAGCTCGGCCGGGTCGAACCGGTCTCGCAGGGTCACCGAGCCGCCGCCGAGCAGGGTCTGGGCGATGAGCACCTGCGAGACGTAGGCAAAGGCACTGCAGGTCAACAGCTTTCGGTCGGGTTCGCGGCCTGGGCCGAGCAGCGCCGCGTAGTCGTCGAAGCTGCGCATGCTCGCCTTGGACGTGCCCGTCGTCCCACCCGACGCGATGAGGACGGCGAGGTCCTGGGGCCGGGCCCGGCCGGCGAACGGCGCGTCGCCCTGGGCTGCCGCCTCCGCGGCCAGATCGGCGAGGCCGTACACCGGGCCGACCGACACCGTCTCGTCCGAGAGCACCCGCGCCGCTGCGGCCTGCGCGTCGGGCGCCGTCTCGGGGAACACGACCAGCAGCCGCGGGCGGATCTGCTTGAGGAACCGGACCAGCCGCTCGGGCCGCCCGGTGTCCGGCGTGAAGACGCTCGCCGCCCCGACCAGCGCGACCGCATACCGCACCGCAAGCGCCTCGGGGGACTCCGTGGCCAGCAGGGCGACGCGGTCGCCGGCTCCGAGGCCCCGCGCGGCGAGGGCCCAGGCATACCGGTCGACCATCCCCGCGAACTCGCGTCCGGTGAGGGAGCGGGACGCGTCGCGGACCACGATGGTGTCCGGCTCTCTGCGGAACCCCTCGAGCATGCGGTCCACCCAGGATCGGTATGAGGCCGCCGCCTCCGGACTCGCAACATCGTTCACGGGCGGGATCGTAGGCCGGTTCCGGGTGCCGCTGCCTGTCGATCAGGCGCATCGGGTGAATGATGTCCCCGTGTCGGCGCAGTCTTCCCCGGACGCACAGGTCGGGCGCGTTGGTCTGGCGCCGTTGATCGCCGTCTGCACCGGATACTTCATGGTGATCCTCGACGTCACGATCGTGAACGTCGCCGCGCCCGCCATCGGACGTGACCTGTCGATCACGCTGACCGACCTCCAGTGGATCGTCGACGGCTACACCGTGGCCTTCGCCGGGCTCCTCCTGCTCGGCGGGGCGCTGGGCGACCGCTGGGGGCACCGGCGCGTCTTCTGCCTCGGCGTGGGCGTCTTCACGCTCGCCTCGCTGGGCTGCATGCTGGCACCCGACGAGACAGTGCTGACCGTGATGCGCGTCGTCGAGGGCGTCGGTGCCGCGCTGCTCGTGCCGGGGTCGCTGGCGCTGCTGCAACAGGTCTATGTGACCCCACAGGCCCGGGCGCGGGCGTTCGGGCTCTGGGGGGCGATCGCCGGTGTCGCGGCCACGGCCGGACCACTGATCGGCGGGGTGCTGACGAACACGCTGGGCTGGCGCTGGGTCTTCGCCATCAACCTGCCGGTCGGCGTCGCCTGCATCGCGTTCACGCTGGCCGTCGTCGGGCCGTCCGAGCGCAACCGTTCCGGGGCCATCGACTGGCTGGGTCAGGGCGCCGTTGTCGTCACCGTCGCCGCCCTCATCACGGCGCTCAACGAGATCGGGCGCCAGGGCCTCACCGGTCCCCTCGTCATCGGCGGCATCGTCCTCACGGTCGTCGGGGCTGCCGTGTTCGCGCTGCGTGAGCGGTTCGCCGCCGCGCCTCCGATCCCTCGCGCCATGCTCGCGTCGCGACCGCTCAGCGGTGGGACCGTCGTCGGCCTGCTCTTCAACTTCGGCTTCTACGGCATGATCTTCGCCGCCAGTGTGTACTTCCAGCAGCGCGAGGGCCTCAGCGCCACGATGACCGGCCTGGCCCTGCTGCCGGCCATGGCGGTGACCATGGTCGCCTCGACGCTCTCGGCCCGGCTGTCCCGTCGCTACGAGCACCGCCGGCTCATGCTCGTCGGCCTGCTCACCGCCGCGGTCGGGCTGGGGGTGTGGGCGGCGGCGGGCGCGGCGCCGAGCTACGTGATCCTCGTCGTGGCCATGGTCCTCTGCGGTTTCGGGACCTCGTTCACCCTGACCGGCGCCACGGCCACGGTGATGGGCGCGGCACCGTCGGGATTCACGGGGACCGCGTCGGCGGCGCTCAACACCGCTCGCCAGACGGGTTCGGCCGCGGGCGTCGCCATCAGCGGCTCCCTCGTCGCGGCACTGGGCCTCACCACCGGGGTCACCGCCTTCATGGCGATCGGCGCCGCGGGGTACCTCCTCGCGGTGCTGGTGACCGCGCTCTCCATCCCTCGTCGGCGCCCGGCCCTCGAGACCGCCTGAGCCGCTTGTCGCCGGGCCCGGCCTTCACCCCCGCGAGGTGATGCTCCTTCGGATGCCACGGCCGACGATGGCCGGACAGGTACATCCGACAGAGGGAGCTGGCGTGGGCCCGGCGATCGGTCAGTCTCTCCCCATCGCCATCGGCGTGATGATCAGCCCGCTGCCGATCGTGGCGGTCGTGCTGATGCTGTTGAGCGACAACGCGAAGGCCAACGCCTTCGCGTTCGTGCTGACCTGGCTCGTCGCCATCGCGCTGCTCACCGGCGCGGTGGCCTTTCTCGCGGCCGCCTCGACGGGTTCGGACGCAGCCCCGCCGGTATGGGTGTCGGTCGTCAAGATCGTGCTCGGCCTGGGACTGCTGCTGCTCAGCGTGAAGAACTGGCGGGACCGACCCGGCGAGGGCGTGGAGCCGCCGGCCCCGAAGTGGATGGCGGCGATCGACGGCTTCACTCCGGTCAAGGCGGCCGGGCTGTCCGCCCTCCTGGCCGACGTGAACCCCAAGAACCTGCTGCTGGTCGTCTCGGGCGGCGCCGCCATCGCCACGGGTGCGGCGGGAAGCACGTCGGCCAAGGTCACGGCGACCATCGTCTTCGCGGTCGTCGCGAGCCTCGGGGTCGCCGCCCCTCTCGTGATCTACCTCGTCATGGGCGAGCGGGCGGCCGCGATTCTCCAGAACCTGCGCACCTGGTTGGTGCACAACAACGCCGCGATCATGGCCGTCCTGCTCCTCGTCCTCGGCGCCAAGATGGTCGGCGACGGGATCTCCGGCTTCTGAGGTTCAGGTTCTGAGCTCGCTCAGGACGTCGTCGGTGGCGAGACCGTGGGGAACCCGAACCCCTCGACGAAGACGTTCATCGTCAGCGACCCGTTGTTCTCGAACCGGAACGTCACGGGGATGAACCGGCTCCCGTTCACGTCGACCTTGAGGTCGACCAGCTCGAGGTGCGGTCCGCCCGGGTACTGCATCGACGCCACACCCTTCGGGGGGATCGTCACGGCGATCGGCGCCTCGGCGCCCTCCCCGACCCGGTAGACCACCTGACGCGCATACACCGTGCTGACCCCGACGAGGCGGTCGGCGGAGGTGCCGTCGTTGGCCAACGTCGTGAACAGCCCCACGTTGCCGTTCTTCAGGTGCTGGTTGTCGTCCGGCGCCTCGACGCGGGTGGCGAGCAGCCGGATGTTGCCGACCGAGGCGTTGACACTGTTCTGCCGCACCGGGTTGGTGATCCGCGCGTCGACCGGGTTCGCCGTCGTGCAGGCACCCAGCAACAGCAGACCGGCCGCGACGGCGACCCCCCGACGAATGCGAACGACGCGCCGCATGGCCGGACCGTATCAGCCGGCCGCGCGTGCGGTGACGCGAGTTCAGCATCGGCCGGGCGCAGCGGACGCCACCAGGTCAGGAGACCGACCCGGTATGCGTGGGGTCCGGGGCCGACGCGAGCATGTCGAGCCCCAGCGCCCGGGCGAGGTACCGGGCCACGAGCCGGCCACGCACGCTGTTGCCGGCGGCGTCCAGGGGCGGGGCGAAGGTCGCGAGACAGCCCTTGCCGGCCGCAACGCTGATGATCCCGCCACCGATGCCACTCTTGGCGGGGACGCCCACGTCGAGCAGCCAGTCGCCGGACGTCTCGTACATCCCGGCGATGGCCATCATGGCCAGCACCGCCTGCGCGGTCTCCGGCCGGATGAGCGCCTCGCCGGTCACGGGGTTCACCCCGCCGTCCGCGAGGGTGGCGCCCATGACGGCGAGGTCCACCGCCGACACGGCGAGGCAGCTCTGCCGGGTGTAGAGGTCGACGGCGTCGGCCGGGTCGCCCTCCAGCGCGCCGACGCTGGTCAGCAGGTTCGCCAGAGCGCGGTTGCGGTGGTTGGTCGCCCGTGCGGAGGCGAGGGTCGCGTCGTCGACGTGGAGCTCACGACCGGCGAAGCGTCCCAGCCCGTCCCGGATCCGCGCCCACCGCTTCTCGAGGGTCGCGCCGGGCACCAGGCTGGTCGTGGCGATCGCGCCGGGGTTCACCATCGGGTTGGTCCGGCCCTGAGCCGACCCCTCGACGGCCGGAACCGCGTTGAACGGCAGGCCGGTGGCGTTCACGCCCACCATGTCCCGTACTCGGTCGAGCCCGAGCTCGTCGCAGACCAGGGCCAGCACGAACGGCTTGGCCACGCTCATGATGGTGAACTCGGTCGTGGCGTCGCCGGCCGTGACCGTCAGGCCCGAGGTGCCGACGACCGCGATGCCGAAGAGGTCCGGGTCCACGCCCTGGAGTGCGGGGTACACGCTGGACGGCACGCCGTCGCGGTGACCCCGGAACCGTCGCCAGGCCTGGTCGACGGCCGCCTGCACCTCGGCGGCCTGGGGCAGCCGACCCGCGGACGTGTAGCGGACCGTGTCGTCGTCGCTGGGCACAGGTGCATCCTCACGGATCACCGGCCCAACGGCTCACCCCGGGTGGGTGAGGCCCGAGGGCGTGTCTCTCGGTCCAATGATTCGGAACCGATGTGCCGCCAAAGGGTCCTGACGGCAGCGGTCTGCCTTCAGGAAGCGGAGGCTCTCATGAGCAACCCGACCATCAGCGCCCACGACCCGATCCCCTCGGTAGGGCGGCGGTGCACCGTCTCGCTCCGTGCCGATATCCCGGCGGCCGGGGAGGTGGGCGCCGTGGCCGTCCCGGTCGTGGGCGGCGGCGACCCACCGCCCGAGCTCGGCGTCGACGCCCTCGCCCTGACGTCCGCCGGCTTCACCGGCGCCCGCGGTCAGACCCTGGTCCTGCCGCACCCCGACGGCGTCGTCCGGGTCGCCGTCGGGCTCGGGACCGCCGGGACCGTCGACGCCACGCTGGTCCGCGACGTCGCCGCCGAGTTCGCCCGCGCCGTCCCGCAGCACAAGGTGCTGTCGGTCGAGATCCCACCGGCCGACGCCGGGATCTCCGTCGCGGAGTTCGCCCAGGCGGTGACCGAGGGGGTCATCCTCGCGCGCTGGCGCTTCCGGGTCGGGGCGGACAAGGACGAGCGCGTTCTCGACGGCCTGGTCCTCGTCGCTCCCGAGGCCGACCTGGAGGAGGCGCGCGACGGCGCGCGCCGAGGGCAGGCCATCGCCGACGCCTACAACCTCGGCCGTGACCTCGCCAACTGCCCGGCGGCGACCCTCACCGCGGCACGGATGGCGGAGGTCGCCGCGCAGCTCGGACCCGACGCCGGGCTGGAGGTCGAGTCCTTCGACGAGGAGCAGCTCATCGAGATGAGCTGCGGGGGCATCCTCGGGGTCAACATGGGCAGTGCCGAGCCGCCTCGGCTGATCCGGATGCGGTATGCGCCGCCGTCGCCGACCGGCCGGCTCGCGCTGATCGGCAAGGGGATCATGTACGACTCGGGCGGCATCAGCCTCAAGCCGAGCGACGAGTCCCACGCGCAGATGAAGAACGACATGACCGGGGCGGCGGCGATCCTCGCGACCATGACCGCCCTCCAGGCGGTCGGCTGCACGACGGCAGTCACCGCGTACCTCTGCTGCACCGACAACATGCCGTCCGGCACCGCGATGAAGCTCGGCGACGTCCTCACCATGCGCAACGGGAAGACCGTCGAGGTCCTCAACACCGACGCGGAGGGACGCCTCGTCATGGCCGACGGTCTGTCGCTCGCGGTGGAGGAGCCGGTCGACGCCGTGGTCGACGTCGCGACCCTGACCGGCGCCTGCCTGCGGACGTTCGGCGTCGAGATCGCCGGTCTCATGGGCAACAACGCCGACCTGATCGGGCAGCTGAGGTCCGCCGGGGACCTCGTCGACGAGCCGGTCTGGGAGCTTCCGCTCTACCGGCCGTACCGCAGCCAGCTGGACTCGACCATCGCCGACATGACCAACATGGGCGGCCCCAACGCGGGGTCGATCACGGCGGCGCTGTTCCTCGAGGAGTTCGTCGACGGCCACCCGTGGGCGCACGTCGACATCGCCGGCACCGCGCAGCTTCCGGCTCCTCGGACGTGGCGCAACAAGGGTGCGACGGGGTTCGGGACGAAGCTCCTCATCGAGCTGGCGACGTCCTTCCGGCCGCCGGCCGCGGCGGACGAGTCGTGAGCGCCGACACCGCTCCTGCCGGAGGAGGAGACCCCGCAGGGCCAGAAGGGGTTCCTCGGCACGATCGAGCGGATCGGCAACAAGATCCCGCACCCGGCGATCATCTTCCTCGGCCTGATCGCCATCGTCGTTCTGCTGTCCGCCATCCTGTCCTGGGCCGGAATCGAGGCCCAGGTCCAGGTGGCGAAGCCGCAGGGCACGGAGGTCGTCCCCGACTACAGCGACGCCGGGTCGATGTACCCGTCGCTCGACCACGAGACCGAGCCGCCGGTCCCCGACTACGAGATCGTCACCGAGACGATCACCGTCAACAGTCTGCTCAGCGCTGACGGGATCCGGCTCATCTTCACCACGGTCGTCCAGAACTTCAACGACTTCGGCGTGGTGGCCGTCATTCTGGTCGCGATGATCGGCATCGGCGTGGCCGAGGAGGCCGGCCTCATCGCCGCACTGATCCGCAAGCTGGTGTCCGCGGCGCCGCCGTGGTCGATCACCTTCATCATCGTCTTTATCGGCGGCATCTCGAGCGTCGCGTCCGATGCCGGCTACCTCGTGCTCGTCCCGTTGGGCGGCGCCGTTTTCGCGTCCCTGGGCCGAAACCCGCTGGCCGGCATCGCCGCCGCGTACGCCGGCGTCAGCGCGACCTTCTTCGTCAACATCCTCATCACCCCCGCCGACGGGATCATCACCGAGGTCACCAACGAGATCATGGGCGGCGTCGCACCCAACGCGCCGCCGCTCACCGTGACTCACAACTTCTACTTCAGCGCGGTCTCGACGATCGTGATGGCCGCCGTCATGACCTTCCTCAACGACCGGTTCCTCGAGCCGCGGCTGGGCAAGTGGGACCCCTCCGAACGGCCGCCGGACGCGCCCGTCGACCACGTCCCGGACGCCGAGGAGCTCAAGCTCGAGACCAAGGGCCTGCGGACCGCCGGCCTCTACCTGCTGGTGGCCGTGGTGATCCTGTCGCTGCTGACGTTCCTGCCGAGCGCCCCGCTGCGCAACCCGGAGACCGGCGAGATCTTCGGCAACAGCCCCTTCATGTCCAGCCTGCTGTTCATCATCTCGATGCTCTTCCTCGTCAGTGGCATCGGCTACGGCCGCGGAGCGAACACGCTGACCGGCAGCACGAACATCATCAACGCCATCGTCAAGACCTTCAACGGGCTGGGCGGCCTGATCTTCCTCATGCTCCTCATCGCCCAGTTCATCACCTACCTGAACTACTCGAACATGTCGCGGTTGGCCGCCACCGGGCTCGCGGATGCCTTGGGACACGCCAACATCGGGGCCCTACCGCTGCTGATCGGGTTCATCCTGCTGGTCTTCGTGATCGACATCATCATGCCGGGCGTCATCCCGAAGTGGGCGATCATCGCGCCCATCTTCATCCCGCTCTTCTACAACCTCGGGATCGCGCCGCAGACCGTCATCGCGGCCTACCGGGTGGGCGACGGGCCGGTCAACGTCATCACGCCGCTGATGGTCTACCTGCCGTTCATCATCCTGGTGTGCCAGCGGTACCGGAAGTCTGCGGGGATGGGCACGGTGGTGTCGATGATGATGCCGTACACCGTCGTCGTGCTCGTGGCGTGGACGATCTTCTTCGTCATCTGGTACGTCAGCGGCATCGCGTGGGGCCCCGGCTCGCCCGTCCACCTCTGACGCCCGGGTTGTCCCGTGGATGACGCTGACCTCACCCTGGTCATCCTGGGCGCCGTCATCGTCCTCTTCGTCTGGAACCGGCTGTCCGTCGGCGTCGTCGCCATCCTCACGATGCTGGCACTGTGGGCCACCGGGCTGCTGCCCGTCGAGGCGGTCCTCGCGGGCTTCGGTGACCCCGTCGTCGTGTTCATCGCGACGCTGTTCGTCGTCAGCGAGGGCATCGACTCGACCGGGGTCACCACCTGGCTGGGCCAGCTCATCGTCGCCAAGGCCGGTGAGAGCCGGGCTCGGCTCGTGCTGGCCGTCGGCCTGCTGTGCGCCGTCCTCACCGCCCTCATCACCCTGAACGGGTCGGTCGCGGCGCTGCTGCCCCTTGTCGTCGTGCTGGCTATGCGGATCGGGCAGCCGCCGTCGCAGATGCTCATGCCACTGGCCTTCGCCGGAAGCTGCGGAGCCCTGTTCATGCTGACCGGCAGCCCGGTCAACGTCATCGTGTCCGAGGCCGCCCAGGACAGCGGCGCCCCTCCGTTCGCCTTCTTCTCGTTCGCGGTCGTCGGGATCCCGCTGCTGGCCGGGACGTTGGCCATCTGCGTCCTGCTCGGCCCTCGGCTGCTACCGCATCGACGACCGGCCCACCAGGATGCGGACCTCGGGCGTCACGCCGAGACCCTCGAGCAGTACTACTCGCTCACCGACGGGTTCTTCCGGCTCCGGCTGCGCGACCTCTCCCCGCTCGTCGGGCGGGTCAAGCACGAGGGCGAGCTGTCCGCATACCCCGGCGTGGTGCTGGTGGGGGTCCAGGACCCGGAACGCCGGCCGGTGACGGAGCGCCCACTGGCCGTCGACGACGTGCTCGTCGTGGGCCCCGGCACGAGGTCAGCCGGATGACGATCGACCTGGCCCTCGCGGTCGCGATGGACGGGTCCGCCGATGCCGGCGCCCTGCTGACGCGCGAGGCCGGCGCCGTCGAGGTCGTCGTCCCTCCACGCTCGTCGCTGGTCGGGGAGAAGGTCTACCCCGGGATGAAGCGGGCGTACGACCTGGTCATCCTCGCGGTCCAGCGGATGGGCAAGGACCGCCCTCGGGAGCAGACCGAGCTGGTCGCCGGCGACGCGCTGCTGCTCCAGGGCAGCTGGGCGGCCCTCGACTCCTTGTCGCACGACCGCACAGTGCTCGTCGTCGACTCCCCCGACGTCATCCGGCGGCAGGCGGTGCCCTGGGGTCCCAAGGCCACGGTCGCCGTGGTGATCGTCGCGGGGATGGTCGTGCTCCTGGCCTTCGGCATCGTGCCGCCGGCCATTGCCGGCCTGATGGCCGCTACCGCGATGGTGGTGACCCGCGTCGTCAGCGTGCCGCAGGCCTACCGGTCCGTCTCGTGGCAGACCGTCGTCCTCATCGGCGGGCTCATCCCGCTGACCACCGCGATCCGGACCAGCGGCGCGGCGGACCAGATCGCCTCGGTCATCACCGCCGTCGTCGGGGACGGCCGCCCCTTCGTGCTGATGGTGGCGATGTTCCTGCTGACCGCAGTGCTCGGCCAGATCGTCAGCAACACCGCCACCGTCCTCATCGTGACGCCCATCGCCGTCTCGGCGGCGGCCGCCACCCACACCTCGGTCCAGCCGGTGCTCAGGCTCATCGCGGTCGCGGGGTCAGCAGCACTGCTGACCCCGATCGCGACCCCGGCCAACCTCATGGTGATGACGCCGGGCGGCTACCGGTTCGGGGACTACTGGCGGCTCGGGCTGCCGGTGATGCTGTGGTGGCTGGCCGTGAGCCTCGTCGTCATCCCGCTGGTCTGGCGGTTCTGAGTCAGGCGAGGACCTTGGCCTTCATCGCGGCGAACTCGTCGTCGTTGATGGCACCGGACTTGTGCAGGTCGGCCAGCTTGGTCAGCTCGTCTACCGGGCTGGTCGCCGGCGCCGCGCCCTTGGCCGTCTCGGTGATGTATCGGTCCATCGCCTGCTTCGAGTCACGGGCCTGCTGCATGTCGCGTTCCTGCATGGAGCTGCCACGGGCGATGACGTAGATGAGGACACCGAGGAACGGGACGAAGAGGATGAGGATCGTCCAACCCGCCTTGCCCCAGCCGCCGAGGTCGTGGCTGCGGAAGATGTCGAGGATGATGCGGAACAGCAGGAACAGCCAAGCGATCCAGAGGAAGAAGTACAGCATGGTGAGGAACAGGTTGAGCAGCGGATAGTCCACGAAAAGCTCCTTAAGATGGCCGACGCAGTCGGCACGCTAGTCCAGTCGCCGGGGTGGCGACGGGATTTCAGGACGAGACCACAGTCGTGTCGAGCTGTGGGCCGGTCGAGTCGGGACCCCTACGCACACAACGGAAACCGATGTGGCTCATCCCGGTGTCGATCATCTGGGGGCGGCGTGCCGCAGGGCGGTACCGCTGGCAGTAGCTGTCGGCGCAGAGGAACGACCCGCCCTTGATCACCCGGCGCGGCACCCGGAACTGTGGCTGCCGCGGGTCGTAGCTCTGCTCGACGTCCGGGCCGCGCGGGTTACGGGGGATGCAGCAGGGCGCCGGGTCCGGCGCCGCGTCGTGGCCCGAGGCATACCAGTCGCTCGTCCACTCCCAGACGTTCCCGGCCATGTCGAAGAGGCCGTAGGGGTTCTCCGGGAACGAGCCGACCTCCGCGGTATGCCCGTAGCCCGGCGCCGCGCGCCACGGGAAGTCGCCGTGCCAGTAGTTGGCCAGCCGCTCCCCCGTCGGCTCGGGCTCTGTGCCCCATACGTACGGCGTGTGCTGGAGGCCACCACGGGCGGCGGCCTCCCACTCCGCCTCGGTCGGCAGGGCCAGGCCGGCCCAGGCGGCGTAGGCCTCCGCGTCCTCGGCAGCGACGTGCACGACGGGATGCCGGTCGAGTCCGTCGAGGTCGGACCCCGGCCCGCTGGGATGCCGCCACGATGCCCCGGGCGTCCAGGTCCACCAGAGGTTGATGTGCCGGAGGTCCACCGGACCAGGCGTGCGGGTGAACACCATCGAGCCGGGCTGGAGGTTCTCCGCCGGCGCGCCGGGGAAGTCGGCCGGGTCCAGCGGCCGCTCCGCCACCGTCTGGTACCCCGTGGCGTCGACGAACGCGGCGTACTCCGCGTTGGTCACCTGGTGTGGCGCGATCCTGAACCCGTCCACGGTCACCGGGTGCGCGGGCGACTCCTCGGAATAGTGCACGTCCGAGCCCATCGTGAACGTCTGGGCCGGAACCCAGCACAGCTCCTCGCTCGTCGTCACGGGACCAGCCAACCAGGTCGTCACGTCGCCGACGGAAAGACCTCCGTCCAGTCGTTCTTCATGCTGACGACCGTCCAGCCCTGTTGGTCGGCCACGTCGAGGGCGTTCTCGGCTCCCGCCGTGTAGCTGAACTCGCGCTGGTCGTCGTCGTGCAGGAGCAGCAGACGAAGCGCCGGCGACCCCTCCCGGCCGGAGTACGCCAGCATCGGCACGTCGCCGTTGGAGTTGCCGACGGACAGGATGGGCCGTCGGCCGATGCGGCTCCAGATGCGCACGGGCTTCTCCGGGCCGTCGTCGAAGAAGTCCATGGCGGCCTTGTACAGCAACGTATGCGTGCCGTTGTCGCTGCGGTACTCGAGGCCGAGCGCACTGCCGATGACCCGCTCCGGCGGGATGCCGTAGAGGTCGCCCGCGACCGGCCGCATGAAGTCGCGGTCACCGCCGGACGCGATGTACGTCGTGAAGCCGTTCTCCTCCAGGTAGAGGAGCAGCTCCACCATCGGCGCGTACCCGCACTCCCGGTAGGCACGCCCGAGCGTCGGATGCGTGGCCTCGTCGAAGAAGGCCAGCACCTGGCGGTCGTAGACCTCGACGTCGACGGTGTCGAAGGCCGACGTGATCGCACCCATGAGCAGATCGAGATCGCCGTCGTCACCGTGGTAGTGCTTCACCATCGCGGCGCCCATCCAGTGCTGGTCGCCCTCGTAGGCCGCCTTGTACGGCTGCCGGTCGCGCAGCGTGGGGTCGGCGGCGGCGAGCCGGGCGAGCTGCCTGATCGTGAAGTCCAGCTGGATCGGCAGCGGCTTCTCGCTCCACAGCGTCCCGTCGTTGTCGAGCACCGCCACCCGCGCCGCGGGCTCGACGTAGTCGGACCCGCCCTCCTCGCTGACCCGGGCCACGAAGTCGGTGATCGCCGACCTCGTCGCCCCCTCGTTCCAGAGACTCAGCTCGGTCATTGCCTCAGTGTCCGCTCGTGATCATCGCCTCGAGCTTCTCCATGGCCTGGTCGATGGTGAAGCTCGCCGCCTTCTGACGCGGCGGGAACTCCGCGAAGGTCTGGAGGAACCGGGTCATGATGATCTGCGCCGCGAAGACGAGGTACGCGTTCTGCAGCACGAACTCGTAGTAGATGTTGGACGTCATCCTGGCCCGCTCGTAGGGGTCGGTGCGCAGGTTGAACAGCAGCGGGACTCTCAACGGGACGAACGGCTCGGCCCAGACCTGCAGCGTCCCCTCGATCCGCTGCTCCATGAAGACGACCTTCCAGTTGTCGAACCGGAGCGCCAGGACGTCGCCGTCGTCGGAGAAGTACACCAGTCCTTGGCGGGGGCTGTGCTCCTCCTCACCGGTGAGGTAGGGCAGCAGGTTGAAGCCGTCGATGTGCACCTTGAAGGTCTTGTCACCGATCGTCTTGCCGACTTTCAGGTCGTCCATCACCGTGGTGTCCCCGGCGGCGGCCAGGAAGGTGGGCAGCCAGTCGTGGTGCTGGACGATCTCGTTGGACACGACCCCGGCCGGGATGTGTCCCGGCCACCGGATCATCTCGGGAACCCGGAAGGCGCCCTCCCAGTTGGTGTTCTTCTCGCTGCGGAAGGGGGTCATCCCGCCGTCCGGCCACGTGTTCATGTGCGGCCCGTTGTCGGTCGAGTAGATGACGATGGTGTCGTCGGCGATACCGAGCTCGTCGAGCTGGTCGAGCAGGCTGCCGACCAGCCGGTCGTGGTCGATCATCGTGTCGTGGTAGGTGGACTGCCACCGCCCGGCCTGGCCCACGCTCTCCGGCTTGGGGTGGGTGTAGAGGTGCATGTGGGTGGTGTTCATCCACACGAAGAACGGCGTCTCCGCCGCGTGCTGGCGCCGGATGAAGTCCTTGCAGGCGTCGGCGAACTCGTCGTCACAGTCCTCCATCCGCTTCTTGGTCAGCGGGCCGGTGTCCTCGATCCGCTGCTTGCCGACCCGCCCGTAGCGGCCCTGCACGGTGTCGTCGTCCTCCTCGGTCGCCCAGGAGCGCATGACGCCTCGCGGCCGGGCCATCTCGTTGAACCGCGGGAAGTCCTCGGGTGTCGGCCAGTTCGGACGCTCCGGCTCCTCCTCGGCGTTGAGGTGGTAGAGGTTGCCGAAGAACTCGTCGAACCCGTGCGCCGTCGGCAGGAACTCGTTCTTGTCGCCGAGATGGTTCTTCCCGAACTGCCCCGTCGCATACCCGAGCGGTTTGAGCAGCTCGGCGATCGTCGGGTCCTCGGCACGGAGCCCGATATCGGCGCCCGGGATGCCGACCTTGCTCAGGCCGGTTCGGTAGACGCTCTGGCCGGTGATGAACGACGCCCGGCCCGCCGTGCAGCTCTGCTCGCCGTAGGAGTCGGTGAACCGCATCCCCTCGTCGGCGATGCGGTCGATGTTCGGCGTGCGGTACCCCATCAGCCCGTCGCTGTAGCAGCTGAGGTTGGAGATCCCGATGTCGTCCCCCCAGATCACCAGGATGTTGGGCTTTCCGTCCGGCATGAACCGCTCCTCTCGCCGTGCGCGCCTCCGTCGTCGGCACCCGCCTATCGTTGCCAGGGGGCCCGGCTCGACCATCACCCATGCGGGGTGATGGTTCGACGCGCTACGTCTGGTTAGCCACCCACCCGCGGCGCAGCCGGATCCACCGGTAGCCGTAGGGGTTCAGGGCCAGCCCGGTCAGGGCCTTGGTCGGGGCGGCGTAGGCGTCGTCGGCGAACACCTCGCGCGGCGTCTCGACGGCCACGTCCTTCTGCGGCCCCAGGTCGACGGTCACCGGCTCGCCGTCGAGGTTGTGCAGGAGCAGCAGCGTGCCCTCGTCCGCGTCGAACCGGTGCGCCAGGACCGCCGGCGGCATCGCCTGGTCGAGGACGGTGAGCTTTCCGGTCCCGACCTCCGGGCACTCCTTGAGGGTGCGGATCATCTCGGCGAACCACCGCAGCAGCGAGGTGTGGTCCCGCTGCTCGTCGATGACGTTGGGCCTCGTCCGGCCCCCCACCCCCCGTGGCGCCAAGGGGTGCGCGAACGACGCCGGGTCGGCCGGTGAGAACCCGGCCCGAGCCCCGGGTTCCCACTGCATCACCGTGCGCATCGAGTCGCGACCGGGCTGCGACATAAGGTCGGCCATCCCGATCTCCTCGCCGTACCGGATCATCGGGGTTCCCGGGAGCGAGAACTGCAGGGAGTATGCGAGCCGCATCCGGGCCTCGTCGCCGCGGAACATCGGGGCCAGCCGTCGGCGGATCCCGCGGTCGAACTCCCGGGAGCGCGGGTCCGGCGCGAACTCCGCATACACGTCATCGCGCTGCTCGGTGGTGAGCCGGCTGAGGTCGAGCTCGTCGTGGTTCCGCAGGAAGGTCACCCACTGCGCCCGGTCCGCAAGCGGGGTCATCTGCTTCAGGCCGGTGAGCAGCGGCTCGGCCCGGCGCCGGGCCAGCGCGAGCCAGAGCAGCGGGTTGATCTCGAAGGCGAACAGCATCTGGGCGCGGTCGTTCTGGCCGCCGCGGGCCGAGGCCGTGTAGAGCGGGATGACGTCGGCGTCGACGTTCGCCTCGCACAGCAGGACCGCATCGCCCCGTATCCACTGCAGGTGCTGGCGCCACTCGTCGAGGATCGCGAAGTCGTTCTGTACCCAGCCATGGGCAGTGCGGCGCTCGAGGATGAACGGGGCCGCGTCGATGCGGAAGCCCGAGGCGCCCAGCTGCAGCCAGAAGGCGATGATCTTCTTGACCTCGCGCCGCACGGCCGGGTTGGACCAGTTGAGGTCCGGCTGGAAGTCGAAGAACCGGTGGTAGTACCAGGCGCCGGCCTCGTCGTCCCAGGTCCACGTCTCGGTCTGCTCACCGGGGAAGACCATCCCCTCGAACCGGTCCGGTGGTTCGGTCTCGCTCCAGACGTACCAGTCACGGTACGGCGAGTTCGGAGAGCTGCGGGCGCTTCGGAACCACGGGTGCTGGTCGGAGGTGTGGTTGACGACCAGGTCGAGCAGGATCCGGATGCCCCGCTCCTCCGCCTCCCGGCACAGCTCGACGACGTCGCCGAGGCTGCCCAGCCGGGGGTCGACGCCGTAGAAGTCGCTGACGTCGTAGCCCGCGTCGCGCATCGGACTCGGGTGGATCGGGTTGAGCCATAGGCAGGTGACACCGAGCCGCGAGAGGTAGTCGAGCCGGCTGATCAAACCCTGGAAGTCTCCACAACCGTCCCCGTCGGAGTCCTGGTAGGTGTCCACCTCGAGGCTGTAGATGACCGCCTGCTTGTACCACCGGTTCGACATGGCAGCAGTCAATCCCACCTCCGCATCCGGCGCGCCCCGAGACCCCGGAATGCGGGTTTGGCCACGGACCGCCGGGGGCAGGTGCAGGGGCGGGGGATGACAGGCATACGCACATCCGCGAACGACGGAGGAGCTGGTCATCCATGTCTCGACTGGTCGTGGTCACCGGGGCCAGCGGCGGTATCGGGCGAGCGACGGCTCTGGAGTTCGCCCGGCGCGGCGACCGGGTCGCGCTCATCGCGCGGGGCGAGGCCGGACTCGACGCCGCCGCGGCCCAGGTCCGCGAGCTCGGCGTGGACACCCTCGCGGTACCGACCGACGTGGCGGACTACGACCAGGTGGCCGCGGCGGTGAAGCGCATCGAGGACGAGATGGGCCCCATCGACGTCTGGGTGAACGTCGCGTTCACGTCGGTGTTCGCGCGGTTCGACGACATCGCGCCCGAGGAGTACCGACGGGCCACCGAGGTGACCTACCTCGGGTACGTGTGGGGCACCAAGGCCGTCCTGCCACGGATGAAGGAGCGCAACCGGGGCACCATCGTCCACGTCGGCTCCGCCCTCGCCTACCGAGGCATCCCGCTGCAGACCGCCTACTGCGGTGCGAAGCACGCCACACAGGGGTTCCACGAGGCCTTGCGCTGCGAGCTGCTGCACGAGCGCAGCGCGGTCCGCGTGACGATGGTCCAGATGCCCGCGGTGAACACCCCACAGTTCTCCTGGGTGCTCAACAAGCTGCCCGAGCACGCCCAGCCGGTGGCCCCGATCTACCAGCCCGAGGTCGCCGCGCGCGCCGTGGTGTTCGCTGCCGACCACCCGCGCCGCCGCGAGTACTGGGTGGGGTCCAGCACTGTCGCGACGCTCATGGCCAACGCCGTCGTGCCGGGCCTGCTCGACCGGTACCTGGGCCGGACCGGGTTCTCCTCGCAACAGACCGGCGAGCCGCGCGCCGACGACCAGCCGGTCAACCTGTGGAAGCCCGCCGACGGCCCGGACGGGCGGGACTTCGGCGCCCACGGGGCGTTCGACGACCGTGCCCACGCGGGGAGCGCACAGCAGTGGGTCGCGCACCGGTACCCCCAGGTCGCCGGCGCGGTCGCCGCAACCGTCGGCGGCCTTGCCCTCTGGGCGATGGCGCGGCGGCGATGACGCGGGCGACCACCGCCTCCGCCCGGCTCTCGCGGACCAGTGGCGTGCTGGCCGCATTGTGGGGCACCGCGCTGCTCACCGCCGGCCGGGATGTCTGGTACGTCGTGGACGGCCGGCTCCCCACGCCTGGCGACGAGGCGGCCGTCCGGTTCCTCGGCACCCGGCACCTCACCCAGGGCGTGCTCCAGGCGGTCCTGCCGAGCCGGTTCCAGCGGCTCTACGTCACCGTCGACGTCACGCACGCGGCGTCGATGCTCTGGCTCGCGGCGGTCGACGAACGGCGTCGCCGGCCGGCCGTGGTGAGCGGGGTCGCGGCCCTGGTGGCCGCGTCGGTCACCCTGGCCGCGAGGCGGGCTCGAGGGTCCGCAACGGCTGGAGGCGGACACCGCCCGGTCGACGCCGGATCTCGGCCACCACAGCCCGTTCGCGGCTCCTGAGCGCGTCGACGGCGAGATCTCGGCCTGGTGCGCCCGGCGCCGACGGGCCCGCATGCCCGGCGAGGAGCCGCTCGACCCGGTCCAGCTCGGCGACCAGGTCCCGGAGCGGCAGCTCGCGCAAGGCGCCGTACCCCACTGCGGACGGCCCAGGCGGGGGGCTCACGACCGCCGACCGGTGGACGGCGTGGACAGGGATAGGACAGCGAGGAGCGTCGCCATTGACGGTCCTTCCTCAGACTTCAGAGACAGCACCTGCACGGATGAGGAGTGCAGTACCCCGATTCTCACGCACCTACACGTCGAACAACAGGGGTTCCCGGACCTGACAACCGGGCCGGTGTCGGTTCGGAAGCCGGACCCCGGGGTAGGTCCCCCGCATGTCGCTCTCCGCACGCCTCGCCCGGCTGGTCGACCGCTCGACGACCGCCGTGGAACGGGCCGCCGTCCTGGACGCCCCGTCGGAGGCACTCGACCAGGTCGCCTCCAAGATCCCGGTCGGCCCGGTTAAGGACGTGCTGTCGGGCGTCGCCCTCGGCCACCCGCTGCATCCGGTCCTCGTCACGGTCCCGATCGGCGCGTTCACCAGCGCGCTGGTCCTCGACGTCACGGGGCGGGAGCAGTCCGCTGCCCGGACGCTGGTCGGGCTCGGGCTGCTCAGCAGCGTGCCGACCGCATTGGCCGGCCTGACCGACTGGAGTGACACCCGTGGCGCCGAGCGCCGCGTCGGCCTGGCGCATCTGGCCCTGAACGTCGTCGGGTTGGGTGTGATCGGCGCGTCGTGGCTCTCCCGACGTCGTGACCCCGGCACGGGGCGGTTCGACGCTCACGGGCCCTGGCTGACCCTCACCGGCTTCGGGATCGTCGGCGCCTCGGCCTGGCTGGGTGGTCATCTCGCGTATGCGATGGGCGTCGGCGTCGACACGACGGCCTTCCAGCGTCCCCCGACCGAGTGGGCCGACGCCGTCGACGACGCCGACCTCCTCGAAGGCCAGCCCGTGGTGGTCACCGTCGAGGCCACGTCGGTCCTCCTCGTGCGGACCGGAGGCCGCCTCCACGCGCTCGCCGACCGGTGCACCCACCGGGGCGGCCCGCTCCACGAGGGCACGATCGCCGACGGGTGCGTCGAATGTCCGTGGCACGCGAGCCGGTTCGCCCTCGCGGACGGCGCCGTCGTCCAGGGCCCGGCTACCAGGCCCGCGCCGGTGTTCGAGACCCGCGTGGTCGACGGCCGGGTCCAGGTCCGCCGCGACGAGATCCGGACCCTGCGGTTGAACCCGGCCGGCTGACCCATCCGGCGATTCCGGACAGCGAGCTACCCGTGGTCGCGGCGGCCCGCACGAGATCAACGTCAGCCACCGCGAGGAGGTCGACCGGGTGCTCATGACCTTCATCGGCCGACGAGCGGCCAGAATCGGAAGGTCTGCCCGGAAGGAGGTCGTGTATGCCACGCACCGCGCCTCGTCGCGCGGCCTCGGACCCGCTGGCCCCGTACCGGGACAAGCGCGACTTCACCAGGACGCGGGAGCCGGCCGGCGCGACCGTCGCGGTCGAGTCACTGCCGGCGGGGAGCCGGTTCGTCGTGCAGCGGCACCGGGCCAGGCGGCTGCACTACGACTTCCGGCTGGAGATGGGCGGGGTCCTTGCCAGCTGGGCCGTCCCGAAGGGCCCCACGCTCGACCCGTCGGTACGCCGCGCGGCGTTCCACGTCGAGGACCACCCGCTGGAGTACTACGACTTCGAGGGCGTCATCCCCGCGGGCGAGTACGGCGGCGGCGACGTCATCGTGTGGGACGCCGGCACCTGGGACCACTACTACCAGCGCGAGGGCCGCGACCCGGTCGACGCGGTGAGCCATGGTGAGCTCCACATGGAGCTGGACGGCCAGAAGCTCAAGGGGAAGTTCGTCCTCGTCCGGACGTCGGTGGACGACGCGGGCAAGGAGAGCTGGCTGCTGCTGCACAAGAAGGACGAGTTCGTCGTGGCCGGATGGGACGCGGAGGAGCATCCGCGTTCGGTCCTGTCCGGCCGCACCAACGACGAGGTCAAGGCCGACCCCGACCGCCTGTGGCGCTCGGATCTCCCGGCCGCGGAGGCCGCGATCGCCCTCCACCCGCCGACGTTCGAGCCGGTGTCTCGGGCCGAGCTCCGCGCCCTCGACCGCATCGGCGCGGCCGGTCGGTGGGAGGTGTTCGGTCGCGACGTACGGCTGACGAACCTCGACAAGGTCCTCTTCCCACCCCGTGGGCGCGAGAAGCCGGTCACCAAGCGCGACCTCGTGCGGTATGCGGCGCAGATCGCCCCGACCCTCGTCCCCTACCTGACGCGGCGAGCGCTGAACATGCACCGGTTCCCGAACGGCGTTGGTACCAAAGGTTTCTGGCACAAGGAGCTGCCCAGCCATGCGCCGTCGTGGCTGACCCGCTGGGACAACCCGGACGCCGATCCGGGCGAGACGCTGACGTACCTCGTCGTCGACGAGCCGGCGACCCTGGTGTGGGTGGCGAACTACGGCGCCCTGGAGTGGCACGCCTGGACCTCGCGGGTGGAGGACCCGAACCGGCCGACCTACGCGCTGGTCGACCTCGACCCCGGCGAGCGGACGACGTGGCCCGAGCTCCTGGCCCTCGCACGGCTGCACCGGACGGCCTTCGAGCACCTCGGCGTCGAGGCGTGGCCGAAGCTGACCGGCCGGCGGGGCATCCAGATCTGGGTACCGATCGAGACCGGCCCGTCGTTCGACGAGACCCGTGAGTGGGTCGAACGGGTGTCACGGACCGTGGGCGCGGTCGTCCCCGAGCTGGTCAGCTGGAAGTGGCAGGTCCGCGAGCGCGCCGGGCTGGCCCGGCTGGACTACACCCAGAACGCCGTCAACAAGACCTTGGTGGCGCCCTACAGCCCGCGGGCCGCTCCGGGGGCGCCGGTCTCCGCGCCGATCGAGTGGGACGAGCTCGACGACCCCAGGCTCCGGCCCGACCGCTACACGATCCGGACCGTCCTGCGGCGCCTCGACGAGCGCGGCGACCTGTTCGCCCCGGTCCTCACGACCCGCCAGCGCCTCCCACCTCTCCACTGACCCCGGTTCGTGCTCTGGACCGTCCCGAGAAATCCGGCGCTATCCACCACGAACCGATCGTCCAGCCGCCCTAGTCTCGGGCCATGGCCACCGCGCTGCCCCGGGACGTCACGCCGATGCTCGCCACGGCGGGCAAGCTGCCGGAGAAGGACGACGGCTGGGCCTACGAGATCAAGTTCGACGGCGTGCGCGTCCTCACCTTCGTCGAGAAGGGCCAGGCCCGGCTGGTCACCCGCAACGGCAACGACGTGACGTCCTCCTACCCCGAGGTCGCGGACATCGCCGGTGCCCTCGAGGGGAGGTCCGCCATCCTCGACGGCGAGGTCGTCGTGTTCGACACGAAGGGCCGGACCGACTTCTCGCTGCTCCAGTCGAGGATGCACGTCCGCGCACCCTCAGAGGCGCTGCGCCGCTCGGCCCCGGTCCGGCTGCTCCTCTTCGACCTGCTCCACCTCGACGGCGAGTCACTGATGCCGCGCTCCTACGACGAGCGCCGCGCGGCCCTGCTCGACCTCGGCCTCCGGGCGACAGCTTGGGACACGCCGCGGGCCGTCGAGGGCGACGGGCCGACGATCCTCGAGGCGTCGCGCGAGCAGGGGCTCGAGGGCATCATGGCCAAGGTGCGCTCGGCGCCCTACCTGCCCGGCCGCCGCGTGACCACCTGGCTCAAGGTCAAGAACATCCGTCGCACCTCGGCCGTCGTCGTGGGCTGGCGCCCGGGAGAGGGCAACCGCGAGGGACACCTCGGGTCGCTGCTCCTCGGCGTCCACGGCGAGCAGGGGTTCGAGTATGCGGGTCAGGTCGGGACCGGGTTCACCGCCACGACGCTCGGGCAGCTGGAGGCGCTGCTAGGGCCCCTGACCGTCGACGCGTCCCCGCTCGACCAGGCGGTCCCGACGGCGCAGGCCCGTGACGCGAGGTGGGTCCGGCCGACCCTGGTCGCTGAGGTCGACTACACCGAGTGGACCCGCGACGGCCGGATGCGGCACCCGTCGTTCAAGGGGCTGCGCGACGACTACGACCCGGCGAAGGTCGTCCGCGAGTGACCGCCCCGAGAGTCGCGGCGGTCAGTTCTGCCCCGCGATCCGGCACACCGCGTCGAGAGCCCGGTCCACATCGTCCGTGGAGTTGTAGATCGTGAAGCTGAGCCGCACGCTCGCCAGGGGGTCCAGGCCGAGGTGTCGGTGCGCGAGGGTCGCGCAGTGGCAGCCGGCGCGGGCCTCGACTCCAGCCTCGGCCAGCCGGATGGACACCGCGTACGGGTCCTGCCCCTTCAGGTTGAACGCGATCAGCGCGACGCGCTCGCTCGCCTCGGCCGGCCCGTAGACCGTGGCGGTCGGAAGCGTGGCCAGCCGTCCGAGAGCGCGCTGGGTGAGCAGTCGACCGTGCGCCGAGACGCGGGTCATCCCGTCGACGGCGTCCTGTGCCGTGATCCGCCGACGGGTGCGGGACCACGGGTCGGGTCCGCCCTCGTGCGTCACGTCGAGCAGGAGGCGCAAGGCCTCCGCCGACGCGATGGTGCCGAGGATGTTCGGCGTCCCGGCGGCGTACTTCCACGGCAGCCGGTTGTACTCGACCCGATCCGCGAACACCCCCCGCTCGGCCACCATGTCCCCGCCGTAGAGGAACGGCAGGCCGTCGAGGAGGAGGGGCTCGCGCGCATACAGGACCCCGACGCCGAACGGCGCGAACATCTTGTGGAAGGAGAACGCCAGGAAGTCCACGCCGAGGTCGCCGACGTGCACCGGCCCGCTCGGCGTCAGCTGGGCGGCGTCGATCAGCAGGAGCGACCCCTCCTCGCCGCTGGGCTGCCGGTAGCCGCTCGCGTCCGCGATGGCCCGGACCTCGGCCAACGGGACCTTCGTGCCGAGGAAGTTGGAGGCGCCGGTACAGCAGACCAGCTTGGTGTGCTCGTCCACGAGGCTCGCGAGGTGATCGAGGTCGAGCCGGCCCGTGAGGGCGTCGAAGCGCGCGAGCCGGAGCTCCACCTGGACCCCCAACCGGGGCAGGATCTCCCGGCAGAGCGCGTGCCACGGGACGTAGTTGGAGTTGTGCTCCATCAGCGTGCCGACGACGTTGTCCCCGGTGCGGAGCTCGGTCATGAGCATGTACATCACCGCATTCACGGCCTCGGTCGTTCCGCGGTACAGCGCGAGCGACTCCGGCCCAGGCGAACCGATGAAGTCGGCGATGTCGCGCCACGCGCCCTCGAACAGCGCGGTCATCTCGACCGAGGCCCGGGACTGGCCCCGGTGGACGTTCTCGTAGCCGGGCGCGAGCTCACGGTAGAGGTCGACCGCCTCAGTGAAGGGCTGGGTGCTGGCGGCGTTGTTGGTGACGACGCGGTGTCGCTCGGGGAAGGAGAATCGCTCCCGGATCGCCGTGACGTCCAGTGGTGAGGTCACCCCGATACCTCCTCGGCCCCCCGTCGGGCCTTTTCCTGGCCCTGCCAGAGTATCCGGCCGATGACGCCCGTTACCCGTAGTTGACCTCAGCCCACCTCGACGGCGTCCAGGTCCTCGACGCGCCGGATCCGGACGACCGGTGAGCGCCACAGCCACAGGATGCCGAGACAGCCGCCGACGCCGGCCACCACGAGGGTCGTCGGTACGCCGACCCACTCCGCCATGAACCCACCGAGCAGCGCGCCCAAGGGCCGGACGCCGTAGTTCACCGTCGCATACGCACCGGCCGAGCGGCTGCGCATCCGATCCGGGGTGACCGCCGTCTGGATCGAGTTGATGTTGATGTCGTAGAGCATCACGCCCACCGACCCGACGAACTCGACCGCCGCCAGCACCGCGATCTTCACCCAGCTCGGGCCGGACGCCAGCGGGATGAACGCCAGGGGGGCACTGAAGAGCACCGCCCCGACGACACCGGCAACGCCCGGGCCGACCCGGCGGGCGACCCGCGACGCGAACACCGCGCCGACGAGCCCGCCCACGGCACCGATCCCGAAGGCCAGCCCGATCTGCCCGGGGTCGAGCCCGAGGGTGCGGCTGGCGAAGAGGATGACGACGGCGGACGCGACGAACGAGAAGAGGTTCACGACCGTCGAGCAGCCGAGCGTCGCGCGCAGGTAGGGGTGCCGGCGCAGGAACCTCAGTCCCTCGACCGACCGCCGCCAGAGCCCCGGGCCCTCTCCGGCCCCCTCGACCGGCGGTTCGTCGACCTTGACCGAGCCGATGGCCAGGGCCGATCCGAGGAACGACACCGCGTCGACGACCATCGCCACCGGTGCGGTGAGCGCCTGGATGAGCAGGCCACCCAGCGCAGGACCCGCGATGAACGACCCGGAGCGCGTGGCGCTCAGCAACGAGTTCGCCTGCAGGTACTGGTCGCGGCGGACCAGCCGGGCGAAGAACGGCGGGTAGGAGGTCTGGTAGAGCACGCCGCCGGCACCGAGGACCAGCGCAACCGCATACAGCAGCCACATCGACATGAACCCGGCCAGGTGCGCGATGGGCAGGACGGCGACCGCTGCCGCCTGGATGAGGTTCGCGACGACGAGGAGGCGCTTCTTGCGCCGCTGGTGGTCCACCCACGCGCCGACGACGAGCGAGAGCAGGTTGGGCGCCCAGATCGCCGCCGTCAGCACGCCGACCTCCGCCGCACTGGCATGCAGCGTCGTGACGGCGATGAGCGGCAGGGCGAGCTCGGAGATCCGGTCGCCGAGCTGCGAGACGGTCTGTCCGGACCAGTAGGTCGCGAACCGGCGGTCGCGCCAGAGGGGACGGGTATGCGTATCGCTGAGGCCGGTCACGAGGTCGGTTCTCCGGGGGCCTCCGGATCGGCCGCCGGGAGGGTGTAGCGGAGCACCCGCACCCAGCGGGCCTCGGCCGGGTGCGTGTCCGACGGGTCGTCCTTGCGCAGCACGTACGGCGCGAGGAGCCGCTCGATGGCCTCCTCGACCTGGTCCAGCTCGGCCGGGGTGACGACGATGCGGGTGTTGGCCCGACCGGCCAGGCGTCGCCACTGCGGCTCCAGACGAGGCTCGTCGTCGGCGCGCCAGCGGCCGACGATGTCTCCGTCCACGCTCTCCATGACCTGCTCGAGTGCCCGGGCCGCCTCGAGCGAGTCGTCCTCCGCCTCCCCCGCGAACCGGAACCCGCGCGACACCGCCTCCCACCACCGCTCACGTCCGTGGTCACGTCGGGCCTGCGCGTCGGACGCGTCACGGACCAGGCCGTGGACGGCGAGCTGACGCAGGTGCCAGCTGGTCACCGACGGGCTCGCCCCGACCGACTCGGACAGGCGGGTCGCGGTCGAGGGCCCGTCCGACTGGAGCCGGGTCAGGATGGCCAGCCGCACCGGGTGGGCCAGGGCGCGCATGCCGCGCGCGTCGAGCTCGACGTCGCCGTAGGGATTGGCCATGATCGTCCTTTGAGAGGTTTCTATCGATAGGAACCTCTCATAAGGTTCAGGCCGCCGTCAACCCTTCCTCGGGCATGAGGAACCAGTGCCGCGCGAAGCAGCGCACCTTCACGTGGGCGACCCCGCCGGTCCCGCCGTCGTCGCGCCACTCCACCCACGCCGGCATCCCGCACTCCGGGCAGTAGACCAACGGCAGCGGCGAGAGCTCCGAGGCGTCGAGGCCCCTCTCCCGGGCCGACGCCTCACTGGGCGCATGGTCGTGCTGCATGGTGGACAGGAGGCACCGGCCACGGCTCTGATGCAGGTTCGGGGTCAGTTGGCGGAGTTACGACGCGCGCCGGTTCGCCGACAGCCCTTGCTCGTCGACGGCGGCGCGCAGTGAGGCTGAGGTCGGCAATGGAGGAGTTGACGACATGGTGTGCTTCGCCCGAAGGACCCTCGTAGTCCCATCCGACCGAGTCGCCAGCGCGACGCCGGAACAGACCGGAGACCTCCACGTCTCGACCGGTCATCCGGAAACAGCACTCGTGCCCGGACAGGTCGACGGAGGTCCCTCGCAGCCGGGTCAGGCCGCCCAACCGCAGCCGCTCCCCGTCGAGGACGAGCAGCCCGTTGGCCACCCAGGGGGTGAGTCGGCCGCGGACGAGGAGCCGCCCGGCCCCGATGTCGAGGTGACAGCCGTCGACGCCGATGTCGTTGCCCTGCAACCACACCCACCGCTCGGCATGCTCCGCTCCCCAGTTGTGTCCGACCATCCCGCGCCAGCCCGCGACGTCCTCCTCCGTGCCGTCGATGCTGAACGTGCCGCCGAATGTCGACGCCGGGTTGAGGGTCTCGAGCTTGGTACGGGGCAGTGGTGCGCGATAGAGCCGGTCGGGCCGGAGGTGCCGGAACGCGGCGAGGCCGTCGTCGAAGGCCAGGTCCCAGGACACGGTCGTCCCACCCACGGTGAGATGCCCACTCGCCGAGTTGGCGGCGAGCACCCCTCCGGCGACGTCCACGTTGCGCTCGCCGGGTAGCCCACCTCGTCGGAAATGACAAGCCGGCGCAGTGCGACCGGCGGTCCCTGACCGAACGCCGTGAACCAGAGGGCGCCGCTCAGGCGACCGTCGGCGTACCGGAGCGTCGTGTAGCGCACCCACACCGCGCGCCCGCCCTCCGGAGCCGCGGCCTTGGAGAAGCTTCGTATGCGCCGCGCCCGGCGGGCAGCGTCGGCACCTGGGCTCGGGCCCGCAGGCCCGTCACGGCGCATCCACCCCTGGCGCGGGCATACCAGAGTTGTACCGCTCGCGGCCCGCGGGCGGTACGGGTGACTACCCGGCGACGCCGGAGAAGAGGTCGACCAGCTCGCGGTTGAAGGCCGGCAGGTCGTCGGGCTTGCGGCTCGTGACCAGCCAGCCGTCGCGAACGACCTCCTCGTCCACCCACGTGCCGCCGGCGTTGCGGATGTCGGTCTGCAGGCTCGGCCAGGAGGTCAGGCGGCGCCCGTCGAGCACCCCGGCCTCCACCAGCGTCCAGGGGGCGTGGCAGATCGCGGCGACCGGCTTGCCCGCGTCGACGAAACCCTTGACGAACCGGACCGCTGCCGCGTCGGCCCGCAACGCGTCCGGGTTGGCCACTCCGCCAGGCAGGACGAGACCGTCGTAGTCCGACACGGACGCCTCGGCGAATGTCGTGTCGACCTCGAACACGTCGCCCTTGTCGAGATGGTTGAAGGCCTGGGCCTGGCCGGACTCCAACGAGACCAGGACCGGTGTGCCGCCGGCGGACCTGACGGCGTCCCAGGGCTGCTCGAGCTCGACCTGCTCGATGCCCTCGTTCGCCACGGCGAAGGCGATGGTCTTTCCCTGCAGGGGTGACGAGGTCATGAGGCACCCTCCAGGTCGACGGTGCCGGTGTCTCCGGACTTCGGCGGGTTGCCGGTCACCCGGGCCTTGACCATGTCGAGGGTCATGGCCAGCCGACCGGGGCTGTCCCAGTACTGCGCCGACTCGCCCGACACCTTGACGACGACGACCGCCGGGTCGTCCTCACCCTCGGGGAACCACGCCTCGGTGAAGGTGTTCCAGAGCTCCTTCTTCTTCGCGGCGTCGTCGACGACGTGGGCCGAGCCGGTGAGGGACAGCCATGCGCTGGTCCCGGCGTAGGACACGTTGACGTGGGGTCGGCTGGTGAGGTTGCGCACCGTCTCCGAGCGGTTGCTGGCGATGAACCAGACGTCGCCGTCGAACTCCGCCTCCTGCGTGGTCATCGGCGCCGCGTGGAGGCTGCCGTCGTCGGCGGTGGAGACGAACATGCAGGTCCGGACGTCCTTCATGATCGACTGGACGGTCTCGAGCGACTCCGGGCTCGACTCGGCGTTGGTCGTGTGAGTGTGAGCGGTCATACCCGTCCCGTACCCGTCGGTCGGCGGCTCAACCACGACCGATACCCGGCAAGTCCGCAGGTGGCACTCACGTCTTCTTCACAATTCGGTGCCAATGAAGCGCGGGTAACCCCCACGAAACGTGCCGACGGGTAGGTTGCGCAAATGACCGACGCATCGGCGGACTCGCGGCAGGACTCGGACGCCTCCACGCCTCCGCCGCCCAAGGGCGGCGAGCCCATGGTCGCGATCAAGGCCGTCAACAAGCACTTCGGCGAGCTGCACGTGCTCAAGGACATCGATCTGACCGTCGGCAAGGGCGAGGTCGTCGTCGTCCTCGGTCCCTCCGGGTCGGGAAAGTCCACCCTCTGCCGCACCATCAACCGCCTGGAGACGTTCGAGTCCGGGTCGATCGCCATCGACGGCAAGGCGCTGCCCGAGGAGGGCAAGGAGCTGGCCCACCTGCGGGCCGACGTCGGGATGGTGTTCCAGAGCTTCAACCTCTTCGCGCACAAGACGATCCTCGAGAACGTCACGCTGGGCCCCATCAAGGTCCGCAAGCAGAAGAAGTCGGCGGCGGAGCAGCGGGCCAAGGAGCTGCTCGAGCGCGTCGGCGTCGCCCACCAGTCCGGGAAGTACCCAGCCCAGCTCTCCGGCGGTCAGCAGCAGCGCGTCGCGATCGCCCGGTCGCTGGCGATGGATCCCAAGGTCATGCTCTTCGACGAGCCGACCTCGGCGCTGGACCCCGAGATGATCAACGAGGTCCTCGACGTCATGATCCAGCTGGCGAAGTCGGGCATGACGATGATCGTCGTGACCCACGAGATGGGGTTCGCGCGACGGGCGGCGAACCGGGTCGTGTTCATGTCGGACGGCGAGATCCTCGAGGACGCGACGCCCGAGGAGTTCTTCAACCACCCCAAGACGGATCGGGCCAAGGACTTCCTCGGCAAGATCCTCACCCACTGACCTCACCCCAAGATCACGCCCAAACGCGCGGGCACAACAGGGAGGAAACACCAGGATGAAACTCGGACGGATCAGCGCCGCCACGGTGGCGGCGCTCGCCGCCATCGGCCTCGCGGCCTGTGGTAGCGGCACGCCCGGAGGCTCCAGCGGGGGCGGAGGGGCCACCGGGGGTGGCGCCGCGGAAGCCGTGAAGGTCGGCATCAAGTTCGACCAGCCCGGAATGGGTCTCAAGGAGGGCTCGACCTACTCGGGCTTCGACGTGGACCTCGCCAACTACATCGCCAAGGAGCTCAACTACACGCCGACCTTCGTCGAGGCGGTCTCCTCGCAACGCGAGACGCTCCTCAAGACCGGCCAGGTCAAGTACATCGTCGGCACGTACTCCATCACCGACGCCCGCAAGAAGGATGTCGACTTCGCCGGCCCGTACTTCATCGCCGGTCAGGACCTGCTCATCCGGTCCGACGACACGTCGATCACCGGACCGGACTCCCTGGCGGGCAAGAAGCTCTGCTCGGTCAAGGGCTCCACGTCGGCGGTGAACGTCCAGAAGAAGGTTCCGGGCGTCAACCTGCAGGAGTACAACACCTACACGCTCTGCGTCGACGCCCTCAAGGCCAAGAACGTGGACGCGCTGACGACCGACAACACGATCCTCGCCGGCTACGCCGCCCAGCCGGCCAACAAGGGCCAGCTCAAGGTCGTGGGCCAGACGTTCTCCACGGAGAACTACGGCGTCGGCCTGCCGAAGGGCGACACGGCGCTCTGCCAGAAGGTCACCGACGCGATCAACAAGTGGATCAGCTCCGGTGAGTGGCAGAAGGCGGTCGAGAAGAACCTCGGCCCGTCGGGCTTCAAGCCCGGCGCGGGTAACCCGCCCAAGCCCGCCGCGTGCGGCGCGTCGAGCGGCGCCACCGGCTGAGCAGCACCACGACCATGGGGTATGCCGCCCGCTCACCCGGGCGGGCGGCATACCCCCTTCGTGCGGCGCCGAGCACGTGACCACCTGACCTCGACAGATCCACACCGACGAGAGGGCCGAAGGCCTCATGGGTGAGCTGCTGTCCCAGTACAACGTCTTCTCCGCGTTCGGTATGACGCTGCTGCTGACCTTCTTCTCGGCCATCGGGTCGCTGGTCATCGGCACGATCGTGGCGATCCTGCGCGTGTCGCCGGTCCCGCTGCTGCAGCGGGTGGGCGCCCTCTACGTCAACATCGTGCGGAACACCCCACTGACGCTGATCATCATCGCCTGCAACATCGTCATGATCGTCAACCTCGGGTTCAGCTTCAGCGAAGACCTGGCGCGGAACAACATCATCTGGGCCATCATCGGCCTGTCGATCTACCACGCGGCCTTCGTCTGCGAGTCGCTGCGCAGCGGCGTCAACACCGTCCCGGCGGGTCAGGCGGAGGCGGCCCGGTCGGTGGGGCTCACCTTCACCCAGAGCCTGCGCGAAGTGATGCTGCCGCAGGCCTTCCGCGGCGCGATCACGCCGCTCGGCAACACGCTGATCGCCCTGACCAAGAACACCACGGTGGCGACCGCGATCGGCGTGGCCGAGATCGCGGGCCTCCAGCGCGAGATGACGGAGTTCCGCTCCGACCTCGCGCTCCTCATCCTCCTGGTCGTCGCCATCGGGTTCGTCATCATCACGCTCCCGATGGGGCTGTTGACCAGCTACCTGTCGAGCCGACTGGCGGTGAAGCGATGAGCGCTTCCGTCCTCTTCGACGCTCCGGGACCCAAGGCCCGCGCCCGCTACCGCCTGGCGGGGATCCTCGGCGGCCTCCTCGTCCTCGCCTTCCTGGTCTTCGCCCTGTTCCAGCTGGGCAGCAAGGGCAACCTCACCTACGACAAGTGGGCGATGTTCCTCGGGCTCGAGGTCAACGACATCGACGCCAACGTGTGGGTCGACTACCTGCTGCCGGGCCTGCTCAACACGTTGAAGGCCGCCGCCATCTCGATCGTCCTCGCGGGCATCTTCGGGTTCCTCTTCGGGATCGGCCGGATGTCGCAGATCACGGTGATCCGCGTCTTCTGCGGCGTCGTCGTCGAGTTCTTCCGGTCCGTCCCCGTCCTGGTGATGATGCTCGGCGCGTTCTACTTCTACTCGTTCAACAACGTCTTCGTCGCCGACGTGAACCCGCTCGCCGCCGTCGTGACCGGCCTGACCCTCTACAACGGCTCCGTCGTGGCCGAGCTGCTGCGCTCGGGCGTCGGCAGCCTGCCCAAGGGCCAGTCCGAGGCAGGACTCGCGATCGGGCTCACCCGCGGTCAGACGCTCCGGGCGATCCAGCTGCCGCAGGCGGTCACGGCGATGCTCCCCGCCCTGGTGGGCCAGCTCGTCGTCGTCCTCAAGGACACCGCGCTCGGCCAGATCATCACCTACAACGAGCTGCTGACGAACTACCAGCGGATCGGGTCGACCTGGGGCAACATCGTCCCGGCCATGATCGTCATCGCGGCGATGTACATCGTCATCAACTACGCCCTCACGTCGCTGGCGGCCTACGTCGAGCGCCGGTTGCGGCAGCGCGGCCGGGTGACGATCGGTGCCGGCGGCGGCGGGGCGGTGCCGCTGGTCGTCGCCGGAGACGTGGAGCTGTCCGAGTTCGAGGTCGGCGGCGAGGACCTCGACCTCGACCTCGACCCCGGGGAAGCCGACTCCCGGCGCTGAGTCTCGGGCCCGCGACGGAGGTCAGTCGCGGGCGGGGGCCACGCGCATACCGGCCCGCTCGTCGGTGTGCGCGGGTGCCGGGCTCCGGGGATCGCGTAGCAGCAGGGCGACCAGCCCGCCGACGACGGACACGGCCACGGTGACGAGGGCGGCGTGGTTCCAGCCGTCGAGGAGACCCTGGACGCCCTGGTCCTGACCGGCGGCGGCGATGACCGCCACCACGGTGACCCCGACGGCGGAGCCGAGGTAGCGGGCGGTGTTGTTGGCGCCGCTGCCCAGCGCCCCCTCCCCCTCGGGGACCGTCGAGACCGCTTCGCGCCCGAGAGCGGCGTTGAGCACGCCGCTGAACACGCCGGCGATGAACATCCCGGGGACGAAGGCCAGCCAGGTCCAGGACGGGCCGACGAAGGCCATCGTCAGCTGCCCGGCGGCGACCCCCAGCAGGGCGATACCCAGCTGCGCGCGTCCCGGGAGCCACGCCGGCAGCCAGCGGGCCGCCAGCGCTGTGACGACACTGGTCGCCGACCAGACGACGGCGAGGTAGGCGGTGGTCGTGGCGGGCACGCCGAAGGCCTGCCCGAGGAGCACGGGGAGGTTCTGCACGAGCGCGATGACGCCGGCCCCGGCAGCGAAACCGGCGACGGTGGCCGCGACGAAGCCGCGCTGGCGGAACAGCCGGAGGTCCAGCATCGGCCGGACGGACCGCAGCTCGACGACGACGAACGCCCCGAAGAGCACCGCGGCGACGACGAACAGCACCAGCACGACCGGCCGTCCCCACCCGAGCCGGCCCTCGACCAGACCGGCCAGGAACGCGCAGACCGCGCCGGCGAAGGTCACGGCCCCCGGCAGGTCGAGACCGCGACGGGTGCCGCGCGTCGACTCCGGGACGCGACGCCGGGCGACGACGGCCAGGGCCACTGCCGCCACGGCGATCAGCGCGTAGGCGTATCGCCAGCTCGCGTAGCGGTCCAGCTCGGAGGTGAGCAGCGGGCCGACCATGATTCCCGCACCGACGCTCGCGCCCCACACGCCGCTCGCTCGCGCCCGGGCCGGACCGGGGGCGAAGGTCGCCGCGATGAGGCCGAGGCTGGCCGCGACCACGGCCGCGTTCCCCACGCCCTGCGCCGCCCGCGCGAGCGTGAACACGAGCGGCGACGCGGCGACGGCGCCGGCCACGGACGAGAGCGCCAGCACCACGAGGCCGATGACGAACACCCGCCGCCGACCCCGGTCGTCGGCGAGGGTACCGGCGGTCAGCAGGGTGGCGCCGAGGCCGATGCTCATCGCGCTGACCATCCATGTCCGGCCGGCCACGTCGGCGCCGAGCGCCTGGCTGATCGGGCCGATGGCCGCGACCGGCGCGCTGAACGAGACCAGCGCGAGCATGGTCCCGAGCGCGGCGACGGTCAGGGTGGAGCGAGATGTCGGGCGCATGGAGCGGCCTCTCGGGGTCGGTGTCGCGAACGCTACCAGATTGGTCTGGTGAACAGACTGTTCGGGTACTCTTGTTCCCATGGCCCTCGGAACCGAGTACGTGCAGCAGGACTGCTCGCTCGCCCGCACCCTCGAGGTGGTCGGCGAGCGCTGGACGCTGCTGATCCTTCGCGACTGCTTCCTCGGGGTCCGCCGGTTCGCCGACTTCGAGACGCACCTGGACATCTCCAAGGCCGTGCTCACCCAGCGGCTCGGGGCGCTCGTCGGCGCCGGGCTGCTGGCGACCGTCCCCCGCGGCGCCCGCCACGACTACGTCCTCACCGACCGCGGCCGCAGCCTCTGGCCGGTCCTGTTCACGATGACCCAGTGGGGCGAGGAGCACCTCGCCCCGGAGGGTCGGCGTCGCGTCTTCGAACACCGGCCGTGCGCCGCGGCGCTCGAGCCGAGCGGTCGCTGCCCGGCGTGCGGGCAGGTTCCGGGGCCGGAGGAGATCGACTCGTATGCGGGGCCGGGGGCGCGCGGCCTGCGCCACGACACCGTCTCGCTGGAGCTGCGGGGCCGACGGCCCCTGATGGCTCCGATCGGGAGTCTGCCGGGCCCGACTCGGACAGAGTCCACGCCGTCGGGACGGCGGTCCCGCCGTTGTTGTTGGTGACCGTCTTGACCAGGGTCAGCTTGCCCGCCTGGTCGTTGTTGTCCATCGTGCAGGTGACGTTGCCGCCGACCGACACGACGACCGACGAGCCGGTGAGAGTTCCGCCGGTGCACGACCAGGCCCCTGCCGTGTAGCCCGCCGGGCCATCCCTCTCGCTGAGCGAGTAGCTGCCCGCGTTGACCGTCGCCTACGTGACCGGCGCGGACCCGGTGGTCCCCGAGATCGGCGTCGGGCCGACCGCAGCCAGCGTCCACGCTCGTCGGCAACGCGGTGCCGCCGTTGTCGTTCGTCACCGTCTTGACCAACGTCAGCGTGGCCGGCTGGTCGACGTTGGTGTAGACGCAGACCGCCGACTCCTCCGCGGTCGAGGGTCAGACTCGTCACCGTGCGAGGCGTCGGGTCGTCACTGAGCGTGCACACGATGTCGCGTAGCGAGTAGCCCGACACGACGGACTCCGCTCAGGTCGTATGCCTGACCTGGACGCACGTAGATCGTCGTGTCCTGGCGACGAGCCGGCAACCGACTGTGCCGTCAGGCCGGGAAAGCTTCGGGCTGCTCGGTGTCGCCGTCAGGGACCAGTCGGCGGAGACAGCGGCGCCGCCGTTGGTGTTGACCACACTCTTGACGAGGGTGAGTTCCGACGTCTGGTTGACCGCCGTGCAGAGAACGCTGATCCCGATCGGGATGATGACGCCGCCGTTCAGGCCGTCCGCGAATCCGGGAATGACATTGCCATTGCTGTCGATCTGGTTGCAGAGCCAGCTCACCGTCGAACCCGGGATCGGGCTGGCGTTCGGGCCTGCGCGCTGCACGTAGCGCGGGTCACCTCCGGACTCGGCCAGGGCGTAGCGAGCATTTCGGCGTCACTACGTGCCGTCGCTCCGGACTTTCCTGCGCGGTCCAGGCACCGCTCCAGTCAGCGCGGTTGCACAGAGCGTCCCAGACGGTAGGGTAGGCGGTGCCGCGCTCAAGGTCTTTCTGCAGCGTGAGTCGGGTCTGTGCAGGTCACCGGTGTTCGTGACGGTGAACGTGTTTACTGCCCGATTGGCCAGTACTGGCGGTGTACGGAAGCCCCCCGCTTGCCGGGTGCACTACTGTTCCGATGCGAGGTGACCAGGCGGCTGTCCACCGTGCAGCAGCGTCAGGTCGTTGCGTCAAGTCTCGTTCAGCGACGACTCTGTCTCCCTGTACTGAACCCGGTCCGCTCTACGCCCCAGAGCTGCGCACTTCCAGCGATGCTTGAGGGCCGCCTGCAGGTCGGCGCGCTGTGTGCCATTGGGGTAGGTCGTAGTGCCCGTCGTGTGACGAGATGCCCACGTGCTTGTTGACCAGGACGATAGACGGGCGGGATTGGGAGCGCGGTTGTACACCGTGCAGCTGACCGGGAAGATGGCTGTAGGCTGGCGACGTGAAGCCCGAGCTCACCGTTGTTGGTCACGGCGACCGGACCTCGCCGGTGTCCGCGTCGCAGGCAGACGGCGTTCGAAGCCTCCGACCTGTTCGAGCGTGTAGCCGCTCTGCTGCACTTCGGTGACCGTGACCGACGCCGTGGACGTGCCAGCGGCGAAGGTCAGCGTGAAGTTCACCGCGCCGGTGCCGTCCGCCGTGGTTCCGTTGGCTGGGCGTCGATCGTGACGCCCGTTGACCCCGATGTCGGCGTTGATGTCCAGCCGCCGTGCGGCTGGGCGCCCGGCGATCGACCCCTACGCGCCGTGTCCGGCACGACCTGTTTGATCGACGGAGATCGAGCCCGTGCAGCTCCCCAGCGCGAGGTCCCTGAGGGCCGCTCCGGCCTGCTCGTAGTTCGATAGTCTGGTAGTAGTCGCTAGTTGTCAGCCGTTCCCGGAGATCGCTGGCAGGTTCGCGCTCCGGTGCTGATGCCCGCGCCGACCCCGATCGCAACTATCCTCGTGCCCTCTGCCTTGACCGCGTTGGCGTAGAAGATGCCGTTCTCCACCTCCCTGAATCTGTGTAGTTGCCAGGTCCCTCTGTGTTGCCATACACGTCTGGTTCCCGTCCGTGATCATTACCGCTATGTCTAACTGCGCTCTTGCTCTGTGCCACCTGTAAAGTGCCGCTTCCCAGTTCGTCGTGCCACCTCCGTATCCCGTCGATAACCCGTTCACCACATTGGCACCTCCTGTGTCTACACCGTGTCAGCTGTCGTTCTCGTTGTTGTGCCGTTCGCTGGCGCGTTCGCCGAGAAGTGAAAGCGCCAGTGATGGCGTACCCACAAGCGCGTTGGTGAACGGTTTTTGCTGCTCGTCTTCAGGTTAGTAGAGACCCGCGACTGAGCCCTACACGTCCAGAATCAGCGCTACCTTCAGCCCTCATTCTCGGGAGTGACCGGTCGTTCCTGGTGTTCTGCCAGATCTCCCGAAACGGTCGGACGCGTCGCCGGTGCCGAGCATGAACGTGGCATCCAGAGCTTGTAGGTGTTAGCCGTCATCTCAGCGTGATCCCGGTACATAACTTCCACGGAGCAACGACCTCTCGGTTCCAGACGGTGCGCTGGGCGTATGCGTAGGCGTCGGGGCGGCCGGTAATCTGGTAGAGGCGCACGTTCCAGCCGAGGTAGACCACTAGCGGCAAAAGCAGCCAGAGCAGCGAGGGACGCAGCGCCCGACGCAGGAACCCGGAGAAGCCCCGACCGCGAGCCTCCTGGAGGCCTCCAGCAGGAACATCACGCCGATCGCGAAGGCGAAGTACAGCCCGCTGATCCGAGCCAGTACCCCCACGCTGGCCAGAAGCCCTGCCAGCCACCACACCCGTAACAAGCCGCGATCCACGCTGCGAGCACGAGCGCCAGCAGCAGGGGCTCCGTATAGGCCAAGAACAGTGGCAGGCCGAGTGGGTACACCAAGAAAAAGGCTGCAGCAAGTGTGGCCGTTCGTGAGCTCAGCGGCTCGTGGGGGCGTGCACCCATCCTCACGAGGATGTAGAGCGCCATGGCTGCGACCAGAGCCCCAACATTAGCCGTGAGCGCACCGGCCAGAACCGGCTGACCACCGAGAATCCGTCCGCCCCACCTCATGATGAAGCGCATCAGCGGCATAAAGGCTGGCGCCCCAGCGGCACTTCCGGGTTAGCATCTAGTAACCGAGTTCGCGATACGCAGTAACCACCCCACGTCTAAGACTTCATAGGTGTCCTGTCCTACCAAGTCTGTGTACCCCAACCAGCTCGAGCTCGGCCAGACCAGCGAAACAGAGCAGTCGCTAACCCACCCACCACCAGCACCGCTGCGAAAGCCTGCAAAACCAGTCCCTTTGAGAACTGAGTCCACCTATACGCGTCTACTGAGATCTGCAGCCGATCTGCCTTCCGTGTCTCTCCAGCAGCAGCTAGCTGTATCCCAGGCGTCACGAGAACGCCTTCTAGAGCTATACGAGGCACGCTAGCAAGACTAATAGCCCCACGTCGAGTAGTGGTGCACCTCGCTCATCTGTCCACGGAGATTACCGAGCGTTCGCCTTCCGCGAGGTAAGCTCACCCAGTCTCAGCCAGGGGACCCCGCCGACGACATGTCGGCGGGGTTCGCCGTGCCAGGGAATGGGGTCGCTGGCATGCCCCCTGCGTGAACTCGAGCGGGCTGGCCGAGGAAGGCGACGATCGAGCGGGCGCCCCTGGGTGCAGGGGCGACTACCCAGGGGGCGCCCGCAGTCCGCGAGAGTACGCGCGGCTGGCGTCTCACGTCACGTTTTCCCGCGACTTCACAGAGACCGCGATCCCCTCTAAGATGCACCCTCCGAGGCGACCCTTTTTCCGCCGTTCACTGATGATTCTCGTTCACCACCGGTGTGCGACGTCCACTACGAGACGCGAGCCGTCGCCTTGCCTGCGAGTATTTACTCCCTGAACGGCAGCCAGTCCCGGACGCCCAGACCGACCGTGGTCTGGCCCTCTAAGCTGCCGGCGTCGGCGACCTGACGGAACGTCTGGTACCCCGCGACGTTGGTCAGCTCGCACGGGTTGGCCGGGATGTAGGTCTGCTGTAAGTTCTTGTCGAAGCTGGCGCGTTGACGACGACCTGCAGCCGGGCGCCGCCGCGCAGCGAAATCTTCCAGCCCACCCCATCTATGAAGACTGTGTCTACGTACGACACGTGAACCCAGCCAGGAGCCGCCGCGCAGGTCCAGTACCAGCCGTCATAGCAGTCATGACGGCCGGTCCGTACGCCGGTGAGGTTCAGCGCAGTTTCCACGCCGCCCTGCTTGGTCAGCGACCCCCAAACGATGCCGCAGTACGGCGCCGCCGACGCTGGAGCGGCGGTCGTCAGTCCGAGGGACCCGACCAGGTCGAGGAAGTCGACGACCACCGCGGTGTATGCTTGTACGCTGCGGTGTGGCTGTGCCTGACAGGTGTCATGGTGTCCTCCTTTCTTTACACACAGAATACGCACAGCGACCACTTCCGGTTGACACGGCAAAACGCCCGTACCCAACGGCTGGACCGTAGCTGAGTGCCCACGCGCGGGAGAGATCACCCGGAACACCCGCGTCAGGGCGCCGTCTGCGAGATGGCTCACCGAACTTGAGACCACCGACCTCGCCAAGCCCACCCGGGCCCGCTACGGCGACATCGCCGACCAGTTCATCGTCAAGGGCGTAGGCCACCTGCGCCTCCACGAGCTGACTGTGCCGGCCGTCGACCGCCTCCGGCGGGCCGTCAGCGCCAACCACGGCGCCGCCACGGCCAAGGGGTGCAAGTCGGTGCTGTCGGGCATGTGCGGGCTCGCCCTGCGGCATGGGGCCATGTCAACGAACCCGGCTCTCGGGGTCACCCGCATTACGGCAATCACCCTGAAGCAGCCTCGAGCGCTCACCGCCGATGAGGAGCGGCAGCTCGTCAAGTGGCTCGCCGAGGAGGACGACGCTCGGCGCCTTGACATCGACGATCTGGTCTCGTTCATGCTTGGGACCGGTGCCCGGATCGGGGAGGCATGCGCACTGCGAGTCGCCCAGGTCGACCTTTCGGCGAACACGATCGAGATCAATGCGACCGCGACGAAGTTCGACTCGAGGAGCGCCGAAGACGCGGGTCGGCTGGCGGGTCATCGCCGTCCCAGTCACGTCATGGCCATCCTGCGGCGCCGGATGGCGGATCCGGACATTTGCACAGACGTCACCCTGTTCCCCTCCCCCATCGGTCGGATCCGCGACACGTCCAACACGTCCGCGGACTTGCGGCGGTTGCTCGACACGGCTGCGTTCGACTGGGTGACCTCGCACACGTTCCGCAAGACCGTCGCGACTCGCCTCGACGAGGCCGGGCTGTCTGCGCGGGCGATCGCGGATCACCTGGGTCACGCGCGACCGTCCATGACCCTCGACGTGTATATGGGCCGGAACGTCGCGAGCGCTGAGGCTGCGGGGTGCTTCACCGTGACTAAGTGGGTATTAAACGGTACCCACGGGCGCTCGACGGGCGCCGCCGCCCGAGTCGTGCTCGAGTGGCTCCCCCACTTGGACTCGAACCAAGAACCTGCCGATTAACAGTCGGCTGCTCTGCCAATTGAGCTATGGGGGACCGCGTTCGTCTGGGTGACGTGCGCGGGAAAGGTTAGCAACCCGGACACGGGTTCGCGGAATCGGCCGGCTTCGGCCGGCCCCGCCCTAGGGCTGCGGCATCCCGATCTGCTCGCGCAGCCACGCCAGCGTGCTGGCCGACGTGACGGCGACCTCCTCGTCGGCCTGGACGCCGCGGCCGAGGACGACCTGCTCGACCAGGTCGCCGCTGCGCAGGTCCTGCCGGATCACGGCGCGCCCGGTCCGGCGTCCACGCAGCGGAAGGTCCTCCCCGAGGACGACGGTGGCCTGGACCCGCTCGCGCAGCGTCTGGAGGAACACCCGCTCGCGCATCCCCTCAGCGAGCCGCCACTGCCCCGGTCGGCTCCGGTCCGCCCACGTCACCGTCAGCGTCGACGCCTCGCGGCTCCACGACCCGGAGTCGACCTCGTGCCACGGCCTCGACCAGACGAGGCGCTCCCCCTCCGGCCGACCGGGGTCGACGAGCGCCAGGTGGTAGGTCTCGGCCACCACCCAGGCCCGGGAGTCCGCCTCGGGCGCGGCGGACAGCACCTTGCCGCCGTCGGCGCCCCGCAGCACTGCGACGACGTCGTCGGGCAGGTCGTCGGAACGTCGTCCCTTGATCGACAACCGCATCAACCCTCCTGCTGGTCACGCAGATCGGCCAGCTCGCGCTGGAGTCCCTGGAGCCGCAGTCCCAGCTCTCGCTGCGCCGCCGGGTCGGGCTCCGGCGCGCTGTCGCCGCGGCGGAGCTGACTGAGGGCGTCGGCGATCTGGCGGGTCAGCCCGACCTCGCGGAGCCGGGAGACCAGCGACGCCGCATACCGGCGGCTGGGGAGGCCGGTCGCGCGGTCCGGCGTGACGGGCAGCGGGGCGACCGCCAGCTCGGCCACGAGGGGCTGGACCGCCGCGGGAGCGGCCGCGGAGACCGCGTCGGTCCACGCCGCGGTCGAGCCGTCTGGCCGCCCGGCGGTGACGACGGCGTCCCACACCGACCGGTGCGCCGGGGCACTGAACGACGTGCCGTCGAGCCGGTCCAGCTCGCCGGGTTCGAGCAGACCGGGCTGCTGGAGCACGACCTGCAGGAGCTGCCGCTCGGCGATGACGACCGGGTCGCGCAGGTCGGGCCGTGGCAGCGCGTCGCGCAGCTCGTCAGCGGTGGGCTCCAGCTGCGCCTCGGTGGGTTCGGGGTGACGACGGGTCTCGTATGCGGGTCGGCTGCCGGCCTTTCCGGCCCGGGCCACCTCGGCCGTGACCGGCTCGACCTCGACGCCGAGCAGGCCCGCGAGCACCCGCGCGTACTCCGGCCGGAGCGACTGGTCGCGAATGCCGGCCACGATCGGCGCCGCGGCCCGCATGGCCTGGATCCGACCCTCGGCGGTGTCGAGGTCGTAGCGCCCGATCGTCGTCCGCACCGCGAACTCGAACATCGGCACGGCATCGTCGACCAGGGCTTTGACCGCCTCCGGACCGTCGGCCTGCCGGAGCTCGCACGGGTCCATGCCGGACTTCGCCACAGCGACGAAGGACTGGGAGGCCCACCGCTGGTCCTCGCCGAACGCGCGCATGGCGGCCTTCTGCCCCGCGGCGTCGCCGTCGAAGGTGAAGACGACCTTCGACGGTGCGAGGTCGGCCTCGTCGCGCATGATGCGGCGGAGCATCTTGATGTGGTCGACGCCGAACGAGGTCCCGCAGGTCGCGATGGCCGTCTCGACACCGGAGAGGTGGCAGGCCATCACGTCGGTGTAGCCCTCGACGATCACGGCGGTCCGGTCGCGAGCGATCGCCTTCTTGGCGGCGTCGAGCCCGTAGAGCACCGTGGACTTCTTGTAGAGGGGGGTCTCGGACGTGTTGAGGTACTTCGCCTCGATCCGGTCGTCGTCGTAGAGGCGACGGGCACCGAACCCCACGCAGTCGCCGGTGATGTCCCGGATCGGCCACACCAGGCGGCCGCGGAACCGGTCGTACAGGCCGCGTGACCCGCGCCCGGCGAGGCCGCCCGCGACCACCTCGTCGTCCTGGAACCCCTTGGCGCGCAGGTGGCGGACGAGGTCCTCGCCGCCGCGGGGCGCATACCCGATCCCGAACAGCGTGGCCGCCGCGCCGTCGAACCCGCGGGCGCGCAGGAAGTCGCGGCCGGCCCGAGCGGCGGCGTTGCCGGTGTCGAGCAGCTGGTCGGCGTAGTACTCCTGGGCGACGCGATGCGCCTCGACCAGACGGGCGCGACGGCCGATGCCCACGTCGTCACGGCGGCTGGTGCCGCCGTCCTCGTGACGCACCTCCATGCCGATCCGGGTGGCGAGCCGTTCGACCGCCTCCGTGAAGGTGAGGTGCTCGACCTTCTGGACGAAGGAGATGGCGTCGCCGCCCTCACCGCAACCGAAGCAGTAGTAGTGGTTCGTCGTCGGGTTGACGTTGAAGGACGGGCTCTTCTCGTCATGGAAGGGGCAGAGGCCGACGAGGCTGCTGCCGGACCGGCGCAGGGTGACATGCTCGCGGACGACCTCCTCGATCGAGGTCCGCTCCTTGAGCGTGGCGAGGTCCTCCGCCACGATCCGTCCCGCCACGAGGCGAGTCTAGGTCGGCGCCCGGACGACGTCCGGGCCCGCCCACAGCGTCACCCGGTCGTGGTCTGGGGGACGACGACGTTGGTGCCGTCCGCGGTGATGCGCAAGCCGGTCGGGACCACGTCGGCGCGGCTGAGGACCAGGCCGGCGGGCAGCCCCTCGACGGGCACCTCGATCCCGGTGACTCGTTCACGCAGCGCTCCCGGGAGCGACTGGGCGGTGATCTCGCGGCCACCGAGGGTCAGCCCCTGGGCGTCGACGAGCAGCTTCCCGTTGTTCACCGTCGGGACCAGGCTGAGAGTCAGCGGCAGCCCGAGTACGTTGCCCGAGGCCTTCACCGCCGTCCCGTCCACGGCCAGCTGGACCGACAGGCCGGTCTTGTCCTTGACCACCTTCTCCAGCGAGGCGGTCGGGATCGTCGCCGCGATCGTCGCGTGGCCCGCAGACGGCTGCTGGCCGGCTGGCGGCCGGACGTTGACCTGGGTCGCGTCCACGGCGACGTCGGTGACCGGGATCCCTTCGAGGGTCGCCCCGGCCGCGGTCGCGGACACCTCGTCGAGGGTCCCGCCCATCAGCTGCGTGAGGAAGGGGAAGCCCTTGATGTCGACGACCGGAGGCTCGGTGGTGGGGATGCTCTGCGAGACGACACCGACCGCGTACTCCTCGGCGCGCGACTCCGCATAGCGGTCCCCGACGTACAGCCCGCCGGCGACCACGACGCCGAGGACGACGAGGCCGCCCAGGGCCTTGGCTGCGCTCACCGCCACAGGTTACGGGTCGTCAGGGTTCGGCCGGTGATCTGCCTCACGACCCGGCCGTCACCAACGCCAGCGCGCGTCCGTCGGTCAGCGAGGCCACCTGGTCGATCACGACGCGCAGCCGCTCCGCGTCGTCGACGGCTGCGGCGTAGTCGGCGCGGAGGTCCTCGTCGAGCCGGTCCGGGTCCGCGGCGAACCAGCGGACGAGCTCCCCCACCACCTCGCGTTGGTGAGACATCACGCCCACCCGGACCTCGGCGAACATGACGAAGTGAGCGGCCAGCGCCTTGAGCACCGAGGCCTCCGCCCGCACCTCGTCGGGGACCACGAGGTGCGCGTCGTACCGCGTCAGCGGCCCGTCCCCGTGCTTCTCACGGGTGGCCCGCTCGACCGAGACGACGAACCGGCCGATGAGGCGGCTGGTCATGTCCTTGAGGACGGCCAGGTCCGCGCGCGTCCCCTCGTAGGCGTCGGGGATCGCCCCGGTGGCCAGCAGCCGGTCGAGGGCGCGGGCGAAGTCGTCCTCCTCCAGGTCCGGGGCGTAGGCCGACCGGGCCCGGCCGAAGACCACGGCGACGTCGCTGTGCGAGTGCAGCATGCGCGGGTCGATGGTCCGCGAGGCGATGGCGTCCTCGATGTCGTGGACGGAGTAGGCGACGTCGTCGGACCAGTCCATGACGTCGGCCTCGAGGCACCGCACACCCGGCTCGACGCCCTCCCGGAACCACTCGTAGACCGGCAGGTCCGCCGCATACACGCCGAACTTCTTGGTCCCCCAGACCGACTCGCCCCGGGCCCAGGGGTACTTGGTCGCGGCGTCGAGGCTGGCGCGGGTGAGGTTCAGACCGGCGGGGCGTCCGTCCGGGTGCGACCGCTTGGCCTCGAGCCGGGTGAGGATGCGCAGCGTCTGGGCGTTCCCCTCGAACCCGCCGATGTCCGCCGCGATGGCGTCGAGCGCCTCCTCGCCGTTGTGGCCGAACGGCGGGTGGCCGAGGTCGTGGGCCAGGCAGGCGGTGTCGACGACGTCCGCGTCACAGCCGAGCGCCGCCCCGAACTCACGACCGATCTGCGCCACCTCCAGCGAGTGGGTGAGCCGGGTTCGGGCGAAGTCGTCACTGCCCGGCTGGACCACCTGGGTCTTGGCCGAGAGCCGGCGCAGCGCCGCCGAGTGGATGAGCCGGGCCCGGTCGCGCGCGAAGTCGTCGCGGTCGGCCCGCTGGTATGCGGGGTCCTCCGCCACCCAGCGCTCGCGGTCGCGTGCGCCGTAGCTGCCCGTGGTGCCCACACGTCGAATCTATTGCCCGGGGCGGGCACGCCGCTCACGCGTCGTGCCCGCCTGGGCTCCGGTTCGGTCGGGTGGATCCTCAGCGGCTGCACTCCAACAGGGACAGGTCCAGTGCGTTCGCCATCGCGGCGTACCCGTTGTCGCTCGGGTGCAGGTGGTCGCCGCGGTCGTAGGCCGGCAGGAACCGCTTCGGGTTCGCCGGGTCACGGGTCGCCTGGTCGAAGTCCACGATGCCGTCGTACGCGCCGCTGGTGCGGATGAACTCGTTGACGGCGGAACGGATCTGCTCCTTCGCCTCGCTGTAGTACCCGGCGCCCTCGAACGGCGTCATGGTGGCGCCGATGATGCAGACGTCCTTGGCGTGAGCGCGCGCGATGAGCTGCTTGTACGCGGCGATGAGCTGGTCGGCCGATGTGGCCGTCCCGTTGCCGATGTCGTTGATGCCCTCCATGACGATCACCGTGTGGACGTCCGGCTGGCTGAGCACGTCGCGGTCGAACCTGGCCTGCACACTGACCCCGGCGCTGTCGACGAGCACGCGGTTGCCGGAGATGCCCTCGTTCATGATCCCGAAGCGGTGGACCGTCGGCCGGGTGGCCAGGCGGTCGGCGACGTAGTCCGGGTAGCGACGGTTGGTGTTCGTCGTGGAGCCGACGCCGTCGGTGATCGAGTCACCGAGGAACGCGACGGTGTCGACCTGCTTGGGCGCCTCGACGACCACGGCGTCGACCCAGTACCAGCGGCTGACGGTCTGGGCGAACGGCGTGCCGCTCTCGTCGGCGGCGAAGTCGCCGGCGGCGGACGCATACGACGTCTGGGCGGTGAAGTTGTGACCGGTGAGGGCGCCACTGGCGCCGACCACGTGCACACTGACGGCGATCGTCGTGTCGGCGGGGACCGTCGTGTCGACGGGGTCGCTGAGGACCTCAGCTCCGGCCGGCACGGTGACCGTGGGCTGGCCACTGAAGGTGACCTCGCGGTTGCTACCCGGCGCCAGCGCGGCCGCGCTTCCGGTCTGGATACCCACGTACACGGAGTCGAAGGTCACGGTCCGGTCCCCGAAGACGTTCGAGAGGGAGATCTGGACCGCGGGCCCACCGATGCTGGTGTGCACGAGGTTCCGGACCGTCTGGTCGGTGAACGAGCCGGTCACCTTGTCGGCGCTGGCCCCCCACGTGACCACCTGGTCGGTCTGGGCCGCGGTGGCGGCCCCGATCGGGTTCAGCAGGCCGAGGCCCAGGACCGCCACGGCCGCGAGCGGCACGACTCGGCGGACGGTCCGTCCGCGCGGTCGGCGTTGACGAGTTGAGGACGAGGTCATGCGATGACTCCTCTGCTCGCCCGGCGCCATCATGCGTCGGGCGTGGTCGGGGCCCTCGGGGCGCGATGGCCCGAAGGGGAGGTGTGGTCTCGTCGGTGTCTCGTCGCCGACCCGGTACGGGGCCGAGACCGCGCCGTGCCCGCCGGGGATCTCCCGGCGAGCAGCGGCTGACGAGACGTCTGTCACCGTAGCCAGGCGCTGCGCCGGGACCAGACCACCGACGCCCAAATGGGACAAACGGTGCAAATTACACGGTGAACGGCGGGGGGCTGACAGTTGGTGCCGATGATGTCCACCGGCCGTCGCGGTGTGGCAGGCTGCCGCCATGTTGATCTCGACGATGAACGACCTCCCGGGCCACGACGTCACCGAGGTGCTCGGCGAGGTGACCGGCCTGACCGTGCGCTCGCGCAACGTCGGCGCCCAGCTCGGCGCCGGCTTCAAGTCGATCGTCGGCGGTGAGCTCAAGGGTCTGACCAAGCAGCTCATGCAGACGCGGGAAGAGGCCATGGAGCGGCTCGTCGAGGCGGCGCAGTCCCGCGGAGCGGACGCCATCCTGGCCATGCGGTTCGACGCGAACGAGGTCGGCCAGGGCTACCAGGAGGTCGTCGCCTACGGCACGGCCGTCAAGATCGCCCGTCGGGGCTGATCGGCCGGACCCCCGTCCGAGGTTCGCGCGCTCAGCGGTCGGCGCGGACCCGGACCAGGTGGCCCACGACGCCCGGGACCCAGCCGGTCTCGGCGTTCATCCAGCGCGCGGCGACGAGGTTGCCGGGCACGACGACGAAGTCGTCCTTGCCTCCGGCGACCGCGAGGTCGGTCCCGAACGCGTCGGTGACCCGTGACCAGCTGAGGTCGGTCTTCCGGTGCAGGTGCTCGCCGATCGCGATCGCGAACCGCTCCACGATCTGCCGCTCGTCGCCCCGTTCGCCCTTGCTCGCCGACTGCCATGTGGCAAGGGCCTCGTCGAAGGCGGCGCCCAGCGCGCCGAGGTCGGTCACGTCGAGACCGGCCTTCTCGACCGCCGCGCCGACCGGTCGCGAGCCGCTGCTGCTCCTCGGGGCCGAGCCGCTCGATGGCCGGCCGGAACGGCAGCTCCACGTCCTCCGGATCGGCCTCCGCGACCATCGACCGTGACGGAGCGCCCCGCTCCGGAGGAGCGTCGTCCTGCTTGTCTTTCCTCGAGAACCAGGCCACGGACCGAGCCTAGTCCCGAGCGCGGCCTGCACCGGCGTGACGGTCGGTCACCCTGGGTCCCCCGATCGACCACCGCTCGCTCGCCCCGTTGTCACGTCGGGCCGGCTGCGGCCGCAGCAGCGGCGGCTCGGTCCACCCACTTCGGGATCTCGCCGTAGCGCTGGCTCGGGATGAGCCGCCCGGCGGCGCAGTCCTCGACGAGCTGGGCCATCCGCTTGTCGTTGGTGGCCTGCTGTTTGGCCGACAGGACCCAGTTGATGCAGATCTTCCGGTAGCTGGCCGTCGTCTCCGCCCAGAACGCCGCCGCGGCGGGGTTGCCCGCCAGCTGGGCCGCGTACGCCTCGGGTAGGGCGAGCAGCTGGGCCTGCTCGTACGCGTAGATCGCCTGCCGGTCCTCCCGCCGCGCCTCCCAGGCGCGGATGCCGGCCGGCCGCATCCGGCCCTCGCGGGTGAGCCGGTCGACGTGGTCGAGGTTGATCCGGCTCCAGTTGCTGGTCGTCTTCCGGGGGGTCCAGCGCTGCCGCCGCGAGTCGTCGTCGATGCCCTCGGCCCGCGAGTCGATCCACCCGAAGCACAGCGCCTCCGGGACGGCCTCCGCCCACGTCAGCCCGCCGTCGGCGACGTGAGCCTTGTTGAGGCCCATCCACAGCTCGGTCTCGGTCTCGTGGTGCTGCTCGAGCCACGCCCGGAAGTCCTCGGGGCCGTCGAAGAACAGCGCAGGCTTCTCGGGCGTGCCGCCGGTCCGTGAACCCATGCCGGGACCCTAGCGGCGACCACCGTCAGCCGCCGGAGTGGTGCTCCTCGGCCGCCGCGACCTCGGCGGCGTGCTCGGGCGACAGCTCCCGTGAGGCGAGCCAGCCCTCGGGCAGGATGACCCGGCGCGGGCTGCCGGCCCTCCCCCGCGGGCCCTCGGCGGGGTCGCCCGGCCACGGCGCGTCCGGGTCGAGCCCGTCGAGCAGCCGGTCCAGCGCGGCCAGCGAGTCGACGAGCGCGAGCGAGCTGCGCACGGTCCCGCCGGCGGGGAACCCCTTGAGGTACCAGGCGATGTGCTTGCGGATGTCACGGCAGCCGTGGTTCTCGTCGCCGTAGAACTCGACCAGGTATGCGGCGTGCCGACGCAGCGTCTCGGTCACCTCGCCGAGGCTGGGTCGTAGCCGTACCGGCGAACCGGCGAACGCTGCCGCGAGGTCGGCGAACAGCCACGGCCGGCCGAGGCAGCCACGGCCGACGACGACGCCGTCGCAGCCGGTCTCGTCGACGAGGCGCAGGGCGTCCTCCGCCGACCAGATGTCCCCGTTGCCGAGGACCGGTACCTCGGTGACGGTCTCCTTGAGCAGTCGGATGGCCGCCCAGTCGGCGGTACCCGAGTACGCCTGCGCAGCCGTCCGTGCGTGGAGCGCCACCGCGGCCGCGCCCTCCTCCTGCGCGGCGAGGCCCGCGTCGAGATAGGTGAGGTGTGCGTCGTCGATGCCCTTGCGCATCTTGACGGTGACGGGGACGTCGCGGCGGGCGCCCTCCTCGACGACGGCGCCGACGACCGCGCGGAACAGGTCGCGCTTCCACGGCAGCGCCGAGCCGCCGCCCCTGCGGGTGACCTTCGGGACGGGGCAGCCGAAGTTGAGGTCGATGTGGTCGGCCCGGTCCTCGGTGACCAGCAGCCGCGCCGCGGCCCGGGCGGTGGTCGGGTCGGTGGAGTAGAGCTGGATCGACCGCGGGTGCTCGTCGGGGTCGTGCTGGATGAGTCGCATCGTCTCGGCGTTGCGCTCGACCAGGGCCCGCGACGTGATCATCTCGCTGACGTAGAGCGCGGAGTCGCCGCTCCCGCCCTCCGACGCGAACTCGCGGCACAACCGGCGGAACGCCCGGTTCGTGATGCCCGCCATCGGCGCGAGGACGACCGGCGACCCGATGGTGTGCCGGCCGATCCGCAGCGGGGAGACGAGGGTCGCGGTGGCGCTCATGACCCGTCCAGTGTCCCATCCGCGACGCCGCGGGCGAACTCGGCGAGCAGCGCGGTGACCTCGTCGGGTCGGTCGAACCCGGCGAAGTGGCCAGCGCCGGGGATCCGGACGACCCGCCCGTGCGGTGCGGCGCGCGCATACCGTCTCGCGTCGAGCATGAGCTGGTCGTACTGCCCACCCGCGACGAGCACCGGGCAGGTCACCTCGCGCAGCTGGTGCGGCCCGCAGCGGGACATCACGTCGCGCCACGCGGCGCGAGTCGGCCCGAACCAGTACCCGCCGGCGACCACCGGCTCGACGAGGTCGGACGGGTAGAGCCGGCCGAGGACACGGTCGTTGACCCGGGTCATCCGGTCAGGGCCGGCTCGTTCGGTGAGGAGCGGCGACCGCTCGGTATGCGAGGGCGCCGGCTCCCCGGGGTACGGCGGCCGCGCCGAGGATCACGAGCCCGTCGAGGCGGCGCGGGTAGGTGGCGGCGTAGGTCGCCGCGACGTAGCCGCCCAGCGAGTGGCCGGCGAGCACGACGCGCTCCGCCGGCGTTCCGGCCTCGACGGCCGCCGCGACGGCACCTACCGCGCGGTCCAGGGTGAACGGCTCGGGCGACCGCGCGCCGTGTCCGGGCAGGTCGGGGACGACGACCTCGAGCCATCCGAGGGTGGGGTCGGCGGCGAGGCGCGCCTGCTGTGGCGCCCACTGGGAGGCCGACAGGCGGGACCCGTGGACGAGGACCAGCCGGGTCGCGGGCGTCCCGTCCGCGCCGCTCACAGCCAGCCGTTCTCCTCGGCGATCCGCACGGCGTCGGCCCGGTTGCGGGCGCCGGTCTTGCCGATGGCGGCCGAGAGATGGTTGCGGACGGTTCCCTCGGAGAGGAACACCGCAGCGGCGATGTCACTGACGCTGCCGCCGGCCCGAGCCGCACGGATGACCTCTGTCTCACGGGCCGTCAGGGGCGACTCCCCGACCGCGAGGCTGTCGGCCGCGAGGGTCGGGTCGACCACGCGCAGGCCCGAGTTGACCCGCCGGACGGCGTCGGCCAGCTGGCGTGCGGGCGTGTCCTTGACGACGAACCCGTTCGCGCCGGCCACCAGGGCCCGCCGCAGGAACCCTGGCCGCCCGAACGTCGTGACGATGACGACCTTGACGTCCGGGAGCACTGCGCGCAGCTCGCGGGTGGCCTCGATCCCGTCCATGCCGGGCATCTCGACGTCGAGGAGAGCGACGTCGGGGTTCGACTCGCGCGCGGCGGCGACCACCTCGTCGCCGCGGCCGACCTCGGCCACGACGGTCATGTCCGGTTCGAGCTCGAGCAGGGTGGCGAGCGCGCCGCGGACGAGGGCCTGGTCGTCGGCGAGCAGGAGCCGGATCGTCACCGAGGGGTCTCGACTCGCTGAGGGCTGACCGGCGCCTCGACCCGCCGGGACTCCGGGGCGGCCGGGCTCGCCGGGGCGCGTAGGGTCTCCGCGCTCTGGCCCGCCACCACGCTGAGCCGGAACCCGCCCGACGGCGGTGTCTCGACGACGACATGGGCTCCCTCGGCGGCCGCCCGTTCGCGAAGTCCGGAGAGACCGTGACCGTCGCGCAGCGCCGAGGCGTCCGCGGACCGCATACCCCGTCCGTCGTCCTCGATGGTGATCCGGTCGTCGGCCAGGGTGACGGTGCAGCGCGATGCGGCGCTGTGCCGGACCACGTTGGTGACCCCCTCCTGCAGGGTCCAGGCGAACAGCTCCCGTACGTCCGACGGGACGTGGTCCGTCGACCCCGGCAGGTCCGCGGTGATCTCGGCGGCCTGTAGCGCGGACCGGGCGCGGGCCAGCTCGGCCGGGAGGCTCAGCTCACGCACTCCGTCGACGGTTCGGCGCACGTCGGCGAGGGCGTCGCGGGAGAGGCGCTGGATGTCGGCGATCTCGGCGCGGGCACGCTCCGGGCTGACCTCGACGAGCCGGTCGGCGAGCTCGGCCTTGACGGCGATGACGGTCAGGGAGTGGCCGAGGATGTCGTGGAGGTCGCGGGCCATCCGTGCGCGTTCCTGGTCGACCATGAGGAGGGCGTTCTCCTCCCTGGCGGCGAGCAGGTCGCGGCTGCGTCGCATCGCCGTCCACATCCCCCACACCGCGAAGCCGGCGAGGAGCACCGACAGGCCGACGCCGTCGGCGCCCTGCCATCCGGGGACCGTGCGCGCGAGCGCCTCCGCCCCGAGGGCCAGGACGCCGGCCAGCGGGAGCGCCCAGCGAGGCGGCAGCATCGTGATGCCGGCGACGGCGACGTAGACGGTGGTGGCCAGGCCGTCCTGGTGGAGGGTGAGGATGACGATGGCGCCCAGGGCGAACAGCCCGCCGAGGATGGCCAGCGCCTGGGGCTGCACCTGTCGCCAGAGCTGGCCCTCGTGCCGGTAGGGGCGGGCCCAGATGAACGACCAGACGTAGAGGAAGCAGAAGCCGGCGAGGGCGCAGAGTCCGATCCAGCCGGCCATCGTGTCGCGCGCGGCCCAGCCGGCCGCGGCGGCCGGGGCCAGGAAGATGAGCCACACCCCGGCGCCCAGTGCGGCCCACCAGTTGAACCTGGTGTCGTACTGGGCGACGGGGTCGGACATGCTCACGAAACTACTCCGGCGAGTGGGTGGTCAGACCCGCGCGGTGTCCTTGCGGAACCGCCAGATCGCGCCTCCGGCGAAGACGACCAGCCACGCGGCGACGTTGATCACCCACGCCCACTGGAACGAGTCGCCCGTGAGCGGCGCGTGGGCCAGCGACGAGATGCCGTACATCGGGGTGAACTGCGCGATCTTCTGCAGCGTCGAGCCGTCCTCGAGCGGGACGAACAGCCCGCCGGCGAAGGCGAGGATGGCCAGGCCGGGGCCGATGATCTGCATGACGTTCTCGCTGGGCAGCAGGTACCCCATGAAGAGGCCGAACGCCGCGAAGACCAGCGAACCGGCCCAGGCGATGAGGCCCGTCGCTACCCACAGCCCCACGGTGTCCATCTGCGCCTTGGTGAACGCACCCATGACGAAGACGACGAGGACCGCGAGAGCGCCGAGCAGCATGGCGGTGAGCAGCTTGACGAACACGTACGCCACCGGCGACAACGGGGTCAGCCGCAGCTGCCGGCTCCAGCCCTGCGCCCGCTCGGTGGCGACCATCGCCCCGCCGCCGGTCGACGCGATCATCGCGCCGTAGGCGGCCATCGAGATCATGATGTAGGCCGCGACGTTGCCCCGGCCGGCGTCCTGGTCCGCGTAGCTCTGGGAGACACCGAAGATCAGGTAGAAGACGGCCGGCATCACGAGGGTGAAGATCATCGTGCGGCGGTTGCGGAGCACCCGCAGCAGCTCGATGCGCAGCAGGGTCGGGTTGAGCCCGCCCATCGGCGGGACGCGGCGTTCGGCGCGGGCGGCGTACGCCGGTTCCGCGGCGTCGCTGACGGCGGTGGTCATGATGTCTCCCCAGCGGTGGTGGTGGTCGGGTCGTCCTGCGCGTCGGCGGTCAGGGCGATGAAGGCGTCCTCGATGCCGCGCGACTCGATCTCGAGGTCGTGGGCGTCGGTCTGCGTCAGCAGGTAGCGGGCGACCGCGTCGGAGTCCTTCGAGTGGATCCGGACGATCTCGCCGCGCAGCTCCACGGAGTCGGCCGCGGGGACCGCCTCGAGCTGGGCGGCGGTCACGCCGGGAACCGTCGCGCGGACCGTGCGACCGGCGGCCATGGCCTTGATCTGGGCCGCGGTGCCGTCGGCCACGATCTCGCCCTGGCGGACGAGGATGATGCGGTCGGCGTACTCGTCGGCCTCCTCGAGGTAGTGCGTCGCGAAGAGGATGGTGCGCCCGCGGGTGGCGTCCTGACGGATCGCCGCCCAGAAGTCGCGCCGCCCGGTGACATCCATCCCGGTGGTGGGCTCGTCGAGGATGAGCAGCTCGGGGTCGGACAGCAGGGCCATCGCGAACCGGAGCCGTTGCTGCTGGCCGCCGGAGCACTTGTTGACCCGACGGTCGCCGATGTCCGAGATACCGGCCCGCTTCATCACCCCGTCGACGGAGACGTGGTGGACGAAGAGCGAGCCGGTCAGCTCGAGGGTCTCGCGGACGCTGATGTCCTTGAGCAGCCCGGCCGTCTGCATGACGGCGGCGACGAGGCCGTGCGCGATGGCGCTCCGAGGGCTCTGCCCGAGCACGGTGACGGTGCCGGCGGTGGGGTCGGAGAGGCCGAGGATCATGTCGATCGTCGTGGTCTTGCCGGCGCCGTTGGGGCCGAGGAACGCGACGATCTCCCCCTGGCGGATCTCCAGGTCGATGCCGCGCACGGCGTGGACGGAGCCGAAGTCCTTGCGCAGTCCCGTCGCCGCGATGGCGAGGTCGGTGCCCCCGAGCACGCCCGGCGTGGACCCGTTCGGGCCCGCTGACGTGGTGGTCGTAGTGGTCATGTCGTCCAGGATCGTCGTTCGAGGGGCCGGGCGTGAGGTCCCTTCGTCATGACTCGACCATGACCGTTGTCACGGTCGGCCGGACGGAGCTGGTATGCCGGTCGCCACCTCAGGTGGGCGAGGCGCAGCCGGCGATCAGCCCGGAGCGACCTGCGCATACCCGTTCTCGTCGTCCGGCTCGTTCCGTGCTTCGGCGACCGCGGCGCTGAGGTCGCGGTAGTAGCGGCTGCCCAGTGCGAGCAGCGTGGCGACCAGGCCGATGATGCCGACGATGACGAAGACGAGGGCTATCCCCCGGTCCGGGCCGGTTCCGAACCACGGGCCGATCGTGCGAGCTCCCCACCCGTCGGTCATGAACGGGATCACGGCGAACTGGGTGATCGGCCCGATGAGGAAGGCGGTCAGCGGCGACGCCGCCTGCTCCACGCTCTGGGCGAACCCGAAGACCCGGCCCTGCCGCTCGTAGGGGACGACCTGCTGCAGCACGGTCTGCTCGGCCGCCTCGGCGAACGGGACGAGGAGCATATAGATCGCCATCCCGGCGGCCAGCAGCACGATCGACGACCGGACCGGGAAGAGGATCGTGACGCTCCAGAGCACGACGTTGACCAGGAGCAGGATGCGAACGGGGTTGCTGGACAACCCGACTCGGGCGACAACCAGGCCGCCGACGATGATGCCGACGCTCAGGGCTCCCCACAGCAGTCCCCACGCCTGGACGCTCACCATCGACAGGCCGTAGGCGTCCATGAGCGCCATGAACGCGCCGCCGAGGAAGTTGTTGAAGCAGGAGAAGAAGATCAGCGCGAGCAGCCCGGGCACGCTCCGCACGATCCGCAACGTGCCGCGGATGTCGACCCCGGTGCCCATGGCGACCGGTGCGGTCTCGGCGTCGCCGGACGCACCGTCGGCCGGCTCGCCCATCGCCTCGGCCGTCGTGACGATCCGGGGCTCCGGCACGTGGATGAGGGCGAGGTAGACCTCGACGAGCACGAGCACGCCGACCGCGAGCATGAGCACGTAGCGCATCCCACCCGCCGCGACGAGGATCCCGCTGATGACCGAGGTGACGAGGAAGGACACTCCGGTGGATGTCCCGACGAGCCCGTTGGCGCGGTCGCGCACGTCGGCCGGGATGAGCAGGGTGACGCAGGTGGGCAGCGCGATGCCGAAGAGGTTGCCGGCGATGACGCCGAGCATCACCATGACGATGAACACCCACAGCAGCAGGCTGCCCGGGTCGCGGAACGTCTCGTCCGGGGTGAGCAGGTAGAGCACGAAACTGGCGGTGTAGATGACCAGCGACACCGCCGCCGAGGCCTGCATGACCCGCTTCTTGTGGTGGTGGTCGACGAGGCTGCCGAACCAGATCCCGGTCGACGCGATGGCGATGAGGAAGATCCCGGCGATCATGCCGGTGGCGAACACCGACTGGGTCTCGAGGTAGACCCAGAAGGTCACGGCGAACCACACGGTGAAGTTCATGACCGACACGGTCAGCGTGTTGAGCAGCAGGTGCAGGAAGGTTCGCTGCGCCGGTTGGCGAAAGTCGAGCCGGGGTCCCTGGGCGGCCATGGTGTCGTCCTCCTCGGTGTTCATCGACGGTAGACCAGCCCACCGACGCCAACTCATCGGTTTTCCGCCGCAACCAACGACCGGGTCTCCCGCGGGTGCGCGGCTCGACGGGTGCCTACCGATGAGTTGCCGGACGCGTGCGAGTCTCAGGGGTATGAGCGACCCCCAGCCCGGCGCATACGCCGTCATCGACCTGCCCGAGCAGCCGTTCGTCGGCGTCACCAAGACGGTGACCATGACGACGATGTACGAGATCGCGGACGAGATCCCCAGCCTGGTCGGGTGGCTCTTCGAACGTGGGCATGCGCCGGCGGGCGCGCCGTTCCTGCGCTACCTCGTCATCGACATGGCGCGCGCCATGGTGGTCCAGGCGGGCGTGCCGGTCGCCGGACCGGTCGAGGTCGGCGGCGAGGTCGAGTCGGACACGTTGCCCGCCGGCCGGTATGCCTCGACGACGCACGTCGGACACCCCGACGGGCTCTATGACGCGACGGTCGGCCTGCTCACCTGGGCCGGCAACGAGGGGCTGCCGTTCGACAAGCACCCGTCAGCGGACGGCGAGGTGTGGGCCAACCGGGTCGAGTGGTACCAGACGAACCCGATGAACCAGCCGGACATGGACCAGTGGGTCACCCAGCTGACCTTCAAGCTGGCCGACTAGAGCGGTCATCTCGACGGGCAGCTGAGCCGGAATCGGTCACCAGGAGCCCAAAACCAGCGCTCGTGCCCGTCGAGCGGTCCGGACGGGTCAGCAGCCGACGAGGCGCTGCGCCAGCCACCCCTCGACCTGGTCGAGCGCGATCCGCTCCTGCGCCATCGAGTCGCGCTCGCGGATGGTCACCGCCTGGTCCTCGAGGGTGTCGAAGTCGACCGTGACGCAGTACGGCGTACCGATCTCGTCGTGGCGGCGGTACCGCTTGCCGATGGCGCCGGCGTCGTCGAAGTCGATGTTCCAGCTCTGCCGCAGCTGGGCCGCCAGGTCGCGCGCCTTGGGCGACAGGTCGGCGTTGCGCGAGAGCGGCAGCACCGCGGCCTTGACCGGGGCCAGCCGCGGGTCGAGCCGCATCACGACCCGCTTGTCGACGCCACCCTTGGTGTTGGGGGCCTCGTCCTCGGCGTAGGCGTCGACGAGGAACGTCATCAGCGAGCGCGACAGGCCGGCCGCCGGCTCGATGACGTAGGGCGTGTAGCGCTCCCCCGTCGTCTGGTCGAAGTAGACGAGCTCGGTGCCCGAGTGCTGCGAGTGCGTGGTCAGGTCGAAGTCGGTGCGGTTGGCGATGCCCTCGAGCTCGCCCCACTCCGAGCCGGTGAAGTTGAACCGGTACTCGATGTCCACGGTCCGCTTCGAGTAGTGGGAGAGCTTCTCCTTGGGGTGCTCGAAGTGGCGCAGGTTGTCGGGGTTGATGCCGAGGCCGACGTACCAGGCGGTGCGGTCGTCGATCCACCGCTGGTGCCACGCCTCGTCCTCGCCGGGCTTGACGAAGTACTCCATCTCCATCTGCTCGAACTCGCGCGTGCGGAAGATGAAGTTGCCGGGCGTGATCTCGTTGCGGAACGACTTGCCGATCTGGGCGATGCCGAACGGCGGCTTGCGGCGCGACGAGTTCATGACGTTGAGGAAGTTGAGGAAGATGCCCTGCGCGGTCTCCGGGCGCAGGTAGTGCAGGCCGGACTCGTCCTCGACGACGCCGAGGAAGGTCTTGAGCAGGCCGGAGAACTGGCGCGGCTCGGTCCACTGGCCGCGGGTGCCGCAGTTGGTGCAGACGATCTCGGTGAGCGGGATGTCGTCGGGGTCGACGACGTCGCCCTTGCCGGCCCGCTTCTCCGCGACGGCCTCCTGAAGGTGGTCGGCGCGGAACCGCTTGTGGCACGAGAGGCACTCGACGAGCGGGTCGCTGAACGTCGCGACGTGGCCGGACGCGACCCAGGTCTCCCGCGGCAGGATGATCGCGGAGTCCAGGCCGACGACGTCGTCGCGCTGGATGACCATCGACTTCCACCACTGCCGCTTGATGTTGTCCTTCAGCTCCACACCGAGCGGGCCGTAGTCCCACGCCGACCGGGTGCCTCCGTAGATCTCACCGCTCGGGTACACGAAGCCGCGGCGCTTGCAGAGGCTCACGACGGTGTCGACGGTGGTGCCGGGGGTGGTCAGACTGGCCATAGTGGGCAAGGTTATCCGCCGCCCCGAACCCGTCTCGCGCGAGTATGCGTCGAGCGGCCGCGGTGGTTCGTGGTGGATGGAGCCGGAATTCCGTTAGCCGGGCAAGCCCGGTCCAACGGCTCCAGGACCGGTTCAGACCACGAACGGGAGGACCGGCCGGAGCCCGTAGCCTTGCGCGGGTGAGCCTGCCCTTCCGGTCGCGGGTGGAGCACGCCGCATACCCCGTGCTCGACCGCCTCGAGCGACTCCCCCGCGTCATCCCGTTCCTCGCCGTCATCGCCCTGATCGTCGCGGGGATCCTCGTGCCGCGCTGGGGGTTCCTCGCGAGCGCGCTGGTCGCCCTGGGGGTGGCGTTCCTCGTCTACTACACGTGGCCGCGGCTCACGCTGCCCGAGCGGATGATGCGCCTGGCGGTGCTCGCGCTCATCGTGGCGATCACCGTGGTGCAGGCGGTCCCTCGCGGCTAGTCCGATTTTGACAATCATTCTCATTCTGAGTACAAACGAGGTATGCGTCGCGTTGCCCTCCTCGTCCTGCCCGCCCTGGCGGCCGCCGGACTGCTGTCCGCCTGCGGCTCAGGGTCGGGTGACGGCGCGGCGGCCGGCAGCACCGCAGCGGGCACGGTCTCGGTCGTGGCGTCGTTCTACCCCATCGAGTTCGCGGTCCAGCAGGTCGGCGGCAACCACGTCGCGGTCACCAGCCTGACCAAGCCCGGCGCCGAGCCGCACGACGTCGAGCTGAGCCCGCAGGACGTCGCCAAGGTGGCCGAGGCGGGCCTGGTGGTCTACGCGAAGGGCTTCCAGCCGGCCGTCGACACCGCCGTCGACCAGGAGGGCAGCCAGCACGCCTTCGACGTGGCCCCCGTGGCGAACCTCGACCTCGCGGCCCCGCCCGAGGCGGAGGAGGGCGGCGCGCAGACCGCCGCCCCGCCGGACGCCGCCGCGGCCAAGGACCCGCACTTCTGGCTCGACCCCCAGCGCTACGCGGCCGTCGCGACCGCCATCGGCCAGCGGCTCGGCGAGGCCGACCCGGCCAACGCGGCGACCTACACCCAGAACGCCACGGCGTTCACCGACAAGCTCGGCGCGCTCGACGCCGAGTTCCGCACGACCCTCGCGTCGTGTGCCCGCAAGGACCTCGTCACGAGCCACGCCGCCTTCGGCTACCTCAGCGAGCGCTACGGGTTCACCCAGGTCCCGATCGCGGGCCTGTCCCCCGACGTCGAGCCGTCGGCCGCACAGCTCGCGCAGGTCGCGGACTTCGTCAAGGCCCACGGGGTCACGACGATCTACGCGGAGACCCTCGTCGAGCCGGCGTTCGCCGAGACCGTCGCCAAGAGCACGGGCGCCCGGCTTGCCACCCTCGACCCGATCGAAGGGCTGACCAGCACCTCCGCGGGTCACGACTACCTTGAGGTGATGCGGTCGAACCTCGCCACGCTCAAGGCCGGCCAGGGCTGCTGATGACCGCCGCGATGTCCGTCGAGCCGATCGTCTCCCTCCGCGGGGCGGCGTTCGGGTATGCGGACAACGCCGTGGTCCGCCACGTCACCCTCGACGTCTTCCCCGGCGAGGTCGTGGCGATCCTCGGCCCGAACGGCGCCGGGAAGTCGACGATCGTCAAGGGCCTGCTCGGGCTGAGCGACCAGCTCGGCGGCGAGGTCCTGCTGTTCGGCACCCCGCTCGACCGGTTCGGGCGGACCGGTGACCACGCCCGCCTCGGGTACGTCCCGCAGCGGCACACCCTCTCGGGGTCCGTCCGCGCGACCGCCGAGGAGATCGTCGCCACCGGACGGCTGGTGCGGCAATCCTGGTTCGGACGGCCGTCGGCCGCCGACCGCCAGGTCATCGCCCGTGCCCTCGACATCGTCGGCCTCGCCGACCGCGCCGGGACCGATGTCAGCACCCTCTCGGGCGGACAGCAGCGCCGGGTGCTCATCGCCCGTGCGCTCGCCGCGCAGCCCGACGTCCTGCTCATGGACGAGCCGACCGCCGGGGTCGACACCGCCAACCAGCACGTCCTCGCCGAGGTGCTCGGCCGGCTGGCCGCCCAAGGCGTGACGATGCTCGTCGTCACCCACGAGATGGATGCGTTCGTCGAGGTCGTGACCCGCGTCGTGGTCGTCGACAGGGGCGGCGTCGTCTTCGACGGGCCACGCGACGTGTTCCTCGCGCGAGAGGCCGAGGTCCTGCACGAGCACCACAACCACCATCACGACCACGAGCTGTACGACTCGCGGCCGTCGCTGACCGGCAACGCCGAGGCCGGGCCCACCGGGAGAGCGTCGTGACCGAGCTGCTCTCGTACGACTTCATGCAGCGGGCGCTGCTCGCGGCCGTCCTCGTCGGCCTCGTGGCCCCGCTGGTCGGCGTCTTCCTCGTCCAGCGCCGGCTGTCGCTGATCGGCGACGGGATGGGCCACGTCGCCCTTGCCGGCGTCGCCGTCGGGCTGCTCACCAACGTCGCCCCCGTCTGGACGGCGCTGGTGGCCGCGGTCCTCGCCGCCGTGGCGATCGAGCTGATCCGGGCCTCGGGCCGCACGCAGGGCGACGTCGCCCTCGCCGTGATCTTCTACGGCGGCATCGCCGCCGGCGTCGTCATCATCAGCAAGTCGTCGCAGGGCACCCCGGCCAACCTCACCGCATACCTCTTCGGCGCCATCACCACCGTGAAGGCCTCGGACCTCTGGGTGTTCGCCGTCCTCGCCGTGCTCGTCATCCTCACCACCTGGCTGCTGCGTCCTCGCCTGTTCGCGGTGGCCAGCGACGAGGAGTATGCGCGGGCGATGGGGATGCCGGTCCTCGCCCTCAACATCGCCCTGGCGGTCCTCACCGCCGTGACCGTCGTCGTGTCGATGCGGATCGTCGGCCTGCTGCTCATCAGCGCGCTGATGATCGTGCCGGTCGCCGCGGCGCAGCTGATCGGGTCGTCGTTCCGCGCCACGATGCGCTGGGCCGTCGTCATCGGCCTGGTGTGCTCGGTCGGTGGCGTCGTCGTCTCCTACGAGGCGGACACCCCGTCGGGCGGCACCATCGTCGTCCTGGCGATCCTCGTGTTCGTCGCGGCGTCGGTCGGCCGGGCTGTGGTCACCCGGGTCCGCGCGAAGCAGCACGAACGGGCCGAGATCCACGCGCACGAGCACGGGCCCGCATGCGGCCACCCGGCGGTGGCACACCACGGCCATGTGGACTACCTCCACGACGGCCACCGCCACGCACCGCACGAGGGTCACTACGACGAGCACGACGGGGTTCACGCCACCGCGGGCGAGCCGCCCCACCAGGCCGGGACCCCGGCGCAGGAGAAGGCGGGCCAGCCGTGACGGGACTGACCGGGCATCCTCGCCGGCTCACCCGGCAGCAGGCGGCCGTGGCTGACGCCCTCGGGGGAGCGGACGACTTCACGTCCGCCCAGGACCTGCACGCACGGCTGCGCACCGAGGGCCACAAGGTCGGCCTGGCCACCGTCTACCGGGCACTGCAGACCCTCGCGGACCAAGGTCAGGTCGACGTCCTGCGCACCGACGAGGGCGAGTCGGTGTACCGCCGGTGCAGCACCGGCGCGCACCACCATCACCTGGTCTGCCGCTCCTGTGGACGCACCGTCGAGGTCGAGGGACCCACGGTCGAGCGGTGGGCCGACGCGGTGAGTGCCGAACACGGCTTCCGCGACGTCACGCACACCCTGGAGATCTTCGGGACCTGCTCCGACTGCTCGGACTGACACCCCCCGCTCCGCCCCGGCGCGGAACCGGCGGCGTCGGGAACGCGTGTACGGCGAGTCCAGCACGGACCACCGGCCTCGCGGAACGGCTGTCCTACCGTGGGGGCGTGACCACCCCTGCCGCGAACGCTCCCGAGGTCGACACGGCAGCCGGACGGGTGCGCGGGTTCTGGCGCGGGGGGTCGGCCGCCTTCCTCGGCATCCCCTTCGCCGAGCCGCCGGTGGGCGACCTGCGGTTCACCGCACCGGTGCCGGCCCGCGCCTGGAGCGGTGTCCGCGACGCGACCGAGCACGGCCCCACCGCACAACGGACCGCCCTCTCCGAGATCACCCTCATCCCCGAGCCGTCGGTCCCGGGCGAGTCCACGCTGAACGTCGACGTCTTCACACCGTCGCCAGAGGTCGGCCCCGGCCTGCCGGTGCTCGTGTGGATCCACGGCGGCGGGTACGTGGCCGGGTCGCCGGCCAGCCCCTGGTACGACGGCCGGTCGTTCAACCGCGACGGCGTCGTGACGGTGAGCGTGTCCTACCGGCTCGGGTTCGACGGGTTCGGCTGGATCGAGGGGGCACCGTCCAACCGGGGCGTGCGCGACTGGCTGCTGGCGCTGGAGTGGGTCCGGACCAACGTCGCGGCGTTCGGCGGGGACCCCACGCGGGTCACCGTCGCCGGCCAGTCGGCCGGCGGCGGTGCCGTGCTGACGCTGCTGGGGATGGAGGCCGCGCAGCACCTCTTCGCCCGGGTCTACAGCCTGTCCGGAGCGATCGCCGACGTCCCCGAGGCGAAGGCTCGCGGTCTGGCGCACCTCCTGGCCGAGCGGGCCGGCGTGGAACCGACGCTCGACGGGTTCCGCTCCGTGTCCGAGGGCCGGCTGCTCGAGCTGCAGAACGGTCTGTCGTCATCCGACGAGTCGGAGGACCCGCTGACCCGTCTGGCCTCCCTCGCGGACGGCCTGACCTTCGGACCGGTCCTCGACGGTGACCTGCTCCGGCGGCCGACCCTCGAGTCGTTGCGTCTCGGCGTCGGTGCGGACAAGGAGCTCGTCGCGGGCGCCACCGAGGACGAGTTCCCCATCGGGCTCGACGACGGAGCCCGGCTCCTGGACGGCCTGCCGGCGGCGGCCGTCCTCGCGAAGGCGGGACTCACCGAACCGGCTCTTGAGGCGTATCTCGAAGTGCACCAAGGGTTCTCGACGTCGAGGGTCGTCCAGGACCTTCTCACCGACCGGGTGTTCCGGAGTCTCGCACTGGCGGCCGCCGACGCCCGGCCCGACGGACGAACGTGGCTCTATCGGTTCGGGTTCGTGTCACCGACGCTGCACGCGGCCATCCACTGCATCGACGTCCCGTTCTGGTTCGACTGCCTTGACGCCGACCGCGTCACGGCGCTGACCGGGCCTGAGCCACCGCAGACCCTGGCCGACGAGGCGCACGGGGCCGCCGTCCGGTTCGTCGCCACCGGCGACCCAGGGTGGCCCACCCACTCGCGAGCTCGGGGCGAGGTCATGCGGTTCGGCGACCCGTCCCGGGTGGTCGACGACGGCTACCGGGACGTCCGGCCGCTGCTCGGCTGACCATTCTCAGCCGCGACGGGCCTCGAGGAGGCGCAGCCAGACCTCGCTGACCGTGGGGTACGACGGCACCGCGTGCCACAGGTCCGAGAGCGTGACCCCGCCGATGATCGCCACCGTCGCCGAGTGGACGAGCTCGGCCGAGCCGGTGCCGACGAACGTCGCCCCGACGAGAACGTCGCGGGCGCGGTCGATGACGAGCTTGGCCCGCCCCACGTAGCCGTCCAGCAGCAGCGCGGCCCCGGACACCTGCGACATGTCGTACTCGACCGTCTCGACGTCGATCCCCAGGTCCCTGGCCGCCTGCTCGGTGAGCCCGACACTGGCCACCTCGGGCGACGTGAAGGTCACCGACGGGACCACTCGCTCGCTCGCACGGTCCCGGAACTCCTTGCCCGCGGCGCGCTCCCCCGCCCCCGCCCGCGCCGCGATCACCGCTCCGGCGATCCGGCCCTGGTACTTGCCCATGTGCGTCAGCAGGGCCCGTCCGTTGACGTCACCGACCGCGTACAGCCATCGGCCGCTGACCCCGTCGACCTGCAGCTGGTCGTTCGTGCGGATGTACCCGTGCGCCTGGGCGACGGCGTCGGCGATCCCGACCGCCTCGAGCCCGAGGTCCTGGGTCGACGCGGTGCGCCCGGTCGCGACGACGAGCTCGTCGACGACGATCGACCGCCGACGGCCGATGTGCAGCGTGACGGGGCCACCGCTGATGTGGCCGATCCCGTTGTCCTTCGGCGACTTTCGGGACACCTCGAGGACCTTGGTCTCGGTGATCACCTTCGCGCCGCTCGCCTCCAGCGACCGGCGGACGAGGTCGCCGGCGAACGGCTCGGCGCGCGCGAGGATCCGATCACCCACATCGATGAGCGTCAGCTCCTCCACCCCGAGGCCGAGGAGCCAGGTCGCAGCCTCGCAGGCCACGACGCCGCCGCCGAGGATCGCCACCCGGCGCGGCACCTGGTGCAGGTTCGTGACGTCTCGCGAGGTCCAGGGCAGGGCCTGACGCAGACCGGGGATGTCGGGGATCGTCGCGCTGGTCCCGGTGGCCACGATCACGGCGTGCCGCGCGGTGATGTCGCGGGCCGGGCCGTCGGAGTCGGCGACTTGCACCGTGCGGGTCCCGGTGAGCCGGCCGTGCCCTCGTAGCACGTCGATGCCGGCACCCTTGGCCCACTTCACCTGGCCCGCGTCGTCGAGGTGGGAGGTGAACTCGTCGCGTCGTCCGAGAACCGCCTTGACGTCGATCCCCTTGGTACTCAACCGTGTTGCGAGCCCCTGCAGGCCTTCGGCCTCGGTGAACATCTCCACGGAGCGCAGCAGCGTCTTGCTCGGGATGCAGGCCCAGTAGGAGCACTCGCCACCGACCAGCTCGTTCTCGACGATCACCGCGGTGCGGTCGCTCCCCCGGATCGCATAGTCGGCGGCGTTCTCGCCGGCGGGGCCGCCGCCGATGACGATGACGTCCCAGGTGTCACGCGTACCGCGGGTCTCACGGGCCGTGCGCGCTTCGGTCGAGGCTGGGGGCATGTCGGGACAGTATGCCGCGCCCGGCTGGGCGGTTGGGGTCGGGGCGGCGCCTCGGCCGACGCGATGTTCACGCGCGGTCGACGGCACCTCCGTAGCGGCGGTCGCGACTGGCGTAGATCTCGATCGCTTCCCAGAGGTTGCGGCGGTCGAAGTCCGGCCAGAGCGTGTTGAGGAAGACCATCTCGGCGTAGGCGGACTGCCACAGCAGGAAGTTCGAGGTCCGCTGCTCGCCGGAGGACCGCACGAACAGGTCGACATCGGGCATGTCGGGCTCGTCGAGGTAGCGACCGATGGTCTTCTCGTCGATGCCGCCCGGTTTCAGCCGCCCCAGGCGTACGTCCTCGGCGATGCGGACCACGGCGTCGGCGACCTCGGCCCGACCGCCGTAGTTCACGCAGAAGTAGAGGGTCAGACCGGTGTTGTCGCGGGTGAGGTCCTGGGCGACCTCGAGCTCGTGGATGACCGACCGCCACAGCCGCGGGCGTCGACCGACCCACCGCATCCGGACGCCCCACTCGTTCAGCTGGTCGCGGCGCCGTCGGATCACGTCGCGGTTGAAGCCCATGAGGAAGCGGACCTCGTCCGGGGAGCGCCGCCAGTTCTCGGTCGAGAACGCGTACGCCGACAGGTGGGTCACGCCGACCTCGATCGCCCCGGCCACGACGTCGAGCAGCGAGGCCTCGCCGGCCTCGTGCCCCTTCGTCCGGGGCAGTCCGCGGGCGTTGGCCCAACGGCCGTTGCCGTCCATGACGATGGCCACGTGCTTCGGGAGGACCTCGGCCGGGATCGACGGGGGTCGGGCACCGCTCGGGTGCGCGAACGGCGCCGCATACGGGCTGGTGGGCATCGCCGGTCAGCCCTGGGCGATGCGCTCGACGTGCCGCAGCGAGCGGACCCCGCGCTCGAGGTGCCACTGGAGGAACGCCGTCACCAGTCCACTGCCCTCGCGGCGTACGCGCAGGTCGGAGGCGTCGGCGAGGACCCAGTCTCCGCTGAGCAGCGCGGCCAGCAGCCGCAGCGTCTCCGGCGCGGGGGCCGCCGACCCGGGCGGGCGGCAGACCGGGCATACCGCACCGCCCGCAGGGATGTTGAAGGCCGAGTGCGGTCCGGGGCCCCCACACTTCGCGCAGTCGTGGAAGCTCGGCGCCCAGCCCGCGACCGCGAGCGAGCGCAGCAGATAGGCGTCGAGAACCAGTCCCGGGTCGTGCTCGCCGCCGCCGAGCGAGCGGAGGGCGCCGGCGAGGAGGAGGTACTGCTGGGTGGACGGCTCGTGCTCCTCGGTGAGCCGCTCGGCCGTCTCCACCATGACGGTGGCGGCGGTGTAGACCGTGTAGTCACGGGCGATGGTCTGCCCGTAGGTCGCCAGGCTCTCGGCCTGGGTCACCGTGTCGAGGTTCCGGCCCTCGTAGCACTGCACGTCGACGACCATGAACGGCTCCAGCCGCGCCCCGAACCGGGACTTGGTGCGGCGCACGCCCTTGGCCACGGCCCGGATCCGCCCGCGCTCCTTGGTCAGGAGGGTGATGATGCGGTCGGCCTCGCCCAACGGGTGGGTGCGCAGCACGACGGCCTCGTCACGGTAGAGGGGCACGTCGGCCATTCTCTCCCAGGCACGGACTCCTGCTCCCCCGGCGCGCGGCCGGGCCGTCGCCGAACTCGGGCTTTCCGCCTAGCGCCGTCGATCCAGCTCGGCGATGTCGTCCGTCTCGTCGCCCCGGTCGATCCCGAGGGTGGCCAGCAGGTCCTCGTGCAGCTCCATCCAGACGGTGTGGCAGGAGTCGACCCGCGGCCGCGTCACCCAGGCGGGCTCGCCGTTCACCGCCCGGGTCAGGGCCGCGCCGTAGCGCTGGTCGTAGCCCGCGAACCGGTCCAGCCGGCCGCTCAGCCCCGCGGCGACGTCGACGAGCTCGTCGCCCAGGTCGGCCAGCTCGGCGAGCACGTGCTGGTCCCACACGATGTCGGAGTGGTCGTTCGGGCCGAGCGCGTCGTCCGGGGTCGGCCGCAGCTGCCACTCGGTGCAGGCCTTGAGCAGGCGCCCGTTGAACGGCAGGAAGCTCCGGTATGCGTCGTGCACCGGCTCCGCCGCGCCGACTGCCGCCAGCTCGTCGGCCAGTCGCCGTTCGTCCTCCCGACGACCGGCGGCGGTCAGGGTCCAGCCCCCGGTCCCCGCGAAGTCGACCCGGGTGACCCAGCCGTACGCCTCGAAGTCCAGCAGCAGCTCGTCGGACTCCGACCGGTCGAGGGCGAACCGGGCCGCCACCTCACCGTCGTCGGCCATCCCCTTCAGCCGGACGGCATGCAGGGTCAGCAGCTCGGTGGTCGACCGGTGCGCCGTCGTGGCTCCCATGGGACGAGTCTAGGAAGCGGGTCGCGGTCAGCGGTGGACGTGGGCGCCTGCGGCGTGCGGGTCCTCACGGGAACCGCCGGTGTCAGTCGGGCTGCGGGTCGAGCAGCCGTTCCAGAAGGGTCCGGAGCCGGCGCTGCTCCGCCGGCGTCAGCGAGGCGGTCATCGGTGCCAGGGAGCGCTGCACCTCGGCCCCGAGTCGTCGTGCCAGACGTGCACCCTCGGCGGTCAGGAGGACGTCGACGGCGCGGCCGTCGGTTCGGTTCGGTGCTCGCTGGAGCAGGTTCCGGCGCTCGGCGCGGTCGACGAGCCCCGAGAGCGTGGACCGTTCGAGACCGAGGTGGTCGGCCAGCGTCGACATCCGGACGCGGCGGTCCCGCAGGATCGCGAGGACCCGCAGCTGGGTGAGTGAGAGGTCGTGCTCCGCACTGAGCCGGGTCAGCACGGCCATCGTCGCGAACCCCGACCGCGCCAGGGCATCGACCAACCCGTCCTGCTCCGTCTCCGGTGAGCTCGTCACGGGTCAGATCCTAGTTTGAATCAGTTCGTGATACGACGTACTTTAGTTGGTAATACGAATCGTTAGGAGTTTGCCGTGAAGGCTGCCGTCGTCACCTCGTTCGACACCCCACCGCGATACGAGGACATCGACGCGCCGACCCCCGGAGGGCCCGCCGACGTGGTCGTCGACGTCGTGGCCGCGGGGCTCCATCCCCGCGTGCGGTCGCAGGCCGACGGGTCGCACTACACGAGCACCGACGAGCTGCCGCTCATCCCCGGCATCGACGGTGTGGGCCGAGGCCCCGACCGGCGGCTGCGGTACTTCGTGCTGCCGGACACCACCCGGGGATCGATGGCGGAGCGGACCGTGGTCGACGAACGGCGCAGCATCCTCCTTCCCGAGGACGCGGACGTGATCGCCCTCGCTGCCGCGATGAACCCGGCGATGTCCTCCTGGGTCGCGCTCCGCCGCCGACTCGACTTCCGGGCCGGACAGCGCGTCCTGGTGCTGGGCGCCACGGGCAACGCCGGTCGCCTGGCCGTCCAGGTGGCCCGGCATCTGGGCGCGAGCGTCGTCGTGGCCGCCGGGCGCGACCGTCGGCGACTGGCCACCCTCGGCGCCGTGGGTGCGACGGCCACGGTGGCCCTCGACGCCGACCCGGACAGCGTCGCAGAACAGCTCGCCGAGGGTGCGCGAGACGTCGACGTCGTGCTCGACTACCTGTGGGGCGAGCCGGCCGTCAGGGCGATGGTCGCCCTGGTGACGGCTCCCGAGCCGCGGGAGAAACCGTTGACGTGGGTCCAGATCGGCTCGGTGGCCGGCCGGTCGGCGGCCATCCCCTCCGCCGCGTTGCGGGCAGCCCGACTCGAGATCGTCGGGAGTGGGCAGGGCTCGGTGACCACCGCGGAGATCCTCGCCGAGCTGCCGACGCTCGCCCGCGAGATCTCGGCCGGACGCTTCACCGTCGACGCCAAGCCCGTCCCCCTGGCCGACGTCGAGCAGGTCTGGCGGACCGACGCATACCCGAACCAGCGGGTGGTCCTCCTCCCCTGACCGGAGGCGAAGAACTCACCCCTCGCTCGCCAGCTCCCGCAGCAGCGTCCGCACCCGTGCCTGGATGTCGTCCCGGATGCGGCGCACCGTCTCGAGCGGCTGCCCGGCCGGGTCGTCGAGCTCCCAGTCCTCGTAGCGCTTCCCCGGGAAGATCGGGCAGGCGTCGCCGCAGCCCATGGTGATGACGACGTCGGCGGTGCGGACGGCGTCGGTGGTGAGGATGCTCGGCACCTCGCTCGCGATGTCGATGCCCTCCTCGGCCATCACGGCCACGGCCACCGGGTTGACCTGGTCGGCCGGCTGGCTCCCCGCCGAGAAGACGTCCACGCGACCTGCGGCGAGCGCGGTGAGGTACCCCGCGGCCATCTGCGAGCGGCCGGCGTTGTGGACGCAGACGAACAGGACGCTCGGCCGGATCTCGGTCATCGGCTCGTTCCTTCTGACGGGGCCCGGAGCAGGCGGACCAACCCGTAGCCGAGGGCGGCGCCCACGACCTGCATGAGGACGAACGCCGGCACGGAGGCCGGGGCGATGCCGGCGAAGGTGTCCGAGAGCGTCCGCGCGAGCGTCACCGCGGGGTTGGCGAAGCTCGTCGAGCTGGTGAACCAGTACGCCGCCGTGATGTAGGCACCGACCGCCAACGCCACCCGCAGTCGCGCGGAGCCGGCCGACCCGGACCGGCCGGCGCCGTAGGCGACGAGCACCAGCCCTGCGGTCGCGACCACCTCGGCGACCCAGAGTCCGACGCCACCCCGGTCGGTGGACGCGACCGTCACCGGCGGCAGGTCGAACATCACGTTCGCCGTCACGGCGCCGACCGCCGCGCCGACGACCTGGGCGGCGATGAGACCGACCGCATCCCGGCTCGACACCAGCCCGTCGGCCCGCTCCACGAGGACGACGACCGGGTTGAAGGCCGCGGACACCGGGTGCAGTGCGAGGATCATCGCGGTCAGCACGGCACCGGTGACCAGGGCGTTCTCGAGGAGCTGCAGGCCCGGCTGGCCGGGCGACAGCCGAGCCGCGGCAATGCCCGAGCCGACGACGGCGGCAACGAGGAACCCGCTGCCTACCGCTTCCGCGGTCATCCGCCGGAGCAGCGGGGCCTCGATGTCGGAGCGGAGCTCCGCGGGAACCGCTGTCACGGAATGAGGGCCGGCTTGGTCGCGCGGACGATCGCGCCGTGCATCCCCGGCGCCGCCTCGTGGGTGAACTCGACGCTGGCGCCTTCGAACCCCACCGCCGCCAGGCCCTCGAGGTACTCGCGCCGCGACAGGGCGCCGGCGATGCACCCGACGAAGGAGCCGCGTTCGGCCCGTTCGGCAACGGTCAGGTGGTCCTCGGCCACGACGTCACTGATCCCGATCCGCCCACCGGGCGTGAGGACCCGATACATCTCGGCGAGGACCGCGGGCTTGTCGACCGACAGGTTGACGACGCAGTTCGAGATGACGACATCGACGGCGCCGTCGGCCAGCGGGACGTCCTCGATCGTGCCCTTGACGAACTCGACGTTGGTGGCACCGGCCTTCGCGGCGTTGGCGCGGGCGAGGTCGAGCATCTCGTCGGTCATATCGACCCCGTAGGCGTAGCCGGTCGGCCCCACGCGGCGGGCCGAGAGGAGGACGTCGATCCCGCCGCCGGAGCCCAGGTCGAGAACCCGCTCTCCGGCGTGGAGGTCGGCGACCGCCGTCGGGTTGCCGCAGCCCAGGCTCGCGGCCACCGCCTCGACCGGCAGCTCGCCGCGCTCCTGCACCGAGTAGAGCGCCGACCCGAACGTGTCGTCGATCTCCAGCATGACCGGGCCGGACGCCGAGGTGGAGCCCGATCCACAACACCCACCGTCGCCGCAGCCGCAGCCGTCGCTCTCGACCCCGGAGGTCACCCTCAACGCCGCCGCCGCGTACTTGTCGCGCACCTGCTCGCGCAGCTCGCTCATCGTCCACATCCTCTCGATACATCGACATCTGTCGATGGACGATGCTGCCTCACCCATCGATGCCTGTCAATATGTATGCGATAGTGGACCCATGGCCCCCACGCCGCTGCCGCTGCTCGAGGACTGCTGCTCCCCGGTCGTGGGGCAGGTCATCACCCCCGCCGAGGCCGAGACGCTCGCGACGTCCCTCAAGGCCGTGGCCGACCCGGTGCGTCTGCGACTGATCTCCCTCGTCGCCGCGCACGCCGACGCGGAGGCCTGCGTCTGCGACCTCACCGACCCGGTCGGGCTGTCCCAGCCGACGGTGTCGCACCACCTCAAGGTCCTCGTCGACGCGGGCATCTTCACCCGGGAGCAACGCGGCCGCTGGGCCTACTACCGCCTGGTCCCCGACACCCTGTCGAGCATCGCCCGCCTGCTCACGACACCCTGACCTCGTCCGAACATCTGTTCGACTCCTGAGCTACACTGGCGGGATGTCGTTCGCGATGCAGGGGTCGCTCCTCGACCTCGATGACGGCCTGACCCTCCACGAGCTCCGCGACGGCCTCGTCCGGACCGAGCTCGGTTCCGGTGCCTGGGTGGAGCTTCGCCCAGCGTGGCTCACGGGCGGGGACGCCCTCTTCGACGTCCTGCACCACGACGTGCCGTGGCGGGCGGAACGCCGGCAGATGTACGACAACGTCGTCGACGTCCCCCGCCTGACGACGTTCTACGACGTCGACGAGGCACTCCCCCATCCGATGCTCACGACCGTCCGCGATGCTCTGAGCGACCACTACGAGCCCGAGCTGGGCGAGCGTTTCGTCACGGCGGGGCTGTGCCTCTACCGCGACGGCCGCGACAGCGTCGCCTGGCACGGCGACCGCATCGGCCGGTCGACGAGCGAGGACACCATGGTGGCGATCCTCTCGGTGGGCAGCCCGCGCCCGCTGATGCTGCGCCCGCGCAACGGTGGTGCCGCCACCCTGCGGCTGCCGCTGGGGCACGGCGACCTCGTCGTCATGGGCGGCTCCTGCCAGCGCACCTGGGACCACGCGATCCCGAAGACCACGAAGGAGGTCGGCCCGCGCATCTCGATCCAGTTCCGCGTGCGGGGCGTTCGCTAGCCGGCGGACCCCGCCGGCGGACCCCGCGACGGACCCCGCCGACCGGGAGTCGAGGCGACGGTCAGCCGGGCAGTGTGGCGCAGCAGGTCGGTGCCGGCCAGTCCAGGACGTCGGCCACCGCCCAACCCTCGCGACGTCGTCGCAGCAGGGCGACCCCGTCCGAGCGCTCGTTCGCGACGAGCACCTCACCGTCGACCACACCCATCCACCGCGGCCACGACCCACCGCACGACACCGATGCGTCCAACCGCAGGCCGGTGCCTGCCCGTGTCAGCACGGCCACAGTGTCGTCGCCACGGTTCGAGCCGAGCACCTCGCCGTCGACGAGCACGAGCTCGGCCGCGGTGTTCTCGCCCTCCGCGTTCGGCCGCCGCAAGGACACCGTCTCCCCCGGTACGAGGACCAGCCCGGCCACGTCGCATACCGTCACCGTCGAGGAGAGCTCGCCGAGCACGTAGGCGGTGACCCCGTCGAGCACGAGGTGCCTTGGGCCCGAACCGGCCGGCATCGCCGACCTCGCCACCTCGGTCAGCCGGCCGTCGTCGAGGTGGTAGCCGACCACCGCGTCGAGCCCGAGGTCACAGACCAGCAGCCCACCGTCGACGAACACCACCTGGTGAGCGTGCGGACCGTCCTGGCGGTCGGCCTGCGGACCCTGGTGACCGCGATGCTCGACGAGATCCGTTCTCGCTCCGAGAGATCCGTCGCCGTGCACCGGGTGGACACTCACCGAACCCGACGTGTAGTTGGCCGTCACCAACCACCGACCGTCCGGGCTGAGCGCCAGGTGGCACGGGGCCGCGCCGCCGGTCGACTGCTGCCCCAACGCCGGCCACGGCCGGTCGTCGGTGACCGCCCACGCGCCCACCCGACCCTCGTCACCCTCGAGCGCGGCATACACGAAGCGTCCGTCCGGCGAGGCGATGACGAACGAGGGGCTGGGCGCCGGCGCCACCTCGACCGGTGGGCCGAAGCCCTCCGGCCCGAGGTGGACCAGACCCAGCGCGGACCCGTACCCGCCGAGGACGAGACGCGTCACGACTCGTCGAGCGCGTCCCGCTCGGCCCGGTTGACGGCCGACACGACGGCCTTGAGCGAGGCCGTGACGATGGACGAGTCGAGCCCGACGCCCCAGAGCACCCGGTCACCCACGGCGCACTCGACGTAGGCGGCCGCCCGGGCGTCGCCACCGGCGGACAGGGCGTGCTCCTGGTAGTCCAGCACGCGTACGTCGACGCCGAGATCCGACAGGGCGTCGGTGAACGCCGCGATCGGTCCGTTGCCGGTGCCCTGCGCGACGACGTCGTTCCCCTTGTCGGTCAACGTGACCGAGAGGCGACTGCCGCCGTCGACCGTCGAGTCGGAGTGCACCGACATGAGCCCGAACCGGCCCCAGGCCTCCGGCGGCGACGGGAGGTACTCGTACTCGAACCGCTCCCACAGCTGCGCCGGTGACACCTCGCCACCGTCGTGGTCGACACCGCGCTGGACGACGCCGGAGAACTCGATCTGGAGCCGGCGCGGAAGGTCCAGGTGGTGCTCCGACTTCATGATGTAGGCGACGCCACCCTTGCCGGACTGGCTGTTCACCCGGACGACGGCCTCGTAGCTGCGGCCGATGTCGTGGGGGTCGATCGGCAGGTACGGGACGGCCCAGACGAACTCGTCGACCGTCTTGCCGGCCTCGGCGGCGTCGTGGTCCAGCCACTCGAAGCCCTTCTTGATGGCGTCCTGGTGGGAGCCGGAGAAGGCGGTGAACACGAGGTCGCCGCCCCACGGGTGGCGCTCACCGACCGGCAGCTGGTTGCAGTACTCCACCGTGCGACGGATCTCGTCGATGTCGGAGAAGTCGATCTGCGGGTCGATGCCCTGCGAGAAGAGGTTCATGCCCAGGGTCACCAGGCAGACGTTCCCCGTCCGCTCGCCGTTGCCGAACAGGCAGCCCTCGATGCGGTCGGCACCGGCCAGGTAGCCGAGCTCGGCCGCCGCCACGCCGGTGCCGCGGTCGTTGTGCGGATGCAGCGACACGACGACCGACTCGCGCCGGTCGAGGTGCCGGACCATCCACTCGATCGAGTCCGCATACACGTTGGGCGTGGCCATCTCGACCGTGGCCGGCAGGTTGACGATCAGCCGGTGGTCCGGCGTGGGGTCGATGACGTCGATGACCGCGTTGCAGATCCGGACGGCGAAGTCGAGCTCGGTGCCGGTGTAGGACTCGGGCGAGTACTCGTAGTAGACGTCGGTGTCGGGGACGGTCTCCTCGAGCTTGCGACACAGGCGCGCGGCCTGGACCGCGATGTCGATGATCCCGTCCTGGTCGAGGCCGAACACCACGCGGCGCTGGAGGACCGAGGTCGAGTTGTAGAAGTGGACGATGGCCTGCTTGGCGCCACGGATCGCGTCGAAGGTGCGGTGCACCAGGTGGTCCCGGCACTGGGTCAGCACCTGGATGGTCACGTCGTCCGGGATGTGGTGTCCCTCGATCAGCTCGCGGACGAAGTCGAAGTCGGTCTGGCTCGCCGACGGGAACCCGACCTCGATCTCCTTGTAGCCCATCCGGACGAGCAGGTCGAACATCCGCTTCTTGCGCTCGGAGTTCATCGGGTCGATGAGCGCCTGGTTGCCGTCGCGCAGGTCGACGGCGCACCACCGCGGGGCGCTGGTGATCCGCTTGGTGGGCCAGGTCCGGTCCGGCAGGTCCACGGCGATCTGCTCGTGGAACGGCACGTACCGGCCGAACGGCATCCCCGAAGGGGTCTGGGGGTGGAGCACTTCTCTCACGTCCTCGTGTTCGCTGGAGCTGCTGCTGGTTCTCAGCCGGACACGACGAACTCCGCGACGAGGGAGGCCGAGTGTCTAGGCCTCGTCGCGGCAGCGAAGGAGGAGGAGCGCCGAACGCACAGGCCGAGGGTATGCCCGTGCCTCGCGACCCGTCCAGCCCGCCCGCCGGGCGCCCGGATCCTGAGACCGGCGTCCCGGCGACGGACGCGCTCCCTCTCGTACGATGTGGGCGTGACTGACGCGGGAAGCCTGCGCGTAGGCCATGGAGAGCGGGAGCAGCTCGTCCACGTGCTCATGCAGCAGTATGCGGAGGGCCGGCTCACGCCCTCCGAGCTCGACGACCTGTCCGGCCGGGCTCGCCAGGCACGGACCTACGCGGACCTCGACCGCCTGGTCGCGGACCTGCCGGTGCCGCCGCCGTCGGCCGGGGTCCGGCAGACCGCCACCACCGCGAACCTGGCCCGACTGGGGACCGACCCGGAACACCGGCAGACGTTGACCGGCGGGATGTCGAGCTACGTGCGGCGAGGGATCTGGACCGTACCCGCATACCTCAACCTCAACGCCGGGATGTCGACGGTGAAGCTGGACTTCCAGCAGGCGATCTGCCCGCACGACGTCGTCGACGTCCAGGTGTCGGCCGGCGTCGGCGCCGTCGTCCTCGTGGTGCCCGAGGGCTGGGGCGTCAACACCGACCAGATCGGCAAGGGCATCGGCTCGGTGTCGAACAAGGTCGACACCATCCCGCAGGCGGGCAAGCCGTTGCTCGTCCTCCACGGCAGCTCGGTCGCCGGCGCCGTCAAGGTCCGGTACCCCAGCCGTCATGACCGCTACATGATGCGCCGGAACGTCAAGCGAGGTGGCACGGACACCCAGAGCGGCGGGCGCAGCAGCGATGCGCTGCCGGGTGCTCGAACGCTGCCCGGCGTCCACCCTCCGACGCCGCAGGACTCGCCGCCCCAGGACGGCGTCAGCCGCTCGTTCTGACGCTCAGCCGACCATCACCACGGCAGGTGAGCGTCGAGCGAGGCGCCGCTCAGTGGCGGGGCGTTCCACGACGCCTCGAGGCGAGAACCGTTGCCGCGCATACGGATCCGATGTGGGGTCTCGATGAGCACGAGGTCGGCCTCGAAGGTGTCAGGACCGGTCCAGCCGCCGCGGCAGACCACCGGTGTCGGGCCGACCGGTGGCGCTCCCCGTGAGCCGCGCGAGACACCGGACGCCTGGCCCAGCAGACCTTCCGTCCATCGGTCGTGTCCGCAGACGACGGCGAGCTCGGCCGACGGCAGTCGCAGGCTGAGCAGGTGGTCGGCGCCGTCGCGGGTGACGGTCAGCTCGGTGCCCGGAGCGAGCGGCTGGTCCGCACCTCGCTCGTCGACGACGAACCTGCGGGGCCCGTCGGGACCGTCGTGGCCGGCCTCGAGCACGGGGAGGGCCAGGGCCTCGAGGCGCTCGGTCAGCCGGGTCGACGCCACCTCTTCGTCGTCAGCGGGGGCGGCGTCCAGTGCCGGGAGCAGGCGCTCCCAGAGGACGTCGAGGATCGCCTGCATGTCGTCCACCCGGGCGGTCGTGGCGACGACCAGGTCGGCCTCGGGGACGACGACGCAGAACTGGCCGTGCGCGCCGTCACCACGGAACCCGTGACGGGCCATCCAGTACTGGTAGCCGTAGCCCTGTCGCCAGTCGAGCGGCCCGTTCGGGTCGTTGTCGTTGTCGATGTGCTTCCGGGTGGCCAGGCCCGCCCACCCGTCCGGCAGGATGCGCTGCCCGTTCCACTGCCCGTCCTGGAGCAGCAGCTGGCCGAAGCAGGCGATGGACTCGGTCTGCAGGTGCAGGCCGGTGAACCCGAGCGCAACACCGTGCTTGTCGAGGTCCCAGCGGGCCGCGCCGATGCCGAGCGGGTCGAACAACCGCGGCCGTAAGTACGCGAGCAGAGGCTGGCCGGTGTGCTCCTCGACGATCGTGGCGAGCGCATACGTGGTCGCGTTGTTGTAGGCGTGGCGGGACCCGACCGGCTCCTCCGGTGGGATGCGCAGGAAGGCGCCGACCGGGTCGTCGGCGTCGAGGCGGTAGGCGCGGTCCAGGGTGTCCTCGCGGTGGCCGGTCGACATCGACAGCAGGTGGTGGACGGTCAGCTGAGCGACCGCCGGGTCCACGTCGTCGGGGGCGTGGTCGGGCAGGAGGTCGACGACGCGGTCGTCCAGCCGGAACCGTCCCTCTGCGACGGCGAACCCGACCGCGGTCGAGGTGAACGACTTGCTCAGCGAGTAGAGCAGGTGGATCCGGTCGGCGGTGTAGGGAGCCCACCACCCCTCGGCGGCCACGTGGCCGTGCCGCACGACCATGAGACTGTGCAGCTCCAGGCCGCGCGCCTCCCATCCGTCGAGCACGCGCGTCCACGGCGGCGGCGGGGATGCCGACGTCGGCCGGTCGGGCGCGTAGGAGTCGGGTCGTGGTCGTCGTCGTCTCACTCATCGCGCTCCACCCTAGGCCGCTGTGAGTTCGCCCCGAGCCGGCCCTGCCGCGTTGCCGTTGTCGGTGGCGCGCGACAGGGTGAGGTCCATGACGTCGACGCCGCACTCACCGAACCGACCCGCAGTCGGCTGCGGGATCGTCCCGCCCGACCTGCTGCGGCGGATCGCCGAGGGGGCCGGCCCGGGCCATCCCGACGTCCCCGACGAGGCGGCCGCCGCGGCGCAGCGCACGCTGGACGCGGACGCCCAGCTCCGGCAGCTGCGCGAGGTCGTCGCCGAGCGTGGCCGAGGCGACCTGCGTGGTCCGATCCCGGGTCTGCAGAACCTCCGTGACCAGCGCTCCCCCGAGGTCAAGAAGCCGCCGGCTCAGGCCGAGCCGGTCGTCCAGCGCGCCGTGTACGACTCGCAGCAGACCTCGAAGCTCCCGGGAAAGCTCGTCCGCGGCGAGGGCAAGGCCGCGACGTCCGACGACTCGGTCAACCGGGCCTACGACGGTCTCGGCGCGACGTGGCAGCTCTACTGGTCCGCCTTCCAGCGTGACTCGCTCGACGCCAAGGGGCTCGAGCTGGTCGCGTCCGTGCACTACCAGGAGCAGTACGACAACGCGTTCTGGGACGGCCAGCAGATGGTCTTCGGTGACGGCGACGGCACCTACTTCAACGACTTCACGTCGAGCGTCGACGTCATCGGGCACGAGCTGGCCCACGGCGTGACGCAGTACACCGCGGGCCTCACCTACGTCACCCAGTCCGGCGCCCTCAACGAGTCGCTGTCCGACTGCTTCGGCTCGATGGTCAAGCAGCAGGTCCTCGGGCAGGACGCGGCGGACGCCGACTGGCTCATCGGCGAGGGCCTCTTCACGGCGAAGGTCAGCGGGGTGGCGCTCCGCTCGATGAAGGCGCCGGGTACCGCCTACGACGACCCGGTGCTCGGCAAGGACCCGCAGCCGGCCGACATGGACGGCTACGTCAAGCTGCCCGCCGACTCGCAGCACGACAACGGCGGGGTCCACACCAACTCCGGCATCCCCAACCGGGCGTTCTACCTCGCCGCCACCAGCATCGGCGGCAAGAGCTGGGAGGGCGCAGGGCTCGTCTGGTACGACGTCGTCACCGGCTCGACCATCACCAAGGACATCGACTTCGCGGGCTTCGCGGCCCTGACCGTCGAGGCCGCGGAGGCCCGGTTCGGCGCCGGCAGCAGCGAGGCCGCGGCGGTCCGGGACGCGTGGCTGACCGTCAAGGTCATCAAGGCCGCCGCGAAGAAGACGACGTCGAAGAAGACGACGTCGAGAGAAGGCCAAGCCGAAGCCCTAGAACCCGAGTCGCTGCAGCTGTTTCGGGTCGCGCTGCCAGTCCTTGGCGATCTTGACGTGCAGGTCCAGGTAGACCGGCTGGCCGAGCAGGGCCTCGATCGCCGTGCGGGCCGTCGTCCCTACCTCGCGCAGCCGGGAGCCGCCGCGCCCGATGATGATGGCCTTCTGGCTGGACCGCTCGACGTAGACGTTGACGCGCACGTCGAGCAACGGCTTGCCGGCCGGCCGCCCTTCGCGGGGGACCATCTCCTCGACGACGACCGCCAGCGAGTGCGGCAGCTCGTCGCGCACGCCCTCCAGGGCGGCCTCGCGGACCAGCTCGGCGATCATCACCGCTTCCGGCTCGTCGGTGAGGACGCCGTCGGGGTACAGCTGCGGTGACTCCGGCAGGTGGCTCGACAGGACGTCGCGCACCTCCTCGACCTGGTCGCCACGGGTCGCGGAGCACGGGATGATCTCGTCCCACGACCCGAGCTGGTCGATGGCGATGAGGTGCTCGGCGAGCCGGCCGCGGTCCACGCGGTCGCTCTTCGTGGCGATCGCCACGACCGGCTTGTGCTTCACCCGCTGCAGCTCGGTCAGCTCGCGAGCGATGTAGCTGTCACCGGGGCCCGGCCGCTGGTCGGCGGGCAGGCAGAACCCGATGACGTCGACCTCGAGCAGCGTCTCGCGGACCAGGTCGTTGAGCCGCTGACCGAGCAGCGTGCGCGGCTTGTGCAGCCCCGGTGTGTCGACGAGGACCAGCTGCGCGCCCGGGCTCATCGCGATCCCGCGGATGGTGTGCCGGGTGGTCTGCGGCTTCGAGGAGGTGATCGCGACCTTCTGGCCGACCAGGGCGTTGGTCAGCGTCGACTTGCCGGCGTTCGGGCGACCCACCAGACAGGCGAACCCCGCCCGGTATGCGGGTTCCCGCCGCTCCCCCTCCGTCAACAACTCCGCACGTGATGACTTGTCGCGACCGATGTCCGGAATGTCCGCCGAAAAGTCATCACGTGCGGAGTTGTTGACGTCGGCGTCGACGTCGGACGGCCGCGTCGGGGGCCGACGGATCCGTACCACGCCGCTCATCCGTCATGTGCCTGCTCCCTCTCGAGGACCCGCCGGGCGAGCGGCTCGACGTCGTCGGCGTCGAGCGGCTCCAACGGTCGCACGATCACGGTCGCGATCCGGTGTCGTCGGCCGGCCATCTTCTCGGCGGTGAGCGACAGCCCGGCCACCGGCGCGTGCGACCCGGGGATCGGGACCCGCCCGATCGCCTTCGCCAGCAGACCGCCGACGGTGTCGACCTCCTCCTCGTCGATGTCGACGTCGAAGAGGTCACCCAGGTCGTCGATGCTCATCCCGGCCGGTACCCGGAACGCGCCGTCCTCCAGCTCCTGGACCGACGGCGACTCCTTGTCGTACTCGTCGTCGATCTCCCCGACGATCTCCTCGAGGATGTCCTCGATGGTGACCAGCCCGGCGGTCCCGCCGTACTCGTCGACGATCATCGCGAAGTGGTTCTGCTCCAGCTGCATCTCCCGGAGCAGGTCGTCGGCGGGCTTGCTCTCCGGGACGAAGTGCAGTGGGCGCATGACCTGGTCGACCGGCATGTGGGCGGCCTCGGGATCCGCATACGTCCGCCGCACGACGTCCTTGAGGTAGAGCAGGCCCCTCGCGTCGTCGCTGTCGTCGCCGACGACCGGGATCCGCGAGAACCCGGAGCGGATGAACAGGGACATGGCCTGCCGGAGCGTCTTGTCCTGGCTGATGGTCACCATGTCGGTCCGCGGGACCATCACCTCGCGAACGACGGTGTCGCCGAGCTCGAAGACCGAGTGGATCATCTCCCGCTCGCCCTCCTCGATGACCGCGGTGTCACCGGCCATGTCGAGCAGGTCGCGCAGCTCCGCCTCGCTCTGGAACGGGCCGTCGCGGTAGCCCTTCCCCGGCGTGACCGCGTTGCCCAGCGCGACGAGGATCCGCGAGACCGGGCCGAGGACCTTGCGGAGACCGACCGCGACCGGGGCGGCCCAGAGCGCGACGGTGTCGTAGTTCTGGCGTCCCAGGGTCCGCGGGGAGACGCCGACGACGACGAACGAGACGACGGCCATGATGACGATCGAGATGGTCAGCGCCCACCCGACGCTGTCGAGCAGGCTGAGGACGGCCACGGTGATGAACACCGCACACGTCGCCTCGGCGACGACCCGCAGGAACGCGAGCACGGCGAGGTATGCGGCGGAGTCGGCGACGACGGTGACCAGCGACAGCGACCCCGACCGGCCCTCCTCGGCCAGCTCGGCGGCGCGAACGCGCGACATCCGGAAGATCGCGGACTCGGCCGCCGCGAGGCTGAAGGCCACCACCACGCTCAGCAGCGCGAACAGCAGCATCTGGGCGAACATGTCGGCTCCTAGACCGGGCCGGTGGAGGAGCGGCCGCGGCCGGCGAGGAAGGTGAGGAGCAGCTGACGCTGCAGCTCGAACATCTCGCGTTCCTCGTCCGGCTCCGCGTGGTCGAAGCCGAGCAGGTGGAGGATCCCGTGCGTGGTGAGGAGCAGCAGCTCCTCGTCGGTGGCGTGCCCGGCGTCCTGGGCCTGCTTGGCCGCGACGCTCGGGCAGAGCACGATGTCGCCGAGCATGCCCTCGTCGGGCTCCTTGTCCTCACGCCCCGGGCGGAGCTCGTCCATCGGGAAGCTCATGACGTCGGTCGGGCCGGGAAGGTCCATCCACTGCACGTGGAGGGTCTCCATGGCCGGCTCCTCGACGAGGGTGATGCAGAGGTCGGCCTGCGGATGGACCCTCAGCTCGCCCATGACGTAGCGGGAGAGCGCGACCAGCTCGATGGCGTCGGCGGGGTACTCGGTCTCGTTGAGGACCTCGACGCTCACGGGGTGGCCGTTCGCGGCTCGTCGCGAACCGGTCGCCGGTGCTGCGTCCGCCGGCCGCGCCCATCCTCCCGGCGTTCGCGGCGGTCGGCGTCGGACCGGTCGTAGGCGTCGACGATGGCGGTGACCAGACGGTGGCGGACGACGTCCACGGAGGTCAGCTCGGAGAAGTGGATGTCGTCGACGCCGTCGAGGATGTGCCGGACCTGGCGGAGCCCCGACGTGGTGCCGTCCGGCAGGTCCACCTGCGTGACGTCGCCGGTGACGACCATCTTCGACCCGAAGCCGAGGCGGGTGAGGAACATCTTCATCTGCTCGGCCGAGGTGTTCTGCGCCTCGTCGAGGATGATGAACGAGTCGTTCAGGGACCGGCCGCGCATGTACGCCAGGGGTGCGACCTCGATGGTCCCGGCGGCCATCAGCCGCGGGATCGAGTCCGGGTCGACCATGTCGTGAAGGGCGTCGTAGAGCGGCCGCAGGTAGGGGTCGATCTTGTCGTTGAGGGTGCCCGGGAGGAACCCGAGCCGCTCCCCCGCCTCGACGGCCGGGCGGGTGAGGATGATCCGGGTGACCTGCTTCGCCTGCAGGGCGGCCACGGCCTTGGCCATCGCGAGGTAGGTCTTGCCGGTACCCGCCGGCCCGATCCCGAAGACGATGGTGTGCTCGTCGATCGCGTCGACGTAGCGCTTCTGGTTCAACGTCTTCGGCCGGATCGTGCGGCCGCGGTTGCTGACGATGTTCATCGTCAGGACGTCGGCCGGACGCTCGCGGGTCTGGCTGCGGAGCATCGAGATCGACCGCTCGACCGCGTCGCGGTTGAGCGGCTGGCCGGCGTCGATGATGACGAGCAGCTCGTCGACCAACCGCTCGACCAGCGCCACCTCCGAGCTCACGCCGCGCAGCGAGATCTCGTTGCCGCGGACGTGCACGTCGAGCAGCGGGAACGCCCGCTCGATGGTCCGCAGCAGCTCGTCACGAGGTCCGAGGAGCGTGACCATCGGGAACGAGGTCGGGATGGTGATGATGTGCGTCGGGACGGGCGGGCTCGCGCTGCTGCGGTCGAGGTCGCCGCGGTCGCTCGGCGCGGATGGATGGTCGGCGTCTGTCATCTCCCCGCCAGTTTACGTGCGCGACGCCACCCAGCCGAACCCAGATTGTCGCCGGCGTCCCGTCCTCAGCCGGGCGGCCAGGCCATCCGCCGGCCGCCGAGCACGTGCAGGTGAGCGTGGAACACCGTCTGCCCGGCGAGCTCCCCCGTGTTGGCGACCATGCGGAACCCGGCCTCCAGCCCCGCCTCCTCCGCGACCGACGCCCCCAGCGCGACGACGTCGGCCAGCTCCTCCGGGTACTCCGCGAGGGCGCCGAGGTTCTCGACATGTCGCCGCGGGATGACGAGGACGTGCGTCGGCGCCTGCGGGTTGATGTCGCGGAAGGCGACCGACTGCCCCGTCTCCCGGACGACGTCCATCGGGACCTTGCCCTCGAGCATGTCGCAGAAGAGGCACATGGCGACGATCCTCACGATCCGGGGCGGATCGTGTCAACGTGTCGGGCGGGTCGCGCGTCTACTCGTCATGGGACGGTTGGGCATGGCGGTTCGCCAGACGGACAGCGACTCTCCGTTGTCGGCCGACGAGGCGCTGACCGACCTGTACGCGATGCACTGGGTCGGCCTCGTCCGGCTAGGCGCGCTGCTGCTGCGTGACCGGAACCGCGCGGAGGAGGTCGTCCAGGACGCCTTCGTCGCGGCATACCCGCGGCTGGCGCGGCTGCGGGAGGAGGGGACGGCCCTGGCCTACCTGCGCCGCTCGGTCGTCAACGGCTGCCGGTCGGGGTTTCGCCACCATGCGGTGGAGGAGCGCTACCTCGCCTCGCAGGTCGGGTCGGCCGACGCGCTCGGACGGGTCACCGGGGAGAGCGCCGAGACCGCCGTCCTGCGTCACGACGACGACGCGGCCGTGCTCGACGCGGTCCACCGGCTCCCACAACGGCAGCGCGAGGTCGTCGTCCTGCGGTACTACGCAGACCTCAGCGAGCGGCAGATCGCCGACGCGCTGGACATCTCCCCCGGCTCGGTGAAGGCGCACGCCCACCGGGCGCTCACGACTCTCCGCGACACGCTGGAAGGTGCGTCATGACCGACCGTCACGATGTCGAAGGCCTCGAAGAGATGGAGGACCGGCTGCGCGGTGCCCTGACCCGCGAGGCCGACGGGATCCGTCCCGACGACCGGCTCGGCGACATCCGCGCGGCGGTCTCCCCCACCGCCGCTCGGCGCCGCTCGTGGCTGCCGCCGATCGCCGCCGCCGCAGCCGTGGCCGTCATGGCCGTCGGCGCGTGGATCGCCCTGCGCCCCACGTCCGCACCGTCACCGATCCCGGCGACACCGTCCACGACCGTCCCCGTCAGCCCCGTTCCCAGCACGCCTCCGGGGGCCTCCGGAACAGGTTCGGGGACCGGCTCGGCGACCTCGGCCACCAGTGCGCCCGTGCCCACCGTGGCCGTCGCCCTCCCGGTCTACTACGTCGCGCCCCCGGGGTCGGCCGACGGCCACTACGCCCTGGTCCGGGTGTTCGTCCCAGGGCAGCTCCCCGTGGGAGCGACGCCCGCGCAGAAGGCCGACGCGGCCCTCGCCGCCGCCGTCACCGTGCCCTCGAGCAACCCGAACCGCTTCGTCGCCGCCTGGCCGGCCGGCACCACCGCTCGCTACGTGGCCCTCCCCGCGCCCGAGGTCGGCGTCTCGCTGAGCGGCCCCGGCGTCACCGGGCTGCCCGAGGAGGCGCAGCGGATCGCCGTCCAGGCCCTCGTCTGGACCGTGACGGCCGCCGTCCAGCAAGCGGGCGCGCCCGTCCCGGTGACCGTGGCCAGCGGCGGCACGATCTTCGAGTCGGTCGGTACCAACGTCTTCAAGCGGCCCGGGGACGAGCGGGTGTTCACCGAGGTCGCCTCGATCTGGGTGGACAGCCCGTATGCGGGCCAGGCGCTGGCCGGCGGCAAAGCGGTGGTCGTGACCGGCCAGGCGTGCGTGTTCGAGGCCAACCTCACCTGGGAGCTTCGGCAGGGCGGTTCGGTCGTGAGGCGGGGCTTCACCACCGCGTCCTCGGGCTGTCCGCAGCAGGGTTCGTGGACCGTCGACCTCGGGGTGCTGGCGGCGGGCCAGTACGAGTTCCGCGGGATCGACGTCAGCGCCAAGGACGGCAGCGTCGCCTTCCAGGAGATCGTGCCGTTCTCGGTCGGTTGAGAGGCCCCGGCCGGTTCAGCGCCAGCGAGCGAGCGACGCGAGAACCGCCAGCGCCGCGGGGCCGGCGGTCGACGAGCGCAGTACCTCCGGGCCGAGCCTGACCGGCCGGCCACCAGCGGCCACCAGCGCGGCCAGCTCGGTGTCGGTGATGCCACCCTCCGGGCCGACCACGACGACGACGTCGCCGTGGTCGGGGAGGTCCACGCCGGCCAGGGACTCCGTGGCCGTCTCGTGGAGGACCAGCGCGAGGGCCGCGGTCGAGAGGCGCGCGGCGAGCTCGGCGGTCTCGACCGGCTCGGCGACCACCGGCACCCGGGAGCGCCGCGACTGCTTGGTGGCGGCGACGCATACCGACTCCCAGCGGCGACGGCCCTTCTCCTCGCGCTCCCGGCCGCGCCAGACCACGACGCCGCGAGCGGCCTGCCACGGCACGACCTCGTCGACGCCGAGCTCGGTCGCCGTCTCGACCGCCTGCTCGTCGCGGCCGCCCTTGGCCAGCGCCTGCACGAGGACGAGGCGCGGGTCGGGTTCGGGCTCGTCCTCGACCGTCGCCAACCGCGCCGAGAAGGCGTCCCGCCCGGTCTGCGTGACCGTCGCCTCCGCCCGCCGCCCTCGGCCCCCGAGCAGCACCGTCTCGCCGGCCCGAACCCGGACCACGGTGACCGCGTGCCGCCCCTCGGCACCGCTGACCTCGATCTCGTCACCGGCGGACGCCGACGGCCAGTCCGCCGCGTCGACGAGGAACATCCGGTCGGTCATGCCCTCAATCCGACCATGCTCCGGCTCGCCCGTCCGTCAAGGCGCGACGATCCTCGACGGTCGGACAGGCACTGGGGGCGGCTGCGGCTGCGGCACCGCCGGCCACTACGCACGACACGCCGACTCCCGACCGGGTCCTGCCGGTTCGACGGATCCTCGAGGGTGTCAGCGGGTCTTGAAGGCGTCGCGGAGCTTGCCCATGAAGCCCTTCTCCATCGGCGCGAGCTTGCCGGTCGGCCGCTCCTCGCCGCGCAGCGTCGCGAGCTGCCGGAGGAGGTCCTCCTGCTCGGGCGTCAGGTGGGTCGGGGTCTGGATGTTGGTGTGGACGATGAGGTCGCCGCGGCCGCTGCCGCGCAGGTGGGTGACGCCCAGCGAGCGCATGGTCAGGGTCTCGGCGGGCTGGGTGCCGGGTGACACGACGAGCTCGCGTTCCCCGTCGAAGGTCCACAGCTGCAGCGTCGTCCCGAGTGCGGCGGCGGTCATCGGCAGCTCCACCTGGCAGTGCAGGTCGTCGCCGCGGCGGGTGTAGATCGAGTGGGGACGGACCGCCACCTCGACGTAGAGGTCGCCGGCCGGACCCGCGCCCGGACCGACCTCGCCCTCGCCGGTGAGCTGGATCCGGGTGCCCGAGTCGACACCGGCGGGGACCCGCAGCTTGAGCGTGCGCCGGGTCCGCACCCGGCCCTGACCCGAGCACTCGAAGCACGGGTGCTGGATGACGGTGCCGAAGCCCTGACAGGCGTTGCACGGCCGGCTGGTCATCACCTGGCCGAGGAACGAGCGCTGGACGCTCTGGACCTCGCCGCGGCCGTTGCAGACGTTGCAGGACGAGGTCCCGGTACCCGGCTGGGCCCCCGAACCCCCACACGTCCCGCACGCCGCCGCCGTGTCGACGACGAGCTCCTCGTCGGAGCCGAACACCGCGGCGGAGAGGTCGATGTCCAGTCGGACCAGGGCGTCCTGGCCGCGTTGCTGACGGGACCGGGGACCTCGGGACGTCGCCGCCCCAGCACCGAAGAAGGCGTCCATGACGTCGCTGAACGTGAAGCCCTGACCGAACCCGCCCTCGCCGGCCATCGCGTAGGGGTCGGCGCCCAGGTCGAACGCGCGCTTCTTCTCGGGGTCGGAGAGGACGTCGTAGGCCTGGGAGATCTTCTTGAACTCCTCCTCGGCCTCCTTGCTCGGGTTGACGTCCGGGTGGAGCCTGCGGGCCAGCTTGCGGTAGGCGCGCTTGATCTCCTCCTCGGTCGCCGTGCGAGGGACGCCGAGGTCCTGGTAGTAGTCGTTCAACGAATATCCTTGTCTGACAACAAAATCGGACTCTTAGGGTCCGAGGATCTCAGAGACGTAGCGGGCCACCGCACGCACCGTCGTCATCGCCACGGGGTAGTCCATCCGGGTCGGGCCGAGCACCCCGAGCCCGGCGACGACCTCCGAGCCCGCCGCATACCCGGTGGAGACGACGGACGTGGAGGTGAGCCCCTGGTGCGCGTTCTCGTGGCCGATGCGCACGGCCACCGCGTCGTGACCGAGCCCCGTCCCTGCCTCGCTGCCCAGCGTACCCAGCAGCTTGAGCAGCACGACATGCTCCTCCAGCGCCTCGAGCACCGGGCCGATGGTCAGCGGGAAGTCGGGTCCGAACCGGGCGAGGTTGGAGGTGCCGGCGAGCACCACGCGCTCCTCGCGCTCCTCGAGCAGGGCCTCGTCGAGCGCGCGGGCGACCGATCGCACGGTGTCGCGGTCGACCGGCTCGAACCGGTCGGCGAGGGCCGACAGCCGGGCGGACGCCTCGAGGAACGGCCGCGAGGACACCTCGGCGTTGAGCTCCGAGCGCAGCCGCGCGACGAAGGTCTCGCCCCGCTCGCTGACCAGGTCGCCGTCGGTGGTGACGATCCGCTGCTCGACCCGGCCGGTGTTGACGATGACGACGACCATCAGCCGGTCCGACCCGAGGGGCACCAGCTCGATGTGGCGCACGGTGGACCGGGTGAGGCTCGGGTACTGCATCACCGCGACCTGGCGGGTCAGCGTGGAGAGCAGCCGTACGGTCCGGTCGACGACGTCGTCGAGGTCGACCGCGCCGGCGAGGAACGTGCGGATGGCCGACTTCTCGGCGGCGGACATCGGCTTGATCGAGCTGAGGCGGTCCACGAAGAGGCGGTACCCCGCGTCGGTCGGGACCCGTCCCGCCGAGGTGTGCGGTGCGTGGATCAGGCCCTCCTCCTCGAGGATGGCCATGTCGTTGCGGACGGTCGCGGCCGAGACGCCCAGGTGGTGGCGTTCGACGAGTGCCTTGGAACCGACCGGTTCGGAGGTCTGGACGTAGTCCTGGACGATGGCGCGCAGCACGTCGAGCCGACGCTCCTCGCTCACGACCTCACCTCCTTCGCCTGGGTTCCGCGCTCCTCAACGCCTGGCTGGCACTCCCGGTGCCAGAGTGCCAGTACCCGCCAAGTCTACGTCGTCGGCGCCGACCCGCCCGGCGCGTCGCATACCGGCGCCGGTATGCGGGTGCCTACCCTCCCAGCGTGGACCGGTACGGAGCGGACGTGCTGAACGGGGACTGGCGTCGTCGCGGCCGGCCGGCGCCGGCGGAGGTCCCCGCCGAGCCGGGGCTCGTGGTCGAGGACGCCGAGACCGGCTGGTGCGGCGCCGTGACGCGGGTCGAGAAGGCCGGAGGTATGCAGGTGGTGCACCTCGAGGACCGGCGCGGGCGTACGCGCGGGTTCCCGCTCGGTTCGGGGTTCCTCGTCGACGGCCAGCCGGTCGTGCTCACCCCGCCCCGGCGAGCGGGGGCCGCCGCGCTGGCCGAGGCCCGGCGGGCGGAGTCGCGGACCGCGAGCGGGTCGACGGCGGTGCGCGGCCGGCGCGCCACAGTGGCGGCGGCCTCCAGGCTGTTCGTCGAGGGCCGGCACGACGCCGAGCTGGTCGAGAAGGTCTGGGGCGACGACCTGCGCGTCGAGGGCGTCGTCGTCGAGATGCTGGACGGGGTCGACGACCTGCCCGCGGCGATCGCCGAGTTCGGTCCCGGCGCGGGTCGCCGGATGGGGGTCCTCGTCGACCACCTCGTTCCCGGGACCAAGGAGTCCGGCATCGTCGACGCCGTCCGGGCACTGCCGGGAGCCCGCGGACACGTCAAGGTCCTGGGCCACCCCTACGTCGACGTGTGGCAGTCGGTGCGCCCCGCCCGGCTCGGGCTGGACGCGTGGCCGGTCGTCCCCCGCGGCCAGGACTGGAAGCACGGGATCTGCGCGGCGCTCGGCTGGCCGCACGACAGCCAGGCGGACATCGCGCTGGCCTGGAAGCGGATCCTCGGCCGGGTGCGCAGCTATGCCGACCTCGAGCCGACCCTCCTGGCCAGCGTGGAGGAGCTCATCGACTTCGTCACGGCTCCGGAGACACCCTGACCGGACCCTGAACTCCGCGGCACGATGGAACAACGGCTCCGGCCACGACGTCACACTGGATGTCACGACCATCCGACCAGGGGAGAACATGTCCACCAACCAGCCTTACGGCCCCACCTCCGGCCACCAGGCCACCGGTGAGGAGCGGACCGCCAGCATCCTCGCCCACCTGTCGGCGATCATCGCGGCGATCCTCACGGCCGGGTGGCTCAGCTTCGTCGGCCCCCTCATCATCTGGGCGATCTACAAGAACCGCAGCCCCCTGGTGCGCCAGGCGGCCGCCGGCTCGTTCAACTTCAACGTCGGCCTCTGGATCATGAACATCATCGCGTGGATCTGCGTGTTCACGGTCGTGCTCATCCCGGTCGCCCTCGTGCTGTTCTTCATCGCGAACATCCTCATCTTCGTCTTCCACATCATCGGGGCGGTCAAGGCGAGCAAGGGCGAGGTCTACGACTACCCGTTCCAGATCCGCATCCTGCACTGACGCCTCACCCAGTGACCCCTTCGCTGCGTGCGCCGGTTCCTCCACTCACCCGAGGAGCCGGCGCACGACCGTGTCGGCGAGGAGGCGACCCTGCCGGGTAAGGCGCACCTGGCGGTCTCGGACCGCCGAGGGCCCGTCGACCAGCCCGTCGGCCACGAGACCCGCGACCGCCGTCCGGCCCGACGGCTGCAGCCCGGTCACCGGTATGCCGCTGGCCAGCCGGGTGCCGAGCAGGACCCACTCGTCGTGCCGCTGCTCGTCGGTGAGAACCTCGCGGGCGGCGGCCGGCGAGTCCCCGGCGGCGAGACGTGACGCATACGCCGCCGGGTGCTTGACGTTCCACCACCGCACGCCGCCGACGTGGCTGTGGGCGCCCGGTCCGACGCCCCACCAGTGGCCGCCGGCCCAGTACCCCTCGTTGTGGCGGCACCGGTACTCGGGCGACCGGGCCCAGTTGCTCACCTCGTACCAGCCGTAGCCCGCGGCCGTCAGGACGTCGTCGGCCAGCTCGTACTTGTCGGCCTCGTCGTCGTCCTCGGGTGCCGGGACATCCCCACGACGAACCTGCGCCGCGAGCCGGGTCCCCTCCTCGACGACCAGCGCGTAGGCGGAGACGTGGTCGGGTTCGAGAGCGACGGCCGTGTCGAGGCTGCGGCGCCAGTCGTCCAGGGACTCCCCCGGCGTGCCGTAGATGAGGTCGAGGCTGACGTCGAGCCCGGCGGCCCGGGCCCAGCCGACCGCGCGGGCGACGTTCGCGGGGTCGTGGGTCCGGTCGAGGGTCCGCAGGACGTGCGGTACGGCGCTCTGCATGCCGAGGCTCACACGGGTGAAACCACCCGCGGCCAGCTCGGCCAGCGACGCGGCCGAGACCGAGTCGGGGTTGGCCTCGGTGGTCACCTCCGCCTCGGGCGACAGCCCGAACCGGTCCCGTACGCCGCGCAGCACCGCCACGAGGTCAGCGGCCGGCAGCAGCGTGGGAGTGCCGCCCCCGACGAACACCGTCTCGACCTCCGGCACACCGTCGCCGAGCACGCGCCGAGCCAGGTCGAGCTCGCGCAGGGCGGCCGACGCATACGTGCCGAGGCCGGCGCCGGGCACGGAGCCGTCGCCCAGTTCCGTGAGCGTGTAGGTGTTGAAGTCGCAGTACCCGCAGCGGACCGTGCAGAAGGGGACGTGCACGTAGACCCCGAACGGCGCGCTCCCGAGCCGCGCGAGCGCCGCAGAGGGCAGCTCGCCGGAGGTCGGGGCGGGTTCGCCGTCCGGAAGGGCGCTCGGCACGTCGACCAGTGTCCCAGCGGTCAGCCGGTGTGCGTCGTCACCCCGTAGCGCGCCCGGGTGCGCAGCGCCCAGCCGCTGGCCGGCACGTTGGCCACCGCGGCCAGGAGGACGAGGCCACCCATCACCAACCAGCCGGGCCGTCCCCAGTCGATGCAGAGGAAGGCGACCAGTGGCGGGGCGAGGATCGACGCCAACGAGAAGCTCGATCCCCGCGAGGCCCTGGTACTGGCCCTGCCGCTCCTGGGGCGCCAGGCCCATCTGGACGCCCCACTGGCCGCCGGACCCGATCATCTCCCCGACACAGTGGACGGCGGCCCCGGCGAGCAGGAGGGTGGCGGCCGCCCACGGCGGCAGTCCGGCCGCGAGGGCGATGAGCGCGAACCCCGCCAGCACCCAGAACCCGGAGACCGCCATCCGCCGCGCCGCCTTGGGCACCGTGTCGGACCCGCGCGACAGCCGGACCTGGAAGACCGCCACGGCGATGGTGTTGACGAGCATGGTGCCGGCCACCAGCCAGGTCGGCGCGCTCGTGTGGCCGGCGATCCACAGCGGCACGGCGAGCTCGATGACGAAGAAGTGCATGGCGTAGACGCCGGTGAGGACGCAGACGAGGACGAACGGGCCGTCGCGCAGGGCACCCAGCCGCGACTCGCCCTCGATGCGGGCGGGGGCCGGCTCGAGGTGCGGAAGCCGTGCGAGCACCACCGCGGAGACGAGGAAGGTCACGCCGTTGAGGGCGAAGACCGACAGGTAGGCCCATGGCTGGTTCACCGCGAGGGCGAGACCCCCGAGCAGCGCGCCGACCGAGATCCCGACGTTGGTGACCGAGCGCAGGTAGGCCTTGAAGGCCACCCCACGGCCGCCGGTGGCGACCCGGGCGATGTAGCCGGACCGGATCGCGCTCGCTCCCCGGTCGAAGAACGCCTCCACGGCGAGCACGAGGACGAGCCCGACGAACGACCGGGTGACCAGGAGGCCCAGCGTGGCGACGCCGGCGGCGGCGGTCAGCCAGAGGAGGACCTCACGCGGACCCCGGACGTCGCCGAGATGACCGAGCGGGACCTGGCAGAACAGGGCGACCGCCGCGGCGACGGCCAGGGCCGCGCCGACCTGGGTCGGCGCCAGTCCGATGACGTGGGTGAAGTACAGCGCGGACGTCGTCATGAGGGCGCCGTTGCCCATCGTGTTGACCAGCGTGGCGACGGCGAGAACCCGCAGCGTGGGGTCGAGGGGAACCCCTCGCCGGGTCAGCCGGTCGGCCTCGTGGACGGTCGTCACAGCCGGCAATATATCTCGACGTCAAGATAAAATCACACCCGTTGTCGAGCCGTTCGGCGTGTCGGGCACGACACGCCGAGGGGCTGAAAATCGCCGGACGAATTTGTCGCGAAGCCCTTGCGAGAGGGGCGTGCGGTGGCCTAGAAATATCCCCACGCCACCGGTTCGCCGGAGGCGGACCGAAGATCTGAGGAGTCGAATTCTCTTTCGGGAGAAGGAGATTCGCAGAACTTCGGGTGTGTGCGAGGGTCAAACCTCGGACACGAGCGGCGGGCTTCGGCACGCCGTAGAGGGCCCCGGCGACTCATACTCGTCGGGGCCCTCACCCTTTCCCCGGTTAGGGTCGTCGGCGTGACGACGACCAACGTTCCCGCCTGGATCGAGCTCGACGGCGTCGACAACATGCGCGACGTCGGCGGGCTGCCGACCGGCGACGGCGGCGCCGTCGCGGCGGGCCGGCTGATCCGGTCGGACAACCTCCAGGAGCTGTCGCCGGCCTCGGTCCGCCACCTCGTCGACGACCTCGGCATGACCGACGTCGTCGACCTGAGAACCTTCGTCGAGGTCGCCAAGGAGGGCGACGGGCCGCTCGTCGCGGAGCCGGACGTCACGATCCACCACCACACGCTCTACACCGAGGACACCAAGGAGACCGGGATCCCGGCCGGTGAGCGCCGCCTCCCGTGGGAGACCGACCGCAACATGGGGACGGCGGCGAAGGTCCGTCGCCCGGCCAAGTGGAGCCACGGCGAGACCGGACGCAGTCCGGGATCGGCGAAGGAAGAGCGCAAGCACGACACGTACTGGTCGAAGCACTACCTCGGCTATCTCGACCGCCGCCCGGACTCGGTCGTGGCCGCCCTGCGGGCGATCGGCGAGGCCGACGGTGCCGTGGTGGTCCACTGCGCCGCCGGCAAGGACCGGACGGGGACCATCGTCGGGCTCGCGCTCCTCGTCGTCGGCGTCACCCCCGAGGCGGTGGTCGCCGACTACGCGGCCTCGGCCCAGCGGCTGCCACGGATCCTCGAACGACTGGCCCGGCATCCCGCCTACGCGGCGAACCTCGAGGGCAAGACCGTGGCCCAGCAGGAGCCGCGGGCCGAGACCATGCGGCTCCTCGTCGAGGCGCTCGGCCGCGAGGGGGGCGCCGAGGCCTGGCTCCACCAGCACGGCTGGACCGACGACGACACCCGACGCCTGCGGGCCAAGCTCCTCGACCCCTGATCCGAGCGGCTCGACTGCCAGTCGGGCGGCTCGGCTGGCGGTATGCGGGCAGCCATGGTGCTCGACTGGCAGTCAAGCGAGCGAGGTCCAGCGGGAGTCGGGCCAGTCGAGCTCGCGCGTCCGTCGGAGCGCTCGACCTCGGAGCGCTCGACCGTGAAGACCTCTCGCCGCGCTCGACTGCCAGTCGGGCGGCTCGGCTGGCGGTATGCGGGCAGCCATGGTGCTCGACTGGCAGTCAATCGAGCGAGGTCCAGCCGGAGTCGGGCCAGTCGGAGCTCGCGTCCGTCGGAGCGCTCGACCTCGGAGCGCTCGACCGTGAAGATGCCTCTCGCCCCGCTCGACTGCCAGTCGGGCGGCTCGGCTGGCGGTATGCGGGCAGCCATGCTGCTCGACTGGCAGTCAAGCGAGCGGGTCCAGCCGCAGTCGGGCCAGGCAGTCGGGCCAGGCGGAGGTCGCGTCCGTCGGGAATCAGTCGCCGGCGTAGGTCCCGAACGACCAGGAGTTGCCCTCCGCGTCGGCGATCGAGAACCCGTGCGAGCCGTAGTCGGTGTCCTCCATCGGGCGCAGCACCCGCGCCCCGAGCGCCTCGGCCCTCGCCCAGACGACGTCCGGGTCGTCGCAGACGACGTAGACGTTGCCGGCGCCCGGTGGCGTGGCGAAGGTGTCGTCGGTCTTGCCCCGGGTGTGCACCATGACCCGGCCGCCCTCCGGCCAGAGCATCTCGCTGTGCTGGATCTCGCCGGGCTGGTCGCCGGCCGAGGACTCGACGCAGATGCCCTCGTCGAAACCGAGTGCGGCCAGCCACGTTCGGGCGGCGTGCGCGTCGTCGTAGCTGATTCCGGGCCAGAGGTTGTGGTCAGTGCGTGTGGTCATGCCCCCGATGCTGCCAACACCGGGGCCGCGTCGTCTTGGACGAATGCGAGGTCGTCCTCGGCACGCCATCGCGACGGCGGCAGGCCCGCGAGGTCACGCCACTCCCGCGCCAGGTGCGCCTGGTCCGCATACCCGCAGTCGGCGGCGACGTCGGCGAGCCGCCGACGCGGGTCGCGCGCGGCGTCGACCGAGCGTTCGAACCGGGTGATCCGCACGGCGGCCTTGGGCGTGATGCCGAGCTCGCCGCGGAACCGCTGCTCCAGGTGCCGTGTCGACCACCCGACGTCGGACGCCACGCCGGCCACCGGGGTCCGACCGCCGCCGCACCGGATCAACCGCCAGGCCTGCGCGACCTCGGGCGAACCGCCGCACCGCGACTCGTGCCGCCGCATCAGCCCACGGACGACGCGGTCGACGGCGGCGAACCGCTCCGGCCACGTCGCATACCCCTCGAGCTCCTCGCGCAGGGACCGCGCGACCCGACCGACGACGTCCTCGAGCCGGACCGAGGTCTCCGCCAGCTCGCCGGCCGGCATCCCGAACACGGCGCGGGCTCCGCTCGGCGTGAGGCCGAGCTGCAGCCCGTGCTGGCGACCGTCGTGGTGGATCAGCGTCGGCCCGGTGGCCAGCCCGGCGAGCACCCCGTCGAACGGCGACGGCTCCGCCAGCCTGCCGCCGCTGAGCCACAACGGCTCGTCGAACGGCACGACCAGCGTCAGGGCGCCCGACGGCAGCCCGACGTGCACGCCCGGGGAGCCACCGGCGTACCGGTAGCCCACCGCCAGCGTGACGAACCGGTCGAGCGGCGGCCCGAAGGTATGCGTGTAGTGCTCGCGCACCCCGCCAGGCTAGGCCGACCCGGTGACAGCTACTTCTTGGCGGTCTCGGCGTCGTTGGAGAGCGCGGCGATGAAGGCCTCCTGGGGCACCTCGACCCGACCGACCATCTTCATCCGCTTCTTGCCCTCCTTCTGCTTCTCCAGCAGCTTGCGCTTGCGGGTGATGTCACCGCCGTAGCACTTGGCGAGGACGTCCTTGCGCATCGCGCGGATGTTCTCGCGGGCGATGACCCGCGACCCGATCGCCGCCTGGATCGGCACCTCGAACTGCTGCCGCGGGATCAGCTCGCGCAGCTTCGACGCCATCGCGACCCCGTAGGCGTAGGCCTTGTCCTTGTGGACGATCGAGCTGAACGCGTCGACCTGCTCTCCCTGCAGGAGGATGTCGACCCGGACCAGGTCGGCCACCTGCTCGCCGTCCGGTTCGTAGTCCAGCGAGGCATACCCGCGGGTGCGCGACTTGAGCTGGTCGAAGAAGTCGAAGACGATCTCGGCGAGCGGCAGCGTGTAGCGCAGCTCGACCCGCTCCGGCGAGAGGTAGTCCATCCCGCGCAGGCTCCCCCGGCGCTGCTGGCAGAGCTCCATGATCGCGCCGATGAACTCGCTCGGCGCGAGGATCGTGGCGCGGACGACCGGTTCGCGGATCTCCGAGATCTTGCCGTCGGGGAACTCGCTGGGGTTGGTGACGTCGACGTGGACGCCGCCCTCGACGGTCACGTCGTACTCGACGTTGGGCAGCGTCGAGATGAGGTCGAGGTCGAACTCGCGTTCCAGCCGCTCGCGGATGATCTCGAGGTGCAGCATCCCGAGGAACCCGACCCGGAAGCCGAAGCCCAGCGCCGCGGACGTCTCGGGCTCGTAGACCAGCGCGGCGTCGTTGAGCTTGAGCCGGTCGAGCGCGTCGCGCAGGGCGGGGTAGTCGGACCCGTCGATCGGGTACAGCCCGGAGAAGACCATCGGTTTGGGGTCTCGGTAGCCGGCGAGCGCCGTCGCAGCGGGCTTGGCGGCGTTGGTGACGGTGTCGCCGACCCGGCTCTGGCGGACGTCCTTGACGCCGGTGATGAGGTACCCGACCTCACCGACCCCGAGACCCTTCGACGGCACCGGCTCCGGCGAGATCACGCCGATCTCGAGCAGGTCGTGGGTGGCCCGCGTCGACATCATGACGATCCGCTCGCGCGGGTTGAGGTCGCCGTCGATGACCCGGACGTAGGTGACGACGCCGCGGTAGGTGTCGTAGACCGAGTCGAAGATCATCGCCCGGGCGGGAGCGGCGGGGTCGCCGGTCGGGCCGGGGATCTGTCGCACGATCTCGTTCACGAGGACCTCGACGCCCTCCCCCGTCTTGCCCGAGACGCGCAGACAGTCCTCCGGCTCCAGGCCGATCAGGCCGGCCAGCTCCTCGGCGTACTTCTCCGGCTGGGCCGCCGGCAGGTCGATCTTGTTGAGCACCGGGATGATCGTGAGGTCGTTCTCCATCGCGAGGTAGAGGTTCGCCAGCGTCTGCGCCTCGATCCCCTGAGCGGCGTCGACGAGCAGGACGGCGCCCTCGCAGGCGGCCAGGCTGCGCGACACCTCGTAGGTGAAGTCGACGTGTCCGGGGGTGTCGATCATGTTCAGCGCGTAGGTCGTCCCGTCGAGCTCCCAGGGCATCCGGACGGCCTGGCTCTTGATGGTGATCCCACGCTCGCGCTCGATGTCCATCCGGTCGAGGTACTGCGCCCTCATCGCGCGGTCGTCGACGACGCCGGTGAGCTGGAGCATCCGGTCGGCCAGCGTCGACTTGCCGTGGTCGATGTGGGCGATGATGCCGAAGTTCCGGATCAGGTCCGGTGGCGTCGCGTGGGGCGGCAACGCGGTTCGGGCCCTGGGTGACACGCCGTGAAGTCTTTCACGGGGCGCGAGGAGGCCGGACCACGCCGGTATGCGCGTGATCGGCCCGCTTCGTACCCCGGCTCCACGACAATGGCGGGGTTCGACCGACCTGCAGGAGGTGTGATGACGGAGAAGAAGACGATCGCGTTCCCGGTGGGCCCGGCGCCGAAGCCCATCCCGCGCGCGTGCTCGGACGTGTTCCGACTGTGGGCGGCCCTCGGCCTCGGCATCCTGCTCAGCCTGGCCTTCTTCATCCTGCAGGACCTCTACCAGGAGATGGGCTTCCGCAAGCAGCTCACCCCTGCGCAGCTCGCGCTCGAGGAGGACTACGGCTCGAACCTCGTCGGGTGGGTCGGCTTCGCCATCGCGTACCTCTGGTTGGGCGTCCGCGCGTTCAAGGGAGCCGACCATGCCGAGCTGCGCCGTCGCATCCTCGGCTCGCCGTTGCCCAGACCAGCGTGGAAGCGGTGGCTACTGGCCGGTGGCGGCGGAATCGTCTGGCCGCTGGTCATCTCGATCTGGGCGTTCTCGACCATCGTCACCGCCGTGATCAACCGCACGGACCTTCCGGCGCTGGTCCTCACCATGGCCGGCCTGACCGTGCTCAGCTGCATCGCGATCATCACGTTCAGCTTCGCCCTCTACTACGCCCGCAAGGACATCGAGGAGGGCGGGCTGGAGTTCCCCGGCCCCGAGGAGTCGGTGTTCTCCGACTACGTCTACCTCGCCGCCGGCTGCTCCGCGACGTTCGGCACGACCGACACGACCGTCAGCAGCGCGTCGATGCGTCGGTTCGTGACCTTCCAGAGCGCGCTGTCCTGGCTCCTCAACACCGTGGTGATCGCGACGTTCCTCTCGCTGATCATCAACTAGGGGCCGAACCCGCTAGGCGCCGACGCGGAACCCGACCTTCATCGCCACCTGGAAGTGCTGGATCGAGCCTTCCTCGAGGTGGCCGCGGATCTCGATCACCTCGAACCAGTCGAGCCCGCGGATCGTCTCGGCGGCCTTCCCGATCCCGGTCCGGATCGCCCCTTCGAGGCTCTCGCTCGACGTCCCGACGACCTCGGTCACGCGGTACACGTGGTCCGTCATGAGGTTCTCCTTCGCCTGCTGCTCGACTGGGTCCGGGAATCGGTGCCCGATGCCCGATCCCGTGACGCTAGCCCTCCGCACGCCGCGCGGCCAGCGTCACGCCGGAGTCAGCTCGACCACCGGGATCTCCCGGGGCGCCTTCGTCTGGTGGTCCACGAAGAAGGGGTACAGCTCGGCGATCCGCGCCCACACCGCGGCGCGGTCCTCCCCGTCGACGACCGACGCCGTCGCCGCATACGGAGGGCTGCCCTCCTGGTCCCCGACCTCCACGGTGACCGCCGGCTGCGCCCGGAGGTTGAGGCACCAGTCCGGGTCACGCGGCGCGCCGACGTTGGACGCGATGACGAACAGCCGACCGTCCTCCCGGTGAAACATCATCGGCGTCGTCTGCGCGTCGCCGGTCCGCCGGCCGGTGGTCGTGAGGAGCAGCAGCCGCTCCCGATGCATACCGGGCAGGTCCTCGCCGGCCCGGAAGCCCTGGATGACCTGGCGGTTCGTCTCGCGGTAGTCCATGTCTCCGTCAGAACCTCTCAGAACCCCGTCGCCCCGTCGATGCCCTCACGGAGCAGGTCGGCGTGACCGTTGTGACGGGCGTACTCCGCGATCATCTTGAGCAGGACGCCACGCAGCGACACCGGTTCACCGTCGCGGACCCTCGTCCCCTCGTCGTCGAGGTCATGGGCGGCGACGATCTCGCGCGAGCGCTCGCACTCCTCATGCCAAACCGCGAACTCCTTATCGATGTCTCCGTCGAGCCGCTCGAAGTCCTGGTCGGGGTCGTCGTCGGAGTAGTAGAGCAGCGGGACCTCGTCGCCGGCGAAGTTGATCTGGAACCACCAACGCTCGACCCCGGTGAGGTGCCGCAGCAGACCGTGCAGGGTGAGCGTGGATGGCGGCATCGTCCGGTCGTTGAGCCGGGCCGGGTCCACGCCGCGGCACTTCAGCTCGAACGTCGCCCGGTGGTGGTCGAGGTAGGCGATGAGCATGGAGCGCTCGTCGCCGGTCTGCGGCAGCTCGGGGCGCTCGTCCGACGCCCAGGTCTGGCTGTAGCTCTGTGGGGCCTCGGTCATGACGCGAACCTAGACCGGGCGACCGACAGGAACGCGCGTCAGGCGGCGACAGGCATGTGGAGCGGCCCTCGGATCAGCCGCGACGGCCGCATCACGACGCGGCCGGCCCGGTGCAGCCGCGGCATCCGCTGGGTCAGTGCCGTGACGGCGACCTTCGCCTCGAGCCGCGCCAGGGGCGCGCCGAGGCAGTAGTGGATGCCGCTGGAGAACGCGAGGTGTTCGGAGCTCGAGGTGCGGGTGATGTCGAACCGCGTGGGGTCGACGAAGACCTCCGGGTCGCGGTTCGCCCCGGCCAACAGGAGGACGAGGGCCTGGTTGACGTGCACCGGCACGCCGCCGATCTCGGTCGCCCGGAACGACAGGCGTGCGGTCTCCTGCACCGGCGGGTCCCACCGCAGCGTCTCCTCGACCGCGCCGGCGGCGAGGGACGGGTCGGCGCGGAGCATCTCCCACTGCTCGGGGTGGGCGAGCAGGGCTCGCGTCGCGTTGCCGATGAGGTTGACGGTGGTCTCGAACCCGGCGATGAGCAGCAGCGAGCACATCGGCCGCAGCTCCTCGGGGCGGATCGTGTCGCCCCTCTCCGCCACGATGACGCTGACGAGATCGTCCCGCGGTTCACGGGCCCGCTCCTCGAACAGCCGCGCGAAGAGGACGTCGAGCTCCCGGTTGGCTTCGATCACCCGCCGCGCCTGCCCGATCGAGGTGACGCCGTCGAGGGCGCTGCCGAGCGCCGCACCGTACCGCTGGAATGCCGCGGCGTCCCCGCCGTCGACGCCCATCATCCTGGTGATCACCGCGATCGGCAGCGGGGCGGCCAGGTCGGCCACCAGGTCGAAGGTGCCCTTGGCCTCGGCCGCGTCGAGCAGGTCGCCGACCGTCTGGTCGATCGTCGTCGCATACCCGGCCATCATCTTGGGACTGAACGCCGGTGCGGCCACCCGCCGCAGCCGCGCGTGGTCGGGCTCGTTGAGGCTGAGGAAGGACAGGTCGAACTCCTCCTGCGGCGAGCGTACCGGGGACAGGCCGGTCTCCTCGCGCACCCCGAACTGCCGGCTGCGGAGCACCTGGTTGCAGATGGCGTAGCTCGTCGTGGCCCAGTTGCCGAGCCGGGTCGGGACCATCGGCCCGATCGCCCGCATGGCCTCGTAGACCGCGTAGGGGTCGCGGCGTCCCTCGCGCGTGCTGAGGCGGGCGAGCTGGTCGCCCCGGAAGCGCGCCGCATACCAGCGGTCCCAACGCTCCTTGTAGAGCCCGCCAGCGAAGCTCGCGGCCGACCGGACCTGGCTGACGGTCGTCATGCCCCCACCCCTGACAACATCGTGTCGAGCACCCGCTCGGCCGCGTCGAGCCGCGCCAGCCGGCCACTCTCGACGCACTCCCACGCGACGTAGACCAGCGCGACGAGCGTCTGGCGCAGCCACCAGTCGGGCTGCGCCGGGTCGAGCGCACCAGCCGCCCGGGCCCGGGCGAGCACCGCGAGGATCTCCTCGTCCACTCGCTGGTATGCCGCGCAGAAGTCGTCGTCGGTCTGCAGGCTCGGTGTCCGCCAGAGGAAGTTCAGCTGCGGCCCGACCGGGACGAGGGCCGTCACGAGGGAGCGCAACCCTCCGTCGGGCGCGTCGGGGTCGGCGCTGCGGGCCGCGTCGAGGCAGACGTCGACGGCGCGCATGGCGACGGCGTGCTCGAGCTCGTCGCGGGTGGCGTAGCGCTTGAACAGCGTGGTCCGCCCGATCCCCGCCGCGGACGCGATGTCGGCCAGCGACGCCCGTGGGTTGCCGACGAGGTAGGTCACGGCGGCATCGAGGAGCTCGGCGTGCTGGGTCCGTGTGGCCAGAGCGGTCATGATCCGGAAGATACGCCGCTGTTCGGCTGCGAACAAGAGTGTTCACGCATCTGGCGAGGCGTAATACCCAGTCCGGTACCTGATCCGGTCGCGATCACGACGTGGTCGGGAACCCGCACGGGTACCGGCGCTAGTCGTGGGAGGTCGGCGGCGTCAGGGTTCCGCGGTGGAGCTCGTACGTGCGCGCGACACCCGGGGCGTCCGGGTCGTCGACGACGGGCTGGTCGGCCATGAAGAGGCGGATGACGTTGGCCAGCTCGTCCGGGTGGCTGAAGTTCACCGCGTGCGCCGCGCCCTCGATGATGACGAGGAGGGCGTGGTTGGACGTCTGCCCGGCCACCTCCTTGAGCCGCTCGGGACCTGGCATCAGCGGGTCGCGGTTCCCGATGACCGCCATGGTCGGGACCTGCATGGCCAGCAGCCGGTCGAGCGAGGGGTACTTCGTCAGCGCCCGGAACAGGCGCAGCGTGCTCGGTACCCCGAACCTCAGGTAGTCCGGGACCGCGACCGGCACCAGCTTCGGGGGCTCGCGAACCCCGTCGGTGACCAGCTGGCGCATGGCGCGATGGAGCGGCTGGTTGTGCAGCCCGCCGGCGGGCGCGACGAGCACGGCGCGGTCCAGGCGGTCGGGGTACAGGTAGGCGAACTCGGTGATCACCGCGCAGCCCATCGAGTTGCCCACCAGGGTCGCCGAGGCGATGTCGCGGTCGTCGAGGAAGGCCGCGGCCGCGTGCGCCAGGTCGGTGACGTCGAGCGGCTGCACCGAGTTGCCACTCCGGCCGAAGCCGGGCAGGTCCGGAACGAAGGTGTGGAACTCCCCCGCCAGCCGTTCCGCCGTCGGGACGAGGTAGGCGCCCGACATCCCGAAACCGTGGAGGTGCACCATCGCCGAGCCGTCGGCCGGCCCGGGCGACTCGCGGTAGAAGACCTCGACGCCGTCGAGGGTCGTCCAGTGCTCGGCGAGCACCGCAGACGGCTTGGACACCCGTCGCCGGGTTCCCCGACGTGCTCGCTCCGACGGCATGACGTCAGTATGGTGCGGATCGCCGGGGTCGTCAGCAGTGGCCCCACGGACCGGAGTTCACAGTGAGCGCAGACGGGTCGAACCGAAGCGTCGATCCGGCGACCCCCGTGTCCGCGCCTCCCAAGTCCCCGACGGGACGCCTCGGGGAGGCCCGCGAGCGGGTCTACGCCACCCGTGACCGCGTGATCTCCTCTCGCTCTCGCTACCACCAGGTCGACGTCGCGCTGCGAACCTGGGAGCGCGATGTCGAGGCCGGCGGCTCGCTGATGGCCGCCGCCCTGGCCTTCCGGTTGTTCCTGTGGACCCTTCCGGCGGCGCTCTTCACCGTCGGGCTGCTCGGCTTCACGATCAACGAGAGCGACCCGGGCACGGACAGCCCGAGCATCCGCGGCTACACGATGGCGACCGTCGAGCAGGCTGCCGCCCAGGCGCACCGGAGCCGGTGGTTGCTGGTCATCGTCGGCGGGATTCTCGTGCTGTACGTGTCCTACACCCTCACCAAGACGGTCGTCGTCGCCACCGCGCTGATCTGGAACCGTCCTCTGCGCTCCGTGCATCGACCACTGCGGGCGGTCAGCGTGATGCTCGCAGCCATGACGGCCGCCATCGCCCTCGCCGCCATGGGCTCGTTCCTGCGTAACGTGTCGCCGGGGCTCGGGCTGGTCGCGACCGTGTTCACCGCCGGGTTATGGGGGGTGATGTGGTGGGTGGTGTCCTATCTGCTTCCCCACGCGGACGACCTGCCATGGTGGGGGCTCATCCCTGGCGCGGTGTTCCTCGGGATCGGGACCCAGCTGCTGCACCTCGCCACGGTCTACTACTTCGGCGCCAAGCTGAGCAACGCCTCCGAGCTCTACGGGCCGCTGGGCGTCGCGGCCACCCTGCTGCTGTGGGCCTACATCATCTCTCGGCTGGTCCTTACGTCGGCGTCGATCAACGTCGCCGCTGTGCGGTCCTACCACCATCCGGACTGACGAGGCTGTCGCGCCCCGGACCTACGCTCGCCCCGTGATCACGCTCGTGGCCGTTGCGGGGTACCGCTCGCTGCGCGACGTCGTGGTGCCCCTGCACGGGCTCGACGTCGTCACCGGCGCGAACGGCTCGGGCAAGTCGAGCCTCTACCGGGCCCTTCGGCTGCTGGCCGACTGCGGGTCGGGACGGGCGATCGGCTCGCTCGCCCGGGAGGGCGGCCTGCCCTCCGCTCTCTGGGCCGGCCCCGAGAGCCTCGACGGTGCCCGCACGCGTGGGTATGCGGTCGAGGGCACCCGACGGCGCGGTCCGGTGAGCCTGCGCCTGGGTTTCGCGACGGACGACGGCTTCGGCTACCTCGTCGACCTCGGTCTCCCGATCCCGATCGAGACGGAGTTCAACCTCGACCCGGAGGTCAAGCGGGAGATCGTCTTCAGCGGACCGGTGGCCCGGCCAAACGCAGTGCTCGTGAGCCGGAAGGGCCAGCTGGTGCGGACCCGCGACGGTCGTGACTGGGTCGAGCTGAGCCGCGGCTTGCAGCCGTGGGAGAGCATGCTCACCGAGCTGGCCGATCCCGGCCGCGCACCCGAGCTGCTCGCCGTGCGTGACCAGATCCGGGCATGGCGGTTCTACGACGGGTTCCGGGTCGACGCGGAGGCGCCGGCACGCCGTTCCCAGGTGGGCACGCGGACACCGGTCCTCGACCACGACGGCGCCGACCTCGCCGCCGCGGTGCAGACGATCCGCGAGATCGGGGACCGCGCCGCCCTCGACCACGCGGTGGCGGACGCGTTCGACGGGGCGACCGTCGAGGTCGCCGTGGCGGCGGGCCGGTTCGATCTCGCGCTACGGCAGCCGGGGATGCTGCGGCCGCTGGTGTCCGCCGAGCTGTCGGACGGAACCCTGCGCTACCTGCTCCTCGTGGCGGCCCTGCTGACGCCACGGCCGCCGGCGCTGATGGTGCTCAACGAGCCGGAGACCAGCCTGCACCCCGATCTGCTGCCGCCGCTCGCCCGGCTGGTCGAACGAGCCGCCCAGGAGACCCAGATCGTCCTCGTGTCGCACTCCCGGACCCTCCTCGACGCCCTCTCCGGCGCCCACGGAGTGGAGCTGGTCAAGGACCTCGGCGAGACGACGGTGGCCGGGCAGCATCCGCTCGAGGTCCCGGCGTGGCACTGGGGCTCTCGATGACGCCGTCGACGAGAGCCTGGACGTAGGGCACCCACCATCCGCGGTACCGGCTCTGGAGCTGCGGGATCCGCCAGTCGTCCCCCGCGACCATCTGGCGGCATCGATAGCTCGGGCAGTGGCAGCGCAGCACGTACTCGGCGTCGGCCGTGGACATCGCGTAGTCGTTCACCAGCTCGTCACCGGCCGGCACGTCGGCCATGGTGGCGAGCGTGTACTCGTCCGCCCACCCCAGGTTGGGGTCGCAGCTGTGGTTACCGAACCGGTTGTCGCCACCCGGTTCGAGCACCAGGTGACGGTCCTCCGCGACGACGATGCTGTCGACGTAGGGCGCCCGGCCGGCGGCGCTCTCCTCGATCAGTCGGCGCAGCTCAGGAGCGTCGACGAGGCGGCCGCCCAGCCGCGAGACGACGGTCCCGCCCGCCAGGTCCTCCGTGGCGAACAGCCCCCGCCCGGCGATGGGTGACGGCCGGACGGCGACCGACGGGTGCAGCCAGCACGAGGCCGGCGGGAGACGCATACGTCGAGTATGCGGCTGCCCGCTGGGTCGGCCGGGCTCAGGAGCGGCGCGCGGACCGCCGACCGAGCGCCGCGGAGAGGACCGCGATCCCGACGCCGGCCACGGCGAGGATCGCGCCGACCCGGCTGGGCCACTCGTACCCGAGTCCGGCGGACAGCACGACGCTGCCCAACCACGCGCCGAGCGCATTGGCGACATTGAGCGTCGAGTGGTTCAGCGCGGCGGCCAGCGACTGGCCGTCCTGGGCGACGTCCATGAGCCGGGTCTGCAGCAGCGGGACGAGGATCGACGGCAGGAACCCGAGCGCGAACACCATCACCAGGGCCAGCCCCTGGATGTGGGCGAGCGAGCCGAAGATGGCCAGCATCACCGCGATCGCACTCAGCGCGACGATGATCCCGCGGAGCACGCCGAGATGGGCGACCCGGCCGGAGACCAGCATGCCGCTGACCATCCCGACTCCGTAGATCGCGAGCACGACGGGCACGAACGCCGCGGGGAACCTCGACAGCTCGGTCATCGTCGGCGCGATGTAGGAGTACGTCGCGAACATCCCGCCGAACCCGACCACCCCGATGAGCAGGGCGAGCCACACCTGGAGCCGGGTGAGCGCGGTCAGCTCCCCGCGCATCGAGGCGGCACCGTCGAGGGGCTGCCACGGCACCCAGGCCCAGAGCGCCAGGACCGTGAGGACGCCGATGCCGCCGACGACCCAGTAGGGCGCCTGCCAGCCGACGTTCTGGCCCAGCATCGTCGTCAGCGGGACGCCGACGACGTTGGCCGCACCGAGGCCGATGAGCATCATCGCGACCGCCCAGGTGCGGCGCTCCTTGGGAACCATCGACGCGGCGACCAGCGAGCCGATGCCGAAGAACGCGCCGTGCGGGAACCCCGACAGGAAGCGCATGAGCATCAGCCAGCCGTACTCCGAGACGAAGCCCGAGGCGGCGTTCGCGACGGCGAACCACACCATCAGCCCGATGAGGACCGTCTTGCGGCGCATCCGGGCCGCCAGCACGGCGATGAGCGGTGCGCCGACGACGACACCGAGCGCGTAGGCCGAGACGTAGTGGCCGGCCGTGGGGATGTCGGTCCCGGTACCGGCGGCGACCTCGGGCAGCAGGCCCATCGTGACGAACTCGGTCGTCCCGATGGCGAACCCGCCGACCGCCAGGGCGAGGAGGGCGAGGCCCGCCCGCGTCGGTAGCCGGGCGGCGGCGGTCGTGGCGGTGGTGGCGGAGATCTGGTCGTGGGTCAGCGTGTCGGTCATCGTCTCGTCTGGTCGCGTTCGGGTGGGCGTGAGGGTCCACGCTGACCACTGGCAATGCTAGGGCCAACAAAGCAGGTGCCTCGGACACTCCCGGACCCCGAGACTCGTCGTGTGACCTCGCTCTCGGCCCCGGCGGTCGACTACCTGGACACGTCCCGGCGGCCGGCGTGGTCGGAGCTCCCGGGACGGGTCCGCGACGCCGTGAGCCGGCTCGCCGGCGGTTCGGTGACCGGCTCGAGCGCGCCGGTCGGCAGCGGGTTCACCGGCGCGTACGCGGGCACGGTCGCCGTGACGAGCGGCGAGCACGTCTTCGTCAAGGCCGGCGCTCCCGCGCAGCCGCACGTGGTCGCGGCCCTGGCACAGGAGGCCGAGGTGCTCGCGGTCCTGCCGCGCGGCGTCCCGGCCCCGCGTCTCGTGGGATTCGCGTCCGTGGACGGCTGGAGCGTGCTCGTCCTCGAGGTCGTGGCGGGCCGGATGCCCGGGCAGCCGTGGACGCCGGACGAGGTCGATGCGGTCCATCGCGCCTGCGTGGTGATGGCCGAGGTCGGCACCCCGTGCACGGTCGGCGACGCCGAGCTGGGCCGCGCGCTGTCGACCGACCCCGAGATCCTCACGGTGGCGCGGTCATTGGCCGACGGGTCGTTCGTCGGCGGCCCCGAGCTGCCCGCGTGGCTGCCCAGGTACCAGGGTCGGGTCGCGGAGCTGGTGCTGGGCGCGGAGGGCCGGTTCGACGGCCGATCCCTCTGCCACGGCGACCTGCGGCCGGACAACCTCCTCGTCCCGGTGGCCGGCCCCGGGGTCGCGACGGTCGTCGACTGGAACTGGGTGGGCGCGGCCGCCGCGTGGGTGGACTGGGTCGGGCTGCTGCCGCTCATGGCGGCCCAGGGCATCGACACGGACGCGCTCCTGGTGTCGTCGCCGCTCACCCGCGACGCGGACCCGGAGTCGGTGGACGCCTACCTGGCGACCATCGCCGCATACATGCTCGGCGGGTACCGCGACGCGCCGCCGCCGGGATGCACACCCGCCCTGAGGCAGCACCAGCTGCTGATGGCGCACCTGTTCCTGGAGTTCCTGCGCGAGCGGCGCGACTGGCGGGACTGGCGGGACTGAGCACGTGGACGGCTAGGGTCGGGCGGTGGCAGAGCGAACGATCGACCGGCTACGCGCCGCCGTTGGCCGGCTGCTGGGCGGCACCGGCGGCCGCCGGTCGGCGCCCTCGAGCCCTCGGCCCGCGGCGCCCCCGGGACGCCCCGCCTCCGACGGGGGGTCGCCGCCACCGGACGGGCACCGGCGCTACCCCGGGGACTTCCGCGGCATACCGGCCGTCGCGTATGCGCCGAAGCCGGACGGCCAGCCCGACCCCGGCGAGATCGTCTGGACCTGGGTGCCGTTCGAGGAGGACAACTCCGTCGGGAAGGACCGCCCGGTGCTGCTCGTCGGCAGCGACGGCGACTGGCTGCTCGCGGTGATGCTGACGAGCAAGGACCACGACCACGACGCCCGCCGGCATCATGAGGCCCACCGCGAGTGGGTCGACGTCGGCACCGGTGGGTGGGACCGGAGCGGGCGACCCAGCGAGGTTCGGGTGAACCGGATCATCCGGGTCGACCCCGACGCGATCCGGCGCGAGGGCGCGGTCCTGGCCCGGGAACGGTTCGAGGAGGTCGCGACGGCGATCCGGCAGGTGCACTAGCCGCCGGGCGCCGAGCATTCGAGAGGGCAACGAGAGGGCCCGTCACCTCGGGAGAGTGTGACGGGCCCCGTCGTCTGCGGGCTGAGCGGTCCTCAGAGGGTCGCGGCCTTCTTGGCCATCGACGACTTCTTGTTCGCCGCCTGGTTCTCGTGGATGACGCCCTTGGAGACGGCCTTGTCGAGCTTGGTCGACGCCTTCTTCAGAGCATCCTGCGCGCCGTCCTTGTCGCCGGCGTCCGCGGCCTCGCGGAACTTGCGGATCCAGGTGCGAAGCTCGCTCTTGACCGCCTTGTTGCGCTCGGTGCGCTTCTCGTTGGTCTTGATGCGCTTGAGCTGCTGCTTGATGTTCGCCACGTACGTGAGTGCTTTCTTGGTCGGAAGTGTGTTGCCGTTAGAGGGCGGCGGGCGCGGAGCGCCGAGACACGTTCGTGCGCGCACGACCAGGCGCGCACGCAACACACGAATCTACCAGCGGAGGGCGTCCCCTCCCAAAACGTCAGCCGTCGTGCCGAGCGGCGGTGATGGTGAGGACGGCGCGCTCGACGGCGAAGACCGGGTCGCGGCCGCCGCCCTTGACCTCGACGTCCGCCGCTGCGACGGCCTGGATGGCCCGGCCGAGCCCGTCGGCGGTCCAGTGCCCGAGCTGCCGGCGAGCCTTGTCGATCTGCCAGGGCGCCATCCCGAGCTGCTTGGCCAGCTGCTGCGAACCGCCGCGGCCCGCCGAGCCGACCTTGACCAGCTGGCGCAGCTGCGAGGCGAGGACCGCGACGATCGGGACCGGGTCGACGCCCGTCGCGATGGCGTGCCGCAGGAGCCGCAACGCCTCCCCCGTCTGGCCGGCTACCGCGGCGTCGGCGACCCGGAAGCCGGTCGCCTCGACCTTGCCTCCGTGGTAGACCTCGACGAGCCGGTCGTCGACCACGCCGTCGGTGTCCTCGACGAGCTGGGTCACCGCCGAGGCGAGCTCGCGGGTGTCGCGGCCCAGTGCCTCGACGAGGGCGCGAACGGCTTCCGGGGTGGCCTTGCGGCCCTGCCGGCGGAACTCGTTGACGACGAAGTCGGTCTTGTCGCGGTCGGTCTTGATCGCGGGGCACTCGATGACGCGCGCCTTCTGCTTGGCCAGTGCGTCGAGCGCGCGCTTGCCCCGCTGGGCACCCGAGTGGGTGACGATCAGGGTGACGTCGTCCGCGGGCAGCTGCAGGTAGTCGGTCAGGTCGTCGATGAGGTCGTCGGTCGCCTCGTCGAGGTGCTCGACCACGACCGCCTTGTCGCCGCCGAAGAGCGACGGGCTGGTATGCGTCGCCAGCTCGCCCGGCTGGTAGCCGGCCGCGGCGAGGCGGATCACCTCGAGGTCGGGCGCGGTCTCCCGCAGGTCGCGCACGGTCGCCGAGACCGCCCGCTCGGCCAGCAGCTCCTCGGGTCCACGGACCAGGACGGCGGTCGGGGGCGAGCTCACGGGCCCACCCTGCCACTGCTGCGGCCGAGGTCGGGGAAGAGCGACGGCTCGTCCTCGGTGGCCGCGAGCGCCAGTCCCAGCTGAGCCAGCCGCGCCTGAATGGCGTCGACCGGGAGCTCGAGCTGGTCGACGACGTCCTCCAGGTCGACGCCCGCCGCGGCCGCGTCCCGGAGCGCCTCGTCCTGGCTCGAGGTCCACGCGTGCCCCACCGTGACGGCCGTCCGGGGCGATGGCGGTACCGGTGGAGGCCCGGCCACCGGTCGGTGGTCGACGCCGGGTTCGAGCGCGTCGCCGCCCACCGCCGCACCCTCCAACGCGCCGACGAGCCCACGGAGGGCCGGGTCCGTCACCGGCATCGGCGGCGGCGCCACCTCGTCGAGCCGCTTCAGGGCCGCCAGGACCAGCTCGCGGTCCGTCGTGGGCCAGAAGGGGGGCAGCGAGCGCTGGAGGAAGCTCGCATACCGGGCGCTGACCATCCGGGAGTCGAGGATGGCGACCACGCCGCGGTCGTCGGACCGCCGAACGAGCCGTCCCGAGCCCTGCGCCAGCCGCAGCGCCGCGTGTGTCGCGGAGACCGCCATGAACCCGTTCCCGCCCATCCGCGCGATGGCCTCGGACCGGGCCGACGCGAGGGGGTCGTCCGGGCGCGGGAACGGGATCCGGTCGATGACGACGAGCTGGCACGACGAACCCGGCACGTCGACGCCCTGCCACAGCGTGAGCGTCCCGAACAGGCACGTGGCCGGCTCCCTCGCGAACTGCCGCACGAGTGTCGAGATCTGGTCCTCGCCCTGGCACAGGATCGGGATCGCGGTGCCGTCCGAGGAGAACCGCGCCCGCAGCTGCTCCGCCGCGCTCTGCGCCGCACGGGTCGACGAGAACAACCCGAGCGTCCGACCGCCGGCCGCCCGAACCAGGGCCTCGATCTCGTCGAGCACCTTCGGCGAGGTCCCGTCACGGCCCGGAGCCGGGAGGTCGCGCGCGACGTAGACGATGGCCTGCCGCTGGTAGTCGAACGGGCTCCCCACGTCGATCCCGCGCCAGGCGGGTGCGCCCTCGCCCCGCAGCCCGATCGTCCCCGCCACGGCGTCGAACGAGCCGCCCAGCTCCAACGTCGCGGACGTCAGCACGCAGGTCCGCTCGGCGAACACCCTGTCGCGCACCAGCATCGCCACGCTCATCGGCGCCACGTTGAGCACCGGCCCCCGCCGAGGGTCGCGTCGCAGCCACAGCACGTCGAGCTCGCGCCGTTCGAGGATCCGCGCCGCGTTCTCGTACATCTCGTCGATGCCCGCCCGAGCCACCTGACGTGCTCCGTCGGCCGGCTCCCCCGGTCCCGGCTTGAGCTCCGACTGGACCGCCCTGGTCGTGTCCCGCACGCGCGTCAGCGCCAGGACCAACCCGTCGGACAGCGAGTCGATCCGACCCTCCTCGACCTCGGCGAGCACCCCCTCGAGCAGGTCCGCCGCGTCGGTCACCTCGTCCGTACCGTCGGCCAGCTTGGCCGCCTTCCGCGCCGCGCTGGTCACCATCCCGCTGCTGACCTCGTCGGTGATCGTCGCCGTCACCCGGTCGACCAGCTCGTGCGCCTCGTCGATGACGAGAACGTCGTGCTCGGGGAGCATCTGTCGGTTCTCGAAGGCGTCGATGGCCATGAACGAGTGGTTCGTCACGACCACGTCGACGTCCTTGGCGGCGTCCCGCGACCGCTCCACGAAGCACTCGGCGATGACCGGGCACTTCCCGCCCAGGCACTCGTGCGCCGAGACCGACACCTGACGCCACGCCCGGTCGCTCACGCCGGGGACCAGCTCGTCGCGGTCTCCCGACTCCGTCGTGTCCGACCACTCCCGCAGCCGCACGACCTCGGCGCCCAGCCGCGACGCCGTCGCGCTCACCTGGTCGACGGCGAGGAGCGTGTCGTCCTCGTCGGGGAACCCGCCCTCGAGCTTGTGCGCGCACAGGTAGTTGCGTCGCCCCTTGACCAGCGAGTAGGTCGGCCGCCGCCCGAGCAGCGGCGCCAGGGCCGCCGCGACCCTCGGCATGTCCCGGTCGACGATCTGGGCCTGCAATGCCAGTGTCGCGGTGGCGACCACGGCCGGCTTCCCGGACTCCATCGCATGCCGAACGGCCGGCACGAGGTACGCGAGTGACTTGCCGGTCCCGGTGCCGGCCTGCACCAGCAGGTGCTCACCGGACTCGACGGCGTCGGCCACGGCGTGCGCCATCTCGACCTGACCGGGTCGTTCGGTCCCTCCGACCCCGGCTACCGCCGCCTCGAGCAGAGCGTCGAGGTCGGCAGCCACCCGCAAAGCGTATGCCGCGCCGGTGTCACTCCCGTGCCCGTCCACAGCCCGGCGTGGCCGGCGCCCTCAGTGGTATGCGTGCACGACCGCGTGCCCCTTGCCGCGGCCGATCATCCACTTGTTGAACGGCATGGTCACCACGAACGCCACGGCCAGCGAGAAGGCCAGCGCACCCCAGAACAGCCACGACGTGAGCCCGGCGTCCATCGCGCCCGGCACCGCGAGCATGATCGCGTTGTCGATGATCTCCATGACGGCGATCGAGGCGGTGTCCGCCGCCAGCGCCACCTTGAGGGCCGTCCGCAGGTCGAGCCCCGACCGCAGCACGCCGCGCACGGTCAGCGCATAACCGAACACGAACGCCAGGGCGATCGACAGGACGACCGTGGCCAGGTCGTGCAGGCCGAGCGAGGTGCCGATGACCATCCCGAGAACCTCGCCGATGGCGCAGCCCGTGAGGCAGTGCAGCGTGGCCTGGGCGGCCATCGACCAGGACGCCGGGGCGGGCTCGTGCGTCTGCGTCGCGTGATCATGGTCCACGCCGGGAATGATACCCCTAGGGGGTATAAGACACCAGGGTTCGGACCAGTTCCAGCGTCCGGTCGCGTGATCGGTCCATCACGGCGGCGGCCACGGACTCCCCCACCACCAGCAGCTCGCGATCTCCCCGCTTGCCGTCCTCATCGGCACCCGTTGCTGACCACGTTCAACGACATCGGCCCGGCCATCGTCGCCGCGACGGCCGCTCCGGACATTCCGGAGCGGCCGTCACAGGTTTCGTCCAGCATCACGATCATCCGGCCGGGCGACACTGGCTCCCATGGAGCACGGAGGACCGAGCCGGACGGCGTGGGGCGCCGCGGGGCACCGGGCCGCCCACCAGGTGCTGGAGGACGGTCGCATCTTCCGTGACCCGCTGGCCCTGAGGATCCTCGGCGACGACGCCGACCGCGTGGTGGAGGACGCCCGCGCCTCGCCGCGCCGGACGCTCATGCGGATCTTCATCGCGGTCCGCCACCGGGTCGCCGAGGACGCCCTCGCGCGTCACGTCGCCGCAGGCACCCGTCAGGTGGTCGTCGCTCGGAGCCGGCCTCGACACCTTCGCCTACCGGAACCCGTTCGCGGACAGCGGTATTCGCGTGTTCGAGGTCGACCATCCCGCGACGCAGGAGTGGAAGCGCGACACCCTGGCGCGCACCGGCATACCGATCCCGGACAGCGTCGTCTACGCGCCGGTCGACTTCGAGGCCGACGACCTCGCCACCCGCATGGCCGCCAGCGGGGTGGACCTCGCCGCACCGACGTTCTTCCTCTGGCTCGGCGTCGTGCCGTACCTCACCCGCGCGGCGGTCGACTCGACGCTCCAGGTGGTGGCGGCCGTGCCGGGTGCCGGGGTCGCGTTCGACTATCCCAATCCGGTCGACCAGCTCTCGGACCGGAGCCGCGAGGCGCACCAGGCGCGCGCCGACCGGATGCGGCAGCTGGGCGAACCGTGGATCACCTACTTCGACACCGACGAGCTCGCCGTCCACCTCACCGGACTCGGGCTGCGCGTCGCGGATGACGTCGGCGCCAACGAGATCGGCGCGCGCTGGTTCGGTCGCTCGCCCGACGAGGCGCCCCGCGGCGGCGGCCGTGTCGTCGTGGCCACTACGCGCCCGGATCCCGCGTCGGCCTAGTGGACCAGCGGCGCCAGCGCCTTGCCGACGCTCGCGACCACGCCTTCGACGTGGCCGTTGCCCATGATGTTGACGACGATCCCGTCGACCCCCTGGTCCAGGACCCGGGCCTTGATCTGGTCGGCGATCTCCTCCGGCGTGCCGGCGAAGCTGCGTGACTCCAGGGCCGCTCGACGGGCTGGGTCGAGGGCGTCGACGTTCATGCCACGGGTCCGCATGGTGTCGATGAGGCCGGCCATCGCCGACTCCCGGTCGCTCCCGACGACCGCCGACGCCAGGAAGCTGGTCTCGATCTCGGAGCGGTCGCGACCCACCTCCGCGCAGCGGGCGTCGAGCGCGGCGAGCTTTCGGGGCAGGTCGGCGGGGTCGCAGATGATGTTGAGGTGGCTCGCGTAGCGGGCCGTCAGACCGAACGTCTTCTTCTCGCCGCTACCGCCGATGAGGATGGGGAGGTCGTTGCGCATCCGCGGCTCGTTCATGGCGGACTCCGTGTGGTACCAACGCCCGTCGACCGTCGGCCGCTCACCGTGCAGCATCGGCGCGATGATCGACAGCGCCTCCTCGAGCCGCTCGAACCGGTCGCTGAAGGTGCCGAACTCGAACCCGAGCTGTTGGTGCTCCAGCTCGTACCAGCCGGCGCCGATCCCGAGGACGGCGCGGCCGCCGCTGACGATGTCGAGCGTCGTCACGGCCTTGGCCAGGTGAGTGGGGTTCCGGTAGGTGTTCCCGGTGACGAGCGCGGAGAGCTGGACGCGAGAGGTCGCGGTGGCCAGGGCCGAGAGCGCCGAGTAGGACTCGAGCATCGGCTGGTCCGGGGACCCGATGCCCGGCAGCTGGTAGAAGTGGTCCATCACGAACACCGCGTCGAAGCCGGCGTCCTCGGCCTCGCGCGCCTGCGCGATGACGGTCGGGAAGAGGTCGGACACGGGGGTGCCGTAGGAGAAGTTGGGGATCTGGTAACCGAGGCGGATGCTCACGTATATCGACGCTATGCCTGCGTCGTGCGCGCCCTCCCGGCGGGGGTCGGTCGGCGACCTAGACTCGCGATCGTGGCGCAGCAGCTGAAGATCTGGTCGACCGTTCTGCTCGCGGTCGCGATAGGTCAGGCCGGCCTCGGGTCGGGTTTCGGCGCCTCGCTCATCGCCCGCGACAAGAGCGAGCTGCTCGAGAAGCTCCACTCCTACAACGCGATCGTCGTCATCGTCGTCGCCGCGGTCTGCGTCGTCCTCGCCGCCGTCTACCTTCGTCGTGGCGGACCGAGGTGGCCTCTCGTCTTCGCCGTCTGCTTGGAGCTCGGCGCCATCCTGCAGATGATCCTCGGCGAGGTGCGCGTCGTCGGCCTGCACCTCTTCCTCGGGGTGCTGCTGCTCTGCGCGATGACGACGTTCTGCTCGTACGCCTGGCGTCACCTGCCGAGCGACTCAGCCGTCGTGGGGTGACTCCCCCGGGTCGTAGGCCGACTGGGGCGTGCAGATGAGGTGGGCGACCAGCGCGGTCCAGCCCGTCTGGTGCGTCGCCCCGAGGCCGACCCCGGTGTCGCCGTGGAAGTACTCGGCAAAGGTGGGGTTCCCGGTCCACAGCGGACCGGGCAGCAGGTCCCGCGGGTCGCCGGGACGGCGCCCGTCAGCCCCCGGCCGGAACAGCCCGACGAGACGGTCCTCGAGCCGCTGCGCGACGTCGTGCAGGCCCAGCCGCTCCCCCGACCCCGTCGGGAACTCGACGGTCACCCCGGCCGCCGACCCCGCCGCATACGTGTGCAGCGCATTGATGAGCAGCGCGTTGAGCGGGAACCAGACCGGACCGCGCCAGTTCGAGTTCCCGCCGAACAGGCCGGTGTCGGACTCCCCCGGCGTGTAGCGCATCGACATGCGCATGCCCGCCACGTCGATGGTGATGCCGTCGCGGTGCGCGGCCGAGAGCGACCGGATCCCGTGCGGCGAAAGGAACTCGGCCTCGTCGAGCAGCCGGTCGAGCAGCCGCGTCATCCGCGTCGGGTCGACGACCGCGAAGGTCAGGGCGTCGCCGTCCGCCGGATGGCTCGTCGTCAGCGACGCGACCTCGTCGGGGCGGTGCCGTTCCAGCCACCGGAGCGACTCGTCGAAGTCGGTCAGCTCCTCCCGCACCCACGGCGGGCAGTTGGCGACGGCCAGCAGCGGCAGCAGCCCGACCAGCGACCGCACGCGCATCGTCTCGGTCTCGCCGTGCGGCCCGACCAGGACGTCGTAGAAGAACCCGTCCTCGTCGTCCCACAGCGAGACCCCCTGCGACCCGAACGACTGCATCGCCCGGACGATGCCGAGGAACCGCTCGAGAAACGTCGTGGCGAGGTCGTCGAACGCGTGGTTGTGCCGCCCGAGCTCCTGCGCGATCCGCATCATCTGCAGGCACTGGAACGCGATCCACGCCGTGGCGTCGGACTGCTCGAGGCGCCAGCCCTTGGGCACCGACTTCGACCGGTCGAAGACCCCGATGTTGTCCATCCCGAGGAAGCCGCCCTCGAACAGGTCGGACCCCTCGGAGTCCTTGCGGTTCACCCACCAGGAGACGTTGAGCAACAGCTTGGTGAGGATCCGGATGAGGAAGTCCCTGTCCCAGGCGCCGTCCCGCAGGTAGACCTGCCAGGCGGCCCACGCGTGCACGGGCGGGTTCACGTCGGAGAACGCCCACTCGTAGGCGGGAAGCTGACCGTTCGGATGCTGGGCCCATTCCCGGCAGAGCAGCAGCAGCTGCGACTTCGCGAAGGCGGGGTCGACGTGCGACAGGGCGACGGCGTGGAAGGCGAGGTCCCAGGTGGCGAACCAGGGGTACTCCCACTCGTCCGGCATCGAGATGACGTCGGCGAGGGCGACGTTGCGCCACGAGGTGTTCCGGCCGTCGGGCTCGGGCGCCAGCCGCTCCGGCGGAGGGGGTGGGGAGTTCGGGTCGCCCTGGAGCCACTCCTCGACGTCGTAGCGGTACAGCTGTCGGGTCCACAGCAGCCCGGCGAACGCGCGGCGGGCGGTCAGGCGGTCCTGGGCGGGCACACCCGCCGGGATCACCAGGTCGTAGAAGGCGTTCGCGTCGGCGTGGCGGTCCGCGACGACGGCGTCGGCCGTGGAGAAGGGCCGGTCGACCAGCGGCCCGGCGGCCAGCCGGAGCCGTACCGTGACCGACTCGCCGGGGGCCACCGCGTCCCACCGGTAGTGGAAGGCCGCCTTGGTGCCGGGCCCGCCGGTCGCGAGCGCCGAGCGGTCACCCCGGACCACGGCCCGGTCGACCGCGTCCTTGGGGTGCGCCGACCGGTTCGGTACCCCCCACAGGCTCTCCGAGTCCGACTCGTTGTCGCAGAGCAGGAGCTCGGGCAGTCGGGTCGAGCCGTCGGTGCCGGGCACCCCGTCGGCGCTGAGGACGTAGCGCCCGAGGGCAGCGTGGTCGGCCAGCACCGCGACGTGGGTCTGCTCGTCCACGTCGGGCCGGTGCAGGACCGTGAGCGTGGGGATCCGGTCGTCCCGCCCCCACGCCCAGGTGTTGCGGAACCACAGCTGCGGCACCAGGTGCAGTGGCGCTGGGTCCGGCCCGTGGTTGGTCGCGGTGATCGTCATGACAATGTCGGTGGGGGCCGCCTTGGCGTGCGTCACGACGACGTCGAAGAACCGGTCGTCGGCGAGGATCCCGGTGTCGCTCAGCTCGAACTCGCTCTGGTCCCTGGTGCGTTCGGCGTTCTGCGCGACGAGCTGGTCGTAGGGGAAGGCCTGCTGCGGGTACCGGTAGAGGTACTGGGCGAACGAGTGCGTGGGGGTCGCGTCGAGGTGCCACCAGTACTCCTTGGCGTCCTCGCCGTGGTTGCCCTCCGGGTTGGTCAGCCCGAACAGCCGCTCCTTGAGGCGGTCGTCCTGGCCGTTCCACATCGCGACGGCGAGGTTGAGGAAGCCGTAGCGGTCGCAGAGGCCGGCGATGCCGTCCTCCCCCCACCGGTATGCGCGTCGGTGCGCGTGGTCGAACGGGAACGACGCCCAGGCGTCACCGTCGGCGGAGTAGTCCTCGCGGACGGTGCCCCACTGCCGGCCGGCGACGTAGGGGCCCCAGAGCCGCCACGGGTCCGAGTCGTCCGGAGACTCGGCGAGTCGCGCGTGCTCCACGCTCGGAGCGGTCTGCCGGCCGAACGGGCTGAGCGTCACGCCGCATACTCTGCCAGCCCGCCCTCGGTGCGGCCTGGGTCCTCGCTGCGGCGGCGAGGCGCCTCAGACGAGGTAGGCGCCGAGCTCGCCGAGCAGCGGCGGGTGCACCTTGGCGTGCACGAACGTCCCGTCCTCACGATGCTCGGTGCTGAGCACCTCGGACTCCTGGTGCAGCCTGCTGACCAGGTCGCCGCGCTCGTAGGGGATGACCGCCTTGACCTCGATGTCGGGGCGCGGGATCTCCCGCGCGACAAGGTCGCTCAGGGCCTCGATGCCCAGGCCGGTCCGCGCCGAGACGACGATCGAGTGCCGTTCGTGGCGGATGAGCCGGTCGATGACCTCGGGGTCGGCCGCGTCGGCCTTGTTGACGACGATGACCTCCTTGACCTCGCCCACGCTGAGATCGTTGAGGACCCCCCGGACCGCGGAGATCTGGCCCTCCGGATCGGGGTGGCTGCCGTCCACGACATGCAGGAGCAGGTCGGCGTCGGCCACCTCCTCGAGCGTGGACCGGAACGCCTCGACCAGCTGGGTCGGCAGGGACCGGACGAAGCCGACGGTGTCGGAGAGCGTGTACGGCATCCCGTCCTCGGTCTCGGCCCGGCGGACGGTCGGGTCGAGGGTCGCGAACAGCGCGTTCTCGACGAGGACGCCGGCTCCGGTGAGCCGGTTGAGCAGCGAGGACTTGCCCGCGTTGGTGTAGCCGACGATCGCGACGCTCGGCACGTGGTTCGCCTTGCGGCTCTGTCGCTTGGTGTCGCGAGTGGTCTTCATGTGGGCGATCTCGCGCTTGAGCTTGGAGATCCGGCTGTTGATCCGACGGCGGTCGAGCTCGATCTTCGTCTCACCGGGACCGCGCGACCCCATGCCCTGACCCCCGGCCGCCTGTCCACCGGCCTGGCGGGACATCGACTCGCCCCAGCCACGTAGCCGCGGCAGGAGGTACTGGAGCTGGGCCAGCTCGACCTGCGCCTTGCCCTCCCGGCTCTTGGCGTGCTGGGCGAAGATGTCGAGGATCAGGGCGGTGCGGTCGATGACCTTCACCTTGACGACGTCCTCGAGGGCGCGCCGCTGACCCGGGGTCAGCTCGCCGTCGCAGACGACGGTGTCGGCGCCGACGGCGATGACGATGTCGCGCAGCTCCTGCGCCTTGCCCTTGCCGAGGTAGGTGGCGGTGTCGGGGCGCTGCCGTCGCTGGATGACCCCGTCGAGCACGTCCGAGCCGGCCGTCTCCGCCAGTGCGGCAAGCTCGCGGACGGAGTTCTCGGCGTCCTCGAGGGTGCCCTCGGTCCACACGGCGGCGAGGACCACGCGCTCCAGCCGCAGCTGGCGGTACTCGACCTCGCTGATGTCCTCCAGCTCGGTGGACAGCCCGGACACCCGTCGCAGCGCGGCCCGCTCCTCGCGGTCCAGCTGCTCTCCGTCGTGTCCCAGCTCGTCGTCCTCGAGACGGTTCGGCTGGTATGCGTCGGCCTCGGCGGCAAGGGCCTCGGCCCGCTCGGCGAGCAGTTCTGAACGTCGCTGCATGATGTCCTTGAGATCGGGGTCGGTGCGCGTCTCCCTGGGTCGTGGTCAAACGGGCGGCGCCTGTCCAGGGTGACACGGGGGAAACGCCTGGCGCGAAACGTTTATGCCTTCGGTACCTGCGCGGGACCCCGACCGGCGGCGGTCTCGCGGCGCACCAGCTCGGCGCGGTTGCGGCAGCCCAGCTTCATGAGCGCGGCCCGGACGTGGCTCTCGACGGTCCGCTCGCTGAGGTAGAGCCGGGCCGCGATCTCGTGGTTCGTGAGCCCGGCGACCACGAGGTCCACGACCTCCCGCTCGCGCGGGCTGAGCGGGTCGTCGGCGGCCAGCGACCGCGTGAGCTCGGCCACCAGGGCGTCGGCGCGGCTCGCGTGGCCGGGCATGTCGAGCCCCCGGCACTCGTCCGCCGCCGACCGGGCGCCGGCGAGCGCGGTCCGAAGCGTCGCGGGGCGGTCCGCGGTGGGCCAGTCCGCACGCGCGAGGGTCCGCGCGACGTCGAGCCGGCCGAGGGCGACGTCCGGTCGGGCCCCGATCCGCTCGTCACAGTCCATGGCCGTCCGGTACGCGGTCACGGCGTCCTCCAGGCGGCCGGCCAGGACCAGCGCGCGCCCGAGCTGTCGGTTCGAGTTGCCGATGAACCACACGGTGCTGGTGCCGAGACCACCGACCGAGCCGCGCGCATACGGTTCGAGCTCGTCGACGAGGAGCGGGGCGACCGCGGTGTCCTGGAACCGCTCGGCGAGCTCGAGCAGCATGTACACGAGCGGCCACCAGGGCCGGTACTCCGGCGGCGCACCCAGGAGCGGGACCAGTCGCTGGTAGATGACGCGGGCCTCGTCGTGACGGCCGAGCTGGTCGAGGACCATCGCCCGGGGTGCCTGGATGAGCGCCGAGATGGGGGCGCCCTCCAGGTCCCGCAGCGCTCGCTCGGGGTCGGGCAGGGAGACCCCTCGCCGGAGCGCGACCTCGAAGACCGCGGCGTTGCCGACGTTGGCCGCGACCACGTCACCGGAGTCCCGGGCGATCGCGGTGGACCGCTCGTGGCGCTCCTCGACGGCGGCGAAGTCGCCGCGGAGGACCGCCACGGCGACCGACGCGCGGAGCCAGTGCCAGGTCGCGAGGGGCAGCCGACTCTCCTCGGCGATCCGCCGGAGCGCGTCCAGCCCCTCGTTGACGAGGTCCATCAGGCCGAGCTGGACGACGGCGTTCAGCCGCCAGGTGTGGGCCATCAGCTCCGGTAGCGGTGCGCCGACCCGCGACGCCAGGCGCACCGCCTCCTCGGCCAGCTCCCGCTGCTCGGCGGCTCCGCCGACCTCCGGCTTCGAGGTCATCCAGGCCCCGATGGCCTCGAGGAGGGCGGTCGGGTCACCGCTGCGACGCGCGAGCGCCATCGCCTCCGCGGTCAGGGCGGCACCACGGGTCTCGGCGTAGTTGCCGAGGGCGGCGACCTGCTGAGCGACCAGCCGGGCCCTCGTCGCGTCGTCGAGCGCAGCATGGCCGTCCAGAGCGGCGCTGGTGAGGCGACCGATCGCGGCCTGGGCGTCCGGATAGCTGACCCAGCCCACCGCGAGCGCGGACTCGGCCACGATGTCGCTGCGGCCGGCCGTCGTGGCGAGGGCGGCCGCCTGTTCGGCGGCGGCGACCGCCTCGTCGTAGCGGCCCGCCCGGTGCCAGGCCCGCGCGGCCCCGAGGTGGAACCCGGCCACGTCGGCGCCGGGGAGGCCGGCGAGCGTGGCGGCCTGGGCCGCGCGGGCCTGGTGGCCCGCGGCGTCGGCGTGGGCCCGCAGCGCGGACGCCTCGTCGGCGGCCCGGGCCCACCAGGTGGCCGCCTGTGCGGCGACCTCAGGGCCGGCCGCCTCCCAGTGCGCGGCGACGCGGACCGCCGGGACTCCGGGTCGCGTGGTCCCGAGCTCGGCAATCCGCCGGTGGGCCGCCCGGGCCCGGTCGGGCGTGAGCCGGACGGTGAGCGCCTCGCGAACCAGCTCGTGCGCGAACATCAGGCTCCGTCCGTCCGCCGCCCGCACCAGCAGTCCCGCCCGGAGCGCCGCCGCGGTCGCGTCGCCCGCCACGGCGACGTCGACATCGGCCGCCGCGGCGGCGAGCTCGGCGTCGAGGTGGGAGGCGACGAGGCTCGCGGACTCCAGGACCCGCACGTGGTCGTCCCGCAGGGAGACGGTGAGCCGGCGGACCAGCGTCGGCACGTCGGCGTGCGGACCGCCGGACCCCGCGACCGTAGGCGTGCCCAGGCCTGCGCCCACCGCCACCGGCAGCAGCAGCGGCAACCCACCGCTGAGGGCCAGGACCGCCGCCGGATCCCCCTCGTGGCGGCCCCGGACGAGGTAGTCCTCGACATCGGCCACCTCCAGCGGCCCGAGGGCCACCACCTGGGTCGACGCCGAGCCGGACAGGCCGGCCAGCGCCGTCGCCCGCTCGTCGTCGGCGGCCGGTCGCGCGGTCAGGACGGCCACGAGCGGCGTTCGCCCCAGCTCGGGCGCGAGCAGCCGGAGCAGAGCGAGCGTCTCGGGGTCGGCCCAGTGCACGTCCTCGATGACGAGCACGAGCGGCGCCTCGTCCGCAGCGGCCACGAGCCGGTCCGCGACGTTGCCGAGAACGGCGAGGCGGTCCCAGCCCGGACCGGCAGACGGGGCGCCCGGTACCGGGCGGTTCGTGGTGGGACGCAGCAGGTCGGTCAGTCGGCCGAGTGGGTCCTCCCCGGTCGCCCGACGCGGCCGAGCGGCGGCCGACGACACCGCCCGGGAGATCGGCCACAGCGGCGGCATCAGCAGGTCCGGGAGGCACTCGCCGTAGCCCACCCGCACCCCGTCGAGCGCCCCGTGCAGTACCGCTGGGTCGTCTTCGGCCGGCGACCCGCCGCCCCGCACCTGCTCCAGGGTGGCCGCGACCAAGCGGCTCTTGCCGATCCCCGCGCCGCCGGTGACGAGGGCCAGGCCGCCCCGGCCGTCGCCCAGCCGGCTCAGCACGGAGGCCAGGGCGGCGGTCTCGGCTCGGCGTCCCACGAAGGGCGACGGCCCTTCCGGCGCGGACCCGGCCTGTGGCATACCCCCATGCTTCCACCGCCGCTCAGTGCCGAGGCTCCGTACCAGACTCAGTACCGAGTTCAGTACCGGAGTTCGGTACCGGCACTGATTCGCCCGCCTCGTGACGCGAAGAGCCTGGAGTCCTTCACCCACACCGATGTCCGGAGGACACCATGGACGACCAGCTCGCCACCCAGCTCGCCTCGGCGATGACCGGAACGACCCCGGCATCGGCCTTCCACACCGACGCCGCCGCTACGACCGCGACGTTCACCGTCACCGAGAAGTTCGGCCTGATGACGGCGCACGGGACGATCCCGGTCGTCACGGCCGACGTGACCGTCGACGCGGACGGCCTGCCGCGCGGTACCGCCACCCTGGAGGTGTCCGCCCTCGACACGGGGAACGCGCGCCGGGACAAGGACCTGCGCGGGTCCAGGTTCTTCGACACCGCGACGTTCCCGTTGGTGGACTTCCGTAGCGTCAGTACCCGCCGCACCGACGACGGCGTCGTGGTCGACGGCCTCCTCACGATCCGTGGCGAGGACTGCCCGCTCAGCCTGGCGGCGACCCTCACGCATCAGCCGGACGGCGGTGTCGCGGTGCACGCGACCGGGACGTTCGACCGGATGACGTCGCCCCTGCGACGCGCTCCGCGGTGGCTCATCAGCAGCTCCGTCGACGTCGTCGTGGACGCGGTGCTGCACCCCGTCCGTGAGGCCCGATAGCGTCGGGGTGTGGCCGGCGAGCACTACTTCACCGCGCAGCCGGCCGCCTCGGCCGAACGCCGCACCATCGACGTCGACCTGGCGGGACGTCGACTGAGCGTCGTCACCGCAGGCGGGGTCTTCTCCCCCGACCACGTCGACACCGGGACGCAGGTCCTGCTGCGCGAGGCCCCGCCGCCGCCCGCCCAGGGCACCCTCCTCGACCTGGGCTGCGGCTGGGGCCCGATCGCGCTCAGCCTCGGGCTGCTCTCGCCGGAGGCCACCGTGTATGCCGTCGACGTCAACGAGCGGGCGCTCGAGCTCACCCGCGCCAACGCGGCAGCAGCCGGGCTCGGCCACCTCCGGGGCTGCCTCCCCGACGAGGTACCGCCCGACGTGCGGTTCGACCTCATCTGGTCGAACCCGCCGATCCGGGTGGGCAAGGCGGCGCTCCACGACCTGCTCGGCACCTGGCTGCCGCGGCTGACCGAGGAGGGCGAGGCCTACCTCGTGGTGCAGAAGAACCTCGGCGCCGACTCCCTGCAGCGCTGGGTGCGGGAGTCGCTGGGAATGCCCTGCGACCGGGTCGCCATCGCGAAGGGATTCCGGGTCCTGCGGGTCAGTCGGGCAGCGTGACCGTGCCGTCGGCGACGAGGACCGCGGGCCCGGCCAGCTCGACGTGACCGTCGGGGAGGGCGCGGACCGCGACGCGACCACCCGGGACGTCCACCGTCCACTCGGTGTTGTCGTCGGCCTCGCCCTCCCACCACCGGGTCGCCAGGGCGGCGGCGGCCGCGCCGGTACCGCACGACCGGGTCTCCCCCACGCCGCGCTCGTGGACCCGCATGGCGATGTGGCCCTGTCCGATCGCCCGGACGAACTCGACGTTGGTCCCGTGCTCGGGGTGCGGCGAGACGGCGGGCGGCTCGGTGAGGTCCAGCTCGGCCAGGTCGAAGTCCGGCGGAAGGATGACGACGGTATGCGGGTTGCCCAGGTCCAGCCGCAGGGCCGGTAGCTCGGTCCCACCCCGGGACCGGACCGTCGAGTCGAAGCCGCGCTTCCGGGCCCCGTCGGGGTCGACGACGCGCCACGGACCGAGATCCACGGCGTACTGCTCACCGGTGACCGTCACCGCCTTGGTCCCGCCACGGGTGGCGATCCGGAACGCGTCCTCCTCGACGAGGCCCTCGCGCCGGAGGTACGCCGCGAACACCCGCGACCCGTTGCCGCACATCTCGGCCGGGGACCCGTCGGCGTTGTGGTAGTCCATGAACCACTCGGCGTCGCCCGCCTGCGCGCGGACCTCGGCCTCCTCGGCGCGCGCGGTCGGGACCACCCGGATCACCCCGTCGCCGCCGAGGCCGGCGCGACGGTCGGCGAGGAGCCGCACCTCGTCGGTGGTCAGCGGCCGGGTGCCGTCGAGGTCGGGCACGAGCACGAAGTCGTTCTGCGTGCCGTGGCCCTTGGTGAACGGCACGGAGGTCATGCGGGCATCCTCCCAGCCGCCGCCACCGCGGCGAGCGCCTGGTCCAGGAGGTCGGGCGCGTCGTGCGGGAGCCAGACCACCCGCGGGTCCGCGCGGAACCACGACTCCTGCCGCCGCGCATACCGGCGGGTGGCCGTCGCGGTGTCGAGCTGGGCCGCCTCGGCGGTCATCGTCCCGTCGACCTGGGCGAGGGCCTGGCGGTACCCGAGCGCCTTCGACGCGGTCCGTCCGTCACGAAGTCCTTGCGGGACAAGGCTTCTCACCTCGTCGACCAGGCCCGCCTGCCACATCCGGCGGACCCGTCCGTCGATCCGCTCGTCGAGGACCGGACGGTCGGCGCCGAGCCCGAGCACCACCGTCGGCAGCAGGTGCTCCCGGGTCGGCATCGTCGCGGAGAACGGCCGTCCGGTGATCTCGACGACCTCGAGCGCGCGGACGATGCGGCGACCGTTGTTCGCCTCGATCGCGTCGGCGGCCGCCGGGTCGAGGGCGATGAGCCGGTCACGCAGGTCCTCGATGCCGCGCTCGGCGAGCTCTGCCTCGAGCCGCGCTCGGACCGCCGGGTCGGTGGGCGGGATCTCGAGCCGGTCCAGGGCCGCTCTCAGGTAGAGGCCGGAGCCGCCGACCAGGACCGCGATGTGTCCACGCGCGTGGATGGCGGCGATGTCGGCGCGCGAATGACGTTGGTATGCGGCGACACTCGCCTCCTCGCGGACATCGAGCACGTCGAGCTGGTGGTGCACGACCCCGCGGCGCTGGGCCGGCGGCAGCTTTGCGGTGCCGATGTCCATACCGCGGTAGAGCTGCATCGCATCGGCGTTGACCACCTCGCCGTCGAGGCGCTCGGCGAGGGCGAGACCCAGGTCGGACTTGCCCGTCGCGGTCGGCCCGACGACGGCGACGACCGTCGGACCCTCCCGGTCAGACAAGCCGGTCGTCGTGGCCCGTGGCGTCGAGGAAGGCGTCGCCGCCCTCGTGGTCGTCGTCGTGGCCGAACGGGTCACGGTCGACGCCCGGCATCCAGGTGTTGCCCGCCTTGCCCCAGCCGTTGGCGCGGATCGCCTTCCGTGCCCGCCTGGTCTGCTTGTCGTCGAGCCGGTCGACGTAGAGCAGCCCGTTGAGGTGGTCGAACTCGTGCTGCATCACCCGCGCGAACCAGCCGGTCGCCCGGAACGACAGCTCCTCGCCGTCCGCGTCGAACCCGACCACGCTGACCTGGTCGGCCCGCTTGAGGGGGTAGCTCTCTCCCGGGACGGACAGACAGCCCTCGCTCTCGGTGTCGGGGTCAGGGCGGTCCGTCGAGATCCTGCTGAGCGAGAGCATCGGGTTGATGATGACGCCCCGCCCGGGCACGTCGTCGTCGTTGGCCATCTCGTAGACGAACAGCCGCAGCGGCACGGCGATCTGCGGCGCCGCGAGGCCGACGCCGTGGGCGGCGTCCATGGTGTCGAACATGTCCGCGACCAGCTGGCGGAGGCCGTCGTCGAACGCCTCGACCAGCACCGCCGGACGGTGCAGCACCGGCTCACCCGTGATGACGATGGGACGGACAGACATGGCCGGGAGTCTTTCAGCCGAACCCGGCGAGAGGCCAGTCGGCCCAGGTTGAGCGCCCTGCTCGGCAGGCCTACCGTGATTGCATGACGCAGCCCGGTGCCGACCCGACGCACGACCGTTCTCACGAGCACATCGACCTCGGCGCCCTCATGGACGGCAGCGAGCGCGGGCCGGAGGTTCCCGAAGGGGATGAGTACGGGGAGGCCGCCGAAATCAGCGGCGAGACCTCGGACGGCTACGTCGCCGGCCAGGACGAGGGATCGATCGACTAGTCGACCCGACCGTCACCCGGACATCTCGACGGGCAGCCGGGCGGGAATCGGACGTTCCGGGGCCGACATCGGGGTTCGTGCCCGTCGAGCGGTCCGGAGCCCGAGCGGTCAGGCGGTCGCGCAGGCGGTCTGGACCGGGACCGGAGAGGGGCGCCCGACCGCCGGCATACCCAACGACACGCTCGGCTTGGCCTGGCCGTGCTCCTGCAGCGCCGCCCAGGCGTCGCCGCCGGAGGTACGACGGACCCGGTATGCGCCACCGGCCGGTCCGCTGTCGGCGACGAGGTGGTGCGGCGCGCCGTAGGTGACGCCGACGGTGACGAGGTCGCCCGGCCGCGGCGTCTCGGCGCCGTCCGGAACCGCGAAGTGGACCAACCGGTTGTCGCGCGAACGGCCCGACAGGCGGTGGGTCGCAGCGTCCTTGCGGCCCTCACCCGTGGCGACGAGGACCTCGACCTCGGTGCCCTCCAGGGTCCGGTTCCCGGCCCAGGAGACCTCCTCCTGGACCGCGATGAGGCGGTCGTACCGGTCCTGGACCACGGCCTTGGGCACCTGGTCGGGCAGTGTCGCGGCGGGCGTGCCGGCGCGGATCGAGTACTGGAAGGTGAACGCGCTGGAGAACCGCGCCGCCCGGACGACGTCGAGGGTGCCCTGGAAGTCCTCCTCGGTCTCGCCCGGGAAGCCGATGATGATGTCGGTGGTGATCGCCGCGTCGGGGATGAGCTCGCGGACCCGGTCGATGATCCCGAGGAACTTCGCGCTCCGGTAGGACCGGCGCATCGCCTTGAGCACCCGGTCCGACCCCGACTGCAGCGGCATGTGCAGGCTCGGCATGACGTTGGGCGTCTCGGCCATCGCGACGATGACGTCCTCGGTGAACGCGGCCGGGTGCGGGCTGGTGAACCGGACCCGCTCGAGCCCGTCGATCTCGCCGCACGCGCGCAGCAGCTTGCCGAACGCCAGCCGGTCGCCGAACTCCACGCCGTAGGTGTTGACGTTCTGGCCGAGCAGGGTCACCTCGATCACGCCCTGCTCCACGAGCGCCCGGATCTCGGCGAGGACGTCGCCCGGACGGCGGTCGGTCTCCTTACCGCGCAGGCTCGGGACGATGCAGAACGTGCAGGTGTTGTTGCACCCGACCGAGATCGAGACCCAGCCCGCATACGCGCTGTCCCGCCTGGTCGGGAGGGTGGACGGGAAGGTCTCGAGCGACTCGCGGATCTCGATCTCCGCGCGCTGGTTGTGGCGGGCGCGCTCGAGAAGGACGGGGAGCGAGCCGATGTTGTGCGTCCCGAAGACGACGTCGACCCACGGTGCTCGCTCGACGATGGTGCCGCGGTCCTTCTGCGCGAGACAGCCGCCGACGGCGATCTGCATGTCGGGGTTGCGCAGCTTGGCCGGCCGCAGCTGCCCGAGGTTGCCGTAGAGCTTGTTGTCGGCGTTCTCGCGCACGGCGCAGGTGTTGAGGACGACGACGTCGGCCGTCTCCGGCCGGTCTGCGCCGAGGCTGTTGACGTCGACGTAGCCCGCGGTCTCGAGCAGGCCCGCGAGCCGCTCGCTGTCGTGGACGTTCATCTGGCACCCGTGGGTGCGGACGTCGTAGGTCTTGGTGCTCATGGCAGCCACCAGAGTATGCGGGTCAGCGCAACCGGGTGAAACGCACCTCGACCGTGAGGGTGGAGTCGGCTGCTCCGGAGTACACGCCCTTGAACGGCTGGACGTCGCTGTAGTCGCGGCCGCGCACCACGGTGACGTGGTCCAGACCGATGAAGACCCCGTTCGTCGGGTCGAACGGCATCCAGCCCCCGTCCCAGAACTCGACCCAGGCGTGGCTCTCCCCCTTGGAGGACTCGCCGACCTCAGCCTCGCGCTTGGGGGCGAGGTACCCGGAGACGTAGCGGGCGGGCATACCGAGGCTGCGCAGCGCCCCGATGGTGACGTGGGCGAAGTCCTGGCACACCCCTCGACCCTCGGCCCACGCCTGCTGGGCGCCGGAGTGCACGTGGGTGACCCCGGTCTCGTAGGTCATGTGCTCGCGGACGACCTCGACGACGCGGTATGCGGTGTCGCGCGGCGACCGCGGCCCGCGCGCCTCCTGGGCCAGCTCGACGATCTCGTCGCCCGGGTCGGTGCGCTCGGTGTTGGTGACGTACTCGTTCTGGAGGTCGAGCAGGCGAGCGTCGGTGAGGTCCATCCAGGTGCCGCCGGTCGGCAGGGGGACCGAGTCGCTGCGCTCGACGGTGCTCGTCGCCTCGACCTCGAGCGAGGAGTGGTCGCCGATCGCCTCCATGGCGGTGACGTGGGCGCCCCAGTAGTCCCGGTAGACGTGGCTCCACGTCATCGGCCGCACCCGGAGCCGGTTCTCCAACGTGGTCTGGCCGGGCTCCGTGGCCGGGGTCATCCGCAGCTCGTTGTACGACGCGGTCGCCCGCCGGTCGTAGCCGATCGAGGTCTTGTGGACGATGCGGTGCCGGCGGACCTCGGTCACGCGTACTCCTCGACCCACGTCGTGACCGTGCCGGCCGGGAAGTACCGGCGGGCGACGGCGTCGGACGCGCCCGTCACCGCGGCCTGGACGCGGCGCATCTGCGCGGGCAGGTCGGCCATGACGTCCGGGACGGGCCGGTACTCGAGGCTGGTGCGGATCCGGCCCAGCCGGCGGCGGGCCTCGTCGGGAATGCCCATCCGGTGGGTCGCCGGGTCGATCGCCTCGAGCCGGCGCTCGGCGGCGGACAGCGCGAAGAGGACCGAGCGCGGGAACTGACGGTCGAGGACGAGGAAGGCGGCGACCCGGTCGTCCCGGATCAGACCGCGGTTGGTGCGGAGGTATGCCTGTTGCGCACCACAGCTCTGCAGCACCGTCGACCAGGGTGGTCCGGCCTGCGGCAGGGCGCCGGTGGCGACGAGGCGCGCCGTCATGTCCGCGCGTTCCAGGGACCGGCCGAGGGCCATGAACCCCCAGGCCTGGTCGTGGCTCATCGTCGAGTCGGCGATGCCGCTGACCAGCGCGGCCCGCTCGCGGACCCACGCCAGCTGCCGGGCGGTGACCTGGTCGGGTTCGAAGCCGCCCCAACGGTTCCAGGCCGTGTTGATGGCTTCCCAGAGCTCGGTGGAGACGGTCTCGCGGGCCCGGCGGGCGTTCTCCCGCGCGGCCCGCCAGGCGCCGGCGATCGAGCTGGAGTGCTCGTCGTCGAAGACCAGCCGGTCGCAGCACGGTGGCGTAGGAGACCGGTGCCTCGCCGGGGTCGAGGCCCATGATCACCTGGAGGATGACCCGGGCGGTGATCTCCTCGGACTGGCCGGTCTCCTCGAGCATCTGCAGCCGCGCCGCGTCGACGATGCGGGCGGTCCCGTCCGCGCGCTCGACGTAGCGGCCGATCCAGAACAGCGACTCCGCGATCCGGCTCAGCACGATGCGTCATCCCGTCCTCGGGCGCGGACCGGAGCGTCGTCGCATACCGGCCCTTGCTGCTGCTCTTGCTGTTGTTGTTGTTGCTGCTGTTGCTGGGCGATCGAGTCCTGGAGCGAGGTGTCCGGGGCCGTCATGACGACGATCTCGGTGGTACCGGGATGCACGTGCTGACGGTTGACGCTGCCCTTGTGGTTCGACAGGACCCAGGTGTCCTTGGAGCCGCCGCCCTGGCTGGAGTTGACGACGAGCTGGCCCTCGGGGAGGGCGACGCGGGTCAGCCCGCCCGGCAGGACGCGGACCGTCGTCCCGTCGTTGACGGCGAACGGACGCAGGTCGACGTGCCGCGGCGCGAGCCGCCCGTCGATGAGCGTCGGCACGGTGGACAGCTGGACCACGGGCTGGGCGATCCAGCCGCGCGGGTCGGCGATCAGCCGCTGGCGCAGCGCGTCCAGGGTGGCGCCGTCCGCGGCCGGTCCGATGACGAGACCCTTGCCGCCGGACCCGTCCACCGGCTTGACCACCATCTGGTCGAGGCGTTCGAGGACGTGGGCGAGGGCGTCCGGCTCGTTCAGGCGGTAGGTGTCGACGTTGGGCAGGATCGGGTCCTCGTCGAGGTAGTGCCGGGTCAGGTCGGGGACGTAGCTGTAGATGAGCTTGTCGTCGGCGACCCCGTTGCCGATGGCGTTGGCGACGCTGACCCGGCCGGAGCGGATCGCGGCGACCAGCCCGGTGACGCCGAGCATCGAGTCCGGTCGGAAGTGCACCGGGTCGAGGTACTCGTCGTCGATACGCCGGTAGATGACGTCGATCGGCTGCTCGCCCTGGGTCGTCCGCATCTTGACGACACCGCCGGAACAGATGAGGTCGCGCCCCTCGACCAGCTCGACGCCCATCATCCGGGCGAGCAGGGTGTGCTCGAAGTAGGCGCTGTTGTAGACGCCGGGGGTGAGCACGACGACGGTCGGGTCGCCCGCTCCGTCCGGGGCCGCCGCTCGCAGTGCGGAGAGGAGGATGCGCGGGTAGTCGTGGACCGGACGGATCCGCAGCGTGGCGAAGGCCTCGGGGAAGACGTTGGTCATCGCGCGGCGGTTGGCGATGACGTAGCTGACGCCGGACGGCACCCGGACGTTGTCCTCGAGGACCCGGAACGTGCCCGCCTCGTCGCGGATGAGGTCGATGCCCGAGACGTGGGCGCGGACGTCGTTCGCGGGACGGATGCCGTGGACGGCGCGGTGGTAGTGCGCCGAGCTGGTGATCAGCTCCCACGGGATGATGCCCTGCTTCACCGCGCTCGGCGCGTCGTCGGGGTGGTTGTAGACGTCGGCGAGGAAGGCCTCGAGGGCTCGGACCCGTTGCTCGACGCCCTCCTCGACGACCGCCCACTCGTCGGCGGCGATGACCCGTGGGACGGCGTCGAGCGGGAACGGGCGTTCCTCGCCCGCGTGGTCGAAGGTCACGCCCTGGTCGAGGAAGCTCCGGGCGAGGTACTCCGCGCGCTCCCGCAGGACCTCCGGCTCCATGGAGCGCAGCGTGTGGTGGACGGCGCGGTACGGACCTCGGGCTTCGTCCGGCGAGCCCAGCATCTCGTCCCAGGAGGTCCCGAGTCGGTAGTCCTCGAAGAGGTCGGCCACGGGCCGATCGTAGGACCATCCGGTTTCCGGCATGTTGCGCAGCGGTTTCCCGGTTCGGAGCGGGTGGCTCCGCGGGCGGTCAGTCCTCCGGGAGGGCCGGCGTACCGGTGTCTCGCTTGAGGTAGACCCAGGGGAACCAGGTCCCGATGACCTGCCAACCCTCCTCCTCGAGGCGGGTTCGCGTCCCGACCGCCACGACGCGGATCCGGCGGTGCTCCCACTCCGTCGACGAGTGCTCGAGAGTGTGCTGGTATGCGCCGAAGCCGACCGAGTGCCAGCCGTGCCGGCCGGCGACCCGCAGGGCCTCCATCTCGGAGGACGCGGTGACCGGGCCGAGGATCCGGGTACCCGGCGTGTCGTCCTGGTCGCGCGGCCGACCGAAGCGCTGGTGGGCGGCCTGGCGGCTCATCCCGAGGACCCGGCCGATGGCGTCCCAGCTCGCGCCGGCGGCCCGCGCCGAGGTGACCGCCTCGCCGAGCAGGCTCCGCGTCTCGGTCCCCGCGCGGGCCGTGACGTCGACGAGCATGAGGAGCTGGTCCCGGTTCGGATCCGACTCCTCGGCCCCGGCCACCCGAGCCAACGTGGCCGACAGGGCCTGTCGGAGGTCGACCGGTTCCGCCGTGTTCGGCAACCGGGGTATCGGGTCATGGCCGGCATCCTGGCTCATGCCGTCAACGCTAGGTTGACACGAATTCGCGTGTCAAACCTCGCTTGACGGGAGCGGCGGCGGCGGTCCGTCGCTGGTCCGGGTCCAGGTCCAGGTCCAAGCGGGCGTGCTCGCCGCATCCCGCTGTGGTCCGCGCTCCCTTCGGGCTCACTCCCTGCGGCGCACTCCCAGCAGAGGTCGCCGCCAGACCCTCAGTCGCGCTGGTGTTCGGGGGCGTCGTTCACGGCGTCACGCACGACGGCGTAGACCACCGACGGCGGGTACCCCTTGCGGCCCAGCACCCCGGCCAGCCGGCGCGCCTGGACCTGCGGGTCGAGGCCGGCCAGCCGGCGCATGGTCTTGCCCGCCACCGCCTCGGCCAGCGCCCGCTCCGACTCGGTGTCGATCGAGCCGAGAGCTTCCTCGATCGTCGTGTCGGCCACGCCCTTGCCGCGCAGGTCGTGGGCCAGCGCGCGCTTGGCCAGCCCTCGGGTGGCCTGTTTCGAGCGGACCACCATCTGCGCGTAGGCCTCGTCGTCGATGAGACCCACCGCCTCCATCCGGTCGAGGACCCGAGCGCCGACGTCGTCGGGGCAGCCGCGCTGCCGCAGCTTGTCCGCGAGCTGTTTCCGGCTCCGCGGGGCCATCGACAGCTGCTTCAGCACGATGGCGCGGGCGATCTCCTCGGGGTCCGGTTCGCGGTCCGCCGCGTCGGGGTCGGGCGGTGGTCCGAACCGGCCATCACCATCGCGACCGCCATGACGGCCGCGACCGCTGTCGCCACCGCGACCGCTGTCGCCCGTGCGAGCGGCAGCGCCACGACGATCCCCACGACGATCCCCACGACCATGCTCAGGTTCGGCGTCATGCGAAGCGCCCTCGTCGCCGGCCATCGCCTGGGGTGTCCGGAACAGCGGCTCGGCTGCCCGAGCGCTGCCCTGGCTGGTCGTTCTGGCCTGGCTGGTCGCTCGTGTGCTCGGCCGCTCTGCTCTCGGCCGCTGCGAGCGCCTCCGCGGCCGCTGCCCGTCGTGCGATCAGCGGGTCAGCGGCCGCGTCGGCATCGTCGCGGGTGTGTGCCGATGGCACGGATCAGAAGTCGACCGGGACGTCGGCCACGGCCGGCTGGTCGACCCGCGGACCGATACCGAGCTTCTCCTTGATCCGCTTCTCGAGCTCGTCGGCGAGGTCCGGGTTGTCGCGCAGGAAGGTCCGGGCGTTCTCCTTGCCCTGGCCGAGCTGGTCGCCCTCGTACGTGTACCAAGCCCCCGCCTTGCGAACGAAGCCCTGCTCCACGCCCATGTCGATGAGGCCGCCCTCACGGGAGATGCCCTGCCCGTAGATGATGTCGAACTCCGCCTGCTTGAACGGCGGCGAGACCTTGTTCTTGACCACCTTGACGCGGGTCCGGTTGCCGACCGCGTCGGAGCCGTCCTTGAGCGTCTCGATGCGGCGCACGTCGAGGCGCACCGACGCGTAGAACTTCAGCGCCTTGCCACCGGTCGTCGTCTCGGGCGAGCCGAACATCACGCCGATCTTCTCGCGGAGCTGGTTGATGAAGATCGCCGTCGTACCGGTGTTGTTGAGCGCGCCGGTGATCTTGCGCAGCGCCTGGGACATCAGCCGGGCCTGGAGTCCGACGTGGCTGTCGCCCATCTCGCCCTCGATCTCCGCGCGCGGCACGAGCGCCGCGACGGAGTCGATGACGATGATGTCGATCGCGCCGGACCGGATGAGCATGTCGGCGATCTCGAGGGCCTGCTCCCCCGTGTCGGGCTGCGACACGAGCAGGCCGTCGGTGTCGACGCCGAGCGCCTTGGCGTACTCCGGGTCGAGGGCGTGCTCCGCGTCGATGAACGCCGCGATCCCGCCGGCCTTCTGTGCGCTGGCCACCGCGTGGAGCGCGACCGTCGTCTTACCGCTCGACTCGGGTCCGTAGATCTCCACGACCCGGCCCCGTGGGAGCCCCCCGATGCCCAGCGCGACGTCGAGGGCGATCGACCCCGTGGGGATCACCTCGATCGGCGGCCGGATGTCGTCACCCAGACGCATCACTGCGCCCTTGCCGTGCTGCTTCTCGATCTGGCCGAGGACCGTCTCGATCGCGCGCTCGCGATCCGGAACTCCAGGAGCCATGCCACCCACCGCTTTCGTCTCGAAGTCTGCCGTCCACCTACGACCCGCTCCCCGTCGCCGTGCTGCCGGTCGAACGTGGTGTCGGGTCAGACGTTAGGAGTGGTCACCGACATCCCGAGCCGGGTCAGCAAGCCCTGTGGATCGTGGGACGAGATGGTCACTCCGTGTGGACAAACCTACCGAACACCTGTTCGACATGGATGGCACGACACGCCCACGACGCGGCGCCGGGGTCACCATCCCGACACCGCACCATCCACCGGGCAGGACAGATGTCCCACCGAACCCAGGACTCGCCGCTCTGACGCCCGCCCTCCCGGCTTCGTAGCGTCGACGACATGACAACGACTGCCGCCCACCCCACCCGAACCTCTTTGTCGCGCAACGCGATCACCGTTACCGGCGCCACTGTGGGCGCCTTCGCCCTCTGGCTCGTCGAGACCCGCCTCATCGGCGTGGACCTCGCCGTGCGCACCGGCGACGTCGTCCAACCGGTCACCGGCGTCTCCGTCGTGGCCACCGCTCTCGTGGCCGGCCTGGCCGCGACGCTGAGCGCCTGGCTGCTGACGCGGCTCGCCCCGCGACGCTGCCGAACCGTCTGGACCGTCCTCGCGAGCGCGGTCCTCCTGGTCTCCCTGCTCGGGCCGCTCGGCGCGACGTCCCCCGCCGCGGTCGTCTCGCTGGTCGCCCTCCACCTGCTCGTCGGGCTGGCCCTGCTCCTCGGTCTGCGCAGCTCTTTCACCACCGCCCGCGGCTACGGTGAGTGACGTGTCCAACCGTTCGTCCGCCGCCGACCCGGACTGCGCACCAGGTCTCTGGTGGGGCCGTGTGTCGCCCGGTCCGTGGGCCGCCCTGGTGTGGGTACCGCTCATGCTGGCCGCCCCGGTCGCCGCCATGGGCCGCAACGCCCTCGGCTGGGTCGGCCTCGTGGTCGTCGCCGCGACCGCCGTGGCCGCCCTGTTCACGGCCTTCCCCCAGCACGGCGCTCGCGGCCGCCGCGGCCGGATCCCCGACATCCTCCTCGCCGTCCAGGCGGTCGCCACTGTCGTCACCGTCACGACGCTCCCGGTCGACGTCTCGCTCTGGCTGTGGGTCCTGCTCGGCCTGTCCCTCGGCGCCGCCGCGCACCCCTGGTGGGGACCGTGGGCGATCATCGCCACCGCTCTCGGTGCCGCGACCTGGCTCGGGTTCGCGACGGGCTGGGGCGGGGCCGTGGGCGGCGCCTTCACGGTGCTCGCGTCCGGGTTCGGGACGTATGCCTTCTACCGCCTGACCGAGGTCGTCGCCGAGCTCCACCGCACACGGGCCCAGCTCGCGGCGGTCGCGGTCCGCGAGGAACGCCAGCGGATGTCCCGCGACCTGCACGACCTCCTGGGCCACTCCCTGTCCCTCATCGTCGTCAAGGCCGAGGCGGTCCGCCGGACCGGGACCGACCACCCCGACGCGGTCGTCGCTCACGCCAGTGACATCGAGGCGATCGGACGGCGCGCCCTCAACCAGGTGCGACAGGCCGTCGCCGGGTACCGGGGCAACGGTCTCGCCGACGAGCTCGCCAACGCCGAGGAGGCGCTCCGGGCCGCCGGCGTCCGCGGAGTGGTCGACGGCCCGGACCCGCTGCCCCCGGCTGTCGCTGCGGACGCGACGTTGGGATGGGTCGTCCGTGAGGCGGTCACCAACGTGCTGCGACACGCCCACGCCACCGCCTGCCGCATCGTCATCGAGGTCGCCCCCGGACGGGCCTCGGTGTCGATCGCGGACGACGGCGTCGGTGGAGACGTCGTCCCCGCCGACTCGCCAGCGAGCCTCTCCACCGGTATGCGAGGACTCACCGAGCGGGTCCGCGCGGCCGGAGGGACGGTGACCGTCGACACCGGGCAGGGGCGGGGTCGCCGGGTGTCTGCCTGGGTACCTCTGGTGGCGGCGACGTACGACCCCACCCTGGATCCGGCCGAGGCACCGGCCAACGCACCAACGGACGCGACCGCCGGGGCGCCGGCGGGATCCGCGGTCGGCGGAGGGCCGGCCGCGCGGTGATCCGGCTGCTCCTCGCCGAGGACCAGGGCATGATGCGCAGCGCGCTCGCGGCCCTGCTCGCCCTGGAGGACGACCTGGAGGTCGTCGGCCAGGTGTCCACTGTCGCGGACATCGTGCCCACCGTCAGGGACTGTCGGCCCGACGTCGCCCTGCTCGACATCGAGTTCGAGGACGGGAGCTCGCTCGACGTCGCGGCGACCGTTCGGGCCGTGGCGCCGAGCTGTGCCGTCGTGTTCCTCACCACCTTCGGGCGCCCGGGGTACCTGAGGCGGGCGTTCGACGCCGGAGCGACGGGGTTCCTCGTCAAGGACGGACCCGTCGAAGGGTTGGCCGAGTCGATCCGGGCGGTCCACGCCGGCCGCACCGTCGTGGACCCGGACCTGGCCGCGGCGGCGCTGGCCAGCGGCGCGAGCCCCCTCACCGAGCGCGAGCGTGACGTCCTCTCCGCGTCCTCCGACGGCACCACGACGAAGGACCTCGCCGTCCGGCTGCACCTGTCGGAGCACACCGTGCGCAACTACCTGTCCTCGGCGATCGGCAAGACGGGAACGCGAACCCGGGCGGAGGCATACGCCCTCGCTCAGCGCAACGGCTGGCTCTGAGCGCGACGCGTCAGGACAGCAGTAGCCGTTCGAGCCGGCGTGCGGCCCCGATGACCCCGATGGTGCCGAGCACGACGAAGTAGCCCACGTGCCAGAGCAGCCCGGCGTCGACCTCACCCAGCATCAGCCCGCGCTCGAGCGCCACGCCCTGGTACAGCGGGGTGATCTCGACCAGCCACCGGATGCCGGCGGGGTAGGTCGACAGCGGGAAGAACGTCGCGGAGAAGAGGAACATCGGCAGGATCGCGAGGTTGACGTAGTCGAAGTCGACCCAGGAGCGCATGAACGTCGTGAGGAACATCCCCACCGCCGAGAACGCGAAGGCGATCAGCGTCGCGGCCGGCAGCGCCAGCAGGGCCCACCACGACTGGATGGTGCCGGCGAGCCAGGCGACGAGCAGGAACGCCGCCGAGTAGAACGTGCCACGCAGCAGCGACCAGCCCAGCTCCCCCAGCGCGATGTCGCGCGGACCCATCCGCGTCGCGAGGACCGAGTCGTAGAGCTTGCTGTACTTCAGCTTGAAGAAGACGTTGAACGTCGAGTCGAAGATCGCGCCGTTCATGGCCGACGAGGCGAGCAGGGCGGGGGCGACGAACACCGCATACGGAACCGTCGTGCCGCCGTCGGTCGTGACGTCCTGGATGAGCGCGCCCAGCCCGATCCCCAGGGAGAACAGGTAGAACACCGGCTCGGCGAACCCGGTCACCAGGGTCATCCACGCGTGCCGGAAGCTCGTGAGGTTGCGCTCGACGATCATCCGGGCGAGCCCGGCGCCGGCAGGGATGGGGACGGCGCGGGAGAGGCGGCTCGCGACCGAGGTGCTCACGGCCGCAGCCTCGAGGTCAGGCCGCGGAGGGCGAGGACCCACCCGACCGCGGCGAACCCCACGAGCGCCGCGACGTGGCCGAGGACGCCGGCGACGCTGCCGGTACCGAGGGCCAGGGCGCGCTCGGCCTCGACGCCGTGCCAGAGCGGCGTGACCCAGGCCACCGGCTGCAGCCAGGCCGGCAGCTGGCTGATCGGGAAGAAGGTGCCGGAGAACAGCATCAGGGGCGTCTGGACCAGCCGGAAGAGGACGTTGAACCCGGTGTCGTTCTCGAGCCGGCTGGACAGCGCGGTGACCGGCGTGGCGAACGCCAACCCGATCAGGAGCGCCACCGGCAGGCACCAGAGGGCGGTCCACGAGGCGAACCCGCCGAACGCGAGCGCCACGACCATGAAGATCGCCGAGGCGAGACCCACCATGGTGACCACGTAGGCGCAGTGGCCCAGCAGGATGTCGACGACGCGGGCGGGCGTCGCGAGCATCGCATGGTAGGTGCCGAACCACTTGATCGCGCCGAGCACCGGCCACGACGACTCGCCCATCCCCGTGGACATGCACGTCACGGCGAGGATCGCGGGGACGACGAAGAGCAGGTACGGGACGGTCTGACCGCCGACCTCGATCCCGCCGGTCGAGCTGTTCACCAGTGAGCCCAGGCCCACACCCATGGACAACAGGAAGAGGACCGGCGTCAGCACCTTGGTCGTGAGGCTGCCGCGCCAGGTCCGTCGGTAGACCCGCAGCTGGTACTCGTAGACGAACCGCCAGGGAGCGGCCGGCGGGCGGTGCCGGGCCGGTTCCGCGGCGGTACCGGTGAAGGGGGTGAGGACGTCCCGCGCCACGTCAGTCGACCAGGGTGCGGCCGGTGAGGTGGAGGAAGACGTCCTCCAGTGTGGAGCGCCGCACGAGGGCCGAGATCGGTCGCAGCCCTCGACCGGTGACGGCGGCGAGGGCGGCGTCGCCGTCCGACGCATACACGAGGATGCGGTCGGGCAGGACCTCGACCCGGTCGCCGATCCCGCTGAGGCGGCCCGCGATCCCCTCGTCGTGCTCGACGACGTCGAACCGCAGCTCGAGCACCTCGCGGGTCGAGTGCGCGTCGATCAGCTCGCGGGGCGACCCCTCGGCGACGATGCGGCCCTTGTCCATGACGACGAGGCGGTCGCACAGCTGCTCGGCCTCGTCCATGTAGTGGGTCGTGACGATGAGGGTGACGCCCTGGCGCTTGAGCCGGAACAACCGGTCCCAGAGGATGTGCCGGGCCTGCGGGTCGAGCCCGGTGGTGGGCTCGTCGAGCAGGAGCATGCGGGGCTCGTTGATCAGCGAGCGCGCGATGGTGAGGCGCCGCTTCATGCCGCCGGAGAGGGGTTCGACCTTGTCCGTGGCCCGGTCGGACAGCTGGGCGAACTCGAGCAGCTCGACCGCGCGACGCTTGACCTCGGCCCTCGACAGGCCGAAGTAGCGGCCGTAGACCCAGAGGTTCTCCTGGACGGTGAGCTCCTCGTCGAGGGTGTCCTTCTGCGGGACCACGCCGAGCTGCGCGCGAATCTGCGGTCCGTCGCGGCCCGGGTCGAGGCCGAAGATCGTCAGCTCGCCCGCGGTGACCGGCGAGACGCAGCCGACCATCCGCATCGTCGAGGACTTGCCGGCGCCGTTGGGCCCGAGGAACCCGAAGGCCTCCCCGCGGCGCACCTCGACGTCGATGCCGTCGACGGCCACGAAGTCGCCGAACCGCTTGGTCAGGCCCCGAGCCCGCAGGAGCACGTCGTGGTCCGAGCCGGCCGACGCCTGGGGTCCGGGCTGGTCCAGGCGGGTCGCGTCGGTCACGGCCTCACGCTAACCGCGGCGACCGACCATGGCTCAACCGGTTTTGCGCTGGTGCTTGTCCTTGCCGTGGCGGCGCGCCTCCGGCACCTCCTGCGCGTCACACAGCGCGAGCCACACGTCCCGCGGCGGCAGGCCGGCGTCGAGGGCCTCCTGCGCGGTCCGGCCGCCGAGCGCGTCCAGGGCCAGGTCGCGGGCGAGGGAGACCGCATACGTCGGGCCGAACTCGTCCTCCATGAGGATCCAGAACTGGCTCAGCCGCACGGCGGTCGAGTGTGGCACAGCGGTTCGGTATGCGTGCCCGCCCCACCTCGCGGTCGCCACCGTGCGCGCCACCGTGTGCGCCGACCGTGCGCGCCGACGTGTGCGCCAGCCCCTCCGTGAACAACTCCGCACGTGATGAGAAATTTTCGGACATTTCGGATATCGGGCGTGGATTTCTCATCACGTGCGCAGTTGTTGGCAGGGCGGGCGTTGCCGGGGCTGGCCGGGTATGCGTCCGGGCTGGTTCCGGGTATGCGTCCGGGCTGGTTCGGGGTATGCGTCCGGGCTGGTTCGGGGTATGCGTCCGGGCTGGTTCGGGGTATGCGTCCGCGCTGGTTCGGGGTATGCGTCCGGGCTGGTTCGGGGTATGCGTCCGCGCTGGTTCGAGGCAGTTGGCCCGGCGCGATCGGGTGTCGGTGGGCGGTGGCAGGCTGGGCTCCCTGATGGCTGGTGACGTGCTCGAGCGGTTCTCCCCCGCCACCGCGGCGTGGTTCCGGGGGTCGTTCAGCGCGCCCACTCCCGCCCAGGAGGGAGCGTGGTCGGCGATCAGCTCGGGGCATCACGCCCTCGTGGTGGCGCCGACCGGTTCGGGCAAGACGCTGTCGGCGTTCCTCTGGGCGCTCGACCGGCTGGCCAGCGGCGAACCGCCCGCCTCGCCGCAACAGCGCTGCCGGGTCCTCTACGTCTCGCCGCTCAAGGCCCTGGCCGTCGACGTCGAGCGCAACCTGCGGTCCCCGCTCGTCGGGATCGGACACGCCGCCGCCCGGCTCGGACTGCCGGCGCCCGACATCACCGTCGCGGTCCGGTCCGGCGACACCCCTGCCGCCGACCGTCGGGCGTTCATCAGGACGCCGTCCGACATCCTCATCACCACTCCTGAGTCGCTGTTCCTCATGCTCACCTCGAGCGCCCGAGAGGCGCTCACCGGCGTGGAGACGGTCATCGTCGACGAGGTCCACGCGGTCGCGGGTACCAAGCGGGGCGCGCACCTGGCGCTGTCGCTGGAGCGTCTCGACCAGCTGCTCCCGAAGCCCGCACAGCGCGTCGGGCTGTCGGCCACCGTTCGCCCCGTGGAGGAGATGGCCCGCTATCTCTCCGGCGGCCGCCCGGTCGAGATCGTGCAGCCGCCGTCGACCAAGGAGTGGGACCTCGAGGTCGTCGTACCGCTGGCCGACATGTCGGCGCTCGGCGAGCTGACCGAGGACCTCAGCGGTCCCGCGGCCGGGGAGCAGCGCCGGGCCTCGATCTGGCCACACGTCGAGGAGCGCATCGTCGACCTCGTCTCGGCGCACCGCTCCACGCTGGTGTTCGCCAACTCCCGGCGGTTGGCCGAGCGGCTGACCGCCCGGCTCAACGAGATCTGGGAGGAACGCCTGACCGCCGCCGACGAGGCGGCCGAGGCGGCCGACTCGACCAACGCGGCCGACTCGACCAACGCGGCCGACTCGACCCAAGACGGACGCTCGGGTGGTGCCGCACGGACCGGCGCTGCGGACCGGCATACCCGCTCTCCGGCCGAGATCATGGCGCAGTCGGGCGCGTCGTCCGGCGCTCCCCCCATCCTGGCCCGGGCCCACCACGGCTCGGTGAGCAAGGAGCAGCGCGCCGAGATCGAGAACGCGCTCAAGGGCGGCCTGCTCCCGGCGGTGGTCGCCACGAGCAGCCTCGAGCTCGGCATCGACATGGGCGCCGTCGACCTCGTCGTCCAGGTGGAGTCGCCGCCCAGCGTCGCCAGTGGTCTGCAGCGGGTCGGCCGCGCCGGGCACCAGGTGGGGGCGGTCTCGCGCGGCGTGCTGTTCCCGAAGTTCCGGGGCGACCTCGTGCAGACCGCCGTCGTCGTCGAGCGCATGCGGGCCGGTGCGATCGAGTCGATGCGCCTGCCGATGAACCCCCTCGACGTGCTCGCGCAGCAGATCGTCGCCATGTGCGCGATGGACGACTGGTCGGTCGACGACGTCGAGGCTCTGGTCCGGCGGTCGGCGCCGTTCGCCGGACTGTCCCGGTCGGTGCTCGAGTCGGTGCTCGACATGCTGGCGGGGCGCTACCCGAGCGACGAGTTCGCCGAGCTGCGGCCGCGGCTGGTGTGGGACCGCGTGACCGGCATGCTGACCGGACGGCGCGGGGCGCAGCGACTGGCCGTGACCTCGGGCGGGACGATCCCCGACCGCGGCCTCTACGGGGTGTTCCTGGCCGGATCGGACGGAGCGGGTCGCCGGGTCGGCGAGCTCGACGAGGAGATGGTCTACGAGTCGCGGGTCGGTGACGTCTTCACCCTGGGCACGTCCAGCTGGCGGATCGAGGACATCACCCACGACAAGGTGCTGGTGACGCCGGCGCCCGGACTCCCCGGTCGGCTGCCGTTCTGGAAGGGCGACACCCTCGGCCGGCCCTCCGAGCTGGGCCAGGCGGTCGGGAAGTTCGTCCGCGAGGTGGCGGCGCTGCCCCCGGCCAAGGCCCGGGAACGCGTGGCGCTGGCCGGGCTCGACGAGTGGGCCACCGACAACCTGCTCGCCTACCTCGAGGAGCAGAAGCAGGCGACCCGCCATCTGCCGAGCGACCGGACCATCGTCGTCGAGCGCTTCCGTGACGAGCTGGGCGACTGGCGGGTGGCCGTGCTGTCCCCGTTCGGGGCGCCGGTGCACGCCCCGTGGGCGCTGTGCGTGTCGGCGCGGATGCGCGAGCGGTTCGGGGTCGACGTGCAGGCGATGCACGGTGACGACGGCATCGTGTTCCGGCTGCCCGACCTCGAGTTCGACGGGCTGAACGAGGACACCGACCTCGGCGGCGCCCCCGGAGCCGTTCCCAGCACCGGTGGCAGCGGTCAGGCGGGCATGGCCGAGCTCATGTCCCTGGTGCTGCTCGAGCCGGACGACGTGCACGACCTGGTCACCGAGCAGATCGGCGGTTCGGCGCTGTTCGCGGCGCGGTTCCGCGAGTGCGCGGCGCGGGCCCTGCTGCTGCCGAGGCGACGTCCCGACCGCCGGCAGGCGCTCTGGCAGCAGCGCCAGCGCTCGGCCCAGCTGCTCGAGGTGGCCAGCCAGTACCCCTCGTTCCCGATCGTCCTCGAGGCGGTTCGCGAGTGCGTCCAGGACGTCTTCGACGTGCCGGGACTCGTCGACCTGATGACCCGGATTCGTTCGCGGGAGGTCACGACGGTCGACGTCGAGACCGCGCAGCCGTCGCCGTTCGCCCGGTCGCTCACCTTCGGCTACGTCGCGCAGTACATCTACGAGGGTGACTCGCCCCTCGCCGAACGCCGGGCCGCGGCCCTCTCGCTCGACCCGACCCTGCTCGCCGAGCTGCTCGGCCGCGGGGACGGGCTGAGCCTGCGCGACCTGCTCGACCCCGAGGCGGTCGCCCGGACCGATGCCGAGCTGCAGCGCCTCGACGACTCCCGGCGCTGCCGCGACGCGGAGGACGCCGTCGACCTGCTCCGCGCCCTCGGCCCGCTCCCCCTCGAGGCGGTCGTCGCGCGTTCCGAGGAGTCCGCCGACCCCCGCGTCGTGGGGCACTGGCTCGTCGAGCTCGAGGGCTCCCGCCAGGTGATCCGGGTCCGCGTCGCCGGCGAGGAGCGCTGGGCCGCCGTCGAGGACGCGTCCCGGCTGCGCGACGCGCTCGGCGTCTCGCTGCCGGTCGGCGTCCCCGACACCTTCCTCGAACCGGTCCGCGACCCGCTCGGCGACCTCGTCGCCCGGTATGCGCGTACGCACGGCCCGTTCCGGGCCGCGGAGGTCGCGGTCTGGTACGGCCTGGGCCACGCCGTGGTCACCGACGCCCTCCGCCGGCTGGTCGGAGCGGGACGGGTCGTCGAGGGCGAGCTGCGTCCCGACCCGACCGGTTCGGCGGCCGGCGGCCTCGACTTCTGCGACGCGGGCGTCCTGCGGACCCTGCGGCGGCGATCGCTCGCCGCGCTGCGCGCCGAGGTCGAGCCGGTCACGGCGACCGACTTCGCCCGGTTCCTGCCCAGCTGGCAGGGCGTCGGCGGGACCCTGCGCGGCACCGAGGGCTTGATCCGCGCGGTCGAACAGCTGGCCGGTGCCGTCGTCCCCGCCAGCGCCCTGGAGACCCTCGTCCTCCCGGCCCGAGTCGCGGCCTACACCCCGGCCATGCTCGACGAGCTGATGTCGAGCGGCGAGGTCCTCTGGCGGGGTCACGGCTCGCTGCCGGGCGACGACGGCTGGGTCTCCCTGCACGTCGCCGACCTCGCCCACCTGACCTCGCCGGCCTCCGACGCGACCCTGGCGCTGACCGAGACCCACCAGGCGATCCTGGACGCCCTGGCCGGTGGCGGCGCGTACTTCTTCCGCACCCTGTCCGACGCGATCTACCAGCAGGCCGGCGGGGTCGACGACGACACGCTCCTCGGGGCCCTGTGGGACCTCACCTGGGCCGGCTACCTCACCAACGACACCCTTGCCCCGCTCCGCGCCCTCCTCTCGGGCGGCCGCACCGCGCACCGCAGGGCGCCACAGGGTCCACGGCGAGGACGGTATGCGTCGCGACCCGGCGCGCTCGGGGGCCTCATCGGCGGTGCGGGGAGGTCTGGAGCCGGGAGGTCCGGTGCGGCACCAGGTCGCCCGTCGCTCCCCGCGCGCTCCGGACCACCCTCCGCGGCCGGCCGGTGGTCGCTGCTGCCGCCGACCGAGGCCGACGCGACCGTCGTCGCCTACGCGACCGCCGAGATCCTCCTCGAGCGCTACGGCGTCGTGACCCGGGGCAGCGCGATGTCGGAGTCGGTGCCCGGTGGGTTCGCCGCCGCCTACCGCGTGCTCGCCGCGGCGGAGGAGTCCGGCCGGGTGCGCCGCGGCTACTTCGTCGAGGGGCTGGGCGCGGCCCAGTTCGCGACGACCGGCGCCGTCGACCGGCTCCGGGCGCAGAGCCGGCCGCTCGACGCGGTGCGACGGTCCGACGACGCGCCCCGCGCCGTCGTCCTCGCCGCGTGCGACCCCGCGAACCCGTTCGGAGCCGCCCTCACCTGGCCGGATCGACCCGTGGAACCCAGCGAGGCCGGCGCGGACTCGGGCACCGGCTCGGGAACCGCCGCCGGAGCTGCCTCCGGAACCGCCACCGGAACCGTCGGCGGCATCAGCAAGGCCAAGGCAGGGGGCCGGGGCCACCAGCCTGGCCGCAAGGCGGGTGCGCTGGTCGTCCTCGTCGACGGCGAGCTCGTCCTCTACGTCGAGCGCGGCGGCAAGTCCCTGCTCACCTGGACCGAGTCGACGGACGCGCTGCAGCGGGCGGCCGACGCGCTGGCGCTCGCCGTCCGCGAGGGCGCTCTGGGCCGACTCACCGTCGAACGCACCGACGGCAGCCAGGTCCTGGGTTCGGGCCACCCGGTCGCCGACGCGCTCGCGAAGGCGGGCTTCCACGCCACGCCGCGAGGACTGCGGCTGAGGCGGTGACCCGCGATGCCTGAGGGCGACACGGTCTTCCGGACCGCCGCCCGCCTGCACCAGGCCCTGGCCGGCGAACCCTTGACCACGACCGACCTGCGCTGGCCGGACCTGTCCACGCTGGACTTCCGAGGCGTCCCCACGCTGGAGGTCGTCAGCCGGGGGAAGAACATCCTCCAGCGACTCGGCAACGGCGTGACCATCCACTCCCACCTGCGGATGGAAGGCCAGTGGCGGGTCGACGCGACCGACCGCCTCACCGCCCGCACCCTCTCGAACCCGCAGATCCGTGCCGTGGTCGCCACCCAGGCCTGGACCGCCGTCGGCCACCGTCTCGGCGACCTGCACGTCGTCGAGACCGCCGACGAGGGCCGTCTGGTCGGTCACCTCGGCCCCGACGTGCTCGGTCCCGACTGGGACCCCGCCGAAGCCGTCCGGCGGGTCCACGCCGGCCCCACCACGATCGGTGCCGCTCTGCTCGACCAGCGCAACCTCGCCGGCGTCGGCACCCTCTACGCCGCGGAGGCCCTCTTCCTCGAACGGGTCCACCCGTGGACCCCGGCGGCCGACCTCGACCTGGCGACCGTAGCCGCGGTCGTCGACCGCGCGCATACCCTCCTCGACCTCGGCCGGCGCCATGCCGTCCAGACGACGACGGGCAGCCGGCGCCGGGGCGAGACCGCATGGGTTCACGCGCGGTCGGGCCGTCCGTGTCGCCGCTGCGGGGAGAGCGTGAGGGTCGCGATGGTCGGCGAGGCGCCTCGGGAGCGGACGATGTTCTACTGCCCGCGGTGCCAGGGCGGTCTGGCCCCCACCGACGACGGTCGACCACAGCGTCCGCTCGGAACGGACAAGCGCAGCGGCCCCGCGCTCGGCGACCGCGCTCGCCGTCGCTGACCCGCGCGTCGTCGCTGACGCCCTCCTGAGCGCCCACTGAGAGCCCTGGCAAACCGTGGTGTCGACGTTCGGCGCCCACTGGCGCGGCGCTACGCTCACCCGAGCGACGGGGACCTGAGGCCGGCGAGAGGGGGACGCGATGTGGGTCTCGATTGTCATCATCATCGTCGGCACCGAGATCTGCGCGCTCGCCCTCATCCTCACGCGTCGCTGGCGACAGGAACATCCCAAGCGCTACCAGAAGACCCCGATCGCCGGCGACGTCTTCGGCGTCGTCGGGACCGGGTTCGCGGTCATCCTCGCCTTTGTCATCTTCACCGCCTTCGAGAGCTACGCGACCGCGCGGGAGGACGCCGGGATCGAGTCTGTGGCCACCCGGCAGATGTACTCCCTCGCGCGGTTCTTCCCGGCGGAGTCGAGGGACACCCTCGAGGGCGGGTTGATCTGCTACTCCCGGGCCGTCGTCAACGACGAGTGGGCCACCATGGCCGTCGGTAGGAGCAGCACCCTCGTCGACCATTGGGTGGACAAGCTGGACGACGACATGGTCGCGCTCCCGGTGACGACCAACAAGGAGATCGAGGTCTTCAACACCTGGTTCTCCCGGGCCGCCGAGCGGCAGGAGGGGCGTCGAGGCCGGCTCGCCGAGTCGGCGCCCTACGTGCCGCCGTTCGTCTGGGCGATGCTGGTCCTGCTGTTCGTCGTGGTCGTGGGCTACCAGATCCTCTTCGCCAGTCCGAAGCGGCCGCTCATCCCCCAGGTGCTCGGCGTCTCTGCCGTCGCGGCGACGATGCTCGCGGGCATCGTCGTCGTCTACGTGCTGGACGCCCCCTTCGCGGACCGCGGTGCCCAGCTGCCGCCGAACCGGATGCAGGCCACGTTGACGGCGATGGAGACCGAGTACCAGGGCAACGCCACCCCGATCCCCTGCGACGCGCTCGGCAACCCCAAGGGGTAGCCCCACCGGGTCGGGTCAGCGCTCGGGCAGCGTCCCGTCCTCGTACAGGGTCAGGTGCAGGTCGCCCGGCGCATCGAGGCGCGCGTTGCGCGAACCCCAGGGCGTGTCCACCGGGGCCGCGACCAGGGCGGCGCCACCCCGGCCGACCGCGGCCGAGGTCGCGGTGTCGACGTCCTCGACCCGCAGCGCCACCCGGAGCGGGCCGGCGACGCGGCGGCCGACCTCCAGCTGGTCGATGGCCGCGGCGTGCGTGGCGTCCCCGATCTCCAGCGTGGCCTGTCCGGCCTCGAGGATGACGACGCGGCCGCCGTCCTCGGAGACGTACTCGGCGGTCTCGGGCATACCGAGCACGTCGCGGTAGAAGGCGACCGCCGCGTCGTAGTCGGGCACGGTGACGACGAGCCGCAGCTCGCGGACCGGAGCGGTCACGGCGTCACCCGCCGCGACGGCGCGTGCGTCATCCCCATGTAGACCCCGCCCTCGCGCAGCTCGTCGACCATCTGGCGAACCCGTTTGGCCCGGGTCTCGTCCTGCTGGGCCTGGCCGATCCAGCCGAGGTAGTCGTTGCGCTGGTATGCCGGTCGCTCCCGGTATGCGTCGAGCACCCCTGCGCTCCGCAGCGCCTGGTCGACATCGGGAGGCATCGGCTGCTTCGGCCGCTTCATGCGGCTCATCGGGCCGGCACCTGGGCGAGCGCCTCGATCTCGACGACGGCGCCCTCCGGCCCCACGTCGGACACGAACAACACCGTCACCGCGCAGGGGTGCGGCCCCCACACCTGCTGGGCGGCGCCGTACGCCGCGGTGATGTCGACGCCCTGGGCGAGGTAGATGCTCAGCTTGACGACGTCGTTCTGGGTGCAGCCGGCACTCTCGAGGACCGTGATGACGTTCCTCAGGGCCTGGGCGCTCTGCTCGCCCGGGTCCTCGCTGACGACCTGACCGGTCGCATCGACGCCGTTCTGGCCGCCGACGACGAGCAGCGGTCCGGGTCCCTCGATGAGGACACCCTGCGAGAAGGCGGGGCTGTGGTGCATCGACTCAGGGTTGAGATGGGTCAGGGTCATGCCGGTTCTCCTGTCGGGTCGGGTCGAACGGTTCCTGGTTCGGTGTGGTTGATCGCGCCGCGGCCTGGCGGGCGCGACTCTCGCGGACCTTGTGGCGGTTGCCGCACCGGCTCATCGAGCACCACCGCCGGTTCGCCGACCGTGAGGTGTCGAGATAGACGATGGCGCAGTTGTCGCCGCCGCACTCACGGATGCCGTCGGCGTGCTCGCGCAGCACGTGCACCGCCTCGCGGGCGAGGCCGGCGAGGACCTGGTCGATGGTCGGCTGCGGATCCACGGCGCCGAGCTGCGGCGCGACGTCGGGGCGCGCCGCGTACCGGTTCACGACCTCCTGCTGGTCCGGCCGCTGGGGCCGGCCCTGCGAGACGTCGGTGACGAGGCCCGCGATGGCGTCGCGCAACCGCTTCGCGCTGCGCAGGTCGGGCTCGGTGACGCTCACTCGGACGCCGAACCGCGCCAGCACCCAGGCCTCGGCGTCCTCCGGTCCGTGCCAGTACTCCCACTCGGGGCGTCCGTCGCCCATCGATCCGGTGTAGGCGAAGTCGAGGGAGATGTCGCCGGAGTCGAACCACCAGCGGACGCCGTCGTTGGACACGAACCACTGGCCGACGGCCGGTTCGGTCCACAAGGTCATGTAACCATCTTAGCCGGTTACAACGACCTCCGCGACCCCTGAGCCGGCCGTGGCGGGCAGCCTCAGGCGGTCACCGTCGTACGTCACTCCCCCGACCACGGGTGATGACGCCGCCCACCACGCGGCGTCCAGGTCGTCGACCACGCTGGTCGGATGGGCGGCGGCGACGGCCGCGACGGCTCCCACCCCGATGGCGGTCTCCATCATCGAACCGACCATCGTCCCGAGGCCCGCGTCGGTCGCCCGGCGCAGCTGCTCCATCGCGACGCCGAGCGAGCCGCACTTGGCCAGCTTGACGTTGACGAGGTCGGCCGCCTCCAGGCGGATGATCCGGTCGAGGTCGACCAGGCTGTAGAGCGCCTCGTCGGCCATGACCGGCAGCCCGACGCCGGCCCGGACACGGGCCAGGCCCTCGACGTCCTCGCCGGGGACCGGCTGCTCGACGAGCTCGACGCCGAGGTCGGCGCGCTCGAGGGCCCGGATCACGGTGATCGCCTCGTCCGGGGTCCACCCCTGGTTCGCGTCGAGGCGGATCGTCACGGCCGGCCCCACCGCCTGGCGCACCGCACGGACCCGCGCGACGTCGGAGGCGGCGTCGGTCCCGACCTTCATCTTCAGGGTCGAGAAGCCGTCGGCCACCCGTTGCCCCGCCGCGGCGGCCAGGTCGTCCGCCGAGCCCGCCGACAGGGTCACGTCGGTGCGGAGGACGGCGGGGTATGCGGCGTCGCCGGGTCGAGCGGCCGCCCCCGTCGCCTGCGACACGAGGAAGGCCGGCAGGGTCAGCCCGGCCCGGCGGGCGACGAGGTCGCGCACCGCCGTGTCGACGGCGGCCTTGGCGCCGAAGTTGCGGGCCACCGCGCGCTGCACGTCGGTGAGGACGTCGCCCCAGTCGTCGACGTCCCGGTCCGCGACCACCGGAGCGAGCATCTGCTCGACGCACGCGGTGGCGCCGGCCAGCGACTCGCCGGTGACCTGCCAGACCTGGGGTGCCTCACCCCAGCCCGTGGTGCCGTCCGAGTCGGTGACCCGGACGACGACGGTGTCCGTCGTCGTGGTGCGCCGCAGCGCCGTGACGAACGGCGTGTGCAGCGGGACCGACAGCCGGGCGCAGACGACCGACGCGAACCGCGAGGGCATCGCCCGAGCGACCGTCAGGCAGCGGAGGCGACGACCGAGCCCAGCCGCGCGGGAGCCGCGGCGCCCACGGGCAGGGTGACCGGCGCGGTGATGGCCTCGGTGTGGGCCACGCGGGTGGACACCTCGCGCAGCACCTCGGACAACGGGACGCCGAGAGCGCCGCAGATCGACCCGAGGAGCTCCCGAGGAGGCCTCCTTCTCGCCGCGCTCGACCTCGCTCAGGTAGCCGAGCGACACCGACGCGGAGGACGAGACCTCGCGCAGAGTCCGGCCCTGGTGCTGTCGCTCCTCGCGGAGGACGTCACCCAGCTCACGTCGCAACAGGACCATGGAACCCCTCCTCCGCGGTGTCCGGTCGGCCGGTCGAATGGTCTCCACCATAGCCCGTGGTCGCCAGCCGCCACGGGTTGGTTCCGCCGAAGGCGAAACGGCCTCCGGGCGGCGAAGCGGCGGTGACGTGGTCTGGTGAGGCATCTCAGTGAGCACAACGTCCGAGCCTGCGACATCCTTCCGCGCGATGATTCCGCACCGGCCGGAGCGGGCCTCCCATCCGCCGGCGACCCGTCCGCCATCCGACGGCGGCACAAAAAGGGGTCAGCCGGGGAGGCGGGCGGCCAGGAGGGCGAGGGCGGCGTCGACGGCTGCCGCCCGGATCTCCGGTCGGCCGCCGGGGAGGTCATGGCGCTCGACCACGACCGATCCGCCGGGGTCCGCCACCGCCACGAAGACGCAGCCGACCGGCATACCGTCCTGCGGCTCGGGCCCGGCCACCCCGGTGGTGGCCACCCCCCAGTCCGCCTCCAGGACCCGCTGAGCCCCCAGGGCCATCTGCCCGGCGACGTCCCGGTCGACCGCCCCGTGTGACGCCAGCAGGTCGGCGTCGACCCCGAGCAGGCTCGCCTTGAGGGGCGTCGCATACGCGACCACGCCGCCCCGGACCACCGCGGAGGCACCCGGCGTGTCGACGAGCCGGGCCACGACGAGCCCACCGGTCAGCGACTCGGCACACCCGACGGTCTGACCCAGCTCCACCAGCCGCGCGACGACCTCGGCCGATGAAGCCGTCATTGCTCCCGGGCTACCCGGCGAGCGGCCTTACGAGCCGCGGTTCGTGCGCTGGTGGCCCGCAGTCGCCGGGCCTTGATGAGGTAGTCGACCCCCGTCACCACCGTGACGACCAGGGCCGCGGCCAGGACGATATAGGCGGCAGTGAGCCAGACGGCGCTGCCCGGCAGGGCCTCCAACGGGAAGATCAGGATGCCCACGGCCACCGTCTGAAGCGCCGTCTTGAGCTTGCCGCCGCGCCCCGCCGGCATCACGCCGTGCCGGATCACGACGAACCGCATCACCGTCACGCCCACCTCGCGGACCAGGATGATGACGGTCACCCACCACGGCACGATCCCGATGATGGACAGTCCGATCAGGGCCATCCCCAGCATCGCCTTGTCGGCGATCGGGTCGGCCACCTTGCCGAAGTCCGTCACCTGCTTGCGGCGCCGCGCGAGGTCGCCGTCGATGCTGTCGGTCACCATCGCGACGCCGAACACGGCGAGGGCCGCGAGCCGGTAGCCCCAGACATGCCCGCCTTCGGCCAGCAGCAGCCAGCCGAACACCGGCACGAGGACGAACCGGAAGACGGTCAGGTAGTTGGGCAGGTTCCAGGCGCTCGGCGCCAGGGGTCCGGCGGACCGCTGGTCCGGAGGCCCGGCCGGCGTGCTCATCGCGGGCGGGCGAGGAGGTCAACGCCCTCGCTGGCGACGATGGAGGCGGCCACGAGGTCACCCACGGACGGAAGCGGTTCGGCGTCGGACAGCACGAGCGTGGTGCTCCCGTCGACGTCGGGACCCTGGTATGCGGTCCGTCCGACGACGCCCTCGCCGTCGTCGGAGAGGTCCACGGACTCCACGAGCACCTCGACGGCCTCGCCGATGCGCTCCTCGGCTCGCCGGGCGGTCAGCTCCTCGACCAGCGAGGTCACCCGCTCGACGCGCTCGGCGACGACCTGAGCCGCGAGGTGTCCGTCCAATCCCTCCGCCTCGGTGCCGTCCTCGTCGGAGTACCCGAACACGCCGACCACGTCGAGCCGCGCCGCCTCGAGGAAGGCGGTCAGCTCGGCCAGGTCGGCCTCGGTCTCACCGGGGAACCCGACGATGACGTTGGTCCGCACGCCGGCCGCCGGGTCGGTCGCCCGCACGCGTCCGAGCAGGTCGAGGAACGCCTCGCGGCCGCCGAACCGGCGCATCCGCCGCAGCAGCGGCTCCGAGGCGTGCTGGAACGAGATGTCGTAGTAGGGCACGACCCCCGGCGTCGTCGCCATGGCGGTCAGCAGGCTGGGCCGGATCTCCGCGGGCTGCAGATAGGAGACCCGGACCCGCTCGATCCCCTCGACCGCAGCCAGCTCGGGCAGCAGGGACTCCAGCAACGTGAGGTCGCCGAGGTCCTTGCCGTAGGACGTGGAGTTCTCGCTGACGAGGAACACCTCGCGGACCCCCTCGCCGGCCAGCCAGCGGGCCTCCGCGATCACGTCCGCCGGACGCCGTGACAGGTAGGCCCCACGGAACATCGGGATCGCGCAGAACGAGCACCGCCGGTCGCAACCGCTGGCGATCTTCAGCGGCGCCCACGGCCGGTGGTCGAGGCGCGCCCGCACGACGGGAGGTCCGTAGGCGTGGGTCGGGTTCCCGGCCCGCGCCGCCCCGTGACCCGGGGTCGAGACCTCATCGGCGGCACGCGGCCGCGCGGTGGGCGACAGGGGCAGCAGCTTCCGGCGGTCGCTGGGGGTGTGCGACGCGACCCGGCCACCGCCGAGGATCGTCGCGAGGTGGTCGGACATCGACGCATACGAGTCGAAGCCCAGAACCGCGTCGGCCTCCGGCAGCTGCGAGGCGAGCTGCTCGCCGTAGCGCTCGGCCATGCAGCCGACCGCCACGACAGCCCGGGTGCGCGCCCCGGACTCGGGGTCCTTGAGGTCCGCCGCCTCGAGCAGCGCGTCGATGGAGTCCTTCTTCGCCTGCTCGACGAACCCGCAGGTGTTGACGACCGCGACGTCGGCGTCCGCGGCGTCGTCGACGAGGTCCCAGCCCTCGGCGCTGAGCCGTCCGGCCAATTCCTCGGAGTCGACGTCGTTGCGCGTGCACCCCAGCGTCACCAGAGCGACACGCCGACCGGCGGCTCGCTCCGAGCTCGCTGTGACCGTCACGCTGGGAGTCTACGGGGGTGCGCACCCTCCCCCTGGTCCTGCCACTCGTGTTCGACGGACACAACGACCTGCCGTGGGAGCTGCGCCTCCAGGTCGGCGGGGACCTGGACCGCCTCGACGTCGGCCGGCGGGTCCCGACGACGGCCACCGACCTCCCACGGCTGCGCGAGGGTGGTGTCGGCGCGCAGTTCTGGTCGGTCTACGCGCCGAGCAACCTCCCCGGCGACCTCGCCGTCACCCAGACCCTCGAGCAGGTCGACCTCGTCCACCGGCTCGTGCAGCGGTATGCGAACGACCTCACCCTCGCGGTGACGGCGGCGGAGGTCGAGGCGGCCATGGCGGAAGGCCGCATCGCCTCGCTCATGGGCGCCGAGGGTGGGCAGTCGATCGGGTGCTCACTGGGCGCCCTCCGGGCGCTGTACCGCCTCGGCGTCCGCTACCTCACCCTGACCCACAACGACAACGTCCCGTGGGCGGACTCGGCGACGGACGTGCCGGTCGCGGGTGGGCTGACCCGGTTCGGCGTGGAGGTGGTCCGCGAGATGAACCGGCTCGGCATGCTCGTGGACCTGTCCCACGTGTCCACGGACACCATGCGCCAGGCGCTCGACGTCGCCGTGGCACCGGTCCTCTTCAGCCACTCCTGTGCCCGCGCCCTGACCGACTCGCCGCGCAACGTGCCCGACGACGTCCTGGCCGCGATGGCGACCGGCGGCGGGGTCTGCATGGTGGCGTTCGTTCCCGAGTTCCTCACCGAGGCGGCCGCGGCCTGGCGTGTCGAGGCGTTCGAGGCGGCCGCCCGCGAGGGCATCGAGGGCACCGACTTCCCGGCGTTCATGGCCTGGGCGTCCGACTACACCCGGGCGCACCCCAAGCCGCCGGCCCACCTCGAGGACGTGGTCCGGCACGTCGAGCACGTCCGCCAGGTGGCCGGCGTCGACCACGTCGGGCTGGGCGGCGACTACGACGGCACCGACGTCATGCCGGTCGGGCTGGAGGACGTCACCGGCTATCCGGCGGTCCTGACCGCTCTCGCGGACCGCGGCTGGAGCGAGGACGACCTCGCCAAGGTGGCGCACCGCAACGCCGTCCGGGTGCTGCGGGACGCGGAGGCCGCCGCCCGCGAGCTCCAGTCACGCCACGGCCCGTCGACGGTCACGATCGAGGAGCTGGACGGTGCCGCCGTCAGGAGGAGCGGCGTTTGATCGAGCGGATCTGCAGTCCCACCAACCGGGCCACGATGAACGCGACGTACATGAGCCCGAGCACCTGCTCGATCATCACGGCGGCCCGCGCGTGCGCCTCCACGGGGATGACGTCGGAGAGGCCCGTCGAGGTCAACGTCGTGAACGAGAGGAACAGCAGCTCGAACCAGCTGCGCGGCGCGTCAGGGTCGAGGTAGGCGGTGAACGACATCGGCCAGACGATCTGCACCGCGCTGTAGAGGTAGGCGAACCCCCAGGCCAGCACGGTGAACGCCGCCCCGGTGGCGTACAGCTCGTCGGTGGTCACGTCGTCGTCGTTGAACATGTACCGGACGAGCGCGTACGCCGTGTAGAAGTAGAACACCGCGTGGACCAGCCCCGACCACAGCGCGATCGTGTCGTTGTCGGGCTGGAAGCCCTCGGCGATGGTCAGCGCGATGAGGGGCAGACCGAGCACCGCGGAGATCCACGTCAGTGCGGGCGTCCGCCGCACCGCCTGCACGGCGAGGAACAGCACGAGCAGCCCGAACACGCTGAGCACCGACCGGCCCAACCCACCGGCCCGGCCGGTCTGGTCCTCGAGCGTCGGGTAGAGCAGCACGCCCAGCAGCTGGACGGCGAGCAGCGTGGCGCACGGAGTGGACCGGAAGAAGTCGAACGCCCTCAGAACCCGCGAGAACGGGCCTGAGCGTCGCGACGTGCCGCCGCCCGTCCGTTGCTCGACCCCCTCCTCCACGGTCCGGACGATACCGGCGATGGACGGTCGCGGCCGTTCGGCGGGGCCCGTGACCTCGGCGTCAAGAACGCGTCAAAGCGTGTCAGTGCGTCGTCAACGTCGGGCTCCGCTGTCCCGCAACGGCATTCACTGACGGGGTGATCGAGAACATCGTTGCCGGCCTGGTCGCCCTGGCCCTGGTCGCCTACCTCGTGTACGCCCTCGTCAGGCCGGACCGGTTCTGATGGGCGACACCGCCGCCGGACTCCTCACGATCGGGGTCCTCGTCCTGCTCCTCGTCGCGACGCACGCGCCGCTCGGCGCGTACCTCGCGAACGTGTTCACCACCGACCGGCACTGGCGCATCGAGCGTCGCGCCTACCGGATTGTCGGCGTGAACCCCGACCAGGAGCAGCCGTGGACCGTCTACGCGGCCTCCGTCGGGGCCTTCTCGGTGCTGAGCTTCCTGCTGCTGTTCCTCGTGATCCTCGCCCAGGGCTGGCTCCCGTTCAACCACGGCGAGTCGATGCACGTCGACACCGCCCTCAACACCGCGGTCTCGTTCGTGACCAACACGAACTGGCAGTCGTATGCGGGTGAGGCCGGCACCTCGGTGTTCGTCCAGGCCGTCGGCCTCACCGTCCAGAACTTCGCCTCCGCGGCGGTCGGTATCGCCGTGGTGGCCGCCCTGATCCGGGCCATCGCCCGGCACGAGAGCCGGTACATCGGCAACTTCTGGGTCGACCTGACCCGGGTCGTCGTTCGCGTCCTGCTGCCGATCGCCGCCGTCGCGGCCGTCGTCCTCGTCCTCGGCGGCGTCATCCAGAACCTCGCCGCCCCGACCGACGTCACCGGCGTCACCGGTGCGGCGCAGTCGATCCCGGGCGGTCTCGTCGCGTCGCAGGAGGCGATCAAGGAGCTCGGCACCAACGGCGGCGGCTTCTTCAACGCCAACTCCGCGCACCCGTTCGAGAACCCCAACGCCCTGACCAACCTGTTCGAGATCTTCCTGCTGCTCGTCATCCCCTTCGCCCTGCCGCGGGCGTACGGGATCATGGTCGGCGACCGCCGCCAGGGGCACGCGATCCTCGCCTTCATGACCGTCCTCTGGGGCGCGTCGGTCGCGCTGACCACCTGGGCCGAGGTCGCCTCGGGGACCATGGAGGGCAAGGAGACCCGGTTCGGGATCTGGTCCTCCACGCTGTTCGCCGCGTCGACGACCTCGACCTCCACGGGCGCGGTCAACTCGCTCCACGAGAGCTACAGCCCGCTCGGCGGCGGCGTCGTCCTGCTCAACATGATGCTCGGCGAGATCTCGCCGGGCGGGACCGGTTCCGGCCTCTACGGAGCGCTGGTCGTCGCCATCATCGCCGTGTTCATCGCGGGGCTCATGGTCGGGCGGACGCCGGAGTTCCTCGGCAAGACGATCGGCCGGCACGAGATCACCCTCAGCGCGCTCTACACGCTGATCACGCCGGCCCTGGTCCTCGTCCTCGGCGGGCTGGCCATCGTCCTGCCGGTCAGCCAGGGCGCCCTGCTCGCGAGCGGCCCGCACGGTCTCACCGAGATGGTCTACGCGTTCACCTCCGCCGCCAACAACAACGGCAGCGCGTTCGCCGGGCTCACCGCCGACCAGCCGTTCCTCAACCTGACCCTCGCGCTGGCGATGGCGGTCGGCCGGTTCGTCCCGATGGTCCTCGTGCTGGCCCTGGCCGGCCGCCTCGCCTTCCAGAAGCGGCGACCGGCCACCGCGGGGACCATGCCGACGCATACCCCGCTGTTCGTCACCCTCCTGGTCAGCGTGGCGCTCATCGTCACCGGCCTGACCTACTTCCCCACCCTCGCTCTCGGACCCCTCGCGGAGGCGCTGTCATGAACCCCCGGGCATTGACGGCAGCGCTCCCGCAGGCCTTCACCAAGCTCGACCCCCGGCACGTCGTCCGGTCCCCGGTGATCTTCGTCGTCTGGGTCGGCTCGCTGCTGACCACCGTTCTGGCCGTCGTGAACCCGTCGGTCTTCGCCGTCGGTGTGGCGGTCTGGCTCTGGGTGACCGTGGTCTTCGCCAACCTGGCCGAGGCCGTCGCCGAGGGGCGCGGCAAGGCCCAGGCGGCCACCCTGCGCGCGGCTCGCACCGAGACGATGGCCCGTCGGCTGGTCGGCAGTGACCCGACCGGTACGCGCGAGGAGCAGGTGGCCGGTGCGCACCTGCGGATCGGCGACCTCGTCGTCGTCGAGGCCGGCCAGGTGATCCCCGGCGACGGCGACGTCGTGGAGGGCCTGGCCACGGTGGACGAGTCGGCCATCACCGGCGAGTCGGCTCCGGTCATCCGCGAGTCGGGCGGCGACCGGTGCGCCGTCACCGGCGGTACGACCGTGCTGTCGGACCGGATCGTCGTGAAGATCACCACGAAGCCCGGGGAGACGTTCATCGACCGGATGATCGCGCTGGTCGAGGGCGCCGCGCGCCAGAAGACGCCGAACGAGATCGCCCTCAACATCCTCCTGGCGACGTTGACGATCATCTTCCTGCTGGTCGTCATGGCCCTGCAGCCGATGGCCGCCTACTCCGGCGGGCTCCAGCAGGTCGTGGTCCTCGTCGCGCTGCTGGTCTGCCTCATCCCGACCACCATCGGTGCGCTGCTCTCCGCGATCGGGATCGCCGGGATGGACCGCCTGGTGCAGCGCAACGTGCTGGCCATGTCCGGCCGGGCCGTCGAGGCCGCCGGCGACGTGTCGACCCTCCTTCTCGACAAGACCGGCACCATCACGCTCGGCAACCGCCGGGCCGTGGAGCTCATCCCCGTCAGCGGCGCCGATCCGGCGCAGCTCGCCCGGGCCGCCTACCTCGGCAGCCTCGCCGACGAGACGCCGGAAGGTCGCTCGGTGGTCGAGCTCGCGGCCCGAGACACGGCACACGAAGAGACCAGAACCCCGCTGCAGCTGACTCAGGCCGGTGCGACGTTCGTCGAGTTCACCGCCCAGACCCGCATGTCCGGCGTCGACCTCGACGGGACGCTGGTGCGCAAGGGGGCCGGCAGCCAGGTGGTCGCGTGGACCCAGTCGCAGGGCGGGTCGGCACCGGCCGACCTGGAGGGCGTGGTCGACGGGATCGCCCGCTCTGGAGGTACCCCGCTCGTCGTCGCGCGCAGCGCGAACGGCGAGGCCGCCCGGGTGCTCGGCGTGATCCATCTCAAGGACGTCGTCAAGCCGGGTATGACCGAACGCTTCGACCGGCTGCGGGCCATGGGGATCCGCACGGTGATGATCACCGGCGACAACCCCTTGACCGCCGCCGCGATCGCGAAGGAGGCGGGAGTCGACGACTTCCTGGCCGAGGCGACGCCCGAGGACAAGATGGCCCTGATCCGCAAGGAGCAGGAGGGCGGCCGGCTCGTCGCGATGACCGGGGACGGCACCAACGACGCCCCCGCCCTGGCCCAGGCCGACGTCGGCGTGGCCATGAACACCGGCACCTCGGCCGCCAAGGAGGCCGGCAACATGGTCGACCTCGACTCGGACCCGACCAAGCTCATCGAGATCGTCGAGATCGGCAAGCAGCTGCTCATCACCCGTGGCGCGCTGACGACCTTCTCGATCGCCAACGACGTGGCCAAGTACTTCGCGATCATCCCCGCGATGTTCACCGGCATCTTCCCCGGCCTGGCGACGCTCAACATCATGCAGCTGTCGACCCCGAGCTCGGCGATGCTCTCCGCGGTGATCTTCAACGCGCTGGTCATCGTGGCGCTGATCCCCTTGGCCCTCAGGGGTGTTCGCTACCGGCCGTCCGGCGCCGCGGCGATGCTGCGTCGCAACCTGCTCGTCTACGGGCTCGGTGGCGTCTTGACGCCGTTCATCGGCATCAAGCTCATCGACCTTGTCGTCTCTCTCCTCCCCGGAATGACGTGATCCCCATGTCCACCCTCACCCGCCAGCTGTCCGCCGCACTGCGGATGCTGCTCGCCCTCACCCTCGTCTGCGGCGTCGGGTACCCCCTCGTCGTCCTCGGCATCGGACAGGTCGTCGCCCACGGGAGTGCGAACGGCTCCCTCGTCGAGCACGAGGGAAGCGTCGTGGGCTCCTCGAGCCTCGGCCAGCAGGTCACCGATCCTCAATGGTTCCAAGGCCGTCGGTCGGCCAGCGAGTATGCCGGGAACACCAGCGGCGGCTCCAACCTCGGCCCCGACGACCCCAAGCAGTCCCAAGCGGTCTCCGAGGCACGAGACGCCCTCGTCGCCGCGAACCCGCAGGCGCCCGGTCCGCCACCTCCGGACGCCCTCACCGCCTCCGCCAGCGGCCTCGACCCCGACATCTCCCCCGCGTATGCCAGCTGGCAGGTCCCCGCGTCGCTGCCGCCCGCGGGCTCCCGACCACGCAGATACAGGATCTGGTCGACGAACACACCAAGGGCCGGCTGCTCGGGTTCCTCGGTCAGCCGCGGGTCAACGTCACCGAGCTCAACCTCGCCCTCGCCGGCGCGGCGGGCTGACGACGGCCCGACGACCGGACAGGTAGACAATCGGACCGTGGCCCGCGGACGACTGCGCATCTACCTCGGCGCCGCCCCCGGCGTCGGGAAGACCGTGGCGATGCTCGCCGAGGGCCGCCGACGCCAAGACCGCGGCACCGACGTCGTCATCGGCATCCTCGAGACGCACGGCCGGTCCTTCACCGCGGGACAGGCCGACGGCCTCGCGGTCGTTCCCCGCCGCACCGTGGAGCACCGGGGCGCCGGCCTCACCGAGCTCGACGTCGACGCCGTCCTCACGCGGAGACCCGAGGTCGCCCTCGTCGACGAGCTCGCCCACACGAACGCCCCCGGCTCGCCACGGACGAAGCGGTGGGAGGACATCGACGTCCTCCTCGACGCCGGGATCGACGTCATCACCACGGTCAACATCCAGCACCTCGAGTCGCTCAACGACGTCGTCGAGGCCATCACGGGGGTCGTCCAACGCGAGACGGTCCCCGACGACGTCGTCCGCTCGGCCGACCAGATCGAGCTGGTCGACATGTCGCCGGAGTCCCTGCGGCGGCGGATGTCGCACGGGAACATCTACCCCGCGGCCCGCATCGACGCCGCGCTGGCGAACTACTTCCGGCCCGGCAACCTCTCCGCCCTGCGCGAGCTGGCCCTGCTCTGGCTGGCCGACCGCGTCGACGAGACGCTGGAGCGGTACCGCGCCTCGCAGGGGATCTCGGCACCCTGGCCGACCCGCGAGCGCATCGTCGTCGCCCTCACCGGCGGGCCGGAGGGCGAGACCGTCCTGCGCCGGGCCGCCCAGATCGCCTCCCGGGGAGCCGGCAGCGAGCTGCTCGCCTGCCACGTCTCACGACCCGAGGGTCTCGTCGACGCCGACCCGGAAACCCTTGCTGCGCAACGAAAGCTGGTGAAAGAGCTCGGCGGCGTGATGCACGAGGTGGCCGGGAGCGACGTCGCCGAGTCGATCCTCGACGTCGCCCGCGGCGTGAACGCCACCCAGATCGTCATCGGGACGAGCCGCCGCTCGCGGCTGGCCCGGCTCACTCGACGCGGCGTCGGCGAGCAGGTGGCCGCGGCATCCGGCGACATCGACGTGCACCTGGTCAGCCACACCGGCGGCCGCGTCGAGGGTCTGCGTCTCGGCGACGACGGCCTCGGAGCCCGGCGGCGCTGGGGCGGCTGGCTGCTCGCCACCGCGGGGGTCGCCGTGGTCACCCTCGGCCTGCTCGCCACCTCCGGACGGCACGAGATGCCGCTCGAGGTGCTGCTGTTCCTCTCGCTGACCGTCGCGACCGCGCTCGTCGGCGGCCTGCTGCCGGCCATCGCCTGTGCCGTGGTCTCGTCGTTGGTCATCAACTGGTTCTTCACGGACCCGAAAGGCACGCTGACCATCCAGAGCCCGCAGAACGCGTTGGCCCTGGTGGTCTTCGTCGTCGTGGCGGCCGCCGTGGCGTCGGTCGTGCATCGCGCCGCGCGCCGCCGCGACGCCGCGCTCAGGGCGCAGCGGGAGTCACGGGTCCTCGCCGCCCTGGCCCAGTCCCTCCTCGCGGAGGCCGAGCCCCTGCCCGCCCTGCTGGAGCGCGCCCGGACGACGTTCGGCATGCGCGCCGCCGCCCTCGTCGCGCGACGCACGATCCGCGACCCGTGGACCGTCGTGGCCGCCGCCGGGGACTTCACGCTCGGCGACATCCCCGACGCCGCCGTCCGCCAGACCGTCGACGATGAGACCGAGCTGGTGCTCGTCGGCCCGGTCCTGCCCGCCGACGAACAGCGCCTCGTCGGCGCGTTCGTCTCGCACGCCGCGGGCCTGCTCACCCGGGAGCGCCTGGTCGCCGAGGCCGGCCAGGCGCGCGGCCTCGCCCGCGACAACCGGGCGCGGACGGCGCTCCTGGCAGCGGTGTCGCACGACCTGCGTACCCCGCTCGCCGGGATCAAGGCGGCGGTCTCCAGCCTGCGTCAGACCGACGTGACGTTCTCGCCCGAGGACGAGGCCCAGCTCCTCGAGTCGGTCGAGGAGTCCGCCGACCGGCTGGCCGTCCTCATCGGCAACCTGCTCGACATGTCCCGCATCCAGACCGGGAGCATCACGCCGCACGCGGGTGACCTCTACCTCGAGGACGTCGTCGAGGCGGCCCGGATGCCGTTGCTGGACGGGGACCGCGTACGCACCCGGTTCGACGAGGGCCTACCCCTGGTGCGGGCCGACGCCGGCCTCCTCGACCGGGTCCTCGCGAACATCCTCGAGAACGCGCTGCGGCACTCCCCCGGCCGGCGCGAGGTCGTCGTCCAGGCCGGGAGGCTGGGCGACCGGGTGCAGATCCGGGTGGTCGACCGCGGCCCGGGCGTACCCGACGAGGCCAAGGACCAGATCTTCGCGCCGTTCCAGCGCGGCGGTGACGCACCGCGGGGCGAGGGCGTGGGCCTCGGCCTGGCCGTCGCCCGCGGTCTCACGGAGGCGATGGACGGCACCCTCTGGGCCGAGGACACGCCCGGTGGCGGGCTCACCATCGTCGTCGACCTCCCGACGGTCCCGGCCGCCGTCACCAGCGCTGCGGCAGGATCCGCCTCGTGACCTTCGTCCTGGTCGTCGACGACGAGCCGCACATCCGCCGGACCCTGTCGATCAACCTGCGGGCGCGCGACTACGAGGTCGAGACCGCCGCCGACGGCCGATCAGCGCTCCAGATCCTCGCCGAGCGCACCCCGGACGTCATCGTCCTCGACCTCGGGCTCCCGGACCTCGACGGCGTCGACGTGCTCCGTCGGCTGCGCGACGTGTCCCCGGTGCCGGTGGTCGTGCTGTCCGCGCGGCACGACTCCGACGACAAGGTCGAGGCGCTCGACGCGGGGGCCGACGACTACGTGACGAAGCCGTTCGGGATGGACGAGTTCCTGGCCCGGATCCGCGCCGCCGTGCGCCGAGGGTCACCGGAGAACCCCGAACCGCTCGTCGTGACGACCGACGACTTCACCCTCGACATCGCCGAGCGCCGGGCCACCGGCCGCGACGGGTCGGAGATCCGGCTCACCCCCACCGAGTGGCGCCTCGTCGACGCGCTGGCCCGGCGCGCGGGCCACCTCGTCACGCATACCGAGCTGCTCCGCGCCGCGTGGGGACCCGCCTACGGACGCGAGCTGAACTACCTCCGGGTGTATGCGAACCAGCTGCGCCGCAAGCTCGAACCCGACCCGCGGCGCCTCGCTACCTGCTCACCGAACCGGGGATCGGGTACCGGTTCGTCGTCTGAGGCGGGGTCCAGCCAGGGTCGCGCCCGACCATCCCGACCAGGCGGTCGATCGCGGTCGCGTCGGCGGGGGTGGTGACGGGTGGCCCGAACAGGCCACCGTCGTCATTCGCCGGCGCGTCGAACTCCGCGACGAAGCCGGAGCACTCGGCCACCGCGCCGGGGTCGGCGGGGTAGTCCTGGCCGGTGGCGCGGGCGAGATCCCAGCCGTGCACGGTCACCTCGTTGAGGGCGACCCGGGCGGTCTCGCGGCCCGGCAGCGTCACCGGTCCGGCGTGAGTCTCGCCCTCGTAGGCGCCACTGTCCTCCCACGCGGCGGCCAGCCCGACGAGATCCTCCTGGATCCGCTGCCGCCAGCCGTCGGTGAGGCCGTCGCCGGCCCGCGCCGGCGTCGGCACCTTCTGGGCGGCCGCGGTGAACTCGAGGGTCAGGCCGCCGATGTGCCGCAACAGGTCCGCCGTGGACCATTTCGGGCACGGGGTCGGGTTGTCCAGCTGGTCGTCCCTCACCTCGCCGACGAGGCCGGCCAGGGTGCGCGTCGCGGGTCCGAAGTCGATGGTGTCCATCGTCGGAACCTAACGCGAGCGCCCGACACCACGCCTCTCGAGAGCGGCAGCGAACGGCAGGAAGTTACATTCTGGCCGCGTACTGGGTACTTTTGTGGCAACGCCCCCTGCCCCAGGAGTGCTTTCATGTCGCCTCACCTCTCCCCCGTCCGCCGCGTCCGCACCCTGGTCGGAGTGACCGTCGGCGCCGCGGCCCTCGCCCTCGTCGCCGCGTGCACCGGCACCCCGACGCCGTCCGAGACCACCGGCGCCGCCGGTGCACCGGGTGGCAACCTCGTCATCGGGATGACCTCCGACCCGAACACCCTGCTGCCCTGGAAGGCCACCCAGTTCCAGGCGGTCAACATCCTCCAGAACGTCTACGGCACGCTCACCGAGTTCGACAAGGACCTCAACGTCGTGCCGGGCCTCGCCCAGGCCTGGGACCCCTCCGCCGACGGGAAGACGGTCACCCTGAAGCTGCGCACCGGCGTGACCTTCGCCGACGGCAGCGCCTTCGACTCGGCGGACGTCAAGTCCTCGATGGACAAGATCATGGACGAGAAGACCGCCGCGGTCGCCCGCACGTCGCTGGCCTCGGTCGCGTCCGTCGCCGCGCCCGACCCGAGCACCGTCGTGCTCACCATGAAGAGCGCCGACGCGTCGCTGCCGGCCAACCTGGCCTCGGTCAACATGGCGATGCTCTCGTCGACCGACACCGACGAGAAGCTGGGGACCACGCCCAACGGCACCGGCCCGTATGCGTTCAAGGCCCGCACGCCGAGCCAGTCGCTCACCCTGCAGAAGAACGCCTCCTACTGGGGCACCAAGGCGACCCTCGACAGCGTCGAGTTCCGGGTCATCCCGGACGAGACGTCGATCGTGTCGGCGCTGCAGTCCGGCAGCGTCCAGATGGCCGTCATCGACGACCCGCTCGTCGCGAAGACCGCCGAGGGCGGCACGCTCAAGGTCGCCAAGACGCCGCAGCTGAGCTACCACGCGCTCCAGCTGAACGCCCGCAAGGGCGACCTCACCGACGTCAACGTGCGGCTGGCCATCCAGTGCGCCATCGACCGCAAGCAGGTGCTCGACACCGCGGCCCTCGGCGAGGGCGAGGTCACCGGCCCGATGACGTCACCCGCGTACAAGTCCGACCCGAACTCGCGTCCCTGCCCGAACCGCGACCTGGCCAAGGCCGCCGACTACCTCGCCAAGGCGGGCAAGTCCTCGGTGACGATCAAGACCATCGTGTCGCAGGGTGAGTACGCCACCTCGGTCAACGAGGCCCAGAACCTCCAGGCCCAGCTCGCCGAGGCGAAGATCAACCTCGAGCTGCAGGTCCTCGAGTCGGGTGCCTACGTCGACCGCTGGGTCGCCGCCGACTTCGACGCGGCCGTCGCGCTCAACGGCGGCCGGCCCGACCCCGACGGCATGTACGGCCGGTACTTCACCAGCACCGGCAACCTCAACAAGGTGGCCGGCTACAGCTCGCCCGAGCTCGACGCGCTCTTCGCGCAGGGCAAGACCACCAGTGACACCGCGGCGCGCAAGCCGATCTACGCGAAGATCTCCGACGCGCTCGAGGACAACGCCGCATGGATCTGGATGTTCACCAGCTACACCTACACCGTCACGACGCCGGGCGTCAGGGCTTCGTCCCGATGGCGAACGGCTCGCTCCAGTACCTGCGCACGACGACCGTCTCGACCTCGTGATCCGCGCCATCCTCGGCAACGGGGTGGTGCGGAAGGTCGGTGGAGCACTGCTCACCCTGCTCGGGGTCGCCGTGGTCGTGTTCGTCATGCTTCGCGCCATCCCCGGCAACCAGATCACCGCCAACCTCGGCACCGAGGCCGCGGCCCTGACGCCGGCGCAGCAGGAGGCGCTGCGCTCGTACTACGGCCTCGACCAGCCGTTGGTGGTGCAGTTCTTCTCCTGGCTGGGCAACGTGCTCACGGGCAACCTCGGCTACTCCGCGCGCAACCAGGCCAGCGTCCTCGAGCTCACGGCGAGCTCGCTGCCGGTCACTCTCGAGCTGGCCGTCCTGTCGATCGTGCTCGCGCTGGTGATCGGCATGCCGCTGGGGATGCTGTCGGCATCCAAGCCGAACTCGGTCCGGGACGGCGCCGGCCAGGTGGTCGGCCTCGCGGGCCTCTCGATCCCCGCGTTCCTCCTCGGCTCGCTCCTGCTGTCGGTCTTCGCGTCGCGGTTCGGCTACAACCCCAACGGCCGCGCGTTTGCGACGTTCTTCACCAACCCGGCACTGAACCTCCAGCAGATGCTGATCCCGTCGTTCGTGCTGGGCTTCGGGATCGCGGCGCCCGATCATGCGCACGACGCGCACCGCGGTGCTCGAGGTGCGCTCCGAGGACTTCATCCGCACCGCCCGCGCCAAGGGTGTCCCGCCGAGACGTCTGCAGGTGCGGCACGTCCTGCGCAACGCGCTCGTCCCGATCGTCACCATGACCGGCCTGCAGTTCGGCTATCTGCTGGGCGGCGCCGTCGTCGTCGAGCAGATCTTCTCGATCCCCGGCATCGGCCGGCAGGTCCTCCTCGGCATCCAGCAGAAGGAGTACGCGGTGGTGCAGAGCACGGTGCTCGTCATCGCCCTGGCGTTCGTCATCGTCAACCTGCTCACCGACCTGCTCTACCGCGCCATCGACCCGCGGGTGCGTGCCTCGTGAGCGACCTCGCACAGGTCCCGTCCCTCGTCGCGGTCAGCGGCCGTCCGCCGAACCGCTGGCGCGCCCTGCTGCGCTCCCCCAGCGGGCTGACCGGGCTGGTCATCGTCGTGCTCCTGCTCATCCTCTCGGTCGTGTCGCTGCTCGGGCTGCTCCCTTACGACCCCATCGCCCAGGACCCGCCGGCGCGGCTGCAGCCGCCGAGCGGCCAACACTGGTTCGGGACCGACCAGTTCGGGCGGGACGTGTTCTCCCGCGTGGCCGCCGGCGTGGCCAACTCGGCCCTGGTCGCGATCGTGGCGGTGACGTTCGCGACGGTGGTCGGCACGCTGGGTGGCCTCGTGGCCGGGTTCATCCGCGGTGTCCCCGACGTCGCCATCGGGGCGGTGACCAACGTGCTGTTCGCGTTCCCGCCGCTGCTGCTCGCACTGACGCTCGCGTCGGTCCTCAGTCGGAACTGGTTCACCGTGGCCGTGGCCATCGCCGTCGTCTACGTGCCGATCTTCGTCCGCGTCACGCGCGGTCCCGTGCTCACGCTGCGGGAGGTGGAGTTCGTCAAGGCGGCGACGACGACCGGCCAGTCGCGGAGGGCCACGATGTTCCGGCACGTGCTGCCCAACATCGGCGCGATCATCATCGTGCAGGTCACGCTGTCGCTGTCGTGGGCGGTCCTGACCGAGGCGTCGCTGAGCTTCCTCGGTCTCGGGACGCCGCCACCGGCCCCGTCGCTCGGCTCGATGGTCTACGACGCGCGAACCCTGGTGCAGGTAGCGCCCTGGACGATGCTCGCGCCCGGCGGCGTGATCGTCCTGCTGGTGGTCGGGCTCAACCTGCTCGGCGACGGGCTGCGCGACGTGCTCGACCCTCGGGGACGAGGCGTGCGATGACCGGGGTGCTGCTGCGTCCCGCGGATCCCGGCGACCTCGATGCCGTGGCCGCGGTGTTCCTCGGCTGCTGGCGGTCGTCCTACGCCGGACGGCTGCCCACCTCGCTCGTTGCCTCGATGTCGGACGACGCGGCGCGGTCGCTGTGGTCGCGCGCGTTGACGACTCCGGGCCGTCGGGCGGCGGTGGCTGAGGTCGACGAGCAGGTGTGCGGCGTGGTCGGGTTCGAGGCCCAGGGCGAGGTCGGGTGGGTGCACTCCCTCTACGTCGCGCCGTCGGCCCAGGGTTCGGGGCTCGGCGCCCGGCTTCTCGGGCACGCGACGTCGGAGCTCGCAGCGGCCGGCTGCCGGCGAGGCCTGCTCTGGGTGTTCGCCGACAACACGCCGTCGGTCGCGTTCTACGCGCGTCGTGGGTGGACGCCGGACGGCGCCCACCGGGTCGAGGAAGCGTTCGGGGAGAACGAGATCCGGCTGTCCCGCTCGCTGGGGGTCACCGAGCCCACCGGGGTGGCGTCATGACCGCCGACGCGCCCGCGTCCGTGCCGATCCTCGCGATCGAGGGTCTGACCGTCGTCTTCGGGACGACCCGCGGTGACCAGACCGCTGTCCGGGACGTCTCCCTCACCGTTCCGGCCGGGTCCACCGTGGCGCTCGTGGGCGAGTCGGGTTCGGGGAAGTCGACCACGGCGGCCGCGGTGAACCGGCTCCTGCCGGCCAACGGCCGCGTTACCGCCGGCCGGGTCGTGCTCGACGGCCGCGACCTGCTCACCCTCAGCGAGCGGGAGATGCGGCGCATCCGCGGCGCCGGCATCGGTCTGGTGCCACAGGACCCGATGTCGAACCTCGACCCGTTGATGCGGATCGGCGACCAGGTCGCCGAGGCCCTCGAGGTCCACGACGTCGCGAACGGCAAGGCCGCCTGGGCGCGGGCCCTCGAGCTGCTGGACCTCGTCGGCATCCCCGACCCCCAGGGGCGCGCGGCACAGTACCCGCACGAGTTCTCCGGCGGGATGAGGCAGCGCGCCCTCATCGCCGTCGGGCTGGCCTGCCGACCACGGCTGCTCGTCGCCGACGAGCCGACGTCGGCGCTCGACGTGACGGTGCAACGCCGCATCCTCGACACCGTCGACGCGATCACCGAGGAGCTCGGCACCAGTGTCCTGCTCATCACCCACGACCTCGGCCTCGCGGCCGAGCGGGCCGACACCGTCGTCGTGATGTACCGCGGGGAGATCGTCGAGACCGGACCGGCCGACCACCTCCTCGCCGAGCCCGAACACGCATACACGAGAAGGCTGCTCGCTGCCGCACCCAGCCTCAACACTGTTCGTGAGGTCCGGCGTACACCGCTGGAATCGGTCGCGGCCGAGCCGCTGGTGCGGTTCGAGGGCGTCAGCAAGCGCTTCGCGCTACGAGGTCGCGGCCGGGGCGCGGACGACGACATCCTGGCCGTCGACGACGTGTCGTTCGACATTCCGCGCGGGCAGACCGTCGCCATCGTCGGCGAGTCCGGTTCGGGGAAGTCGACCACCGCAAACCTCCTGCTGGGGCTGGAGACGCCGACGGGCGGCCGCATCCTTGTCGGCGACCAGGACCTCACGACGATGTCGCGGCGGGAGACGTTCGCGCTGCGGCGGCGGGTACAGCCGGTGTTCCAGAACCCGTATGCGTCGCTCGACCCGCGCTACACGGTCGAGCGGTCGGTGGCCGAGCCCCTGAAGGTCCACCGGGTCGGGACGGCCGACACCCGCCGCGAGCGGGTGCGCACGTTGCTCGACCAGGTCGCCCTTGACGCGGACCTCGCCACCCGGTTGCCCCATGAGCTGTCCGGCGGCCAGCGCCAGCGCGTCGCGATCGCTCGGGCCCTGGCGCTGGAGCCGGACATCGTCGTCCTCGACGAGGCGGTCTCCGCGCTGGACGTCATCGTCCAGGCGCAGATCCTCGACCTCCTCGCGGAGCTCCAGAACCGGCTCGGCCTGACCTACCTGTTCATCAGCCACGACCTGGCCGTGGTGCGGCTGGTCTCGGACGAGGTGCACGTCATGCGGGCCGGCCGGATCGTGGAGTCCGGGCCGCCGGAGCAGATCTTCGACGCGCCGCAGGACGGCTACACGCGCGAGCTGCTCGCGGCCATCCCGGGCGCCGCACGCTAGTCGGGGTCCTCGCGAGGTATCGGAGCGAGGCGGAGCCTCGTGGGGTGACTAGCTTCCGGTCAGCTCGCGCGGCCGGAGGATCACGTCGACCAGAGCGCCGCCCCGCCAGACGGTGATCTCGATCTGGCGGTCGATCGCGTCCTCGACCATGAGCTTCTGGACCGCCGTCGCCGTGACGATGGTGGTGCCGTCGAGCTCCACCATGATGTCGCCGGCGTGGATGCCGGCCCGCTCGGCGGGGCTGCCGTCGACGACCGTCGCCACCTGCATACCCGTCGGCGAGCCGACCTTCGCGGCGACCTTGGGGGGCAGCGTGATCGTCTTGCCGGCGATGCCGAGCCAGGCCCGGCGAACCCGGCCCGTGGTCATGAGGGTCGTGACGATCTCCCGCGTGGTCGTGTTGATGGGGACGGCGAGGCCGAGGCCGATCCCGGCCACGGCGGTGTTGACCCCGACCATCCGGCCGTGATGGTCGGCGAGGACTCCCCCGCTGTTGCCGGGGTTGAGCGCGGCGTCGGTCTGGATGACCTCGTCGACGACGCGGCCGGCCGCCGTGGGCAGCGAGCGGCCGAGGGCGGACACGATGCCGGCCGTGACGCTGCCGGCCAGGCCCAGCGGGTTGCCGAGGGCGACGACGAGCTGGCCGACGCGCAGGGTCGAGGCGTCGCCCTGCTCGACCGGCGGTGGCGTGTCGCCGCGCGCGAGGAGGACCGCCAGGTCCGACAGGGTGTCCCGGCCCACCACGTCCGCCGTCGACGTCGTCCCGTCGGTGAACGTGGCCTCGGCGGTGGTCGCCCCGGCCACGACGTGGGCGCTGGTCAGCAGGTAGCCGTCGCGGGTGATGACGCTCGCGCTGCCCGCGCCGGCCCGACCTCGCGCAGTGCGCACCTCGAGGCTGGCCACCGACGGCAGCACCGTCTCCGCGACGGCCACGATGGTTCGCGAGTAGGCGTCGAGCGCCTCTTCGTCGTCGGGCATGACCGGACAACGTCCGAGCGCCCATCAGACTTCCGTCCGCCGTGGGTGTTCGCCCACGGCGTGATCGACGTCAGTCGCGGCGGCCGGTCAGCTCCCAGGCGTCCTCGGACTCCCCCGGGTCGTCGGTGTCCACCCAGACGTCGGTCTCCTCGTCCGGCGCGTCCGCACCGGCCGACGGCCCGTCGAGCGGGATGTCGTCGCCGCGGAGCAGCGCCAGCGTGGTCGGGAGGTCGTCGGCCTTGACGAGCACGTCGCGGGCCTTGGACCCCTCGGACGGGCCGACGATCCCGCGGGACTCGAGCAGGTCCATCAGGCGGCCGGCCTTGGCGAACCCGACCCGCAGCTTGCGCTGCAGCATCGAGGTCGAGCCGAACTGGGTCGTCACGACCAGCTCGGTCGCCTGCAGCAGCAGGTCGAGGTCGTCGCCGATGTCGTCGTCGACCTGCTTCTTCGGCGCCACGAGGATGACGTCCTCGCGGTAGTTCGGCTGGAGCTGCTTCGTGACGCTCTTGACGACGGCGTTGACCTCGGACTCGGTCACCCACGCGCCCTGCACCCGGATCGCCTTGCTCGCGCCCATCGGCAGGAACAGCGCGTCGCCCTGGCCGACCAGCTTCTCCGCACCGGGCTGGTCCAGCACGACCCGCGAGTCGGCCAGCGAGGACGTCGCGAACGCCATCCGCGACGGCACGTTCGCCTTGATCAGACCGGTCACCACGTCGACCGACGGTCGCTGCGTGGCCAGCACGAGGTGGATTCCCGCGGCCCGGGCGAGCTGGGTGATCCGGACGATCGACTCCTCCACGTCGCGCGGCGCGACCATCATGAGGTCGGCCAGCTCGTCGACGATGACCAGGAGGTAGGGGTAGGGCTGGATGACCCGCTCGGAGCCCGGCAGCGGCTTGACCTTGCCCGACCGCACCGCCTTGTTGAAGTCGTCGACGTGCTTGAACCCGAACGCGGCCAGGTCGTCGTAGCGCGTGTCCATCTCGCGCACGACCCAGGCCAGCGCCTCGGCGGCCTTCTTCGGGTTCGTGATGATCGGCGTGATGAGGTGCGGGATCCCCTCGTATGCGGTGAGCTCGACCCGCTTCGGGTCGACGAGGACCATGCGCACCTCCTCCGGCGTCGCGCGCATGAGGATCGAGGTGATCATCGAGTTGACGAACGACGACTTGCCGGCGCCGGTCGCGCCGGCCACGAGCAGGTGTGGCATCCGGGCGAGGTTCGCCACGACGTAGCCACCCTCGACGTCCTTGCCCACGCCCATGAGCATCGGGTGCTGGTTGGACCGCGCCGCCTGGCTGCGCAGCACGTCGCCCAGCGAGACGGTCTCGCGGTCGGTGTTGGGGATCTCGATGCCGATCGCGGACTTGCCGGGGATCGGGCTGAGGATGCGCACGTCGGCCGAGGCCACCGCATACGCGATGTTCTTCGAGAGCGCGGTGACGCGCTCGACCTTGGTGGCCGGGCCGAGCTCGACCTCGTACCGCGTGACCGTCGGCCCGCGGGTGAAGCCGGTGACCTGGGCGTCGATCTCGAACTGCTCGAACACGATCGAGAGCGCCTCGACGACGCGGTCGTTCGCGACGCTGCGCGTGCGGTGCGGCGCGCCGGGCACGAGGAGGGCCTGGTCGGGAAGCGTGTAGGTGACGTCCCCGGTCAGCGACAGCTGCTCGACCCGCGCGGGGAGGCTCGACGTGGGCGGCGGGACCAGGGCCTCCTTGGGGCCCAGCCCCGGCTGGGGGGCCGTGGTCTCCGTCGAGCCGGCGGGGCCGGCGGGCGCCTCGCCCGGGTCCGGCCGCTTCTCCCCCGGCCGGAGCCGCCGTCCCTTGCCGGGCACGACCACGGCCGCCTGCTCGAACGCTTCGTCCCCGTCCCGCTTCTCGAGCAGGTCGACCGCGCGCCGGCGGGACCGCTGGGTCGGGGCGGCCGCCGTCGCCTCCGGCTCCTCGTCGTCGTCGGCGCCGTGGACGACCCGGTCGCGCAGGTCGCGAACGCGCTGGGGGATCTGGCGGACCGGGGTGCCGGTGACGACGAGTGCGCCGAACAGCGCGAGGAGCACGAGCAGCACGACCGCGCCGGGGCGGGACACCGCCGAGGCGAGTGGGCTCGAGGCGAGGAACCCGATGATGCCCCCGGCGGCGCGCATCGGTTCGGCGCCCCCGGGCGGGTTCGGGATGCCGTCGGAGAGGTGGGCGAGCCCGCAGGCGGCGAAGGTCAGCGCAGCGGTGCCGACGACCAGCCGGTTCGTGACGGCCTCGTCCTTGGGGGCGCGCAGGAAGTACAGCCCGAAGGCGAGCAGGACCAGCGGCACCGCATACCCGACCCGGCCCAGCGTCCCGGCGACGACGGCATGGATGACGTCGCCCACGACGCCCGTCACGCCCCACCACTCGCGGGCGGCGACGACGACGGCGAGCCCGATGAGGGCGAACCCGACTCCGTCGCGGCGGTGCTCCGGCTCCAGGTCGCGGGCGGAGCTGCCGACGCGACGGACCGCGCCGCCGGCCAGGTGCGAGACGCCCATCCAGGTGCCCCGGATGGCGCGTAGCGGCAGCGGGAGCCCGCCGGAGCGGGCCTTCGAGGTGCGGCGGGCGGCCGGTTTGCGAGGGGCCGAGCGGCCGCCGCGGCCCGTCGTCTGGCGCGACGTCGGCACACGTCCGGCGGACGGGCGCGACGACGTGGAGGACGATCGCGGGGCCATGGTCGGAACGGTACGCGAAAGTCACCTCAGACTCACGCGTCACACGCGCCCCAGGGTCCGTGGGGCCGAGCGGCCTTCGGCCGGGCGTCGTCTCAGATCGCGAGAGGTCTGTCCTCCTGTTGGACAGGGTCCCGAGGGCGTCGCTACCCTCGTGACCACGGTCATGAGTGTCAGCGCACAGCTCCGGCTTGCTGGCCAGCAACCCTCCTCCGCGGTGGGGTGCTCCGGATGACGACCCGGCCGCTGGCATACGCCGTCGGCAAGCGCGGACCTTGCTGACCGGCAGGTCCCCGGACCTACGGAGCTCCACATGTCCATCGCTCGCACCGAGTACACGTACTGCGCGCCCACCATCCCCACCAAGCTGCGCATCGTCCGCGAGGGCGACCCGGTGCGCAGGGCGGCACCGGGTGAGCTGCCCGCCGTCGTCGGAGCCGGGCTGCGCGTCCCGACCCTGACCGGCGAGGTGGAGTACGCCAACCTCGACCACGCCGCGTCCACCCCGTCGCTGGTCAGCGTCAAGGCCGCCGTCGACACCGCACTGGAGACGTACTCGTCGGTCCACCGCGGCAACGGGTACGCGAGCCGGGTCACCTCTGCGTGGTACGAGCAGGCCCGGGTCGAGGTGGCGCAGTTCGTCGGGGCCCGCGAGGACGACCTCGTCGTCTTCACCCGCAACACCACCGACGCGACGAACCTGCTCGCCCGCACCCTGCCGCGCGGGACCGAGGTGTTCGTGTTCGAGACCGAGCACCACGCGACGCTCCTGCCCTGGCAGCAGGCGCGCGGCGTCCAGGTCAGCACGCTCCCGGTGCCCTCGAGCATCGAGCACGCGCTCGAGGACCTCGAGACCGCGCTGGTCGCGTCGGGCGCGAAGCACCGCCTGGTCGTCGTCGCCGGCGCCTCGAACGTCACCGGCGAGCTCTGGCCGCTGGCCGACGTCGTGGCCGTCGCTCAGCGCCACCAGGCCCGGGTTCTGGTCGACGCTGCGCAGCTCGCGCCGCACCGGGTCATCGACATCGCCACGAGCGGCATCGACTACGTCGTCTTCTCCGGCCACAAGCTGTATGCGCCGTACGGCGCCGGGGTGCTGGCCGGGCGTCGCGACTGGCTCGACGCCGGAGCGCCCTACCTGCGCGGCGGCGGCGCGACGGCGCGCGTAACGACCGACGGCGTCGCGTGGGCCGCGGGTGCGGCCCGCCACGAGGGCGGCAGCCCTAATGTCATCGGCGCCATCGCCATCGCCGCCGCCTGTGCCGCGATCTCCTCGCACCGGGAGGCGATCGAGGCGCACGAGGCCGACCTGGCCGAGCGGCTGCGCGCGGGCCTGGACGTCATCCCCGGGGTCGACACGTGGTCGATCTTCGGCGACGACCACGACCGGGTCGCCGTGCTGGCGTTCACGATCGAGCGGTTCGACTCGTCGCTCGTCTCGGCGATCCTCTCGGCCGAGTACGGCATCGGCGTGCGCGACGGCAAGTTCTGCGCGCACATCCTCGTCGACGAGCTGCTCGAGGACCCGTGGGGCGACACCCCCGCGACCGCGGTCCGGGTCAGCCTGGGCCTCGCCAACACCGCCGAGCACGTCGACCGGCTGGTCGCCGCCGTGGCCGAGCTGGCCGCCAACGGCCCCGCCCGGCGCTACACCCGGACCGACGAGGGCTGGGTCGCCGACGGCGACGAGCGCGACCTGGCACTCCCCCTCCCCTGGTAGCCGCCTTCCAGCACGCGCAGTCCGTGGCCGAAACGCCACGTCCAGCGAGGCCGCGGGTCCATTCGCCCGCACTACGTGGCCGAAACGCCACTTCCTGTGCGCGCCTGAAGCGGGAAAGGTCTGACGTCGGGCTGACGTTGCTCGAACACAGGGGCTCCATCGTGGTGCTCAGCCGGTTCCACCGGTGATCTCAGCCCCACGACCTCAGGAGCAGCACATGTGGAGAAAGGCCACCATCGGCGGGCTCGCAGCCCTCGCGATCGTCGCCGGCGGTGCGGGCGTGACCATCGCCCACGCCGCGCAGACCAGCACCGGCCCGACCGTCGCGTCCGCCGATCCGACCGGGACCGCGACACCCTCGCCCAGCGCCACGGGGAAGCCGGCCAAGGCTGCACGGGCCGACAAGGGTGGCCGAGTGGCCGCCAAGCAGATCCTCGGGAAGGTCAAGGACTTCCAGCACGCCGAGTGGGTCACCAAGGGCGACGGCAACACCTACGTCACCCACGAGGCGATCCTCGGCGAGGTCACCGCGGTCTCCGCGACGTCGATCACCGTGAAGTCGACCGACGGCACCTCGATGACCTTCGCCGTCACCGCGGACACCAAGGTCCACCAGCGCCAACCAAGGGCTCGACCACCACGACCGCCGACCATCGCGGACGTCAAGACCGGTCAGACCGTCCTCGTCGGCGGCGAGAAGTCACCGGACCTGACCGCCAAGAACATCGTCGTCCGCGCGACCTGACGCGCCGGGCTTCCCGCTTCCAACCCGGGGTACTACCCAGTTTCGGACGGCCATCCGCTCCGGAAACTCGGTACTGCGGCGGGTTGGAAGCGAGAAGCCGTCGGTCTAGGCCCGGTGGGCCGCCGCGTACTCCTCGTCGCTCACCGGCTCCCGCCAGGTCGTCGAGGCACCGTCGGGGGTCTCCTCGAGCATGGCCAGGTGGCACATCATGTTGGTGAAGCTCGCACCGTGCCAGTGCTCCTCGCCGGGCGGGGTGTACACGGTGTCCCCGGGCCGCAGATGGACCACGCTGCCGTCGCGGCTCACCACGAGGCCGAGCCCGTCGGTGCAGTGCAGGGTCTGGCCGACCGCGTGCGAGTGCCAGTTGGTGTGGGCGCCGGGTGTGAACCGCACCAGGCTGACGATCATCCGCGACTCGCCGGTGCCCTGGTAGATCGGGTTCACGTAGACGGCGCCGGTGAAGTTCTCGCTCGGCGCCGTGGCCGTCGGGCTCACGGAGATCAGTTCCATTGGTGCTCCTCTGCAGCGACGGTCTCGGTGTCGACGTGCCGGTCGGTGGCGGCCCAGCTGGCCAGCAGCGCCAGGGCGTCCTCGGTCGGCGATCCCGGCTCGGCGGTGTATGCGGTCAGCGTCAGCCCCGGCTCGCCCGGCAGCTCCAGCGCGTCGAAGGCCAGCTCGACGTCGCCGACCACCGGGTGGTGGAAGCGCTTGGTCCCCGCGCGGTGCAGCCGGACGTTGTGCGCCGCCCACCGGGTGCGGAACTCCTCGCTGCGGGTCGCCAGCTCCCCCACCAGGTCGGTCAGCTCGCGGTTGTACGGGTCGCGGCCGGCCTCGGTGCGCAGCAAGGCCACCGACGTGTTGGCCGCCTCGTTCCACTCGGGGTAGAAGTCCCGCGAGCGCGGGTCGAGGAAGTTGAACCGGGCCAGGTTGGCCGGACGGGCCGGGTCCTCGAAGGCCGGCGAGTACAGCGCACGGCCCAGCGGGTTGATCGCCAGGATGTCCAGGCGGCCGTTGCGGACCAGGGCCGGCGCGGTGCCCATCGCGTCGAGGATCCGCTGGACGCTCGGACGGACACCGGGCGGCGTCCGGCGACGCGAGGACCGGCTCGCCGGCCGAGCGGCGCGGGCCAGGTCGTAGAGGTGGTCGCGCTCGGCCTCGTCGAGGCGCAGCGCCTGGGCCACGGCGTCGAGCACCGAGTCGGACACGCCGCCGATGTGGCCCTTCTCCAGCCGGGCGTACCACTCGGGGCTCACCCCCGCGAGCACCGCGACCTCCTCCCGGCGCAGTCCGGGCACCCGGCGTCGACCCCCGCCGGCCGGCAGCCCGACCTGTTCGGGCGTGATCTTCGCCCGCCTCGTCGCGAGGAACTCGCGAATGTCGCTCCGGTTGTCCACGTCCTCACGCTACGGCTCACGACCGGGCGAAGGGGGGTCGAGCCAGTACCCCTATAACCCCGACCTCCCGCGCATACGGAAAAGGGGGTTGTGTGGGTATCCATGACCGACGACACCGCTCTCACCCCGGCGCAGCAGATGCTCGGCGACTTCGCCCCCGCGCTCGTCCACTTCACCGACGACGTCCTGTTCGGCGAGGTGTGGCCACGGACCGAGCTGACCCCCAGGGAGCGCAGCCTCGTCACGGTCGCCTCGCTGACGACGAGCGGCGCCACGGCCCAGCTGGGCAGCCACCTGCGCCGCGCCCTCGACAACGGTGCGACGGAGGATGAGCTCAAGGAGGTCATCACCCACCTGGCGTTCTACGCCGGCTGGCCCAAGGCGATGTCGGCGATGACCGTCGCCAAAGAGACCTTCCAGAACCGCTGAATCCTGCCTGAGCACAAGGAGATCCACATCATGCGAGGAGCCGTCCTCCACGCCCCCGGTGACATCCGCGTCGAGGACCGGGAGAATCCGCGGATCGAGAAGCCGACCGACGCCGTGATCCGGATGTCGGCCACCTGCGTCTGCGGGTCGGACCTCTGGTCCTACCGCGGGATCAACGAGTCCCGCGGCCCGGCCCCGATGGGCCACGAGTACGTCGGGATCGTCGAGGAGGTCGGGAGCGAGGTCACGACGATCCGCCCCGGCCAGTTCGTCGTCGGCAGCTTCTTCGCCTCCGACGGCACGTGTCCCAACTGCCGCAACGGGTTCCAGACCGCCTGCCTCCATGCGGAGGGGATGGGCGCCCTCGGCGCCCAGGCCGAGATGCTGCGGGTCCCCTGGGCCGACGGCACGCTGGTGGCGACACCCGACGTCCCTGACGACGACCTGCTCCCGGGCCTGCTGGCCGCGTCCGACGTGCTGGGCACCGGGTGGTTCGCCGCCGTCCAGGCCGGAGTAGGCCCCGGCGTGACCGTCGCGGTCGTGGGCGACGGCGCCGTCGGGCTGCTCGGCGTGCTGGCGGCCAGGGAGCTCGGCGCCGAGCGGATCATCGCCATGAGCCGGCACGAGTCGCGCCAGCGGCTGGCCACGGAGTTCGGCGCGACCGACATCGTCGCCGAGCGCGGCGACGAGGGCGTCGAGCGGGTCAAGGACCTCACCGAGGGGATCGGCGCCGACGCCGTGCTCGAGTGCGTGGGCACCAGCGAGTCGATGGCCCAGGCCATGAGCGCCACCCGGCCCGGCGGCCGCGTCGGCCTGGTCGGCGTGCCGCACGGTGTCTCGCTCGACGGGACCGAGCTGTTCTACTCGCACGTCCAGATCGGCGGCGGACCCGCCCCCGTCCGACGCTTCCTGCCCGACCTGATCGAGCGGATCGTCGACCGGCGCATCGACCCCGGGAAGGTCTTCGACCTCACCCTCCCCTTGGAGCAGGCGGCCGAGGGGTATGCCGCGATGGACGAGCGCCGGGCCATCAAGTCGCTCCTCCTTCCCTGACCTCACCCCGATCGACGACGCATACCCGAAAGGACCCGACATGAGGACGAGAACACTGGGACAGGGACTGGAGGTCTCCGCGCTCGGCCTGGGCTGCATGGGGATGAGCCAGAGCTACGGACCGCTGCCGGACCGCTCCGAGGCGGTCGCGCTGATCCGCGACGCTGTCGCTCGCGGAGTGACCTTCTTCGACACGGCGGAGGTCTATGGGCCGTTCGTCAACGAGGAGATCGTCGGCGAGGCCCTCGCCCCGCACCGCGACGAGGTGGTCATCGCCACGAAGTTCGGCTTCGCGTTCGACGAGGACGGGCGCTCGACCGGCGTCTCGAGCCGGCCGGAGAACATCCACCGCGCCGTCGAGGGCTCGCTGCGCCGGCTCGGCGTCGACGTCATCGACCTCTACTACCAGCACCGCGTCGACCCCGAGGTCCCCATCGAGGACGTCGCCGGCACCGTCAAGGAGCTGGTCGAGGCCGGCAAGGTGCGGCACTTCGGGATGTCCGAGGCGGCTGCCGACACCATCCGCCGCGCGCACGCGGTCCATCCCGTCACCGCGCTCCAGAGCGAGTACTCCCTCTGGTGGCGCACGCCCGAGAAGGAGATCCTCCCGACCGTCGAGGAGCTGGGGATCGGGTTCGTCCCGTACAGCCCGCTGGGCAAGGGGTTCCTCACCGGGACCATCGACGCGTCGACCTCGTTCACGGAGGGCGATATCCGCGCCACCATCCCCCGGTTCGCCGAGGACGCGCGGCAGGCCAACCAGCGGCTGCTCGACCTGCTCAAGATCGTCGCCGAGCGCAACGGGGCCACGACCGCTCAGATCGCCCTGGCGTGGCTGCTCGCGCAGAAGCCGTGGATCGCCCCCATCCCCGGGACGCGCAAGCTGTACCGCCTCGAGGAGAACCTCGGCGCGGCCGACCTCGAGCTCAGCGCCGAGGACCTCGCCGAGATCACCTCGGTGTCCGACGCCGTCGACATCGAGGGCGCCCGGTACCCCGAGCACCTCGAGCGGCTCACCGGCCGGTAGCCGGCCGACACCCGGTCAGGGCAGGGCGCGAACCTTGTTGTTGCGCTTCTCGTGGGTCAGCTCGGCCTTGCCGAGCGCCTCGAGGAGCGGCGGCAGGTACATGCCGAACCGACCGCGGTAGCCCTTGCGGAGGCCGTACCAGCCGCCGACCGGGTTGTCCTCGGAGCGCCCCCAGCCCTCGACGGTGCCGTCGGCGGCCGGCTTCTGCTCGTCGGCGGCCCCGACGTCGACCCAGTCGCCCTGCTCGACCAGCCAGGCGTGCAGGTCGTCGATCGCCCGCAGCTGGTACTTCAGCTGCGTCGACCCGACCTGGCACACCAGGGTGGGCGGGTCGGCGGCCTCGTCCTTCCACATCGAGTATGCGGACGTGCCGGGTGCCGTCGTCAGCTCCCAGGGGTCTTCCTTGGTTCCCTCAGCCATGAGCGGCTCCTTCTCCGGGGGTGGTGGCTGCTGTGACGAAGTGCGGCAGCAGAGTGGTCCAGCCGCCGACGTTGCGCTCGCGCCAGGCGTCGGCGGCGTCGCCCAGGCGCTCCCATCCGGTGTGCTCGATCTCGACGCGGGTGCCCGCCTCGTCGGGCACGAACCGGATCTCGACGTCGGTCGCGGCGTCGCGGTCGGTGCGCAGGTGCCAGAGGTAGGCCAGCCGGCGCGGCGGCTCCCAGGCCGTCACCTCGCCCCACTCGTGCTCGGCGCCGTCCGGGGTCACCTCGTAGATCCGGCCGCCGACCCGCGGCTCGAGGACCACCCGGGCGCCGGGCTCCCCCGTCGCGGTGTGGTCCCGTGGCCACCAGGCGTCGATCCGGTTCGCCCACACGTGAAAGGCGTGCTCGGGCGGACAGTCGACGACGAGGTCCAGGCGCAGCGGCTCAGCCATCGGTTGGCCTGGTGTTCTCGGCGAGCAGGCGAAACCGGACCGCCGCCTCGCCCCAGACCCGTTCCAGGTAGTCGCGCACCGCCAGCGCGCCCTCCGGCTCCAGGTGGTAGATCCGACGCGTCCCGACCGCCTCCTCGGCGACCAGGCCGGCGTCCTTGAGCACGCGCAGATGGCGCGAGACCGCCGGCCGGCTGATCGGCAGCTCCTCGGCGATCTCCTGCACCGACCGGTTCTGCGTGGCCAGCAGTCCGAGAATCTCCCGCCGTGACCCGTCGCCGAGGGCCTCGAGGGCGGCGTCCGGTCCGCGCTCGGGACGGGCGGCGGCGGGCATACGAGATGGTAACCCGGAAGTTACGGTAACTCCAGGGTTACCGTCGCCCAGACGGCAGCGTGGTCCGACCCCCGCACCGGGGTGACGCCGGCGTCGACGGCCGTGACGCCGCGGCCGAGGACGTGGTCGAGCTGCACGAACGGGGGTATGCGTCGACCCTGCGGCCAGGTGCGCACCCATCCGCCGCCGGTGGCCCGGTGCGCGTCGGTCAGGCCCTCGAGCATCGCCCGGAACGGCGGGTGGCTCTGCGAGGCGTTGAAGTCGCCGGCCATGACCAACGGCTGGCCGGTCGGCTGGGCCAGCTGCCACGTGTGGAGGCGGTCGAGGTCCTGCGCCCAGCCGCGGGCCGACACGATCGGCTGGCGGGTGTGCACGGCCTTGACCCGGAACGCGCCGTCCGGCCGCTGCACCAGGGCGTAGGGCTCCCAGAACAACGAGCCGCCGACCCCCTTGCCCTCGTCGAGGAGGGTGAGCGGCCACCGGCTGCGGATCGCCGCGCCAGTGGTGCCGGCCTCCGGGTGGCCGACGACGTACGGCAGCTCCTGGTCCAGGCCGGCGGCCTTGAGGCGGGTGACCGCCTGCGGGGTCAGCTCGACGAGGACGACCACATCGGCCCGGTGGTCACGGACGCCCTTGACGATGTCGTCCGCGTTGCCGCCGCCGAACTCGAGGTTCGAGGACAGCAGGGTGACGGTCTCTGCCCCACCGGCGGTGGGGGTGGCGGTCAGACCGAACGAGGCGACCGCGAGGACGACGGCGACGATGCTGGGCACCGCACCGACCAGGGCGAGCCGGCGCAGCCCGCAGACCAGCGCGAGCAGCGTGACCACGACGACACCGGCCCCGGTGATGGGGACAACGGCCTGGACCGCTGCGATCTCGCGGGTCGCCACGTCGACCCACCGCATCGCGAAGGCGACGGTGAGCACCACGAGGGCAAGCCCGAGGACGACCGCGAGCCCGCGGCGGAACGCGCTCACTCAGGCGTCGATCAGGCTTCGATCACGACGGTGGAGCCGGTGGCGAGCGAAGCGGTCACGCTTCGATCACCACTGTGGAGCCGGTGGCGAGCGAAGCGGTCACGCTTCGATCACCACTGTGGAGCCGGTGGCGAGCGAAGCGGTCACGCTTCGATCACCACTGGAATGATCATCGGCCGGCGCCGGATCGTCCCGCCGACCCAGCTGCCGATGGTGCGCCGGATGACCTGCTGGAGCTGGTACTCGTCGCGCACCCCGTTGCCGGTGGCCTCGGCGAGCGCCTGCTCGACCTTGGGGATGATGTCGCGGAAGATCTCCTCGTCCTCGACGAACCCGCGAGCGGTGATCTCCGGACCGGCCGCGATCTTCCCGGTGGCCGCGTCGATGACGACGACGCAGGTGATGAACCCCTCGTCGCGCAGGATGCGCCGGTCCTTGAGCAGCGTCTCGGTCGTGCCGCCGACCGACTGGCCGTCGACGTAGATGTACCCGCACGACACCGCCCCGACGAGTCGGGCCCGTCCGTCGACGAGGTCGATGACACCGCCGTCGGGCGCGACGATGACCCGCTGGCGTGGTACCCCGGTCGCCACGGCCAGCTCGGCGTTGGCGACGAGGTGCCGCCACTCGCCGTGGACCGGCATGACGTTCTTGGGCTTGACGATGTTGTAGACGTAGAGCAGCTCGCCGGCGCTGGCGTGGCCCGACACGTGCACCTTCGCGTTGCCGCGGTGCACGACGTCGGCTCCGAGCATCATCAGCCCGTTGATGACGCGGTAGACCGCGTTCTCGTTGCCGGGGATGAGCGAGCTGGCCAGCAGCACCGTGTCACCGACGCCGACCTCGATGCGGTGGTCGCGGTTGGCCATCCGGGAGAGGGCGGCCATCGGCTCGCCCTGGGATCCCGTGCAGATGAGGACGATCTTGTCGTCCGGGAGGTCGTCCAGCTTCTTGACGTCGACGAGGACGCCGTCCGGGACGTGCAGGTAGCCGAGCTCGGCGGCGATGCCCATGTTGCGCACCATCGACCGGCCGACCATGGCGACCTTGCGGCCGGACTTCTGCGCCGCGTCGAGCACCTGCTGGACGCGGTGCACATGGGACGAGAAGCAGGCGACGATGATCCGCCGCTTCGCGTGCCGGAACACCCGGTCGATGGCCGGGGCGATCTCCCGTTCGGTCGTGGTGAACCCGGCGACCTCGGCGTTGGTCGAGTCGGTGAGGAAGAGGTCGACACCCTCCTCCCCGAGCCGCGCGAACGCCCGCAGGTCGGTGAGCCGGCCGTCCAGCGGCAGCTGGTCCATCTTGAAGTCGCCCGTGTGCAGGAGGGTGCCGGCGGGCGTGCGGACCATGACGGCCAGCGCGTCGGGGATCGAGTGGTTCACCGCGACGAACTCGAGGTCGAAGACGCCGAGCTTCTCGCGGGTGCCCTCCTTGACCGTCAACGCATACGGCGTAAGGCGGTGCTCCTTGAGCTTGGCCTCGACGAGGGCGAGGGTCAGCTGCGAGCCGATGATCGGGATGTCGGGCTTGCGCTTGAGCAGGAACGGCACCGCGCCGATGTGGTCCTCGTGGCCGTGGGTGAGGACGATGGCCTCGACCTGGTCGAGCCGGCCGTCGAGGTACTCGAAGTCGGGCAGGATCAGGTCGATCCCCGGGTGGTGGTCCTCCGGGAAGAGCACGCCGCAGTCGATGATCAGCAGGCGGCCCTGGGTCTCGAGGACGGTCATGTTGCGGCCGACCTCCCCGAGCCCTCCGAGGGCGACGACACGCAGGGCGTTTCCGGCGATGGGCGGTGGGTCGGCGAGGTCGGGCAGGGCGATGGTCACGGGGTGGTTCGGGTCCTCTGGTCTGGGGGGACGACTGCAGGGGTGGGTCTCAGGTCGTCGGGACGGCGCTCAACGAGGCCAGGGCGGCGCGCAGCTTCTCCAGGTGCTCCGGCGGCGACTCGACGAGCGGTAGCCGGACGGCGGCCGAGTCGATGACGCCGAGCTCCTTGAGCGCGGCCTTGGCCATGATCGCACCCTGGCTGGTGTGCATGATCGCGTCGACGATCGGGATGACGCGGCGGTGCAGGCCGACGGCGGTGGGCAGGTCGCCGGCGTCGACCGCCGCGAGCATCGCCGCATACTCCGCTCCGACGACGTGCGTGGCGACCCCGACGTAGCCCGTCGCGCCCTGGGTGAGATGGGCGAGGGTGGCGATGTCGTCGCCGGAGAACCAGAGCAGGTCGGTCTGGTCGAGCACCTTCGTCGCCGACCACAGGTCGCCCTTGGCGTCCTTCACGGCGGCGATGTGTGGGTGGTCGGCGAGGCGCAGCAGCGTCTCGGTGGCGATCGGCGTGCCGGTGCGGGACGGGATGTCGTAGAGCATCACCGGCAGCCCGGTGGCGTCCGCGACGGTGGTGAAGTGCGCGAGGAGCCCGGGCTGGGTGGGGCGGTTGTAGTACGGGGTGACGACGAGGAGGGCGTGCGCGCCGGTCGCCGCGGCCTGCTTCGCGAGATGCACGGTATGCGCGGTGTCGTTCGTGCCGACGCCGGCCACCACGCGACCGCGGTCGCCGACCACCTCGAGGGCGGCCCGCAGGATCAGGTCCTGCTCCTCGTCGGAGGTCGTCGCGGACTCGCCGGTGGTCCCGCTCACGACGACCCCGTCGTGCCCGGTGTCGAAGAGGTGGGAGATCACCTTCTGCAGGCCGGCGAGGTCGAGGCTGCCGTCGTCGTGCATCGGGGTGATCACCGCGGTCAAGGCGCGTCCGAACGGCGACGCGGTGCGCGCGGTCCAAGCGGTCATGGCGGCCAATCTATCGCCCGTGAGGGGTGCGGCCCGGCCCGGGCGGCGCGTGCCGCCCCAGAGACGTGAATGTCGAAGCGCTACCCGCTCGGGGGTCCGGGTAGCGCTTCGACACCACCTACATCGGGCCAGCACGGGATCCGTTACAGCCGTTTCGACTCACGGCGTGTGACGTGGGTCACATCCCTCGGCCGGTCGGTCCTCCGGTGTAGCGTGCGGCCCGTGCGGCAGTACCTCGACCTCCTCGACCGGGTCCTCACCACGGGCGTCGAGAAGTCCGACCGCACCGGCACGGGCACGCTCAGCGTCTTCGGCCACCAGATGCGGTTCGACCTGGCCGACGGGTTCCCCGCGCTCACGACCAAGAAGCTGCACCTGCGCTCGATCACCGGCGAGCTGCTCTGGTTCCTCCGGGGCGACACCAACGTGCGCTGGCTCCAGGAGCGAGGCATCTCGATCTGGGACGAGTGGGCCGACGGCGAGGGCAACCTCGGACCGGTCTACGGCTACCAGTGGCGGTCCTGGCCGACGCCGAGTGGCGAGCACATCGACCAGATCGCCCGGGTGGTGGCGTCGATCCGGACCAACCCTGACTCGCGCCGGCACATCGTCTCGGCGTGGAACGTCGCGGACGTCGACTCGATGGCCCTGCCGCCGTGTCACGCGCTGTTCCAGTTCTACGTCGCCCCGCCCAAGCGGTCCGGCGACCCGGCCCGGCTGTCGTGCCAGCTCTACCAGCGGTCGGCCGACGTGTTCCTCGGCGTGCCGTTCAACATCGCGTCCTACGCGCTGCTGACGATGATGGTGGCTCAGGTGTGCGACCTGGCTCCCGGCGAGTTCGTCCACACGCTCGGCGACGCGCACCTCTACCTCAACCACCTCGACCAGGCCCGCCTGCAGCTCACCCGCGACCCCCGGCCGCTGCCGCAGATGCGGATCGCGCCGCGGAGGGCCCTGGACGAGTTCGAGCTGGAGGACTTCGAGCTGGTGGGGTACGACGCGTACCCGTCCATCAAGGCCCCGATCGCGGTCTAGGTCATCCGCCGATGACCCTGGTCACGCTGATCGCCGCCGTCGCCCGCAACGGCGTCATCGGCAACGGGCCGCAGATTCCCTGGCACCTGCCCGAGGACTTCGCGTACTTCAAGCGCACCACGATGGGCCACGTCCTCGTCATGGGCCGGCTGACCTTCGAGTCGATCGGGCGGCCGTTGCCGGGGCGACGGACGATCGTGGTCACCCGGAACCGGTACTGGCAGCACCCCGACGTGGAGGTGGCGCACTCGTTCGCCGAGGCGCTCGCGCTGGCCGGCCCGGCGGACGAGGTCTTCGTCTGCGGCGGCGGGCAGATCTACGCCGAGGCGATGCCGTGGGCGCACCGGCTGCTCATCACCGAGGTGTTCCTCGAGCCCGAGGGTGACGTGGAGTTCCCGCCGATCCCGTTCGACGCCTTCATCGAGACCTCGCGCGACACCCGCGAGCAGCTCGCGTGGGTCGCCTACGAGCGTCCGGGCTCTTCCTGAGGGCGTTCACCGTTCTCCCAGGCTTCGTCCAGCAGATTCACATCTGTCCCGTCGCCCGCTCCGAACGACAGACGCGGGGCCACCCCCGAGGCCCCCTGTCGAAAGAGAGTGAATGCCATGAAGAGCAGGCTGATCGCCGCCGCCGCGGGAGCCGTCGGACTGGGTGTGGGGCTTCTCCTCGCCCCCACGCCGGCCACGGCCGGACACACCAACACCCTGTTGACCGCTGACCTCACCGGCCGGGCCGAGGTCGCGGCCGACGGCTCGAAGGGCGTCGTCGGCGACCCGAACGGCCGCGGCGAGGCGTACGTTTTCGGCATCGACGGAGACCCGACCACCCTGTGCTACATCCTCGAGGTCAGCCGCGTCGCGGAGACCGAGCTGGCGCCCGGAGCTGCCCGGATGGCCCACATCCACCGCGGCGCGGCCGGTACCAACGGCCCGGTCGAGGTCAACCTGGCGTGGCCGCAGGACGGCCAGTCGGCCGACTGTCTGACCGAGGGTGAGGCCGGGAAGGGTCTGGATCCTGGTGAGGTGCAGCGGATCCTCGCGAACCCCCAGGCCTACTACGTCAACGTGCACAACACCGACTACCCGTCCGGCGCGATCCGCGGCCAGCTGCACAGCGACCACCACTGACGCGCGGCTGCTTGAGCGGAGGGTTGTGGCCCTGATCGGGGCCACAACCCTCCGCGCTGGTCGTTCAGCGCTCGTGACCCAGCAGGTCGGCGATCGTGTCGACGACCAGCTGGTGGTCCTCGAGCTGCGGCAGCCCGGAGACGGCGACCGTCCCGACGCATCCGGTGCCGCGCAGCAGGATCGGGAACGCGCCACCGTGGGCCGCGAACGACGCGGGGTCGAGCCGGGCGCTCTCGTCGAACGACTTGCCGTCGACCCGGAACTGCTCACCGACCCGCAGCGACGAGTGGCCGTAACGGTCGACCACGGCGCACTTGCGGGCCAGCCACGCCTCGTTGTCGGCGGACGAACCGGGCAGCGCGGCGAAGAACAGCAGCCGGCCGTTGCGTCGGACCGAGATCGCGATCGGCAGGCCCCCAGCGCTGGCCTGCTCCCGGAGGGCCGATCCCAGCTCCCAGGCCGTGTCGTCGTCGAACCGGTCGAACACCAGCCGCGACTCCTGGGCCTCGAGCTCGTCGAGCAGGTCGCGGCCGGTCATGCTGTCGGCGCTCGTTGCGGAGTGGGTCGGCTGGTGGGAGGTCATCGCTGGATTCTCCACCACAGCGGTCACGACGTGGTCCGTGTCCTGACGTCGGACCGCGGCGACGGTTGGGCCGTCCACCGCTCGAGGCGGTCGAGGAGCATCAGCGCGGGGAAGGCCAGCAACGGGGACAGGATCCCCAGGTAGAGCAGCATCGAACGGTTCTCTCGGTGGACGTGGCCCCGAGCCGTTGAATGTCCTACCCACCTCGGCGCCGCGCCACACGTCGCGCCCGAGCCGGCCGTCGACGACCCGGTATGCCGACCGCGGCTCGGGCTCACAGGTGACCCACAGCAGCGTGCCAGGACGCGTTGAGCGGGCCGCCAGAGTTTGGGCGACGCCGAAGTCAACAGGGGGGACGTGTCAGAACAGGGAGAGCGGGTCCTCGCACGGGTGGTGGCGGCGCAGGCCGCGGCCGCCGCATCGGTGCCGTGGCTGGAGGCGGCCAGGAGCGACCGGGTCGTCGACCGGGCGGAGCTGGCGGCGAGCGTCGCGCGGTGGCGGGCCTACGGTGTCACCGGCCAGCGGGTGGGCCTGTTGACGACCGACCCGGTGGCCTTCGGCACCCTGTTCGTCAGCCTGATCAGCGCGGGGGCCACCGTCGTGCCGCTCGACCCGAACGCGCCCACGGAGGCGGTTCTCGCGATGGTGGCCACCAGCCGCTGCGCGCTCGCAGTGACGACGCTCGACGACCCGCCCGTCGGCGCCCTGCCGGTCCTCCATGTCGACCCGGTCTCGTGGACCCCGGCGGGGTGCCGGCTGCACCGGCCGCGCCCGAGCGAGACCGCTACCGAGGGTGGCTGCGTGCTGTTCAGCTCCGGATCGACCGGACCTCGCAAGGCCATCCGCCTCGGCGAGGCCCAGCTGCTCCACGTCGCCCGGGCCGTGGCCCAGGCGTACGAGCTGGGTCCGACGGACCGCGGGTTCAACTCCCTGCCGCTGACCCACGTCAACGGCGAGGTCGTCGGCCTCCTCGCCCCGCTCGTCTCGGGCGGCACCGTGGTGCTCGACGACCGCTTCCACCGCACCAACTTCTGGGACGTCGTCGCGCAGCGGGGGGCCACCTGGGTCAACGCCGTGCCGTCGATCATCACGATCCTCGCCCAGGAGCCGCCGGGGCCGACCGCCCCGAGCGCCCCCTCGTCGGTCCGGTTCGTCCGCTCGGCCTCGGCGCCGCTGTCGGAGGCGGTGCTGGCCCGGTTCGAGCAGCGCTACGGCGTGCCGGTCATCGAGTCCTACGGCATGACCGAGGCGGGCAGCCAGATCACCGCCAACCCCCTCGCCGACCGTCGGCCCGGCACGGTCGGGATACCGGTCGACGTCGAGCTGCGGGTCGTCGGCGACGGCGAGGCGCCGCTGCCGCCCGGTGATGTCGGCCGGGTCGAGATCCGGGGTGCCGGCGTGATCCGGCACTACGAGAACGGCGTCGGCGCCGAGCGCTTCCGCGCCGGCGGGTGGCTCGACACCGGCGACCTCGGCGCCGTCGACCACGACGGGTTCCTCACCCTGGCCGGGCGGGAGGGCGACGTCATCAACCGCGGTGGGGAGAAGATCTTCCCGCGTGAGGTGGAGGACGTCCTGCTCGCCCATCGGGCAGTGGCGGACGCCGTCGTGGTCGGGCGCGACGACGAGGTCCTCGGCCAGGTCCCCGTCGCCTACGTCGTACCGGCTCCCGACGCGCCCGACGACCTCGAGGAGCAGCTGACGGCGCGGTGCCTGGCGGCTCTTCCCCGCGCCCACCGCCCCGTCGCCTACGTCGTCCTGGACGCCGTGCCCGTGGGTCCGACGGCAAGCCCGTTCGCCGCCTCGTCGCCGACCTCGACCGCGAGTCGCTGACCGCCGGAGGGGGGCGCCGATGAGCGCGAACGCCGCCGCCTCCGAACCCGACACGCTCGGCCCGCCGCACCCCGTGGCGGAGTCGCGCGGACGACGGCACCTCTACGAGGTCGACATCGTCCGGCTGCTCACGTTCGTCTGCGTGGTCGGGGTGCACGCCGTCAGCGGGTCGATGGACCCCGACAACGTCGCGAGCGGCGCGTTCGTCTCCCTCCTGCACTTCACCCGCGGCACGTTCTTTCTGCTGAGCGCCTTCGTCCTCACCTACGCCCTGGGGTCGAAACCCGTTGAGGTGCGCCGGTTCTGGCCGCGGCGGTTCCTCTACGTCGGCGTCCCGTACGTGGTCTGGACGGTCATCTACTGGTGGATCGCGCTGGGCCGGCTCCCCGGTGTGGACGACCTGGGCCAGCTCGGCCACGAGCTGCTCACCGGGACCGGCAACTACCACCTCTACTTCCTGCTCGTCTCCCTGCAGCTCTACCTCCTGTTCCCCCTGCTGGTGTGGCTCGTGCGCCGCACGCGAGGCCACCACCGGGCGCTGTTCCTGGTCAGCGGGGCGCTCGAGCTGGTGCTGCTGGCGCTGACGCACTACGCGACGTGGCCGGGGTCCTGGGCGACGGTGCAGGCCAACGCCCTCGTGCTCGCCCCGACCTACCAGTTCTACTTCGTCGCCGGCGCGCTCGCGGCGGTCCATCACGACCGCTTCCATGCCTGGGTCGTCGGTCGTCCGCGCGCCGTCGTCGGTGCCCTCGTCGTCACCGCGGCCCTCCACGTCGGCGTCTACCTCGTCCAGCTGCCGAGCAGCGGCTCGGTGGCGCGGGCCTACGACCCCCTGCAGCCCTCGGTCGTGCCGTGGACGGTGGCGGTGACCCTGGGCCTCTACGCCGTCGGCATCGTGTACGCCCGTTCGCGCCGACCGGGAACCCGGCTCGCCGCGTTCGTCGACCAGGCGTCCGTCGCCTCGTTCGGCGTGTTCCTCGTCCACCCCCTCTTCCTCAACACCCTGCTGGGCCGCTGGCTCAGCTGGGGGTACTCGTCTCTCGACCCGACGCTCTCCGGAGTGCTCGCGTGGGCCGGGACCCTCGTGCTGTCTTACGCCTTCGCCGCGCTCGTCATCCGCACCCCGCTGGCCCTCCCGCTGGCCGGTCGGAAGCGGCTGCGGCCCCGACCCACCCGGAGCGTGACCCATGCCTAGCGTTCAGGACACCCGGACCACGACCACCACCCGGCGTCCCGGACTGCGCCGACGCGTCCGCGGCAAGGTCATGGTCCTGCTCTGCATCTTCTACGCGCTGGCCTACATCGACCGCAGCAACATCTCCACGGCGGCGCCGTTCATCCACACCGACCTGAACCTGTCCGACGCCCAGATGGGGCTGGTGTTCTCGGCCTTCGCGCTGCCGTACGCGTTCCTCCAGATGCCCGGGGGATGGCTCGGCGACCGCTTCGGCGCGCGACGCACCCTGGCGTGGCTGGGTGGCGTCTGGGCGGCGGCCACGGCGGCGACCGGTGCGGCCGGAGGGCTGGGGACCCTGGTCGCGTCCCGCCTGGCGCTCGGCGCCGGGGAGAGCGCGGCGTTCCCGACGGCGACCACAGCGATGTCGCGGTGGCTACCGGCCCAGCTGCGCGGGACGGGCCAAGGACTGGTCCACGCCGCCTCCCGGCTCGGCAGCGCGGTGGCACCGCTGCTCGTCGGGGCGATCATCGCCGCCACCTCGTGGCGGGTCAGCTTCTATGTCGTCGGCGGACTCTCCCTGATCTGGACGATCGTGTGGCTCGCGTACTTCCGCGACCGGCCCAAGGACCACGTGGCGGTCACCTCGGTCGAGCTCGAGGAGCTGGACCGGGGCGACGCGGCCACCGACCGGCGCACCGCCACCCCGTGGCGCACCGTCGTCCCCGCCCTGCTCCCGGTCGCCGTCGTCGACTTCTGCTACGGCTGGTTGCTGTGGGTCTACATCACCTGGCTGCCCACGGTGTTCCAGAGCTCCTTCGGGCTGGACGTCGGCTCCTACGCCCTCTACACGAGCCTGGTGCTCGCGGCCGGGGCGCTCGGTGACCTCGTCGGTGGCTGGCTCGCCGACTTCCTCATGCGCCGGTGCCGGAGCCGGCGGACGGCTCGGCTGCTGCCCCTCGTCGTCGGTCTCGGCGGCTCGCTCGTCGCGCTGGTGCCGGCCCTGCTGGTCGCACGAGCTCGTCACCGTCACCGTCAGCCTCGCCGTCGCCTACTTCCTGTTGGAGCTGACCAACTCGACCCTGTGGGCGCTGCCGATGGACATGGTCCCGGAGCACGCCGGCGCGGCGAGCGGGTTCATGAACACCGGCTTCGGGCTGGCGGGGACGCTGAGCCCGTTGGTGTTCGGCGTGCTGCTCGGAGCCACGGGCGGCAACTGGCGGGTGCCGCTGACCCTGTCGCTCGTCCTCCTGGTCGTCGGCATCGCGGTCTCGTTCCTCATCAAGCCGCACCGACGCGTACCGGTGGGCGACCGCGCCTCAGTGGCGTAGGAGCAGGGCCCGGCTCACGCCGACGGGGTCGACGTATGCGGCGGCCCGGACCTTCGTCCGCGGGGCAGCCATTCGAGGCGGCCCGCACCACGACATCGGTGGCGTCGAGGTTGTCCGACTCCCCCACCGGCCACACGTGGCCCATGCCGGTGACGAGGTAGGAGACGACCCCGACCCCGGACTCGCCCGGCGACCACGTCGACACCTCGACGGGGCCGCGACCGAGGCTCCCCGGTCGCCGTTCGACCATCGGCGCTCCGAGGCCGGCCGCGTCGACCCACGCCGCGACCGTGGCGGGGACGGGGATGTAGGCGGGCATGAGCGGACCGCGGGCGGCACGGCCCTCCAACGGCTGGACCTTGTCGGCCGTCCCGTGCACGAGGAAGGTCCGCACCGGCGCGGTGGGCCGCGGTGACCCGGCGCCGTCCATGAGCGAGCCGTCGACCGATACCAGCGCCGCGACGGCCTCGGGGTGCGCGCAGGCCACGGACATGGCCATGCCGGCTCCGTTGGAGAACCCCGTCACGACGACCCGGTCCGGGTCGGCGACGCGGGCCGCGACCAGCTCGTCGACCAGCGCGAGGGTGAACGCGTCGTCCTGGGGACCGGTGGCCCCGAGCCGGCCGTCGTTGAAGGCCGGACCGTCGCTCTCCGGCATCGCCAGCACCAGTCCGGCGTTGCGGGTCGCCGTGACCAGCCCGGTCTGGGCGGCGAACACCCGCGCGGTCTGGAACAGCCCGTGGAAGGCGACGACGAGGCGGCGCGGGCTGGTCGGAGGGTGGCACCGACAGCAGGTAGGAGCGCTGCCGGCCGCCCACGCGGACGGTGCATACGGCCGTGCCGACGACGTGGGCGTGGTGGCGGCCCACGGCGCAGCTCGGGGTGGCCGACGCCGCCTGCGGAAGCAGGATGGCGGCGACGGTCGCGAGCAGGACGATGCCTACCGTGAGCACGACGGTGCGTGGCCGCAGCCTGCGAGCCCGTCGCATACCCCTCCCCCTCGCATCGTCGGCCCCCAGTGTGCACGGGTGGTGGCGGCTACGTGTCGTAGTCGAGGGTGACCGTCTCGGTGACCGGGTGCGACTGGCAGGCCAGGACGACGCCGGCCTCGATCTCGTCGGGCTCGAGGGCGTAGTTGCGGTCCATCCGCACCTCACCGGACACGAGACGAGCGCGGCAGGTACCGCAGACCCCGTTCGTGCACGAGAACGGCGCGTCGGGACGGACCCGCAACGTCGCGTCGAGGATCGACTCGTCGAGCGACGGCATCGGGACCTCGGTGGTCCGGCCGTCCAGGGTGACCGTGACCATCGCCGCCGGCGGCGCGGAGGCGTCGACGGCCGCCCGCGGACGGCGCACCGCGTCACCCGGCTCGTCGACGTGGAAGATCTCGTGGTGGATGTGGTGCGGGTCGACTCCGCGGTCCTTGAGCAGCGTCTCCGCGCCGGTGACCATCCCGAACGGGCCGCACAGGTACCACTCGTCGACGGTGTCCACCGGGACCAGGACATCGAGGATGCGCGCCAGCCGCTCCGGGTCGAGCCGCCCGTGGAAGAGGTCGACGTCCTGCGGCTCACGGGACAGCACGTGGACGAGGTGGAACCGGCCGGGGTAGCGGTTCTTCAGGTCCTCGAGCTCCTCGAGGAACATCACCGTGCTGGTCCGCCGGTTGCCGAACAGCAGCGTGACCCGCGACGACGGCTCCTCCCTCAGGGCCGTGGCGATGAGCGACAGCACCGGCGTGATCCCCGAACCGGCGGCGATGGCGACATGGTGCCGCGCTGCGGTCGGCTGCGTCGGGCAGGTGAACGACCCCATCGGGGTCATCACCTCGATCTCGTCGCCGGGTGCGACCGACGAGTTGAGCCATGTCGACATCCGGCCGCCCTCGACCACCGCCGAGGCGACGCGCAGCTGCCCCATGCCGTCTCGACCCGACCGCGGCTGGCAGATCGAGTACGACTGCCGCACGTCCTCGCCGCCGATCGTCGCGCGCAGGGTGAGGTGCTGTCCGGGCAGGAACGCGTACTCGTCCCACAGCTCTCGCGGCACCGCGAACGTCACCGCCACGGCCTCGTCGGTCAGCCGCTCGACCCGGGACACGTGCAGCGGGTGGAACCGCGGTCGGCGCACCGGCGCGGCAGGAGTCAACAGGGCCATCAGAGCGTCTTGAACTCGTCGAACGTCTCGCGGCACGCCTCACAGCGCCGGAGCGCCTTGCACGCCGTCGACCCGAACCGCGCGAGCTCCACGGTGTCGTCCGAACCGCAGCGCGGACAGGCGACGGTCCGCCGCCCCAGCGCGACGGGGACCGGACCACCAGCCGGGGTATGCGTGGGCGGCGCGATGCCGAACCGGCGCAGCTTCTCCTTGCCGTCGTCCGACATCCAGTCGGTGGTCCAGGCCGGGCTGAGCCGGGTGCTGACCCGCGGTTCCCAGCCGGCGGCGCGGCAGACGAACGACACGTGCGCGGTGATCGCCTCCATCGCCGGGCACCCCGAGTAGGTCGGGGTGATGACGACGTCGACGACACCAGTCGTCTCGTCGGCGGCCACCGATCGCAGGATGCCGAGGTCGGCGATGGTGACGACCGGAACCTCGGGGTCCGGGATGCTCCCGACGGCCGCCCTGAGCTCGCCCGGCGCGGTCCGCGTCGTCGTCACCACGTCGCCCCCGGGTGCGACCGGGCGACGTGCTGCATCTCGGCGAGGAGGTACCCCATCGGCGCCGAGTGGACGCCCTGCCGGCCGCCGCGCGAGCGCCAGCGCGAGTCGTTCGGGAGGGTGAGCGTGGCCTCTTCGACGACCGCGGCGACACGGGTCACGACCGCGTCGTGGAGCGACGACGGCAGCACTCCGGCCCCCGCCTCGGCCGCCGCGATGGACACCGGGTCGTCGTCGAACAGCTCTGCCAGGTAAGGGAGTACGGCCTCGAGGGCCGTTTGCATCCGTTCGTGCGACTCCTCGGTTCCGTCGCCGAGCCGCACCAGCCACTGGTGTGCATGGTCGTGGTGGTACGCGACCTCCTTGGTCGCCTTGGCGGCCACCGCGCGGAAGATGTCGTCCGAGGAATCGGCGGCCGCCGCATACAGCTCGACCTGGTACGCGGAGAACCAGAGCAGCCGGGCCATCTCGAACCCGAAGTCGGCGCGCTCCTGCTCGACGAGGTGCACGTTGCGCCACTGCCGCTCGTCGCGGAGCATCGCGAACTCGTCCTCCGAACGGCCGGTGCCGTCGAGCTCGCCGATGTGGGCATAGAGGCCCCGGGCCTGTCCGAGCAGGTCGAGGCTGATGTTGGCCAGCGCCATGTCCTCCTCGATCTGCGGGGCGTTGGTGAGCCACTCCCCCAGGCGCTGCGCGTAGACCATCGCGTCGTCGGCGATGCCGAGCAGGTATGCGGCGGCCAGCCGGTCTCCCGTCGGCACGGCGTCGTCGACCGCCCGGCCCGGAGACGGTACCGGCCGGTCGCTCATCGTCGGCCCTCGCTCACGGACCGACCATACGGCCGCGGCCCGCCCCGGCGAAAACCAGGGCAGGGCCGCGGATGCCGACCGGCGCCGCCTCGAGTCAGCCGGCCGGTAGCCCTCGCTCCGAGGCCCTCGCGACCTTACGGATTCCGGCGTCCTCATCGGTGGAGAGCTGACGCAGCATCGGTCGAGCCCGGGCCGCCGGGAGATTGCGGACGGCGGCGGCCGCGGCAACCCGCACGACGGGATCGTCCGACCGCGCGGCGGCCTCGACGACGTCTGAACCGCCCTCGATGAGGCTGGCGGCGTAGGCGGCCTTCGACGCGAGCATCGCGTCCCCTCCGCGAACCAGCCGTTCGAGATGCGGAAGTGCCTCTTCACCCAGCTGCGCCGCCGCGGTGTAGTCGGGTTCGTCCGGGTCCAGGACCTTACGGACGTCGTCCATCGACACCGACATGAGAACCTCCTAGAGATTCCGGGAGTAGTCGCTGGCCAGCATCTTCGCGACCTCGTCGGCGACAATGTTGGGAGGCGGGTTGGTGATGTTGCCCGTTCCGTTCTTGGTCATCAGCCGGTCGTTGTCGTCCACATGCCGAAGGCTGAGTACATGCCCGGCCTCGTGGGCGAGGGTCCACTGAGTCGCGCCCTGGGCGACGACCAAGGCCGGACGGTTGTCCGGGTGGGCGGCGCACCCGTTGAACGGGGGCACGGTGGAGCGAACGAAGTAGGCGCAGATGTCGTCGGCGTTCGCGCTGTTGCGATTCGCGAAGAGGTCGTCCTGCTCGTCGGTCGTCGTCCCCATCTGGCATTCGCCGACGTCGACGTCGTTGAGGTCGGGCAGGTTGAGGTTCTCCGTGCTGGCCAGCTGGACGTTGATGCCCACAGCCTCGTAGAGCTCGCGCATCCTTTGCACCGACGTGTTCACGCCGACGTTGGGGGCGGTCAGGATCTTCACGTGAAGCCGGACGGTCGGCCCCGGAGCGCCCGCGAAACCCCGCGGCCAGCCCCAGTTGGTGATCGGCGCCGGATAACCGGCGTCGACCGTCCCGGCCCCGGTATCGCCCCGCGTCACCCGGATGTAGCTGCTCCCCCGGAAGAAGTAGCACTTCGACCCCGAGTACAACGCGGCATCGATCCCGGTGCTGCCGAACCCCGCCGGCCAGTTCCAGTTCGAGATCGGCGCCGGATAACCGGCGTCGACCGTCCCGGCCCCGGTATCGCCCCGCGTCACCCGGATGTAGCTGCTCCCCCGGAAGAAGTAGCACTTCGACCCCGAGTACAACGCGGCATCGATCCCGGTGCTGCCGAACCCCGCCGGCCAGTTCCAGTTCGAGATCGGCGCCGGATAACCGGCGTCGACCGTCCCGGCCCCGGTATCGCCCCGCGTCACCCGGATGTAGCTGCTCCCCCGGAAGAAGTAGCACTTCGACCCCGAGTACAACGCGGCATCGATCCCGGTGCTGCCGAACCCCGCCGGCCAGTTCCAGTTCGAGATCGGCGCCGGATAACCGGCGTCGACCGTCCCGGCCCCGATGTCACCTCGCGTCACCCGCAGATAGCGGTTACCGGCGAAGAAATAGCACTTCGACCCCGAGAACAATGCCGCGTCAACAGCCATCCGCGTCTCCAGACGCCGGGAGCACACCAGTGAGCTCACCCTGATCGGATAGAACCAGGGTCCCGCGCAGCAACCCGACTGTCAACGATGGAAACTGTTGCCATTCAGGGCAACTGGTCCGTCAAGGTAGTTCAGTGCTCCAACCGTTCCGGTATCTGACGGATACCGGGAAACCGGACGATCGGGGCTGACGCTCAGAGGTACTCGACGTCCTCGGGCACGTCGTAGAACGTGGGGTGGCGGTAGACCTTGTCGGCCGCCGGGTCGAAGAAGGAGTCCTTCTCGTCCGGGCTGCTCGCCGTGATCGACGACGCCTCGACGACCCAGATCGACACGCCCTCCTGCCGGCGGGTGTAGACGTCCCGCGCGTTGCGCAGGGCCATCGTCGCGTCCGGGGCGTGCAACGAGCCCACGTGGGTGTGCGAGAGGCCACGCTTCGCCCGGACAAAAACCTCCCAGAGTGGCCAGGACCGTTCGGTAGGCGTGTCGCTCACGCGGCCGAGCCCCGGGCGGCCGTGTGCGACGGCCTGCTTCGCCGCATACGCGTTCGCCGCCTCGCGCACCCAGGCACCCTCCTCGTGGGCGCCGCGCCGATGCTCGACGCGCTCGGCGTTGCACGGCCCGTCGCCACGCAGCACCCGCCAGAACTCGTCCCAGTCGATCGGGCCGTAGTCCCAGTGCCCGCGCTCCTCGTTCCAGCGCAGGTCGGGGTCGGGCAGCGTGAGCCCGAGCTTGTCGGCCTGCAGCACCATCATGTCGACGAACTTCTGGCGCAGGTCGTCGTTGCTGAACCGCTTGATGCCCCAGGCCATCGACTGCTCGGTATGTCCTCCGGGGGCCGCGGCCTCTCCGGTGTCGGGCGGCCCGAACATCATCAGGGCCGGCCACCACCACCGGTTCGCCGCGTCCTGGGCCATCGCCTTCTGCTTCTCCGTGCCCCGCACGAGGTTCCAGAGGATCTCGAACCCCTGCCGCTGGTGGAACGACTCCTCCTTGCAGACCCGGATCATGGCGCGCGCATACGGACCGTAGGAGCACCGGCAGAGCGGCACCTGGTTCATGATCGCGGCGCCGTCGACCAGCCAGCCGATCGCGCCGCAGTCGGCCCACGTGAGCGTCGGGTAGTTGAAGATCGAGGAGTACTTCTGCTTCCCGTTGTGCAGCATGTCCAGCAGCTCGGCTCGGTCGATGCCGAGGGTCTCGGCGGCCGAGTAGAGGTACATCCCGTGGCCGGCCTCGTCCTGCACCTTGGCGATGAGGATCGCCTTGCGCCGCAACGACGGCGCCCGCGTGACCCAGTTGCCCTCCGGCTGCATCCCGATGATCTCCGAGTGCGCGTGCTGGGCGATCTGCCGGATCAGGGTCTTGCGGTATGCGTCGGGCATCTCGTCGCGCGGCTCGACCCGCAGGTCGGCGGCGATCAGCGCGTCGAAGCCGGACGCGCCGTCACGCGCCTCGGCCGCCGACCCCGCGGCGACCGCCTCGTCGAACTCGGGGGTCTCGGAGGCGTTGAGGGCTTCAGTCGGGTCCACGACGTCGTTGCCGTACATGCCCTCAGTATCGCTCAGCCGCGCGCCGGTGCTCAGCATCACTGCTTGGAGTCGATGTACCAGCGCCCGTTGAGCTTCACGAGGTCGATGTCGTTCTGGAACCCGTCCGGCACGTTGGTGATCTGCGCCTTCGACACGGTGGCCTTGTCACCGCTGACCGTGGCGCCGGTCACCGACGCGGTCTTGAGCTGGGCGATCTCGTCCGGGTCGTTGAGGTCGGCGAGGACCTTCTCCAGGCCCTCCTTGCACTGGTCGAACCCGGCGTCGGTCAGCGGCTGGCCGCCCGTGGACACCTGCGAGCACGCGGCGTCGGAGCTCTTGTCACCCAGGGCGTGCATGAAGGCCGCCACGGCCTCGGTCGGGCTGGCGCTGCCCGCAGCGACATCCGGTGCCGAGGTGCACCCCGTCACCGTGGCCACCAGCGCGCCGGCCACGGCCAGGGCGCACAGTCGCGCGAACGGCCTCATCGGCCCATCCCATCACGGGCGGCTATGGACCGTGCCGTGTGGCCTCGACTGCCAGTCGAGCCGCTCGGCTGCCCGCGTAGCACCAGCCGAGTCACCCGACTGCCAGTCGAGTCGGACAGACCGACTGCTTGGATGACGACGTGAGCCATCCGCACGACCACTCCCACGACCACCCTGTCGCCGACGCCAGCGTCCGGGTGGCCACACCGTGGGACGTCGACGCGGTGGGGGCCGTCCAGGCCGCCCTCTGGCGGGAGGCGTATGCGTCGCTGCTGCCGGCCGAGGCGCTCGACGCCGCGACGGCCGACGAGTTCGCGCGGGTCTGGCGGGAGTCCCTCGCGACACCGCCGTCCGGCGCATACCGGCTGCTGGTGGCGTGTGCGGGCGAGGAGGTGGTCGGGTTCGCCGCCGTCGGGCCGAGCGCGGACCCCGACGCGACCGACGTCGACGGCGAGCTGCTCGTCGGCGGGGTGAGCCCGGCGGCGCGCCGCGCCGGCCACGGGTCGCGGTTGCTCAACGCAACGGTCGACACCGCAGGGCTCACCGGCTTCGCCCGGGTCCGGACGTGGCTGCTCGACACGGACGAGGCGACCCGCGGCTTCCTGCAGGCGGCCGGGTTCGCCCCCGACGGAGCCCGTCGTGAGCGCGTGACGGGCCCCGCCGAGCGGGATGTCGCCGGGGAGGTCCGGCTGACCGTGGACGTGCCGCAGTGAGGCCGCTGAGGCCGCTCAGTCGTCGAACAGCTCGCTGAGGAACGACTTCTTCTTCTTGGGTAGGGCCGCTGCTGATAGCCGCGCTGGTCGTAGCGGTTGTCGTAGCGGTGCTCCGAGTGCTGGTCGTAGCCCTGCTGGTAACCCCGGTCCTGCGGGCCGGCGTACGAGCGGTCCTGGGGCGCGGGCGGCGGGGCGGCGGCGGCCGGCGCGCCGTGCCACTCGTTCTCGGCGGCGACCAGCTTCTCCAGCTCGCCGCGGTCGAGGAACAGCCCTCCGCAGCCGGTGCACTGGTCGACGAGCACGCGGTTGCGCTCGTAGCTGCGCATGTCGCTCGCGCACTTCGGGCAGGTCAGGGTGGTCGTCATACCGGGCCAACGACCCTTCGCGCGGGAGGGTTCCGGCTACTCGGCGGTTACCGCGAGCCGACCACGCACGCCTCGCAGACCGACTCCGGGATCATCCCGGCCCGCTGGAGCAGTCCGAAGATGGCGCATCCGAGGCAGAACGCGAAGACGGACTCGAGCAGCGGCCGCGACGACGAGCAGGCCGACGAGAACCCAGCCGGCCGTGGTCTCGCCGACGGCCACGCAGACCGCCGCGGCGAGCGAGAAGCTGAGGCCGAGACCCTGGGCGAACCGCTTCGGGGGCCCGGGGACCAGCTTCGGCCGGCCGAGCCGCGGCGCCACGACCCTCGTGGCCAGCAGGCCGAAGGGGCTGAACCGTGGTCCGGAGAGCACGCGCAGCAGGAAGCCGGCCGCCAGCAGCCAGAGCAGCCAGCCGGCCTGGAACACGAGGGCGGTGAGGGCCGTGAGGACGACGAGGCCGGCGACGACACGGGCGGCCTTCTCGTTGACCGGGTTGGGAAACCCAACGATTCGGCTGCTTATCACTGACATAACCAGAGGTTATCTCACGCGCTGCTCGGTCCTCGGTCGGCGTTCCGTCCGTGGACAGTGGGCGGTGTCGCCGCGCCTGCGTGTGTGACCATGCGGGGATGGACGCGGGGGCCGAGCTCGAACGCGACCCCGCGCCCCGAACGGAGCCGCCGGACCGGTCGGCGATGCGCGCGGTGACCCGCCAGGCCCTCTCGGTCGGCATCGCGACCAGCGCCTACGCCATCAGCTTCGGCGCCGTCTCGGTCGCCGCGGGGCTCACCGTCTGGCAGACCGTCGTCATGTCGGCCCTGCTGTTCACCGGCGGGTCCCAGTTCGCCCTGGTCGGCGTCCTCGGAGCCGGCGGCAGTGGGGTCGCGGCCGTCGCCACGTCGACGCTGCTCGGCGTTCGCAACGGCCTGTATGCGTTGCAGGTGTCACGGATCCTGCAGGTCCGGGGGCTCCGCCGTCTGCTCGCGGCGCAGCTGACGATCGACGAGTCGACGGCCGTGGCGATCGGGCAGACCGACCCGCAGGCGATGCGTCGCGGGTTCTGGCTGACCGGCGTGATCGTGTACGCCGGCTGGAACCTCTCGACGCTGGCCGGCGCACTCCTCGGGAACGCGATCGGTGACCCGAAGGTGTACGGCTTCGACGCGGCCGCCGCGGCGGCGTTCTGCGCCCTGCTCTGGCCACGGCTGCGGTCCCTGGAGGCCGGCGCGACCGCGGCGCTGGCCGCGCTGCTGACGGTGGTGCTGGTGCCGCTCGCGCCGCCCGGGGTCCCGGTCCTCGTCGCCGCTCTCGCGGCGGTGGTCGTCGGCCTGCTCGACCGACGGGCGGCCGAGAGCGATCGCGACGCGCGTGTCGGCGACGAGACCGGTGTCGGCGACGGCGAGGAGCCGGCATGAGCGCCTGGGTCACCGTCCTCGTCGCGTGCGCACTCGCCTACCTGCTGAAGCTGGCCGGCTACCTCGTCCCGGCGCACTGGCTCTCCGGGCCGCGGATCTCTCGCGTGACCGCCCTCCTGCCGGTCGCCCTGCTGACCGGGCTGGTCGTCGTGCAGACGTTCGCGACCCCCGACCACGGGCTGACGCTGGACGCCCGGGCCGCCGGCGTGGGCGTCGCCGTCGTGGCCCTGATCCTGCGGGCGCCGTTCATCGTCGTCGTGGTGCTCGCGGCCGGCACGGCCGCGCTGCTGCGCCACTTACGGCTGGGGCTGACCCTCTACGGTCGGAGGATGGAACAGCGAATCAGCCTCGTAACGCTGGGAGTCGCGGACCTCGACGCCGCACGGGAGTTCTACGAACGGCTGGGCTGGCGCCCACCGGTCCGACGGAAGAGGTCGTGTTCTTCCAGGCCGGCGGGATGGTCGTGGCCCTGTGGGGACGCGCGGAGCTGGCTGCCGACACGGTGGTCGAGGACTCCGGCGGCTGGGGCGGGATCACCCTGGCCCACAACGTGCGGTCACCCGAGGCCGTGGACGCGTTGCTCGAGGAGGCGGTGGCCGCGGGCGGGACGGTCCGACGCCCCGGAGCGCCGACCGAGTGGGGCGGGTACGGCGGCGTCTTCTCCGATCCCGACGGCCACTGCTGGGAGGTCGCCCACAACCCGTTCTGGACGGTCACCGACGACGGCCGGACACTGGTGAAGGGCCCTGAGACGCGAGTGGTGGTGCCCGGCCGGAGCCGGGCACCACCACTGTCGAGATGACGCTACGTTAGCCGCTTGTCACGGGCTGCTGATGGTGCCTCCGTTCGTGATCGTCAGCAGCCGACGTCTCGTGGCAGCTGGCCGGGATGTCCTCCTGCGCGGGGTTGGTGCTGTCGTAGCTGACCTTCCAGGAGAACGAGCCCGGACGCCGTCACCGCTGGTCGTGTTGGACGCAGCACCGTCTGCGGTGAGGCGCCGGAGACCGAGACGGTCGCGGACGGCGTAGATCACCGGGACCGCGTGCAGTCGCTGCTCGCGGTAGAGCGTGAACGTCACGGAGCCGTGCGAGGTTGCCCGACCGGCCGGCGCGCGACACGGTCACGGAGTCATTCGGCACCCAGGTCTGCATGGTCGTCAGCGATGACGGAACGGTGGTGACCATCACGTCCTCGTCGGTGTCGGCACAGTGGCGTTGTGCGACGTGCCGTTGGTGTTCGGAGAGTCGCCGCTGTACGACGCCTTCCAGTGGTAGTCCCCGGCGAGCGTCGGGCATGAACGACGCGGGGCCGTACGTGCTTGTCCCGCTCACCGTGGCCGTCGGCGCGTTGCCACGAGAGTCCACGCTGCCCGTGGCTCGGGCCGAAGAGGGTGAACGTGATCGTCCCGCCCGCGGGGTCCGCGTCGCCGGGTCGGGGGCCGAGGTTGATGACCGGGCGGTCGGCTTCGGGGCCGTGCCGGTCAGGCGCGCGGTGTCGGTGACGGCGTTGCCGAGCGCACGTCGGCCCCCGCCGTAGTCGCAGGGTCGGCGTGACCGGGGTGACCAAGAAGCACTCACCGATGCTGAGTCACTCGACCCGCCGATGCCGTTGTGCCGGGTCGCCGCTGAGACGGCCTTCCAGCAGTACCGACCGGCCGAGGTGACCCATGCGGTCGATGAGACCACCGTGACTGGATACGCACCGCCGCATCGCTGACCAGCCTTGTTGTCGTCCACGAGTACGGACGGACCGCCCGAGTCACAGTGGCGTCGGCCGCATTCTGGCCTTGCACAGGGTGAACGTCGACCGTCCCGGCCGGTGTCGCGGTTCCGCCTTGGATGTCGACGAGGGCGGAGTCCTTGACCTGCACGACGCCTGCAGTCGTGATCGACAGACCACCAGCCGGGATGTTCGCTCCGGCGCCGTCCTTCGGCGTGGTGACCGTCGTCGAGGTGCAGTTACCGATGGGCGTGACCGGCTGAAGGATGGTGTCCTTGTAGTCGGCCGTGTCCGAGTTGCCGGTCACGGTGCTGGGGATGACGTTGGCGAACGACCGGCAGGCGTTGCTGCCGCCGAACACCGTGTCGGTCAGGTTGACCGCACCCTCGCCGAAGAAGCCGTCAGCGCTGTACTCGGCGTCAGACACGTTGGCGTTCAGCAGGACCGGCGCACCGAGGGTGAGGTTGGGCGCGGTGCCCGTCCAGGTCCGCAGGAACAGATCCTTGCTGCCACCCTGCTGGTCCCACAGGATCATGAAGTCGCCGATGTCCGGCCCGGCTCCATCCGTGTCACCGTCGCGGTTGGCCCACGGGTTGCAAGTGGCGATCAGGTCGTCCTGGGAACCTGAGTAGTCGCCACAGGCCGCTGGCGGCGGCTCCTGCATGAACTCGAAGGAGATGAACCCGCTGCCGGTGTTGTTGTCGCGCTCCCAGGCGAAGTAGATCCAGTCGTCGTCCGTCGGCGTCCGACTCGGTCCCCAGGAAGGCCTGTCGGAGGTCGACTTGGCCGTTCGGGTTGGTCAGGCCCAGCGTGTCCGGCACGTCGTTGTGGATGACACCGATCTTGGTCGTGTTGGAGTTGAGCGGCCCAAGCTCCTTGACGTTCCCTTGGGGGTCGTCGAGCGTCTGGTCCGCGTCGGCGCCAGGAACGACAGCGGCGTTGGGTGGGCCGATGGTGAACGGCGGGGTCGTTCCCGCCAGCGCGAACGGGGCCGTGACGATGGCCACCGGAAGAGTGATGGCGGCGATGACGGCAAGCCACTTGGCGCGCCGGCGAGTTGAGCCTGTGGTTGGGCCGTCGTCGGGACTGCCCCGACGCAGGGAGAGACGGTTCATGAGCGCTCCGTTGATCTCAGTGGTCCCCGAGCGATATGTGGGTGCGTGCCATGAAGGCGGGTGCCACCGGCGCGGCTTCGTGTTCCCCGTCCAGCGTCCGCGAGAGGGAGCGCAGGTGACGAAGCCGAGGGGGGTGCGGGTTGGTGATGTGAGTGGACCCCTGTCTGCGACGGTACTCAGGCTGGGCGGACGCCGAACCGGAATGGGGAACGTTGGGCGATATGTCCGATATGTCGGAGTAATAAATCTCCAAAGCATTGACAGCATTGGGAATTCGCACACCGGAACGCTGCCCTGCGGACCACGACGGAGGGCTCGTGACCCCGCGACGTGGGGCCTTCGGCCTCGACGGTTTCGGGGCGCCGAGAACGGGCAGAGTACTCGTGGGGTTGCCATCGAGTGGCGCGTCGGAGCTCAAGGAGGAGCCATGACCGATCAGACGGGTGCAGAGCAGCAGGGTGCGGCGGGTAGCCGGACCGGCGACGTGGACGTGGCCGACGAGAAGCGTCCGGACGTCACCACGGACGTGCAGAGCGGTGGAGCGACCGACCTCGACGCGGGCGGGCCGGACGCCGGCACCGCTGCGGACGACGCCGCCATCCGTGGTGAGGATGCCGACGCGCCGCGCAGCGAGCGCGACCAGTCTGACCAGCAGCATGACGACACCGACGACCACAACGACACCGACGACGAGCGGGACGGCGGCTCTCGCAGCGAGGTTCGAGGCGACGACGAGGAGCGCCGAGGCTCCGAGGAGAACGTGCGCGGGTCCGAGGAGGACGGACAGGCGTCTGACGAGGAACGCCAGAAGACGGCCGAGGAGTTCGCCCGTGAGCACGACCCGGAGCAGCACGACGTAGCGGCCGGCGAGGAGTTCCGGCAGGGGGGCGACTGGACGGCCGACGACGCCGGCGGTCCGCAGGTCTGGGACTCCGAGGGTCAGCCTCGTCGAGGGGTCGACTCCGGGTGAGCCCGAGTCAAGCCGGTCCGAGTCAAGCCGGTCCGAGTCAAGCCGGTCCGAGTCAAGCCGTCCGATTCAGCCGGTCCGCATCGGGCCAGTCCGAGGTTCAGGGCGACCAGGCCGACGGCGGACTGCGCACGTCCTCGCTGGACGAGATCCGCGACGGTGGCTACGGCGTCGGCTCGGCCGCGCCGATCGACGACGGCGCCGTCCCGCTCGGGCACCCCGTCAAGGCGTGGGAGGACACCAAGACGTTCGTCGCGCCCGACCACGAGAAGTACGACGAGGCCGAGCCGCACGTGTGGTTCGCCGACGAGCACGCGGCCCAGCGAGCGGGCTTCCGTCCCGTCGACTGACTCGGGGTCGGCCGTTCAGGTCGGAAGCGGCAACGAGAGCGCCGACGCACCATCGGCGAGATCCACGGCTTGGCGAGTGGGTCGCATCGACGTGCCCTCGGTCCGGCTTCCCGGCATACCGAGGTTGCGCGCGTAGCGCGGGAACGAGCCGCCGCCGATGAGCAGGCCGATCCGCGAACCGGCCGCGAACCGGTGGGCGACCGGGTCGAGCTCGAGCACGGTCCGCCCGTCCGCGCCGGGAGCCGGCGCGGCGCGGAAGGTCTCGGTGACGTTGTGCGACCGGCCGTCGGGCTGCACCTCGCTGACCCGGACCCAGAGGTCGCCGCCGGCGTTGTCGCTGCGGTGGGCCAGGGTCACCCGAGGCACCCCGACCACGTCGAGCGGTTCGCTCAACGCGTCGCCGGCGAACACCAGGACGTCGGCCCGCCGCGCGAGGTCGGAGTCCTCGCGGTACCCGGAGTCCACGGCGAGCAACCGGCCGCCGATCGTCGGCGTCGGATTGCTCGGGTCGTAGGTGAAGCCGACGGTGCCCGCCGAGGCGGCCGGGACGCTGTCGGTGAGCACGCCCCCGGGCGCAAGGAAGAGCGTGTGGTGGACCGCCGGCGGAGGCCAGTCCGCAGCCGACCGCCACTCGTCGGCACCGGTGAGGAGGTAGGAGACCGGTTCGCTCGCGGCCGTTTCGCTCGGGCCGCCCGAGGTGGCGGTCGACCCATTGGAGGGTCTCGCCGAACACCCGTGAGCCGCCCTTGGTGAGCAGGTTCGCGTGGGTCCACGGGCCGACGGTGAGGGACACCTCCACGCCGCGGTCGCGCAGCCGCCGGTACTGGCCGATGGTCTGGCCGAGGAACAGGTCCTGCCACCCCGTGAGGAACCGCACCGGGACCGACACTCGGTCCAGGGCGGGGGACAGGTCGCGCACCTGCCAGTAGGGGTCGTCCCGGTCGGTGCGAGTGGCCCAGTCGCGGAACCACGCGGACCCCGCCCCGAGGAAGCGCTCCTCCCCCTCCGAGACCGGCAGGCCGAGGTATGCAGCGGTGCGCCGACGGCGGATCCGTCGCCCGTCCACGAGCTGGCGGAGCATGGTCGCGTCCTCCTGGATGGCCAGGCTGTCGCACCAGTCCAGGATGTCGTTGAGGGTGAAGGCCCCCGTGCTGCCGTGGACCACGCCGAAGAAGTCGTGGAAGCTGACGAACGACACCGCCGCGACCATCTCCGGCGGCGGCTCCATGAGCATCGACCACAACGTGTAGCTGAGGTAGGAACCGCCCACACCGACGAACCGCCCCTCGAACCAGGGTTGTTCGCGGAGCCACTCGACCGTGTCGGCCCCGTCGCTGATCTCGTCCTCACCCGGCACGAACCGGCCCTCGGACCCGAACGTCCCACGGCAGCTCTGCATCACGACGTGGTACCCACGCGACGCGAACAGGCCGAGGAGGATGTGCGGCACGGCCCCCGCACGTTGGTAGGGGCCGCGCATCACGACGGTGCCGAGAGCCGGGCCGTCCGGGGCGTAGTGGTCGGTGAGCAGGTGCACACCGTCGCGCATCCGGACCCGGATGGCCGGCGTCACCGAGTAGCTCCCGCGCTCCGGCGGCAGGTGGAACAGCCGCGTCGAGGTCGCGTCGACCAGACGCTCGGTCCGACTCCGAGGGCGCGTTCCCACATCGGTTCGGACAGGTGCCACTGCTCTGCTCACGGTTTCGACCCTCTCGCCGAGCCGAGTGTGCCACGAGAGAACGGGGGCCTTCGGACGGTGGCCGGAGACGACGGCGCTCCTATCCTGGTGAGCAGGAGGTGATGGTCATGAGGGCTCTGGTCGGTGAGCGGCTGCTCTTCCACGGTAAGAAGGTGGGGTCGGCGGACCACACGGGAGCGGTGATCGAGGTCCGGGGGGAGGACGGCGCACCGCCCTACCTCGTCCGGTACGACGACGGGCATGAGGGGCTGGTGTTCCCGGGGACGGACTGCCAGGTCATCCACGCCACGGATCCCGGGGCAAACGCCGAGGAGACCTAGCTCCCCGGAGGGAGCGGGCCGGGAACCAGGTACACGCGCAGGTCCACCGACTCGTCGTCGGGGCGAACGGTGACCTCGGCGCGGGCCGGTACGAAGCCGTCGGCGTGCACCGCGACGACGTACCGGCCCGGACCGTTGGTGCCGAGCGTGAACGTCCCGTCCTCGCCGGAGAGCCCGGCGATGTCGGGCATGGGCGCCGGCGACGCGGCGATCATGATGCGGGCGAACGCGACCGGCCCGTCCGGGCCGGTCGCGATCCCCGAGATGACCGGTCGCATACCGGCGTCCACGTGTCCTGCTCTCTGCTGAAAAGCCGTGAAGGCCGTGACCCGGCCCGTGGCTCAGGCCTTCCAGGCCACCATGTTGTTGTACACCGGCGTGACGATCCGGGTGCCGGAGTTCGTCGTCGCGCCGCCGTACGCGTGGATCGCGAACGCATACCGCTTGCCGTCGACGATCCGGTAGACGGCACTGCCGCTCTGGCCACCGAAGGTGTCGATGTCGTAGTACACCTTGCGGGCCGCGACCGACGCGATGCGGCGCGCGGCGTACCACTGGGTGCCGTCCGGCTTGTCGCCCGGGTACCCCGAGATGTTGCCGACCGACGCCGTGAGGGTGGCGTCGTTGTAGACCCCGAACCCGAACCAGCCGGTGGTGAGGCCGAGGTCGGTGCCGAGGATGATCGCGCCGTAGTCGTGCTCCTCGTCGCCGTTGGTGGCCCAGCCCTGGACGGTCCGCAGGTTGTTGCTCGTGACCGATCCGTAGGGCAGCGTCGCGCCGTTCCGGCCGGGCATCACCTTGATGGACCGGACGAAGCCGTCACGACCGGGAACGCCGCTGTTCTTGATGTAGACGACGTGACCGGCGGTCATCAGGGTGTGCGGCCCGATGAACCAGCCGGTCCCGATCCACATCGACCCGTCGCGGGCCGTGATGAGCAGCGACGCGTGGGCGCGCCACGGGTAGACGTTGGTGCTCGTGATCTTGACGCGGTCGTCCGGGCCGTGGACGGTCTCGAGGACCGACTTCGGGACCTGGCGAGCGCCCGCCCCGAAGGACGCCTCGGCGATGTCCGGGAGGTCGAGTGCGCCGGAGAGCACCTCCTTGGCCGAGCGGGACGCGGCGACCTTCGGCAGGCTGAAGCCCTGGACCTTCTCGATCCCCGAGGCGAGGCCGGCCGCGGCCTTGCCCTTGCCGGGTGCGGCGTCCTGTTGCGCGACCCTGGCGGCTACTTCGGCGGCGCCCTCCGTCCGGTTCGAGATCGGGGCGTCCAGGCCGGTGCCGACTTTGAGACTGGCCATGTATGTCTCCTGACATGCAGTGCCGTGCCGTGGGTGGCACGGCTGGTACTCCTGGGAGGCCCCAGGACGTCCAGCAGATACCCAGGGAGCGGTGCGGCGCTAGGCCAGGCCGAGGTAGTGCTCGAGCCCGACGGTCAGGCCGGGGTGGTCGCCGACCCGGCGCACACCCTCGAGGACGCCGGGCATGAACGAGTCGCGGTCGAAGGAGTCGTGCCGGATGGTCAGCTGCTCCCCCGGGTTGCCGAACAGGACCTCCTGATGGGCGACCAGGCCCCGGAGCCGCACCGAGTGGACCGGGATCCCGTCGACCCGGCCGCCGCGGGACCCGAGCTCGTCGGACTGCGTCGCGTCCGGCACGGGTCCGACGCCGGCGGTCTCACGGGCGGCGGCCAGCAGGCGCGCGGTCCGCGCCGCGGTGCCCGACGGGGCGTCAACCTTGTCGGGATGGTGCAGCTCGATGACCTCGACGGACTCGTAGAACCGGGCCGCCTGGGTGGCGAACCCCATCATGAGGATGGCGCCGAGCGCGAAGTTCGGCGCCACCAGCACGCCCACGCCGGTGCCCGACCTCGACGGCGGCGCGGCGGCGATCTGCGCCTCGACGGCGGCCAGCCGGCTCTCGTCCCAGCCGGTAGTCCCGATGACGCAGTGCACCCCCTGCGACACGCAGTGGGCGACGTTGCCGGCGGACGCGTCGGGCACGGAGAACTCCACGACGACGTCGGCTCCCCCGAGATCCCCGAGGTCGTCGTCGAGGTCGTAGGTACCGACCAGGCGGAGGTCCGCAGCGGCCCCGACCGCTGCACAGACCCGGGAGCCCATCCGGCCCGACGCGCCGATGACCGACACCGCAAGTGAGCGTGGCGTGTCGGTCACAGGCGGAGCCTAGCCAACGTCAACGACCACTCGCCGTGGGGGCGGTCGACGCGGCCACGCCGTTCACCGACGGCGTAGCAGGACGACCGCGCGCCACGCGGCCAGGCCGCCGACCGACGCCGTGACCGCGAGGAGGAGGACCTGGTACGCGACGAGTCCTCCGGTCAGCGCGTGGTTGGCGAGCCCCCCGTCGAAGAAGCCGGACGCGACGCTGACGAGGCACGCCAGGGCCAGCACCACCGCAGCGGTCGCGGCCCACCGCGACGAGACGCGCCGGAACGTCCCCGTGGCGACGAGGGTGAGCAGCACCTGGCCGATCACCATCGGGGCGGGGGCGGCAAGAAGGGCGGCGGGCCCCCACGCCTCGGACCACGTGTTGACGCCGGAGACCACGGCGAGGACACCGCCGACGAGGTCGGTGACGACGAGCGCACCCATGGCGACGGTCAGCCGGCGCGCGGACGGATGGCGAGCAACGGTCGACCCGACGCGGGCGTCGACCGGGAGGACGGTGGCGGGACGGGACGACATGACGAACCTCTCGACGGTGACGTGGGATGCGACCACCGTCGACGACACCGCTTGCGGTGTCCTTGGGAACCGCTTGTCCGGTCGTGGCCCCCCGTTACCGTGTGCCGGTGCGCGTGTTCGTCTTCGGGGCCGCCCGGGTCGAGGATCCCTCCGGCACGCCCGTCGACATCGGGGCGCGCAAGCCGCGCTCGATCGTGTCCGCCCTGGCGATGACCCCCGGCCGGCCGGTCTCCCCCGGCCTGCTCGCCGACCTGGTGTGGGCCGGCGACCCGCCGCCGGCGGCCCACGGCGCGCTGCACGCGTACATCTCCGGCCTGCGCAAGGCCCTCGAACCCGACCGTCGCGCGCGGGCGGCGGCCTCGGTGCTGGAGACGACCGACCACGGGTACCTGGTGAAGGTCGACGCCGACGCCGTCGACGTGCACCGGTTCGCCGCCGACGTTCGGGCCGGCGAGCGCGGCCTCGCGCCGCTGGCCAGCCAGGTGGGGGACGGCGACCGGTCGGGCTGGCCGAGCCGGGCGCAGACGGTCGCCCTCGTCGAGCAGCTCGACGAGGCCCTGGCCGCCTGGCGGGGCGAACCGTACGCCGACCTGGCCGACCACCCCGACGTCCTCGCGGAGCGCGCGGCGCTCGAACGGCTCCGGGTCGCCGCGGAGGAGGCCCGGCTCATCGGCCTGCTCGCGCTCGGCGAGCACGCCAGCGTCCTGTCGACGGCCGAGTCCACGATCGCGCGGGAGCCGCTGCGCGAACGGCTCCGGGCGATCCACGCCCTGGCGCTGCTGCGGTCCGGTCGCCAGGTCGAGGCGCTCGACGCGCTGCGCGGCTTCCGCGAGCTGCTCGCCGAGGACACCGGCCTCGACCCGAGCCCGGAGCTGGCCCACCTGGAGCAGGCGATCCTGCGCCAGGACCCCGCGCTCACGGTCCGGCTCGAGGAGCCGGCTCGCGACCTCCTCGCCGGCGACGGCGCCGCGGTCTGCCCCGACGGCTCCGGACGTCGGCCGGGGCGCCGTCCGGCAGGAGCTCCGTGCCGTGCTGGACCGCCTCGCGCAGGGCTCGCCCGCCCTCGCGACGGTGATCGGAGAGCCGGGGATCGGCAAGTCCTGGCTGGTGCGGCACCTCGGCGACGAGGCCAGGGCGAACGGGGTATGCGTCGCCTCCGGAACCTGCTCGCAGGACGACGGCGCGCCGCCGTTGTGGCCCTGGCTCGACGTGCTGGGCGCTCTGGAGGGCGACACCGAGGCCGGCCGGGACGCCGGTGGGGTCTCCCTGGCCGACGTCATCTCGGCGGAGGCCGGCGCGTCCGGCCCGGGGCAGGTCGCGTTCCAGACCTGGGACCGGATCGCGCGGACCGTGCTCGCGGCCGCGCGGCGCCGACCGGTCCTGGTCGTCCTCGACGACCTCCACTGGGCCGACGAGGCCACCCTGCGCGCCTTGCGACACCTCGTCTCGGTGACCCCGGACGACGTGCCCCTCGCCGTCGTCGCCACGCGTCGTCGCCACCCCGAGCCGACCGGCGCCCTGGCCGACGTCGCGGAGGCGCTCGCCCGGCGGCAGGCCCTGCGCGTCGAGCTGACCGGCCTGGACGAGGCCGAGGCGACCGCGCTCGTGACGGCCGTGGCCCAGAGGTCCGTGGACCCGACGACCGCCGAGGCGTGGCGGCAGCGATCGGGCGGCAACCCGTTCTTCCTCGTCGAGCTGGCCCGCCTCGGGTCACTGGGTGACGGGGTCCCGGCCACCGTCCGCGAGGTCGTCAGCCGACGACTGGAGGGACTGCCGGGCGACACCCTGGCGACGCTGCGGGCGGCCGCCGTCGTCGGGCGGTCCTTCCGCGTCGAGACGGTCGCCGCCGCCCGGCAGCGGGACGTCGAGGACGTCGAGGCCGACCTCGAGCCGGCCCGAGCGGCCGGCGTGGTCGCGGACCACGACGCCGAGGGGTACGCGTTCACCCACGCTCTGACCCACGAGGCCGTGACCCTCACCCTGTCTCCGCGCCAGCGGGCCCGGCTCCACGCCCAGGTCGCCCACGCCCTGGAGACCGACCCGGCGCTGCGGGTGCTGGTCAGCGACGACGAGCGGACCGCGGAGCTGGCCCGTCACTGGCTGGCCAGCGGACCGACCAACGCCGACCGGGCCTGGACCGCGGCGGACGCGGCGGCCGACCAGGCGCGGCGAGCCACCGCATACCAGGAGGCCTTGGGTCTGCGACGCGGGGCGATCGCGAGCCACGAGCGGGTGCCCGGGGCGAGCCTGGAGGAGCGGTACCGACTGCTGCTCGAGCTCGCACGCGACTCCGCGTACGCCGCCTGGTGGCCCACGGTCAGCGAGGCGTCGTATGCGGCGATGGCCCTGGCCCGCAGCCTCGACCGGCCGGACCTCGTCGGGCCGGCCGCCGCCGGGATCAGCCGGTACTGCGTGTGGACGATCCACGACTGGATGGAGGTCTCCGAGGACGGCGTGGACGACCTGCGCTGGGCGCTGCGGACCCTGCCCGAGGACGACTCGGCCGAGCGCTGCATGCTCCTGCTGTCGCTGGCTCTCGAGCTCTACTACGACCAGGGGGCCGTCGCCGAGCGCGCCGCTCTCGTCGATGCCGGCCTCGACCTCGCTCGGCGGCTGTCCGACCCGGCAGTGCTGGCGTGGGCCAGCCGCACGGCGTGGCTCACCCTCTGGAGCCCGTCGCACACCCGAGTCCGGCTCGAGCTGGACGAGGAGGCCCTGGCCGCGGCTCGGCAGGCCGGCGACCACGCGGCGCAGGCCGTCGCCCTTCTGGCCCTGGCCACCGACGCGCTGGAGCTGTCCGGACCGAGCGCCTGGGAGGAACCGGCCCGAGCGGCCGAGGCCATCGCCGAGCGCGAGCGCCTCCCGTACGTGCTCTGGACCGTGAGCTGGGTCGAGATGAGCCTGGCCGCGCTGCGCGGCGACCTCGTCGAGGCCGACCGTCGGCGGGACCATGTGCTCGCCCTGGCCCGGGAGGTGGCCCTGCCCGTCGGCGACATCCCGCCGGTCATCGTCGACACGATCCGTCACGTCTGGGAGCCCCGACCGGCCGACGCGGCGGTGGCGGAGCTGATCGTCGCCCAGGACCTGGTGCATCCGGGTCCGGGCGCCGGCCTGGGCCACGGCCTGCTGGCACGGGTCGGGGACCCGGCGGTCCTGCGCCGCAGCATGACCGAGCATCCGCCGACGGAGACCCTCGAGACGTGGGCCACCTTCATGCTCGCGTGCTTCGAGGTCGAGGCGGCGAGCGTCGTCGGCGACGTCGCGGTGGCCCGTCGCTGGTCGCGGGTCCTCGAACCGCTCGAGGGCCGGATGGCACTGGCGGGCGTGTCCCTCGTCTTCGGGCCGGTGGACGGCTACCTCGCCCTGGCGTCGGCCACCCTCGGCGACCGCGAGACCGCCGGGCGGCAGGCCGACCGGGCCCTGGTGCTGGCCGACGAGTGGAGCCTGCCGGCATACCGTGACTGGCTGCTCGCGCAACGGTCCCGGCTCGGGTTCTGACCCCGGGCGTCACGCGTAGCGGAAGGCGGCCCGCTCACGGCGGCGGAACCGGCCACGGCACAGCCGCAGCAGGAGGACGAACATCGGTCCGGCCGCGCGCAGGATCGGCGCGACGAGCTCCTCCGGGACCTCCTCGGCGACCCACGGCACGACGAACGGCGTGATGGAGAGCGGGTACCCGCGCTCGGCGCCCTGGGCCATGGCCTTCTCCTCCTCCGGCGTGGCGACTCGCTGGAGGTACGGCAGGGCGTCGGTCTCCTCGTGGCGCAGGTGCTCGAGCAGGGCCGCCCGCACCGCCGTGACCCGGACGTCGAGCGCGTTGCGGTGGTCGGCGCACGGGTGGGCGGCCATCGCACGGAACGAGGCCTCGACCGCCGCGAGGGCCGGGTCGATCTGGGCGTGCTCCGCCTCCATGGCGTGCAGCATCTCCGTGGCGGCGGTCTCGCCATCGTCGGCGGCGTGCCGCTCGAGGACCGGCCAGATGTAGTCGTCCTCCACCTGGTGGTGATGGTGGAGGACCTCGGCGAAACGGTCCCAGCGGCGGGCCAGGGCGTTCCAGACCGAGACCTCGCCGAGCGGCGTGGCCCGGACCGCCGCCTCGAAGCGGCGCAGGTCGCGCCGGAAGGCGTGGTGCATGAGGTACATCGGGGTCTGGTCGTACGGCCCCTCGGCCACGTGGGTCTGCCCGGGGAGGCTGATCTGCTCGTGGAGCTGGGTGGGTGGCGTCATGGCCGTTCCTCTCGTTCGGTGTGGTGGTGGCCTGGGTCCCACGGTCGGCCACCGCCCTTGCGGACCGCTTGGGCCGCTCTTGCACGGGTGGCAGGCTGGGGTGATGACCACGGCCACGGTGCGGACCGTCAACGTCGTGCACGAGCTGCGCGACGGGTTCTTCCATCGCACGGCGATCGACAAGCGACCGGTGCGCGGGGCGGTCCACGTCGGACCGCTCGGGCTGGCCGGCGACGAGCAGGTCGACCGCAGCCACGGCGGGCCCGACCGCGCGGTCTACGTGTATGCGGACGAGGACGCCGCCTGGTGGTCCGAGCGGCTGGACCGCGAGATCCCTGCCGGTCTGTTCGGCGAGAACCTGCGTACGGCCGGCCTGCCCGTCACCGCCGCTCGGGTCGGCGAGCAGTGGCGGGTCGGTGAGGACATCGTCCTCGAGGTCCGCCGCTTCCGGACGCCCTGCGAGAACCTCGCGCTGCGGATGGGGATCGAGGGATTCCACCTGGAGTTCCTGAAGTCCGGACGCGTCGGCGCGATGTGTCGGGTCCTGTCCGAGGGCGAGGTGCGGGCCGGCGACCCGGTCCGCCGGTTGGTCCGGCCGTCCCACCAGGTGACGATCGGCCGGCTGGCCCGCGGCTCGGCGACGCCGGAGCAGATGCGCGAGCTGCTCGACAGCGGTGTGCCCCTGGCGTCGAGCGTGCGGGCCAAGGCGACCCGGGTCGCGTCCGCCGGCTGACGTCGGCGACGCCGGTCCCGACGTCTGACGCCGGACCGGCATACGGTGGCGTCGTGGACCTGGACGAGGCGGTCGGCGAGCTGTACGGGCTGCACCCCGACGAGTTCCTGCCCGCCCGGAAGGGGCTCGCGGCCAAAGCCAAGGCGGGCAAGGAGACCGGGCTGGCCAAGGCCATCGAGTCGATCCGCAAGCCGACCGCGGCGGCGTGGGCGATCAACCAGCTGGTCCGCGCGCGCCCCGACGACATGGAGCGGCTCGTCGAGCTGGCGTCCGGGCTCCACGAGGCGCAGGAGAAGATGGACGGCGCCGCGATGAAGACGCTGGGTCGGGAGCGGACCAGGCTCATCGACGAGCTGGTCCGCGCGACGGCGGAGGTGGCGAAGGAGGGCGGCGGCTCCCTGTCCATGCCGGTGGCGAACCAGGTGCGCGAGACGTTCGTCGCGGCGCTGGCGACGACGGCGGCCGCGGAGGCGGTGGGTTCGGGGCAGCTGACCCGGGCGCTGTCCTATGCGGGGTTCGGCGACGTCGACCTGTCCGAGGCGACGGCGGCTCCCGCGCCCGCCCGGCGACCGGCGTTGCGGGTCATCAAGGGCGAGGGCCAGGGGTCCGGGCGCGGCAAGGGACGTGCGACCGAACCCGAGCCCGAACCGGAGGAGCCGGCCGAGCCGGACCCGGCGCTGCTGAAGCGGCTGGCCGAGGCCGAGAAGCGTTCCCGCGAGACGATGTCGGCGGCGGCCAAGGCCGGCGACGCGCTGAGCGAGGCGTCGGACGCACTGGAGACCCTGGACGCCCGGATCGCCGAGCTGGACGCCGAGCTCAAGGCGGCCCGCGGCCAACGCGACGGCCTGGTCAAGGCCCAGCGGGAGGCGGCCGCGGCCAACAAGGTCGCCGACCGCACGCTGCGCGCAGCGCTGGCCGAGGTCGACCAGATCCGCGCCAAGCTGCCCGACACCGACGACGACTGAGTCAGTCGATCGGTTCCGGGCGCCAGCGGTCGGAGTTCCGACCGCTCTCACCCGGAACCGCGGGCGACGGAAACCGGAACGGCCCGGCATACCTCGTGGGTATGCCGGGCCGTCACCGGACCTGGAGGCGAACCTCAGGCGTTGGCCGGCTCGGCCGCCGGGGCGTCCGAGCTCTCCGAGCCGTTGGCGTCGGCCATCACCGCGGCGAGCGAGAGCTTGCCGCGCGGGTCGATCTCCTTGAGCTCGACCTGGACCTTCTGGCCGACCTTGAGGACGTCGTCGACACTGTCGATCCGCTTGCCACCGACGAGCTTGCGCACCTCGGAGATGTGCAGCAGGCCGTCCTTGCCGGGGGTGAGCGAGATGAACGCACCGAAGGTGGTCGTCTTGACGACGGTCCCGATGAAGCGCTCGCCGACCTCGGGCATCTGCGGGTTCGCGATCGCGTTGATCGCGGCCCGAGCCGCCTCGGCCGACGGGCCGTCGACAGCGCCGATGTACACGGTGCCGTCGTCCTCGATGGAGATGTCGGCGCCCGTGTCGTCCTGGATCTGGTTGATCATCTTGCCCTTCGGGCCGATGACCTCGCCGATCTTGTCGACCGGGACCTTCACCGTGATGATCCGCGGGGCGAACTCCGACATCTCGTCCGGGACGTCGATGGCCTCGGCCATGACGTCGAGGATGTGCAGCCGGGCCTCGCGGGCCTGGGTGAGCGCACCGGCGAGGACCGAGGCGGGGATGCCGTCGAGCTTCGTGTCCAGCTGGATCGCCGTGACGAAGTTCTTGGTACCCGCGACCTTGAAGTCCATGTCGCCGAAGGCGTCCTCGGCGCCGAGGATGTCGGTGAGCGCCGCGTAGCGGGTCTCGCCGTCGACCTCGTCGGACACCAGGCCCATGGCGATGCCGGCGACCGGGGCGCGCAGCGGCACACCGGCGTTGAGCAGCGACAGGGTCGAGGCGCAGACGGAGCCCATCGAGGTGGAACCGTTGGAGCTCAACGCCTCCGACACCTGACGGATCGCGTAGGGGAAGTCCTCCCGCGTCGGCAGCACCGGCAGGAGAGCCCGCTCGGCGAGCGCCCCGTGGCCGATCTCGCGGCGCTTGGGCGACCCGACGCGACCGGTCTCACCGGTGCTGTAGGGCGGGAAGTTGTAGTTGTGCATGTAGCGCTTGCGCGTCACCGGCGACAACGTGTCGATCTGCTGCTCCATCTTGAGCATGTTCAGCGTGGTGACACCCATGATCTGGGTCTCGCCGCGCTCGAAGATCGCCGAGCCGTGCACCCGCGGCAGCACCTCGACCTCGGCCGACAGCGCGCGGATGTCCCGCAGGCCACGGCCGTCGATGCGGACACCGTCGGTCAGGATTCGCTTGCGGATGAGCTTCTTCTGCACCGCACGGTATGCGGCCGACAGCTCCTTCTCGCGGCCCTCGAACTCCTGCTCGAGCGAGCCCTTCATCTGGGCCTTGATCTCGTCGAGCCGGTCCTCGCGCTCCTGCTTGCCGGCGATCTGCAGCGCCTGCTCCAGGTCGCCCGTCACGGCGTGCTCGACGGCGTCGTAGGCGTCGTCGTTGTAGTCGAGGAAGTACGGGAACTCCTCGACCGGCTTCGCGGCGGCGGCCGCCACCTCGTTCTGCGCCTTGCACAGCTGGGCGATGAACTTCTTGCTCGCCTCGAGACCCTCGGCGACGACCTCCTCGGTGGGAGCGCCGACGCCCTGGTTGGTGACCAGGTCCCAGGTGACGTGGGTGGCCTCAGCCTCGACCATCATGATCGCGACGTCCTCCGCACCGTCCTTGTTCGTCACCACGCGACCGGCGACGACCATGTCGAAGACGGAGCGCTCGATGTCGGAGAAGTTCGGGAAGGCGACCCACTGACCCTCGATGAGGGAGACGCGGACACCGCCGACCGGGCCGGAGAACGGCAGGCCGGAGATCTGCGTCGACAGGCTCGCCGCGTTGATCGCGAGCACGTCGTACTGGTGGTCGGGGTTCAGCGCGAAGACGCTGATGACGACCTGGACCTCGTTGCGCAGACCCTTCTTGAAGGTCGGGCGCAGCGGGCGGTCGATGAGCCGGCAGGTGAGCACGGCCTCGGTCGAGGGGCGACCCTCGCGGCGGAAGAACGAGCCGGGGATCTTGCCGATCGCATACATGCGCTCTTCGACGTCCACGGTCAGCGGGAAGAAGTCGAACTGGTCCTTGGGCTGCTTGCCCGCGGCGGTGGTGCTCAGCAGCATCGTGTCGTCATCGAGGTATGCGGTGACGGAACCGGCTGCCTGCTTGGCGAGCCGCCCGGTCTCGAACCGGACGGTGCGGGTGCCGAAGCGGCCGTTGTCGATGACGGCTTCGGCGAAGGTGATCTCTGGACCCTCCATGGGTCCTCCAATCTGTTCTGTGCATCCCGGGGCATCGTCGTTGTGCCCGGGTCCTTACTCATGCGACAGGGCGGCCTCCGCGTAGGTAGCGGTGGCCGCCCTGGTCACAGGCTTATCGGCGCAGGCCGAGGCGCTTGATCAACGAGCGGTATCGCTCGATGTCGGTGGCCTCCAGGTAGCGCAGGAGCCGGCGGCGCCGGCCGACCATCAGGAGCAGGCCCCGACGGCTGTGGTGGTCGTGCTTGTGCTGGCGCGAGTGCTCGGTGAGGTCCTTGATCCGCTGCGTGAGCATCGCGATCTGCACCTCGGGAGAACCGGTGTCGCCCTCGGTCGTGGCGTACTCGGTCATGATCTGCTTCTTGACGTCCAGGTCCAACGGCATGGGCTACCGATCCTCTTCTGTATCTCGCTGCGCGGTGCACCAGGGCATGTCCACCTGGGCTCTCTGAATCCGCGGCCGTGTCACGGCAACGTCCAGGATATCAGCGGTGTGGTTTACCGCCCTAATCGCGCTGAGGGAAGTAGCGCCGCCAGGCGTCCGTCAGCCTCAGTCGCCGTCCCTGAGCGCTCCGCGGCGATCACTCCCGCGATCCGAGCATACCGCTGGGCGGCTGTAGACGTCCCGCGGGCACGACGACCATCAGGCGCCAGCCGTCCCGTCAAGGGTCCTCGCGACGGCCGATGTCGGTATGCCATTGGCCGCTGGACTCCGCGTGCTGCCGGCCGTCGTACTCGATCGCAATCCGCCACTGCGGGTAGGCGAGGTCCAGGCGGGCCAGCCACGCTCCGTGCTCGTCCCGGATACCAGATTGACGACCGGCTCGGGCAGCCCGGCCAGCACGAGAGCAGGCGGACGCGCGTCTCCATGGGCGAGTCGACACCCGTCGAACAAGGTTTGCCGCTCGGCGGGCACACCGGTGGACATGAGAGCGTCCGCCGCTCGCCTGGATCAGTGCCTCGGGCGTCGACGACACGCACGGCGGACCAGGGAGTCGCCGAGGACCACGAGGTCGACGAGGCCCAGCTCGCCGGCCAGGTCGACGAACGTCCGGGCCGGCGACGTCAATGGAAGGCCGCGACGCCAGGCGTTCGCGATGGACGGCGGACCCGAGCGTCGATCCCGGCCACCCGAAGCCTCGTTCCCGGCGAGAGGAGAGCTGGGTCTCCGTTGACGGCGGGACCACGCCACCCCAGAGGGCAGCGGCGGTTTGTCGGGCGACAACCGTGCCCTCGGGAGCGAGCAACAGCGCCGCCCGCGACCGCACTTCGACCGTGAGCCGGGTCGCGGCGTTCACGTACACGCCGGCGAAGACACGTCGGCACCGTCCGCTGCGAGGTCCCACTCGGTCAGTCCGGCCAGCAGTCCCTGGGTGCGCGTGAAAGGGCCCCTCCAAGGAATCCGGCCACGATGTCATCGATCTACCGTGGCGGTTTCGCCGATCCATTGTCCTGCGTCGTCCACAGCCTCCAGAAGTGGCGAAATGGCCGACTCATGGGGCGAACGCCTGACGTTCGCCTCCGTTCGTGGCCGAGATCCGCTCCACCGGCGCGGCCACGGCATTGACATGAAACGGTGTTTCAGCGACGTTGGCGGGGTGCGCATCGTCGACGTCCGGACCGTGCTGCTGACCGGCCCGTGCACCCATGACCCGTGGCTGTCGGTGTTCAAGCAGTCCCGCAGCGCCGCGTTCGTCGAGATCGAGACCGACGCCGGGATGGTTGGGCTCGGCGAGACCTACGCCGGCTACTTCTTCCCCGAGTCGGTGCCGCTCGTCGTCGACTACCTGCGCCCGGTCCTGCTCGCCGTCGACGGCGTGGACCGCGACGACTTCGACCTGCGCGAGGTCGTCGTCCGGATGCGCACCTGCTTCCAGTACTGGGGACGCGTCGGGCTCGGCGCCGCGGTGCTGGCCGGCATCGAGGGCGCCCTCTGGGACCTCGTCGGCAAGGTGCGCGGCCTCCCCGTCCATCGGCTGCTCGCCCCCGAGTCGCCGACCGGCCTCCCCGCGTATGCCACGGGCGGGCCCTCGCCCTGGCCGACGGACGACCTGCTCCGCAAGGTCGAGTTCTACCTCGGGCTGGGGTTCCGCGCCGTCAAGCTGAGCTCCGGCTACCTCGACTCCGCCACCCGCGACGAGGTGCCCACCAACGGCGTCCAGGCGGCCGTCGACACCGAGGTCGGCAAGGCCACGTTGCTCCGCGACACCTTCGGCGCCGAGGCGGGACTTCTCCTCGACGGGCACATGGGCCATCGCGAAGGACCGCAGCGCTGGGACGTCGAGACGGCGGGCGCCGTCCTGCACGCTCTCGAGCCGTTCGGCCTCACGTTCTTCGAGGAGCCGCTCCGCTACGACGACGTCGCGGGTTACGCCGAGCTGACCCGGAGCACGACGATCCCCGTCGCGGGCGGCGAGCAGCTCTCGACGGTCGGCGAGTTCGCCGCCTTCGCGGACCGTGACGCGTTCGCCGTCGCCCAGCCCGACGCGGCCTGGCTGGGGATCGACGGGTTCGTCCAGGTGGCAGCACAATTCGGCCAGAACGGGCGCCAGGTGGCCCCACACGCGTGGTCCGGGGGCGTCGGTGTCATGCAGAACGTGCACGCCGCGTTCGCCTGTCCGAACACGCTCATCGTCGAGATCCCGCCGGCAGCCGGGCCGCTGCATACCGAGCTGTGGGGCGACTCCCTCCGGCTGGAGGCCGGCCGGGTCCTGCGCCCGGACGCCCCCGGACTCGGCGTCGAGCTGACCGACGCGACCAGGGCCGCATACCCCTTCCGGCCGGGAGCCGAGGAGTTCTCCAGCGTCCCCGGCAAGGTGATGAGGAGCTGACGTGCCGGACCACGTCGCGATCGGCCAGCCGGGGGCCGACGAGTACCTGGACCGGATCGGCGCCGCGCTGCCCGAGGCGACGCTCACCGTCGTCGATGCCGCCCCCGGGTGGCTCGCCGACACCGACACCACCGTGGTGTTCACCGACCAGCCTCCGGCCAATGTCGCCGCCCTCGAGCGCCTCGCGTGGGTCCAGCTCGGGTCGCACGGCTACGCCCAGCTGAACGGGCTGCGGCTCCCGTCGGGCACCGTGGTCACCAACGCCAGCGGCGTCCAGGACCGGCCCATCGCCGAGTGGGTCGTCATGATGCTGCTGGCGCTCGGCCGGCGGTTCCCCGACATGCTCGCGGCGCAGCGCGTGCACCGGTGGGACCGGTCCCCTTCGTACCAGGCCGAGCTGCGCGGTATGCGGGTCGGCATCCTCGGCTACGGCAACATCGGCCGAGAGGTGACACGGCTCCTCCAACCTCTGGGGATGCCGGTCTCGGTGCTGACCAGGGCCCGCAACCGGGACCGCGGCGCCCGGTACGACCCGCTGGACCGCTCCCCCGACGCCGTCCCCGAACCGGACCGCTGGTTCACCGTCGACGACCGTGACGCGTTCTACTCGGGGATCGAGGCCCTGGTCGTTGCGGTACCCGACAGCGCCGGCACTCGTGGCCTCGTCGACGCCCACGCCCTTGCGACGCTCCCGCGCGGCGCCCTGCTGCTGAACCCCGCTCGCGCTCGGGTCGTCGACGAGGCGGCCCTGCTCGCGGCACTGCGGTCGGGGCACCTCGGCGGGGCCGCCCTGGACGACCACTACCGTCAGCCGATGCCCCCCGACGACCCGTTCTGGGACGCCCCGAACACCATCGTCAGCGCCCACATCTCCGGGTCGACCGGCAGTCCCTGGTACCAGCAGCGGATCTGGGACCTGTTCCTGGAGAACGCCCAACGCCGTGCGACCGGGCGTCCGATGCTCAACGTCATCGCCCGCCGGGACCTGGATCTCGAGGAGGCGAAGGGCGCGTGATCGACGTCCTCGTCCGCGGCGGCCTCCTCGTCGACGGCACCGGCGCACCGCCGCGTGCCGCCGATATCGCCGTCGACGACGACCTGGTCGTCGCCGTGGCCCCCGAGATCACCGACGAGGCATACACCGTCATCGACGCGACCGGTCTCGTCGTGACCCCCGGGTTCGTCGACATCCACACCCACAGCGACCTGACGCTGCTGTCCTCCCCGCAGGCGCCGAGCGCGCTGACCCAGGGAACCACCACCCAGGTCGTCGGCAACTGCGGTCTCGGCGTCGCGCCACGCACTCCCGAGGCCGACCTCGACGAGATCCGGGCCTCGGCCGCCTACCTCGACCTGGACCCGGAGGTCCGCGTCGACTGGACCACGATCGGCGGCTACCTCGACACGCTCAGGTCGGCTCGACCGGCCCTCAACGTCCTCACCCTCGTCCCCCACGGCCCGGTCCGGGCCTCCGCCGTGGGGTTCGACGCCCGCCCGGCCACCGCCCCCGAGATCCACGCCATGGTCGGCCTGGTCGCCGAAGGCCTGCAGGACGGCGCTGTCGGCCTGTCCACCGGACTCGTCTACTCGCCGGTCTGCTTCGCCGAGGAGGACGAGCTCGTCGCGATGGGTCGTACCGTCGCCGCCCACGACCGCCTGTTCGCCTGGCACGTGCGGGACTACACCGACCAGCTGCTGGAGTCCGTCGCCCAGTGCTTGCGGGTCGCGCGGGCTACCGGCTGTCGTACCCAGGTCTCCCACCTGGCCGCGGTCGGCCGGCGCAACTGGGGCCGGGTGGAGCAGGCGCTCGAGATGGTCGACGACGCTCGACGCGACGGCCTGGACATCGGGGTCGACATCTACCCCTACCTCGCCGGCAACGCCCCGCTGGCCCAGGCGGTCCCGGCCGAGCTCCAGGCCGGCGGCGACGAGGCGCTACGGGAGCGGCTGGACGACCCGGCCACGGTCCGCGCGCTGTTCGCCGAGTGGGCCGACCGCGCCGTCGGCTGGGACGAGACGCTGGTCAGCTGGCTGCCGGACAGCGCCGACTCGGGCCTGCTGGGCCGGACGGTCACCGACATCGCGGCCACCCGCGGCGAGTCCCCCGACGAGGTGGTCCTCGACCTGCTCCGGCGCTACGGCTCCTCGGCCCTCGCGGTCTACTTCGGCCGCGACGCCCACGATCTCGAACGCGTCCTGCGCCACCCGGCCACCGTCGTCGCGTCCGACGGGCTGGCCCTCGACCCCACCGGCCCGACCGGGCGGGGCACCCCGCACCCGCGATGCTACGGCTGCTTCCCCCGCTACCTCTCGGAGTACGGCCGGGCCGACCTCGCCGACGCGGTACGCCGGTGCACCTCCGCCCCCGCCCGACGGGTCGGCCTCACCGACCGGGGAACCGTCGAACCGGGTGCGGTCGCCGACCTCGTCGTCCTCGACCTGGCCACCCTCAAGGACCTGGCCACCTTCGAGAACCCGCACCAGCTGAGCATCGGCGTCCGAGACGTAGTCGTGTCGGGACGGATCGCGCTCCGGGACGGGAGCCTGACCGGCATACGCGCCGGCCAGGTCGTGGCTCTGGGGAGCTAGGAGACCGGGTACGCCTCGCGCAGGTTCACCTGGGAGTACGCGACGTGCCGGGTCAGCGGGTCGGCCTCCATCGCGGCCCGGGTCACCGGGAACCGGTCGTGGGTCTCGTTCCGGTACCGCACGTACGCCTCGGCGAAGTTCACCCCGGCCAGCCGGCCGAACTCGCCGTTGTTGCTCTCCACCGCCTTGCGCGCGAACGGCCCGTCGTAGCCCTGGCTGGCGAAGCAGTCCATCCCCGCGATCTTCCGGCCGACGACCGGGGTGATGTCGATGAGCAGGTCGTTGCGCACCCCGTAGTTGCTCAGCGCGTCGGACGCGATCGACGGCAGACCGGTGAAGAACACCTGACGGATGTTCACCTCGTCGCGCCCGTCGAGGTTCTTCAGGTAGGTGGCGGCCCGGTCGATCGCCGCGAGCGCGGTCATCGTCGCGATGGTGTGGGACGACTGCGACATCACGGCGTTCGCGGGGTAGTCGGCGATGACGACGTCCGGCGCGTGCAGGGCGATCTGCTCGGCGACCTCGCCGACGACGTCCTCGTGGACGGTGCTCATGGTGTCGTCGTGGTCGAGCAGGACCAGGTCGCGGATGCCGATGATCTCGGCCGCCCGCTCCAGCTCGCGGCGCTTGTTGCCGGCGATCTCGGCCAGGCCGGACGCGACGACCTGCTCGTCGGGGTGCTCCTTGCGCCATTCCTCGGCGTAGGCGTTCGGGTGGATCCGGCCGCCGTGGGTGAGGATCACCGCGACGATCTCGTCGCCCGCGTCCGCGTGCCGGGCCAGCGCCCCGCCGCAGTTGGTGATGGTGTCGGCCGGGTGGGCGTAGATCGTCATCAGCTTCATCGAGCGGTCCTCAGGGGTCGGTCCGGTCAGTTCATGAAACAGCGTTCCACATTTGTTGACCGACGGACAGGCCCGACCTAGCATGGCGCCGTGCCGCCGAGCCGCATCCCGTTCCCGACCGCGCGTGAGCACCCGCTGGACCCGCCCGCCGTCCAGACCGAGCTGCGTCAGACGTGTCCGGTCGTCCCCGTCGAGCTGCACGACGGTCAGCCCGCGTGGCTGGTGACGCGGTACGACGACATCCGCACGGTGCTCTCGGACGACCGGTTCAGCTCGGCGGGACTGTGGCGGTTCGCCGGGTCGGCCAACCGGGCGGCGGCCGAGCGCGCCGAGACGTCGTTCACGGTCATGGACCCGCCGGACCACACGCACTACCGACGGCTGTTCACCCGGTACTTCACGATCCGTCGGGTCGAGACGCTGCGACCGCGGATCCAGCAGATCGTCGACGAGACCATCGACGCACTGCTGGCCAGGGGCGGGGGCGCCGATCTGGTGCGCGACCTGGCGCTCCCGATCGCCTCGCAGACCATGTGCTCCCTGGTCGGCGTGCCCTACGAGGACCACGACTGGTACGAGGCCCGCGCCGAGGTCCGCAGCCGGATGGACGGCAACCCCGCCGAGTCCGAGCAGGCGTTCCAGGACCTGCTCGCGTACATGTCCGGCCTCGTCGACCGGGCCCACGGCGGGACCAGTGACGACGTCGTCACCGCCTCGGTGCGCGACCTGCTCGAACCCGGCCTCATCGCCCAGGAGGACCTCGTCGCGGCACTTCGGCTGCTCCTCACCGCCGGCCACGAGACGACGGCCACGATGATCGCGACGGGCACCTACGTCCTGCTCACCCATCCCGACCAGCTCGCGGAGATCCGCCGCGACCCCACGCTCCTGCCCGGCGCGATCGAGGAGCTGCTGCGCTACATCAGCATGCTGTTCATCCTCGTGCGGACGGCCAAGGAGGACACCGAGGTCGCGGGCCAGCCGGTATGCGCCGGCGAGGGACTCATCGTCGGGCCGGCCCTGGCCAACAAGGACCCGCGCGCGTTCCCGGACCCGGACCGGTTCGACATCCACCGTGACAACCGGCACCACGTGGCGTTCGGGTTCGGGCCGCACCAGTGCCTCGGTCAGCCGGTGGCCCGGCTGGAGCTGGGCATCGTCCTCGAGACCCTGCTTCGACGCATACCGACCCTGCGGCTGGCCGTGGCGGCCGACGAGGTGCCGTTCAAACGGACCAACCTCGTCGGCGTCGCCGCCCTCCCGGTGACCTGGTGAGCGCCCGTGAGCCGACGATGAGCACGGTGGAGATCGACGCCGACCGCTGCGTCGGCGGCGGGCAGTGCGTGCTGGCGGCGCCGGACCTGTTCGACCAGGACGAGATGGACGGCACGGTGATCCTGCTGCGTCAGCCCGAGGCGGGCGAGGACGCCGACGCCGTCCAGGCGGAGCGGGTCTGTCCCGCGCGGGCCATCCACGTCGTCCCATGAAGCCGCCCGGCCGGGTGCTCGTCGTCGGTGCCGGGGTGGCCGGCTTCACCGTGGTCGACGAGCTGCGCCACGCGGGGTTCGACGGCTCGATCACGTTGGTGGGCGCGGAGACCCACCTGCCCTACGACCGCCCGCCGCTCTCGAAGCAGGTCCTGCTCGGCACGTGGTCGCACGAGCGCGCCGCCCTGACCACCGCGCCGCAGCTCGCCGAGCTCGACCTGGACCTGCGGCTCGGCGTGGCCGCGCGCACCCTCGACATCCCGCGCCGGACCGTCACCCTCGAGGACGGCACCGAGCTCGCCGCCGACGAGATCGTCGTCGCCACCGGCAGCCACGCCGTCGTGCCGTCCTGGACCACCCTCGGCGCGCGGGTCGTCGCGCTGCGCACCCTCGGCGACGCGCGACACCTCGGGACCCTGCTGCGGACCAGCCACCGGCTCGCCGTGGTCGGGACCGGGTTCCTCGGGCTGGAGGTGGCCGCTGCCGCCCGCGCCGTCGGCGTCGGCGACGTGGTCGTCTCCGGGCCGCTCGAACCCATGGTCGCCGCCGTCGGCGAGACGGTGAGCGGGCGGATCCGAGAGCTGCACGAGGAGCACGGCGTCGCGCTCGACGTCGGCGCCCAGGTCGTCGAGGTGGCCGGGGACGAGACCGGCGCGACGGTCCGGTTCGCGGACCGGTCCGCGCGGGCCGACGCCGCCGTGGTGGCGCTGGGTGCCCGCCCCAACGTCGCCTGGCTCGCCGGCAGCGGGCTGACCGTCGTCCCGGGCGTCGTCGTGGACGCCCGTGGCCGCGCCGCCCCCGGCATCCACGCGGTCGGCGAGGTCTGCGCGTGGCCGGACCGGGAGGGTCGGTGCCGCCGGGTCGACCATCGCCAGACGGCCGGCGAGCAGGCCCGGACCGTCGCCGCTGACCTTCTCGGCGAAGCGGATCCCTTGGCGCTGGTGCCCTACTGGTGGTCCGACCAGTACGACGTGCGGGTCCAGGCGTACGGGGTCACGGGGAGCGGCCGGGAGGAGCGCTGGCTCGCGGGCGACCGCGACGCCCCGACGTTCGCCCTCGCGCAACGCGACGGCGACCTCGTGGGCGGCGTGGTCGGCTGGAACGCCGCGCGCGTGACCCGTGAGGGCCGAGCCCTCGTGGCCACGCCGACGCCCTGGCCCCACCGGGCGGCCTGACGCACCTCAGCCGAGGGGCTGGACCTGCCCGGATGTCGCCGACCGTTCGGCGGCGTCGATGAGCCGGCTGACCGCGGCCAGGTCCGCGATGGTCGTCCCGCCCGCGCCGCGGGCCAGGGTTTCCAGCTCGAGCTGGACCGGGCTCGGACCGTAGCCGACCGGCGCCCCCTCCCCCACCAGCGTCAGCGCCGGCGCCGCGAGGTCCACGAGGACCTGGCCCTCGGTGCCCATCAGCCGGTACCGGTGCAGCATCCCGCCGACCCCCGGCTGGCCCCGCGAGACCAGCAGCGTCACGACGACGCCGGGATGCCACCGGACCGTGAGCGTCCACGTCTCCGTCTCGGGGTCCCCGGTCGCGGTGCGCACGGCGTGGACGTCCCCCGACGGCGGCCCGAGCACGGCGGCAACGGCGTCCAGCGCGAGAACGCCGACGTGCCGCAGGTCGCCCTCGGCCGTCGGCCCGTCCCCGAACGGCACCAGCAGCTCGCCGTGCAGTGCGTGCGGCAGGCCGAGCTCCCCGGTGCGAACGATGGCGGCCAGCGCGACCACCCCGGGATGGAACCGCGAGTGGTATGCGGCGACCAACCGGTTCGCTCGCGGGTCCTCCCCCAGCGCGGCCAGCCGTTCCGTGCCGAGGAGGGCGGGCTTGTCGAGGATGACCGGGACCGCCGGAGCCGCGTCGAGCAGGACGTCGAGCGCGTCGGGGTCGAGGCACACCACCACGGCGTCGACCCCGGCGAGCGCCTCGCCGAGGTCAGCCACCACGGGAACGTCCAGCGAGGCCGCCAGCGCTCCCGCCCGGCTGTACCCGTCCGCGCCGACCGGTCCCGGCCACACCCCGACCACGTCGAGGAGCTCGCTCGCGGCGATCGCAGGGGCGAACATGTCACGTTGGTGGTGCCGCCCCGCGGCCTCCCCGCCCGCCCCGGCCAACAGGACCCGGGTCGTCATCGCGCCACCGCCACGCCCTGGCCGCTGCGGGCGGAACGCTCGACCGCCTCGGCCACGGCGGTCGCGTGCACCGCGTCCTCAGGATCCGGGTCGACCGGAGCGGTCCCGGCGACGGCGGCGGCGAACACGCCGAGCTGGCGCCGGAACGGGTCGGTCCCCGGTACGGCGCGCGGACCCGAGCCGCCGGTCGTGTAGGCCACCAGCCCCTCACCGCCGTTGGAGCGGACCAGGGTCCCGCGGTCGCCGTGGACGACGATCTCGAACAGCGACGTCGTCCTCGGCCGCTCCCCGCGGCTGATCTCGCACACCGCCGTGGCCCCGGACTCCGCGACCAGCGTGCTGCAGAGGTAGTCGTCGATGGCGAGGGCGGCCGACGTGAGCGGCTGCCCCACCGCATACACCGACGCGATCGGCGAACCGAGCCACCACCGGGCGAGGTCGTAGAGGTGGACGCCGTTGTGGAACGCGTGGCCGCCCGACCGCGCCGGGTCGAGCACCCACGCCGACCACCCGCCCCAGATCCAGCCGCCGATGATGGCGATCCGCACCGAGCGAACGGTGCCCAGCCGACCGGACGAGACGACGTCGTGGACCGCCCGCGCGTAGTCGCTGTGCCGGTGGGTGTGCCCGACGAGCAGCACCCGGTCAGCCGCCTGGAAGGCGTCGGCGACCGACCGCGCGTCCGCCGAGGACAGGGCCATCGGCTTCTCCAGCAGCAGGTGCTTCCCCGCGGCCGCCGCCGCGCGGGCCAGCGACGCGTGGGTGTCGTTGGGCGTGCAGACCACGAGGGCATCGACGCCCTCGTCGGCGAGCAGGCCGGCGACGTCCGGCACCACGCGAGCCCCCCACGCCGTTGCGAACCGGTCCGCGGCCCCGCTGTCCCGGTCCGTGACCGCCACGATCTCGACGTCCGGAAGACCGGCTGCGGCCGCTGCGTGGGCCCCCGCGATGAACCCGGTCCCGACGAGGGCGACCCGCACGCGACAGTCCTCCTCGGACGCTCTGACCTGCTCCTCGGCTATTGTGGAACACCATTCCAGGTTGGTGCGAGTCGACGCAAGAGGCCGCGTGGCGAGGCCCGCCACGGTGCAGAGCCGCGTGCTTAGATGAGGCACCCGGACGCGTGACGAGAGGCGCCCATGCCCGACGAGCAGCGGGGCAAGAGCAACTACCACACCCACGCGCTGGCCCGGGGGCTGCTGGTCCTCGAGACCGTCGCCGGCCGGCGCGACCCCGCCACGCTGACCGAGATCCACGAGACGAGCGGGCTGCCGAAGAGCACCATCGTGCGGCTGCTCAGCGCGCTCGTGGAGGAGGACTACCTCGTGCGGGTGGACGAACGCCCGTCCTACCGCCTCGGGCACAAGGTCATGGCGCTGGCCAACTCGTTCATGGAGACCCTGAGCGTCCCCGAGCTCGCCCGCCCGCACCTGGTCTCGCTGGCCGCCGAGACCCGCCAGACCGCCAACCTCGCCGTCCTCGACGGCACCCACGTCCTCCACGTCGCGGTCGAGCACCCCACGCGGCCGTTGCGCCTCGACGCCAGCGTGGGTGACCGGGCCGTCCCCTACGCCACCGGTCTCGGGAAGGTCCTGCTCGCCGGACTGGCGGTCGACGAGGTCGGCGCCCACCTGCCGCCGATCCCCTGGATCCCGGCCACCCAGACGACCATCACCAACCCGGAGCAGCTCGAGCCCGTCATCGCCGGCGTCCGCCGGCAGGGGTATGCGTACGACGACGAGGAGTGGGACGAGGGGCTGCGCTGCATGGCCGTCCCGGTGGCGGCGAACGGCACCACGCTCGCCGCGCTGAGCATCTCCGGGGCGGCCGGCGAGTTCTCGGACGAGGTGCGCCCGCGGTTCCTCGAGCTGCTGCAGACCACGGCCGACTCGCTCGCCCACGACACGACGATCGTCGCCGCGCTGACCTCCGCCCCACGCCCGCGCGGATGACGGCGGGACGAACTACCGAGGCCAACCCGCAACATGGAACGTCTTGCCATGTTGTGTCCGACGCTCTTACGATGACTCCACCGCGGGCCGGTCGCCCCCACTGTCGTGGTGTCCGACGCCCCTGTCCTTCGTCGTCCCTCACCACGGGCGCGACGGGCGATGGTTCGCGTCCTCTCACCCCGTCTCGACCATGAAGGAGCCGACGATGACTCGAGGCACACGGACGGCGACGGGAGCGCTCAGCGTTGCCGTGGCCGGGGTCCTGGCGCTCGCGGCCTGTTCACCGCCGCCTGCCGCCGACGGCAGCGGTAGCGCGACCGCCACGGGCGGCGGCAGCACGACCAACGCGCTGACCATCTGGCTGCAGCAGAAGCCCGACACCGGCAGCCCACTGCTCGGCGGCACCGCCGGCAACGGGCAGATCATCACCCCGGTGCTCGACCAGCTCGTCAACATCGCCGCCGACGGCACCCTGGAGCCCCGCACCGCGGCGAAGTGGGAGCTCTCCTCCGACGCCAAGACCCTCACGCTGACCCTGGCCGACCAGAAGTGGTCGGACGGCAAGCCCTTCACCGCCGACGACGTCCTGTTCACCCTGAACCTCTACGTGAACCCCGCCGTCAAGTCGCCGATCGCCACCGTCCTCAAGCCGATCGCCGGCTACGAGGAGGTCCAGTCGGGCGCGGCCAAGGAGATGTCCGGCGTCAAGAAGGTCGACGACAAGACCGTCCAGATCAGCCTGAAGACCCCCGACGTCGGGTTCATGTACACGCTGTTCGGCGCGACCATCTACATCCTCCAGAAGGACACCATCGGCAAGGAGGACCCCGCGACGGTCGCGTCCTCCCCGATCTGGGTGACGCCGGGCAAGGTGCCCGGCCTCGGCCCGTTCACGCTGACCGCCTACTCGGCGGGACAGCGCGCGGAGTTCACCCGCAACCCGAACTTCCGCAAGCCGGTGAAGTTCGAGAAGCTCAACGAGGTCCTGGTCACCCAGGACGTCGCGACCCAGCAGATGTCCTCCGGCGAGATGGACCTCACCCTCGTCGCCGCCACCGACGTCAAGACCGTCGAGGGGATGCAGGGCGTCAAGACGGTCAGCAACGAGGTCCCCGGGTTCGACCGCTACACGATCAACCAGCGCAAGGCATACCTCAAGAACCCCAAGGTCCGGCAGGGCATCCTCACCGCCATCGACCGCGCGGGCATCATCTCGTCGATCTATGCCGGCGCCGCCAAGCCGATCAACACCTCGTTCACCTCGCCCAAGGTGACCAGGGACGGCTTCAACGCGTACGCCTACGACCCGACCAAGGCCAAGCAGCTGCTGACCGAGGGCGGCTGGGACTTCAACCAGGAGTTCGTCATCCGCGAGGTCAACAACAACGCGCAGCGGGCTGCGGTCGACCAGGTGGTCCTCAAGAACCTCCAGGACATCGGCGTCAAGGCGACGATCAAGCCGGTCGACCAGGCCCAGCTGACCGACATGCTGACCAAGGGCGACTACGACGCCCTGCTCTACGGCGGCGGCATCTACGTCGCCGACCCGGAGACCAACATCCCGATGATCACCTGCGCCAACGCCTACCCCAAGGGTGCGAACCTGCCGAACTACTGCAATCCTCAGGTGGACTCGTTGCTCGCACAGGCGTCGACCACCATCGACGAGGCGAAGCGCAACCAGATCCTCACCGAGGCCGGCAAGCTCGAGAACGCCGACGTCTCGCACCTGTGGATCGCGCAGCCGACGCGGGTCTACGCCTACAGCCCGAAGATCACCGGCGGCATCCGTGGTGGCGACGGCATGGCCGCCGCGCTGATGTCCGTGCAGGACTGGACGGTGAAGTGACGAGAATGTCCTGACCCGCCTACGCCCGTCCCGGTCGGCTCCGCCCCTGCGCCGCCCGGGACGGGCACGGTATGCCGCGAGGAGGCCGAGACCGCATGCTGCGTTACGTCGTGACCCGGTTCATCACGATGCTGCTGGTGCTGTTCGTGGTCTCGGCGGCCCTGTTCTCGCTGAGCCATGCGGCTCCGGGCGGTCCGCTGGCCTCGCTCGTCCCACCGGACATGGTCGGCGACTCCGGTCCGCTCATCGAGGCCAAGACCAAGGAGTTCGGGCTCGACCAGCCGCTGCCGGTCCAGTACCTGCGCTGGGTGAGCCACATCGCCGTCGGCGACCTCGGGACGTCGTTCCAGTTCAACCGGTCGGTCGCGTCACTGATGCTCGAACGCATCGCCCCGACGCTCGAGCTGATGGGCCTCGGCCTGGTCATCGGCACCCTGCTGGCGCTGTTCCTCGGAGTGGTCCAGGCGTCGCGCAAGGGCTCGGTCGTCGACTACGGCATCGGCACCGTCTCGTTGGTCCTCATGTCCACGCCGGCGTTCTTCCTCGGGATGGTCGCGATCTACATCCTGTCGGCGCGGTTCGGCCTCCTCCCCTCGTCGCAGATGAGCTCGCCGGGTGACGGGAGCACCGCCGACCTGCTGCGCCACCTCGTGCTGCCGGTGAGCGTGCTCGCCATCGTCCACTGCGCGGTGATGACCCGGTACGTGCGGGTCGGCCTGCTCGAGGAGCTGTCCAGCGACTACGTCCGGACGGCACTGGCCCAGGGCGCGACGCGGCGGCAGGCCCGGCGCAAGGGTCTGCGCAACACGCTCGGACCCCTGGTCACCGTCGTCATGATCTCGGTACCGGCGCTGCTCGGCGGGGCCGTCGTGCTGGAGGCGGTGTTCTCCTGGCCGGGAATGGGTTCGCTGGTCCTGGCCGCCATCGAGTTCCGGGACTACCCGATCATCCTGGCCTTCGGCATGATCGTCGCCCTGCTCGTGGTGCTGAGCAACTTCGCCGCCGACATCCTGGTCTCGGTGCTCGACCCGAGGGTGAGGCTGCAGTGAGCGAACCCGCCTTCTCCGGCGCCGACAGCGCCGACAGCGCGGCCCGCGCCGCCCGGGCCGAGGTCTCCGCCGACAGCACGGCCGAACGGTCGACCGCCGCGGGCGAGACGATGCGCACGCCGCGCAGCCCGTCCCAGCTGGCGCTGCGCCGGTTCTGGTCCAACCTCGGCGCACGGGTCTCGGTCGTCGCCCTCGTCCTCATCATCCTGGCCGTCGTCGTGGGCCCGTACCTCCTCGGCATCGACCCGGACGCCCAGAACCTCACCGCCAGCCGGCAGCCGCCGGGCAACGGGCACGTCCTCGGCACCGACCTGCTCGGCCGCGACGTGCTGGCCCGGCTGCTCTCGGGTGGTCGGGTGTCGATCCTCGTCGGCCTCGCGACGGCGGCGTCGGCCCTGGCCCTCGGGACCGTCATCGGGGTCGTCGCCGGCAGCGCCGGAGGTCGCGTCGACTCGGCGCTGATGCGGGTCACCGACGTCTTCATGGCGGTGCCGTCGCTGCTCGTCGTCATCGTCTGCGGCGGCATCCTCGGCCCGTCGATCGCCCTGCTCGTCGGCCTCATCGCGGCGTTCGCGTGGCCCACCTCGGCCCGGATCGCGCGCTCGGTGGTGCTCAGCGTGCGCGAGCTGGACTTCGTCAAGGCCGCTACGGCGGCCGGGACGCGCCGACCCACGATCATGCGCCGCCACCTGCTGCCCGCGGTGATCCCGCAGGTCACCGTCAGCGGCGCCCTGCTCGTCGCAACCGCCATCCTCTCCGAGGCGGCGCTGTCCTTCCTCGGCCTCGGCGTCGTCCCGCCGCAGGCGTCCTGGGGCAACATGCTCCAGAGCGCGCAGTCGTTCACCGTCATCTCGTCGATGCCCTGGCTGTGGCTCCCCCCGGGCCTCGCGATCATCCTCACGTCGGTCTCGGTCATCTTCATCGGTGACGGGATGCGCGACGCCCTCGACCCGAAGGCCAGCCGATGAGCCTGCTCGAGGTCCGCGACCTCAGCGTCGAGTTCGACACCCTCGACGGGCCGGTGCACGCCGTCCGTGACCTGTCGTTCTCGCTCGAGGCGGGCGAGTCGCTGGGGATCGTCGGTGAGTCCGGCTCGGGCAAGACCGTCTCGGTACTCACCCTGATGCGGTTGCTGCCCAACAACGCTCGCGTCACCAGCGGGCAGGTCCTCCTCGACGGCACCGACCTCCTGCGGCTGTCGGAGAAGCAGATGAGGGCGGTTCGCGGCAAGCGGGTCAGCATGGTCTTCCAGGACCCGATGACCGCCCTCAACCCCGTGGAGCGGATCAGCAAGCAGGTCGGCAACACCGTCGAGTACCACGACCACAAGGCGACCCGGCAGCAGGTCCGGCGCCGGGTCGTCGAGACGCTCGAGTCGGTCGGGGTTCCCGACGCCGAGCGCCGCGCCGACCAGTACCCCCACCAGTGGTCCGGCGGGATGCGCCAGCGCGCGGTCATCGCCATGGCCCTCATCAACGAGCCCGAGGTCATCGTCGCCGACGAGCCGACGACCGCCCTCGACGCGACGGTGCAGGCGCAGGTCCTCGACGTGCTGCGGCAGGCGCGGGCCGACCGCGGCTGCTCGCTCGTGCTCATCTCGCACGACCTCGGTGTCGTCCGCGAGGTCGCCGACGACGTCCTGGTCATGTATGCGGGGACCAAGGCCGAGTACTGCGACCGGGAGACGATCTTCGCCGACGCCCGGCACCCCTACACCCGCGCGCTGATCCGGGCTCGTCCCGGCTGGGGGCCGCGCACCGAGCGGCTGTTCACCATCGCCGGGCGCCCTCCGGACCTGCTCGACGTCCCCGAGGGCTGCCCGTTCGTGCCGCGCTGCACCGAGTCCGAGGGCCTGGAGGCCTGCCGGACCACGGTCCCGCCGTTGCTGGAGGTCGGCCCGCAGCACCTCGCGGCCTGTCACCGCGCCCGGGAGCTGGACAACCTCGGGGACCTCGCACCCGTCGGTACGGACGGAGGCGCGGCATGACCGCCGACACGACGCATACCCCGCAGGAGGTCTTCCCCTCCGACGGGGCGAGCGACCGCGTCCTCGAGGTGACCGAGCTCAAGGTGCACATCCCGGTGCGGATGGGGATGCGCAAGGTGACGGTCAAGGCCGTCGACGGCGTGAGCTTCACCCTCGAGCGCGGCCGGACCCTCGGGGTCGTCGGCGAGTCGGGCTGCGGCAAGTCGACGACGGCCCGGGCCGTGATGCGTCTCGAGGAGCCGACCAACGGCTCGGTCCGGTTGCTGGGCACGGACATCACGCATCTGTCCGGCGAAGCGCTGCGGAGCATGCGCCGGCACTGCCAGATGGTCTTCCAGGACCCGTACTCCGCGCTGAACCCCCGGCTCACCGTCGGCCAGATCGTCGCCGAACCGATGCAGGCCCAGGGGATGAACCGCGCCGACATCACCGCCCGCGTCGAGGAGCTGCTCGACCTCGTGGGGCTGCAGCCGCGGCACCGGAATGCCTTCCCCCATCAGTTCTCCGGCGGCCAGCGGCAGCGGATCGGCACGGCCCGGGCCCTGTCGACGCATCCCGAGGTGCTCATCCTCGACGAGCCGGTCTCGGCCCTCGACGTCTCGGTGCAGGCCCAGGTCGTCAACCTGTTCCGCGACCTGCAGGAGCAGTTCGAGATGGGGATGATCTTCATCTCCCACGACCTGTCCGTCGTCCGGCACGTGTCCGACGACGTCGTCGTCATGTACCTCGGGCAGATCGTCGAGCGGGGGCCGGCCGAGGCGGTGCTCAGCACGCCGCACCACCCCTACACGGAGGCGCTGATCTCGGCGGCGCCCGGCCACGACGACGGCGGCGAGCGCCGCCAGCGGATCGTGCTCACCGGCGAGGTGCCCTCGCCCGTGGACCCACCGGCCGGGTGCCGGTTCCGGTCGCGCTGCTGGAAGGCCACGCCGGAATGCGAGCAGCCGCCGCCGCTGGCCGTGCCCGAGGGCGGCACCCACGAGGTGGCCTGCTTCCACCCGGCCCTCTGAGTTCGGCCTGGCGCGACTTCTCGGACATGTCTGAGTAGTCGCAAGGAAACCGGTCGGAACGGCGCGATTTTCTCGGACATGTCTGAGAAGTTGCGCGCAGCGCGAGGGCGCGACCGCGGTCAGACCTCCGTCGAGCGACCGCTCACGTACGTCGTCAGTCGGCCGACCGGACCGAGGTCGGCGACCATGACGTCGCCGTCGGTGAGGTAGGTCCCGGTCGTCGCGCCGACCCCCGCCGGTGTGCCGGTGAGAATGACGTCGCCGGGCCGCAGCGTGAACAGCCGTGACGCGAACGCGACCAGCTGGCGGCAGTCGTGGATCATGTCGGCGGTCGTGCCGTCCTGCTTCAGCTCACCGTTGACGCTGAGCCGCACGGGCAGGTCCTGCGGGTCGGGCACCTCGTCGGCGGTGAGGATCCACGGGCCGATCGGCGCGGCGCCGTCCGACCACTTGCCCTCCAGCCAGTCGAAGAAGCCCGCCCACGCGTTGACGTCACGGTCGTACCCCACGGCCAGCTTGCGCAGCGAGATGTCGTTGCTCGCCGCATACCCGAACACGTGGTCCAGGGCCCGATCCTCGGCGATCGCCCGGCCGCCGGACCCGATGACGACGCAGAGCTCGGCCTCCCAGTCGGCCGCAGCGGAGATCTCGGGGATCTCGTAGGTCGCGCCGTCGCCGATGACCGACGCCGGCGGCTTCATGAACAGCTTCGGCGAGACCCGGGTCGGATCGACGCGGTCGCCGCCGCCCTCGACGATGTGCTCCTGGTAGTTCGTCGCGACGCAGAGGACCGTCGGCGGCGCGAGCACCGGCGCGAGGATCGTCAGCTCGTCCCACGCGTACGACGCCCGGGCCGGCCCGTCCGCGGGCTCCTCCCCCGCCACCACACCGAGCAGGTCGCCGTCACCGAGGTCCTCGACCCGGGCGCCGTCGGCGACGACCCGCCCGTGTCCCACCGACCCGTCGGGTCGCCGGTAGGTGCTCAGACGCATGGATCTCCTTCAGTACGAGGGGTATGCGCGTCAACGCCGGGGCAGCGCGCCCTGCGCGACCAGCTCGGCCACCGCATCGGCGGCCGCATCGACGGTGCGGTCGACGTCCGCCTCGGTGAACGCGCCCGACACGTGCATGCGCTTCATCGGGATGGGCAGCATGAGGAAGCCGCGGTCGATCATCGCGCGGTGGAACGCCCGGCTCGCCGCGGAGTCGTTGGCCAGCAGGTCACGGTAGCCGTGCGCCTCACCGGGGATGAAGTACGTCGTGAAGGTGCCGCCGAAGCCCTGGATCCGCGCGGCCACCCCGGCGTCGTCGAAGACGCCCTGGAGCCCGGTGCGGACCCGCTGCCCGAGGGCGTGGGTGCGCTCGTAGAACTCCGGGTGCGACGAGAGGTAGCCGAGGGTGGCGAGGCCCGCCGCGCAGGCGACCGAGTTGCCGTTGAAGGTGCCCATGATGGCGACCTGGCCGCCCTGCGCCGGCTCGGCCTCGCGCATCACCTCGGCCGACCCGCCGACCCCGCTCACCGCATACCCGTTGCCCATGGCCTTGCCGAAGGTCGTGAGGTCGGGACTCACACCGGCGATCTGCTGGAACCCGCCGAGCGCGTGCCGGAAGCCGGTGATGACCTCGTCGAAGATCAGCACGCTCCCTCGGGCAGCGGTCAGCTCGCGCAGCCCCTCGAGGTAGCCCTGGGCCGGCAGCAGCGCTCCGACGTTGTGCGGGATCGGCTCGACGATGACCGCCGGCGATCTGGTCGGGGTGCTCGTCGAAGAGGGCACGCAGCGACTCGAGGTCGTTGTACTCGGCGATGAGGGTCGCCTCGAGGGCCTCGGGCAGGATCCCCGCCGACAGCGGGTCCATGCCGTAGGCCCGCTCGGGCGGCGAGATGACGTTGCGGGCCACGGCGTCGGACCAGCCGTGGAAGCCGCCCTGGACCTTGACCAGCAGCTTCCGGCCGGTGTGCGCGCGGGCGATGCGGACCGCGTACGCGACGGCCTCGCTGCCGGTGGTGACGGTGACCATCCGGTCGATGCTGGGGACGACGTCGACGACCGCCTCGGCCAGGCGCACCTCGAGGGTGCTCGTCCCCCACCCGGTCAGGTCTGGCTCGGTGCGGATGGCCTCGATGACCGCCTCGTCGACAACCGGGTCGTGGTGACCGAGGAGGATCGCGCCGAACGCCGCGTGGTAGTCGAGGTAGCGCTTGCCGTCGAGGTCGGTGACGTAGGCGCCGTCGGCGGCGGCGATGGTGAGCGGGGCCCCGTTGGCGCGGGTGGCGGAGTTCACCACGCCGGCGACGACCTGCTCCGCACGGGTGGCCAGGTCGGTGATCTCGGCGGTCATGCCTCGGCCCCCTGCGGCAGGTAGGCGATCGCGTCGACCTCGACGCGCACGTCGGGGTGCCCGAAGCCGACGACGACCGTCGTCCGGGCCGGCCGGTGCGTGCCGAACCGCTCGGCGTAGAGCTCGTTGAACCGGCCGAACCGCTCCGCCTCGGAGAGCCACGCGCCGACCTTGACCACGTCGCTGACCGACGCCCCACCGGCGGTGAGGACGGCCTCGACGTTGTCCAGCGTGAGCGTCACCTCCCGGTCGAAGTCGCCGCGGTAGACGGTGCCGTCCGGCGTCGTCGCGACCTGGCCGGACACGAAGAGGAAGTCCCCGGCCCGCATGCCCGGGCTGAGCGGCACGGCGGGCGGCGGGACGGCTTCGGGAAACACCGCGGTCATGGATGGCTCCGGACGGTCGCAGTAGGCAGGATGGTCCGGACACCTCTCCGGGCCGGGACGGCAAGACGGAACGCCGTTTCAGGTGTCACCCTAACCGGTCCGTCAGCAGGGCGGAAGGTTGACGTGAAATCGTGTTCCGTGTAGGGATGGGCGCGTGCTGATCGACGTCCACACCCACGCCATGAACAGCTGTCACTGGGGCTCGGAGTGGGAGGACCACTGGCAGCCCGTCTACGGCTACGGCTGGACCGACATCACGCCCGAGGCCTACGACGCGGCGATGACCGAGGGCGGCGTCGACCTCTCGTTCGTCTTCGGGATCACCGCCCGGTATGCGGGGATGGACACCCCGAACGAGTACATCGCCGAGTTCGTGCGCCGTTGCTCGACCAACGTGGTCGGGTTCATGGCGGTCGACCCGACCGACCCGGGTGCGGTCGAGCAGCTGCGCGACGGCGCCGCTCGCGGCCTGCGCGGCATCAAGTGCTACCCCGTGCTCGGGCTCTACGACATCCGCGACGAGGCTCTCGACCCGTTCTACGAGGCGGCCACCGAGGCGGGGCTCATCCTGCTCTGGCACATGGGCGCGTCGCCCTCGCCGATCGGCAAGCTCGAGCTGTCCAACCCGATCTACGTCGACGAGGTCGCCCGGCGCCACCCCGACCTGGTCCAGATCATCGCTCACCTCGGTCACCCCTGGCAGCGCGAGACGATGGTCGTGATCCGCAAGAACCGGCGGGTGTTCTCCGACGTGTCGGCCTCCTGGGCGCGACCGGCCGACGGGTACCGCGCGCTGGTGCGGGCCCAGGAGTGGGGCGTCGTGGACAAGCTCCTGTTCGGCTCCGACTACCCGATCTGGACACCCCAGCAGGCCATCGACGGACTCCGGGAGATCGCGGCCAACCGGGTCGAGGGGATGCCGGCGATCAGCCAGGAGCTGATCGACCACCTGCTGGACGGCGACCACCGGGAACGGCTCGGCCTGTGACGTCTCCGCTCGCCGAGCTGCCGACGCCGTCACTCGTCGTCGACGTCGAGCGGTGCGAGGCGAACATCCGCCGGGTCGCGGAGACGTTCTCGTCGCACGGGACCGGGCTGCGGCCGCACGTCAAGACCTCCAAGTGCCTCGAGGTGGTGTCGCGCCAGCGGGCCGCCGGCACGCTGGGGTTCACCTGCTCGACTCCGGCCGAGGTGGAGGCCTTCGGGTCGGCCGGGTTCACCGGACTGCTCTGGGCGCACCAGCCGGTCGGGCCACGGAAGGTCGCCTTCGCGGTCGACGCCGCGCTGCGCTGGGACGTCACCCTGATCGCCGACTCGCTGGACGTGGCCCGCCCGCTCTCGGAGGAGGCCGTCCGGCGGGGCACCGTCGTCGACCTGATGCTCGACGTCGACACGGGCCAGCACCGCACGGGCGTCGACCCCGGGCGCGCGGTGGAGGTCGGCCGCGCGATGGCCGCTCTGCCGGGTCTGCGGCTGGCCGGCGTGCTCACCCACGAGGGGCATCTCGGCGCATACCTGGCCGACCGGCCGGGCCTCGAGGCGGCGGGCCGCGGTGTCGGTGCTCGGCTGGCGGGCGTCGCCGCCGGACTGCGCGAGGCCGGTGTTCCGTGCGACATCGTCTCGGTGGGCTCCACCCCTGGCATGACGTCGTCCCCGTATGCGGACGGCGTCACCGAGGGCCGGCCGGGCACCTACGTCTACTTCGACGCGAACCAGGTTCGGCTGGGCAGCGCGACGTTCGACCAGTGCGCCCTCACCGTCCTCGCTCGCGTGGTCTCCCGCCAGGGCGACGGCCACGCGATCCTCGACGCCGGGCTCAAGGCGATGAGCTCGGACTCGATCTCGGCCGAGGTCGGCGCGGGTGTGGTGTGCGACCTCGACGCGGTTCCGCTGCCCGACGTCACCTTCCCGACGGCCAACGAGGAGCACGGGTTCCTCGCCGGGTCCGGTGTGAACCGGCTGAGCGTGGGCGACCTCGTCCGGGTGATCCCGAACCACGCGTGCGGCACCACCAACATGTGGAGCCGTCTCCACGCCGTGTCCCCCGACGGCGTGGGGGTCTGGCCGATCGTGGCCCGCCACTGATCTCGCGACCCTTGGCGGCCGAGGCGCCACAAACCCACCCGTCAGCGGGGGGTCGGCGTCGTTTCGTGGCCGAGAGGCCACATTCCGGCGCCGCCACCGCACTAGGCCCGCCAACCCTCCAGGAAGTCCAGGACCTTGGCCGCCGGCATCTCGCACGGCCGCAGCTCCGCTCCCCGCTCAGCCGGAACACGTTGGCGCTCACCACGTCCGGTCCGCCCAGCTCTTCCGCGAAGACGCTGACGCTGCGACCGTCGGTATGCGTCGTCCGGGTGAGCCCGTAGCGGCGACCCGCATACGACACTGCCGTCCAGCCCTCCGGCACCCGGGCGACCAGTGACTCCAGCGAGGGCGCGTCAGAGTCCGTAGGCAAGCCGGTGCTTCGGCTGGTAGAGCATGATCGGGTCCGCGCCGGGCACCTCGACCATGACGCACAGCCCGAACGGGCGGTCGGCCGGCTCGCCCTCGATCACCGCGCCGCGGCCCCGCAGCTCGGCCACCGTCGCCTCGAGGTCGTCGCAGAGCAGCGAGATGGTGTGCTGCCGTGACGTCGACCAGTCACCACCCGAGGTCGGGTGGACGCCCACCTCGCTGCGCCCGGACCGGAAGATCAGCCAGTCCGACGCCTCGGACCCCTCGTCGTCCGACACGAACGGCCACCGCAGCACGTCGCGGAAGAACGCCCGCGTCGCCGCCGCATCGTCGGAGTAGACCAGCGCGTGCATCGCCGTGATCATGACCTCACCCTCCCTCGCGCCGCCCAGGCGGTCGCGTCCAGCGTGAACTCCCCGTCGGGCACGCGCGTCCGGCACGCCGCGATGACCCGGTCGCGAGTCGCGTCGTCGATCGACCGCACGTAGTCCCCCGCCGGCCCGACGCCGAGCGTGTACGGCTCCCACCAGTCCTCGAACGAGGTGTATGCCCGCGTCGCGGTCACCTCGCCGCCGACCACGTCGTCCAGACCGCATGAGCCCAGCAACGTCACGAGCTGCCCCTCGCTCGACCCCATCAGCGACCCCTCGTCGCGCGCGTCCGGGTCGACCTCCGCGACCGCCGACCAGAAGATCGACAGCGGACCACGGCCACTGGCGTGGTCCCACACGCAGACCGCGACGGCCCCGCCCGGACGCGTCACGCGGGCCATCTCCCCCACGCCCGCCGCCGGGTCCTTCATGAAGTGCACGACCAGCTGCGCGAGGGCCGCGTCGAACTCGTCGTCCGCGAACGGCATCGACTCCGCGGGCGCCTGCCGGATGTCGACCTCCGGCAGCCGTTCTCGCACCGCCGCCACGAACGGCTCCGAGGGATCCGCCCCGGTCACGGCCGCCGCACCCAGCCGGTCGACCAGCACCGTCGTCAACGCCCCCGGCCCGCAGCCGACATCGAGCACCCGCATACCCGAGCCGGGGTCGACACCCGCGAAGTCCGCGAACGGCACCGACAGCTTCTCCGAGAACCGACCCATGAACCGCTGGTAGGCGCTCCCGGCGACATCGAAAGCCATAGCCCTCAGTCTGGCCCGTCAGAGGTTGATCATGTGCCCCGCGATGCCCTCGACCGCTTCCTTCATGGCCTCGCTGAGGGTCGGGTGGGCGAACACGTTGCGGGCGACCTCGTCGGCGGTGAGGTCCCACTGCTGCGCCAGGGTCAGCGCCGGAAGCAGCTCGGTGACCTCCGGACCGATCATGTGCGCGCCGAGGATCTCGTTGTGCGCGGAGTCGGCGACGATCTTGACGAAGCCCACCCCTTCGGCCATCCCCCGCGCCTTTCCGTTGGCGGAGAACGGGAACTGCGCGGTCTTCACGTCGTAGCCCCGCTCGCGTGCCTGCTCCTCGGTGTAGCCGAACGATGCGATCTGCGGCTGGCAGAACGTCGCCCGCGGGATCATGTCGAAGTTGATCTCGATGGTCTCGGCGCCGGCGATCGTCTCGGCCGCCACCACGCCCATGGCCTCGGCGGTATGCGCGAGCATCAGCTTCCCGGTGACGTCCCCGATCGCGTAGATCCCGTCCACGTTGGTGCGGCCGCGCTCGTCGACGGCGATCGCCCCGCGGTCGGTCAGGGCGACCCCCACCGACTCCAGCCCGTAGCCCTCGATCCGCGGCGCGAACCCGATCGCCTGGAGCACCTTGTCGGCCTCGAGCACCTGCTGGTCGCCGCCCTTGGCCGGGCTGACCGTGACCTTGACCTTGTCGCCGCTGTCCTCGATCGACTCGACCTTGGTGGAGAGCAGCACCTTCACGCCGAGCTTCTTGTACTGCTTGAGCAGCTCCTTGGACACGTCCGGGTCCTCGGTCGGGACCATCCGGTCGAGGAACTCGACGATGGTGACGTCGACGCCGAAGTTCTTCATGACGTAGGCGAACTCGACACCGATGGCGCCCGACCCGGCGATGATGATCGAGCCGGGAAGCTGGTCGGTGAGGATCTGCTCCTCGTAGGTCACGACCCGCTCCGACAGCGACGTTCCCGGCACCAGCCGGGTGACCGCCCCGGTCCCGATGATGAGGTTGTCGAAGGTCACCGTCCGCCGGGTCGTGTCGGCCAGCGTGACGTCGAGCGAGGTCGGCGACGTGATGACGCCCCAGCCGTCGATCTCGTCGATCTGGTTCTTCTTCATCAGGTAGTGGACGCCCTTGGCGCTCGCGTCGGCGACGGCGCGGCTGCGGGCGTGGGTCGGCCCGAACGCCATCGTCGCGTCGCCCTCGATGCCGAAGACCTTCTTCTCGGCGGTGATGATGTGGGCGATCTCCGCGTTGCGCAGCAACGCCTTGCTCGGGATGCAGCCGACGTTGAGGCATACCCCGCCCCAGTACTTCAGCTCGACGACGGCCACCTTCTTCCCGAGCTGGGCCGCGCGGATCGCCGCGACGTACCCACCCGGACCGGCACCAAGGACCACGACGTCGTAATCAGCCATGGCGCCAGCCTATGGGGCGGCGTCGACCGCGCCCACGCGGACCGTTCACATCACGAGAAGGCCTACTCGGCGCGCTGGGCGCGACGGATCGCGGGCATCGGAGTACCTTCCCGTGCGGAGGTCGCACGGGAGCGACCCGAGACCCCGGAGGTGCCTCATGGCCAAGGACGCTCCACCCGACACTCGACGCCACTTCCCGGCGCCGCCGGCGAACAAGGGCCTCCTGGTCCTGGCCGGGGTGCTGCTGGCGATCCCGATCGTCGCCCTCATGCTCGTCAACACCTACGCGAAGAAGGAGCCGGTGCTCGGGGGCTTCCCCTTCTTCTTCTGGTACCAGTTCCTCTGGGTCTTCCTCTGCTCGGGCTTCACGTATGCGGCCTACGTCGTGGTGCGCAAGGCCCGACCGCACCGGCCGATGAACGCCGAGGGTGACGAGTACCTGGTGGACCCGACCGAGGACGGCACCCGATGACCGGGGTCAACTGGGTCGCGCTGACCGTCCTCATCGTCCTGTTCGTCATGGTCGCGGTGATGGGGTTCTGGGCCTCGCGCTGGCGCCGTCCGCAGAGCATGGAGAGCCTGGACGAGTGGGGTCTCGGCGGGCGCAGCTTCGGTACCTGGATCACCTGGTTCCTGCTCGGCGGCGACCTCTACACCGCCTACACCTTCGTCGCCGTCCCTGCCGCCATGTTCGGTGCCGGCGCCGTCAGCGGCTTCTTCGCGGTGCCCTACACGATCATCCTCTACCCGATCATCTTCATCTTCATGTCCCGGCTGTGGTCGGTGAGCCACCGGCACGGCTACGTCACCCCGGCCGACTTCGTCTCCGGGCGGCACGGCTCACGCGGGCTGTCGCTCGCCGTGTCGATCACCGGGTTCGTCGCGACGATGCCCTACATCGCGCTCCAGCTGGTCGGCATCCAGGCGGTGCTCGAGGTCTCGGGCGTCGGTGGGTCCGGCAACGTCTTCGCCGCCGACCTGCCCCTCTTCATCGCGTTCCTCGTGCTCGCGCTCTACACCTACACCTCGGGCCTGCGCGCGCCGGCGCTCATCGCCTTCGTCAAGGACATCCTCATCTACATCGTCATCATCGTGGCGATCATCTACCTGCCGTCGCGGTTCGGCGGCTGGGAGGCGATCTTCGGGGCGGCGGAGAAAAAGATGGCGACGCCCAACCCGACCACAGGTGCGCCGACCGGGGTGTTCATCCCCTCGTCGGCGCAGTACTGGGCCTACGCCTCGCTGGCCCTCGGCTCGGCGATGGCCCTGTTCATGTACCCGCACTCGATCACCGGCGCGCTGGCGTCCAGGAGCCGCAACACGATCCGCCGCAACGCCGCGATCCTGCCGGCGTACAGCCTCGTGCTCGGCCTCCTCGCCCTGCTCGGGTGGGTCGCGATCGCCGCCGGCACCAAGCCGATCGGTCTCGACGGGAAGCCCAACGCCCAGCTGGTCGTCCCGCAGCTGTTCGAGGACTCCTTCCCGGCGTGGTTCGCGGGGGTCGCCTTCGCGGCCATCGCGATCGGCGCGCTCGTGCCGGCCGCCATCATGTCGATCGCGGCGGCCAACACCTTCACGCGGAACATCTACAAGGAGTGGATCAACAAGGACGCGACCGTCCAGCAGGAGGCCAAGGTCTCCAAGATCGCGTCCCTGGTGGTCAAGGCGTTCGCGCTGGTCTTCGTCCTCACCATGGACAAGCAGAACGCCATCAACCTCCAGCTGCTCGGCGGGATCTGGATCCTGCAGACGCTGCCATCCATCGTGTTCAGCCTCTACACGCGGTGGTTCCACCGGTGGGCGCTGCTCGCCGGTTGGGCGGTCGGCATGACCTACGGCACGGTCGCGGCGTGGAACGTCGCCAGCCCGGCGACGCCGCACTTCGGTGGCTCGCTCGCCGCCGTCCCGGTGTGGGGCCAGATGGGCTACATCGCGGTGACCGCGTTCGTCCTCAACGTCGTGGTCGCGGCGATCCTCACGCTGATCCTGCGAGCGGCCAAGGCACCCGCGGGAGTCGACGCGACTCAGCCGGCGGACTACTTCGCCGACGAGGGGGACCCGCGCGTCGCTCCGATGCCGCGCAGCGCCGAGGAGCTTGCCGCCGAGGGCAAGACCCAGCACTAGCGACACCAGCCGGCCAGAGAGGTCCGGGCGTGGCGCCACGGCGTCAGGCCCGGACCTCCCTAGCGTTGACGGTATGCGGGGACGCGCGGCGGGGGTGCTCGCCGGCCTGACACTGTGCGTGACGCTGGCCGCCTGCTCCAGCGAGCCGGAGCCGCACGCCGAGGCCGACCGTGTGCACACCCCGCTGACCATCGCCTTCGCGGGCGACGTGCACTTCGCCGGCGTCCTCGCCGACCGGCTGTCCGACCCGCCGACGGCGATGGGCCCGTTGACCAGCGTCCTGGCGGCGGCGGACATCGGCATCCTCAACCTCGAGACCGCCGTCACGACGCGCGGCGCGCCGCAGGCCAAGCAGTTCACCTTCCGGGCGCCGCCGGTCGTCTTCGACGCGTTGAAGGTCGCCGGCGTCGACGTCGTGACGATGGCCAACAACCACGCCCTGGACTACGGCCCCACCAGCGTCCCCGACGCGCTCGCGGCGGCCCGGACGGCCGGTATGCCGGTGGTCGGGCTCGGGGCCGACGACCAGCAGGCGTTCACGCCGTGGGTGACGACGGTCCGGGGCGAGCGCGTCGCCGTCCTCGGGGCGACGGCCGTCGTCGACGACAGCCTGGTCCGGACCTGGTCGGCCGGACCGGGGCAGGCGGGCGTCGCCACCGCGATCGACGGTCAGAACCAGCGCCTCGTCGACGCGGTCCGGGCCGTCCGGGCCTCGGCCGACACCGTGGTCGTCGAGCTCCACTACGGCAAGGACCTCACCACCTGCCCGACCGCCGTGCAGCGCCGGCTGGTCGCCGACCTCGTGGCCGCCGGCGCCGACATCGTCGTCGGCCAGCACGCGCACGTGCTCCTCGGCGGCGGGTACCTCGGTGCCGCCTACGTCCACTACGGGATGGGCAACTTCCAGTTCTACGCGTCGAACGGCGGGACGAAGACCGAGACCGGCGTCCTCGTCCTCACGGCGGCCGGTCGGACCGTCAGCGGAGCCCAGTGGCATCCGGGGCGGATCGTCGACGGGCTGCCCACCCCGCTGAGCGGGACCGCGGCGGCCACCGCGACCGCTCGCTGGGAGGGCCTGCGCGGCTGTGCTGGCCTGAGCGCCGACCCGACGCCCCAGGCCGGCTGAGCCGCCCGCGGAGAGGTCGGCCCGGCGACGATGCCCCGCGGTCTGCGGCTGGGCGGGTCGCGATCGACGCATACATGCTGTACCTTACAAGTTAATGACAAGTTCGCGGTTCGCCGCCATCGCCCACGACCTCCGGGAGCGCATCGCCCTCGGGGAGTTCGGGGACGTCGGCGCGCTCGACTCCGAGTCGCAGCTCTGTGCCCGGTATGCGGTGTCGCGCCCGACCGTGCGGCGCGCCCTCGAGGTGCTGCGGGACGAGGGGCTCGTCGAGTCCCGCCACGGGGCCGGCTGGTTCGTGACCGGGTCGGCGTTCCACCAGCGGCTGGCCATCGGCTCGTTCCGGCACGCGGCGTCCGCGGTGGCCGAGGCCGGCAAGACCATCGACCGGCACGTCGTGGAGTTCGGGTACCGGCCCGCGCCCCTCTCCCTCGCCGGTTCGCTCGGCGTCGACGAGGGCACCGAGGTGCTCTCCGTGCGGTCCCTGCGAACCGTCGACGGCGAGGGCCTCGACGTCGTCCGCGAGTGGGTCCCGGCCGACCTGGCCGGCCCGGTGAGCCGGGACTCGGCGACCCGCCCCGGCATCTGGGAGACGCTGACCCGCCACGGGCACCGCATCGCCACGGTCCGGCAGGTCGTCACCGCCGGCCTGGCCAGCGACGAGGACGCCGAGCTGCTCGGAGTCGCTCCGGGCGACGCGCTGCTCCTCGTCCGTCGGTTCGCCGCCGACCCGACCGGCCGCGTCCTCGCGCTCTCCGACCACCGCTACCTCGCCCAGCGGTTCGCCCTCGAGGTCGAGTTCAGCTCGGGCCCGAGCGGCAGCGCCGCCGCGACCGCCGAGCCCACCGGCATCCACGCCGTCCCCTCCCCTGAAGCCCGTCAACCGCATACCAAGGAGCACATCGCATGAAGGTCCTCGTCACCGGCGGAGCCGGGTTCATCGGCTCGAACTTCGTCCTCCGGGTCCGGGAGACCCGACCGGACTGGGAGATCACCGTCCTCGACGCCCTGACGTACGCGGGCAACCGGGCCTCGCTGGCCGCGGTCGAGTCGGAGATCGAGTTCGTCGAGGGGTCGATCGCCGACGAGGCGCTCGTGGACCGACTCGTCGCCGACACCGACGTCGTCGTCCACTTCGCCGCCGAGTCGCACAACGACAACAGCCTGGACGACCCGTGGCCGTTCATGGAGGCCAACATCATCGGGACGTACCGGTTGCTCGAGGCGGTGCGCAAGCACGACAAGCGGATCCACCACATCTCGACCGACGAGGTCTACGGCGACCTCGAGCTGGACGACCCGAACCGCTTCTCCGAGTCGACGCCGGTCAACCCCTCGTCGCCGTACTCGTCGTCCAAGGCGAGCGCCGACCTGCTGGTGCGCGCCTGGATCCGGTCGTTCGGGATCAAGGCCACCCTGTCGAACTGCTCGAACAACTACGGCCCCCGCCAGCACGTCGAGAAGCTCATCCCGCGCCAGATCACGGGGATCCTCCAGGGCGTGAAGCCGAAGCTCTACGGCGCCGGCGCCAACGTCCGCGACTGGATCCACGTCGACGACCACAACGACGCCGTCGTCGCGATCATCGAGCAGGGCCGCCTCGGCGAGACCTACCTGATCGGCGCCGACGGTGAGCAGAACAACCGCGAGATCATCGGGCTCCTCCTCGAGCTGATGGGCAAGCCGGCCGACTGGTTCGAGCACGTGAACGACCGCCCGGGGCACGACCTGCGCTACGCGATCGACTCGAGCAAGCTTCGTGCGGAGACCACCTGGCGGCCGCAGTACCAGGACATCCGGGCCGGGCTCGCCCAGACCATCGACTGGTACCGCGACAACGAGGACTGGTGGACGGGCGCCCGCGAGCAGTCCGAGAAGGTCTACGAGCGCCTCGGCCGCTGACCGCTCGCTTCCGACGCCGGCTCCTCAGGAGCCGGGGAGCTCCTCGGGGATCCGTGGCATGACCGCCACGGCCTCCTCGTAGTCCATCCCCGTCACCTGGAGCAGGTCGACGATGAGCGACCGGATCTGGACGAGGAGGACGTCGACCGACAGCGACCCGCGTTCCAAGCGAGCGGTGGCCCGCCCTACCTGGACGATCCCGCCCTGGCCCATGGCCGCTGCGGAGTTCTCCCCCAGGACCCGCGCCACGATGTCGGTCGCGTCGGCGAGGTCGTCCAGCAGCGTCGCGTAGGACGCCGGCACATGGATCTGGCGGTCCGCGTTGACGGCGACCCGACGAACGAGCACCCGGGTGCTGCGCATCGCCCGGTCCAGCGGTTCGACGAGCTCGGCGACGCTGCGGACCTTCTCCTTGTGCTTGCGCTGGAACGGCGACGAGGCGATGACCGCCAGCCCCTCGTCGGCCGCGCGCTGCAGCTCCCGCAGCGGCGCCTCGGTGGCCCGCGCGGACGCGAGCACCCGCGCGGCGCGCTGGACGTCGCCGTCCCGGGTGCACTGGGCCGCGTCACGCAGCAGCGTCGAGATCGTCCGGACGACGACCGCGGCCTGGCTCCGTGGCCGCCGCAGTGGAGCCGCCGGGACGACTGCGGCGGCCAGCAGGGCGACGGCACCCCCGATCACCGCGTCGAACCACCGGGTCAGCGCATCGCCTGGAGTCGCGACGAACGCCACGACGAAGATCGACTGCACCGCCGCCTGCGTCACGAGCAGTCCGCCGGCGTCGAGGAACAGCGCCGCCGACATGGCAACGAGGACGATGACGCCGATCTGCCATGCGCCGGTCCCGACCAGCATGAGGAACAGGTCGGCGACGAGCAGGCCGACCGCGACGCCGACGGTGATCTCCGCGACGCGACGCAGCCGCTGCGCGTACGTCGTCCCGAGGCAGACGACCGCGACGATCGGCGCGAACACCGGTGCCTGGTGGTGAAACACGCTACTGGCCAGGAACCATGCGAGCGCGGCCGCGATGGCGCACTGACCGATGTGCCACGCCTTGCTGCGGACCCGGTCGACCCGTTCGCGCACCGAGACCCGGCCACGGCGCCAGGCGCGGTCCACGAGCGCGTCGATCCGGTGGTCCGACCACGCCGAGCTCATGTCGCCGATCCTCCCATCGGGGATGCGGACGGTCCGGTCGGCGGCGTGCCGGCGGTCAGCCGGCCGCCCGCAACGCGTCCCAGATCGCCCGCGAGGCCGGGGCGGCGGTGCTCGCGCCGGTGCCGGCCTGCGCGACCATGACGACGACCGCATACCGCGGGTTCGTGACCGGCCCGAACGAGGCGAACCAGCTCGTGGCCTGCTTGCCGAACACCTCGGCGGACCCGGTCTTGCCGGCCAGCGGGTAGTCCGCCTGCGGCCACCCGGCGAAGACACCGCTCGCGGTACCCCCCGTCACGACCCCCTGCAGCGCTCCGACGAGGAACCCGCGGACCTCCGGCGTCAGCGGCACGGTCCCCGAGGCGACCGGCGGGATCGGGGTGCGGGCCGACCCGTCCTGGTTCTGCGTCGCCGCGGCCACCTGCGGGACCCAGAGCGTCCCCCCGTTGGCCACCGCCGCATACACCCGCGCGAGCTGCAGCGGGGTGACGGCGACGTCGCCCTGGCCGATGGCGAAGTTCGCCTCGTCGCCGGCGCGGTACTGCCAGCCGGAGTCGCAGTTCTCGACGGCGAGCGCCTTGAGGTAGTCGGCGCGGGCCGGGTCCGTGGCCGCGACGTCCGGGTAGCCGCTCGCGGCCCGCGCGCAGGTCTGGGTCTTCGTGTCCTCCCACGTCGAGCGCTTCCACACCCGGTCGGGGACGCGCCCGGCCACCTCGCCGGGCAGGTCGACGCCGGTCCGGACGCCGAGCCCGTAGGCCTTGGCCGCGGTGACGAACGGGTCTCCGCCGTCGTCCTTCGCGGCGAGTCCGCCCTGCGCGAGCCAGGACTGGTACGCGAACCGGTACCAGATCGTGTCGCAGGAGACCTCGAGGTTGCGCTGCAGCGACAGGACGCCGTAGTCGTGGGACTCGTAGTTGGCGAAGGCCCGGTCCCCCACCTGGAACGTCGACGTGCAGTCGTACTGCCCGTCGAGGTCGACGCCCATCGCCGCGGCCGCCGTCGTCGAGACGACCTTGAACGTCGAGGCCGGCGGCATCGTCGCGCCGGTGACCCGCGAGACCAGCGGGGTGCCGGCCGCAGGGTTGCGCAGGGCGTCGAGGTTCGCCTGCGTGATGCCGCCGGTCCAGACCTTCGGGTCGTAGGCGGGGTAGCTCGCCGCCGCGACGACGGCCCCGTCGGTGACGTCGAGGACCACGGCGGCCGCCGAGTCCGCGGCGAACCCGCCGCTGCGGGCAGTGGCGACCGCTTGGGACAGGGACTGCTCGGCGGCGGCCTGGACCGGCGCCGAGACGTGCGTGACGACGTCGCGGCCGGCGACCGGGGCGGTCGTGGCCAGCCGGTCGACGACGACGCCGCGCGGGTCGACCGCGACCGACGTGGTGCCGTGCGTTCCGCGCAGGACCCCGTCGTACTGCGCCTCCAGCCCGTCCCGCCCGACGGTCTCGTCCGCGGTGACCGCACCGTCGCTGCCGGTCACGTCGGTGGCGCTGGCCCGGTCGACGTAGCCCAGCAGGTGGGCGGCGTTGACGCCGTGCGGCGCGGGATAGGTGCGGCCCGGCTCGGCCACGACGCCCACACCGGGGTAGTTCTCCGGCTGCTCCAGCAGGCTCAGGGCCCGCGCAGGGTCGACGTTCTCGGCGAGCGGGATCGGTTGGTATGCGGACCCGTTGAAGCAGGCGGGGGGTGGGGTCGCGCCCGGAGAACCGCAGAGGAAGGTCCGCTCCCAGAGCGGCTGGGCCGGCCGGTCCAGGCCCGCGGCGATGCGGTCGACGAGGGCGCGGCCACCGTCCGTCGCCTCGACGAGTACCCGGCGCTCGACCGTCACCGCGACGCTCGAGGTGTTGTCGGTGAGCGGCTCACCCTGCGCATCGAGGATGCGGCCGCGGACCGCCGGCTGGACCGTCGTCCGGGTCTCGAGTGACACCGCGGCCGGCCCCGCATACGCCGTCCGCTGCACGACCTGGACCTGCCCGAGCCGGCCGAGGAGCAGCGCGAACACCGAGACCACCAGGGCCGCGACGACGACGAGTCGCGGCACCGAGGTCGGTCGGCGACGGCCGGTATGCGGCCTCACGCCAGTCGTCGCCGGGTCAGGGCGCGGTCCACTCCGAGCAGCGCCGGTAGGGCGAGCAGCCCGACGGCCAGGGTCACCAGCGTCCGCGTCGCCGCGGCGGCGAGGTCGACGGTGCCGTCCCCGAGGATGGCCACGCAGACCCCACCGAGCTCGACGACGACGGTGGCGGCCGCCAGACCGAGCAGCGCGCCGAGCAGGCTCCGGTGGGCGCCGCGGTGGAACAACCCCGCGGTGGCGCCGGCCGCGGCATACAGGAGCGCGGTGAGCCCGAGCGGTGAGCCGCCCGGCGGGACGAGGTCGACGACCCAGCCGGCCGCGAGCCCGAGCAGGGCACCCTGCGCGGGTCCGCGGACGACCGCGGACGCCGCCACGAGGAGGACGACGAGGTCCGGCCGGAACCGCGCGGGCACGCCGAACCGGGGCAGCACGGTGGCGACGGCCAGTGCGGCGAGCAGCACCGCACCGGTCCGGAGCAGCCCCAGCAGGCTGAGCCGCGGGATCACGACGGCGCCTTCACGACGGCGCCTTCACGACGGCGCCTTCGCGGCGGCGGTGCCGGTGCCGGGCGCCGAGGGGAGGACGACCGCGACGACGTCGAGCCGGCTCGGATCGACCGCGGGGCGGACGGCGGCGGTGGCCGTCAGCTGACCGCGGGGTGGGTCGACGGCGGTGACCGTCCCGACGACGATGCCAGGGACGTAGGGCCGACCCCCGACGCTGCCCAGGGTCGTCACGCGGTCCCCGACCGCGACGGTCGAGCGGTCGACGAGGCTCAGCGTGAGGTCGCCCGGGGAGCGGGCCAGATCGCCCGGAGGGCCGGCCGCGACGCTGCCGAGCACGCCGGAGCCGACCCGGACCGCGACGGCGGCGTCCGCGCCGTCGAGGAGGCGGATGTCGCTGGACCACGGGCCGACGCTGACGACCCGTCCGACCAGGCCGTCGGCGGCGACGACCGTGAGGTTGGGCTCGACCCCGTCGCGCTGGCCGATGTCGACGGTGACCTGCCGGCCACCGGTGACCGTGGTGTTGGTCGCGACCACGCGGGCCGGGAGCAGGTGTCCGGCACCGGCCGAGGGAGAGGCGAGGAGCCGGCCGGCGGCGTCGTCCTGGGCCAGCCGGGCCTCGGCCTGGGCGAGCCGGGCGCGGAGGACCGCGTTCTCCTCCTCGAGCCGGGCGCCGTCGCTCCGGTCGACCCCGGCGACCGACCGCTGGACCGGTCCGACCGCGGCGGCGGCGAGCGACCGGGCGCGGTCCGGGAGCCCCGAACCCGAGAGGTCGAGCACGACGGCGACGACGGTCGCGAGGAGGAGCACCACGAGGAGGCGCCGACGGGCGAGGAGCGTCACCGGTACTCGCTGGTGACCAGCACCCGTTGCAGCGCTCCGAACTCCTCCACGCACCGGCCGGCCCCGAGGGCGACGCTGCGCAGGGGGTCGCCGGCGACGTGGACCGGGACGCCGAGCTCGTGACGCATCCGCTCGTCGAGGCCGCGGAGCAGGGCGCCGCCGCCGGTCAGCGTGATGCCGCGGTCGACGATGTCGCCGGCCAGCTCCGGCGGGCAGACGTCGAGGGTGGTGCGGACCAGCTCGACGATCTGGATGACCGGGGTCTCGATGGCCCGGCGCACCTCCGGGGACGAGATGGAGACCACCTTGGGCAGGCCGGTGACGAGGTCCCGCCCGCGGATCCGGGTGGTCAGCTCCTCGGCCAGCGGGAAGGCCGAGCCGACACCGGTCTTGATGTCCTCGGCGCTGCGCTCGCCGAGCAGCAGTGAGTACTCGCTCTTGACGTGGGCGACGATCGCCTCGTCGATCTCGTCGCCGCCGATCCGCATCGACCGCGCCGAGACGATGCCGCCCAGGCTGATCACCGCGACGTCGGTAGTACCGCCGCCGATGTCGACGACCATCGACGCGGCGGTGTCGTTGACCGGGAGGCCGGCGCCGATGGCGGCGGCCATGGGTTCCTCGATGATGTAGACGCGGCGCGCGCCGCACCGGGTCGCGGCGTCCTCCAGGGCGCGCCGTTCGACGCCGGTCACCTCGCTCGGGACGCAGACGACCATCCGCGGGCGGACCAGCCGGCTCGGGCGCACCTGGTCGATGAACCAGCGCAGCATCCGTTCCGTCAGGTCCGCGTCGGAGATCACGCCGTCGCGCAGCGGCCGGACGGCGCGGACCGACGCCGGGGTGCGGCCGACCATCTCCTTGGCGCGGGTCCCGGCCGCGACGAGCCGGTTGCTGCCCGCCTCGACGGCCACGACGGAGGGCTCGTCGAGGACGACGCCGCGACCGCGCACGTAGACCAGGGTGTTCGCCGTCCCGAGGTCGACGGCGAGGTCGCGCCCCAGGATGGCGGGACGCGACACCGAGGTCATGTCGGGCGATTCTCGGGCGGGGCCGCAGAGGTTCCCCGCCCATCCGCCGCGTGTTGCCGAACGTGTGACCAGTGAGGCTGGTGTGACTCGTTGGTGGCGCTCTGCCGGGGGGCGGCCCCATGATCGTGGACGATCCTGCACGCTCTGGGGTGCAGAACCCCACACGATCTCAGCGCGGCGAGCGGTCAGTCGCGCGAGGTCACAGGTCGGGGAACCAGATGCCGATCTCGCGGGCCGACGACTCCGGGCTGTCGGACCCGTGGACGATGTTCTGCTGGACCTTGAGGCCCCAGTCGCGCCCGAGGTCGCCGCGGATCGTGCCCGGCAGCGCGGCAGTGGGGTCGGTCGCGCCGGCCAGCGCCCGGAACCCCTCGATGCAGCGGTGGCCCTCGATGACCACGGCGGTGACCGGGCCGGACGACATGAACTCGACCAGCGGCTCGTAGAACGGCTTGCCCTCGTGCTCGGCGTAGTGGCGGGCCAGCCGCTCCCGGTCCGGGGTGGTGATGGCGAGGGCGACGAGCGCATACCCCTTGGCCTCGATCCGGCGGAGCACCTCCCCCGTGAGTCCGCGTGAGAAGCCGTCGGGCTTGACCAGGACCAGCGAACGCTCCGTCGTCGTCACGCCCTCAACCCTAGTGGCCGGCCTCCTGCGCCCGGCCGGCCTGGATCGCGTCGATCCGCTGCCCCTGCCACAGGCACACCACCCACAGGACGGTGAAGATCACCCCGACGACGAGCATCATCGGCAGCACGAACGCGCAGAGGAACGTCGCCACCTGGATCAGCCACCCCAGGGTCACCCCGAACGGCCGGCGCATCAGCCCCGCGACGAGGATGCAGGCCACCGCCAGCGCGGAACCCACCAGCAGGTATGCGCCCGACGCGGGGTCACCGTTCGCCGCACCCAGGGTCCGCGCCACCAGCGCGCCGAGGAAGACGATCACCGACTGGGCGGCGAGCACGACCGCGCCCATCCGCCAGGTGAACTTCCCGGTCGCGCCGTAGAACGGGACGGCGGCCATGCGCCTCAGGGTATGCGGCGGGCCGGCCACCGGCCGAACCCGCCGGTCACACCCCAGGGTGAGCAGCGAAGAACTGCTCGAGCACCGGCAGCAGGATCGTGTCCCGCCGCGTCACCTGCATGTGCGTCGTGGCCGGGATCACGGCCAGCGTGGAGTTCGGGATCTTCGCGAGCATCACCCCGGCGTGCGGGACGGTGGTGAAGTCGTTGTCGCCCTGCACGATCAGCACGGGACAGCTGATCCCGGCGAGCTGCTCGTCGGTCCAGCCGGCGAAGTCGCTGTCCATCCCGCTGAGCGACATGAGGAACGCGTCGAACTGCTCCGGGTGCGGTGACAGGCGCTCGTACGCGCCCTTGAAGTCCGCGAAGTCCTGCGCGGTGGGCATGATCGACGAGGTCTCGAAGGTCGACGGGTCGAGCAGATCCGGGTGCATCCCGTCCTTGCTCACGCTGGCCGAGATGGGCACGATCGCGCTCACCCGGTCGGGGTGGTTGACGGCCAGCTCGAGTGCCACGCCGCCGCCCATGCTGTGCCCGAGCACGGCCGCCCGCTCGATCCCGAGGTGGTCCAGCAGCGCCACGATGTCGGTAGCGAGGTTCGCGTAGGTGATCTCCCGGTCGATGTTGGCGGTGCGTCCGTGCCCCTGCATCTCGACGCCGATGACGGTATGCGTCTGCGCCAGGGTCGGGATGAGGCTCGCGAAGTTGAGGTCGATGGTCAGCATGCCGCCGTGCAGCAGCACCAGCGGCGCGCCCGACCCGTACGTCTCGTAGTACAGGTGCAGCCCGTTGACGTCGGCGTAGCCGGTGGTGGACGGGGTGATGCTCATGGCGAGGTCCTTACGGGTCGGTGGGTGCTGACAACTACTCCACGAACGGGGGCGCCCGGTCAGGACAGTCCCGGGCCGGACGAGCGCTCAGGTGTCGTCGGCGCCGAGGAGCAGCCGGGCGTCGGCGGCCGTGACGACCGACCCGGTGACGATCACTCCCCCGCCCATGCCGTCCTCCTCGGCCAGGGTGACCGCGGCGTCGATGGCGTCGGGCATCGACTCCTCGACGGTCACGCGGTCCTCGCCGAAGATCTCGGTCGCGATCCGGCCGAGCTCGCGCGGCGGCAGCGACCGGGGCGACGTGTTCCGCGTGATGACGACGTGGTCGATGGCCGGTTCGAGGATCTCGAGCATCTCGGCCGGCTCCTTGTCGGCGAAGATCGCGACGAGGCCGACCAGCCGGGTGAACGTGAAGGCGTCGCCCAGCGCGGCCCGGAGCGCACGCATACCGGCCGGGTTGTGGGCCGCGTCGACGAGCACGGTCGGCGACCGGCGGACGATCTCCAGCCGACCGGGCGAGGTGACGTCGGCGAACCCCTGCCGCACGACGTCGAGGTCGAGCCGCTGCTCGCCCCCACCGAGGAACGCCTCCACCGCGGCCAGGGCGGTCGCGGCGTTGCTCGCCTGGTGCTCGCCGTGCAGGGGCAGGTAGATGTCGGGGTACTCCCCGGCGATCCCGCGCAGCGACAGCTGCTGCCCACCGAGTGCCACCTCACGAGCAGTGACCCCGAAGTCGTTGCCCTCGAACAGGATCCGCGCGCCGACGTCGTTCGCGCGCTCGAGGAGGATCTCGGCGACGTCGCGCTCCTGGATCGAGGAGACGGTGATGGCGCCGGGCTTGATGATGCCCGACTTCTCGGTGGCGATCTCCGCCACCGTCGAGCCGAGCAGCTGCGCGTGGTCGATCGCCACCGGTGTCACGACCGCGACCTGCCCGTCGGCCACGTTGGTCGCGTCCCACGTGCCACCGAGCCCGACCTCCACGACGGCGACGTCCACGGGGGCGTCGGCGAACGCCGCGTAGGCGAGGACCACCGACATCATGAAGAAGTTCAGGGGCTCACCGCCGGACGCCACGGCGCGGTCGTCGACGAGCTGCACCATCGGCTGCACCTCGTCGTAGACCTCGACCAGCCGCTCCGGGTCGATCGGCTCGCCACCGATGGTGATCCGCTCGCGGAACGAGTGCAGGTGCGGCGACGTGAACCGACCGGTCGTCAGGCCCAGCGCCGTCAGCAACGAGTCGATCATCCGGGTCGTCGACGTCTTGCCGTTGGTCCCGGTCAGGTGGATGACGGGGTATGAGCGTTGGGGGTCCCCGAGGAGGTCCATGACCTCACGCACCGTGTCGAGGGTGGGGTCGATGTCGGTCTCGGACGTGCGCGAGAGGATCGCCTGCTCGACGTCGAGCAGCCGCCGCAGCGTGTCCGGGTCCGGGGTGGTGAGACCGCTGGGTCGTTTGGGGCGCGGGCTGTCGCTCATCCCGCGGCCACCGGTCGGGACATCCAGATGGTGTCCGGCAGTCCGCCGGATCCCGGCTCCCGGTCCACCTCGACGAAACCCTTGCGGGCGTAGAAGTCCCGGGCCGCCACGTTGCCCTCGATGTAGGCCAGCCGGATCTCGGGGTGGATGCCCCGGGCGCCCTCGACGACCGCCTCGAGCAGCCGCGCCCCGATGCCGCCACGCTGGTGCTCGGGCACGACGTAGAGCTTCCAGAGCACCAGGTGTCCCTCATGGGGTCCGGCGCTCGCGACCCCGACGACGTCACCGTCGAGCTCGGCCACCGTCATCCGGCCGGCCCGGATCGCCGGGAGCGTGGACTCGGCGCTCCACCACTTGGCCAGGCCCATCGCCACGTAGTCCGCGCCGGCGATCGGCTCGTAGGTCGCCGGCCAGGTGCGGTGGCCGACGGACAGGATCGCGTCGAGGTCGTCCTCGACGGCCCGGCGGACCAGGACGTTCACCACGGTCGACATCAGACCTTCCTCACCAGGACGCGAGCGGGGTGCCCGTCGCCGACGGTCACGTCGGCCGCGCCGTCGCCGGCCGCCAGGTCGTCGAGGTTCGGCGACGAGCCGAACTGGGTCGCCAGTGTCTCGCGGACGAGGTGGTCGCGGTGGGCGACGGTCGCGTCGAACACCGCCTCGTCCCCCGTCACGGTCAGCGAGATCCGGTCGCTCACGTGCAGGCCGGCGTCGCGGCGGGCCTGCTGGACGGCGCGGACGAGGTCGTTGGCGAGACCTTCCCGCGTCAGCTCCTCGGTCACGGCCGTGTCGAGGACGACGGCCCCTCCGCCGTTTAGCGCCGACGCGTGCTCGTCCTGCTTCGCCGTCGAGTACTCCTGCTCCAGGGTGAACTCACCGGGCTCGAGCAGCGTGCCGGCGGCGTAGACCGCACCGTCGTCGTCGACCCGCCAGTCGCCGGACTTGCTGGCCTTGATCACCGTCTGGACATCGCGCCCCAGCCGGGGTCCGGCCACGCGGGCGTTGACGACCAGCCGCTGGGTCAGCCCGAACCCGGCCTCGTCGGCGGTGCCGAGGTCGACCACGCGGACGTCCTTGACGTTGACCTCGTCGCGGATGACGTCGGTGAACCCTTGCAGCGCAGCGGGATCCGCCGTCACGACCGTCAGCGCGGCCAGCGGAAGCCGCGCTCGCAGCTGGTTGGCCTTGCGCAGCGCGGAGACCGTCGAGCAGACCTCGCGGGCCCGGTCCATCGACGCGACGAGGGCGTGGTCCTCGGGCAGGTCGTCGTACGACGGCCAGTCGGTGAGGTGTACCGACCGTCCGCCGGTGAGGCCGCGCCAGACCTCCTCGGTGGTGAGCGGCAGCAGCGGGGCGACCACGCGGCATACCGTCTCGAGCGTGGTGTAGAGCGTGTCGAACGCCGCCGTCGCGGACTCGTCCTCACCGCCCCAGAACCGGTCGCGCGAGCGCCGGATGTACCAGTTCGTCAGCACGTCGAGGAACGAGCGCATCGTGTCGCAGGCGTTCGCGATCTCGTACGCGTCCATCTGGGACTGCATCGTGGCGACGAACTCGCGAAGCTTGGCCAGGAGGTAGCGGTCGAGCACGTCGGTCGAGGCCGTCGACCACTGCGCGCGGTACCCCTCCCCGCCCCGAGCCGCGTTGGCGTACAACGAGAAGAACGACCAGGCGTTCCAGAGCGGGATGATCACCTGGCGCACACCGTCGCGGATGCCCTGCTCGGTGACGACGAGGTTGCCGCCCCGCAGGATGGGCGACGACATGAGGAACCAGCGCATCGCGTCGGCACCGTCGCGGTCGAAGACCTCGGAGACGTCGGGGTAGTTGCGCAGCGACTTGCTCATCTTCTGGCCGTCGGAGCCGAGGACGATCCCGTGCGAGACGCACGACGAGAACGCCGGCCGGTCGAACAGCGCCGTCGCGAGGATGTGCAGCGTGTAGAACCAGCCACGGGTCTGCCCGATGTACTCGACGATGAAGTCGCCCGGGAAGTGGTGCTCGAACCAGTCGTGGTTCTCGAACGGGTAGTGCACCTGGGCGAACGACATCGACCCGGAGTCGAACCACACGTCCATGACGTCCTCGACGCGGCGCATGGTCGAGTGGCCGGTCGGGTCGTCGGGGTTCGGCCGGGTCAGCCGGTCGACGTACGGGCGGTGGAGGTCGGTGACCTCCACACCGCTGAGCTCGTCGCTTCGGGTCGCAAGCTCCCCGAAGTCACGCTTCAGCTCCTCGAACGAGCCGTAGACGTCGATCCGCGGGTACTGCGGGTCGTCGGACTTCCACACGGGAACGGGACTGCCCCAGAACCGGTTTCGCGTGATCGACCAGTCGCGGGCGTTCTCCAGCCACCGGCCGAACTGCCCGTGCTTGATGTGGTCGGGCGTCCACGAGATGCCCTCGTTGAGCTCGAGCATCCGCTCCTTGATCTTGGTCACCTCGACGAACCAGCTCGAGACCGCCATGTAGATCAGCGGCTCGCGGCACCGCCAACAGTGCGGGTACGCGTGGTCGTAGGTCTCGCGGCGCAGCAGCACCGTGCCGGCGGTCACCGCGCCGTGGTCGCCCTCGCCGCGGGTGCGCGCCTTGAGGTGGTCGATGATCGGCAGGTTCGCGTCGAAGACGAGCAGGCCCTCGTAGTCGGTCACCGGGTAGGTGAACCGCCCGTCGGGGCCGACCGGGACGACCGGCTCGATGCCGGCGGCGTCCGTGACGATCTTGTCCTCCTCACCGAACGCGCCCGCCGTGTGGACCAGCCCGGTGCCGTCCTCGGTGGTGACGAACTCGGCCGGGAAGACGTGGTGCGCCTTGGGGTGCCCCAGGTAGTAGTCGAACGGCGGCAGGAACTTCCGGCCCAGCAGGTCGGTGCCCTTGAGCCGCTCGACGACGTGCTCCTGCGGGTCGTCGCCGTCCGGGAAGAGGTCCTTCGCGTAGGCGGCGAGCCGCGCCTCCCCGATGACGTAGCGCTCGGGCGTCCCGGTCACGTCGGACTCGACGACGACGTAGTCGATGTCCGGGCCGACCATGATCCCGAGGTTCGCCGGGAGGGTCCACGGCGTGGTGGTCCAGACCAGGGCCAGCTCGCCGGTCTCCAGACGCAGGCCCACCGTCACGGCCGGGTCCTGGCGGTTCTGGTAGACGTCGTCGTCCATCCGCAGCTCGTGGTTGGACAGCGGCGTCTGGTCGTTCCAGCAGTACGGGAGGACTCGGAAGCCCTCGTAGACCAGCCCCTTGTCGTAGAGCTGCTTGAACGCCCAGATCACCGACTCCATGTAGTCCGGCTCGAGCGTCTTGTAGTCGTGGTCGAAGTCGACCCAGCGCGCCTGGCGCGTGACGTAGGCCCGCCAGTCGTCGGTGTAGCGCAGCACCGACTCGCGGCACTTGGCGTTGAAGGTCTCGAGACCGAGCTCGAGGATCTCCTCCTTGGTCTTGATCCCCAGCTGGCTCATCGCCTCCAGCTCGGCGGGCAGACCGTGGGTGTCCCAGCCGAACCGGCGCTCCACGCGTCGGCCGCGCATCGTCTGGTACCTCGGCACGATGTCCTTGACGTAGCCGGTGAGCAGGTGGCCGTAGTGCGGCAGCCCGTTGGCGAACGGCGGGCCGTCGTAGAAGACGAACTCGTTCGAGCCGTCCACGCCGGCCTCGCGGTTCTCGACCGACGCGACGAAGGTCCCGTCCTCGTCCCAGTACTTCAGGACCCGCTCCTCGATCTCCGGGAAGCGGGGGCTGGACGGGACGTGCGGGTACGGCGACGACTGCTCGCTCATCAGAGGGTCGGCTCCTGCGGATCGGTATGCGGGTGGTCTGCTCCACGAGGACGACGCCACCGATTTCTGGTGTCACCGCGGTACCACCCCGCTTGCCGCACACCGGCCCAGGAGGTCCCGGACTCGCATACGACCGCTCTTGCCGAAGGCTGTGACGGGCCCACCCGTCCGGGTCTACTGCGAGCGCACGCGCTCGGTTCTTCCGGAGGCTCACCGCTGATGACGGCTCAGACGCCTGTGGTCTCAGTCTAGCGGCGGCGGCCGCGGAGGCTCCACCGACATAGTGTGCGGGCATGCGTACCGTCACCGACCCGGACGTGGCCGCGGGGTACGCCGTGGACTCCTCGCTGGGCGCGGTGGCTCCGGCGACGTTCGAGGTGGTGCGCGCCCGCGACCGCGCCGACGTGGTCGAGGTGCTGCGCGAGGCCGCCGCCACGCGCCGGCCGGTGGTCCCGCAGGGCGCCCGGACCGGCCTGGCCGGCGGTGCGGTCGCGACCGAGGGGTCGCTCGTGCTCAACGTCGAGGGACTGGACCAGATCGACGAGCTCGACGAGCTGGAACGCTTCGCCGTGGTCGGCCCAGGCGTCGTCAACGCGTCGCTCAAGGCCGCCGCCGCGGCGGTCGGACTCGCGTACCCACCCGACCCGGCATCGTCCGCGAGCTGCACGATCGGCGGGAACGTCGCGACCAACGCGGGCGGCCTCTGCTGCGTGAAGTACGGGGTGACGGCCGACTACGTGCGCGGTCTCGAGGTCGTCCTGCCCGGCGGAGCGGTGATGCGGACCGGGCGCCGGACGGCCAAGGGCGTCGCCGGGTTCGACCTCACCGGGCTGTTCGTGGGCTCCGAGGGGCTGCTCGGGGTCGTGACGTCGGTCGTCGTACGGCTGGTCCCGGCGCCGGACCCGCCGCTGACGGCGCTCGCGACGTTCGGGACCTTGCAGGAGGCCGCCGCGGGCGTCGTGGCGCTGCGGGCGGAGCGGCCGGGGCCGTCCCTGATCGAGGTGCTCGACGGGCCGACGATCGACTCGGTGCAGCGGCTCGCGGACTACGGGTTCCCCGCGGGGTGCGCCGGAGCGGTCATCGTCCAGTCCGACCGTCCGGGTGGCACGGCCGCGGACGTGCAGCGGTATGCGTCGGTGCTCGCCGACGCGGGGGCGCTGGACGTCGCCGTGGCCGACGACGCGCAGGAGGCGGACGCGCTGATGGCCGGCCGGCGCGCGCTGCATGCGGCCCAGGAGCTCAAGGGTCCGCACTTCACCGAGGACGTCTGCGTCCCGATCCGCCGGCTGGCCGACCTCATCCGGGCGGGGCACCGGCTCGGCGCGGAGCACGGCGTCGACGTCACGCTGTCCGGGCACGGGGGCGACGGGAACCTGCATCCCTGCTTCTTCTTCCGCCTGGACGACCCCGACAGCCGCCGACGGGCGGAGGCGGCGTTCGACGGCCTGGTCCGGGAGGCGCTCGCCATGGGCGGCACGATCACCGGCGAGCACGGTGTCGGGTCGCTGAAGGCCAAGTGGCTTCCCCTCGAGCTGGGCGAGGCCGAGATGACCAGGCAGCGGGCGGTCAAGGCGGTCTTCGACCCGCTCGGGATCATGAACCCCGGGAAGGTCCTCTGACCGAGTTGCGGCCTCCTGGTAGAACCGTGCCATGAGCGAGACGGAGACCTCGGCCGGTTGGCTGACCCGCGAGGAGCTGCGGGACGCCCGAGAACGGCTGCCGATCGTCTACGTGTCGGTGGTTCCGGTCCGGGTCGACGAGCGCGGTGTCGTGACGACCATCGGGCTGCTGCTGAGGGCGTCGTCCGAGGGAACGATCGACCGGGAGCTGGTCTCGGGGCGGGTCCTCTACCACGAGCGGATCCGGGACGCGCTGATCCGGCACGTCGAGAAGGACCTCGGTCCCCTGTCGATGCCGCGGATCCCGTTGTCGCCGCAGCCGTTCACGGTGGCGGAGTACTTCCCGACGCCGGGCGTGACGCCGTTCCACGACCCGCGGCAGCACGCGGTGGCGCTGGCCTTCGTGGTGCCCGTGATGGGCGACTGCTCGCCGCAGCAGAACGCGCTCGACCTGGCGTGGGTCACCCCTGATGAGGCCGGGGCGCTCGCCGCACTCGGCGAGATGGACGGCGGCCACGGGGTCCTGCTGCGTCAGGCCCTGGCCCACGTGGGCCACCCGGTCTGACCGGCCGGCCGCAGGTAGCGCGGAGCCCGGCCCGGGGTGCCGATCGCGCAGCGGCTGCGGCGCACTCTGACGGCCCGTTCCCTGGCCGTTCCCACGTCGGGGTGACACACTGCGGCGATGCCTGGTCGGGTCACGCACGTCGCCGTCAACGCCGACGACGACGGGGAGACGCAGGCGTTCTACGAGGGACTGTTCGACTGGCGGTTCGAGCCGTACTACCCCGGCTTCGTGCGGACCGTCCTGCCGGCGGCCGCGGAGGTCGTCGCCGCGGTCCAGACGCGGCGGGAGCTGGTGCCCGGCGTCCGCGCCAACGGTCCCGAGGTGACCATCGAGGTGGACGACCTGGGCGTCGTCCTCGGGCGCGTCGAGGAGCTGGGCGGCAGCGTGGTCATGGACCGCGCCACGATCCCGTCGGTCGGCAACCTGGCGTTCCTCACCGACCCGTCCGGCAACGTGGTCGGTGTCATCGAGTACGCCCGGGGCTGACTCAGAGCGCAAGGTCTGCGCACACCCTGGGGCCAGAACGCATACCGTGCACGGTCTGCGCATCGACCGGGCGGTCTGCGCAGACCGTCTGATCAGGTGCGTCAGTGGGTCTCGGCCAGCGCCGCTCGGCCCGCGCCGAGCACGGTGAGCGGCAGCAGGGTCTTGCCCGTCGGGCCGACCTCGATGTCGGTGCCCATCTGCGGGCACACCCCGCAGTCGAAGCACGGCGTCCACCGGCAGTCGTCCACCTCGGTCTCGTCCAGAGCGTCCTGCCAGTCCTCCCAGAGCCACTCCTTGTCGAGGCCGGAGTCGAGGTGGTCCCAGGGCAGCACCTCGGACTGGTCGCGGTCACGGGTGGTGTACCAGGCGACGTCCACCGGCCCCTCCGCCAGCGCCTCCGCAGCGCAGCGCATCCAGCGCTCGTACGAGAAGTGCTCGCTCCAGCCGTCGAACCGGCCGCCGTCGCGCCACACGGCCTCGATGACCTTGCCGATGCGGCGGTCGCCACGGGACAGCAGGCCCTCGACGATCCCGGGCTGGCCGTCGTGGTACCGGAAGCCGATCGCCGACGCATACCGGCGGTCGCTGCGGATCGCGTCGCGCAGCTTGGCCAGCCGGGCGTCGGTCTCCTCGGCCCCGAGCTGTGCGACCCACTGGAAGGGCGTGTGCGGCTTGGGCACGAACCCGCCGATCGACACGGTGCACCGGATGTCGCGCCGCCCCGACACGCGCCGCCCGGTCTCGATGACCCGCTTCGCGAGGTCGGCGATCTGGAGCACGTCCTCGTCGGTCTCGGTGGGCAGGCCGCACATGAAGTAGAGCTTCACCTGCCGCCAGCCGGCGCCGTAGGCGGCCGAGACCGTCGCGATGAGGTCCTCCTCGGTCACCATCTTGTTGATGACCTTGCGGATCCGCTCGGACCCGCCCTCGGGCGCGAACGTCAGACCCGACCGCCGCCCGTTCCGTGTGAGCTCGTTGGCGAGGTCGATGTTGAACGCGTCGACCCGGGTAGACGGCAGCGACAGCCCGGTCTGGGTGCCCTCGTAGCGGTCGGCCAGCCCCTTGGTGATGTCGGCGATCTCGGAATGGTCGGCCGACGACAGCGAGAGGAGGCCGACCTCCTCGAATCCCGTTGCCGCCAGGCCACGTTCGACCATCTCGCCGATGCCGGTGATCGACCGCTCGCGAACCGGCCGCGTGATCATCCCCGCCTGGCAGAACCGGCAGCCCCGGGTGCAGCCCCGGAAGATCTCGACCGACATCCGCTCGTGCACCGACTCGGCGAGCGGCACGAGTGGCTGCTTCGGGTACGGCCAGGCGTCGAGGTCCATGACGGTGTGCTTGGAGACGCGCCATGGCACGCCGTGCAGCCCGGTCCGCGGGGCCACGCGCTGGATCCGGCCGTCGGCGAGGTACGACACCTCGTAGAACGCCGGGTACGTAGACACCACCGGTCCGGGCCAGCCGCAGCAGCAGCTCGTGCCGCCCACCCGGCTTCCCCGACGCCTTCCAGTCCGTGACGATGTCGGTGATCGTCAGCACCGCCTGCTCGCCGTCGCCGATCACGGCCGCGTCGATGAAGTCGGCGATCGGCTCCGGGTTGAACGCCGCGTGCCCACCGGCGATCACCAGCGGGTCGTCCTCGGACCGGTCCGCCGCGTGCAGCGGCATCCCCGCGAGGTCGAGCGCGGTGAGCAGGTTGGTGTAGCCCAGCTCGGTCGAGAACGAGACCCCGAGCACGTCGAAGTCGCCGAGCGCGCGGTGGCTGTCGACGGTGAACTGCGGCACCCCCGACTCCCGCATGAGCGCCTCGAGATCGGGCCAGACCGCATACGTCCGCTCGGCGAGGGCGTCGGGCCGCTCGTTGAGGACCTCGTAGAGGATCATGACGCCCTGGTTCGGGACGCCCACCTCGTACGCGTCGGGGTACATCAGCGCCCAGCGCACCGTCAGCTCGTCCCCGGAGGGACCGAAGCCGCCGCAGTTCCAGTCCTTGGTCGTCGAGTTCAGCTCACCGCCGACGTACTGGATGGGTTTACCGACCCGCTCGAGCAGTGGCTCGAGGGTGGGCCAGATCGAGGCCCCGCGGGTCGTGGTGGACGGCATCCGTCCAGTTTAGGAGCGCGGGCGCTCCAGGCCCGAATCGCCGATCAGACGCTGGCCACGGTCTCGACCACGCGGGAGCGCACCGAGGGCCGCTCCCAGAGCCGCCCCGTCCACCACAGGCTGAACACCGAGGTCGCGCACAGCACCACGGCGACGACCACGGAGTACCACCACGGAAAGAGCCGCCCCACCACGGAGAACAGCAGGCCGGTGAGCGTCGCCGCCACGGCGAGCCGGGCCGAGTAGCCGACCATGACCAGCGGGGGCGCGGGCGTCGCCCGGACGCTGCGCAGGTCGACGCTGAACGGCCGGCGCACCGACCAGCGCAGTCCCGAGGCGACGGTGCGCAGCGCGATCGTGACGGTGGCGCAGAGGGCCGCGCTCAGCTCGGCCGAGGTGGGAGCGCCGGCCCGCCATCCACAGATCAGCAGGGTGGCCACGGACGCCACGGTCAGGACCTCGACGAGGACCCAGGCGCGAGCGACGAGCACGGTACGCGGAGCCACCGGCAGGCTCTCCCGCCAGACCGCGCCCCGCGCGTCGAGCGCCCACGCGTTCACACCGAACAGGAGCGCGCCACCCGAGGCGACGAGGCCCGGCAGGACCGGAACCATCAGCCAGTCCAGCCGGCCGGCGAAGGCGACCACGACGGGCAACAGGCTGAGCAGGACCAGGCCCCGGCGCAACGGGGCGGACCGCCACACACTGGCGCGGTCGATCGCGACCAGCCCCCGCAGGTCGCTGCGCGGGAAGGCGCGCATCGCATACCGCCGGGTCTCGACCCGGGCCTGCGTCGTGGCCGGCCGTGTCCAGGTCACCCGGGCGGCGCCGACCCCGAGGATCGCCATGCCCAGGGCGGCCGCCGTCAGGAGGAGGCAGCCGAACAGCCAGTTGAGCCAGTCCCCCGCCGCGCCCATGGCCGGCAGCGACGACGCCCACGCGGCGGGCGTCCAGAGGGCGGCGTCGAGCAGGTGGCCGGTGGCGACGACGACGACGATGGTCAGTCCCACGAGCACGGCGGTGGTCCGCACCACCAGCTCCCCATGCGGCCCACGGCGCACGTACTCCACGACCCACGACAGCCACTGGACGGCGACGGTCACCGCCACCAGCCAGAGCAGGACGGGCACGACGGCGGCCCAGGTGTGGCCGCCCTGGGTGAGCACCGCGACGGCGGCCAGCAGGGACCAGGCCTGCAGCAGCCAGGCCAGGTTGAGCGGGGCGAGCACGAGTCCGGCCAGGTGGTCGGTCGTCGGGCCGAGCGGGTAGGCGACGACCTGGTCCGCGGCGATCGCCTCGCGGCCGCCGCCGCCGAACAGCACCGCCGTCGCCGTCGTCACGACGAAGGCCAGGAAGCCGACCGGGAGGTACCGGCGCATCGCCTCGACCAGCTCCGGGGCGAGCCCGACCTGCGACGGGAAGGTGACCGCCACGACGGTGACGGCGACCAGCAGGGCGACGCCGACCACGACGGCGACTCGCGCGGGCGTTCGAAGGCCGCGGGCGCGCAGCCCGAGCAACAGGGCCAGGGACCTCGCGGGCCCGGGGTGCCGACCGACGTCAGCCGAGGAGCGCCCGGTAGGCACGCGCGCCCCCTTCGCCGGCCATCTCGGTGGCGTCGACGCTGGCGACGGCGAGCCCGCCCCGCAGGACGACCGCGTGGTCGCAGGCCTGCACCGCGAGGTCGCGCAGGTGCGTCGAGAGGATCACGGCCGCCCCGCGGGCGCGGGCGTCGGCCACCGCCTCCAGCGTGGCGTCCACGCCGGTCGGGTCGACCCCGTCGAACGGCTCGTCGAGCAGCAGCACCGGCGGCTCGTGGAAGACCGCCAGCGCGACCGACATCCGCCGGCCCATCCCGTGGCTGAACCCCGCGGTGACCCGGTGCGCCTCGCCGCCGAGGTCGAACTGGTCGAGCAGCTGCCGCGCCCGCGGTTCCCAGTCCCGCAGCCCGCGCAGCCGTGCGCTCAGCTGCAGGTGCTCCCAGGGCGTGGCTCGCGGGATGAGGCCGCCCACGTCGGGGCAGTAGCCGATCCGGCGCTTGGCCTCCAGGGGGTCGGCGGCGACGTCGATGCCGGCCACCTCGGCCAGCCCGCTGGATGCCGGGACGACGCCGGCGAGGACCCGCATGGTGGTCGACTTGCCCGCGCCGTTACGGCCCAGGAGCGCCGTCGCGCCACCGGCTCGCACCTCGAAGGACACTCCGGCGACGGCGACCACGGAGCCGAAGCTCACCTTGAGGTCCCCGACCCTCACCACCGCCGTCACGGGGAAAGTCTGCAACACGCATACCGGGTTGCGGCCCTCAACCACCGGAGCCCGGCGGAAGGGTGACCGAACGTCGGACCGGGTATGCGGGTTCGCACCTCAGCGGTACAGCAGGTCGATCTCCGACCCGTACCGCTCCACGACGATCTTGCGGCGCAGCTTCAGGCTGGGGGTGAGCTCGCCCTCGTCGACGGTGAGGTCCCGGTCGAGGATGGCGAACCGCTTGATCGTCTCCCACCGGTTGAGGCCGTTGTTGAGCTCGTCGACGTAGCCCTGGACCATCGCCTGCGCGGCGTCGGAGGTGACGACCTCCGCATACTCCTTGCCGGCCATGCCGTTGGCCGCGGCCCACTGGGTGACGGCGTCCGGGTCGAGCGTGATGAGCGCCGAGGCGTAGTTGCGGCCGTCCCCGATGACGACGAACTGGCTGACGTAGGGGCAGATCCCCTTGAACATCGTCTCGATGATGGACGGCGCGACGTACTTCCCGCCGGAGGTCTTGAACAGGTCCTTCTTGCGGTCGGTGATCTTGACGAAGCCGCGCTCGTCGACCGTGCCGATGTCGCCGGTGTGGAACCAGCCGTCCTCGGTGAGCACCTCGGCCGTCGCGTCCGGGCGGTTGTGGTACCCGCGCATCACGCCGGGGCCCTTGACGAGGAGCTCACCGTCGTCCGCCATCCGGACCTGGGTGCCGGGCAGAGGCCAACCGACGGAGCCGAAGATGTAGCGACCGAGCCGCGGCCGGTTCACGCAGGTGGCGGCGCTGGTCTCGGTGAGGCCGTAGCCCTCGATGATCAGCAGCCCCACCGAGGAGAACCAGCGGGCGACGTCGGGGTTGAGGGCGGCCGACCCGGAGATGAAGAACTTGACGCGCCCGCCGAAGCGCGCGCGCACCTTGGACAGGACCAGCCGGTCGGCCAGGGTGTGCTGGACCGACAGCAGGCCGGAGGGCTGCTCGCCCTGCTCGCGCAACGCCGCCACCTGACCGCCGACCCCGAGCGCCCAGTCGACGAGCGTCTTCTTCACACCGGTCTCGTGAGCGAACATCATGCTGATCCGGGCGTACGCCTTCTCGAAGATGCGCGGCGCGGCGCCCATGAAGGTCGGCTTGAAGACCGCGAGGTTGTCGACGATCCGGTCGATCCGCCCGTCCACCGCCGTGGAGAAGCCGATCTGCAGCGGCAGGATCAGCAGGATCTTCCCGAACACGTGCGAGAGCGGCAGCCAGAGGAACTGGAGGTCGTCCTCGTTGAGGAGCGAGACCGAGTCGACGCCGGCACCCTCGTAGACGAGGGCGTCGTGGGTGAGCAGCACGCCCTTGGGCCGGCCGGTGGTGCCCGACGTGTAGATGATGACGGCGAGGTGCTCGGGGGTGAGCGCCTCGATGCGCTCGTCGAGGACGGTCGGCTCGTCGGCCAGGCGCTGGCTGCCCAGCTCGGCCAGGCGGTCAGCGCCGATGACCCAGCCGTCCGTCCCATCCACGTCGTCATCCGCCCTGCCGTCGAAGGTGACGACGCGGAGCAGGTCGGGCAGCTCGTCGCGGTGGTCGCGCAGCTTCTGGACCTGCGCCGCGTTCTCGGCGAAGACGACCTTGCTGCCGGAGTCCGCGACGATGAAGGCCACGTCCGCGTCGAGCATGGTCGGGTAGATCGTCGTGGTCGCCGCGCCGGCGGTCATGATGGCGAGGTCGGCGAGGACCCACTCCACCCGGGTGGTCGAGGCGATGGCGACACGGTCCTCGAGCCCGACGCCCAGGGCCACGAGACCCGCGGCCCACAAGTCGGCCCGCTCGCGGGTCTGCTCCCAGGTGAGCCGTTCGAGCCGCTCGCCGCTCTCGGTACCCGTGTCGGGGACGAGGTACTGAAGCGCCTCGCGCGATCCCGACGCCGCGACCCGCTGCCGGAAGAGGTGCGCGATGCTCTGTGCGCGTGTGTCGATGACATCACGACGGACGACCTCGTCCGCAACGGCCTGTGCTCCCACCCGGGCTCCTCGAGCATGCAGGCGCCGGAACGGCCCGACGCGGTCCGTGGATCCTTTCAGGCGGCTCTCAGCGGGTGAAGACCTCGCCGGGATTTGACACCAGACCGTCACGCTCGGGTCGAGGGCGGCGACGCCGTGAGACGGCGGTGACGAGGACGCCGAGGAGGAGCAGCAAGCCGCCGATCACGGTGCCGAGGGTGGGTCGCTCGTCGCGGAAGATCCATGCCGTCGCGATACCGCTGACCGGCACCAGCAGCGTGAACGGCACCACCACGGCCGTGGGGTAGCGCACCAGCAGGCTGTTCCAGACGCCGTACCCGAACAACGAGCAGAGGTATGCGGTGTAGAGCGTCGAGCCGATGGTCACCCAGTCGATGTGGCGGAGTCCGTTGGCGACCGCCTCGGGGCCGTCGACGAGCAGGGAGAGGGCGAACAGCGGCACGGGGACGACGAGGCCGGACCAGACCGTCATCGAGAGACCGGACGCGGTGCCGACCCGGCGGGTGACGACGTTGCCCGTGGCCCAGGACAGGGCGCCGGCGAGGCAGAGCATCAGCGCGAGCAGCGGCGTGTCGGCGGTGCGTCCCAGCGCGACCACGGTGAGGCCGACGAGACCGATGAGGACGCCGAGCTGCTGGCGCTTGGTCGGGCGCTCGTGGAGGGCGAGTGCCGCGATGACGACGGTGAAGATGACCTGGACCTGGACGACGAGCGAGGCCAGGCCCGGGGGCATCCCGAGGTCCAGCGACAGGTAGAGCAGGCCGAACTGTCCCAGGCTGAGGAACAGGCCGATGAGCAGGATGTCGCGCCAGCGGGCGTCCGGGCGCTTGACGAAGAAGATGGCCGGCACCAGCACGGCCACGAAGCGCAGCGCGACGAAGGTCAACGGCGGCATGTCGTGCAGGCCGGCGTCGATGACGACGAAGTTCGCGCCCCAGATGACCGCGACCGCGATGGCGGCGAGGGCGTGGCGCGGCGTCATGGACCTATGTTGGCCCCGACAACCGTGAAGTACCAGCGAATAATGATGCATCTCACGATGTAGCATCGCTGCATGATCGATCTCGTGGCGCTGCAGTCGCTCCGGGCGGTCCGGTCGCACGGCTCAGTGGTCGCGGCGGCGGAGGTCCTCGGCTTCACGCCCTCGGCGGTGTCGCAGCAGATCAAGAAGCTGGAGCGGCAGACCGGGTCAGCAGTGCTGGAGCGGTACGGCCGGGGTGTCCTGCTGACCGACCACGGCGAGCGGCTCGCCGACCAGGGCGCCGACCTGCTGGACCGGATGGAGCAGATCGAGTCGGACCTCTACTCCGCCGGATCGGTCGTGGGCGGCCGGCTGCGGCTGGCCGCGTTCTCGACCGCGGTACGCGGGCTGGTCGCGCCGGCGCTGTCGCTCGTGGCGGCCGACGGGTACGACCTCCGGCTGAGCCTCGTCGAGCTGGACCCGCCGCTCGGGATGGAGGCGGTCGCGTCCGGCCAGGTCGACGCGGCGCTGGTCCACCAGTGGGGCGACACGCCCCTCGCACATCCCGAGCACGTCGAGCTGGCCACGATCGGGGTCGACGTGGCCGACATCCTCGTGCCGTTCGGTCACCGGCTCGCTCGGCAGTCCTCGGTCACCCCGGCGGACCTCGTCGGCGAGGTGTTCGCGTCGGCGCCCGTCGGGAGCGTCTGCCACGAGTGGCTGACCCGCCTCTTCGGCCCGGTCGGCGGTCCGCCGCGCGTCTCGTTCTGGGCGGCCGAGTGGAGCTCGCACATCGCCCTGGTGAGCCACGGGGCCGCGGTGTCGCTGATCCCGCGGCTCGGTCGGGAGCCGCTGCCGGACTCGGTCCGGGTGCTGCCGGTTCGGGACCCGGTGCCCACCCGTCAGGTCTCGCTGGCCTGGCGCCGGAGCATGGGTTCCAGCCCGACGATCCGGTACCTGCGCGACACCCTCGTCGAGATGGCGCCCGGCCTCGGCCTGCAGACCTGAGGCAACCCGCATACCCCGACTTCGCGGACATGTCTGAGAAGTAGCGCCCGTTCGGCCCGAATCCGCTGAGACTTCTCGGACATGTCTGAGTAGTCGTCGCAGGTCAGCCGCAGGCGTCAGCGGCGGTGGGCCGTCCCGGCCAGGTGGACGTTGTTGACGAGGCCGAGCGCGAGCCACGCGGCGAACATCGACGAGCCGCCGTAGGAGAGGAACGGCAGCGGGAGGCCGGTGACCGGCATGATCCCGAGGTTCATCCCGATGTTCTCGAACGCCTGCACCGCGAACCACACGGCGACGCCCACGCAGACCAGCTGCCCGAACGGGTCACTGCGCGACCCCACGAGCAGGGTCCGCAGGATGAGGAACACGACGAGGACGACGACGCCCGCCGCCCCCAGGAACCCCCACTCCTCCCCCGCCACCGAGAACACGAAGTCGGTCTGCTGGAACGGGATCGCGCCGCTCTGCGTCTGCGGCCCCTGGAACAGCCCCTGGCCGAACCACCCGCCCTGGCCGATCGCGATCCGCACCTGCCGGGTCTGGTAGCCGATGCCCTCGGGATCCACGGAGGGGTCGAGAAAGGCCGTGAGCCGGGCGCGCTGGTATGCGCTCAGCACCCGCGTCGTGAACATCGCCACCACGCCCACGACACCGATCGCCCCCACGGCCAGCAGCAGCCGTGTCGGCGCGCCGGCCACCGCGACGACCCCGAACGCCATCGCCACGAGGACCAGCGCCGACCCCAGGTCGGGCTGCAGCAGGACCAGGGCGACCGGCACGAGGGTCACGACCCCGGCCAGCACCAGGTCTCGAGCAGACGGTCGTAGGTCGCGGTCCCGCCGCTCCGCGAGGATCATCGCCAGGCCGACGCACAGCGCCACCTTGACGAACTCCGACGGCTGCACCGAGAAGCCACCGGGCAGCTGGATCCACGAGCGCGACCCGTTCACGGTCGACCCGAGCGGGCTCAGCACGAGGACCAGCCCGCCCAGCGACGCGAGGTAGACCCACGGCGCCCAGGCCCGCAGCGTCCGGTGGTCGATCCGGGTGACGAGGACGAAGCAGACCAGCCCGACGCCGAGGTTGACGAGGGTCCTGAGCAGGTACTGGGAACCCGAGGTATGCCGCGTCGCCGACCACACGAGCAGCGCACCGACCCCCGACAGCCCCAGGCCGGCGATGACGATGCCCCAGTCGGTCCGTGCCCACACCGTCCGGCGTTCGACTCCCCCGAGGACGCTCACGCGAGCCGAGCCGAGGTCAGGACGGGACGATGGTGCTGAGGATCTCCCGGCACTGGGCGACGTCGAGGTTCATCTGCCGCACCAACGGCTCGATCCCCTCGTACTTCAGCGTCGGCCGCAGCCGCCGGACCAGCTCGTAGCAGATGCGCTCGCCGTAGAGGTCGAGGTCGGTGCGGTCCAGGACGTACCCCTCGACCCGGCGCTCGTGGCCGTCGAAGGTGGGGTTCGTCCCGATCGAGACGGCGCACGGGAGCACCCGGTCGACCGAGTCGTCCTCCGGGAGGTCGAGGCGCACCAGCCATCCCGCATACACGCCGTCAGCAGGGACCAGGCCCTCGACGACCGGCCCGAGGTTCGCGGTCGGGAAGCCGAGCTCGCGCCCGCGGTGGTCGCCGTGGACGACGGTGCCGCAGACGCTGGGCGGCCGGCCGAGCACGACAGCGGCGCCCTCGACGTCGCCCTCCGCGAGCTGCGCGCGCGCCATCGTGGAGGACCAGCGCTCGCCGTCGCCGAGGTCGGCGAGGACGATGACGTCGAAGTCGTGGGAGGCACCGAGCTCGCGCAGCGTGTCGACGTTGCCGGAGTTCTTCCAGCCGAACCGGGTGTCCTCGCCGACGATCACCGCTCCGGCGTGGAGTGCCTCCACGAAGACCTGCTCGACGAACTCCTCGGGGGTCAGGCGGGCGAACTCGAGGGTGAACTCCATGACGAGCACCGCGTCGAGGCCGGACCCCGCCAGCAGCTCCAGCCGCTGCGCCGGCGAGGTGAGCGGTGTCGGGGCGCGCTCGGGGAAGAGCACGGCCAGCGGGTGCGGCTCGAAGGTCACCGCGACCGAGGTGGCGTCGCGCGAGGTCGCCTGCTCGACCAGCTGCCCGAGGACCGCCCGGTGACCGCGGTGCACCCCGTCGAAGTTGCCGAGGGTGACGACGGAACGACCGAGGTCGGCGGGGACCTCCGCGAGGCCGTTCCAGACGTGCACGGGGGACACTCTAGAAGGCGCCGCCTCCGGGTCAGCGAGCGTCCCCGGCACGCCGCCGACGACTCAGCCACAGCGCGGCACCGCCCAGCACGACCAGCAACGCGGCGATCGCCACCGGCCACAGGACCGACGTGCCGGTGCCCGCCAGGTATGCGGACGAGGACGAGGACAGACCGTCGCTGTCGGCATACCCGGACCCCGAGCCGCCTCCAGGGCTCCCCGGGTCCGTCGACGACGGTGACGGGGTCGGGGTCGTCGTCGGCGACGTGGTCGGGGACGCCTTGGCGTCGGAGACGGCGGGGGGACGGTCGGCGTCGGCTCGACGCCGACACCCGTGCCGATGACGACGGTCGGCGAGACGCTGGACTGCCCGACTCCGTTGGCCGCCAGGATGCTGAAGGCGTACGACCCGGGCGTGGTCGGTGTCCCCGAGAGCAGACCGGCGGCACTCAGGGTGAGTCCCGGTGGCAGGGTGCCGCCGACCGTCAGCGTGGGGGTGGGCACTCCGCTTACGACGAACGGGAAGGAGTAGGCGACCCGCACGGTGCCGTTCGGCGGCGTGCCGCTGATGACGGAGGGGACGCCGACGTTGATGAGTGAGGACGACACCGACGGGGCGCTGTTACCGCCGGCGCTCAACGCGGTCACGGTGAACGAGTAGGCGTCCGCGTTGGTCAGCCCCGTCACCCGGATCGGGCTGCTCGTCCCCTGTGCCGTCTGTCCACCGCGGGAGGCGTCGGTGGCGTCGGTGGCGGTGACGAGGTACCCCGTCGTCGGGCTGCCGCCCGCCGCGCCCGGGACGAAGGTGACGTCGACGAAGCCGTCACCCGTGCCGAGGCTCTGGATCGTCGGCGGCTGCGGGGGGTTCGTCGGCGCGCCGACGACGACCGGAAGCGACGCCGCGGAGGGGGCGCTGTTGCCACCGGCACTCAGGGCCGTGACGGTGAACGTGTAGGTGTCGCCGTTGGTCAGCCCCGGCACCGTGATGGGGCTCCCGGTCCCCTCGACGGTCTGCCCGCCGCGGGCCGCGTCGGTCGTGTCGGTGGCGACGACGCGGTACCCGGTCGTCGGACCGCCCCCGGCGGCGCCCGGCGTGAACGAGACCTGCGCACTGGCGTCCCCGGGCGTCACGGCCGTGATCGTCGGAGCGCCGGGCGGCGTCCCGGACGAGATGGTGAGGTGGAAGACCGCCGGAGCCAGTCCTGCATACGTGGCCTGCACGGTGACGGCGCCCGACGTCGACCCGGCGAAGACGAACGGCGCTTCGACCGTCCCGTCGGCCTGGGTCGGTGCGGTGTAGCTGGGGACGCCGGCGAACGACGCCGCGCCCGCCGGCGCGATGCTGAACGTCACCGAACCGCCGGGGACGGGGTTGCCGACACCGTCGCGCAGGGTGGCCTTGAGCTGGGTCGGGAAGATCCCTCCTGGGGCGGCGACCTGGCCCTCCCCGCCGTCGCCAGCAAGGCCGCTGGCACCCCAGGTACGACCGTGATCGTGTAGGGCTGGGTCTGCCGGCCGACGCTGTTCACCGCGGAGATTGTCACCGGGTAGGTCCCGGGCTTCGTCGCCGTCCCGGCGAACGTCCCTGTGCCGTCACCGTTGTCGGTGAAGGTCACCCCCGTCGGCAGGGTCCCGTCGACCGACAGCGCCGCCCGCGGAAAGGCTTGGGTCACGACCCCCGAGGTGTGCGGCACACCCGCCACGAAGGTGGCCGCGGCGCTGCTCTCGAACACCGGTGAGGTCATGTCGACCAGCGCCGCCACCTCGACCGGGCCGGCCGTCGTGTATGTGCGGGTCACGCCGGTGTTGGTGTTGACGCCGACGATCTTGTTGCCCTTGAGCGCGATGTACAGGTCCAAGCCGTCGGCGGTGAGACGGGGCGAGCTGTACTGCGGGACGTCTGGCAGCGGGACTGGTGGCGCCGGGGAACCGGTTGTGGCATCGACGGTGACCATTCGCCCGGCGGTGACGCCGACCTGGGCGGCGAGATAGACCCGCGAACCGTCCGGGCTCACCGCGATCCCGATCGGGAAGGCGCCGTTCCCCGTGGCCCACACCGTGCGCACGGTCCTTGTCTTCGTATCCACGACCGCGACGTTGTTCTCCGAGGTGCCTGAGGGGCCGTCCATGTAGATGTACGCCGTCCCACCGTCCGGGCTGAACACGGCGTTCTCGGAGGTGCTCGGGATCGAGAAGGTCCCGACTACACCGGGCGGTGAGGCCGTGCTGATGACACTGACGGTGGCGACCTCGCTGTAGATCACATAGATGGTCGAGCCGTCCGGCGACATGTCGATGTCCCACGGCACCTGCGCGAGGACCGGGATGCTCGATATCGGCTGCCCGGACAACGGGTCATAGACATCGACGAGGTTGTTCTGCTGGTCGAGGGCATAGAGCCGGGAGCCGTCGGGCGAGACCGCGAGCGAGACGTATGAGGCGAAGGCGGTGCTGCTCGTGATCGTCCGGGTGACCGCGAGGGTCGTGGCGTCAACGGCGACGACGGTGTTGGCGACGGCCGCGTAGACGGTGCCGTTGGCGACTCCGGTCACCACGTCGGCGGGGGCAGTGCTCAGCGGGATGCTCGCGAACGCCGTACCCGTCACGCGGTTGATCACCTCGAGCTGCGACTCCTCGCCGGCGAAGAGGTACGCCCCTCCCGGCAGGTCGGCCGCGGCCGCGGGGCTCGCCGGCGCGACTCCTCCGAGCACGACGAGGAAGCCGGCGGTCAGACCGGCGAGCAGTCGGCGGGCGAGGGTGTTCCCGGGCATACGGACGAGTTCCTTCTGGTGGCGTCGACTGGCACATCGTAGGACCCGGTCGCGCCCATAGGCTGGCTCCGTGCCCGAGTACTTCGTCCTGCTCGCGCCCTCGAGCAACCGGGTGTACGCGGGTGATGCGCCGGCCATCACGGCGGCCGAGGCGGAGATCGTCGTGTCGGCGGTCGAGCCCGGTGGCGTCGTCGGCGCGACGCCGACGACGGTGGCCGGGGTGCCCTACCTCGCGGTGGAGCTGGCCGACGCTGTCGACCCGCGCATCCTCGGCGACCTGGCCGCGACCTTCGCCGTGTTCGAGCGGGAGGGCGACCTGCTGCGGCCGGTCGAGGCGCCGGGCGGCGAACGGTTCGACGACGACCTGCTCACCATCCCCAAGTACCCGGGCAAGACCAACGAGCAGCTGACCCGGGTCCTGCTCAACGTCACGCTCGCCTCGACCGACCTGCCCGACCGGATCCCGCCGGACCGTGCTCGACCCGCTGGCCGGTCGGGGGACGACGCTCAGCTGGGCGCTGACCCTGGGGCACGACGCCGTCGGTGTGGAGGTCGAGCGCCGCGAGGTCGAGGCCTACACGGCGTTCCTCACCACCTGGCTGCGCCGCAAGCGCGTGAAGCACCGGATCGGACTCACCCCGTTACGCCGCGACGGGCGGCGGCTCGGCGACCTGCTCGAGGCGGAGATCGGCCGCGACGACCCGCAGTCGCTCCTCCTGTATGCGGCCGACACCCTCGCGACGGCGGAGCTGCTCCAACGCCGCCGGGTCGATGTCGTCGTCACGGACGCGCCGTACGGCGTCGCGCACGGCAGCCGCGGGGCGCGAGGGGGGCGGGACCGCAGCCCGGCCGAGCTGCTCGAGGACGCCCTGCCCGTGTGGGTCTCGGTCCTGCGCCCCGGCGGTGCGGTCGGTATCGCCTGGAACACCCACGGGCTCAGCCGCGCCGATCTTGCGGCCCTGTGTGCCCGCGCCGGCCTGGAGGTCTGCGACGACGGGCCGTACCGGGAGTTCGCCCACCGCGTGGACGCGGGCATCCACCGCGACCTGCTGGTCGCCCGGAAGCCCCGATAGGTCAGCGGGGCGCGAAGACGACGATCGGCCGCGCCTCGGGGCCGGACTCGTCGAGCATGGCGACGAGCGACCCGTCGGGTCCGAGGGCCGCGACGACGGGCTCGCCCTCACTGGCGATCGGTATGCGTTGGCCGTGGCCGACCGCTGTGGCCTCCTCGGCGGTCAGCTCGTGCAGGGCGAACTGCGCCCGAGCCGCGTCGCCCATGGACACCAGCGGCACCGGCCCACCGGGCTCCAGGCTCTCCAGAGGTACCGCGTCGGCGATCGCGTACCGGCCCACCCGGGTCCGGCGCAGTGCGGTGAGGTGACCGCCGACGCCGAGGGCCGAGCCCAGGTCACGGGCCAGGGCCCGGACGTAGGTCCCCGACGACACCTCGACCTCGATGTCGACGTCGAGGCCGGTGCCGGCGCTCCGCACGTCGAGCACGGCGAACCGGCTGACCGTCACCGGTCGCGCAGCCAGCTTGACGTCCTCGCCCGAGCGCACCCGCGCATACGACCGCTGACCGTCGATCTTGATCGCGCTGACCGAGGACGGGACCTGCTGGATCGCGCCGGTCAGCCCCGCGACGGCCGCATCGATGAGCGGCCCGGGACACGTCGCTCGGCGTCGGCCGACGCCACCACGTCACCCTCGGCGTCGTCGGTGACCGTCGACTCGCCGAGGCGGACCGTCGCCGCATACCCCTTGTCGCAGCCGACGAGGAAGGTGAGCAGCTTGGTGGCCTTGCCGACCCCGAGGACCAGGACGCCGGTGGCCATCGGGTCCAGCGTGCCGGCGTGGCCGACGCGACGGGTGCCGCAGACGCGGCGGATCCGGGCGACGACGTCGTGCGAGGTCCAGCCGGCCGGCTTGTCGACGAGCAGGAGACCCTCCGACAGGCCCTCAGGCGTCGTCGTCATCCGGCTCGTCGTCGTTGGGCTTCTTGTAGGGGTCCGCGTCGCCGGCGTAGACGGCGCCCTGGCGGGAGCGGGCCAGCTCGGCGTCGGCGGCGCGCGTCGCGACGAGGACGTCCTCGAGGTGCGCGGCCCCTTCGGGGAGCGCGTCGGGGATGAACTCGAGCGACGGCGTCAGCCGGATGCCGAGCGCCTTGCCGACGGCGGTGCGCAGCTTTCCCTTGGCCGACTCCAGGGCGGCCGCCGAGGCAGCGCGGTCCTCGTCCGACCCGTAGGCGGTGTAGAAGATCGTCGCGTTCTGGAGGTCACCGGTCACCCGGACATCGGTGATCGTCGTGAAGCCGAGCCGCTCGTCCTTGACGCGGTGCTCGAGGGTCTCGGCGACGACCACCTTGATGCGGTCGGCGACCTTCCGGGCGCGGGCGGGGTCGGCCATAGCTGATGTCCTCCGAATGGTGAGGCGTGCGGCATACCGGAGGCAGGCGGTGAGCCCGGAGACCGAGGCTTGGTCGGTGCTCGAGGCCCAGCCGCCTGCCGAAGGTGAGCCGACTACGCTCTCGGCTTCTCTCGCATTTCGAACATCTGGATCGTGTCGCCGATCTGGAGATCGTTGAACGAGCCCAGGTTGATGCCGCACTCGAAGCCCTCACGGACCTCGGTGACGTCGTCCTTGAACCGGCGCAGCCCGGCGATCTCGAGGCTCTCCCCGATGACCGTGCCGTCGCGCAGGATCCGAGCGCGACCGCCGCGGCGGATCTCCCCGTTCCGGACGATCGACCCGGCGATGTTGCCGAACTTGCTCGACCGGAAGATCTCGCGGATCTCCGCCTCACCGAGACGGACCTCCTCGAACTCCGGCTTGAGCATGCCCTTGAGCGCCGCCTCGATCTCCTCGATGGCCTGGTAGATCACCGAGTAGTACCGGATCTCCACGCCCTCGCGGTCGGCGACGTCGGCGTTCTGGCCCTCGGCCCGCACGTTGAACCCGATGATGATCGCGTCCGACGCCACGGCGAGGTTGATGTTGTTCAGCGTGATCGCGCCGACACCCCGGTCGATGATCCGCAGGTCGACCTCGTCGCCGACGTCGATCTGGAGCAGAGCATCCTCCAGCGCTTCGACCGAACCCGACGCGTCACCCTTGAGGATGAGGTTGAGGGTGTCGACCTTGCCCTGGGCGAGCGCCTCGTTGAGGTCCTCGAGCGAGATCCGCTTGCGGGCCTTGGCGAGCGAGGCAGCCCGGGAGGCGGCCTCCTTGCGCTCCGCGATCTGGCGCGCGGTGCGGTCGTCGGGCGCCACGAGGAACGTGTCGCCGGCGCCGGGCACCGAGGTCAGTCCGAGGACGAGCACCGGCCGCGACGGAGTCGCCTCCGAGACCGTGTTGCCGTGCTCGTCGAGCATCGCGCGGACGCGGCCGTAGCCGGACCCCGCGACGATCGCGTCGCCGACGTGCAGCGTGCCGGACTGGACGAGCACCGTCGCCACCGGGCCACGGCCCTTGTCGAGGTGGGTCTCGATCGCGACACCACGCGCGTCCTTGTTGGGGTTGGCCCGCAGGTCGAGCGCCGCGTCGGCGGTGAGGAGCACCGCCTCCAGGAGGGCGTCGATGTTCTCGCCGGTCCGGGCGGACACGTTGACGAACATCGTCTCGCCGCCGTACTCCTCGGCCACGAGGTTGTACTCGGTGAGCTGCTGGCGGACCTTGTCGGGGTTCGCCCCCTCCTTGTCGATCTTGTTGACCGCCACGACGATCGGCACGTCGGCCGCCTGGGCGTGGTTCAGCGCCTCGATCGTCTGCGGCATCACACCGTCGTCCGCCGCCACCACGAGGATCGCGATGTCGGTGACCTTGGCACCACGGGCTCGCATGGCGGTGAACGCCTCGTGACCCGGGGTGTCGATGAAGGTGATCTGCCGCTCCTGGTCCTCCAGGTGCGTCGCGACCTGGTAGGCGCCGATGTGCTGGGTGATGCCACCGGCCTCACCCTCGGCCACCTTCGCCTGCCGGATCGCGTCGAGGAGCTTGGTCTTGCCGTGGTCGACGTGACCCATGACGGTGACCACCGGCGGGCGAGCCACCAGGTCGTCGTCGCCCTCGGCCTCGCGCTCGGCGTCGAGGTCGATGTTGAACTGCTCGAGCAGCTCGCGCTCCTCGTCCTCCGGGGAGACGACCTCGATCTGGAAGCCGAGCTCGGCACCGAGGAGACGGAAGGTGTCCTCGTCGAGCGACTGCGTCGCGGTGGCCATCTCACCGAGGTGGAACAGGACCGTGACGAGCGACGCCGGGCTGGCGTTGATCTTGTCGGCGAAGTCGGTCAGCGACGCGCCACGGCGCATCCGCACGACCTGCGAGCCGTCCCCACGAGGGACCTGCACGCCACCGATCGTCGGGGCCTGCATCTGCTCGAACTCCTGGCGCTTCGCCCGCTTGGACTTGCGTCCACGAACCGGACGGCCACCACCGCGGCCGAACGCACCGGGCGCGGAGCCACGGCCGCCGCCACCCGGACGACCACCGCCGCCGGGACGACCGCCGAAGCCGCCACCGCCGCCACCGCCGCCACCGACCACCGGGACCACCGGGGCGACCAGGCGCACCCGGACGACCACCGGGACCACCCGGACGGGTGCCGGGACGGCCGATCGCCGCGCGGTCGGGCATCATCCCGGGGTTGGGACGCGCACCACCCGGACGCGGGCCGGCCGCACCGGTGCCGCCGGGACGCGGACCGGCTGCGCCGGGGCCTCCTGGGCGGGACTGGGGACGCGGCATCCCCTGGCTCGGGGCGAAGGGGTTGTTGCCCGGACGCGACGAGCCCTCACGGGCGGCCGCCGGGCGGCCCATGCCCTGGCTCGGGGCGAACGGGTTGTTGCCGGGCCGGGGCTGACCGCCCGGACGCGGGGCCGGACGCGGGGCGCCACCGGGCGCGCCGGCGCCACCAGGCGCACCGGGACGGCTGGTCTCCCGGGCGGCGACGCCAGGAGCCGCGGGACGCGGACCCGGAGCGGCCGGAGCCGGCGCCGGGGTGGACGGCCGGGCCGGGGCGGGCGCGGCGGCAGCGGCCGCCGGCTGGACCGGGGCCTGGACGGGGGCGGGGGCCGGCGCGGCGGGGGCCGGCGGCGGGGTCTCGGCGCGGACCGGAGCGGGCGCCGGAGTGGACGGTGCGGGAGTGGACGGCGCCGGTGCTGACGGCGCCGACGGCGCGGCCGTCTTCACGGCCGTGTGGGCGCCGTTTCCGTTGCCGTTCCCGTTGGCTGCTCCGCGCAGCTCGGCCGGGAACGACTCCTTGATGGTGCGAACGACAGGGGGTTCGATGGTCGACGATGCCGACCGGACGAACTCGCCCTTGTCCTTGAGGTACGTCAAGAGCGTCTTGCTCTCGACTCCGAGCTCTTTGGCGAGCTCATAGACACGGACCTTGGCCACGTTTCTCCTTCTCGGGTGGTCCGACCCGGAAGGACATTCCCTGGGTCAGACCTGGTTGTGGGGCTTGCTCATTGCTGAGTGCTCATCGAGTGCTCATCAGCGTCTGACCCGCCTTCGGTTGGTCTGTCGTGATCGGTGGGATGGGGTGATGCGCTCTGCTGGGTCGTCTCGAGGTGGTCCGCCACGCGGGAGACGTCCGGCCCGGCCTGCAGCCGCAGGGCCCGGGTGAACGCCTTCCGGCGAACCGCCTGCTCGAAACACGTCGTACTCGGGTGCAGCCATGCGCCACGTCCGGGTAGCCGGTGCCGCGGGTCCGGGACCAGCACGACGACGCCGTTCATGGCGTTGCCGGGCCCTTCCCTCACCGCGACCACTCGCAGGAGTGCCGACCAGCTATCCCTCCGACGACATCCGACGCATGTGCGTACGGGCACCGAGACAGGGAGTCCAGACCGGTCGGTCACGAGTAAGTCTACCCCGCTCGGCTCCGACCCGACGATCCGGCCGCCACCCGACTCAACGTGCGACGACGTTCCGGTATGCCCGGGGCTCAGGTCGTGCGGCCGTCGTCGGCGGGGGTGTCGGGGCGGATGTCGATCCGCCAGCCGGTGAGCTTCGCGGCGAGGCGGACGTTCTGCGCCTCCTTGCCGATCGCGAGCGACAGCTGGTAGTCCGGGACGGTCACGCGAGCGGCCCGCGCCTGCGCGTCGACGATCTCGACCGACTGCACCCGGGCGGGCGACAGGGCGGCGGCCACGAAGGTCGCGGGGTCCGGCGAGTAGTCGACGATGTCGATCTTCTCGCCGTGCAGCTCGGTCATCACCGCGCGTACCCGGGCGCCCATCGGCCCGATGCAGGCGCCCTTGGCGTTGACCCCGGGGACCTTCGCGTGGACGGCGATCTTGGTGCGGTGGCCGGCCTCACGGGCCAACGCCGCGATCTCGACCGTCCCGTCGGCGATCTCCGGGACCTCGAGGCGGAACAGGGTGCGGACGAGGTTCGGGTGGGTGCGGGACAGCCCGATCTGCGGTCCGCGAGGGCCCCGTTTGACGCTGACGACGTAGCAGCGCAGGCGGTCGCCGTGCCGGTAGCGCTCGCCGGGTACCTGCTCGGCCAGCGGCAGCACGCCCTCGACGGTGCCGAAGTCGACGAGCACGGTGCGCGGGTCGGAGCTCTGCTGGATGACGCCCGAGACGACATCGCCCTCACGGCCCCTGAAGTCGCCGAGGATCTGCTCGTCCTCGAGATCGCGCAGGCGCTGGACGATGACCTGCCGCGCCGTGGCGGCGGCCACCCGACCGAACCCGTCCGGGGTGTCGTCGAACTCCGGGCCCGGGTCACCGCGCTCCTGCCGCTCCCCGTCCGGGGCGGGCAGCAGCTCGCCGTCCTCGCGGGCCCACACGACGACGTGGCCGCTCTTGCGGTCCAGCTCGACGCGGGCGATGCGGAAGGAGCCGTCGGTGCGGTGGTAGGCGACGAGAAGGGCCTGCTCGATGGCGGGGATCAGCACGTCGAGGCTGATGTCCCGCTCGCGCTCCAGGGCCCGGAGGGCTGCGACGTCGATGTCCATCAGTCCTTCTCCGCCTCCGCAGAAGCGGAGCCGGAGTGGCTCCACTCCTCGGTGTCCGCAGAATCGGAGCCGGAGGGGTGCGACTCCTCGCCGCCCTGGTCTCCAGGGGCGTGGGGTCGGTTGAACTCCACCTGGACCGCGCCGGAGCGCACCCTCGCCACCGGCACGGTCTCGCGCTGGGCCGGCTGCTTGCGGATCGCGGGAGTCTCGACCGTGACCTCGTCGTGGGTGACGGCGAGCACCCGCCCGGTGACCTCCGTGCCGTCCTCGACCGTCAGCGTGACGAGCCGGCCGACATTGCGGCGCAGCGCCGCATACCCGGTCAGTGGCCGACCGACGCCCGGGGAGCTGACCTCCAGCGTGTAGGGGCGCTCGCCCATGAGGTCGAGCCGGTCGAGGCGGTCGCCCACGACGCGGGTGGCGTCGGCCACCTCGTCCAGGGTGAGTGGGTCGACGGGGCTGGAGGCGTCCGCGGCGTCCAGCCGGCTGACGTCGCGGTCCACGAGCACGCGCAGCACCCGTCGGGTACCGGCAGTCGTGACGGTCGCCTCGATGGGGACCAGCGAGAGCGCGGTCAGAGGCGCAGCGAGCGCGGCAGCGATGTCCTCGCCCACGTTCCACCTCCCCTGTTCTCGACTCGTTGGTCATGCTAGCGAGGACGGCTCGTCGCGGCCCTCCCCATCCAGGGCTCCGTGTCATGATCGGGCCATGGCCGCGGAGGGGACGAGGCGCGGCTCACTGCCCACGCGCCGCGAGCTGCTGCGGACCGCCGCACTGACCACCGTGGTCGCGCCGCTCCTCGCTGCCTGCGACATCCGGCTGGAGGACGACGCTCCCACACTTCCCCTGATCCAGCGAAAGTCGGTCCCGGACGAGGCCGTGCTGGTCGACCTCGTACGCCGGACGACAGCGCTCGCCCAGGCCGCCGGACGGGTCCCCAACCCGAACGACGCCGTCAGCCGCCTGGCGACCATCCACCAGACCCAGGCCGACGTCCTGCGCTCCCGGCTGACGACGGCCGGAGTGCCGAACCACGTCATCGACGGTTCGACGGCCAGCGCGACCACGGCGTCGACGACGGCCCCCACGGCCGCAGTCAGCGCCCCGCCGCAGACCACCCCGCAGGACGTCGCGGCCGCCGAGACCGCTCTCGTCGCCGCGGTGCTCCCCGCCCTCCCGACCGTCACCGCAGCCAACCGGGCCGTCGTCGCCTCCGTCGTCGCCTCGTGCGGGGCGGCGGCGGAGCTGCTGGGAGCGACCGTGCCCTGGCCCGCGGCCGACCCGCTGCCGCCCGCGGCCGCGGTGCCGCTCCTCGACGGGACCCGCTCCGCCGCCTACGCCTTCCAGGTCGTGGCCGCCCAGACCGGAGGCGACCAGCGCGCCGTCGCCGAGGGCACGCATACCGACCTGGACTCCCGCGCGACCGAGCTGGCCGGGATGGCCGGCTCGTCCGCCCCGGTGGGGCCGCTCGGCTACGCCCTCCCCTACCCGGTGACGGCGCCGGACGTCGCGTCCCGGCTGGCGGGCCAGGTGCTGACGACGCTGGTGGCCGGTGGCCTGGCGCCTCTGGCGACCCTGCCGGAGGGGTCGACGGCGACGACGACCCTGGTCCGGCTCCTCGTCGACGCTCAGCGTCTCGGCCGCACGTGGGGAGTCGCGCCGGTGCCGTTCCCCGGCCAGGCCTACCCGTGACGGAGCTGGTCCCCGAGGGCTTCCGGGCCCGCGTCGCCGCATACCCACCGGACGACGTCGACCCCGCGGCTTGGTATGCGGTCACGGGCGCGGAGTGGCTGCGGCGGCTCCCGGGTCTGCTCACCGACCTGATGGCCGACTGGTCGCTCGTCCCCGACGGCGAGGTCGGCTGGGGGGCCGGCGCGGTGGCCGTCCCGGTCACGTCGCCGACCGGACCGGCCGTGCTCAAGGTGACCTGGCCGCACCACGAGGCGGTCACCGAGCACCTCGGGCTCCGGCACTGGGACGGCCGCGGCGCGGTCCGGCTGCTGCGGGCGGACCCGCGCCGGTTCGCGCTGCTGCTGGAACGCCTCGACGCGACGACCGACCTGCGCTCGCTGCCCGTGGACGACGCCTGCGGGGTCATCGGGGACCTCCTCGCGCAGCTGCGATCACCGGCCCTGCCGCAGGCCCCCACGCTCACGGCGTATGCGGCCCGCCAGCTGGCGAAGCCGGCACCCTTCGACGTGCTGCCGAGGCGGTTCGTCGAGCAGGGTCGCCGGCTCGCCGCCGAGCTCGTGACCGACCCGGACGTCGACGCGTGGCTGCTGCACACCGACCTGCACTACGAGAACGTGCTGCGCGGTACTCGTCAGGCGTGGCTGGCGATCGACCCGAAGCCGACCGCCGGCGACCGGGCGTTCGAGGTCGCTCCGGCGCTGTGGAACCGGGCTGACGAGCTCGGCACCGGGTCGTCGGTCCGCTGGAACCTGCGCCGCCGTCTCGAGATCGTCTGCGAGCACGCGGACATCGACGAGGATCGGGCCAAGGCCTGGACCATCGTGCGCGAGGTCGACAACGCGACCGACCCGGCGGAAGGGTCCGGCCGGGCCAGTCTCGCCGTGGCGATCATCAAGGCGATGAACGACTGACCGTCGCGGCGGCGGAGAGCAGGGCCTCGCGGGCCCGGACCGGGCCCGGCGTCGCCGTGAGTCGACCGCTCAGCTCGTCCAGTCGCGTCCGAGGTGTGCCAGAGAGACCCCGGAGCCGGAGCACAGCGTCGCGGATCTGCTCGGGCGAGGCGGCGTTGGGGTCGAGGACCTCGGCGTACCCCGCCGCCTCGAGCGCCGCCGCACCGGCGAACTGGTCCGTCGACAGCGGCAACACGAGCGATGGCACGGCGGCCGTCAACGCCTCGGTGACGCTGTTGTTCCCGCCGTGGGAGACCATCACCGCCGCCCGGCTCAGCAGCGTCACCTGGGGCAGCACGCGCCGGACCAACCAGGACGCGGGGATCGGCCCGAGGTCCTCCACGGCGGTGGATCCGCTGGCGAGCGCTACCCGGACGTCGAGCTCTCGCAGCGCTGCGGCGATCCGTCCCAGCACGTCGGCGCGCACGGACAGGAAGCTCCCGAGGCTGACGTAGACGACGGGTGCGCTGCCGGAGGCCAGCCAGGCGTCGACCTCGGCGTCCGGTACCTCGCTGCGGACCGCGGAACCGAGGAACGAGTGGCGCGGCAGGAGTCGGGTGCGCTCGGGGGGATGGAGCTCCGCCGGGTAGTTGAGAAGCAGTACGTCGCCGGTCTCGGCGAACGCGTCGTCGCTCGCGGCCGCCGACGGGTCGAGGGTGCGCAGGGTGTCGTTCCAGCGCGTGGTGAAGGTGTCCCGTACCCGAACGCACAGGCTGTGGAGGCGGTCGAGCGCATCCGGGTCCGGCGCGAAGCACCGGGGCCACTCCGGCGGGTAGCCGTAGACCTCGTCACCGACGGTCAGGGCCGACGGGTGCCCGAGGACCACGTCCGCGTGCCGGACGCCCGCGCTCGTCAGGGCCAGCCGAGCGCTGAACGCCAGGTGGTCGACGAGGACGTGGTCCGGGCGGACCCGGTCGACGACGGCGGCCACCTCCTTCGCGACCTGGAGCGGCTCCCAGAGCAGGTCGTCGCCTCGAGCCGCTGCCTGGAAGGCGAGCGTCTCGACCGCTCCGCGCCTCGTGGCGTCGAAGAAGCCGCGGAGCGCCTCGTCCTCGCCGCGGGGCTGGTCCTCCGCCCGGATGACGCCCGGGTTGGACCCTCGACCCAGCTGGAGATGCTCCCGCTCGAAGCCGAACCCGCGCACGATCTCGTCGGTGGCAGAGCCGGTGGCCACGACGACGCGCTCGCCGGCCTGCTGCCAGGCGGTGGCCAGCGTGGCGAGCGGGTAGAGGTGAGACGCGTAGTCCGGGCTGACGACCAGGAGCGTCACGGGGCGACGTTCTGGTAGATCGCCCCGAGGGCGGCGGCCATGGTGTGGACGCTGAACCGCTCCCTGACCAGCAGCTGGGCAGCCGCGGCCCGGCGTCTGGCTCCGGGAGCGGCGGCCAGGTCGAACGCGGCGGCGACGGCGGCAGCGAGGGCTGCCGGCGAGCGGGTGTCGGCGAGAACGCCCGTGACACCGTCCTCGACGTAGGTCGCCGGCCCACCCTCCCAGGGCGCCACCACGACCAGCCCGGACGCCATCGCCTCGAGGATCGCGATGCCGAACTCCTCCTTGAGGCTCGCGGAGACGTAGACGCCGCCCGGAGCGCACAAATCGGGCCGGCCGAAGCGCGCCCCCGCGAGCCAGGTGGCGACCGTGGCGTTGGGGCGATGACCGGCCAGCAGCAGCCCGAGGCGAGGCCCGTCCGCCCGAGCCACCGCGGCGTCGATGCGGGACAGCTGCTCCCGCTCGTCCGGGCTCGGGTGCTCGAGATCACCGCCGACGACGAGGAGGTTGCATCGCTCGGCGAGCTCGGGATGGCCGGCCCATGCCTGTACGAGGGTCGCCATGCCCTTGACGGGGTGCAGCCGCCCGACCGTGAGGGCCAGGGGCAGTCCGCGTCGGTCCGGTGGCAGCGTGATCAGCAGGTCGTCCAGGTCGTCGAGGGCGTCGAGCGTGGCGGCCGACGCATACCCGCCCTGGACCGCGGCCGGGACCTCGCGGGCCGCCCGGTCGAGCGGCACGGGGTCGATGCCCTCGGGCACCACCGTGACTCGACCGCGCTCGCGGTCGACATCGACACCGAGCAGGTCCCTGAGGTTCGCTTCGAGGGCCGGACGCGGGAAGACGACCAGCTGCGACGCCTGCTGCTGGATCTGGCGCAGCAGGAGGATCCGGAACACGAGGTGCTCGATCTCGTCGACGCGGCCGACGTTCTGACGCGTCAGGACCCCGTCCGCCTCGCGCGACGCGACCGAGGCGTGGGGATCGGGAGCCAGCGTCAGCACCACGGGAACGCCGAGGTCGCGGGCCGCCTCGGCTGCGGCCCAGGACCCGACGTCGGCCATGCGCAGGTGGAGCACGTCAACCTGACCCCGGTCGAGGATGCGCCGCATCGCCCGCCGGGTGGCGACCCGCAGCGGCCACGCCTCGGCAGCGGGCACCGACGGCCCCCAGAAGGGGACCGGCAGGTAGTGGTGACCAGGGCGGTCGACCGACTCCAGACCCGGGTCGTCGCCGGCTAGGCCACGAGAGATGGTGAGCACCCGCCGCACGGGACCGGGATCCGCGAGCAGCGCGTCGCCCAGGTGCACGAGGAGGGTGGCGATGCCGCCGGTGTCCCCCTGACCGGCGCGTCGCAGGTCGCCGTCGATGTCCGCGTGCAGGAAGAGCTGGGCCACGGTCAGCCCCTGTCGTACGGCCCGACCGACCGGCGGATACCGGCGCTGGTCCAGGTCGGAGCGAGCGAGGCGGGCGACCGCGGCGAGGGCGCCGTCGGACCCGGCGACGGCGTCCAGGACGGCGTGGACCTGCGCGTCCAGCGGGTCCGCCTCGTCGCCGAGGGCGGCCAGGGCCGCTGCTCTCGCCGCCGGCAGCTCGTGGTCGTCGGCGGCGAGCTCGAGGAGTATGCGCGTGGTGCCCACCCCGGGAACCAGGCCGAGCGTCTCGACCAGCCGTCCGCGCGCACCCTCGAGCGTCGCGTACGGCAGGGCGGCGACCAGCGCATCGCGCACCAGCCCTGGCTCCTGCGCGGCGAACGACTCCAGCGTGGCCTGGGCCAGGGTGCCGGCGAAGCCACCGTCGAGGACCAGGTCGACCAGGCCCGGCAGGGCCGCGGCCACCGGGGATCGCGAGCCCAACGTCCACGCCGCGTGCTCGCGGAGGAACGGCGTCTCCTGGTACAGCAGGGCCGCCAGTCGCTCCCCCGGCTCCTTCCCCGGGAGGTCGGCGAGCGCGTGGACGGCCGAGATCGCGGCGATCTGGTCCGACCCGTCCGCGATGGCGAGGTCCAGGTCCCGGATCGCGGTCGGCGGGTCGCCGGGTGTCGTCGGCGACGACGTCCGCAGGGACGCGATCGTCTCGACGAGGGTCGCCGGGAGGTCGCCGCCCCAGACCAGTTCGGCGCCAACCGCCTCGCTCACGCTCACGAACTCGCCCTTCGACGCCGACTGCCGGACCGCGGGTCACGTCTGTGCCCTCACCCGTATTCCGACGAAGTGCCCATGACGGATGCGGGTGAATGGCCCTCCCGAGTGAGGTTCTCCCCACACGGATCTGGCGGTGCCGGGGCGTCGAGGCGGGCGCATAGTGGGGCAGCGGGCCCGACAGCGCTCGCGCGACGTGGAAGCTCAACGGCACCCTCCGCATCACGACAGCCGACAAGGACAACCGCGGGGCGTACGACGGCACCCGTGGATGACCCTGCTCGTCCGTCGCTGGTGCTCGTCGCCGACCTCGTGCTCGAGGTCGGTGACGAGCGAGGCTCGACCACCGCATACCTGACGAACGACGACACCGGTCTCGCTCTCGACGTACGGGATCCGGCCACCCTGCTGCGGTGCGTCCCACCGCGCGGTCGGCGGCGCGACCTCATCCGCTCGTCGTCGGTCATCCGCTTCGCCGGCATCCCGGTCCGGGTCACCTCCCGTGGGCGGGACCTCGGCCGGGTCCGGCTCACGACCGCCGGGAAGGTCCACGCGCGGGCCTCGCTGTCCGGTACGCCGACGCTGGTCAGGACGGCCGTGTCGTATGCGTCCGCTCGCCTGGGTCGCTACCTCCCGCGACGGCGGGCTACGCCGGCAGGACGTAGAAGTACATGAGCAGGTAGTGGAACAGCGCGGCCACGACGACCAGCAGGTGCCACAGCTCGTGGAACCCGAACACGCCGGGCCACGGGTTCGGCTTCTCGATCACGAAGATCACGAACCCCACGGTGTAGCAGATCCCGCCGAGACCCAGCAGTACCAGCGCACCCACGGGCAGCGAGGAGTCCGCGCCGACCAGCAGGACGGTCAGCCAGCCCAGGACGATGTAGAGCGTGTTGGTCACGTACTTCGGCAGCTGGGGCCAGACCGAGCGGAGCACGATGCCGGTCACGGCGATCGCCCACACGGCGCCGAACACCGTCCAGCCGTACGTGTTGCGGAAGAGAACGAGCACCAGCGGGGTGGTCGAGCCGGCGATGAGGAAGAACACCGAGTCGTAGTCGAGAGTGCGGAGCACGCCGTTCACGCGAGGGCCGCGGTCCAGACCGTGGTGCAGCACGCTGGTCGCGAACAGCAGGATGAGGGAGGTGCCGTAGACGCTCAGCCCGACGATCTTCCAGGGGTCACCTTCGACGCTGGACTGGGAGATGAGCAGCCCGGCACCGACCAGGGCGAAGCAGAGACCGACGATGTGCGAGACGGTGTTGAAGCGTTCGTCGGTGACGTGGACGCTGCCGTCCCTGCTTCTCGGAGTCGTGTCCACAGAGCCGCTCTCCCGCGATGTCGCGCCCCCGACCGTTGGGAGCCCACGAAGCGAGGAGCCGTGCCGCGCCGTTCTCCAGGTTACCCGGAGGCCGACACGGACCGAGCCCGGCTAGGTCCGTCGTGGATGCGGGAACTCGGCCGAGCGGGACTGGAACTCGAGGATGCTCGGGTTGCGGATCCGGCCCTCCTCGATCTCGACTGCGCGGCTCATGGTCGGGTCCGCCGCCCACGCGGCCGGCCCTTCGAGCACGGTGGCCAGGTGCGGCAGCAGGGCCTCGCTGATCTCCCACGTCGCGGAGTCCCACAGGTACGAGGGACTGTGGTCGACGCCGTAATACCTCACGTCGTCGCCGACGGTGATGATCGGCGCCTCGAACGACGTCGGGCGGGCCCACGCGAACCCCATGCCCTCGTCGCACGAGACGTCGACGATGAGGGTGCCCGGAGGCAGCTGCGGCAGGTCGCTGGTGTCGAGGAACATCATCGGGCGGTTCGGATCCTGGAGCACGCAGTTGACGATGATGTCGTGAGCGGCGAGGAAGCCGGCCAGGGGTTCGGGACCGTTCGGCGTCTCGACCTCGTTGCGGCTCGGGTCGTTCTCGTCCAGACCGAACTGGACGAGCCGGGCCGAGTGGATCGGTGACGCGACGGCGGCGACCGCCCGCTGCGTGAGGACGTCGACCTCGGTGACGCCCAGCGCCGCCAAGGCCGTCACCGCACCCCGCGCGGTCGCCCCGAACCCGATCACCGCCGCGGTCAGCTTTCGGCCGTAGTCCCCGGTCGACCCGACGAGTGACAGCGCGTGCAGGACCGAGGCGTACCCGGCGATCTCGTTGTTCTTGTGCAGCACGTGCAGGCTGAACGACCCGTCCGCGGTCCAGTGGTTCATCGCCTCGAAGGCGATCACCGTCAGCCGCCGGTCGATCGCCTGCTGGGTGATCTCGACGTCCTGGACGCAGTGCGGCCATCCCCAGAGCACCTGCCCCGCACGCATCTCGGCGAGATCCGCCGGCAGCGGCTTGGGAAGCAGGATGACGTCACAGTCCGCGAACAGCTGCTCGTGAGAACGGAGCCCGCCGACCAGCGGCCGGAGCTGCTCGTCCGACACACCGAAATGCTCGCCGTAGCCGGTCTCGAGGAACACCCGGTCACGGAGCTCCGGCTCGATGCGGTCGAGGTGACGGGGGTGGATCGCCAGCCGTCGCTCGTCGGCCTTGCGCGACCTCGCGATGATCCCGACGCTCAGCTGCTCCACGCACGCCCCTTAGATCGAACGCCCTGTCTAGCACAGGAGGCGCCGGCCTCAGTCGCGGTCGGGCAGCTCCATGTCCACGGTGAACGGGGGGCGGCCGACCCCGCTGACCTTGAACCGGCCCCAGAGGTCCTGCTCGTAGACGTCGCAGCGGCTCATGCCGTCCGGCGTCACGAGGACCGCCTGGTGACGCGCACCGGCCAAGACGTCGAGCGCGTCCGGGGTGTCCGCGGGCGCCGCGAGGCGCCCGTGCCACCGGTAGCGGCCGTCGACCGACTGGAAGTAGCCGCGCAGAGCGGCCACCAGCGCGATCTCGTGGTCCGCGGTGACGAGCAGCGCGTCGCCCTCGTAGCCGTCGTCGTGGTCCTCGAGCTCACCGATCCCGTGGGCACCCGTGGCGTGGGCTCCGGTCGCGTGGGCTCCGGGTGCGTGGGCGCCGGGTGCGAGGGCGCCGGGTGCGAGGGCGCCGGGTGCGAGGTCGACGGCCGTCACAGGAACCCGCCCGCGCGCCAGATCTTCTCGCTCGACCCGCCGATGAGCCCGATCTCGCGGTAGTGCGTGACGACCCGCTTGGCGGCCCAGGCGAAGGTGGCCTTGTTGGCCGGGTTGCTCATCGCCGCCTTGCGCGCCTCGCGAGGGTCCAGCCCGGCCCGTCGGTACATCTCGGGGTTGAACAGCTCCTGGCCGAACGTGTACATCGTCAGGGCGAGCACGGTGCGCAGCCCGGCCAGCTCGGCCTTGTTGAGGCTCGGGACGAAGGTGTCCAGCTCGGCGCGGGCGAAGCTGATGTGCCGCGCCTCCTCGACGACGTGGATCCGCGACATGGCGCGGATGACCGGCTGAGCACTCTCGTCCGCCGCGATCTCACGCTGGATCCGGTCGAAGATCTCCTCGGTGAGCAGGATCAGCGCCCAGAGGCCCTGTACCGGGAAGGCGGTCTTCAGCAGCCGGCCGCTCTCACGGACCTTCCACGGAACCGCATACGTCGTCGCCCCGATCGACTCGACGACGTTGGCGAACATGATCATGTGGCGGACCTCGTCCGCGACCTCGGTGAGGGCGAACTGCACCGCGGGAGTGGCGATGTCGCGGTCGTAGACGTATCGCGCGACGAGCTGCAGCAGCATGTGCTCGGTCCAGACGCCGAGGGCCATCGACGAGGCCATCTCCTCGCGGCTGACCGCGAGCTTCTGCTCCATGGTCAGCCGGTTCCAGAGGTCGGTCCCGTACAGCGTGCAGCGGTGCTCGGGCAGGAACCACTTGCCTGGAGTGAGCGGCGCGGTCCAGTCGATGTCGAGCTCGGGGTCGTACGAGTGCTTCGTCGAGGCGGTCAGCAGCTGCCGCGCCTTGTGGGCCTGGCGGCCGATCGGGTCGGTCGGTCGAGTAGTGGACTCGAGGGTCGTCGCGGTCACGAGGGCGTGCTCCTTCAGCGGGGTAGCGAATGCCGGTCAGGAGGGCCGCGGGGTCCTGTCCTGATACATGTCGTCACCCGCCGGATGTCCCTGGCGGAACTCCGGACGCGTTACGGATCGCCTGGCGGGCTCGGATCGTCCGTCGGCGAGACGTTCGGCACGACGTTCGGCACGACGGTCAGACCGGGTCGTCGCGGGGACCGGTTGGCGGGCAGGTCGAGCCACCGGGCGTGCAGCCGCTCGCCGGTAGGCCCTCGGTATGCGTCGCCGGTAGGCCCTCGGTACGCCTCGCCGGTAGGCCCTCGGTCGCTCGCCGGTAGGCCCTCGGTACGCCTCGCCGGTAGGCCCTCGGTATGCGTCGCCGACGTGCTCACGCGGCCCGACTCCCTCCACCACAGCCTGCGCGGCGTCAGGGCCGATGATGCGTCCGCGCGCAGTGGTGAACACCAGCCCCGCCCGGGCGCCAGAGGTCGGCCGCACCAGCTGCTGCGGAGGTGTCGGTCGACCGGTGATGGTGAACTCGCCGCGGTGGTGGGCGTCGTGGTGGAACGGGCACAGGCAGACGAGCCGGTCCAGGTCGGTCGCGCCGCCGTCGGCCCAGTGGTCGAGGTGGTGGACCTCCAGGAACCCGCGGGCCTGACAGCCGGGGAACACGCAGCCTCGGTCACGATCCTCGACGAGCCGGCGGGTCCGGGCCGGGACGATCCGCTGCCGGCGACCGACGCTGACCGGGGTGCCGTCGACCTCCCACACCGGCTGGACCAGCCCGTCGCAGGCGAACTTCGCCGCCAACGACGCCGGGATCGCGCCCCGGCCACCGACCCACGACCCGTCGGTCGACAGATGGACGTACACCCGGTACCGCGCCAACCGACCACCCGACCCGGCCGAACCGGCCGAGACCCGGCCGAACCGCGCGCGAGGCCAGGGACCGGGAGGCCACCTCGGCCAGCCCGTCCGCAGACGTGGCACCGGTCCGGCCGCTGGTGAACAGGGCGTCCTTGGCCTCCCGGACCGCCATCTCCACCAGCGCTCCGATATCGGCCGGCGCCGAGTACCGCAGCAGGAACCGGCCGTCGCCGTACCACATCGACAGCTCCGCAGCCTTGGCCGCGAACGCCTCCGTGCCCGGCACATCACGCTCGTCCCGGCCCGACGAGTCCGCACCGACGCCGCTCACCGCCTCACCGGCCTCGGTCCCGAACTGGTACCGCGACAACGCCCGCCGCAGCTGCGGCACCGTCGTCATCGGGGCCAGCTCACCGACCGACTCCTCATGGGAGGCCGGCGCGTACCGGGCCACCACCACCGCCTGGTCCACCGACACCTGCCCGGCGACCATCGCCGACAGCGTCGTCGGCAGCTCCACCGCCCGCCGCGCCAACCGCACCACGTCGTGGGCCCGGGCCGGCGACAGGCCCGCATGCAGCACCAGCCAGTGCTCCGGCGACCGGATCCCACCACCGGCCCACCGCTCCCCCTCCAGCACCCGACCGGTCAGATCGACCAGGTCCGCATGAGCCCGGTTCAACCGCGCCGCCACCACCGACACCTCGGCCTCGAGATCGTCGACCTCCTGCCGACGCAGGACCACCGCAGCGGGAACACCCATGCCCCAATCGTACGCATGTTCGAACGGAGATCCGACGCCATCCACAGGCATACCGAGAGGCTCGATAACCTGCAGCGTGCCGAACCGCCTGGCCACCGCGACCAGTCCCTACCTGCTGCAGCACCGCGACAACCCCGTCGACTGGTGGGAGTGGGAGCCGGCGGCGTTCGCGGCCGCGGCCGAACGCGACGTCCCGGTGTTCCTCTCGGTGGGCTACTCCGCGTGCCACTGGTGCCACGTCATGGCCCACGAGTCGTTCGAGGACGTCGAGGTGTCGCGGGTCCTCAACGAGGGGTACGTCGCGGTGAAGGTCGACCGCGAGGAGCGCCCCGACGTCGACGCCGTCTACATGGCCGCGACCCAGGCGCTGACCGGTCAGGGCGGCTGGCCGATGACCGTGCTGATGACCCCGGATCGCGAGCCGTTCTTCTGTGGCACCTACTTCCCCAAGGAGCAGCTGCTGCAGGTGCTCGACGCAGTGTCCGACGCGTGGCGGACCCGCCGCGACGAGGTCCTGGCCAGCAGCACCCACATCGTGGGAGCGATCCGCGAGGCCACGACTCCCCCGCCACATGCGCTGACCACCGGCCATCTCGACGCTGCCGCCGCGGCCCTGCGTCCCCAGTTCGACTCCGCCAGAGGCGGATTCGGGCGCGCCCCGAAGTTCCCGCCGTCGCTCGCCCTCGAGTTCCTGCTGCGCCATCACGGCCGCACCGGCGACGCCGGCGCCCTCGAGATGGTCGACGCCACCTGCACGGCGATGGCCCGCGGAGGGATCTACGACCAGCTGGCCGGCGGTTTCGCGCGCTACGCCGTCGACATCGCCTGGGTCGTGCCGCACTTCGAGAAGATGCTCTACGACAACGCGCTGCTGACCCGGGTCTACGCCCACTGGTGGCGGGCCACCGGGTCGCCGCTCGCCGAGCGGGTCGCGCGCGAGACCGCGGACTTCCTGGTGCGCGACCTCGGTACGAGTGAGGGCGGGTTCGCGAGTGCCCTCGACGCCGATGCCGCCGGGGTGGAGGGCCTCACGTATGCGTGGAGCCGCCCACTGCTCGACGCGGTCCTCGGCGCCGACGACGGGGAACGCGCCGCCGACCTGCTCCGCGTCACCGACGACGGCACCTTTGAGGACGGTCTCTCCACCCTCCAGCTACCGGTCGACCCTGCCGACCCGGTGTGGTGGGACGGCGTCCGCTCCCGGCTGCTCACCGCTCGCGCCGGTCGGCCTCAACCGGGACGGGACGACAAGGTGGTGACCGCTTGGAACGGGCTGACCGTGGCCGCCCTGGCCGACCTGGGCTCGATCCTCGGCGAACCCCGATACATCGAGGCCGCGACTCGCGCGGCGACGTTCCTCGTCGACACCCATCTCGTCGACGGCCGGCTCCGGCGTTCGTCGCGGGATGGGTTGGTGGGCAACGCGGTCGGCGTGGCCGACGACTACGGCGACCTGGCGGAGGGCCTGCTCGCCCTGCACCAGGCGACCGCCGACCCCCGCTGGCTGGCCGCTGCGGGCGACCTCCTCGACACCGCGCTGCGGCACTTCGCCGCCGGCGACGGTGGCTTCCACGACACCGCCGACGATGCCGAACCGCTCTTCACCCGGCCGCGAGCCCTCGGCGACAACGTCGAGCCCTCCGGGACGACGTCCCTCGCCGGAGCGCTGCTCACGTACGGCGCCCTCACCGCCTCGACCCGGCACCTCGACGCGGCGTCGGCAGCGATCGACGCCGTGGGGGCGGTAGCGGCGCAGAACCCGCGGTTCGCCGGGTGGGCCCTCGCCGTCGCCGAGGCCCGGGCGGCCGGACCCCTCCAGGTCGCGGTGGTCGGATCGGGCTCGGAGCTGGACGCCCTGGTCGCCGAGGCCCGCGCCGCAACGTCCCCGGGACTCGTCCTGGTGGCCGGCGAACCCGACGCGGCCGGCATACCCCTGCTGGCGGACCGTCCGCTCGTGGACGGTCGGTCGGCCGCCTACGTCTGCCGGGGATTCGTCTGCGACCGCCCGACCACCGACCCCGCCGAACTGCGTCGGCAGCTTCAGGCCGCGAACATCTGAGCCCCGGGAGCGTTGCGCGCGAACGCTTCTCGCGCAGCGTCGCCACCGACGAACAGGGCCGTGGCCCAGACGTCCGCCCACAGCAGCGTGTCCGCCACGACGGTCATCGAGCCGACGCGGTCGACGGCCTGCTGCGCCACCGGGTCGTAGAGATGAGCGCCTCGGGCGGCCGTACCGGACGTCGCCACGGCGCCCGCCGACAACGGGACCACGGCGACCATCCGGGTGCGGTCGCGCGGGTCCTCGACCCCGATCCGCCACGGGGCCGCGTCGGCGCCCTCCGGCGGGACGTGGTGGTGCCGGCCGACGAGGACGTCACCACCGGCGTTGACCGACCATGAGGTCGCCGTCAGGCCGGTCAGCTCGCGGGCGGCGCGGTCGACGGCCCAGCCCTTGACGAGGCCGGTCGGGTCGTAGCGGAGCTCGCCGGCATCGTCCGGCAGCCAGGCGGTGAACGCCCCACCGGTCCGCTCCGCCGCGACCGCACAGAGCCCCTCGACCTCGGCGAACAACGGCTCGTCCGACCCGGCGGCCAGGTCCCCTCGCCGGCGCCGGCTGAGCGGGGACTCGGGGCGGTACGTCGAGAAGAGGCCGTCGAGCCGGACCAGCTCGGCGTATGCGGCGGCGACGGCCCGCTCCGCGTCTGGCCCCCGCACCTCCGGGCCTCGAAGGTGGATGCTCACCGGCATCCCCATCACCTGCTCGACCCAGGCGCGGCGGCTCATGCGCTGGCCCGGTCGATCGCGGACTGCAGCGACTGGGTGTAGCCCTGCGAGGTGAGCGTGGCGCCGGACACGAGGTCGACCTGGGCGCTCTGTGCCTCGACCGCCTCGGCGTTGAGGATGGGCACGGCTCGCTCGTTGATCAGCACGTCGTGGCGGTCCCGGTTCGGCACCTGAAGGGCGTCCACCGACGCGATCCGCCCGTCCGCGACGGTGATCCGGACCTGGACCACCCCGAACCGCGTCACGACCGGGTCGCCGTCGAAGGTGCCCGACTCCGGCAGGTCCGGCGGGTCGTCGGTCGTATCGCGACCCGCCACGGCGGCCGGGCTCGGAGCGAACCGGCTCGACGTCGACGTGTGGTAGCTGAACAGCAGCACCAGGACCGTCACGGTCCCGAGCAGCCACACCGCGATCCGCCTCACCAGACGAACCTCTCGACGTGGATCCGGTCCGGTCGTGCGCCTGCTCCGACCGCGGCGGCACGCGCGTGCTCCATCCACTGCGCGTTGCCGCAGAGGTACACGTCACGCTCGGCCACGTCCGGGACCAGGTGCACGAACGCCTCGACGTCGTCCAGGTGCTCCGCCGACACCGGCAGCCAGCTGCCGCGGCTCCGGATGCGCGGACCCGACACCGTCACGACCCGCGCGCCGCGCTCGGCCGCCAGCGTGGCCAGCTCGTCCCGGAACAGGACGTCCGCCGCCGAGTGGACCCGGTAGACGAGGACGACGTCGCCCGGTCGCTGGGGCAGCCCTTCGAGGAGCGCCCGCATCGGGGTGACCCCGATGCCCGACGCCATCAGCAGCACCTTGTCGCCGGTCCGGACGCCGGCGTGCAGCCGTCCGTACGGGCCTTCGACGAGGACCCGCGCGCCGCGGTGGAGGTGGTCCAGGCCGGTCGAGTCGGGGCCGACGTGGACCGCCGTGATCCGCAGCCGCGACCCGTCCGGCGCGGCCGACAGCGAGAACGGATGGGCCCGAGTCCAGCCCGGCCGGTCGAGGAACCGCCAGAAGAGGTACTGCCCGGCGCGGGCGCCGAGCCGGTCGAGGTCACGTCCCGACACGACGACCGACGTCACGCCCAGCGTCTCGCGGCGGACCTCGTCGACCACGAGCCGGTGGCGGTACGACCGGACCAGCGGGAGGGCGAGGCGGAACCCCACGACACAGCCGAGCGCGGCCGCATACAGGGTCCACCAGAACACCGTGGCGGCGAGGTTCCCGACGAAGTCCTGCCCGGTCCAGAGCTGGTGCGGGAGGGCGAGTCCGACCCCGAGGTACGCGTAGACGTGCAGCAGGTGCCAGGTCTCGTAACGAAGTCGCGCGCGGGCCCTCCGGATGGACGTGACGACGACCATGGTCAGGGCGACAGTGCCGGCGACCGCGAGGAGCATCCCCGGGTAGCTGACGACGAAGTCGACGAGGGTGCCCCAGATCCCGAGCTGGGTCGAGGCTGCATACCCGAGCGTCGACAGGACGATGTGCGCCAACAGGAGGTTGAACGACGTGAACCCGGCGAGGCGGTGCGTCCGCACGATGGCGTCCTGCCCGAACCCGCGCTCCAGGAACGGGACTCGCGCCATGAGGACGACCTGGATGAGGAGCAGCACGGACGACAGCAGAGCGGTCAGCCGGCCGAACGAGTGGAGCGCGCCGCTGACCGAGCCGAGCTCCTGCGGCCCCTGACCCTTGACCCAGAGGCCGACGACGAACACGACCGCGAGGCAGCCCAGCGCGGCCGCCAGCTGACGCCACCAGTCGGGGTCGTTGGCCGGGCGGCCTCCCGTGGCCCGTGCGGCGCCGTCGACCACTCGCGACGCGAGCTGCTGTGCCGACGGTTCCGCGGTCACCACGGGGGCGCCCGTAAGCACATCCTGGGGCGCCTCCCTGAGGGTCCTCTGTGGCCAGGCCATGTCAGGGCCACACGCCGAGCAGCTGGAGGGAGATCCGCACGATGAACGCCGACACGACGACGATGAAGACCACGCGCACGAACCCGCTGCCGAACCGGACCGCGGTCCGGGCGCCGATGTAGCCGCCCAGGAGGTTGCCCACGGCCATGACCAGGCCGACCTTGACCATGATGTAGCCGCCCGGCGCGAAGACGACCAGGGCTCCGAGGTTGGTCGCGACGTTGGCGATCTTGGCCTTCGCGCTGGCCTCGAGGAACGCATACCCCATCAGCCCGACGAGGGCGAAGACGAGGAACGACCCGGTCCCCGGTCCGAGGGCGCCGTCGTAGACCCCGATGACGAAACCGATGAGCATCGCCGCTACCCGGTGCTTGTGGCCGCTCCACCGCAGGGCCGTCTCCCGGCCCAGGTCGGGCTTGAGGAGCGTGTAGGCGCCGACGACGACGAGGCAGACGAGGACGATCGGGTTGAACGCGGCCTTGGGGATGTGCAGCCCGATCAGCGCGCCGAGGACCGACCCGAGGAAGGCGACGCCCGCCATGGGCAGGGCGGTGCGCAGGTCCGGATGGACGCGCCGGTAGTACGTGATGGCGCTCGTCGTGGTCCCGAAGATCGAGCTGAACTTGTTGGTCGCGAGGATCTGCGCCGGCGACGCCGTCGGGAACCCGAGGAGCAGCGCGGGGAGCTGGACGAGCCCGCCGCCGCCCACGACCGCGTCGACCCAACCGGCGACGAGGGCGGCCGCGGCGATGAAGGCGACGGTGAGCAGTGTCGGGTCCACCGTGGCGTCGGGCATCTCCGGTCAGCGCCGCCCGTCCCAGCGCAGCACGATGTCGAGGACGTCGAGCAGCTCGTGGGCCACGGCGTCCGGGGTCGCGTCGTGACGCACCTGCTGGCTCTCCGGGATGTCGCTGTGCGGCACCAGGATCGCCCGCATCCCCGCCGACTGTGGGCCGTGCACGTCCTCGTACCCGCGGTCGCCGACGTAGACGCACCGCGCGGGCTCGACGCCGATCCGCCGCGAGGCGTCGTGGAAGATCTCCGGGTTCGGCTTCACCCAGGGCGTCTCGCTGGAGTAGACGTCGGCGTCGACGAGATCGAGGACGCCGTCACGCGCGAGCAGGCCGCGGTGGTACTCCCGGGACCAGATCGTGTTCGACAGGACGCCGACCCGGATCTCGTTGTCGTGCAGCCCTTCCCAGAGGGGCCGGATCTGAGGGTCGGTCCAGGTGTGGGGTTCCCAGAACGCCTGGTACGCGGCGAGGCCCGCCACGGCGCGCGGGTCGTCGGCGACGATCCCGGCCTCGGCGAGGATGTCCTCGAGGCGGGCCGAGGCGCCCTCGTCGCGGCCACGGGACCAGCCTGCGCTCTCGGCCTCCCAGATGCGGGTGGCCAGCTCGTCGGCGAGACCCGGCTCGGCCTCCGGGTGGTACTCGCGGGCGAAGACGCGCCACTGCTCGTCGATGTCAACGGTGTGCCAGGGCGTGATCGTGCCGCCCCAGTCGAAGATGACCGCGCCGATGTTGCCGGCGTTCCCCCCTGTGTCCCTACCGCCCCGATCGTCGCCGGTCATGTCGCGGGACGACTGGTGCCGCGGACCTCCGCGACCACCTCAGCCACCGCCGAGTCGACCTGGACGACGCGGCGCTCCCCCGAACGCCGGTCCTTGACCTCGATGGTGCCGTCGGCCAGTCCGCGGCCGACGACGACGATCGTCGGGACGCCGATGAGCTCGGAGTCCTTGAACTTCACGCCCGGGCTGACCTGCTTGCGGTCGTCGTAGATGACCTCCATGCCTGCGGACTCCAGCTCGCGGACGATCTCCTGCGCCTTGAGGTAGACCTCGTCGTCCTTTCCGGTCGCCACGACGTGCACGTCGGCCGGCGTGATCTCCCGGGGCCAGCAGAGCCCGTGCTCGTCGTAGTTGCCCTCGGCGATGGCCGCGACGGCCCGGGAGACGCCGACCCCGTAGGAGCCCATGGTGACCGTCACGAGCTTGCCGGTCTCGTCGAGGACCTTGAGTCCCAGCGCCTCGGCGTACTTCTTGCCGAGCTGGAAGATGTGGCCCATCTCGATGCCGCGCGCGGCCTCCAGCTGGTGCCCGCAGCTCGGGCACTCGTCGCCGGCGCGCACTTCCGCGGCCTCGATGGTGCCGTCGGCGGTGAAGTCGCGGCCCGCGACCAGATCGACCACGTGACGGCCGGTCTGGTCGGCGCCGGTGACCCACCGGGTCCCGTCCACGACGCGCGGGTCGACGAGGTAGCGGACGCCGGCGGGCTTGTCCGCACCGAGCGCCCCAGGGCCGATGTAGCCCTTGACCAGCTCCGGGTGGTGCTCGAAGTCCTCGAAGACCGTGGCGACGGACGGTTCGAGCTGGGCGCCCAGGCGCTTCTCGTCGACCTCACGGTCGCCCGGGAGGCCGATGGCGAGGATCTCCTGCGTGCCGTCGGGCGCGGTCACCGTGACGAGGACGTTCTTGAGGGTGTCGCCGGCCGCCCAGGGGCGGTCCTCCCGTGGGAAGCGCGCGTTGAGGTGGTCGACGAGCGTGGCGATGGTCGGCGTCTCGGGCGTGTCCTCGACGTGCGCGGCGGGCGTGTGCGTCCAGTCCTGGGTGGGGGGCGCCGGCACCATCACGGCCTCGACGTTCGCCGCATACCCGCAGTTCGGGCACCGGACGTAGGTGTCCTCGCCGTTCTCCGCGGTGGCGAGGAACTCCTCGCTCTTGCTGCCGCCCATGGCTCCGGCCATGGCCGCGACGATCACGTAGTGGAAGCCGAGTCGGTCGAAGATCCTCGTGTAGGCCTCACGCTGCTGGTCGTAGCTCTTCTGCAGCCCGGCGTCGTCGATGTCGAAGGAGTACGCGTCCTTCATGACGAACTCGCGGCCGCGCAGGATCCCCGCCCGCGGACGGGCCTCGTCGCGGTACTTGTTCTGGATCTGGTAGAGGGTGACCGGCAGGTCCTTGTAGGACGAGTACAGGTCCTTGACCGTGAGGGCGAACAGCTCCTCGTGGGTCGGTCCGAGCAGGTAGTCGGCGCCCTTGCGGTCCTTGAGCCGGAAGATGTTGTCCCCGTACTCGGTCCAGCGGCCGCTCGCCTCGTACGGCTCCCGCGGCAGCAGGGCGGGGAACAGCAGCTCCTGGGCGCCGATCGCGTCCATCTCCTCGCGGACGATCTGCTCGACGCGGCGCAGGATCTTCAGCCCCAGCGGCAGCCATGTGTAGATCCCCGGGGCGACCCGGCGGATGTAGCCGGCCCGGACCAGCAGCCGGTGGCTCGGCACCTCGGCGTCGGCAGGGTCCTCGCGCAGGGTTCGGAGGAACAGTGTCGACATGCGCATGGCCACGGTGGGGTACTCCGGGATCGGGTGGGCCGGTGGGCCACGAGGAGAAACGGTGCGGTGGGCAGGATATCCGCGCCGGGGTCCGCTTCTCACCCGGCTTCCCGTATGCGCGTGGCCCCTCCACGGCGGCCGAGCGCGCGACGGTGCCCTCATGGCCGGTTCCGCCCACGAGAAGTCGTCTCTCGGCGACGGATCGAGCCCCTCCAGCGCCCTGTCGCCGCCGACATCCGCATCTCGGCGACACGTCGGGGCGCTCGCGCTCCGGCTCTACGGTGCTCCGGTCAGCGGTCGCGGCCGGTCGCGCTCAGGGCGACCCTGACCAGTGGCCACTGCAACGGCAGCCGCGCGACCGTCCCCGCGAGGAAGACCGCCCGCTTGGGGTCGTCCGGGCGGCGCCGCCAGCGCTTTGCCGCGGCCACGGTCATCTGGACGTTCGCTGGGAACACCGCGACGAGGAGCGCGGCGGAGCCCCAGCCCGCCACCGACCGGGTACGCGGAGCCAGCAGCCCGGCGGCGCAGACGAGCTCGGCGACGCCCGACGCATACACCAGCTCGCGCCGAGCGGGCAGGGCGCGCGGCACGATCGGCTCGAAGACCTGCGGACGCACGAGATGTGTGGTGCCCGAGGCGATGAAGAGCAGGGCGAGCCCGACGATGCGACGGGTGAGGGGTGCGCTCGCGGAACCGGCCATCGGGCCATCAGACCACCCCGCCGGCCACCTCCATCGGGCGCCCCGACCCGCGGACGATGAGGCGAGTGGGGACGATCACCGTGGTGGGCTCCCCCGCGCCGACGGCGAGCCTCGCGAAGATCTGCTGAACCGCCCGCTCTCCGAGCACCATCGGGTCCTGGTGGACGACCGTGACCGGAGGGTCGACGACGTCGGCCAGCTCGAAGTCGTCGTACCCCACCAACGACAGGACGACCCCGGCCTCGCGCATCGCGTGGAGCACGGCCAGCGTCACCCGGTTGTTGCCGGTGATGATCGCGGTGACCGGATCCGGCTCGGCGGTCCACTCCCGCAGCAGGTCGGCGACCTCTCCAGCGGCGTACGGACCGACACGGGAGCGCAGCGGCCCACGGAGGGCCAGGGACGCCGCCGCGGAGGCGAAGCCGGCCTTGCGCTGGCGGGCGGTCCAGATCGACTGGTCGTCGCCGATGAAGCCGATCCGCTCGTGCCGGTGGGCGGCGAGGTGCTCCACGGCGCTGCGCATCCCACCTTCGTTGTCGCTGAGCACCGTGTCGACGCCGAGGTCGGGCTGGGGCCGGTCCACGCAGACGACGGGCACGGAGCGAGCAGCGGCGCGCAGGGCCTCCGACGGCTCGGTCTCGATCGGGACGACCACCAGGCCCGCCACGCGCTGGGCGATGAGCGCGTCGACCAGCTCGGCCTCGTTCTGGGCGGACTGCTGGGAGGACGTGCTGATCAACAGGTGCTGCCGCAGCCGCGCCTCACGCTCGATCCCCGCCGCGAGCTGCGCGTAGAACGGGTTCGCCAGGTCCTCGACGACGAGGCCGATCCGGTCCGAGCGTCCGGTCCGCAGCATCGTGGCGCCGGCGTGCCGCTGGAAGCCGAGGTCGTCGATGATCTCGCGGACCCGCGCCGTGGTGGCGGGGCTGACTCCGGCCTCGCCGTTCACCACGCGAGACACGGTCTTGATCGACACCTCGGCGCGACGGGCCACGTCGGCCATCGTCGGACGGCTCGGTCCGTCCTCCGAGGGCCGGTAGGCGCCCTGGTGCGACAACGTTGGCACAGCACCTCACTATTCAGAGCAGAACGGACAACGTCAACCACGGATACGTGAATCTCGCCTGCCACGAACCGGATCAGGCGGAAAGTTCCGCTCCGGGCGTGCCCGCTGCGTCTTGACGTCGGAGCCGCTGATGAGGTTCAGTGGTCCGCGTTGTCTGACAACGATGTCGGTTGGTCGGGCGCCGCAGCAGAAACCCGGTCCGGGGCGTAGGGATCGTTACGCCCTTGTGACTGGTCAGAGGCTGCCAACTCCTCACGAAACCGACGCCCTGTAGGTCAGAATCATCGAGCGCCCTGGGCCCCTGCCCGCCTGCCGTACCGCCGTGATTCGCAGGCCGCCAGGTCCCCCAGTCCACCGCAGTCTCGCTCGGTCACGAGGAAGTGATGACGGTCAGATGAGCACCGACTCCAGTCTCCAGGACAACGTCTCCTCGCCCGGCCCGGAAGAGGGTGACATCCCTGCCGGCCAGGTCATCCTCGAGATGCGCGACATCAGCAAGGAGTTCCCGGGCGTCAAGGCGCTCTCGAACGTCTCGATGACGGTTCAGCGCGGCGAGATCCACGCGATCTGCGGGGAGAACGGGGCCGGCAAGTCCACGCTGATGAAGGTCCTGTCGGGCGTGTGGCCGGCCGGTAGCTACGACGGCGAGATCCACTTCAACGGCCAGCTGGTGGAGTTCAACAACATCCGCGACAGCGAACACGCCGGGATCGTCATCATCCACCAGGAGCTCGCCCTCATCCCCGAGCTGTCGATCGGCGAGAACATCTTCCTCGGCAACGAGGTGACCCACGGCGGGGTCATCAACTGGATGACGACGCGCAAGCTCGCGAGCGAGCTGCTCGCCCGGGTCGGGCTCAACGAGAACCCCGACACCAAGATCAAGGACATCGGCGTCGGGAAGCAGCAGCTGGTCGAGATCGCGAAGGCGCTGTCCAAGGACGTCAAGCTGCTGATCCTCGATGAGCCCACCTCGGCGCTCAACGAGGGCGACTCCCAGCACCTGCTCGGACTCATGGCCGGGCTCCGCTCCCGGGGCGTGACCTGCATCATGATCAGCCACAAGCTCAACGAGATCGAGCAGATCTCCGATTCCATCACGATCATCCGCGACGGCAAGTCCATCGAGACCCTCCGGGTCAAGGAGGACGGCGTCGACGAGAACCGGATCATCCGCGGCATGGTCGGTCGTGACATCGAGTCCCGGTTCCCGGACCACGTCCCGGAGATCGGGGAGAAGCTGTTCGAGGTCAAGGACTGGACCGTCCGCCACCCGAACGTCGCGGACCGGCTGGTGTGCAAGAGCGAGAGCTTCTACGTCCGCCGCGGGGAGATCGTCGGCTTCGCCGGCCTCATGGGCGCGGGCCGCACGGAGCTGATGCGCAGCATCTTCGGCCAGTCCTACGGCATCTTCGTCAGCGGCACGCTGCTCAAGGACGGCCAGGAGCTCCACCTCAAGTCGGTGCCCGCGGCGATCGACGCCGGCCTGGCCTACGTCACCGAGGACCGCAAGACCCTCGGCCTCAACCTCCTCGACGACATCAAGCGCACCACCGTCTCGGCCAAGCTGAAGCGGATCACCCACGGCCTCGTCGTCGACGAGCGTGAGGAGTACAAGTACGCCGAGGAGTACCGCAAGTCGATGCGCACCAAGGCGCCGACCGTGGACGAGGGCGTGTCCAAGCTCTCCGGCGGCAACCAGCAGAAGGTGGTGCTGGCCAAGTGGCTGTTCACCGAGCCGGACCTGCTGATCCTCGACGAGCCGACCCGCGGCATCGACGTCGGCGCCAAGTTCGAGATCTACGGCATCGTCCAGCGGATGGCCGCCGAGGGTAAGGGCGTCATCCTCGTCTCGTCCGAGCTGCCCGAGCTGCTCGGCCTCTCCGACCGGATCTACACGATCTGCGAAGGAGCGATCACCGGTGTTCTCGACAAGGGACACGCCGACCAGGAGTCCTTGATGCGCCTCATGACCAAGACCTCGTCGAGGTCGGACGTCCCGACCCAGGCCAGCGCCTGATCTCACGGAAGCCAGGAAACCGATGAACAAGATCAAGCAGATCTTCGGGGGCGACGCCCGTCAGCTCGGGATGATCTTCGCCCTCGCGGCGCTGATCATCCTCTTCCAGATCCTCACGGGCGGTCTGACCCTGCAGCCCGACAACGTCAACAACATCATCCAGGGCAACGCCTACATCCTGGTCCTCGCCATCGGCATGGTCCTCGTGATCATCGCCGGCCACATCGACCTGTCCGTGGGTTCGGTCGCGGCGTTCGTCGGCATCGTCGTCGCCATCGCCATGCGCGACTGGGGCGTGCCCTGGTGGGGCGGCATCCTCCTCGGACTGGCCCTCGGCGCCGTCGTGGGCATCTGGCAAGGCTTCTGGGTGGCCTACGTCGGCATCCCCGCCTTCATCGTCACGCTCTCCGGCTTCCTCTTCTTCCGTGGCGCGAACCAGTTCGTCGGCAAGTCCAACACCGTCCCGGTGCCGCCCGAGTTCCAGGTGATCGGAGCCGGCACGCTCCCGGAATGGGGCCCGAACACCGGCTACAACAACCTCACGGTGCTGCTCGGATTGCTCGCCTGCGCCGGGATCATCTGGGGCACCCTGCGCGGCCGCCGCCAGCTCATCAACATCGGGGCGACCGTCGAAGAGGCCTGGATCACCTACACCCGGATGGCCCTCATCTGCATCGTCGTCTTCGGAGCGATGCTGCTCATCGCCTCGGGGCGCAAGGGCTTCCCGGTTCCCGGGCTCATCCTCATCGCCCTGGTCCTGCTCTACGGGTTCATCGCCAGCAAGACCATCATCGGGCGGCACATCTACGCGGTCGGCGGCAACCGCCACGCCGCCGAGCTGTCCGGCGTGCGCAGCAAGCGGGTCAACTTCCTGGTGATGGCCAACATGTCGTTGCTCGCCGCCCTCGCCGGCATGATGTTCGTGGCGCGCTCCAACGCCTCCGGACCGTTCGACGGCGTCGGCTGGGAGCTCGACGCGATCGCCGCGGTGTTCATCGGTGGCGCCGCCGTCAGCGGCGGGGTCGGCACCGTCATCGGGTCGATCATCGGCGGCCTCGTCATGGCGGTGCTCAACAACGGTCTCCAGCTGATGGGTGCCGGCGCCGATATGACCCAGATGATCAAGGGCTTGGTGCTGCTCGTGGCCGTGGCCTTCGACATCTACAACAAGTCGCAGGGCAGGCCGTCCATCACCGGCTTGTTCATGCGCAACCGTCGATCCAAAGGATCCGACGGTGACGCGGTGCAGGCGCCAACGGCAGCCTCGGAGATCGAGAAGCTCGACGAGACCCTCGGCCAGCGAAGCTGACCGCGGCTCCTCACCGCACCCACATACCCGCGTCCCGCCGGGGCGCGCGCAGAAAGGAAACATGCATATGCGTCTCATCGCCAAGGTGGTGGGAGTCACTGCGGTGGCTGCCCTCGCCCTTACCGGTTGCGGTCGCGCTGCCGACTCCGGATCGAGCGGAGGGTCGGGCTCGACCGGCGGCTCCAGCGCCGGCTTCCCGGCCAACGCCACCATCGGCGTCGCGCTGCCTCAGAAGACGTCGGAGAACTGGGTCCTCGCCGAGGGCCTCTTCAACGACGGCCTGAAGCAGGCCGGCTTCACCCCCGACGTCCAGTTCGCCAACGGTGGAGTCTCTGAGCAGCAGAACCAGATCCAGGCCATGATCACCAAGCAGGCCAAGGTCATCGTCATCGGCGCCATCGACGGCGCGCAGCTGGGCACCCAGGCCAAGGCGGCCAAGGACTCCGGCGCGATCGTCATCGCCTACGACCGGCTCCTCAAGAACACCCCCGACGTCGACTACTACATCGCGTACGACAACCGGAAGGTCGGCCAGCTCCAGGGTCAGGCCCTCCTCGACGGGATGAAGGCCAAGAAGCCGAACGGTCCCTACAACATCGAGCTCTTCGCCGGCTCGCCGGACGACGCCAACGCCCAGGTCTTCTTCGACGGAGCCATGGACGTGCTGAAGCCGAAGCTCGACGACGGCACCCTGAAGGTCCCCTCGGGCCAGACCAGCTTCAACCAGGTCGTCACGCAGGGCTGGAAGGCCGAGAACGCACAGAAGCGGATGGACACGCTCCTGTCGGCCAACTACACCAGCGCCACGCTCGACGGCGTGCTCTCCCCGAACGACACCCTCGCTCGGGCCATCATCACCTCGGTCAAGGCCGCCGGTAAGCCCATCCCGATCGTCACCGGTCAGGACTCCGAGGTCGAGTCGGTCAAGTCGATCATGGCTGGCGAGCAGTACTCCACCATCAACAAGGACACCCGCGCGCTGGTGGCCGACACGATCAAGATGGTGCAGGCGCTCCAGAAGGGCCAGGCCCCGCCCCCGGGGATCAACGACACCAAGCAGTACAACAACGGTGTCAAGGTCGTCCCGGCGCAGCTGCTGACCCCGGTGATCGTCACCAAGGCGAACGCCAAGGAGGCCTACGCCAACGACCCGACGCTCCTCGCGATCGTCAACGCGGCTGGCTGAGGACCGGCACCGCCGGTCGTCGACCTGACGCACGCGAAGGGCCCGTTCCCCTGGGGGACGGGCCCTTTCGCATACCCGGGGGATGCGTCTGGCTAGAGCAGGACGGTGGTGAAGGCGCCGACCTCCCGGTACCCGATGGCCCGGTAGGTCGCGCGCGCCGGCGTGTTGAAGTCGTTGACGTAGAGGGTCGCCAGTGGCGCGACGTGCTCGAGGATGAGGTCCGTCGCTGCGGCCATCAAGGCCTCGGAGAGCCCGTGCCCACGCAGCCGGGGCGCCAGCCACACCCCCTGGATCTGCGCGGCGTCCACGGCCGCCGAGCCGACGTCGGCCTTGAAGAGGACCTCGTCGCCCTCGACCCAGACCACCGTGTGGCGGTCGGCGATGAGCCCGGCGATCAGGGCCCGGTAGCCCCGCGAGGACCCGCGGTAGGGCGGGTAGCCGATCTCGTCGGTGAACATCGCCGCCGCCGCCGGCATGACGATGTCCACCTCCTCCAGTCGGGCGAAGCGCACCCGGGGCTCCGCGGGCACCCCGAACTCCGCGGACGTCTGTGACGTCGCCATGAGGGGCTGGTGCGCCCGGACCGCACGCGCGCGGCCCCACGAGTGCTCCAGCACGCCCCAGAGGGCGAGGACCTGCTCGCTGGGGCCGAAGATCGAGGCGCACCCCTTGTGCCACCGGCGGATCCGGGCGGCGAAGGCCTCGGCGGTCTCCGCGTCGCACTCGACCGGCACCACGTTCGCGGACACCCAGCAGAGGGAGCGCAGCCGGCCGCCGCTGCGGAAGCCGAGGAGGGAGCCCGGCGCCGAACGCAGGGCACCTTCCTCGATCCGCGCGGCGACGAAGACGTTGGCGGCAGGGTTGCGGGCACACAGATCCAGCGCCTCGTCGCGGTCCGCCGTGGTCAGGGCGCGCACGGGGGACTGGGTGCGCAGCACGGGTACAGCCTGCCGGTCGGCCCCGTCCGTTGTCGACCGCTAACCCCGCGCGTCACCCGATCGGTATGGGCGCCCTCGTCCCTTCAGACCGCGACGGTGACGCCCGTCCCGACCTCGGACGCCGCCGGCTCCCGGCGACGCCAGGGACCGAGCGCGACACTGGTACCCCATGCGGCGGTCGCCCCGAGGACCAGTCCGCCGGCAGCGAGGACGAGCCGGTACACGTTCTCCGGGTAGGGCGTCAGCGACGTCTCGACCTCCTGCCAGCTCATCACCACGAGGATGACGGGCGCGGACAGGACGGCCACGGCGCCGACGAGCCGCGCGACCGGTCCTCGCCGCAGACCCCAACCGCCGATGACCGCGGCCGGGAACAGCACGATGCCGGGGCTGAGGAACAACACCGGGACGATGAGGGCGAACAGCCGCCACCAGGGACTGCCCCCGCGTCGCCGGGCGGCGTGGACGACACCCAGGGCGAGACCGATGACCGCCGCCGTGAGGACGATCGACATCGTCCCGGCCCAGGTGAACTCCGGCGACGTGGAGATCAGCCGCATCCAGACCCGCGCCAGGACCCCCCAGCCGGCGCCCAGGGTGAAGCCCACGGCGGCATACCGTGCGGTCCTCACGACCAGCTCACCGGCAGGCAGGCGAGACGCGCGCCGGCGGTCCCGTGGTCGTCGGTGTGCTCGGCGTGGAGGACGACCGCGCGGTTGCCGGGCGCCGGCACGAAGGGCACGCGGGCGACGGCGACGGCACCGCCGTCAGCGCCCACCGTGACGTCGAGCCAGACCTCGGTCTGGTCGCTCACGACCGGCGGCACGACGCCGTTGACGGTGGACTGGTTGTAGTGCGGTCCGGCTGCGGCGCCGTTCCCGGCCACACAGGCTCCGGTATGCAGGTGCGCGCCGTACGTGTGACCGACGCCGCCGGGGCCGACCCCGGAGACGACGAGGACGAACATCGACGAGCCGCGGTGCTCCACGAACACGAGCTTGGCCTGCGCCCCGTCGAGTGGGCCGCTGGTGGTGGGCTGCAGGTCGCTGAGCGGACCGCGGAAGACGTGGGCACCGAGGTGCCCCGCCGGCTTGCCGTGGCCGACCCCGTTCGCCTGCGCCGGGGCCGCCCCCGCAAGGGCGGCCACCGAGACGAGACCGACCGCTCCGACGGCGGCGAGGACCGTGCCGCGAACGGGTCGCGCCGTGGTCGACCGGGATGCGCGGGTGTCGTGACGAGTACTGGACATAGTGGACTTCCCCCTTGCTGGACAACAGGATCGGTGTCCGCCACCCGGCGAGCGAGCGGCGGAGAACCGCGGATACCTGGACTGACGCAGCCGACCGACCTACTGGGTGACCGCACCCGCACGGCGGAAATCCGTCGTCCTCCCGTGTCACCCGGCGATCCCCGCTCTTCGTCTGTCGAAGTGATGGAGACTCTTGGTGTGGTGTCCTCCGGGACGACCGCAGGGCTGCAGGGCGTCGCGTCGGTCGACGCTCTCGTTGCCACGCTGTTCCGCGACGAGGGCACCCGACTGCTCTCTCTGGCCAGGCTGTTCGTCGACGACCGGACCGCCGCGGAGGACCTCGTCCAGGAGGCCTTCATCCGACTCGCCCGGAGCGCCCATCGGATCCGCGACGAGGAACGGGCCGCGGCATACCTGCGGTCGATCGTCATCAACCTGGCCCGCGACCACAACCGTCGCGGGCTGGTCTCCTTCCGGCACCGCCCTCCGGCCGCCCCTGACGCCCCCTCCGCCGAGGAGCACGCGACCGAGACCGAGGGCCGACAGGAGGTGGTCGAGGCGCTCAGGGCGCTGCCCAAGCGGCAGCGCGACTGCGTCGCGCTGAGGTACTACCTCGACCTCTCCATCCCCGACATCGCGGAAACGCTCGGTGTGTCGACCAACTCGGTCAAGACACATCTACAGCGCGGATTGCGGTCCATGGCCCAGACCCTGGAGACGAAGCAATGAGCGCGTCCGACAACCTCTTCGGCAAGGCGGTTCACGACGCCCTGCACGACGACCGCGAGCTGCGGCCGTCCCCGGACCTCTTCAGCCGGGTCGTCGACAGCATCGACGCCGACCGGCTTCGTCGGCGACGTCAACGCACCGTCGTCGCTCTCTGGGCCGCCGCCGTGGCCCTCGTCACGACCCTCACCGTCACCCTCACCCCACGAAACCTCAGAGGAGAACTGGCCATGCCCTGGTGGGTCCTCGAGCTCGCAACCACCGCCGTCCTCATCGCGATCGCGCTGTGGCTCGGTCCGTTCATCAAGCGGTTCGGCCGCGCCTACGCCGCCGACGTGTTCCACGACAACCCGCTCACCGGAAAGAGCTACATCGTCCTCACCGACGTCGTGTACTACCTGATCTTCACGGCGTACATCTTCTTCACGGTGCATTTCGAGCCTCCCGAGGACTGGCGGTCCCTCGTCGGCAACGTCACGGCGAGCCAGCTGCAGTCGGAGGTCATGCGCGTCGGCGGGATTCTGCTCATCATCGGCATCCTGCACGGTCTCAACATCGTGCTGATGCCCGTGCTGGGGCGGCTGTTCTCCCTCAACCGGCGGTTGCCTCCCGGATCGGTGCCCCGGCGGCTGCAGTCCGAGGCATACCCCGAAGAGCGGTCGATCTACCGGCGTGCGGCCGAGCTGGAGCGGGAGGCCGACGACGACAACATGAGGTGAGCCGGGGCCTCGGGGGTCAGCCGACGGTGACCTGGGGCGAACCGTGCTCGGCGGCCTCGCCATCGCGCTCCATCGACTCGGCGATGCGCATCGCCTCCTCGATGAGGGTCTCCACGATGTCCTTCTCCGGCACGGTCTTGATGACCTCGCCGCGGACGAAGATCTGGCCCTTGCCGTTGCCGCTGGCGACACCGAGATCCGCCTCGCGCGCCTCCCCCGGGCCGTTGACGACGCAGCCCATGACGGCCACGCGCAGCGGCACCTCGAGGCCCTCGAGGCCGGCGGTGACCTCGTCGGCCAGGGTGTAGACGTCGACCTGGGCGCGACCGCACGAGGGGCAGGAGACGATCTCGAGCTTGCGCGGCCGCAGGTTGAGCGACTGGAGGATCTGGTTCCCGACCTTGACCTCCTCGACCGGGGGTGCGCTGAGCGAGACCCGGATCGTGTCGCCGATCCCCTTGGACAGCAAGGCGCCGAAGGCGACCGAGGACTTGATGGTGCCCTGGAACGCCGGCCCTGCCTCGGTGACACCGAGGTGCAGCGGCCAGTCCCCCGCCTCGGAGAGGAGCTCGTAGGCGCGCACCATGACGACCGGGTCGTTGTGCTTCACCGAGATCTTGAAGTCGTGGAAGTCATGCTCCTCGAACAGGCTCGCCTCCCAGACCGCCGACTCGACGAGGGCCTCCGGGGTGGCCTTGCCGTACTTCTGCATGATCCGCGGGTCCAGCGAACCGGCGTTCACGCCGATGCGGATGGAGACGCCGGCGTCCTTGGCCGCCTGCGCGATCTCCTTGACCTGGTCGTCGAACTTGCGGATGTTGCCCGGGTTGACGCGGACGGCGGCGCAGCCGGCGTCGATCGCGGCGAACACGTACTTGGGCTGGAAGTGGATGTCGGCGATCACCGGAATCTGACTGTGCCGGGCGATCTCGGGCAGGGCCTCGGCGTCGTCCTGGCTGGGGCAGGCGACGCGGACGATGTCACAGCCGGTCGCCGTGAGCTCGGCGATCTGCTGGAGGGTCGCGTTGACGTCCGTCGTGGGGGTCGTGCACATCGACTGGACGCTGATCGGAGCGTCCCCGCCGACCTCGACCTTGCCGACCCGGATCTTCCGCGTGGGCCGCCGAGGGGCGAGTACCGGCGCGGGAAGGGCGGGCATACCAAGCGAGACGGTCATGCCTCCAGTATCCCAGCCGCGACCGGCGTCCGGTTCATCCGCCGGCTCCTGGCCACGGACCACTGCCTCCTGCCGCCTCCTGTCGTCTCCTGTCGTCTCCTGCCCACCGTGGATAACCCCGCACGTGATGACCTTTCGGCGGACATTTCGGACTATCGGTGCCACAAGTCATCACGTGCGGGGTTATCGGCGTGACGGGTAGACGCCCGGGAAGAACGCTCGCCACTCCTCGGAGAACCGCGTCGTAGGCCGCGCGCCACGATCCCGACGGGCCTGCTCGATCCGCTGCAGGACCGAAGTGGGTCGTCGTTGAGGCTCTTCGCGATGACCTCGACCACGCGCCAGGTCCGGTGGTCGAGCTCTTCGCGCCGCTCGATGTCCCCTTCCCAGACCTCGTCGGACTCGCGATGCCACCGACCCTGGTACTCGATGGCGAGGAGGAGCTCCAGGTATGCCAGCTCGAACCTCCGCAGCCACTCACCGGTCTCCTCGTTCCGGATGATGTGGTTGATGGTGGGCTCCGGAAGCCCGGCCAGGACGACGAGCATGCGAAGGCGCGACTCCGGCGGCGAGTCGACGCCCTGGCGCACCAGCCGAGCCGCGCGCTGCAGGAGTCGGCGACGGGGGCCGTGCCAGTCGTCGGCGGCCTGGATCAGCCGTATCGGCGTCGTGACCTCACGGCGGACCAACCGATCACCGAGGACGACGAGCTCGACGAGGTCGAGCGTCCTCGCCAGATCGCACATGGTGCGCTCCGGCGAGGTCACGCGGAGGCCGCGACACCACGACGGCGGCGACATGTCGAGATACCGGTGCGTCCTGATCCCGTTCACCTGGCAGTCCTGCCCGGTTGGCACGCTGATGTGCACTACCGACTGCGGAGGGACGGCGCCACCCCAGATCACGGCCGCGGTGTGGTGGCTGACCACAGCTGACGGCGGCGCGATCCGGAGCGCTGCCTGTGCCCGAATGACGGCGGTGCACGTGGTCGCGCGGTCGATGTAGACGCCCCTGAACACGCGGACGAACCGGTCGGATCGCAGGTCGCGATCGGTCAGACCACCCGCATACGCCTCGGCGCGGGTGAAGGGCCGGTCGAGAACGAGTCCTCCGGACTGCACCGGCCAGTGCGCTCATCCGACCAGCGTGTCAAGATCGCCGCTGCGCTCACGTTCCTTGTCCACAGGCTCATCCCGCCCCGAGGGGACGCCGCGCGCCACGACGTCCGCACGTGATGAACCTTTCGGCGGACATTTCGGACTTGGACCGCCGCACGTCATCACGTGCGGGGTTGTCGTCGGGGTTGTCGTCGGGGGTGTCGTCGGCGCGTGGGCGACCGCGGCGCCGTCAGAACAGCTTGACCGGCTTGACGATGTCCGCGTAGATGAGCAGGGCCGACATGGTGATGAGGACCAGGGCCATCGTGTAGGCCACCGGAAGCGCCTTGGCGACGTCGACGTGACCCGGGTCGGATCGGCCGAGAATCCGGGCGCCGTTGCGCTTCAGGCCCTCCCAGAGAGCGCCCGCGACGTGTCCGCCGTCGAGGGGCAGCAGCGGGATGAGGTTGAAGACGAACAGGGCCATGTTGAGCGCCGCGATGAGCGACAGCAGGGTCATGATCTTGGCCGTCGTACCGTCGGCACCGAGGTCGGCGGCGGCGATCTCCCCGCCCACCCGGCCGACGCCGACGACCGAGATCGGTCCGTTGGGGTCGCGCTCCCCCGATCCGAAGGCGGCCTGGACGACCCCGACCATCTTCTGCGGGACGTTGACGACGACGCCGGCGGTCGTCGTGAACTGGTTCCAGACGAACCCGGGCACCTGGAGGACCGTGCCCTTGACCAGCTCGCCGGTGGGCGTCGCGCCGAGGTAGCCGACCGTCTCCGTGACCACCGTGCCGTTGGCGTCGACCTTGACCTTGTCGTTGTCGACGTAGGCGGCCCGGCCCAGCGCGGCGATCGGTGCCGCGAGCGTGACCTGGGAACCGCCCCGGTCCACGACGAGCGTCATCGTCTGACCGGCGGACTGCCGGATCAACGGCGTCACCTGGTCCCAGGTCGAGACCGGGGTGCCGTTCACGGAGACGATGCGGTCGCCCTTCTGGAGGCCCGCAGCGGCCGCCGGCGAGGCGGGGTCTCCGGCCACGCAGTCGGGTTGGGGCTTGGCGACGGTCGGTGCGGTCGACGGGACGCAGGTGGCGACGGTCGAGACCAGCGGCGTGGCCGTGGGGATGCCGTAGAGCGTGAGGATGCCGCCGAACAGGACGACCGCGATGAACAGGTTCATCGTCGGGCCGCCCATCATCACGATGACCTTCTGGGGCACGCTGAGGCGGTAGAAGACCCGGTTCTCCTCGCCCGGCTGGACCTCGTCCATGGAGTCCTGCCGCGCCTGGTCCATCAGCTGGGAGAACCGGCCGGTGGACGACGCACGGAGCTGGCCCTCGGGGTCACCGGGCTTCGGGGGGAACATCCCGATCATCCGGATGTAGCCGCCCAGCGGGATCGCCTTGACGCCGTACTCGGTCTCGCCCTTGCGCTTCGACCAGATGGTGGGCCCGAAACCGACCATGTACTGGGTCACCTTCACGCCGAACTTCTTCGCGGGTACCAGGTGGCCGATCTCGTGCAGGGCGATCGAGAACGCGACGCCCAGGGCGACGACGAGCACGCCGATGATGTAGGCGATCACGCAGGGGTCCTTTCCAGACCGAGCACCGTACGCGCCCGGGTTCGCGCCCAGGCGTCAGCCCGTAGCACCGTCTCAACGTCCAGGTCGCCGCTGTTGATCCCGGCCTCGGAAGTCTGTGCGTGGTCGTCCACGACCCGGGCCACCGTGTCGACGATGTCGGTGAACCTGATCCGCCCGTCGAAGAAGGCCTGGACGCACTCCTCGTTGGCGGCGTTGTAGACCGCCGGGTAGGTCCCGCCGGCCTGTCCGACCCGCTTGGCCAGGCCGACGGCAGGGAACGCGTCGTCGTCGAGTGGGAAGAACTCCCAGGTCGAGGCCTGCGACCAGTCCACCGGTCGCGCGGCCCCGGGAACTCGCTCCGGCCAGGCCAGGCCCAGCGCGATGGGCAGCTTCATGTCCGGGGGCGACGCCTGCGCCAACGTGGACCCGTCGACGAACTCGACCATCGAGTGGACCACTGACTGCGGGTGGACCACGACGTGGATGCGCTCGAACGGGACGTCGAAGAGCAGGTGGGCCTCGATGACCTCCAGGCCCTTGTTGACCAGGGTGGCGGAGTTGGTCGTGATGACCGGTCCCATGGCCCAGGTGGGGTGGGCGAGCGCCTGTTCCGGCGTGACGTCGTGGAGCTCGTCCCGCCGCATCCCCCGGAACGGCCCCCCGCTCGCCGTGACGACGAGACGCTCGACCTCGTCGGCCGTCCCACCGCGGAGGCACTGCGCGAGGGCCGAGTGCTCACTGTCCACGGGGACGATCTGGCCGGGCTTGGCGGCGGCCTTGACCAGCGGCCCCCCGACGATGAGCGACTCCTTGTTGGCCAGGGCGAGGGTCGTCCCGGCGTCGAGCGCGGCGAGCGTCGGTGTCAGGCCGATCGAGCCGGTGATCCCGTTGAGGACGACGTCGGTGGGACGACCGGCGAGGACGGCCGCGGCGTCCGGGCCGGCCAGCAGCTCGGGCCGGTATGCGCCCTGTCCGGCCTCCCGTGCGGCCTCCGCCACTGCTGCGGCGAGATCGTCGACGGAGCCCCGCGCGCACCCGACGGCTTCGACCTGCAGCTCGACGGCCTGGCGGGCCAGCAGCGTGAGGTTGCCACCGGCGCTCAGCGCGGTGATGCGGAACCGGTCGGGCGCGGCCTGCACGACCTCGATCGCCTGGGTGCCGATGGAACCGGTCGACCCGAGCAGGGTCACGGTCCGCGGCGAGGAGGTCACCCCCCGATTGTCCCACCTGCCAGGCGGTCGATCGCCCGTCTCGTCATGGACCGGGTGACGGGGTCGTGCAGGAACCGGACGGGCAGGAAGTAGGTGCGGCCACCCCGGCCGTGGAACCAGACCGCCGTGGTCACCCACACCAGGCGCGCCTCGACGTCGATCCCGACCCCGGCCCGGAAGTCGAGGTGGCGGTCCGGGTAGGCGATCAACGCCTCATCGCCCTGGACCTCTCTGACGTCGAAGACGTCCCAGGTGCCCCGAGTGGCGCCGACGAGGGGCGCGAACAGCTGACGCAGGCCCATCAGGCCGGTCACCGCCGGAGGGATGCTGCGCACCGAGAAGATCTCGCGTGCCCACCGGGCGGGGTCCGTCATCCCGGTCAGTGCGTCCGGAACGGGCTCGACGACGACGTCCGCCCAGTCCGGTGGCGGCTGGTCGCGCAGCGCCAGTGAGGTGAACGAGGGAGCGTGGGTGAGGGTCATGGCTCTCCATACGGTGCCGTATGTTTCGAAGTCCATACGGTACCGTATGGCCGTGGCCACACGGAAGACTCTGACCCGGGAGGACTGGACGGCTGCGGGTCTTGCGGCCCTGGTGGAGGGAGGCCCGGACGCCGTGGCGATCGAACCGGTCGCCACCAGGCTCGGGACGACCAAGGGCTCCGGATACTGGCACTTCACCGACCGCGCCGACCTGCTCCGCGCCGTCCTGGACCGTTGGGTCCAGGACCACACGGTCCTCATCAGCGAGCGCGTCCAGTCGGGCGGCGGCACCGCACGCGAACGACTGCGCCACCTGCTCGGGATCGTCAGCCGGGCGGCCGAACAGTCACCCGCCGACATGCTGCTCGTGGCGAGCGCCGACCCGGACGTCCGGGCCGCCGTCGTGGCGGCCACGCAGCTGCGGGTCGCCTACGTGGAGGGCCTCATCCGCGAGGCCGGCGTAGCGGCACCGGAAGCCCGGTCCCGCGCGGCCCTGGCCTACGCCGCATACCTCGGGTATGCCTCACTGGCCTCGGCGGTGCCCGGACTCGTCCCCCACCGGACGGCGGACCGCCGCCGGTTGCAGGAGAGCCTCCTGGACCTGGCCCTGCCGGCCGACCGCCTTCAGGTCACCCGGGGTTGAGCGGTCTGAGGTTGCGCGGCACCAACGCGTAGCAGGGCGGCAGCTTCGGCTTGGGCTTCGGCTTGACCTTGTGCTTCGGCGGCGGGCACGGCTTCATCGCCTTCTTCACCGGCGGGCACGGCTTGGCCTTGGGCGGCGGGCACAGCTTGACGAGGACGCGGTAGTGGTTCACCGGCTTGAACACGCACGGCTTGGGCTTGCAGATGCACGGCTTGGGCTTGCACAGGCACGGCTTGGGCTTGCAGAGGCACGGCTTCGGTGCCGGCTTGCAGAGGCACGGCACGGCCTTGGACGGCGCCGTGCAGGCACCGGCGGCACAGGTACCGCCGAGGTCCACGAAGCCGAGGAAGTCCATCCGCTGACCGGCGATGATGCTGATCGGCGGGATCGCGGTGCTGCCCTGCTGCTCGGCGAAGAGCAATCCACCCGGCCGGGTCAGCCCGGTCTCGTCGTAGGGCGTGGTGAACGACTGGTCGGCGCCGCCGGCCCTGGCCAGGGCGAGGATGAAGGAAGCGATGGCCGGCGTATAGAACCGGTTGACCACCGGAGCGCCGCCCCAGCCGAAGGGCACGACGAACAGGTCGTTGTCGCCGGTCCAGTCGAAGAGCCGGGCACGGCCCGTTGCCGCGATAAGCACGTCGCGACCGGCTCCGCCGTACGCGAACACGGGGTCCGCCCAGGCCGCCGGTTCGGGGTGCTGGTTGCGGCCGCCGTCGACCTCGAGATTCTGCGAGGTCTGGAGGAGATCGTCGCCGAGCCCACCGAACAGCCAGTTGGTGTTCGTGCCGCCGACCAGCCAGTCGTTGCCGAGGTCGCCGAACAGCACGTCGCAGCCGTCGTCGCGCTTCACCGGCTGACCCTTGGCGTCGAGGACCGGGATGCCCGGCGCGACCAGGACGAACGGCGTGAAGTTGAGCAGGAACTCCACCTTCTGGCCGCTCGGACACGTCCCGTCGATGCCGATGTTCTTGGTGCCGTCGGTGCAGTCGTAGACCTTGGACCGCGGGTCGTTGACGTTGAAGTCGGCGAACGTCCGGCTGGCCGCGTCGTAGCCGAGCGGGTCGAGGGGATCGACGCCCCAGTCGGCGAGGATGCGGTCCTGCGCGATGTCGGTGTAGTAGAACGGCACGGCCTCGGCGCCGGACAGGGCGTCGTCACCTTCATTGCCGTGCAGCCAGTCGTTGCCCAGGCCGCCCCACGCAATGTCGGCGTAGCCAGGCGGATCCGCCGCCGGCGGGTAGGCGTAGAGCCGGGCTTCGCGGAAGAGGGCGCCCTGGGGGAAGAGCGACGCCACGGTGCACAGGTCGCACAGGGCGACGGTCGTAGCGGGGTTGGCGGCCGCTCCCCAGAGCGGCTCGGCGAGACCGTTGCGGCTCGTTCGGAAGAACCCGTCGTCACCAAGGATCCCATCGTCACCGGTGCCGCCGTAGATCCGGTCGTTGCCGGTCCCGCCGATGATCACGTCGTCCTGGCCGTCGCCGAAGAGGACATCGTCGCCGATCTGGCCGACGATGAGGTCGTCCCCGGACTCGCCGTGAACGAGGTCAGCCTGGCCACGGTCGGTCGGCGCCACGACTCCCGAGGCGTAGTCGAGGACGGACCAGGAGCGAGGCACGATGCGTTCGAACGTCGAGTAGTTGTCGTAGGCGAACGCGAGGAACGTGGCGGCGGGCTTCGCTGCCCCGGTCGCGTCGCGCAGGGACGAGCCGAAGGCACCGACGATCCGGTACAGGTTCCCGTTGTCACCGAGGATGGCGTCGGAGTCGTGAGCGTGACCGACACGCGAGATGTCGCCCGGGTCGTCGATGACGGTGCGCATACCGGCGCCGCCATAGATCGTGTCGATACCGTTCGGACGCTGGCTGGCCAGCACGAGGCTGTACATGTCGGAGCTTCCACCGACGAGGTCGTCCTGTCCGAGGTCGCCCCAGATCACATCGTCCCCACCGTTGCCTTCGGCATAGTCGTCGCCATCAGTACCCAGACCCGCGCGGTCCTCGACCGAGTTCCGATGGTCGGTCACGCTCTCGCGGGTCTGGACGTCCACCAGCACCTGCCCCAGGTCATCGATCACCGCGCTGTCGCCCTGGATCCAGTCGTTGCCCAACTGGCCGAACAGGACGTCGTCACCGGCGCCGCCGGCGAGGTCCGAGTCCGACCACGTTCCAGGAAGGGTGGCGTCCTGGTCGTAGAGGCGGACGAAACGCTGCCGCGCTCCACGCGGATCCTGCTGGTAGCCATACGTCGCGCACGTGCCGGCGTACTTGCCGTTGGCGTCGAACCATTCGCACGGGGTGGTCCCGTCGAAGTTCCAGCCGACGATCTGGGCCCATCCGCGGCTGGGATCCATGAGCTCGAGCCCCAGGCAGCACCCGGAACCTCGGCCCCAGGTCGGTTCCGGTACGCAGGATCGTCGCGTTGTCGCCGGCGAGGACGTCGTTGCCGCTGCCGCCGTCGAGGAAGTCGCCGTAGGTGCAGTCGGCGTCGGTGTTGCAGGCGCTGTGCGGGCCGTCGATGCCACCGGTCGCGTCCCAGTCGTCGCCGTAGGTCAGCCCGGCCGAGTAGTCGACGCCGGCGTTGTAGCCCCCGGCACCACCGCTGTCCGAGAGACCTAGGAAGGCGTCACCGGTGTTGCCGCCGATCAGGTCGTCGTCGCCGGAGCCGCCGGTGATCCGGTCGGACCCGGCGCCGCCGATGAGGATGTCCTGACCGGCGTTGCCGTTGATGAGGTCGTTGCCCCAGTTGTCGTCGGCGCCGGTGAAGATCGACGTCCACGAGAAGGTGTGGTTGTTGAGCGCGACGTCGAGCGGCAGCAGGGTGAGGTCGATCCGGCAGCCCGCCATTCCCGTGATGAACCCGGTGCAGATCACGAGGGCGAAGTCGCCGAAGACGAGGTCGTTGCCGGAGTTGCCCCAGATCGTGTCGCTGCCGCCACCGCCGAGCAGGAGGTCGTTGCCGAGGTCGCCCTCCAGGGTGTCGCTCACGCCGTTGTCCGGGTCCGCGGTGACGACGATGAGGAGCTCGCCGGTCGTCTCTCCGGCCAGCGGCACGCGGGTCGAGCACCACGAAGGTGAGGGTGGCCTCGTCGAAGAGCCAGGTGCGACTGCTCCGCCACGTCCTGGAGGATCAGGCCGAGGTCGCCGAAGATGACATCGCCGTCGTCGTCGTGGTTCGTGGCCCAGCTCGGTGCAGAGCCGAGGCCCTCGCCGATGAGGACGTCGTGCCCGGCGACGAGCGGGTCGGCGTTGGGCGGCGGCCGCAGCCAGCACCGATGGGAGGGCCACGAGCCTCGATGTGCCCGCCAGCAGGTCGACGTTGACGCCGTCGTCACCGACGATGATGTCCTCGCCGCGCTCGCCGAGCACGAGGTCGTCGCCGGAACCGCCCGCGATGATGTCGCCGGTCTGGCTGCCCACCAAGGTGTCGTTGCCGGCGCCGCCGTAGAGCGTCACGCCGATGGCCGGCAGGGCGTTCGACGGCAGGTCGGCGAACAGGTCGACTGCGTCGAGGAAGTCGTGGCCCGAGTAGGCGAACGGCTGGCCACCGGACAGCGTCAGGACGTCGGGGCTGCCCGGCGGGTTCAGCGTCGGTGCCGCCCCCAGCGCGACACCGCTCGGGACCGACGGGTCCGCCGCATACCAGGTGCCGTCCTGCGAGGTGTCGCCGAAGACGACGAGCTTCGAGGACGGCCCGCCACCACCGGTGATGGTGACGTGGTCGCCGCCCAGCCGCACGTATCCGTTGGCCGGCGAGTACAGGTCGAACACCGAGACCGTGCCGGATAGGTCGGCGAAGTGGCTGAAGGACACCGGCCGCGGAACATACATCGTGGCGCCGTCGGCGGAGAAGCCGGTGACAGTGAAGGCGCCGTATGCATAGCCGGGCAGGTTGACCCGGTCGCCGACCCAGAACCCGGCAGCTATCCAGGATCCGCCGTCGAGGCGCTCTGATCCCGCCGATCGGCAGGTCGGACGCGAGGACGCACGAACGAGCCGGTGACCTGGCGCAGGGAGTTGCCGCCGCCCTGGACCACGGTCAGGCCGCCGAACAGCGCCGGGATGCCGGTGGGCAGCCGGTCGTCGACGTCCGTGTCGGGCGCACCCTGCAGGGTGTCCTCGACGACGAGGTTGTCGTTGCCCTGGCCGAGCTGGAGGTTCAGCACCTCGAACCGCGTGCCGCCGCCCTCACCGAAGAGGATGAGCCCGTCGGACATCCCGAGGAGCGCCGCCCCGGTCAGCACGCCGCTGCGGTCGGCCCGGCTGCCGTCGTCGAACAGGCCGAGGACGTCGACCTGGCGGGCCTCGGACGGCTGCGTCGGGACGCCGGGGCGAGCCTGGTCGTGCTCACCCGGGGCCAGGACCGGCACCGGCGGCGGCTCGTCGGCCGGGTGGAGGTTGTCGAGGGTCCCACCCTCGAGAAGGGTGTCGCCGCGGACGGCCGAGAGCAGGTGCGGCCGCTTCGGCGACAGGAACAGGTCACCGGCCCCGGCGGGCGGCACGAGCGCGGTGCCCGAGAGCGAGACGACGACGGGGATCCACCAGTTGGTCTCGTCGAACACGACCACCGCGACGCTCGGCGTGACCTGGCCGTCGGTGACGAAGCTGACGCTGACCGGTCCGGTGGGCGCCTTGGTCAGCCGGAGCGAGACGGTGTCGGAGATGGGCGAACCACCGGCGCTGGGCGTGACCAGCGTGCTGCCGCCGGACGGCGTGGCGACGAGGCCGGCCGTGTCGTCGTCGTAGACGACGACGTCGAGGGAGCGCGACACGGCGTCGAACGCCGGGTCGTTGCCGGGCACCGAGTCGTCGACGGTCAGGTCGAGGACCGTGATGCTGCGGTCCTGCCGCACGTAGTCGTCGGTCGCCGCGACGGTGAGCAGCACCGGGATGTCCCAGTCGCCGGCGGCGAACGTCAGCAGGTACGTCTGGACCCCACCGAGCACCGGGCCGAGGGCGAACCGGGAGTCGGCGCTGGTGAGGACGACCCGCGAGTCGGACGGCCGGACGCTGACCGTGACGGTCCCGACCGGCGCGTGCGAGAGGGAGACTCGGACGTCATCGGTCTGACGCGTCACGTCCGTGCCCTCGATGACGACGGTGCTGGCGTCGGTGCCGCCGCCGACCCCGACCTGCTCGACGACGAGGTCCGGCGTGAGGGCGTCCTGCTCGGCGACGGCGACGTTGCGGACGACCATGCCCATGAACCGGCTGTCCTCGCTGATCACCGACTGGCTGATCGAGGTGACGAAGGCCGGGACGGCGAGGGTGCCGTTCACCGCCGCGAACCAGACGGCCTGCGTGGTTCCCCAGTTCGCGGAGGTGAAGAGCAGCACCGCCTCGCGGTTCGGCACGAGGGTGGGCACGCCGTCGACGTAGACGGTGTGGAAGTACCCGGCCGCCGTGGCGCAGACGACCGCCGAGGTCGTGCACACGTAGACGCTGTCGGCCGACGGCCCGGAGTCGGGACGCTGCACCAGCGGGCTGGCCGCGGCGGACACGGTGACCCAGACGTCCGACGTCGGGGCGGCGGCGAGACGCACGCCGACGGAGTCGACGGTGCCGATCGGCGTGCCGTTGGGCAGGCCGCGCACGTGGCTGTCGCCACCGCTGTCGACGACGACCACACCGCCCTGGGTCGCCCGCGCCACCGCCGCGGCCACACCCGGCCCGACCACGGTCGCGTAGTCGACGTCCGCCGAGGTGAGGAGGTAGTTCACGGTCGTCGGGGTACCGGTGGGGTCGCGGCTCAGGACGTCGCCGACGACGTCACCGGCGACGTTGATGACGTCGCTGCCGAGCCCGCCGACGACGAGGGTGATGACGCCCGGCGCCGTGGCCAGCACGTCGACCGTGTCGTTGCCCTGGAGCGCGTCCACGGCGACGAGGCCCATCGAGCGGTGCGTGATCCCGAGGCCGGCACCGTCGACCGTCGACTCGCCGAGCACGAGGTGGTCGCCGAGCTCGGTCGCCGTGATGTCGAGGACGTTGTCTCCGGCGCCGCCGTCGACGGACATCGGACCGTTCATCGGGTACCGCGCACCACCGGTCGCGGTCAGCGCGGGACGCGGGAGGCTGCCGGCCACGGTCGCGTCCACGAACACGCCGTCGGTCAGCTGGGCGTCGAGCAGCAGGAGGTCGTCGCTGACGTCGACGACGACGTAGGGCACACCGGCCGAGTTGTCGTTGGCGCCGGCGTCGCGCAGGACGACGACCTGGCCGATCTCGAAGCCGTCGTCGATGAAGCTGCCACCGTCGGTGCGCGCGACGACCGAGACCTCGAGGATCGGGTCGTAGGCGACCTCGAGGTCGGATCGGGCCAGCGGCCCGCTCGCGAGGGAGACGTCGAAGGTCCCGCTCGTCGCGAGCGGCGGCACGGTGGTGAGGTTCCGCGCCAGCGCGAGGGTCGTCGCGGTGACGACGGAGATGACGTAGGCGTTCGCGCCGGTGTCGTTGCCCGCTCCGGCCCCACGGACGGTCAGCGTCTGCCCGACGGCGAACCCGTCGGCGATGAAGCTGCCCGACGCCCGGGTGATCAGGCTGCCGGTGCTGTCGATGGTCACGGTCCCCGCGAAGAGGGGCCCGGTCGACTCGATGCCGCCCCGCCCGGTCTGGGCGAGCGCGTAGGCGGCGATGGTGAACGTGTCGTCGCCGGCGCCACCCTCGAGCCGCAGGGTGGCCTGGCTGCCACCGATGACGAAGGTGTCGTCGCCGGCACCGCCCTGGGCCAGCAGCGGCGCGCTGGCGCCGTTCGAGAGATACCCGCGGGTGGTCGCGAAGGTCGAGAAGAAGTCCGGCGGGTCCAGGCCGCTGAACGTCGCGTCACGCCGGGTGCCGTAGACCTGGCCCACGAGAACGGTGTCGTCGCCGTCACCGGCGTCGAGGGTGGCGATGGCGGCGGTGTCGTCGACGGCGAAGAGGTCGTTGCCGCCGCGCGACATCACCGCGAGGCGGCCGTTGAGCGCGCCGTCGTAGTTGATGCGCTCGGTGACACCCGCGTAGTCGTTGGTGCGCGCCAGGGCGGCAAGGTCGTCGGCGGACAGGGCCGGAAGCGGCGGCGTCGGCTGGCTCGGGTGCACGACGGCGACGTACGCCGGGTGCTGGCTGCAGGGGGCGTCGCTGGTGCTTCCGCAGTACAGCGAGGGCCGTGCCGAGGACTCGCCGGGCACGTAGGAGGTGCCGCGCAGGAGGAACAGGTCGTCCGTCGCATACGGCAGGCCCGTGGCGGGGTCGATGCCGTTGGCGGCGCTGTCCGCGCCGTAGACCTCGGCGGTGTCGGCGCCGTCACCGGGGGCGCCGCTGTCGAAGAGGTTCACGACGTAGTGGACGTCGCCGGCCTGAGACCCGTGCGCCCAGACGACGTAGTCGTCGGCGCCGCCCTGGCCGTCGAGGGTCAGGGTCGTGCCCTCGACGGGCATCGTCGGGATGAGGTAGACGACCAGGGTGTCGGAGCCGTCCGCGGCCGGCGAGTATGCGCGCAGGGGCGGCGGGGTGGCGCTGCCGAAGGCGCGGGTCTGGCCGCCGAGGAGCGTCCGGTCGAAGACGATGAGGTCGTCCTGCTGTGCGCCGAACACGCGGGTGAGGCCGTCGGTGCCGGGGGTGACCTCGCCCCGCAGGACGATGACCGCGCCGTCGTTCGTGTTCGGGTCCACGACGGTCGGGTGCCAGTCGGCGAAGATGTCGATGTTGCCGGTTGTCGTCTTCGGCAGGTTCGGGTTCGGCTGGACGACGGGGATGTCCCCGTCGCGAGTGGTGGCGAGGATCTGCGCGCTCGGGTCGGTGACGACGTTGTCCGCGGCGAGCAGCGTTCACCGAACCGTTGTGGGCGAACACCAGGCCGTTGGGGACCGCGACGGGCGGCTGGTCCTCCGCGACCTGCATGGTGCCGTCGTGGATCACCCGGATGTCGTTGCCCTCGACGGCGGTCTGGGTCGTGGTGATCCGGATGTCGCCGTCCGCGGTCTCGGCGATCAGCAGGTCCGCGGCACCGGACAGCTCCGTGACGTAGATGACGGTGTCGGCGGTCGCGGCGATCGGGCAGCTGGCCAGCACCGCGCGTTGGGCCGGGGTGGCGAGGTACCACGCGTACGAGCTCGACGCGGTGCAGCTCGAGCCGGCGGCGCTGTTGACCTTGAGGTCCCCCACGAAGACGCCGCTGTTGGTGGTCGTGTAGCCGATACCGCCCCCGCGGGCGACGAGGTTGATCTGGTTGCCCTGGACGTTGAGGGTCGTCCCACCGAGGCCGGCGTTGTGCCCGTCGAGGATCGACCCGTTCGAGGTAGTCAGCGTGACGTCCTCGCAGACGTCGCCGAAGCAGGTGTCGACGAGGCCCACGTAGAAGTTGCTGACCGGGCCGGCGAGCGCCACGACCGGCGCGGCGAGAGCGGCAACGCCGCCAGCCGCGAGCGGGGCGAACGGCGTGGGGCCGGTGGTCTCGTGGATGAAGACCTTGCCGCGAGCCTTGGCGTTCAGCAGGCCGAAGCGGCTGAAGGCGACGTCGACCTCGAGGTAGTTGTTGGCCGCGCCGATGCTGCCCGGACCCGCGGTGCCCGCGACGAGGTTGATGTTGACGCCGATGACGTCCGGACCGTCGCTGCCCGGGAACGGCGGGATGCCGCTGCCGTCGGGCGCGTCGACGATGTTGACCGGGCCGGTCAGGGTCACGTCGTCGTCGAACGACTTGATGACGTTGACCCGGAGGTCCGCCGTCTTCTCGGTGTCGACGATGGACCCGCTGGTGTGCATCGTGATGTTGCCGGTGTCGCGGATCTCGCTCAGGGCGATGATGTTGATCCGATGGGTGTCGACCACGTCGGACGGGTTGGCCGCGTCCACGGTGATGGACCCGGTGCCGACGGCGGCACCCGCGTCGAGCAGCGAGAAGCTGTAGGTCGAGTTGATCGCGTGCGGGTTGGCGGCGAACGCGCCCTCGGTGTCGCCCCGGTTGAACGGGATGTCGGGCCAGTAGAAGTTGACGAAGGTGCCCGTCGGGCTCGGTCCCGTCGCGGTGACCTGGACGTGCCCTGTTGTGCCCGTTCCGGTCTCGTAGACCGAGTTCCGCAGCCGCGCGAAGACCGAGTCGCCGGCGACGATCGGGCCGACCGCGAACGTGTAGGCCGCGCCCGGCGTGCCCGCGGGGTCGGGGACGCTGCTGTCGCGCAGGTGGCTCAGCAGGTCGAGGTAGGCGCTGCCGCCGGCGGTCGCGGTCAGGACGACGGCGTGGCCCTTGAAGGCGATGAGGTCGACGACGAGGTACTGCGCCGCGGTGCCGAGGCCGGTGCCCGCGAGGAGCTTGACGATGTTGGACCGCAGCATCGACGAGTGGGTGCCGTCGAACGTGCTCACCCCGCCGCGTTGCGAGGACGCCGTGACCGGGCCGAAGTCGTTGGTGACGCGGGTCTCCCCCACCGGGTTCTCGATGGTGCCGTTGAGGAGCAGGTCCGGCCCGGAGACGTGGCTGTTGCGGATGGTGATGAGGGTGGCGCCGACGCCGTAGCGCAGCGCGAACGTCAGGACCGTGGCGAGCTGCGGCGCCGTGAACAGGGTGACCGTCGGGACCGCGGTGCGGCTGATCGGGTCGATGTCGTCGATGACGAGCCGCCGGGCCGACTCGTTGAGGATCGTCACCGAGGCCCAGCTCATGTCGAAGGTGAACGTGCCCCAGTAGTGCGTGCCGGCGGCGGTGCCGAGCTTGCACGCGTCGTCGTTGGCGCCGCCGAAGCAGCCGCCGCCGTTGATGGCTCCGCCCCCCGACGTCATCCAGATGTCGGCGGACCCGTTGTTCTTCAGGTCCTCGACCTCGATGTAGGGGTGCGCGCTCAGCGGGTCGCCGGCCGCGGGGTTGGTGACACCGTTGACCCGGATGTTCACGGCACTGACCACGCGCCCGTCGGAGCCGACGTGCAGGGACGGGCTCGCGCCGGCATTGGCGACGACGTCGGAGAACCACGTGACCGAGTGCGGGCCGCCGGTCGTGTTGTTCTGCTGCTCGGACTGGACGTAGAGGACCAGGAAGTCCTTGCCCGGCACGGTCTGGAGCGGGGTACCGGGGAGGCGCGGACCCGCGTACAGGGTCATCCCGGGGTGCGCGGAGACGAGGTCACGGACGGAGACGGTGCCGCCGCGGTTGTCGTTCGACGGACCGATGCAGTAGCAGGTGGCGTCCGGGTTGCGCTGGTACGAGTTGTCGTGGGAGAAGGCGCGGACGTCGATGCCGTAGACGCCGGTGATGGCGCCGTTGGTCGAGGCGTCTCCGTCGAGCAGGGCCAGGACCAGCGAGTCGAGCGTGTAGTCGGCGTTGGCGGTCGCGCTGCCGAAGAGGCCGCCCGTGGTGATCCGCGGCCGGACCACGCCGCTGCTGGAGGTCTGGCCCAGCAGGTCGACAGTGCTGCCCAGGACGCGGGCGTTGGCGCCGACGGCCACCGCGGTGCGGTCGGTGAGGCCGGTCCGCGCACTCGCCGTACCGGTGCCCACGAAGCCGCCGCTGTCGCTGTTGGCCGACACGTTGGTCTGCAGGAGCGTCGTCGCGAGGACGCGGACGTTGCCGCCGGCGGTGATCGAGGTACCGGCGCCGTCGACCTGCACCGTGGCCGAGTCGCCGGTGAGCGGGTTCGGGTCGACACCGACGTAGGCCGAGGTCGTGTTGGTGCCGTTCAGCTGGGAGTTGACGTTGGCCACCGAGACGAACCCGCCGGAGCCGTTGCTGGTCGACGCCGTCCCGTTGGTGCCGACCTGCGACGAGATCGTCACGTCGCCGCCCACCACCGCAACGCCGGCGAACGAGGCGACCGCCGTCGGCTAGATGCTGGTGCGGGCCGAGGGCTCGCGCACGCTGATGCCGCCGCCGCCGCCGCCACGTGCGGACGAGGAGGTGAGGCCGTCGCCGGGCGGCGGTGACGCCGTGCGCAGCGACGTCCCGTCCGGCGAGAACAGCTTGCTGTTGCCCAGGCTGCCCGTGAGCTGCAGGTAGAGCTGCTGCGCGTCGCTGCTGGTCTGGACCGCCAGCCCGGCCGCGAAGAGCTGCTGCTCCCCGAAGTGGTCCCCGCCACGGTGCGTCGGGTCGAGCGCCTGGTCGACTCCACCGGCCTGGAGCGTGATGTGGGTCGCGTCGACGCGGTTGACCGTGTAGGTCTGACCGTTGACGAGGCCGCCGATCTCGTCCGGACGGATCGCCGAGGTCGCCGAGCACGACGCGGGCAATGGGGTGACCGTGCAGCTGTCCGGGGGCGCGATGTGGATCAGGTTGCGCGGGTGCGGCACCGGGTCGCCGTTGCCGTCGGTGCCCTCGCAGGTCGGGTCGAAGTCGGACCCGACCGCGTCGCAGTAGGTCGCCGCGAGCTGGACGGTCCAGTTCGAGTCGAGGTGCACGAAGTAGGTGCCGCCCTTGGTCAGACCGGTGATCGGGTTGGCGCCGAGCGTCTGGTAGATGACCTGCTGTCCCTCTGACAGACCGTGGCCGACGATGGTCGGGTTCACGCCGGGCACCGTGATCGTGCCGAGGAAGATGTTGTACGCGGTCGGGTTCGTCCCGGTGACCTTGCCGGCTCCGTCGACCGTGACGTTGACGCCGACGTTGGTGAACGGGAGCGGCGGAGCGGACTGGTACGTGACGCGGGCGCCGTCCGCCAGGGTGGAGTTGGTGATCTGGTTGGCGGCGATCGGTGCGGCACCCGGTCCGGTCAGCGCGATCGCTGCCGCCGTCGCCGCCGCTGCGGTCGTGTAGAGCTCGATGGTGTTGGCGTCGATGACCCGGACGTAGAGGACGGTGCCGTCGGCGACGCCGGGCAGGATGGTCGACCCGCTGGTCCGGTAGACGACCGCGTCACCGTTCTCGAAGTGGTGCGGACCGGCGAACCGGACCATCGAGCGGAGCGGGTCGACACCCGAGACGGTGCCGAGCGCCGTCGCGTCGACCAGGGCGCCGGTGAACGTCACGCCGAACCGCAGGTTGTTCGCGTCGAGGACGATGACGCTGTAGAGATGGCCGCTGCGTAGCCCCGTGATCGGCGGGCCGGTGGACTCGTAGAGGACCTGGTCCCCCGTGCTCAGCCCGTGCTGGACGAACTCGACGCTGTCCCAGGTCGCGATGGTGGCCGGCAGCGGCGCGCCGTGGACGACGAGGGCGGTGATCTGGTCGGTCAGCGGGACGTTGCTGGAGGGCACGGCGAGCGACTGCGCGTCGACCGTCAGCGAGCCGCCGATCCGCACCGTGGTGCCGGTCCCGACGTAGGCGCGGACGACGGGCAGGGAGTTGGCCTCGGCGTAGGTGCTCGCCACGTCGACGCCGCCGCCGCCGGAGTTGTTGGCGAGGGCGTCGCCCTCGGCCCGGTTGGAGAGAGCCACAATCGAGACGTCGTGACCGCTGCCGTCCTGGAGCACCACGGCGACGCCGTTGTCGAGGTAGGCGGACACGCTCGGCGCGCTGAGCGAGACCGCGCGGCTCTCCGCGCTGGAGACGAACCCGCCGGAGCCGACCGAGGAGTTGGTGGCGGCCACGCTCGCGTCGGTGGCCCGGACGGCCAGCGACGCGGGACGCCCGGTGTCGGTGCCCACTACCGCGCCGTTCTCGACCCGGGCGCTGGCACCGCCTCGGGTGTTGCTGGTGGACCGGAGGCCGGCGATGCCGACGAACCCGCCGCCGCCGCCGCTGCTGGCCGCGGTGGCGATGGCGCCGCGGATGACGCTGACCGTGATGGCGGTGCCCGGGCTGCTGATCCGGGCGGAGCCGCCGATGACGGCGCTGTCGAGCGCGTCGCCGGCCTGGCCGCTCGCGCCGACGTCGGCGAAGGAGCCGGTCTGGGTGCTGCTGCCGAGGATGCCGATGTTGATGACGAAGAGCTGGGAGTTCGCGGCGTGGCTCGCGTCCGAACCGACCTTGAGGGAGCTCGCGGAGAGCAGCCGACCGGCGAACACGGCCGCACTGCCGCCTCCGTCGTGGGCCTTGGCTTCGAGGGAGGCCGCCGAGATAGCGCCACCGCCCCCGCCGTTGCTCGTGGCCGTGGCCTGGTTGTGCAGGACCGCGTCGATGGTCGCAGCGGCGTTGGCCAGGTCGAGCGTGGCGCCGGCCAGGACGGACGCGGTGACCTGGGCGAGGGCCGTGATCTCGGCGAGGATCGTGGCGCCCGGGTTGGCGAAGAGGAAGCCGATGGACAGGGGGCTCGAGCCGACGGTCGCGGTGTTGGTGCCGTTGGCGGTCACCGAGAAGCCGGTTCCGCCGGTGGCCGACCCACCGAACGCGGCGATGACGCTGCCCTCGATGCGCGCGGTGGGCACGCTCGAGCCGACCGCGATGAACCCTCCGGAGCCGGCGTCACTGGTGGCGTCGGCCAGGTTGGTCCCGGTCGCGGTGATCGCCGTCGTCCCCGAGATCGTGATCGCGGCCGTGGAGGCCGCCGTGGCGGCCACCCTGGCCTCGGGGGTGATGTGGGCATAGCTGGAGGCACCGGCGTACGTGCCGACGCCGATCGCGACGGCGTCGGTGTCGGCGATCGCATGGTTGGTCCCGGTGGCCTTGACCGTGAGGGCCGACGCCGCGGTGACCGCACCGTTGACCTCGGCAGTGGTTCCACCCGCGACCGAGGCGCCGGCTCCGAAGCCACCGCCGGAGATCACCCCTCCGGCACCGCCGGTGGCCTTGGCCGTCGCGAGGTTCTGCTGCCCGGTCAGGCTGGACTCGACCGTGACGGCCCCGGTCACCGCGACCGAGCCGCTGCTGCCGATCCGGGCGGTCGTCACCGCGTCGGCCGTGATCGTGGCGGTCGCGTAAGAACCCGCCCCCGCGGCGATACCGATGGAGACCACCAGGGTGGTCGCGCTCGCCGCGTTCTCGCCGGCCGCCTTCACGTCGAGGCTGCCGCCCTGGACGCGTCCGTTGGCGTCGGCGAGGACTCCCCCGGCGATGGTCGCCGACGGGATCATGACGGAGATGCTGATCCCGCCGACGCTGCCGCCGTTCGACTCCGCGGCGGCACTGTTGTTCCGGTGGCGGAGACGCCGACCGCACCGGCCGACGTGACGGAGCCGGCGCTGGTGATCTCGGCGGTGACGTCGGCGGCGTTGGTCACCTGGGCGTCGGACGAGGCGCCGGAGCCGGTGAACAGGCCGAGGGAGAGCGCGAGCGCCTTGGCCGTCGCGGTGTTGGTGCCGGTGGCGGTGATGGCCACCGAGCCGGAGGCGGCGATCGTGCCGCTGACCGAGGCGAGCACCGCGCCCTGGACCCGTGCGGTCGGCAGGGACACGCCGATGCCGAGCCCGAACGACGCGGCGCCGGCGTCGGACTGGGCCAGGGCGACGTTCGGGCCGGTGGCGGTCACGGTGACGGCACCGGAGACGGAGATCGGGCCACCGGACACGGCGGCGGTCACGTCCGCGTTCTGGCCGATGTCCGCGAGCGAGGCCGCGGCGGCCCCCGACGCCAGGGCGGACAGGCCGAGCGCGATGGTCTCGGAGGTGGTGGTGTTCGTCTGGACCGCCTCGACCGTCAGGGACGCCGCCGACGGCACCGACCCGCCGAAGTCGGCGGTCACGCCGGCGTCGACGAACGCGTACGAGACCATGACCGTGCCGGCGGCGAAGCCGCCCCCGCTGCCGCCCTTCGCGGAAGCCGTGGCGTTGTTGTTCTGGCCGAAACCGTGCGCTCGCAGGGTGATCCCGCCCTGGCTGGTGAGAGAGGCCGAGCTGCCGACCCGGGCGGTCGTGTCGGCGCCCGAGGTGATGACAGCCTGGGCGTAGGCCCCGCTGGCGCCGGCGGCGAAGCCCACCGAAGCGACGATCGCCGTGGCCGTCGCGGCGTTGGAGGCCTGAGCCTCCATCGACACGGAGCCCGACGCGGTGACGCTGCCGTCGACCTGGACCCGCGTATGTCCGGAGATCTCGGCGTAGGGGAACATCAGGGCGATCGCCACGCCACCGAAGGCTCCGCCCGGCGTCGAGACCACGGTGCCGTTGGTGGAGCTCGCGGACACCGAGACCGCGCCGGAGGTGGCCACACTGCCGACGGCGAGGGTGGCGGCCTCGGTGTTGCGCTGCAGCATCGCCCGCGCGACCGTCACACCGACGGCCAGGCCGCCGGTCGTGATGTTGAGCGAGTCGATGTTGACCGCGGGGCGGGTGCCGGTCGCCGTGACGGTGACTCCGGTCGCGCCGATGACGACGGTCCCGTGCGCGCCGGACTCGGCCCTGGTGGTGCCGGTGTACCAGACCGCCGCCACGGCCCCGCTCAGCGCGCCGAGGATGCCGCCCTGGATCGAGTAGGCCCGGTAGGTCGGAGTGAAGGTGTCGGCCGCGGCCACGTCGATGCCGCCGATGGGGCCCTCGTCGCCGATCGCGACGTTGCCGATGGAGGCGATGGTGTCGCCGCTGACCTTGGCCACGGTCACCGCGGCACCGACCGCGCCGACCGCGATGCTGACGCCGAAGGTCTGCGCCGCCACGGTCTTCGTCGAGGTCGCGTCGACGTCGAGCAGGGTGCCGGCCCGCGGGACGGCCGCGCCGTCGTCGATGTGGGCCCTCTGGCTGCTCGTGTCGGTGAGGACCATGACCTGGCCCGAGATGGCGAGACCCCCCAGGGCGCCGGCGGCAGCGAGCCCGAAGAACGTCTCGGTGAGGGTCGCGTGGACGCCGACCGTGCCGCCGGCGCTGACCCGCCCGGTCGAGGCGATGCCGGCGTCGGTGGTCAGGCCGAGGTTGACGACGCCGACGCCCGCGCCGATGGCCCCGATACCGACCGCGGCCACGCCCGCGACGCTGACCATGCCCAGCAGGTCGACCGCGCGGATCTGGGCGTCCTGGCCGGCGTGGACGCTGCCGTAGACGGTGGCGGACGTGCCGTTCGGCGGGGCCGGCTGGGTGAAGGGAGTCGACGCGACGGCGCCGGTCGGCTTGGCGGCGGTCACCGAGCTCTGCGCGTTGGCGGTCTGCTGCGAGGCGCCGGCGAAGACGTTGTCGTCGTTCAGCTGCCAGTTCGCAGGATCGGACGGCGGGCTGACCGTGCTCGAGGGGATCTCGTGCAGGGCCGCGTAGTAGTGGCCGCCGAACAGCACGAGGTCGCCCTGGTGGTACGTCGTCCCCGACGTCCAGGTGGGAACGGTCGCCGCGCCGCTGAGCACCGAGCCCCAGCCGCCCGAGGACCCGCCGGACCCGCCGCTCGCGATGGTGTCGGCCGAACCGGTGGCCCCGGTGGTCGGGTCCTGGTCGCTCAGCGCCCACCACTCGTTGTCGGTCGGCGCGTGACCGGTGTTGTTCACCCCGGTGCTGTCGCCCTTGCGAGCGCCGTAGGTCTGGCCGTTGAAGGTCACGACGTCGCCGGCGAGGTAGCGGGTCCCGCCCGACCACGCGCCACGCTGCGGACCCTGGTCGTTCTGCTGGTACGTCTTGGTCGGCGCGGCACCGACCGTCCAGACCGACACCGCACCGGCGACCCCGACGAACCCGCCGCCGACGCTCAACGCATACGTCTGGATGTCCTTGCTGGCCAACGCGTTCAGCTCGACGGAGCCGTTGGCCCAGATGTCGCTGCCGACGCCGAAGTAGGACTGGACGGTGACGTTCGCGATGCCGACGTCCACGCCGGCGGCGAGGCCGACCACGCCGACGCCGAGTCCGCCGGCGAAGGTGAGGGTACGCATCCGGTCGGTGGCGGTGACGGCCACACCCTGGTTCGGGGCGGCTCCGGCGATGATCCCGCCAGCGCCCTGGTTGACCGTCGTGTTGCCCGCGATGAACGCCTTGACCACGACGGTGAAGAGGTTGACGCCGATGCCACCGGCGAGGCCGACGAAGCCGCCCGCCACTCCGGCCGTGATGCCGAATGCCCGCTCGGACGAGGAAGCCTGCACGGCGAGCCCGACGAACCCGGGCTTGGTGCCGAAGCTGCCGTCGGGGTTGATGGTCCCGTCGTCGATACCCGGAAGAAGACCGCCCTGGCCGAGCGCGACGACGATGTTGCTGCCGCCCAGGTAGGCCTCGGTGTCCTTCGTGACGACGGCGACACCGACGCCGGCGCCGACGCCGACGTAGAGCCCGGCGCCCAGGGACGCCGCGACGAGGACGGCCTCGGTGGCGTCCGTGGCGGACACCAGAACGTTGCCGGTGCCCCGAACCGTCGTCCCGGTGCCGGTGTGCGCCTGGGTGGTCACGTTGAGCACGGTGACCTGCACCGCCCCGGCGATGCCGCCGCCGGCCGCGCCGATGGACGCGGCGGCCGCCACGGCGATGATCGACTCCTGGCCGGTCGCCACGAGGGCCACGTCGGCGGCCGCGTTGACGACGGCGCCGTCGCCGATCGTGGCCGTGGTGGTCAGCGTGACGACGCCCACCGCGACGCCGGCACCGGCCGCGGCTGTGCCGCTGACCGAGGCGGACGCGGCGACGCCGAGCTGGCGGAACGAGTTCCCGGCGTAGACCAGCACCGACTGGTCCGCGTTGGCGCCCGGGTCGTTGGTGGCGCAGGACGCCGAGCCGGCGGCGCAGTTGATCTTCGCCGAACTGCCGATCGACGCGGTGGTCGTCACCGTGATGACCGAGACGGTGCCGGCCACGTTGACGGCGACGGTTCCGGAGACGCCGGCGCTCACGCCGATCGCGTTGACCGTGTCGCTGTTGGTGGCGACCACTGCGACCCCGCGGAACCCGACGCGGTCCGCCACGCTGGTGGTCTGGGCCGTGGTCTGCTCGGGGCTGGCGGCCGGGAGGGTGCCATCGGGGACGACGCTGTGGGAGCGGCCGGTGGCGACGGCCGCGTTGAGGGCGATGGCGGTGCCGGCGAGGGCGAGATCGCGGGTGGTGGCGAGGCTGATCCGCTGGGCGCCGAAGGCACCGGGGGCCAGGACGATCGCGTAGTAGGTCCGGCCGTCGACGAGGCCACCGATCGGGGTCCCACCGCCGGAGGAGTACACGACGGCGTCGCCGGTGGCGAGGCTGTGGTCGAGCTGGTAGGGCAGGGTCAGGACGTTGCCGGAGACGTCGGAGCCGGGGATGAAGCGCGGCGACGAGTCGAGGGAGACGTTGGCGCCCGTCGCGGGCACGAACCGCTGCGACTCGCCCATCAGGGCGCTCGGCAGGCTGAGTCCGGTCATCGGAGGTCCGCGCGGTGCCATGGACAGGGTGAACTGGGTCGGCGAGACGACGTTGACGTAGTAGGTGTGGCCGGAGGTCAGGCCGTTCACCGGGGCGCCGCCGCCCGCGTCGTAGAGGACCTGCTGGCCGGTCGAGAAGCCGTGGTTGAACGGCATGGTGAACGTCGTGCCGTCGCCGCCGAGCCCCTGCGGCCGGTTGTCTCCAGGAGTCGGGCCGCGCGGGTTGAAGCGCAGGTCGTTCGCGGTGGTGTTGAACCCGCCCGTGTTCACCGTGTCGTGGCCGATCTGAGCAGGCGTCGCGAGCGCCGTGACGCGACCCAGGTCGCCGATGGTCGCCGAGGTGACCTTGGTGATGATCGGCACGGCCGCACCGGCGCCCACCGACGCGGTGCCCGAGATCGCGATGTTGCCGGCCACCACGGTCAGCGTGAGCGACTCGTCGGCCGAGACGATGACGTTGCCGCCGGCCACGACGACGGTCGACGCGCCGAGACGCGCGGTGGTCGTGATCGACAGCACCGGGACCGCGGCGTTGATCGCGACGGCGGCCGTACCGCCGACCGTGCCGCCCACCGAGATCGAGAGCAGGTTCTCCGAGGAGATGGCCGACACGACGACGTCGCCCCGCGCGTTGACGAACGACCCGTCGCCGACCGAGGCACTGGTGTTCTTCGTGATGACCTGGACGTCCGCGCCGGCACCGACGCCCGCGGTGCCGCCGACGGCGAGCATGCCGGCCGCCGCGCTCAGCGTGGTGCGGTCGGTGGCCGTCACGACGACGGACGAGGTCGGCAGGGTGCCGACGGGCACCGAGCACCCGGCTCCGACGCAGTTGACCTTGGCGTTGCTGCCGATCGACGCGGTCGTCGTGTTGTTCAGCACCTCGACGGTCGCCGACCCGGCGATGCCGGCGGTCTGGCCGCCGCTGCCGCCGATGGCGATGAGGATGATGTTCGAGGTCTCGGCCCCGGTGACGGCGACCCCGATGGCACCGGCGGCGGAGACGTCCGCTCCGTTGCCCACCGTCGCCTCGACCCGCTGGCTGCGGACCAGCACGGCCGCGGCGATGCCGATCCCGGCGGTGCTGCCGAAGGCGATCTGACCCGCATACAGCTCGAGCTTGTCCGCGGTGTCGGTGGCCGAGACGGTGAGGTTGCCCCCGGCCCGGACGGTCGAACCGGCGCCCAACGACGCATACGTGCCGGTGCCCGTCCCGGAGTTCATCACCAGGACGAGGATCGATCCGCTGACCGCCGCCGAGGAGGACGCGGCGAGCTGGATGGCCAGGCCGAAGAACTTCTCGCTCGACGTGGCGGACACCGTCGCGTCGCCGCCGGTCGCGACCGTGGCTCCGGTGCCGATGGACGCACCGACCGTGGTGTTGACGACGTCGACGATGAGGCCGATCCCCACGGAGGAGCCGTTGGTCGTCGCGGCGATGCCGCCGGCCACGTCGACGAGCCGGACGGTCCCGCTCGCGGAGACCACAAGGGTCTGCTCGAGGCCGCCGGTGACCGTCTGGTTGACGAGCACCCCGTCACCGAGGGAGGCGGTCGTCGACAGGTTCGCGATGTCGACCGTCACCGAACCGGTGACCGCGGCGCTGCCGGTGCCGGCGGCGCCCGACATGACCAGGGAGGTGAACTGGGGCAGGTCGGCCGGGTTGATCCGGGAGATGCCGGGATCGGGGTTCAGCGGGTCGAGGGACGACTCGGCGTTCACCGCGAGCGCCTTGGCGACGTCGAGGCTGGTACGGGTGGCGGTCGCGGACTTCACCGCGGCCTGAGTCGTGAACGACAGGACCGCGACCGCGATGGCGCCGCCGACGGCCACGCCGCCGAGGGAGACGCCGCCGGAGAGGGCGAGCAGCTGCATCCCGACCGGCGTCTTCGCGTGGACCGTGAGGCCCTCGGTCGAGGTGAGGTGGGCGCCGGTACCGACGGTCGCGGTGGTGGTCAGGGTGAGTACCTGGATGGCGACCGACGCCGCGACGCTCGCCGACGACTTGCCGCCCGCAGCCGCGATCCCCCAGGCGATGAACGTGTTGGCCGCCGGCGAGGTCGCCTCGACCGTGATCCCGGCGCCGCTCAGCGTGGTCGCGTCGCCGACCGAGGCGGCGTTGGTGATGTCGGCGACGTTGAGCCCGACGGCCGCGCCGATCTGGGCGTCGCTCTGCTGGGTGTCGAGCGCGGTACCGATGGCCTTGGCGTTCGACGTCGTCGTGCTGTTCGCCGTGACCGCGACGGCGCCGGTGACGGTGAGCTGGATACCGCCCCCGATGGACGCGGTGGTCGCCGTGGTGGTCCAGTTCACGGCGATCGCGGCGGCGACGCCGACGCCGCCACCGGAGCTGCCGGACTTGCCGGACGCCTGGCCGTTGCCCTGGGTGGCGGTGCTGTCCGCAGACGGGAGGGTGCCGGTGCCGGTCCCGTTGGTGTTGGGGTTGCTGCCGTTGACCTGGTCGTTCGCGGTGGCGTCGGACTTCTTCGCGTCGTCCTTGTTGCCGCGGGCGCTCGCGGTCGCCTGGCTCTCGCTCTTGAGGGTCGAGGTCGCGGTCACCGTCACGGCTCCCGCGGTACCGCCGCGGGCCAGGGTCGCGGACGTGGTGCGGCGCTCCACGACGACGATGGCGACGACCGCACCCACCGCGACGCTGCTTCCGGCGGCGGTCGCGTCCCCGGTGGTCTTGGTGGCGTCGGTGGTGTGCGTCGCCGAGACGGTCACGGTGCCGGTCGCGCTGAGGCCGGTCGGCGAGGTGCCGAGGTAGGCGGTCGCGGTGTCGTCGAGGACCAGCGCCAGGGCGACGGCCGGGGTGATGGCGGTGCCGCCGGTCGTCCCGGCCTCGACCGTGGTCGTGACGGTGCGCGCCGCGGTCGCGGTGACCGTGATGTTGCGGCCGCCGACCAGGCTCGCGCCGTCGCTCACGGTCGCCGACACGGTCGACGGGGTGAGGATGTTGAGGGAGATCGAGGCGCCGACGCCGACCGCGTCGCTGGTCCCGCTGGCCTTGGCCTTCGCCGCCGCGGTGTCCGCCTCCGTGCTCGTCGCACCGACCGTGACGTCACCGGTCGGCGTGAGGGTGACGGCGCCGCCGACGGTGGCGGTCGTGCGGTTCACGACGAGGTTCATGGCGAACGAGCCCGCGATGCCGACCGAGCTGGCGTTGCTCGCGCCGGAGGTCGAGGTCGCGGACGTCGTATGCGTCGTGTCCGGGGTCCCGGTGCCGACCGGGGTCATCCCGGCGGTGACGCTCAGGCCGCCCACGCCGTCGGCGGCGGTACCGATGACGGCCGTGCCGGTCGACGCGGTGTTGGTGATCGTGACGAGGTTGATGGCGACGCCCGCGCCGACTCCCACGCTGGCCTTGGTCTTCGTGTCGCCCTTCGCGGTGGCCGTCGTGTCGGTGTTGGCCAGGGACGCGAGGGTGACCGACTCGCCGCCGACCTCGACGCCGTCCGCCAGCACGACCGAGGAGGTGGTGTTGACGATGTGGATGACGATCGCGCCGGCCAGGCTCAGCGAGGCGCCGTTGTCGTCGGAGGTCGAGGCCTTCGGGGTGCTCGTGCTGCCGGTGGTCGTCCCCGAGGGGCTGTTGGCGGCCTGCGTGTCCTTGGCCTGGGTCAGCTGGGCATCGGACTTGTCGTTGACGTTCGAGCTGCCACCGCCGGACTTCTGTGCGCTGGCCTCGGTCTCGCCGTCCCCCGCGGCCTCGGCCTCGCCCTTGACGGTGAGGGACCCGGTGGCGGCCAGGGAGACCGCACCGCCCGCGCGCATACTGCGTCCGGAGCTCGCGGTGACGATATGCGTCGGGATGGCCAGGACCAGCGAGATGCCGATGCCGACCTTGGAGCCCGACACGTCACCGGACGCGGAGGACTCGACCTCGCCCTTCTGCGTGGCGGTGACCTCGATCTCGCCGCTGGTCGTCAACGCCGGTCCGGCGAACAGGACGGCCTGGGTCGTCGCGTTGGAGATCTCCACGGCGACCGTGGGGCTGATCGCGACCTGCCCGGCCGCCCCGCCCTTCGCGGTCGTGGTGAGGGAGAGCTCGGCCGCCGCGTCCACGGTGAGGTCCTTGGCGCCGCTGAGCGAGGCACCGCGGGACGGCAGCCCGGCGACGCCGCCGAGGCCGGCCGTCGTCGTGTCGTTGACGAGGTTGACCGCGACCGAGGCGCCGATCCCGACCTTGGCCGGGGCGTCCTTGACCTCGAGCGTGTGCTCGGTGCCGGTGGCGGCCGGGTCGGTCTTCAGGTCGATGGCGGTGCCGCCGGAGCTCGTCGACAGCTGGTAGACGCCGGGCTTCTTGACGATGACGAAGTACTCGGTGCCGTCGGTCAGGCCGCTGATCGCCTTCCCGCCACCGGAGTGGTAGACGACCTTGTCGTTCGTCGCGAGCGGCGTGCCGTCGGGCTTGGTCAGCGCGAACGGCAGCGTGATCGTGTCCGCGGTGAAGTCGACGGCGGTCGCCGGGTCGAAGGAGCGGCTGGCCGCCAGGGCCTCGGTGGTGCTCGCGACGTCGGAGTCCGCGCTGAGGGAGACGTCGGCCGCGTCGGTGATGACGACCACGGCCGGGGTCACGGCGTCGTGGCCGCCGAGCAGCATGGCCGTGGTCACGATGTCGACGATGTTGAGGGCCAGCGAGCCGTTGATGTTCGCCGTCGCGCTGTTCGAGGCGCCGGAGGTCGCCTTGGCCGCGAACGTCTGGGTGGTGTCGGTCACGGCCCCGGTCGTCACCGGGGTGACCGCTGCCTTGAGGACGACGCCCTTGGCGGTGAGGGTGCTGCCGGCGCCGACGGTGGCGAGGTTGTTGACGATCGCCCGGTTGATGCCCACCGCAGCGCCGATGCTCGCCGTGCCGCCCTGGGTCGACGCCTGGCCGTCGGCCTCGGCACTGGCGTCGGTGTTGACCGAGGCGTCGAGGGTCGCGAGCCCGGTCGTCGTCACGGTCACGCCCTCGGCGAGCGAGGCCTCGGCCGTCGCGTGGACGAGGTTGAACACGACCGCCGCCGCGACCGACACGCTGCTGGAGCCGCCGTTGCCGTCGCTGTCGGCGGTCGACGCGGCCGGGGTGCTGGAGTCCTTGGAGCCGGTGGCGCCGTTGCGGGTGGCCGCGGCGTTGGCACCGCCCAGCTGCGAGTCGCTCTGGCCGTTCACGTCCTGGCTCGTCCCGTGCGACGAGCTGGAGTCGTCGGCGCCGGCGGCGCTGGCCGTGGCCGAGCTGACCGTCGTCGAGGTGCCGTGGGCGGCGAGCGTGACGTCGCCGCCGGCGGTGAGGTTCCGCAGGGTCGTGGCGCGGACCGTGTGGTTCGCACTGAGGATGGCGATCGACGCGCCGATGGCCGCCGAGGACGCCTCGGTGTCGCCGGTCGCCGTCGTCGTGGCCGAGGCGGTCTGGGTGGCCGTGAGGCTGGCCGCCCCGCCCAGGGTGACCGCCGGGCCGGTACCGAGCTGTGCGGTCGTGGTGACGTTGGAGATCGAGACGGCGACGACCGGGGTGATCGCCTGCGCGCCCTGCGACCCGTTCTCGGCCAGGTTGACGAGGGCGTCGGTGGTCGTGGCCGAGACGGCGAGGGCGCCGGCTCGGGTCAGCTGCGCGCCGGTCCCGATCCCGGCGGTCGTCGTATCGCCGACGATATTGATGCCGAACGAGGCGCCGATGCCCACGCCCTGGGCGGAGGTCTCGGTGCCGATCGTGTGCTCGGCACCGGTCGCCTTGCTCTTGTCGAGCGTGATGGCGGTGCCGCTCGTGGCGTCGGACGCGGAGGCGGCGAGCTTGAGCTTGGTCTCGGTGTCGGTCGCCGAGACGACGATCGCGTAGTACGTGCCGCCGTCGGCGAGCCCGCCGATCGGGGTGCCGCCGCCCGCGGAGTAGGTGACCGCGGTTCCCGTGGTGATGGCCGAGCTGCCGCTCTTCAGGCCGTACGGGAGGGTGATGGTCTGGTTGTCGGCGTCGACAGCGGTGGCCGGGTCGAAGACGTCCGAGTGGGCCGTGGCCTTCGTGGTGCTCGTGGAGCTCGAGGCGGCGGTGAGGGTCACGTCGCCGAGCTGGTCGAGTGCGGGGCCGTATGCGGTGTCGAGGTGCGCGTTGTCGGCGATGGTGGCCGAGCGGTTCAGGGTGATGACGTTGAGGGCGAGCGACCCGGCGATCGCGACCGTGGTCGCGTCCCCGACGCCCGACGTGGCGGTGGTGGTGTAGGAGTCCTGCGTGGTGCCTGTCGTCGGCATGGTGGCGAGGATGCGCACGGTGGGCCCGCGGATGTTCGCGCTGCCGGTGACGAAGGACTTGTGGTTCACGTTCGCGACGGTGACGGCCAGGCCGACCCCGACCGACGTGCTGGCCGAGGACGCCTTGACCGCGCTGCTGTCGGCGCTGCTGGAGAGGTGGTTGCCCGACGACGAGCTGATCGTCACGACGCCCGCGGGGCCGTTCGCGACGACGGTGCTGGGGTTCGGGGAGCCGGTCGGGCCGACCCACGCCGCCGTGTCGGAGGTGAGGTGGGTGAAGGCCAGGGACGCCGCGACGGGGATCGACTGGGTCGCCGAGCCGCCGGCCGGCGTGACCTTGCCGTTGCCGTCGGCCAGGTTGTCGGCCGTCGTCGGGTTGCCGTCCTTGTCCTTGTTCTCGCTCGCCCCGCCGACGCTGGCGATGGCCGAGGTGTCGATCGTGGTGTCGGAGGTCGCGTTCACCGTGACGCTCGAGCCCGACGACGCCGGGCCGGTGCTGTCGATGAACGCGTGGCTGGTGATGTCGACGACCGCGATCGCGATGGCACCGCCCGCGGGCGAGTCCTTGGCGTTCGCGTTCGCCTTGACGTTCGTCGTGGCGTCGGAGCTGACGGTGAGCAGTCCGTCCGAGGTGACCGAGCTGGTCCCGGTGACCTGGGTGATCGCCTTGGTCGTGAGGACCGGGACGGCGATCGCGGCGTTGGCGGTGCTGCTCAGCGAGCTGGGCAGGCCGTCGGACGTCGCGTTGGCCTGCATGACGGCCTTCGAGGAGAGGGTCACATCGCCGGTGCCGGCGATCACCGAGTCGCCCGACACGACCACGGTGGCCGACGCGGTCGCGGTGATCTGGGCGACCGGTCCCGCTCCGCTGCCGCTCGTCGTGTCCGGCGTCGAGGTGGCGGTCGCCGTGATGACGATGGTCCGGCCGCGGATGCGCGCACTGGTGATGATCACCTGGGCGTCGGTGCTCGCGTCGAGGATGACCCCGAGGAGGTTCGTGCCCGAGGCCGCGTCCTCGGCCGTGATCGCCACGTCGGCGGTGCCCGAGTCGATGGTGCGGCCCGCGACGGTGATCTTCTTGGCCTTCAGGGAGACGGGCACCCCGGGGACCATGAGGTCGCCGTCGACGGCGAGCGTCTTGCTCGACGTGATGCTGATGCTCGTCGCGTCGGAGAGCTGGAACGTCACGGTCGGGTCGTCGCCGGTGACGCTGACGATGCCGCCGCTGACGGAGACGTGCGCGTCGCCGGTCTGGTTGACGACGACCGGTCCCGCCGCGAGGGCGGTGACGAGCGCCGCCATCGACTGCGGCGACACCTGGGTGCTCGCCGACTCGGTCGCGGACGCCGTCGCGGCGGACTGGGTGGCGCTCCCCCCGGCACTCGCGGCTGCGGAGCCGGTCGAGCCGGTCGAGCCGGTCGCCGCCGTTGTCCCGGTCGACGTGGTCCCGCCGGCCGTCGTGCTCGCCGGCGCCGCCGCGTCCTGGGACTGGCCCGAACCGTTCGCGTCCGTGGCCGGCGCCGACGACGAGGAGGAGCCGGACGGCGCAGCCGCCGGCTGGTCCGCCGGCTTGTCGGCGGGCTTGTCGGCCGGCTTGTCTGCCGCCTTGTCTGCCGCCTTGTCGGAGCCGGACGACCCGGACGAGCCGGCCGGGGGGTCCTCCGATGACGGCTTCGGCAGGTCCGACGCGTCGACGGGGAAGCTCTGGCCGGGGCTGAGCGTCGCCGACATGACGCCGCCGCCGTGGCCGAGACCGAGGAAGTGCCCGATCTCGTGACGCACGACGGTGAGCAGGTTCATGCCGCCGGCGCCCCAGCCCCAGCCGGCGGCGTCACGGTCGATGACGACCGAGCCACCGCCTTCCGAGCCCAGCTGCAGCCCGGGGAGGTCCCCGACGCTCGCACTGAAGCCCGCGAAGCTCGCGGACGGGTAGGCGGCCTTCCACTCGGCCTTGGCCGTGGCCACAGCCGAGGCCAGCTGGCCCGAGCCGAGGTCCGCGCCCTCGACCGGAGTGTCCGGCGCCGACCGTGCGTTCAGCTGCTGGGTCTCGGCCTCCCCCGCCCCCGAGGTGGTCTGTTGGGTCGCCGAGCCGGTCGGAGCCGGGCTCGGGGTCTGGCTGGGCGTCGGCGTGGGGGTCGACGCCGGGGTGGGCGTGGGGGTGGGGGTGTTGGACGACCGACCCGAGGTGCACGTCACCGAGTTGCCGTCGGCACTGCGTACGCACTGCATGGTCGAGCCGGTGCTCGTCTCCGTACCCGCGCCCGGCGGGGCCGGGTTGTCCGCGCTGCCGGCCGGGGGGACCGGAACGACCGACAGGACCGGCGGCGCGGACGAGTTCCCGGACGTGACGGTCACGGTCTTGGCCGGCGCGGCCGTCGTCGAGGTGGAGCCCGTCTTCACCATCTGCCGCAGCTGCTGGCTGGCCGACTGCTTGACCGCCTGCACCTGCGCCTGGAGGGAGGAGAGCTCGCCGAGGATCTGCGAGATCTGGTACATCCCGTCGACCAGCTCGGCGGCGCGGTCCCGGACCGGGCCGGCGAGCACCGCCGGGACGGCCGGCGCCACCGCCGAGGAGGAGGTGGCTTCGGGGCGGCTGGAGGACGAGTCGGACGGGAACAGCCAGGGGACGAGGCCGACGGCGAGGGCGAGCGCGACGAGGGCGGCCACGAGCCGGGCGGGAACCCGCCCCGCTCCAACCGCTTCGTGATGCGCGCTCATGCGTCCCCGGTGCCGCGTGCTCTGACTCGAAGGACCGTGCCGTAGGACGGCTCGCCCGACGGGTGTCCGATACGGGACGGGACGCTAGACCGGTGGCCGTAGTCCCGAAATAGTCCCAACGGACCATTGACCCTCGTCGCGCACAGGGTCCGATCTCGGGGCCGAGGCCCGCGCCCACCGTGCGCAACCGACGTCCATCACGGGTAAAGCCCACAGAAACGCCTGCCGTGCAGCGCGTTCGGCCTCACCGACGGGACGGATCCCCATCGTGTCCAGCGGCGTGTCAGAGATGACGACGAGGGTCATGACCCACGGGAAACGCCCGGTTGGCGTGGGTAGTTTTCAGTAGCTGGCGTCTCAACCAGTGAGACACGTTTCGAGGCTGACAACTCCCCCACGCGTCACTCGGTGAACACCCGCTCCTCGATGAGCTGCTCCACGACGTACTGGCCCGACGCGTCGAACCGCCCCTCGGCGAACGCCTTCCGGAACTCCAGCTCGACCCCGTCGACGCCGTGCCGGTTCTTCTCGATGGTCATGACCACCCAGGCCTTGTAGCGCTCGGCGTTGCCCAGGTCGTAGACCAGGTGGTGCCGCGCGACGACGTCGTACTTGTCGTTGAGGATCAGCACGACGTCGGCCTCGTACGCCAGGGCCGAGGAGCCGCGCAGGTCGTGGACCCGCATCCGCTTGCCCGCGACGAGGCTGGCCTTGTCGGCGGCCACGATGGCGAGGATCGGCACGCCGAGGTCCAGCGTCAGGTCCTTGAGCCGTTCGACGACGATGGTGACCCGCTCCTCTTCGGTGGCGGGACCACCCGGCACCGGCACCTTCTGGAGGTAGTCGACGACGACGAGCGGGGTTGTCCCGTCCTCGGTCGGCAGCGTCTCGACGACGTGGCGGATCTCCTCGAGGTCCGTCGTCGAACCGGTGGACTCGTGGATGTGGAGGCGGCCCGCATACTGGCGCATCGTCTGCAGCCCCTCGGGCACCCCGCGGAGGTGGGCCAGGCGGTCGTCGAGGGTGGCCCCGGGCGGCCCGGTCGTCTCGAACGCCGCGCGGATGGCGGGCAGCCGGGCGGCGTCGAGGCCGGCGACCAGGCTCGCCTCGAGCGAGAGCAGGCGCTCCAGCAGGGTGTGCCCCTCGTGCTCGTACGAGAAGACCACCGCGCTGCCGCCGTTGCGCACCACGTTGCGGACCATCTGCATCACCATCGTCGTCTTGCCCAGTCCCTGAGGACCGCCGAGCAGGACCAGCTCGCCGGACCGGAACCCGCCGTCGAGCGCACGGTCGAGCACCGAGAAGCCGGACGGCACGACCGCCGCACCGGGCCGGACGCCTCGCTGGATCGCGTCGTCGGTGCGGGCCAGGAGGTCGGCCATGCTGCTGAGGCGGCCGTCGGAGTCGGAGGTGGCGGTCGTCATGCCGCCAAGTCCAGCAGCCCACGACCGAGCGGGTGCGGCTTTACCCCGAACCAGGCCCGAACGGACACCGTCACAGCGCGATGCCGACGTACTTGGTCTCGAGGTACTCCTCGATCCCCTCGAAGCCGCCCTCGCGCCCGAACCCGCTCTGCTTGACGCCCCCGAACGGTGCGGCGGGGTTCGACACGATGCCCTGGTTGACCCCGACCATGCCGTACTCGAGCGCCTCGCTCAGGCGCACGGCGCGGCTCAGGTCGGTCGTGAAGAGGTAGGCCACCAGCCCGAACTCCGTGTCGTTGGCCATCCGCAGCGCCTCCGCCTCGGTCCGGAACGCCGTCACCGGGGCGACCGGGCCGAAGATCTCCTCCTTCTGCAGGCGGGCGCTGGTGGGGACGTCGGCGAGGACCGTCGGCTGGAAGAAGTAGCCGGCCCCCCGCTGCGGCTGACCGCCGGTGACCACACGGGCGCCCTTCGCAACGGCGTCGTCGAGCAGCTCGGTCACCTTGGCCACCGCCTTGGCGTCGATGAGCGGGCCCACGGTCACGTCCTTGCGGGTCCCCTTGCCGATCGTCAGCCGCGACATCCGCGCCGCGAACTTCCGGGAGAACTCCTCCGCCACCGACTCGTGCACGTAGAACCGGTTGGCTGACGTGCAGGCCTCACCGATGTTGCGCATCTTCGCGAGCATCGCGCCCTCGACGGCCCGGTCGATGTCGGCGTCCTCGAAGACGAGGAACGGGGCGTTCCCGCCGAGCTCCATCGAGACCCGCAGGAGCTGTTCGGCGGACTGTTCGACGAGCTTCCGGCCGACCTCGGTCGAGCCCGTGAAGGTCAGCTTGCGCAGCCGGGGGTCGCGGATCAGCGGTTCGCAGACCTCGCCGGTATGCGACGTGGTGACGAGGTTGAGCACACCGTCGGGCAGCCCGCACTCCTGCAGGACCTGGGCCAGCAGGAGCATGGTCAAGGGGGTCTGCTGGGCCGGTTTGACGACCATGGTGCAGCCGGCGGCGACCGCGGGTCCGATCTTGCGGGTGCCCATGGCCAGCGGGAAGTTCCAGGGCGTGATCATCAGCGCCGGTCCGACCGGCTGCTTCATGGTCATCAGCCGGGTCTTCCCGTCCGGGGAGGTCGCCCACTGGCCGTGGACCCGCACGGACTCCTCGGAGAACCACCGGAAGAACTCCGCGCCGTAGGCCACCTCGCCGCGCGACTCGGCCAGCGGCTTGCCCATCTCGAGGGTCATCAGCAGGGCGAACTCGTCCGCCCGCTCGGTGATCCGCTGGTATGCGGCACGCAGGATCTCGCCGCGCTCGCGGGGGGCCGTCGAGGCCCAGCCGCGCTGTGCCGCGACGGCGGCGTCGAGCGCGGCCCGGCCGTCGGCGACCGTGGCGTCGGCCACGTGGGTCAGGGTCCGGCCGGTCGCGGGGTCCTCGACGGCGAGGGTGTTGCTCCCGGTGGCGTCCCGCCACGAGCCGCCGATGAGCAGCTGTTTCGGGACGGCGTCGAGGAGGCTCTTCTGCGTCGGTGCAGGCATACGTTCTCCTTTTTGAGGGCAGGCTACGGCCGCCTCGATGTCACCGCTCCAGGAGGGGCCGGTCCGGGTCGTACGCGTCGCCGCCGGCCGCGTCCCGACGACGCCGGGCGATCGCGGAGAGGGCCTCCAGGACCACGCGGTTCGCGAGCGCCGCGGTGATGTCGGACTGGTCGTACGGCGGGCTGACCTCGACGACGTCGATCCCGACGATCGGCAGCTCCAGACACAGCCGGCGGACGGCGTCGAGGAGCTGGCGAGCCGTCAGGCCACCCGGCTCGGGGGTCCCGGTGCCCGGTGCGTGGCCGGGGTCGCAGACGTCGATGTCGACCGAGAGGAAGACCCCGTCGCAGTCGTCGGTGGCGATCCGGGACGCCTCGGTGAGGCAGGTGTCGAGCCCGCGCCGACTGATCTCGGTCATCTCGTAGGAGCGGAAGCCCTCGACGGCCATCCAGTCCAGGGTCTCCGGCGGCGGCCAGTACCCGCGCAGCCCGACCTGGAGGAACCGGTCGCCGCGCACCGCTCCGGACTCCAGCAGCCGGCGCATCGGCTGGCCGTGGCCCCACAGGGAGCCGAACTCGACGTCGCCGGTGTCGGCGTGGGCGTCGAAGTGGATCATCGAGACGCGGCCGTGCCCGAGCACGTTGGCCACGCCCTTGGCGTCGGGGTAGGCGATCGAGTGGTCGCCCCCGAGGATGACGGGGATCGCTCCGGCGCGGGCAACCTTCTCGACCGCGGCCTCGAGCGCAGGAAGGGCGACCTCGATGTCGCCGGAGTACATCTCGACGTCGCCCGCGTCGACCACCCGCAGGTCGCGCAACCCGTCGGTCCGCAGCGCCAGGGAGGGGCGCGAGCCGTCGTGCGGGAGGTAGTCGGTGGTGCGGATCGCCTGCGGCCCGAACCGGGCCCCCGGGCGGTGGGAGGTGCCCCCGTCGAACGGCGCACCGAGGACGACGACGTCGGCCCGCGCATACGTGCTCTCGTCGTCGAGGTCGCAGCGGTCGACGCCGAGGAAGGTGACGTCGGGGCCGTACTGCGCGCCATAGCGGGTCATCCCGCCACGGTAGTGCACCACACGCCGATGTCACGAAACTCGTTGTGGTACAGCCGAATTGGTCGGCGGCGATGCCTGACGCCGAGCGGGCTGCCCGATGGGTGCGAGCCTCCACTCCTCCTCCGAAGGAGGCGACCTAGGTCCATTGCTCCCCTCGGCGCTCGACCGCCATCGTGGGTACCTCCGGTGGTCGACCGATGCCGGCCTGGAGTGGTCTCCCCTCACTGAGAAAGCAGGCTCCCCACATGAACCTTCGGCGTGTTGCCCTCGGCGGTGCTGCCACCCTGGCGGCCCTCACCTGGGGCGTCGCTCCCGCGGTCGCCGCCCCGTCCACCGACGACGGCTGCAGCTTCGCCCAGGGCACGACCACGTGTGTCACTACGGAGTCGGACGTCCAGACCGTCGACGCCCCCGACGGAGTCGACGGGACGAGGATCTCCGCGGGCCCCACGGTGTGGGGGGACGCGTGCCTCGCTTTCGTTCCGACCACCTGGTACTACGGCGCCATCGAAGGCGCCGCCATCCAGGTCACGGTCACGACGACGACCACGACCACCTACCGAGGTCGGGTGGCTCGTCACGACAAGAAGATCTCCTCCTCCACCGTCGTCGCGCCTCCGGCGTACCGGGTGACAGAGGGTGCCATCTACTGCTATCCCACCAGCGGAAACCCGATGAGGTTCGACGCCCCATACCCGACCTGATCGACGCTCTCAGCAGGCCCGACGCGCGGTGTGTCATGCGGACTCCGCGTGGCGCAGCACCGACTCGAGCTGCTTCCCGAGCGTGCGGGCTCCGACGAGGGGGATCAGGGCACCGATCAGCCGGCCCCGGAAGGATGTCGGGACGCGCGTCAGGGTGACCCGGACGTCGGTTCCGGCCGACCCCGGGGTGAGCTCGTAGTGCCAGCGGCTGCCGGGTCCCCAGAGGTTCGACTCGAGGGTGTCGACGGTGACCGTGCTCGCGGTCGGGTCCCAGGAGTAACGCTCCCGCTCCCAGCCCATCGCACTGCCCTCGGTCACCTCGGCCCAGTCCTCGCCCTGGTCGTGCACCGCGTAGTGGGCCTCGTCGATGTTCGGCCACCGGCTGGGCCGATCGGGGCCGAAGTCCGTCAGCAGCGTCATCACCTCGCTCGGCGACAGGCGGGTGTGGACGGTGAACCGTGTCGTGGGCATGGCTCAGGTTCGCAGGTCGAGGCGCCCGATCAGGGCTCGATGTTGGCCATGACGTGCTTGATCCGCGTGTAGTCCTCGAACCCGTACATCGAGAGGTCCTTGCCGTAGCCGGACCGCTTGAACCCGCCGTGCGGCATCTCCGCGACGAGCGGGATGTGGGTGTTGATCCAGACGCAGCCGAAGTCGAGCGCCTTGGAGACCCGCATGGCCCGGCCGAAGTCCTTCGTCCACACGCTCGACGCGAGCCCGTAGTCGACCCCGTTGGCCCAGCGGATCGCCTCGGCCTCGTCGTCGAACCGCTGCACGGTGATGACCGGGCCGAAGATCTCGTCCTGGACCGCCTCGTCGTCCTGACGGAGCCCGGAGACCACGGTCGGCTCGAGGAAGAAGCCGTCGCCCAGCGCCGTCACGCGGTGGCCACCCGCCCCGACGGAGGCGTGGTCGGGCAGCCGGTCGAGGAACCCGGTGACCCGGTCCAGCTGCCCCGCGTTGTTGACCGGCCCGAACAGGGCGTCGTCGTCGTCCGGCATCCCGACCTTGGCCGAGCTGCGCGCATACTCGCTGAGGGCCGCGACGAAGTCGTCGTGGATGCGCGGAGCGGCGAGCACCCGGGTGGCCGCGGTGCAGTCCTGACCGGCGTTGAAGTACCCCGCGACGGCGATCCCCTCGACCGCCTTCTCGAGGTCGGCATCGTCGAAGACGACGACCGGCGCCTTGCCGCCGAGCTCGAGGTGCACCCGTTTGACCTGGTGCGATGCACTCTCGGCGACCTGCATACCGGCCCGGACCGACCCGGTGATGGCGACCAGGGCGGGGGTCGGGTGCTCGACCACGGCCCGCCCGGTGTCGCGGTCGCCGCAGACGACGTTGAAGGTGCCCGGGGGCAGGAACTCGGCGGCCAGCTCGGCCAGCTTCAGCGTGGTCTCGGGGGTGGTGTCGCTCGGTTTGAGCACGACCGTGTTGCCGGCCGCGAGCGCGGGGCCGATCTTCCAGATCGCCATCATCATCGGGTAGTTCCAGGGGGTGACCTGGCCGACGACACCGATCGGCTCGCGGCGGACCCAGGACGTGTGACCGGCGAGGTACTCGCCCGCGGCCCTGCCCTCGAGCACCCGCGCCGCCCCGGCGAAGAACCGGAGCTGGTCGACCATCGGCGGGATCTCCTCGCTCGCGGTGAGCGCGTGCGGCTTCCCGGTGTTCTCGCCCTCGAGCCGGATGAGCTCGTCGGCGTGCGACTCGATCGCGTCGGCGAACCTGAGCAGCGCCTGCTGCCGCTCGCTCGGGGTGGTCTGGCCCCAGGTCTCGAAGGCGGTGGCGGCGGAGCGGTAGGCGCCGTCGACGTCCGCAGCCGACGAAACGGGGGCGCTGGCGACCACCTGTGCGGTGGAGGGATCGACGACGTCGCTGCGGGCGTCGGACTCGGGGTCGGCGTAGTCGCCGCCGACGAAGTTGCGCAGGGTCCTCATGGCGACCCAGACAACCACGGATTTCGTTCCCGATCCAGGGGTTGACGACGGATTTCGTCGTCCGGGAGGATCAGGACCATGCCTAACCGCACCAACGGGCTCGCGCCGCCGCTCGACGACGTCTCCAAGCGCATCGTCGAGCTGCTCCAGGAGGACGGCCGCCAGCCGTTCGTCACCATCGCGCGCGAGGTCGGCCTGTCCGAGGCCGCGGTCCGGCAGCGGGTCCAGAAGCTCATCGACGGCGACGTCATGCAGATCGTCGCCGTCACCGACCCGCTCCAGCTGGGCTTCACCCGGCAGGCCATGGTCGGGGTCCTGGTCCCGGGCGACGTCCGCCTGGTCGCCGACGCCCTGTGCGAGATGCCGGAGGTCTCCTACGTCGTCACCACCGCCGGCAGCTTCGACCTGCTCGTCGAGGTGGTCTGCGAGGACGACGACCACCTCCTCGACGTCGTGATGGGCCAGATCCGGGGCCTGCCCGGCGTCGGCGCCACCGAGACGTTCGTCTACCTCAAGCTCAACAAGCAGCAGTACAGATGGGGCACCCGATGACCACGACACCCGACACCTTCAGCGAACCCGCCGGCCCGACGCATACACCGTCCGGCTCGACGTATGCGGACGCCGCCCGGAACCACCTCTGGGGGCACTTCACCCGGCAGTCCGCGTGGGAGACCGAGGGCTCCGGGCCGCCCCTCATCGTCCGGGGCGAGGGGTACAAGATCTGGGACGACCGGGGCAAGGAGTACATCGACGGTCTCGCCGGCCTCTTCGTCGTCCAGGTCGGGCACGGCCGGGCCGAGCTCGCGGAGGCGGCGGCGAAGCAGGCGAAGGAGCTCGCCTTCTTCCCGCTCTGGTCGTATGCGCACCCGCGAGCCGTCGAGCTCGCCGAGCGTCTCGCGGTTGGCGCGCCCGGGGACCTCAACCGCGTCTTCTTCACCACCGGGGGCGGCGAGGCGGTCGAGACGGCGTGGAAGCTGGCCAAGCAGTTCTTCAAGCTGACCGGCAAGCCGACCAAGCACAAGGTCATCAGCCGCAACGTCGCCTACCACGGCACCCCGCAGGGCGCCCTGTCGATCACCGGCATCCCGGCGGCCAAGGAGATGTTCGAGCCGCTGGTGCCGGGTGCGTTCAAGGTGCCCAACACCAACCACTACCGCGCGCCGGAGCACCTGCGTGACGACGCCAAGGCGTTCGGGCTGTGGGCCGCCGACCGGATCGCCGAGGCGATCGAGTTCGAGGGTCCCGACACGGTGGCGGCGGTGTTCCTCGAGCCGGTCCAGAACTCCGGCGGCTGCTTCCCGCCGCCGCCCGGCTACTTCCAGCGGGTGCGCGAGATCTGTGACGAGTACGACGTCCTGCTCGTCTCCGACGAGGTGATCTGCGCGTTCGGGCGGATCGGGTCGATGTTCGCCTGCGACGACTTCGGCTACGTGCCGGACATCATCACCTGCGCCAAGGGGATGACCAGCGGGTACTCCCCCATCGGCGCGATGATCGCCAGCGACCGGCTGTTCGAGCCGTTCCGGCACGGCACCACGTCCTTCCCGCACGGGTACACGTTCGGCGGGCACCCCGTCTCGTCGGCGGTGGCGCTGGCCAACCTCGACATCTTCGAGCGGGAGGGCCTGAACGACCACGTCCGCGAGAACGCACCGGCGTTCCGGGCGTCCCTGGAGACGCTGCTGGACCTGCCGATCGTCGGCGACGTCCGCGGCGAGGGCTACTTCTACGGGATCGAGCTGGTCAAGGACAAGGTGACGCGGGAGACCTTCGACGACGCCGAGTCCGAACGGCTGCTGCGCGGGTACCTGTCCAAGGCGCTGTTCGACGCCGGGATCTACTGCCGGGCCGACGACCGGGGCGACCCAGTGGTCCAGCTGGCGCCGCCGCTCATCATCGGGCCGCCGGAGTTCGCCGACATCACCTCCCGGCTGCGCTCGGTCCTCGAAGGCGCCCTGGCCCACATCTGAGGCCCCGGGGGAAGCCGTTCGACCGGCGCGCGGGTCCCCGGCATACTCGCCGGATGTCCCCGAGCCAGGCACAGACGTTCCCCGACATGTGGGTCGACCCCGAGGAGGATCCGCGCGACCGTGACCAGATCGAGGTCGTCGACGAGCGGACGAACCTGCAGGAGTACCTGCGGGTGTACCGGATCACGCTGCGGATGAAGACCGACGGCCTCAACGCGGAGCAGCTGGCGACCCGGTCGGTGCCGCCGTCGACGATGTCGCTGCTCGGGCTGGTCCGGCACCTCGCCAAGGTCGAGCGCGACTGGTTCCGCCTGCGGGCGGCGGGCGAGGACGGTCCGCGGATCTACTGGTCGGAGGCCGACCCGGACCAGGCGTTCGGCGGAGCGGTCGCCGACGAGTCGGTCGTCGCCGAGGCCTTCGCCGACTGGGAGCGGGAGGTCGCCTTCGCCGAGGCGTTCGTGCAGGAGCACCCCGACCTCGGGGAGACCTACACCTACCGCGACAGCGACAGGATCTCCCTGCGCGAGCTGCTCCTGCACATGGTCGAGGAGTACGCGCGGCACTGCGGCCACGCCGACCTGCTGCGCGAGTGCGTGGACGGCCGCACCGGCCAGTGACCGCCGTCGGTCAGAAGGTCCAGCGCGTCGCGCCGCCGGGCTCGACCGTCGCCACCGCGGTCGCGGTCACCGGCGCCACCCGGTAGACCGTCCACGGCGGCGGGCCGGCCGACGGTGCGCTGTACTCGGCCGTGATGGCCCGCCCGGTCTCGTCGGGGCGGGCCGGCCAACCACCCTCGGCCCAGCGCGCCGCCATCGCGGCGACCGTCTCCGGGTCGGTCACCGGCTCTGCGGTGCCCTCGACGACGAGGTCGAACTCGTGCGTCGCCACGGCGATGGAGCACCGCGGGTTGGTCTGCAGGTTGCGCGCCTTCCGCGTGCCCGGTCCGGTCTGGAACCAGTACGTGTCGTCGACCCAGAGCGCGCCCACCGCGGTCGTATGCGGCGTGCCGTCAGGGTCCACCGTCGTGAGCCACGACGAGTGCCGGTTGGGGCCGCCGGAGTCGGGGGCCTGCGTCACGCCACTGTCCATCACGTGCCGAACGGACTCCCAGTCCATCGTCGGGAGGTCGTACAGGTCGGCCAGGTTGTGTGCGTCCATACCGAGTCAGACTCCCTTGGCGGCCGAGATCGGTCGGGTCGCGGCCGAGGATCTCCGACGCCGCGCTAGACCGCGTCGCAGCCGAGCGCCTGCCGGGCCACCGTGGCGTCCGCGACGAGGCCGGCCGCCGGGGCCACCGCGATCTTCTTCCCGGTCAGGGCCTGCACCTGGTTGACGTAGGAGCTGAGACTGTCGCAGGCCTCGGCCTGGTCACCCGCGTCGACGGCGCGCGCCATGGCGTCGAGCTTGGCCAGCAGGCTGCGCTCGATGCCCGTCGGCAGGCCGACCCGCTGGACGTCGGCCCTCAGCAGGTCGGATCCCGGCAGCGTCGCGGGCGGGAGCGGCCCGGGGCTCGCGAGACCGTCCACGGCGAGCCCCGTGGCGCTGCCCAGAATGCCGATGAAGTAGTTGTTCAGGCCGGCCGTGCCACCTCCGGACGACACCCGGCCGATGTAGCCGTCGTAGAGGTTGCCCCAGTAGAGGTAGCCCCCGCCCACGGCCATGGGGACCGGGGTGGAGACCGAGGAACCACTCTTCGTGCCGATCCGCGGGCCGACGCTGAAGGTCGCGTTGAGCCCGGTGCCGTCGAGGTTGACCCGGCCGATCTCGTCCGGTCCGTTGGCCCAGTAGAGGTAGGTGCTGTCGATGGTCAGACCTTGGGCGCCGAACAGGCCGTGGATCCACGTCGGCTGGGCGCCCGAGCCGTCCTCGTTCGCCCGCCCGATCATGCCGTTGCCCGCGTTGCCGTTGGTCGTCCAGTACACGACCTTGCTGGTGCTGTCGACGGCGACGCCGGTGGCCTTGGCGCCGAAGGTGGAGATGAAGGAGGTGCTGACGCCGGACCCGTCGGCGAGGTTGGCGCGCCCGATCCGGCTCCCGTTCAGGTCCGCCCAGAAGATGAACCCGTTCACGCTGTCGACCGCGATGGCGTTGGCGGAGAAGATTCCGGAGACGAAGCTCGGGTTGACGCCGGTGCCGTCGAGGTTGGCGCGCGCGATCGAGTTCGGTCCGTTGGCCCAGTAGAGGTAGGAGCCGTCGACCGCCAACGCCTCGGCCCCGAAGAGCCCGTGCAGGAAGGTGCGGTTGGGGCTCGAGCCGTCGTTGTTGGCCCGGCCGATCTGGCCGTCTCCAGCCGTCGGGTACTGGCTCCAGTAGATGAAGGCGTCGGCCCGCGCCGCGATGAGCGGCACCGCCAGGGCCACGGCGACGAGGGCCATCGAGGCCCGTCGCGCCATCATCGTCATCGTTCGTCCGCGCATCGCGCCCACCCTCATGTTGCCGCCCCTCCCCCGAGCACAGCGGAGCAAGGGTAACCGTCGGGAGCTCGCTCCTCAGCCGGTCCCGCGGAACAGCAGGGCGATGAGCAGGATCACCGGCACCGAGAGGAACGTGCTGATGAAGATGGCGTCCCGCGCGAGCACCGTCGCGCGGCGGTAGGTGTTGGCGTAGGTGAAGACGTTCTGGGCCGTGGGGAGCGCCGCGGTGACCGCCGCGGCGAACAGGGCCGTCCCGCGCAGCCCCACTGCGGCATACCCGACGGCGATCGCGACGATCGGCTGGAACACCAGCTTCAGGCCGACCAGCGTCGCCACGTGAGCGCGCGAGCCGGCCGCCCCCGGCTTGGGACCACGGCGCAGCGAGATGCCGAAGGCGATGAGCATCGCCGGCACCGCCATGTTTCCGACCAGCTGGACCGGCTGCAGCAGGGCGGCCAGGAGGTCCGGGTTGATGTACGGAGCCACGAGCGAGAGCAGCACCCCGGCCAACGCCGCGATGGTGATCGGGTTGCGGGTCACGCTTCGGAACCCCGTGAGCAGCGACGGACGGCGGCCGCTGCGGTCCGCGTCCAACAGGGCCAGCGAGATCGGCGTGATGACCAGCAGCTGGAGCAGCAGCGTCGGCGCCATCAGCGAGATGTCGCCGAGCACGTAGAGGGCGATCGGGATGCCGAGGTTCCCGGCGTTGACGTAGGCGGAGCAGAGGCTGCCGATGACCGACTCCCCCAGCGGGGGCTTCCACCGGACCCGGGCGATGGCGAGGTACACGCCGACCGTGACCACGACCGACACGGCCGAGGCGACGAGGTTCGCGGAGATGATCGCGCTGATGGGGGTCCGGCCCATGACGATGAGCAGAAGGGCAGGTGACGCGACGTAGAACGCGAGCCGGCTGAGGAACAGCTGCCCGCTGGTCCCGAGGACGCCGTAGTGCGCGAGGACCCAGCCGAGCGCGACGACCGCAGCGATCGTCGCGAAGCCTTGGAGGACGCCGAGCACGTCCCGATGCTGTCAGGAGCCGCGCAGGACGGGCGTGAGCCGTTCCAGGACCGAGACGTCCTCGATGGTCGGCGGCGTCGCCGGGCTCCGGCCGTCGGCGATCTCCCGCATGGTCTTGCGCAGGATCTTCCCGGACCGGGTCTTGGGCAGGGCGCCCACGATGTCGACCCGCCGCAGGGCGGCCACCGCTCCGACCTCGTCACGGACCCGCTGCACGAGCTCGGCCCGGATCCGCTCCCCGTCGCTCTCGGCGTCGACCCCGGCCTTGAGCACCACCAGACCTCGCGGGACCTGGCCCTTGAGCTCGTCGGCGACGCCGATGACCGCGCATTCGGCGACGTCGGGGTGACCGGCGAGCGCCGCCTCGATCGACCCGGTCGAGAGCCGGTGCCCGGCGACGTTGAGGACGTCGTCGGTGCGGCCCATGACGTAGAGGTACCCGTCCTCGTCGAGGTAGCCACCGTCTCCGGTCAGGTAGTAGCCGTCGAACGCCGACAGGTACGACGCGACGTAGCGGTCGTCGTCGCCCCACAGGGTCGGCAAGGTGCCGGGCGGCATGGGCAGCCGGAGGCAGATGGCTCCCTCGACACCCGGGTCGACCGGCGCGCCCTTCTCGTCGAGGACCGTCACCGCATACCCGGGCACCGGCACCGACGGCGAGCCCGGCTTGATCGGGAGCGTCTCGAGGCCGCGCAGGTTGGCCGCGATCGGCCAGCCGGTCTCGGTCTGCCACCAGTTGTCGACGACCGGGATCCCGAGCCGGTCGCTCGCCCACTGCCAGGTGTCGGGGTCCAGCCGCTCGCCGGCCAGGAACAGGGTGCGCAGGGAGGAGAGGTCGTACGCGGCGGCCTTCGCGCCGGCGGCGTCCTCCTTCTTGATGGCCCGGTATGCGGTCGGCGCGGTGAACATCGCGACGGCGCCGTACTCGGAGATCACCCGGAAGAACGCCCCGGCGTCGGGGGTGCCCACCGGCTTGCCCTCGTAGAGGACCGTCGTGCAGCCGGTGAGCAGCGGCGCGTAGACGATGTAGGAGTGCCCGACGACCCAGCCGACGTCGCTGGCCGTGAACCACGTCTCGCCCGGGTGGACGCCGTAGACGTTCTCCATCGACCAGCGCAGCGCGACCGCGTGGCCGCCGTTGTCGCGGACGACGCCCTTCGGCTTCCCGGTCGTGCCGGAGGTGTAGAGGATGTAGAGCGGGTCGGTCGCGGCGACCTCGACGCAGTCGGCCCCCGCGTCGGCGGCCGGTGAGGACACGAAGTCGGCCCAGTCGACGTCGCCCGCCTTGAGCTCGGCCGGGCCCTGCTCGCGCTGGAGGACCACGCAGACCTCGGGCGGGTGGCTGATCCGCGCGCCGGCGGCCTCGATGATGGGTTTGTACTCGACGATGCGACTCGGCTCGACCCCGCACGACGCGGTGAGGACGACCTTCGGCCGGGCGTCGTCGATGCGGGCCGCCAGCTCGGCCGGGGCGAACCCGCCGAACACCACCGAGTGGACCGCGCCGATCCGTGCGCAGGCCAGCATGGCGACGACCGCCTCAGGGACCATCGGCATGTAGATGACGACGCGGTCGCCCTTCCCGACGCCCGCACCGACCAGGGCGCCGGCGAGCCGGCGCACGTCCGCGAGCAGCTCGGCATACGTGATCGAGCGCTTCGTGCCGGTGACCGGCGAGTCGTAGTGGATGGCCACCTGCTCGCCGCGACCGGCGTCGACGTGCCGGTCGAGCGCGTTGAAGCAGGTGTTGAGTGTCGCGCCCGGGAACCACCGGTAGAACGGCGGTCGCGAGTCGTCGAGCACCCGGTCGGGTGGGGTGATCCAGTCGATGTCCTGCGCCGCCTCGCTCCAGAAGGCCTGCGGGTCCTCGAGACTGCGCAGGTACGTCGTCGCGTAGACACCAGTGCTCATGCTCTCGACCCTAGTGATTTGATCCCGGTGTGGAGATCCAGTCGACCGCCGAGCTGGCCGACTGGCTCGCCGCGGGCCGTCCACTCGGAGGGGTTCGGCTCCAGGACCTGGACCTCGGGCCGGTCGAGGAGGCCTTGAGGCGCGAGACGCGGCTCAGCGGTCTGGTGGTGCTGGGCGGCCAGGTCTCGTCGGCCCTGCTGGTGCACCTGCAGTCCCACGGCGCCGTCGTCTTCCCCGAGGACCCGGACACGCCCGTCGACGTCTTCCGCGCGCACCTCTACACCGGTTCCGAGCTCTACGCCGGCCTCGACGGACCGGGAGGGTATGCGGCGACGGTCGACTCACGCGCGTACGAGTGGGCCCGCGACATGCGGCTGGCCGACGACGCGTACGCCACCCTGCTCAAGGCCATCCACGACGACTCGATCAGCGACGCCCTCGACGAGTGGGTGGAGGGTCGCCGGGTCGTCGGCATCATGGGCGGGCACCAACAGCCTCGGGGCAGCGGCGGGTACGCGGCGGCGGCCCGGACCGGCCACGCCCTCGCCGCGGCCGGTCTCCTCGTCGCGACCGGCGGCGGTCCGGGAGCGATGGAGGCGGCCAACCTGGGCGCGGTGGCGCCGTCGGCGGACGCGCTCGACGAGGCGCTCGAGCGGCTCCGTCCGGTACCGACCTTCCTCCCTGACGTGGGCGCCTGGGCTCGCGTCGCGTTCGAGGTGATGGAGTCGTTCGGGCCCCGGATCACGCCGCGGGCCGGCTCCCCGTCCCCGGTCGCCGAGGCCGGCGCCCCCGACCCGCAGCCCCGGTCGCTCGGCGTCCCGACCTGGTACTACGGACACGAGCCGCCGAACGTCTTCGCCGAAGGGATCGCGAAGTACTTCTCCAACGCGGTCCGCGAAGACGGGCTGCTGGCGCGGTCGAACGCCGGCGTCCTCGTCATGCCCGGAGAGGCCGGGACCGTCCAGGAGGTGTTCCAGCTGGCGACCCGGCTGTACTACGCGGCGGACGGCGACAGGCCCCCACCGCTGGTCCTCGTCGGCGTCGACCACTGGGTCGAGACGTTCCCGGTCTGGCCGCTGCTGCGCGCGATGGCGCGGAAACGGGGCGAGATGGGACGGAGCATCCATCTCGTCGACGAGGCGGAGGAGGCGGTCGCCCTGGTGGCGGGCGGCTGACGGCCCTCGTCAGGGTCCGGACCTACGGTGGCGGTATGCCGCTGACCCAGCAGGAGTGTGCCGCCGCCATCGCCGACCACAGCCGCGGCTTCGCCGAGGCGGCGACCGGAAACCTCGACGCGGCGGTCGAGTTCTGTCCGGGCTGGACCGTGCGCGACGTCGTGCACCACCTCACCCGGGTGCAGTGGTTCTGGGCGACCCTGGTCGAGGACCGGCACGCCGAGCGTCCCGACGACCTCGAGGAGCCGGAGCCGGCGGGCGACGAGACGGCGCTGGCCGTGTTCCGTTCCGGAGCCGAGCGGCTCGTGAGGGTGCTCGGTGAGGCCGATCCTGCGATCCGCGTCTGGACCTGGGCGCCGTCGCAGCAGACCGCCGCGTTCGTCATCCGCCACCAGGTGCAGGAGGCGGTCGGCCACCACTGGGACGTGGCCCACGCCGCCGGCGGGACGGTGCGGATCGACCCTGCCGTCGGCGCGGACGCCGTGGACGAGTTCCTGCAGGTGTCCGTGTCCAACGCCGACGACGCTGCCGACGCCGCCGCCGGCAAGGACGCGCTGCCCGAACCCCTCGACGGCCGGCTCGGCCTGGCCTGCGTCGACAGCGACGCGGCGTGGCTCGTGACCGACGGCTCGGTGCCGGGTACGGCGACGGTGACACCGACCACGAGGGCCGATCTCGACGCCGACGGGGTCCCGACCGTGACGGGTACCGGCGGACAGCTGCTGCTGTGGCTCTACAAACGCCACGGCGATCCGACGGGCGATGCCGACGCCGGCGCGCTCGACCCCGAACTGCTCGATCGGTTCCGGGGGCTGTGCTTCACCGACTGAGCACGACAGGATCAACCCCGTGGACGCACAACGGGAAACGCTCCGATCCCTCTTCGACGCCGTGGCCGACAGCTACGACCAGGTCGGGGTGGACTTCTTCCAGCCGATCGCGAACGGGCTGGTCGCCGAGCTCGACCCGCAGCCCGGGGAGCGCGCCCTCGACCTGGGCTGCGGGCGAGGAGCCGCCCTGCTCCCGATCGCCCGCGCGGTGGGCCCGACCGGCTCGGCCGTCGGCGGCGACCTCTCGCCGGTGATGGTCGCCCAGTCGACGGCGCTGGCGGCCGAGGAGGACCTGAGCCAGGTCGAGGTTCTCGTCGTGGACGCCCAGGAGCCCGAGCTGGACGGAGCCGTTGCCGGAGGGTTCGACCTGCTCTCGGCGTCCCTCGTCCTCTTCTTCCTGCCCGACCCCGTCGAGGCGCTGGCCCGGTGGCGCAAGCTGGCGCGGCCGGGTGGCCGAGTCGGGGTGGCGACGTTCGGCCCTCCCGACCCGACGTGGAACAGCATCGACGCGCTGTTCGCGCCGTACCTTCCGCCGCAGCTGCTCGACGCGCGCACGACCGGGGTCGCCGGGCCCTTCGAGTCGAACGCCGGCGTCGAGGGCCTGTTCACCGCCTCCGGCTGGGGTGACGCCCGCAGCACGGAGGCCTCCGTCCCGGTGCGGTTCGAGGGGGCGGACCACTGGTACCGCTTCACGATGTCGACCGGGCAGCGGGGCTTCTGGGGGTTGACGCCGGAGGACAAGCGGGCCGGGATCCGCGAGGCGGCGACCCGCATCATCGAGGACGCCGCCGCCCCCGACGGCTCGGTGACGTTCACGCAAGCGGATCCGCTACACCCTCGCCCGCAACCCCTGACGGGACCGCCGGCATACTCCAGACCTTGACAGGAAACCATTTGGTTTCCTATTCTCCTTGGTATGGAGACCGTGTTCCGGGCGCTCGCCGACCCGACCCGCCGGTCCCTGCTCGACGCCCTGAACGAGCAGGACGGCCAGACCCTGGTCGCTCTGACCGCCGGGCGCGAGATGACCCGCATCGCGGTGGCCAAGCACCTGCGCCTCCTGGAGGAGGCCGGGCTGGTCGTCAGCTCGCCGCCGGGGCCGGGAGAAGCTGCACTTCCTCAACCCGGTCCCGATCCGCCTCATCCACGACCGGTGGGTGAGCAAGTACACCGAGCCCTGGGCCGCCGGACTGGCCGGCCTCAAGACCGAGCTGGAGCACACCATGGAGAAGGTCTTCGAGATCTACATCCGCACGACGCCGGACCGGCTGTGGGCGGCGATCGTCGACCCGGCCATTCGCGCGAAGTACCACTTCGGCGTCAGCGCCCGGTCGGACTGGACGCCGGGCTCGAGCTACACCCTCGAGCACCCCGGTGCGGAGCGGCCGCTCGCCGAGGGCGAGAACCTCGTCGTCGACCCGCCCCGCCGCCTGGTCCAGTCGATGCACACCCTCTGGAGCGAGGACGCCGAGCGTGAGGGCACCTCCCGGGTGACCTGGGAGATCGAGCCGGTCGGTGACTCGTGCCGCCTGACCGTCACCCACGACCAGCTCTCCGACGACGCCCCGCCGGAGCTCTACGGCGGCTGGCCGATGATCCTCTCCGGCCTCAAGACGTGGTTGGAGACCGGCGAGACCCTGACCACCCCCGGCTCGCTCATGTACGCCGGGCCCGACACCGACAGCACCACCACCGCACAGGAGGCACCGCGATGACCACCATGACCGACGTCCGCACCATCGGCGTCACCGTCCGCGACCAGGACGCCGCCCTCGACTTCTACGTCGGGACGCTCGGCTTCGAGAAGCGCCTCGACGCGCCGATCAGCCCGACCCAGCGCTGGGTCGAGGTGGCGCCGCGGGGCGCCACGACCTCCCTGGCCCTGACCGCCGGTGAGCCGGCGGGCCCGACCGACACCGGTATCCGGTTCGCCGTGGCCGACGCCGAGTCCGAGCGCACCGCCCTCGCGGCCCGCGGCGTCGCGGTCGGCCGGCTGCTGCAGTGGGACCAGGTGCCGCCGATGTTCGAGTTCGACGACCCGGACGGCAACCACTTCTACGTCGTCGAGAACGCCGGGTGACGCGAGGCGCGAGGCGCGCTCAGGCGGTGGACGCAGCCAGCTGGCCGCAGGCGCCGTCGATCTCCTGACCGCGCGTGTCCCGGATCGTCGTGGGGATGCCGGCCGCCCGGAGCCGTTCGACGAACTGCTGCTCCACGCCGGGGCGCGACGCGGTCCACTTCGACCCCGGCGTCGGGTTGAGCGGGATCGGGTTGACGTGGACCCAGCCCTTCCCGCGAGCCGTGAGCTTGCGGCCCAGGAGGTCGGCGCGCCAGGCCTGGTCGTTGATGTCGCGGATCAGGGCGTACTCGATCGACACCCGGCGCTTCGTCGCCTGGAAGTACCGGTATGCGGCGTCGATGGCCTCGTCGACCGACCACCGCGTGTTGATCGGGACCAGCTCGTTGCGCAGCTCGTCGTCCGGTGCGTGCAGCGACAGGGCCAAGGTGACGGGGATGCCCTCGGCGGCCAGCTTGTCGACGGCCGGCACCAGGCCGACGGTCGACATGGTGATCCCGCGGGCGGACATGCCGAGCCCGTCGGGCGCCGGGTCCACCAGCCGCCGGATGGCGCCGATCGCCGCCTTGTAGTTGGCCAGGGCCTCGCCCATCCCCATGAAGACGACGTTGGAGACGCGTAGTGGCGTCGTGCGCTCCTCCTCGTCCCCCCCGCCGGCGAGCTCGCCCCGGCGGAGCGAGCGAGCCGCATACACCACCTGTTCGACGATCTCGGCCGTCGAGAGGTTGCGGGTGAGGCCGGCCTGGCCGGTCGCGCAGAAGGGGCAGTTCATCCCGCAGCCGGCCTGGCTGGAGATGCAGATGGTGACCCGGTTGGGGTACCGCATGAGCACCGACTCGACGATGGCGCCGTCGTGGAGCCGCCAGGCGGACTTGACCGTCTCGCCGTCGTCGGCCGTGCGCTGCACCATCGGGATGAGCAGCGTCGGCAGCAGGTCGCGGACCAGGTCGTCGCGGACCCCCTTGGGGAGGTCGGTCATCTCGTCCGGGGAGTCGACCAGCCGCTCGAAGTAGTGCGTCGAGAGCTGCTTGGCGCGGAAACCCTTGTGGCCCAACGACTCCACGACCTCGCGGCGCTCGCTGGGCGTGAGGTCGGCGAGATGGCGTGGCGGCTTCCCACGCCGCGGCGCCGTGAAGGTCAGCTGGCCGGGCTTCGGTGGGGTGCTCGTGGGCGTCGGGAGGTCGGTCATGAGGGGGACAGTCTCTCAACCCAGACCGTGTTGGAGCGCATCGAGCATCGCCTCGAGCTGGCGGTCCCGCTCGCGGGCGGGCACGTCCTTCAGCGGTCCGTCGATGTGCAGCAGGGCGAACCCGTGCACGGCCGACCAGCAGGCGACCTCGGCGCCCTCGCGCCGGTCGGGTGACAGGGTGCCGCACGCGACCATCTCGTCGAGGGCCGTGCTGAGCAGCTCGTAGGGGCCGGGCTGGTCGCTGGGGCGCTCCACCGTGGCGGCGAAGGCGGTTGCGAAGAGTCCGGGCTCTCGCACGGCGAAGAGGACGTACGCCTTGCCGATCTCGCGCAGCCGTCGCACCGACCGATCGGCGGGGTCGCCGCCCCGGACCCGCGCCGCCCGGTTGGCCATGGCGCGGGACAGCTCGTCCTGGCCGGCCTCGGCGGTGGCGACGAGCAGCTCCTCGCGGTCGGCGAAGTGCCGGTATGCGGCGTTGTGCGAGACACCGGCCCGGCGGGCCACCTCGCGCAGGACCACTCCCGAAGGGCCTTCCTCACGGGCCAGATCCACGGCGGTTCGCAGCAGCTCCGCCCGGAGGTTGCCGTGGTGGTAGGCCTTCACGTCCGTGATCCTAGCCGACATGTTGACACTGTCCACATTGATGTGGTCCACTGGCCGATGTTGACACTGTCCACATCCGTTGTTCGCGAGGTCCCATGAAGCGCAAGGCCGGAATCCTGGTCGCGGTCTACGCCGCGGTCCTCGCCATCAACCTCGACACCACCATCGTCAACGTGGCGCTGCCGAGCATCGCCCGGGAGCTCGGCTCCGGCACGCGGGATCTCCAGTGGGTCGTCGACGGGTACAACTTGGCCTTCGCCGCCTTCGTCCTGGCCGCGGGGAGCCTCTCCGACCGGTACGGACGCCGTCCGGCGCTCCTCGTGGGCCTGGTGGGTTTCGCCGGCGCGAGCATCGTCGGCGGCCTCGTCACCACTGACACCGCGCTCATCGCCGCTCGGGTCGTCATGGGCGTCTTCGCGGCGCTGATCTTCCCCGCGACGCTGTCGGTGATCTCCAACGCGTTCCCCGACCGCAGGCAGCGGGCCGCCGCGCTCGGTGGCTGGGGCGCTGTCGTCGGGGTCGGCGTCGCGACCGGCCCCGTCGTCGGCGGCCTGCTGCTCACCCACTTCTCGTGGGGCAGTGTGTTCCTCGCGCTCGCGCCGCTCGCTCTCGTGGCCGCCGGACTTGCCGCGTTCCTCGTCCCCGAGTCCCGCGACCCCGCTGCCCCACCGCTGGACCGACGCGGCCTGGTCCTGTCCACCGCGATGCTCGGCCTGCTGGTGTGGACCGTCATCGAGGCGCCCAGCCGGGGTTGGGGTTCGCCGGCCACGATCATCGGGTTCGCCGGCAGCGCCGTCCTCCTGGTCGCGTTCGTCATCGTCGAACGGCGCGCCGCTCACCCGATGCTCGACATCACCCTTTTCGCCGACCGGCGGTTCAGCGCCGCCAGCGGCGCCGTGACGGTCACGTTCTTCTCGCTCGCCGGCTTCATCTTCCTCGTCACCCAGTACTTCCAGGTCGTCCGCGGGTACGACGCCCTGTCGACCGGCGCCCGCATACTCCCCGTGGCGGTCAGCATCGCCGTGGCCTCGATGGCCGGCGGGCTGTTGGCTCCCCGCCTGGGTACCCGCGCCGTCGTGACCACGGGGCTGCTGATGTTCGGGTCGGCCATGGCGTGGATCGCCGCCAGCCCGGTGGACGTCCCGTACGCGACGTCGATCGTCCCCCAGATGGTGCTCCTGGGCCTCGGGATGGGTCTCATCTCCACCCCCGCCACCGAGTCGATCCTGCGCGTCCTGCCACCGGCCCGGGCCGGGGTCGGGTCGGCGGTCAACGACGCGACGCGGGAGCTCGGCGCCACGCTGGGCGTCGCGGTGGTCGGGTCCGTCTTCGCCTCGGTCTACGGCGCGGCGCTGAGCGGAGGCGCGTTCGACCGGCTTCCCGAGGCGGCGCAGGACCAGGCCCGCGAGTCGGTCGTCGCCGCCGCGGCGATCGCGCAGGGCCAGCCCGAGCTGATGGCCGCCGCCCGGGACGCGTTCATGGCCGGGATGCACGCCGGCAGCGCGCTCGTCGCCGTCCTCTGCCTGGTCGGCGCTGCCGCCGCGGCGATCGCCCTACCCGGACGCCACTTCACCCGCGACAATGCCCGGAGCGACGAGCCGCTCGCCGCGGCCGTACCCGAGCCCGCCTGACCTGCAGGCGTCGTCCCGCGACGAAGGAGCCCGACGGTGACCGACCGGTCGACGCTCGCCGGGGTGCTCGAGGCGTTCGACCTCGGCGAGGGGACGCTGTCGGCCGGTCCGGTGGCTCGCGGCCGGCTCGGTGAGATCTGGCGGCTCGAGTCCACGACCGGCTCCTGGGCCGTGAAGACGCGAGGGGCCGGCGGATCCGACCCGGAGGACGAGGTCGACGCCACGGCGGCGTTCCACGAGGCCGCGGTCTCGGCCGGGCTCCCCGCACCGGCGGTCCGCCGGACCCGCGACGGCCGACTGCTGGCCGAGGTGGGCGGGTCGCGCGTCGGCGTGCTCGCGTGGGTCGACATGGCCGACCCCGACCCGACGCTGGACCCGGTCGCCGTGGGCTCGTTGCTCGCCGGACTGCACGGTATGCCTGCCGCCCGCTTCCCGGGTCCGGTCGCGTCCGCGGGGCCGTGGGAGGTACGGCCTTGGTTCCACGCCCCTGTCGGCGCGGCGGCCTGGGACCAGGTCATCGACCGGGTCGTGGAGCGGGGAGCTCCGTTCGCCGCCGCACTGGCCGCGCACCGCGACGAGCTGGTCGCTCTGGAGGGGCTCCTCGCTCCGCCGGTCGACCTGCTCTGGTGCCACCGGGACCTGTTCTGCGACAACGTCCGGGCCACCCCCGACGGCGGGATCGTCGTCTTCGACTTCGACAACAGCGGCCCGTGCGACCCGTCCTGGGAGCTGGCGTTCGTCCTCACGGAGTACGCCACGGACCCGGCGCCGACCCATGCGGTCGTCGACACGGCGCGGGCCAAGGCGCTGTGCGACGCATACCGTTCCGCTGGTGGGCCGGGCCGGCTGACCGGACCGGGTGACTTCACCATGGTGGCGGCCGTGCTCGGTCACATCGCCGAGCTGGCCGCGACCCGCTGGCTCGACGCCACCGACGACGCGGAACGTTCGGCCACCGCAGCCTGGGTGGCGGAGCTGACCGACCGCCCCCTCACCCGCCAGGTGATCGACCACCTCCTCGACGCCACGCGCTAGGTCGTCGTCGAGATGCAGATCGTGGTGGGCTCGCGGCGGCAGAGACCCTCGAAACGCCGTCGAGATGCGGATCGTGGTGGGATGCCGCCGCGTCAGCCCCCCGCGACCGGGACCAGGACCGCCAGAACGGCCCAGATGATCGCGACGTTGATGATCAACGAGTCGAGGCGGTCCATCAGGCCGCCGTGCCCCGGGAGGATGTTGGACATGTCCTTGATCCCGAGGTCGCGCTTGATGGTCGACTCGACGAGGTCACCCGCGGTCGCCCCCACGGCCGCCGCCGCCCCGGCGACCAGCCCGACCCACCACGCGCCGTGCAGCGCGAAGTGGACGCAGGCCACGCCCACCGCCATACAGAAGACCACCGAACCGGCGAACCCCTCCCACGACTTCTTGGGACTGATCGTCGGCGCCATCGGGTGCCGCCCCGCGAGGACCCCCACCGCGTACCCGCCGATGTCGCTCGCGACGGTGACGGCGATGAAGGTGAACATCCGCCACGCGCCGTCGTCCGGAGCGAGGAGCAGCGAGGAGAACCCGGCGAGGAGGGACGGGTAGGCGGCGACCAGGGAGCCGCCCATGACGTCGCGCGCCGCCCCGACCACGCCGTCGGCCACCCGCCAGACGAGGATCGCCACACACGTCAGCGCGAAGCAGACCAGCAGCGCTTGGGCGCCGCCGACGTAGGCCGCGCCGAGCATGCTGATACAGCCGACGATGCTGGGCACGATCGGGACGTTGAACCCACCGGCCTTCAGCGCCCGACACAGTTCCCAGACGCCCACGCAGACCGCGGCGGTCGCGAGGACGACGAACGTCCACTTCGGGATGACGAACAGCGTCACGACCACGGCGGCGCCGAGGGAGAGGCCGACCGCGAACGCGGCGGGCAGGTTGCGGCCGGCGCGGGAGACCTTGACCGACTGGGCCTCGGTCGTCACCGGAGCGACGACGGCACCCTGCGGCTCGTCGGAGGACGTCGCCGGTTCGTCGGTCATGTCGCGCGCGGGTACGGGCATCTCGGTGGGCTGATCAGACCGCGAGGAGCTCGCTCTCCTTGCCCTTGAGCAGCGAGTCCACCGTGTCGACGTACTTCTTGGTCAGCGACTCCAGCTCCTTCTCGCCCCGGACCCCGTCGTCCTCACCGACCTCGCCGTCCTTGACCAGCTTGTCGAGGTCGGTCTTGGCCTTGCGGCGGACGTTGCGGATCGAGACCCGCGCCTCCTCGGCCTTGTGGTGCGCCAGCTTGATGTACTCCTTGCGCCGGTCCTCGGTGAGGATCGGCAGCACGACGCGGATGATGTTGCCGTCGTTGCTGGGGTTCACGCCGAGGTCGGAGTCGCGCAGCGTCTTCTCGATCTCGTGCATCGAGGACTTGTCGAACGGGCTGATGATGATGGTCCGGGCCTCCGGCGTCTGGAACGACGCGAGCTGCTGGAGCGGGGTCGGGGCGCCGTAGTAGCTGACCGTGAGCTTGTTGAACATGCCGGGGTTGGCCCGCCCGGTCCGGATGCCCGCGAAGTCCTCCTTGGCGACCTCGACGGCCTTCTCCATCTTCTCCTCGGCCTCGAAGAGCGTCTCGTCGATCATCGTGGGTTCTCCGTATGCGTCGGTGTCGTCAACGGGCGTCACACCGGGGTGACGAGCGTGCCGATCCTCTCACCTTGCAGCGCGCGGGTGATGTTTCCCTCGCCCTCCATGCCGAAGACGACCATGGGCAGCTTGTTGTCGCGGCAGAGGCTGAACGCCGCCTGGTCGACGACCCGCAGACCCTGCTGGATGGCCTCGTCGAAGGTCAGCGTGTCGAGCTTCCTGGCCTCGGGGTGAAGTCGTGGATCCATGTCGTAGACGCCGTCCACCCCGTTCTTGCTCATGAGGACGGCGTCGCACTTGATCTCGAGGGCCCGCTGGGCGCTGACGGTGTCGGTGGAGAAGTAGGGCATCCCCGCCCCGCCGCCGAAGATGACGACGCGGCCCTTCTCGAGGTGCCGGATCGCGCGCCGGGGGATGTAGGGCTCGGCGACCTGTCCCATGGTGATCGCGGTCTGGACCCGGGTCTCGATCCCGTTCTTCTCGAGGAAGTCCTGGAGGGCGAGGCAGTTCATGACCGTGCCGAGCATTCCCATGTAGTCGGCCCGGGCCCGCTCCATGCCCTTGGCCTGCATCTCCGCGCCGCGGAAGAAGTTGCCGCCACCCATGACGATGGCCACCTGGACGCCGCTGCGGACCGCCTCGGCGACCTGGTCGGCGATGGTGCGCACGACGGCGGGGTCGAGCCCGAGCCGGCCGCCGCCGAACACCTCCCCGGACAGCTTCAGCAGCACCCGGTGGAACCGGGGCCGAGCTCCGTCGGCCGTGCTGGCGAGCGTCACAGGGCGACCTCCCGGGGAGTCGTACTCGAGCGATGTCACGTCATTCGTTGCGTCTTCCGATCCTTCCACACCGGCCGGCCGGCTCGACACGCCAGGTACCCTCACTCCGAGAAGGGCGTTCACTGCTGCGGCGCCCGTTGCGGCGCGCCGTCTCCATCCGGGAGGGATCGTGATGTCGACCCCGGCCCTTCACGCGCCCCATCAGCCGCCGCCCGTCTTCGGCACGGACTCCCCCGAGCCCAGTGCGACCCGGCTGGTCAAGTTCCACGCCCCCGAGATCGTCTTCGGGCCGGGGTCCCTGGCCGAGGCGGGGTTTGCGGCGGCCCGGCTGGGCGCCCGCCGCCCCCTCGTCGTCACCGACCCCGGGCTGATCGAGGCCGGCTGGGTCGACGAGCTGCTGCGGCTCCTCCACGAGGCCGGGCTGCGCCCCGTGGTCTGGAACGACGTCACGCCGAACCCCAAGGACCACGAGGTCGCGAAGGGGTACGAGGTCTACCGCGAGAGCGGTGCCGACGTGCTCATCGCGATCGGCGGCGGCTCGTGCATCGACGCCGCCAAGGGCATCGCCATCCTGTCCAGCAACGGCGGCGACATCCTCGACTACGCCGGCGTCGACCAGGTGAGCAAGCCGATCCCCCCGCTGCTGATGATCCCCAGCACGTCGGGCACCGGCGCCGACGTGTCCCAGTTCTGCATCGTCACCGACACCGCCCGTTCGGTGAAGATCACGATCATGGGTCGCGCGCTGGTGCCGGACCTGTCGATCATCGACCCGGCGCCTGCTCACGACGATGCCGGAGTGGCTCAACGCCGCCACCGGGCTCGACGCGCTGACCCACGGCATCGAGTCGTTCGTGTCCCTGGCGCACAACCCGCTCGCCGACATCCACGCGCTCCACGCGGTCGGGCTGGTCACCCGGCACCTCTACCGCACCATCGACGTGCCGACCGACACGGCCGCCCGCGAAGGGATGGCCCAGGCCAGCCTCAACGCGGGGCTGGCGTTCACCAACGCGATCCTCGGCGCGACCCACGCGATGAGCCACCAGGTCGGCGGCCTGCTCGACGCGCCGCACGGCGTGGTCAACGGGGTGCTCCTCCCCCACGTGATCCGCTACAACGCCCGCGCCACCCCGGACCGGTTCGTCGACCTGGCCCGGGCGGCCGGCCTCTCGGTCGACGGTATGCCGGGGGTCGAGGCGGCGGAGCTGCTCGCCGTCCACGTGCGCACGCTCGCCGACGATGTCGGCGTCCCGCGCGGCCTGCGCGAGCTCGGGGTCGACGAGAGCAGCCTGGACCGGCTGGCGACCAACACGCTCGACGACGCCTGCCTGACGACGAACCCGCGCGAGGCCAACGCCGCCGACATCGTCACGCTGTTCAAGGCGGCGCTGTGAGGTCCGCCGGCGGCGCGTGGTGACCGAGGCCCACGCGCCGGACCTCTCCGTCCTCACCGGCGTCCGGTCGGGGAAGCGGTCCTACTACCGCGAGTACCGCCGTTCCGACGAGCGGATGCAGAGCGCCGTCCGCGCGATGGACTCGATCTCGCGAGCGCTGGTCCGCACCGTGGAGGGCCCGCGCGGCCTGCTCGAGGAGGTGGCCCGGGCGGCGTCCGACCACCTCGACGCGGAGTGGACCCTCCTGGCCCTGGCCGACGGCCACCTGGCCGGCGCCCGGCCGCGGTTCATCGCCATCGCGGCGAACGGCGTCGCGTACATCGACGAGGTGGGCCTGCCCGCCTACGTCGCCGCCGAGCTGGGCGACGTCCGGTCGGGGCAGCAGCGGACCGACGACACCGGCGACCGGGCCGACCGTTGGGTACGCGTGCCGATGACGCTGGAAGGCGACACCGTCGGTGCGCTGGCCGCCGTGCACCGGCTGCCCGAGGGGCCCGAGCCGAGCGACGTGTCGGTGCTGCGGATCCTCGCGAACCAGGCGGCGGTGTCGCTGCACACGTCACAGCAGTACCAGTCCGGCCTGGCGCTGCACCGCCGCGCTCAGCAGCTCTACGACGAGGCGACCGAACAGGCCCAGGACCTCGCGGTCCGCACCGCCGAGCTGCGCGACGTGGAGACGCGGCTGCACGTCGCCCGGCAGCGCGAGGTCATCGACGCCGAGCGGCACCGGATCGCCCGCGAGCTGCACGACAGCGTCACCCAGTACGTCCTGTCGGCGGGCATGGCCGTCGAGATCGCCCGCGGCGAGGCCGAGCACCTCGGGTCGGCCGGCGACGGGATCAACGAGCGGCTGCAGACCGCGAAGGGGCTGTCACAGCAGGCGGTCGAGCAGCTGCGGCGGGCGATCTACGCGCTGCACCAGCCGCATACCGACACCGTCAAGACCCTCCCGGAGCTGCTGGCCGAGGTGCTGCGACACCACAGCCAGAGCTTCGAGACCCAGCTGCGCATCGAGGGCGACGTCATCCCGCTCGCCGGGGACGCCCACCACGAGATCGCCCGCGCGGTCGGCGAGGCGCTGTTCAACGTCGCGGCTCACGCGCAGGCCAGCCGGGTCATCGTCCGGCTGCGCTACCAGCCGAACCAGATCATGGTCGCCGTCTCCGACGACGGCCTCGGCGACCCGGTCGAGCTGGCCCGGCTGCTGCGCCTGTCCCGGACGTCGTCCACCGACGGGCGCCACCGTGGCCTGGTGAACATCGACGCGAGACTCGCCGACATGGGTGGGACGATCGCGTTCCGCCGGGCTCGCCTGGGCGGGGTTCGTGTCGAGATGCGCCTGCCCCTCCCCCTCGCCGAGACCAACCGTCCGGCGCTCATCGACGGCCTCGTGTCGTCGGCAAGGAGCTGAGCCATGGCCACGCTGACCCCTGCGAAGCACGACGAGCGCACCGACGTCGTCGGCATCATGCTCGTCGACGACCACGCCATCGTCCGGCAGGGCCTCCGCTCGATCCTCGAGCGCGAGGACGACATGCGGGTCGTCGCCGAGGCGTCGTCGGCCGCCGAGGCCAAGGCGGTCGTGGCCCGGAGCCGTCCGCAGATCGTGCTGCTCGACCTCAAGCTGTCGACGTCCTCGGACACCGAGGGCCTCGACCTCTGCGCCGACCTGACCTCCGCGCATCCCGAGCTCGGCGTACTGGTCCTCACGACGTTCCTCGACGAGAACCTCGTGCTGCGCGCCGTCCGGGCCGGCGCGCGCGGCTACGTCGTCAAGGACGTCGACACCTCGGCGCTGATCCGGGCGATCCGCGACGTGAGCCGCGGCGAGAGCGCGTTCGACGCCCGCAGCGCGTCGGCCATGGTGCGCGGGCTCAACCAGGCGGACACCCCGAGCGCCCGCCAGCTGACCTCCCGTGAGACCGAGGTGCTCAAGCTGCTGGCCCGCGGGATGTCCAACCGCGACATCGGCGCCCGCCTCTACATCTCGGAGACCACGGCGAAGTTCCACGTGGGCAACATCCTGCGCAAGCTCGGCGTCTCCCGCCGCGCCGAGGCGGTCTACGAGGCCAGCAAGGCGGGTCTCATCTGACCGCCGCGCGTCGCGGGTGACGATGCCCATTCGGCCGATTCCGGGCCAGTGCGGGCGGTGCGAGTCTGGTCGACATCTTCGGCTGGAAGGCCCGGCGCGAGATGAGAACCCGAAGCACTGGTCGGCTGCACAGACTCGTTGTCTGCGTTGCCTGCGTGCTCCTCGTGCCGGTGCTCACGGCTGCGCGATGCAACACCGAGCCTGCGGCGAAGGCCGTGTTCGACAAGACCCGTGCCTTGGCCGACGGCATCAGTCCCGACGCGACGTCGGGAGGCAAAACGCTGTCCGAGCTCAGCGCTGCGGCGCAGCAGGTGAGGAAGATCCCGGTCGACGACATTGCCGACGGTGATCGTGACGCCTTCGCAACGTTGTTCCGGGACATCGAGCTGAAGGCGGTCGCCCAGTCGGATCTGGTCGCCACACGGCATGCCTCGAGCTTCGCCCAAGAGGTCCAGTCGCGCAGCGTCTCGATCGCGAGGACAAACGTCGCCGCCCGGGTGAACGACAAGAAGTTCCTCGCGGACCTGGAGAGCGTCACGAAGGAGGCGCTCCAGGGCCAGGCCTGTGAACTGGTCCGTCAGGTCGCCCTTCCCGGCGATGAGGGCAAGGACACATCGGAAGGGGACGAGAAGGGATGGGCCGACGACCTGATCGGCGTGGCGAAGGTCAAGATGACTGGCCGGGGATGGGCCGCCAACAGCATCAACGCGCTGATCGAGTGGACGTCGTGGGGCAAGGACGTCGCCGAGACCGGTAAGGCCATCTCGACGACGTCGGTGTCCGACCCCGACGTCCTCGTCTTCTACGTCTCGCGCCCCGGCGCTCGCCAGGCGGCCATCGAGTACGTCAAGATCTGTCACGCCGTTCCGAAGAAGAAGTGACCACCCAGGACACCCCCTCGGGCCCGCGCATCATGACGACTGCGGGTCGACCGCCCACCAGTTCTCCATCCGCTGGACGGCCGGCGCGTCCGGGCCGGTCTCGAGGACCCGGGCCAGCCGGAAGAGGTAGGCGGCGATCCCCGCGGCTCCCTGCATCCAGCCGACGCCGGGCGGCCGCAGCGGGTTCTCGTCGCGATGCTCGACGAACCGCCAGTAGGCGAGGTCGTCGGTGACGACGGCCCGCTCGACGAGCGCGTCCCCCAGCCGGACGGCGAAGGCCAGGTCGCTGTCGTCGCCGGTTCTGGCGTAGGCGTCGAGGAAGGCGTCGGCCACACCGGCGGTCCCGCAGCAGCGGCCGTCGTTGTCCCAGAAGCCGGGGCGGAGCCGGTCCGGGAGGCCGGAGGTCCGCACGCTGTGGCGGCCGCGCGCATACCAGCTCATCGTGGGCTCTCCGGCGACGTCGGCCACGCCGGCGCGGTCCAGGGCGAGGAAGAGCATCGAGGTGCCGGTGGGGCCGTGGCACCAGCCGTAGGAGATCGGGTCGACCTTCGCCGGGTCCGCCGGCGGGATGGACAACGGGACGACGAACCCGCCGTCGGACGCGTCACCGAGCGTGACGAGGTGCTCGGCGCCGCGGCGCGCCGCCTCGACGAGGTCCGGGCGGCGCAGCTCGGTACCGGCCACGGCGAGGCTGCCGGCGATGCCGGCGAGGCCGTGCGACCAGTTCGGCATCTGCCCCACCGGCAGGAGCAGGAAGCGGGACGAGACCATCCGCCAGTTCGTGCCGGTCGGCTCGGGCTCGCCCTCGGCGAGGAGGATGTCGACGGCCCGCTCGGCGAGCGCGCGGGCGCCCGGGACGTCCCGGCGCAGCGCCCAGATCGCCGCGAGGAGGACCGAGGCGGTGCCCAGCGTCGCGTCGTTGATGCGGGAGCCGGGTCGGTGCTTCTCGGGCGAGAGCGGGTACGCCGGCGGCCAGCCGTCGGTCTCCGCGGTGGCCAGGAGCCGGTGGACCGCCTCGTCGGCGCCCGGCGCGTCCAGGGCGATCAGCGCCCCGACGATGCTCGACAGGCCGTCGAAGAACGAGGCGTCGGAGACCTCGGGGATCCGGGCGCGCAGCCGTTCGGCGACGGCCGCGGCGAGGTCGGCCTCCGCCTCGGTCCAGGGCCGCGAGAGCCGGATCTCGGCCAGGACGTGGGCCAGCCCGCCGATCCCCTCGTGCAGACCGTCGCGGTAGGCGTCCTCGCTGGGTTCGCTCGTGCCGGTGTCCACGTCCACGCGCGCCGGGATCCGAGGACCGTCCTCGTCCTCGACCTGGGCGAGCACCCAGCGCCACGCGGCCTCGGCGAGCTCCCGGTACCGGGCCGCATCCGTCGGCGTCACCCCGGCATCGTGGCACGACGCCGGGCCGGCCGAGGAGGGCGCGTCCCCCGGCCGACCACGCCTCCGATGTCCGCCGAGATGCAGGTTCTGGTGGCCTACAGCCGCCGTCGGGCCTCGGATGTCCGTCGAGATGCAGCTCGTCGTGGGGTGCTCCGACCGGCCCGAGGGTGCGGGTCGCCCGGAACCGGCGTCCGACCGGCGGCGTTGACCCGATCGTGAGCGACCCGACGCCCCCGCCGATCCCGACACGGGAGGGGATGCTCGACGTCGGCGACGGCCAGCGAGTGTGGTGGGCGGAGCACGGCGATCCTGACGGCATCCCGCTGGTCCTCGTCCACGGCGGCCCCGGCGGAGGTCACGTGCCGGCGATGATGCGGCCGTTCGACGCCGGCACCTACCGGATCGTGCTCTACGACCAGCGCGGGTGCGGGCGCAGCACGCCTCACGCCGCAGACCCGCGGGTCAGCCTCGACACGAACACCACCCCACATCTCGTCGCGGACCTCGAGCGCCTCCGGGTGGCCCTCGACATCGACCGGTGGGTGGTGTGCGGGAGCTCGTGGGGCGCCACGCTCGCGCTGGCCTACGGGCAGACCCACCCGCAGCGGGTCCGCGGCATGATCCTGCGCAGCATCACGACCTGCAGCGCCGGCGAGCTCGGGTGGGTCTACCGGGACGGCGCCAACCACCTGCTGCCGGAGAGGTGGGAGGAGCTCGTCTCCGCGCTGCCGGTGGACGAACGGGACGACCTCGTCGCCGCGTTCCACGCCCGGGTGAGCTCGCTCGACGACGAGGTGCGGATCCCCGCGGCGCTGGCCTGGTGTCGTTGGGAGACCGCCGGGATGCTCTCCACCCCTGACCCCGTCGTCGAGGCGATCTTCGCCGACCCGTACTTCGCGGTCGGCTTCGCCCGGATCAGCACGCACTACGCGCTGAACCACGGCTTCGTCCCGGACGGGTCGCTCCTGGCCGGGGCGGCGAACCTCACCGGCATACCGGCCGTCCTGGTCCAGGGACGCTACGACCTGTGCACGCCTCCGGTCACCGCCTGGCGGCTGCACCGGGCGTGGCCCGGGTCCCGGCTGCACCTGCTCGACGACGAGGGGCACCGCCTCACCGGCGCCTCGGCCACCCTGACCGACGCGGCGGCGTGGATGGCGCGCGAGGTCGCGGCGACCAGCTAGCCGTGGCTAGGTAGGGGCGCCCTAGGTAGTGGCCGGCAGGCCGCGCAGCCAGGACGCGATCGCCGAGCCGACCTCGTCGGGAGCGTCCTCCGGGACGACGTGCCCGGCGGTGACGGTCACGTGCGCCTGCCACGGCCAGGAGCGGGCGAACGCCCGGTGGCTCTCGAACATCACGCCGGGCACGGCCTCCACGAACATCTTGGGGACGTCCGACGAGGCCAGCCACGCGCCGTAGGTGCGGACGATGTCGTGGACGTCGCTCGGCTCACCGGCCACCGGGACCTGCCGGGGCCACGTCAGGGTGGGTCGCCGGGACTCGCCGGGGTCGAGGTAGGGCCGCCGGTACACGGCCATCTCCTCCTCGGTCAGCCCGCGCAGCACCTCGCTCGGCAGCACCTGCTCGATGAACAGGTTCTGCTGCAGCACCAGCTCCTCGCCGGCCGCCGACCGGATGGCCCGGAAGAACGCGACCGCCTCCGGTGGCCAGTCGTCCCAGGTGTCGATGGTCGCGACGAAGGCCTCCATGTAGGCGATCGCCCGCACCGCGGACTGGTGCCGGTACGCCCAGTCGAACCCGAGCGCCGAGCCCCAGTCGTGCAGGACCAGCGTCACGCGGTTGCGCACGTCGAGAGCCTCGAGGAGCGCGTCGAGGTATGCGCGGTGCTCGACGAGCCGGTAGGAGTCCGGCCCGCTGCCGGGCAGCTTCCCGGAGTCGCCCATCCCCACGAGGTCCGGGGCGATGCACCGGCCCAGGCCGCTCAGGTACGGGATGACGTTGCGCCACTGGTACGAGGACGACGGGTTGCCGTGCAGCAGCACGATCGGGTCGCCGGCACCCTCGTCGACGTAGGCCATCGGGACGCCGTGCACCTCGACGAACCGCTTCGGGTACCGCTCCTCGGACGAGACCATGGCCCTCCTGCCTTGCACGGGTACCGACGCACGGTACGCGGAATCTCGGCGTACTACGGTGCGCTGGTGACCTCCCGCGACGAGCTGACCACCCTGTCCGACGAGTTCTGGTCCGGCCACCTGGCCGCCGAGCCGACCGAGGCCCACATGCTGGGCTACTACCCGACCACCGGACGGTTCGAGGACGCCTCCCGCTCCGCCGAGGACGCCGAGGTCGCCCGGCTTCGGGACGTGGCGGCGCGGGCCGACCAGATCGACGCCGCCGACCTGGACGAGCAGGAGCGCACGACGAGAGCCGTGATCGCCAGCCAGGCGACCACCACCGCGGACCTGCTCGAGGCTCGCCTGGCCGAGGTGTCCGCCGACCCCATCTTCGGTCTGCAGGACGCCCTTCCACTGATCCTCGGCATGCTGACCCTTCCCGACGCCGAGGTCGCCGACGCGATGCCCGACATGCTCGCGGGCGCCGGTCGGTGGTTCGCCGACGTCGCGCAGCGGCACCGCGAGGGCGTCGCCCACGGCTGGGCGCCGGCCGCGTTCGCCGTCACCGGGACCATCGCGCAGATCGAGGGCGCCCTGGCTCGTCCGCTCGACGAGGACCCGTTCGTCACCGCCCTGCGACCGCCGGAAGGGATCGACGTCGACGCCTGGCGGGCCCGGCTGGCGACCGCTGTGGAGACCCGGCTTCGTCCGGGTCTGGCGACGTACCGCGACGTGCTGCGCGACGAGGTCCTGCCGCAGGCGAGGCCCGACGACCGCGCCGGTCTCACGCACCTCGAGGGCGGCGACGACGCCTACGCCCGGACCCTGCGGTACTTCACGACCACCGACCTCAGCGCCCAGCAGATCCACGACATCGGGCTGGCCCAGATCGAGTCCCTGGCCGCGGAGTACCGCACGCTCGGGTCGGAGGCCCTCGGCACGTCCGACCTGCGGGAGATCTTCGACCGGATGCGCGACGACCCCGCGCTGCACTTCACCAGCGGCGACGAGCTGGTCACCGCGTCGGAGACGGCGATGGCCCGCGCCTGGGCGGCGATGACCGACTGGTTCGAGGTGCTGCCGCAGGCACCGTGCGCCGTCGAGGGAACGACGACCGGCGCGAAGGCCTTCTACTTCCCGCCCGCGTCCGACGGCAGCCGCGGTGGCACCTTCTTCGTCAACGTGACCGACCCGACGGCGTGGGGCACGTTCGAGCTGGAGGCGATGGCGTTCCACGAGGGCATCCCCGGGCACCACCTCCAGATCGCCATCGCCGGCGAGCTGTCCGCGATCCCCGAGTTCCGCAAGCACATGCGCAACTCGGCCTACAGCGAGGGCTGGGGCCTCTACACCGAACGGCTCTCGGACGAGATGGGTCTCTACACCGGCCCGGTCGAACGCCTCGGGATGCTGTCCGCGGACTCGATGCGGGCCAGCCGTCTCGTCGTCGACACCGGTCTGCACGCCCTCGGCTGGAGCCGCGAGCAGGCGGTCCAGTTCATGCTCGACAACTCGCCCCTGTCCGCCGGTGTCGTCCGCCCGGAGATCGACCGCTACGTCGTGTCGCCGGGACAGGCGACGTCCTACATGATCGGCCGTCTCGAGATCCAGCGGCTCCGGCGTGAGGCGGAGCAGCGTCAGGGCGACGGGTTCGACGTCCGGCGGTTCCACTCGGCGGTCCTCGACTCGGGGTCACTCCCTCTCGACGTGCTCGAGCAGGTGGTGGTCGCACGGCTGCCCTGATGGTGTTCTGACGAGGCGAAGGGTGGCAGGGTAAGAGCCTGCGACGGCGCCGGCCCGTCCACGACGAGGAGGACGCGATGACGACGTTTACGGCGTGGAAGTTCGACACCCCAGGAGGTGCCCAGGCGGCCCGCGAGCAGCTCGACCTGGCGCGCGCCGAGGGCCTCGTGAAGGTCATCGACCGTGCTGTGCTCGAGTGGCCGGAGGGAGCCGAGAAGCCATCCCTGCGGCACAGCCGTGACGACGAGTGGCGGGGCACCGGCTGGGGAGCGTTCTGGGGGCTCCTGGTCGGGACCCTCTTCTTCGTCCCCATGCTCGGGGCGGTCGCGATCGGTGCCGGAGCAGGGGCGCTCTACAAGCATCTCCAAGGCGTCGGCATCACCAAGGAGCAGCTCGAGTCCATCCGAGATCAAACCGTTCCCGGCACCTCGGTCCTGTTCGCGGTCACCGACGAGGGCAACCTCGACCGGCTGGGTGAGCGGTTCCGCGGCTTCCAGGGCCACCTCGTCAGCACGAACCTCACCGGCGCGGAGCGGGCCCTGCTGCTCGAGACCTTCGACTGACGCCCTGGGCGCCACCGGTGTCGGTGGGCCGCGCCACAGTGGTGGGATGACGCATACGCACCACACCATCGACTACGTCGAGCTGGCCGCGCCGGACGTCGCCGCGGCCAAGGCCTTCTACGCGGCTGCGTTCGGATGGGAGTTCAACGACTACGGCCCGGAGTATGCCGGGATCCGGACCGCGGACGGCACCGGCGAGGCCGGCGGCCTGACGGCGGCCGCACAGCCGTCGGCCGAGGGCGTCCTCGTGTTGCTCTGGTCCGACGACCTGGACGCCACCGTGCGCTCGGTGCAGGACGCGGGCGGGACCGTGACCAACGGCCCCTACGAGTTCCCGGGTGGCCGGCGGTTCCACTTCCAGGACCCGGCGGGCAACGAGCTCGGCGTCTACCAGACGACCTGAGCGCCGTCGCCGCCCTGCGCTACGGTCCCGGTCATGCTGGAGTGGCCGATGATCCTCGAGGCCATCGGCCTCGCGCAGACCGGTGACCGCACGACCGGGCGGCAGGCGCTGCTCGCGTGCTGGGAGCAGACCGACCCGGCGCAGCACGCCTTCCGCTGCGTGCTGGCGCACTACCTGGCCGACGTGGAGGACTCCGTGGACGACGAGGTCGCCTGGGACACGACCGCGCTGGCGGAGTACGCCCACCTGCGCGGTGACGACCTGGCCGCGGTCGGCATCCCCGACGCGGCCGGCCTCGCCCCGAGCCTGCACCTCAACCTCGGTGACGGGTTCCTCCGACAGGGCCGGACGGCCGAGGCCGCCGAGCAGCTGCGCGCGGGCCTCGGTGCGGTGGCCGCGCTCGGCGATGACGGCTACGGGCGGATGATCCGGGACGGGCTGGACCGGCTGGCGAGCCGCATCGACAGCGCCGAGTCGTCCGCCGGCCGATGAGTTCGGTGTCTCGCCCCGGTCTGTACTGACGACGCCCGAGCCGACGTCACCGGACTCAACCCAGAAAGGCCCCCGAGGATGGAGACCATGGAGAAGCAGACGCACACCCTCGACACACCCGACGTCGACCTCGTGTACGACGTCGTGGGTCCACTGCCCACCACCGACAACCAGCCGCCGCTGCTGATGGCGGGACACCCGATGGCCGCCGAGGGCTTCTTCACCGTGGCCGAGTACTTCCCGGAGCGGACCGTCGTGGTCTACGACCCGCGCGGAGTCGGTCGCAGCGTGCGCAAGGACGGCCGGACCGAGCGCTCCCCTGAGCTGCACTCCGCCGACCTGCACGCCCTCATCACCGAGATCGGCGCCCCGGTCGACATCTTCGCCAGCAGTGGCGGTGCGGTGAACTCCCTCGCCCTGGTGGCAGAGCACCCGGATGACGTCCGGATCCTCGTCGCCCACGAGCCGCCGCTCTTGGCGCTGCTCCCCGACGCCGACCGCGCGTTCGCCGCCGAGCAAGCCGTCACGGACGCCTACCACCAGGGCGGGTTCGGAGCGGGCATGGCGCAGTTCATCGCCCTGACGTCCTGGCAGGGCGAGTTCAACGACGAGTATGCGGCGCAGCCCGCGCCCGACCCGGCCATGTTCGGGATGCCGACCGAGGACGACGGCGGCCGCGACGACCCGCTGATGTCGGGCACGGGCGCCGGGATCACGGCGTACCGCCCCGATGCCGACGCCCTCAACGCCGCGCCGACGCGGGTCGTCATCGGCGTCGGCGTGGAGTCGCACAACACCATCACCGGTCGCACGTCGGTCGCGATGGCGGAGGCCCTCGGCCAGGAGGCGGTCGAGTTCCCCAGCCACCACGGCGGCTTCCTCGGTGGCGAGTTCGGGTATGCGGGTGAGCCCGAGGCGTTCGCGGCGCGGCTTCACGAGGTGCTCGACTCCCAGGCCTGACCGGACGCGGTTCGGCATCAGCCGGACGAGCAGCAGCCCCAGGTCCCCGTCGGGTCCTGGGGCTGCTGCTGGGCGATCAGGCTTCGGCCACCACGGGGTCGGACAGGTCAGCCGGGTCGTCCTCCTCGGGAACCGCCGACTCGGAACGGTTCCGATAGGCGAACGCGAGCAGGACGACGGCCAGCATCGCGTAGCCGAGAGCGACGGACGGCTGCGCGGCCCAGGAGACCTCGCTGGCGTGGATCAGCCCGATCCAGCTGAGCACCGCGCCGAGAGCGGCGGCGATCGCGGAGCTGACGAACTTGCGCATCATGATGAAGGCGACGATCGACCCGAGCACCATGCCCGCGAGGACCGCGCCCTCGCCGAGGATCTTCAGCCCCTGGTAGACGAGGCCGGCGCTGGCCAGGGCTTCCTCGCCGACCTTGTCGGCGCTGGTGCCGGCGGCGGCCAGGGCGTTGTCGATGAGGCCGGTGCCCCACGAGGCGAGGTTCGGCAGGATCGCCGCGACGACGGCGGCCGCCTGGATCCGCGGCGTCGACTGGAAGGCCTGCGCCCCGATGAGCAGCCCGATGTACAAGAGGATCGGGACGATCGCCGGGATCGGCAGCAGCGTCGTGAGCACGCCGAACAGGCCGAGGAAGCACAGGACCGCGATGAAGAGCCCGCTGCCCATCGAGTAGCTGGTCCGGCCGCCGGTGGCCTTCCAGCCGGGGTGGCCGATGTAGACGGCCGGCGGGAACGGTGAGCCGAGCGCGGCGCCGACGATGGCGCCGGACCCGTCGGCGATGAGGACGCTGCGCAGGTTGTAGCTGTCGCCGGCCGCCGACGCACTCTCGACGTTGCTCATCGCCTCGGCGAAGTTGTAGACGCCGAGCGGGATGGCGGTGGCGAGGAGCGGGGTCAGCTGGCCCAGCCCGCTGGCCAGCATCCCGACGTGCAGGGTCGGAACCGCGATGGCGATCTCCTGCACGGCGGCGGAGACGTCGGGAACCGACATGTACCCGCCGATCCACCCGATGGCCGTGCCGACGAGCAGGGCCGCGAGCCCGATCGGGATGCCGCCGGGGAGCCGGATGTTGGTGAAGAAGCCGACGAGGATGATGCCCAGCACCGGCAGGCCGATCCACGCGACCGCCCAGATCTGCCCGGCCGGACGCATCGAGATGAAGGTCAGCGAGATGCCCGCGAGCGTCCCGAGCATCGCGGCCCGCGGTGTGATCCGGCGGATGAACGGTCCGATGAACGCGCCGATGAGGACGATGACGCCGATGACGAACGCCCAGGCCAGCCCGGCCTGCCAGGCCTGAACGGGATCCTTGGTGGCCAGGTAGATCGGCAGCATGATGACGAAGACGACGATGAACATGTGCGGGACGCTCGGACCGTAGGGCAGTGCCGTGACGTCGAGCCGGTTCTCCCGGCGGGCCAGCCGGCGGGCCAGGACGGTGTAGTAGATGTTGCCGGCCAGCATCGCGATGCCGAGCGCGGGCAGCACCGTGCCGAGCACGTCGCGCGACGGGATCTGGACGACGAAGATCAGCAGCGAGGTCAGCGTGAGGACGTTGACGAGGATGTTGAACCCGAGGCCGAAGAAGGCGTTCGTGTCGCCCTTCGTCCACCAGGGCAGCTTGAGGGGCGGGGTGTCCGAGGGACTCTCCTCGGGCAGGGCGGACCGGGGCTTGAGCAGGCTCATGAGGGGCTCCTGGAGGCGAGCGGGTCAGCCGGCGAGGGCCGGCACGGAGAGGGCGGAGAGCAGGGCGGACGAGTCGGCGACCCAGCCGAAGATCCCGCCCTGGGCGGCGATCATGTCCAGCCCGACCCGCTGGAACTCGGGGAAGTACGAGCCGACGCAGTCGGAGAGAACGAGCGCGTTGTAACCGCGGTCGTTCGCCTCGCGGACCGTCGTGTGGACGCATACCTCGGTGGTCACACCGGTCACGACGAGCTCGGTGATCCCGGCGTCCTCGAGGACGTCCTGGAGCTCGGTCGCGTAGAACGCGCCCTTGCCGGGCTTGTCGATGACCAGCTCGCCGGGGATGGGGGCGAGCTCGTCGACGATGTCGTGGCCGTACTCGCCGCGGACGAGGATGCGCCCGTGGGGACCGGGGTCGCCGATCCGCTGGGAGGGCTTCCCGCGCTTCAGCTTCGCCGGTGGGCAGTCGGACAGGTCGGGCAGGTGTCCCTCGCGGGTGTGGATGACGGTCATGCCGACCGCCCGGGCCGCGGCGATGACGGCCGCGAGTGGTTCGACGACCTTCTGGAGCTGGCCCACGTCGTTGCCGAGGGTCTCGCCGAACCCGCCGGGGAGGAGGAAGTCACGCTGCATGTCGATCACCACCAACGCGGTGCGCGAGACCGTCAGGGTGAACGGGGAGGGTTGGGCGTCGACGACGATCTCGTCGGCGCTGGACTCGGGTGTCGGGAACATCGCAGGCTCCTTGGTCGAGAGCGGGTATGCGAGGGGTTGGCCGTCGGTCAGTGGCCGGCGGCCACGGAGGCCAGGTAGCTGCGCCAACCGCCGTGGCTGGTGATGTCGGTGGCGTCGGGGTCGGTCGCGATCGACGCGCCCGCGACGAAGCCGAGCTGGACGCTGCCGTCGGCGAGGGTGACCTGGCCGAGGCAGATGGAGGGCGACGAGCCCGCCAGGATGGCAGGCACGGCGGCAGAGGGGACGGACCACGACTCGACCTCGATGCTGGCGCCGGAGGACGGCGTGCGGACGAGGGCGGGCAGCGGTGTGTCGCCGCCGGACTTGAGCAACCGGTAGTTGGCGGACGTCGTTGTGCGGGCGAGCAGGTACCCGCCGCAGTCGGTGAGGTCCCGGTTGCGCGGCTGGCCCTCGAGGTGGTGGCCGACGACCACGAGCGTGGTGCGGCCGTCGGATCCCGTTGCCGGCCAAGGGGTATGCGGCATGGCCGCCATGTCGGCCAGCGCGGCCGCCGCGCCGAGGACGCGGTCGTCGGCCAGCGCCGGCCCGAGAACCATGAGCGCGGCCGGGCGGCCGTCCGACGTCAGGCCCGCCGGGACGACCGCCGCGCAGAGGTCCAGGAGGTTGCCGAAGTGCGTGTAGTGGCCGAGCGCGGTGTTGGTGGCGATCGGGTCCGCGAGGACCTCGTCGATGGTGAACGTCGTGCCCAGAGCGGGCAGCACGAGCAGGTCCATCTCCTCCCACAGCCCGGCGACCTCGGCCCGGAGCTCGCCCAGGCGGTGTTCGGCGGCGAAGACGTCGACCGCGGAGTATGCGGCGGCGCCGGCGAGGATCTCCCGGATCACCGGGAGCACCGAGCTCGGGCGCTCGGCCACGAAGTCGCCGAACTCGGTGAGCCGCTCCGCCACCCAGGGGCCTTGGTACAGCAGCTCCCCCGCGGCGAGGAACGGCCCGAACGGCGCGCCCGTCGTGCGCGCGAAGGTGCGCTCGACGCGGCTCCGGGCCGCCTCGTGGGCCCGGCGCATGGGTTCGTCGCCGAAGAACTCGAGCTCGGACATGGGAGGCAGACCGACTCGGAGGGTGACCGGGTCGGCGAGGTCGCGGCGGCGCGTACGGGTGTAGGGATCTCGCCGGTCGTGAGCCGCGACGACGTCGAAGACGCCGGCCAGGTCCGAGACCGTGGAGCCGATCAGACTGATGCAGTCGAGGGACCGGCAGGCCGGGACCAGCCCGACCGTGCTGATGAGTCCACGGCTGGGCTTGAACCCCACGATTCCGTTGAGGGCCGGGGGAACTCGTCCCGACCCCGCGGTGTCGGTGGCTACCGCGAACGGGACGTCCCCTGTGGCCACAGCCAGCGCCGAACCCGAGCTGGACCCGCCCGAGATGAGGTTCGCCCCGAAGACGCTACGGGGGATCGGGTACGGCGTGCGGGTGCCGTTCAGACCGGTCGCGAACTGGTCGAGGTTGGTCTTGCCGACGTAGATCGCCCCCGCCGCGAGCAGCCTCTCCACCACCGGCGCGGTGGCGGTCGCCCGGTAGGCGTAGTCGGGGCAGGCGAGCGTCGTGAGGACTCCGGCGACGTCGATGCTGTCCTTGACCCCGAACGGGACGCCGTAGAGCGGTGCCGTCGCGGGGTCGACCCGCTGCTCGAGCTCGGTGGCCCGGGCCGCCAGCTCGGCCTCGTCGGCGACGCTGATCCACGTGCCGTCGTCACCGCGGTCCCCGATGTGCTCCAGCGTCCGAGCCACCACGTCGGTGGGGCGCAGCGTCCCGGCGCGGTAGCTCGCGACGAGCTCGACCACGGTCGGCCCCGGGGTGGGGCCCGCCTGAACGTCCTGTCTCAGCACCGCTCGATTATCGAGAATCGAGGAAAGCCGGCAGGTTTCCTCGGTGTTAAGAGTGTGTTAGGTCGGCGATTCCACAAGGTCTCACGTGCTCGTAGCGGTGGGCGAGCCGGTCGCCGAGCCGGTGGCCCAGACCGGGGCCGGGCTGAGGTACCGCTGGCTACCGTGCTTCTCCAGCGCCTCGATGACGACCGCCGGGTCGTTGGTCTCGAGCGCGGTGATCAGCTCCCGATGCCGGCGGATCCCCTCCCCGGGGCCGAGCGCCGCAGCCTCGGCCCGCAGGTTCACGGCCATCGGGCGCTGGAGCTTGAGCATGACGGGCTCGTACATGAGGTCCAGCTGGCGGTTGCCCGCGAGCGCGACGATCGCCGAGTGGAAGTCGCGATGGGCGTCGTCCTCGGCGAGCTGGTCGCTGTCCTTCTCGGCGGCAGCCATCCGGTCGAGGTGCCGACGGACCTCGGCGAGGGGGTCGGTGCCGTTCGTCGGGGTCAGGGGAAGGGCCGTGCTGATCGCGTAGCGCTCCAGGACGGTCCGCAGCGCGAACAGCTGCTGGACGTCCTCGTCGGACCAGACCGCCACGCGGGCGCCTCGGCGGGGCAGGTGCTCGACCAGTCCCTGCTGCGCGAGCAGCCGCAGCGACTCCCGGACCGGTGACTGGCTGATCGAGAACCGCCGGCAGATCTGCTCCTCGATGAGGCGCTCCCCCGGCGCGACAGCACCGCTGAGGATCTCGTCGCGAAGCCGTCGCGTGGTCAGCTCGACCAGGCTCGGGCCGAACGTCGCGGACGCTGACGATCCGACCATCGGTGCACCTCCCGGCCCCCAGCCTAGGTGGCGGCCTGCCCGACGAGGCTCAGGCTCAGGTCCACTGGGCCGGGTAGAACTGCCGGATGAACTGGTAGCCGAACGTCGACGTGGGGGTCGTGGAGTTGGTCGACTCGTTGCCGACGACGGCGAGGGTGAGGTCGTCCGGCGGATAACGGAAGACCACCGTGCTGAACCCGTAGATCGCACCGTTGTGCCCGGTGAAGTCGTTGACCCGCTCGCAGCCCAGGCCGTAGCCGAGGTTGACCGGGACCCCGTTGAACCGCCGGGCCTTGAGCCGCTCTGCCTGTGTCGCGGGCGCCAGCAGGCTCCCTTCGGCGATCTCCCGGCCCCAGACCTTGAGGTCGTCGAGGCTCGAGATGATCGCCCCGGCGCCGGCCGCGACCGCCGGGTTGACGGCGTTGACGACCTTCGGTGGGTGCGCCGTGTTGTCGAACGCCTGATTCGGCTTCGCGGGGTCGAGTCCTTGCGGGACATAGCCGTTCGGGTGCGGGGCGGGGATCGTGCTGTCGGCGGGCCAGAGGGTATGCGTGAGGCTCAGCTTCGCGGCGATCGAGTCGGCGATGACGGTTCGGGCCGGCTTGCCGGTGACCATCTGGATGATCTCGCCGAGGATCGAGTAGTTCGAGTCGCAGTAGGCGATGTTCGTGCCGGGCGCGAACAACGGCTGGTTCGCCTTGATGATCGCCAGCGTGTCCGCGAACGTCCACGGCATGTCCGGGTTGGCGTCGAACGTGGTGTTGAAGGCGGCGTTCGACGTGAAGTCGTAGATCCCGGACGTCATGCCGAGCAGGTCGCGCATCGTGATCGTCGGGCCGTTGGCGATCCCCGGGACGAACTTCTCGAGGACGTCGTCGAGCTTCAGCGCTCCGGCGTCGACGAGCTGCAGGACCGCTGTGGCCACGAACGACTTGGTGACGCTGGCGATCCGCACGTTGGCTGCCGGGTCGTAGGGGGTCTTCTGCTCGAGGTTCGCGTACCCGCCCGCCCGCTTCCAGACCTTGTCGCCCATCCACACCGCACCGGCCATGCCGGCGATGCCGGTGGACGTCATCACCTGGTCGAACAGCGCGTCGAGCTTCGGCATGGTCGTGGCGTCGAGGGCGAACGGTGTCGCCGGGACCCCACCCGTGCCGGTCGGCCCCGAGGTCGGAGAGCCACCGGACGGCGGAGCCGGGGAGGCGCAGGCGGCCAGGAGGCCGCCGACACCGACCAGCGCGCCGGCGCCGAGAACGGTCCGCCGAGTGGGCGCCAACCGGGACAGTGCATGACCAACGGACATCCCCCGAGCCGGATTCATCCCCTGACGGTAGCGCCCGACCCGCTGCGGGCAGGTCACGATTGCGCCACCGCATGACCTTCGCGTAGACGGTCAGGACAGCGCGGCGCAGATGTCGACCGACCGTCCGGCCATCGACGTCACCGTGAAGACCGCATTCGCGTCGACGGTGAAGCCCACCTGCCCGACATACAACGTCGTGGACGGCCCGGGCGGAACGTCGGTGGGAAACAGGATGAGGATGTTGTGACCCGTCATCCGGTAGGTCAGCGTGCCGTCGGGGTTGACCGCGATGTGCGTCACCGAGCCGTTCGACGGTGTCGAGTAGGTGGCACCGGGGACGTGAGGTTCGTCAGCGTGAGGGCCGGCCCGGTCCCGGCCAAGACCACCCGTACCACCTCGCCAGACCTGTCGGTGAAGTCGTGCTGCTTGATCGTTCCTCCGGATGCCTCGACCTTTAGGTCGAAGTCGGCGCACGCGAGCCCCGCCGGGAAGACCTGCACGGTGGTCGCCGAATCGCCCCACGCCGCGGTCGCCACGGTCGAGGCCGCCAACGCCGCTGCCGCCGCCGCGATCCCGAGTCTCCTTGTCATCCCACGCATCTCGTCTCCTCCACCGGTGGTGGCCCGTCGGGCCGCCCTGCAGGAGAACGCTGACAGGCGACGTCCCCGCGGCGCATCCGTAGAAGTACCGGGAACTCGATCCTCGGTATCCCTGGGCGGCACGCAATGCATTGGACAGCGCCCGGTCCCGGTGCGAGAGTCGGTGCTCCACGCGAGGAGAGGTCTGTTGGGTTCGCTGATCCGCCACATCACCGTCGACTGCCGGGACCACTACGCGCTGATGCAGTTCTGGCGCGAGGCGCTCCAGGACTACCACGACCATCCCGATGACCCGAACAAGCCCGAGGACGAGCAGTCGGGCCTCGTGGGGCCGCCAGGCAGCCCGTGGCTGCTGTTCGTCCCGGTCCCCGAGGACAAGTCGGTCAAGAACCGGCTCCACCTCGACATCGCGCCCCTCGACCGGACCCGCGACGAGGAGGTCGACCGGCTCGTCACGCTGGGCGCTCAGGTGGTCGGCGACCACCGCCGTCCGAACGGGAGCGGCTGGGTGGTCATGACCGACCCTGAGGGCAACGAGTTCTGCGTCGAGCGCAGCGACGCGGAGATCGCCGCGAGCCGGCCGTCCACCGATCCCACGACGGACGCCACGGAGTAGGCGAACGGGAACTACGCCCGGCGGTCGAACACCAGCCAGCCGCCGTGGAACTCGTGCACGCTCCAGGAGAACCCGGACCGCTCCGTCGTGGCCACCCCGAGCGCGGCGAGGTCGTCGAGGGTGAGCGTCCGCACGTGGCCGTAGGACTCGTTCGCCTCCGCCTCGAACGGCACCGCGACGACCACCCGCCCTGCTGCGCAGCGAAGCGCCTCGGCCACCACGAGGGTCCCGTGATCCGGCTCCAGGTGCTCCAGCAGGTGGATCACCAGCACGGTGTCGGCGCAGCCGTCCGCCACCGGCACCCGGGCGGCGTCCGCGCGCAGTGCGGATACCGGGATGCCCAGCCGCGGCGCGACCTCCGCGAGGAGCCGGACCGTTCCCGGCGCGACGTCGCTGGCGGTCACGTCGTGGCCGGCCCGGGCCAGCCGCAGGGACAGGAACCCGAAACAGCAGCCCAGCTCGAGGACCGAGCCCGGCAGCGTGAGCGCCTCCGCGTGGGCGTACACCGGCGCATACCCGTCGATCGTCCCGTGGCCGACGGCTTCTCGCCGCCGACGTCCCGGCCAGTTCGTCGAGACGCTGAATCGTGTTGCCGTAGAACAACTCCCACCCAGCGAGCGCCCGCGGCGCGCTCGAGAGGACGACGCCGGTGAACAGCGCTCGGGGGAACGGGTGGAACTCCTTGATGGGGAACGGTTTGAGCAGCTCGTCGACCTGCATCACGACCCCCTTGTCGCCGGGGTGCCTGCTACCGGAATGCCCGGGGGGCGTGGGGGACGCTATGAGCGAGCCGGCCGGAGCGACAGACCGCCTGACGATCTCCGGGCAAAGACTGTTCGTGGTGGTGGCCGCACCCTCTCCGTGCCGGCAGGTAGGTCGGCCTGCCCGACGAGGGTCCGGAGCGCCCGCGCACCCCTAGCGTGGTGGGACCGAACCCGACGGAAGGCGGCCACCGATGTCCGACACCCTTGCCCCCCAGATCCTCGACCGCCCTGCCCCGGAGACCGAGTCGACCGGCGGGGCGGTCGAGCCCCAGGCGCCGGCCGCGCCGGTGACCGCCGAGACGCTGGTCGAAGAGGTCTCCATCGACGGCATGTGCGGCGTCTACTAAGCCCACGCCGATGACCTCGATCGCCGCCGAGGGCTGGCGGCTGAGTGACTCCGTATCGCTGCGACCCGAACCGTTCGGCGCCCTGGCCTACGACTTCGCCACGCGTCGGCTCAGCTTCCTCAAGACGCCGTCGTTGGTGGCGGTCGTGCAGGGACTCGCGGCCAGCCCGACGGTCGCCGACGCCCTCGCGACCGCCGGCGTCCCCGAGACCGAGCGACCCGCATACCTCGACGCCCTGAGCGGCCTGGCCGCGACGGGCATCCTCACCCGGAAGGACGGGGCATGACCGTCACCGCCGAGAGGCCGGCCACGGGCCGGCTGGTCGACCTCTTCGAGTACGGCCTCGACGCGCCCGATCTGCCTGACCTGGGAGCTCACGTATGCGTGCAACCTCGCCTGCGTGCACTGCCTCAGCTCGTCCGGACGGCGCGACCCGGCCGAGCTGACCACCGCCGAGGCCAAGGCGCTCATCGACGAGTTCGAGCGGATGCAGATCTTCTACGTCAACATCGGCGGCGGCGAGCCGACCGTGCGGCCGGACTTCTGGGAGCTGCTCGACTACGCCGTGGAGCACCACGTCGGGGTGAAGTTCTCGACCAACGGGTTCCGGATCACCCCCGAGCGGGCCCGGAAGATCGCGGCGACGCCCTACGTGGACGTGCAGATCTCGCTGGACGGGGCGACGGCCGAGGTCAACGACGCGGTGCGCGGCCCAGGGACCTACGACGCGGCGCTGCGGGCGATGGGCAACCTCCAGGACGCCGGGATGCGTGGCTTCAAGATGTCCGTGGTGTGCACCCGGTTCAACATCGGCCAGCTGGACGAGTTCAAGGCCATCGCGGACCGGTTCGGTGCGCAGCTGCGACTGACCCGGCTGCGGCCGTCCGGTCGTGGCGCGGACGTGTGGAGCGAGCTGCACCCGTTGCCCGAACAGCAGCGCGAGCTGTACGACTGGCTGGTGGCCCACGGCGAAGGGGTGCTCACCGGCGACTCGTTCTTCCACCTGTCGGCCTACGGCGACGCACTGCCGGGGCTGAACCTCTGCGGCGCCGGACGCGTCGTCTGCCTCGTCGACCCGATCGGGGACGTGTATGCGTGTCCGTTCGCCATCCACGACACCTTCCTCGCGGGGTCGGTGCGGGACGGCGGGTTCGGCCACGTCTGGCGCGACTCCGCCCTCTTCGCGGAGCTGCGCTCCCCGCAGGCCGGCGGCGCGTGCACGAGGTGCTCGGCGTACGACTCCTGCCGGGGCGGCTGCATGGCGGCCAAGTTCTTCACGGGGCTGCCGCTCGACGGACCGGACCCCGAGTGCGTGAAGGGCCATGGCGCGGACGGGCTCGCCGTCGCAGGGTCCCGCCCGGCACCCAGCCGGGACCACTCGCATACCGGACCGGTCCGTGCCCAGCCGGTCGCCCTGACGCTGCAGCGCCGTCCGCCCGACCGGTCCTGCGACGAGAGCCCACTCGCCGGCGTGCGATGACGCGCCACTCGCCGCAGGACCTCGGGCTGCGCCCGTGGCCGTCGCTGCGCGCCGACCGGCCACTGGTCCTCGTCCCGGTCGGCTCCGTCGAGCAGCACGGACCGCACCTGCCGCTCGCGACCGACGCGATCGTCGCCGCGGCGGTCGCCCGTGAGGCGGCGCGAGTCCTGGCGGCCCGCGGGGCACAGGTGGTCGTCGCGCCCACCGCGGCCTACGGCGCCAGCGGCGAGCACGAGGGGTTCCCGGGGACGATGTCGATCGGCCACGAGGCGCTGCACGCGGTGCTCGTCGAGCTCGGCCGGTCGGCCTGCCGATGGGCGGCCGGGGTGGTCTTCGTCAACGGCCACGGGGGCAACGTGCCGACCCTCAAGAAGGCTGTCGAGCTGCTGCGCTACGAGGGGCGGGCGGTGGCGTGGACCTCGTGCGACCTGCCGGGTGCTGACGCCCATGCCGGACGTACCGAGACGTCCCTGCTGCTGAACCTCACCCCGGACGTCGTGGTCGTCGACGACATCGTGGCCGGCTGCACCACCCCGGTCACCGAGCTGATGCCGCGGCTGCGCGCCGAGGGCGTCGCCGCGGTCGCACCGAACGGCGTCCTCGGCGACCCCCGCGGCAGCACCGCCGAGGAGGGCGCCCGGCTGTTCGCGCAGCTCGTCGACCTCCTGGTCGCGGAGCTGACCACGCTGGAGGTGGTCGGCGCCGGCCGGCTGTCGTCGGTGGCCGCCGACGACGCCGCTGCCCGCTCGGTAGCGGCGCCGTGACCGTGTCCACGGAACCGGAGCGGGTCGCCCTCGTGACCGGCGCCGCGCGGGGCATCGGCGCGGCGGTCGTCGACCGGCTCGTCGCGCGCGGCCACGTCGTCTATGCCGTGGACCTGGGCGGGGACGGTACGGCCGCGACCCACGAGCTGGCCTCTGACGCCTATCCGTTGGCCACCCAGGAGGATCTCGAGGCGACTCACCGGACGTCACGGGCCCGCGGTGGTGCCGCTCGCGGCCGACGTGCGGAACCCCGCGGCCGTCTCCGGGGTGGTCGACCGCATCCGCGGTGAACGCGGGCGGTTGGACGTCGTCGTCGCCGGCGCGGCCGTCATCGCCGGCGGCGACGCGCAGTGGGAGACGGACGACGCGTTGCTCGACGCGGTGTGGCGGGCCGACGCCGTCAGCGTCTGGAACACGGCCAAGGCGACCGTCCCGATGCTGCTGGAACAGCCGGCGGAGCAACGCCCGGTGTTCGTCGCCATCGGGTCCGTCGCGGGCCTGCACGGCCTCTACCACCTGTCCGCCTACGTCATGGCCAAGCACGCGGTCATCGGGCTGGTCCGCGCGCTGGCCGCCGACGTCGCGGGGTCGCCGGTCACGGTGTGCTGCGTCTGCCCCGGATCGACCGACACCGCGATGCTCACCGAGACCGCCCGAATCTACGACCTGCCGCACACCGAGGACCTCGTCGCCGAGCAGGCCATCGGGCGGTCGCTGACCCCGGACGAGGTCGCCGCCGTGGTGGAGCTGGCCTGCTTTGCCGGACCGGCCGTCCACGGCGCCGTCCTGCCGGCGAGCGGCGGGTTCCGGCTATGACCGCGCTGCTCGCCGACGCCTGGACCCGGCCGGACACCCGGCTGCCGATGGGCTTCGCCGTCCGGCTCGCCTCCGGGACGAAGGTCGCCGACGGTGGCAGCACCCTCTTCGGGTCGACCACGGGCCGGCTGCTGTACCTCAGCCCGTCGGCCGTCGACGCCCTCGACGGCGACCTCGTGCGCGTCGTCGACGAGACGTCGGGAAGTCTGGCCCGCACCCTCCTCGACCGTGACATGGCGCACCCCACCTGGGACGGGACGCGACCGGACGACGACCCGGACGACCTCGCGCTGGTGACCGTGGTGGTGCCCGTGCGCGACCGCCCCCAGCAGCTGCGCCGCCTGCTGGGCGAGCTGTCGACGATGCTCCGGGTCGTGGTCGTCGACGACGGGTCCACCGACCAGACCACCGTCGCGCGGGTCGCCCTCGAGGCCGACGCGATGCTGGTCCGGCATCCCGTCAGTCGCGGTCCGGCGGCCGCGCGCAACGCGGGGCTGGCCGCGACGCATACCCCGTTCGTCGCCTTCGTCGACTCCGACGTCGTGCCCGAACCCGGATGGGTCACCGCGCTGCTGCGGCACTTCGACGACCCGACGGTGGGCATCGCGGCGCCGCGGGTCCTCGGCACCGAGACCGACGACGGCGGGTCGTGGCTGCACCGCTACGAGGCGGTCCGCTCCTCCCTCGACCTCGGTCCGTCCCCCGCCCTGGTCCGCCCCCACGGCCGGGTGGCCTACGTGCCGAGTGCGGCCCTCATGGTCCGCCGCGCGGCGTGGACCGCTGGGTTCGACGAGTCGATGCGGGTGGCCGAGGACGTCGACCTGGTGTGGCGGACGGTCGCCGACGGGTGGCGGGTGCGGTACGAGCCGCAGGCCGTCGTGCGCCATGAGCACCGCACCGACGTGCGGAACTGGTTGGGGCGCAAGGCGTTCTACGGCACCGGCGCCGCACTGCTCGCCGAGCGGCACGGCGACGCCGTCGCGCCGATGGTGCTCTCGCCCTGGACGGCGGCGCTCGCCGGGACGCTGCTGACGCAGCGCTGGTGGTCGGTTCCCGTCGGTGTGGCGGTCTACGCGGGAACGACCGTGAACGTCTCGCGTCGCCTCCGCCGTAGTCGCCGGCCGCTGGTGACCGCGGCGTCGATGACGGTGGTCGGGGCGGTCGCAACGGGCTACCAGACAGCGTCGGCGCTCACGCGGCACTACTGGCCGGTGGCGGCCGTCGCGGCGGTGGTCAGCCCGCGCGCCCGCCGAGCGCTGCTACTGGCCGCCGTGGTTGACGGAGTCCTCGACTACCGGCGGACCAGGCCCGATCTCGACCCGGTGAGGTACATCGCCGCTCGCCGGCTCGACGACCTCGCCTACGGAGCGGGAGTCTGGTACGGCGCGCTGCGCGCGCGGTCGCCGCGGGCGCTGCTGCCGTCCTGGCAGGGCGTCGACGTCCTACGCACGAGCACCCGCCGGATCTAGTCACCCCACGACGTTCTCCGCTTCGCTCCGATACTTCGCGGGGACCCCGACTTTCGCAACAGCACCTAGAGGAGGCACCGATGCCTGGTTGGTTCGGGTCCAGCTGGTTCGAGACCGTCGCGGAGGCCCAGCGGCGGGCCCAGCGGCGGCTGCCGCCGTCGGTCTACAAGGCGCTGCTCGCCGGCTCCGAGCGCGGGACGTCCTACGAGGACAACCTCACGGCGTTCGGCGAGCTCGGCCTGTCCCCCCACGTGGCCGGCAACTCGGCCGCGCGCGACCTCGCGACGACGGTGATGGGCCAGGACGTCTCGATGCCGGTGCTGATCTCCCCCACCGGCGTCCAGGCGGTGCATCCCGAGGGCGAGGTCGCCGTGGCGCGGGCGGCGGCGGCCCGCGGGACCGCCATGGGGCTCAGCTCGTTCGCCAGCCGGTCGGTCGAGGACGTCATGGCGGCGAACCCGGTGACCTTCTTCCAGATGTACTGGATGGGTTCCCGGGAGTCGATGGAACGGCGGATGGCGCGAGCGCGGGACGCCGGCGTGGTGGGCCTCATCGCGACCCTCGACTGGTCGTTCTCGCACGGGCGCGACTGGGGCAGCCCGCACATCCCCGACAAGGTCGACCTCAAGGCGATGATCGAGTTCGCGCCGGAGGTGCTGCGCCGCCCACGGTGGCTGACCGAGTACGCCCGGACCGGCCGCATACCGGACCTCACGACCCCGAACCTCACCGACGGGGACGGCCCGGCCCCGACGTTCTTCGGTGCGTACGGCGAGTGGATGCAGACCCCGCCACCGTCGTGGGAGGACGTCGCGTGGATGCGCGAGACCTGGGGTGGGCCGTTCCTGCTCAAGGGCGTCGGCCGGATCGACGACGCGCGACGCGCGGTCGACGCGGGCGTCACGGCCATCTCCGTGTCCAACCACGGCGGGAACAACATCGACGGCACCCCGGCACCGATCCGGATGCTGCCCGGGATCGCCGGCGCCGTGGGCGACCAGGTCGAGGTGCTCATGGACGGGGGGATCCGACGGGGCAGCGACGTCGTCAAGGCGGTGGCGCTCGGGGCGCGGGCGGTCCTCATCGGTCGGGCGTACCTCTGGGGGCTCGCCGCCAACGGGCAGGCCGGGGTCGAGAACGTCCTCGACGTGCTCCGCGGCGGGATCGACTCCGCCCTGCTCGGGCTCGGGAAGTCCTCCGTCCACGAGCTGACGCCGGACGACGTCATCGTGCCGCCGGGCTTCACCCGCGACCTCGGGGCCGACGTACCGGCGCCGTCGGCCATGCCCGGCTGACGGCGGAAGATCGCACCCCCTAGGAGGGGGACAACCTTCCGACGTGAGCTCGATCCTCGTCGAGGTCGACGACCAGCCAGCCGTCGCCGGCGTGCTGGTGGACGTCGAACGGCCGGCCCGTCGAGCAGCCCCAGGCCTGCAGGTCGCTCGGTGTCACCGTGCGCAGCTGACCGGCCGCCTCGTCCGCCTCGTCGAGGAGAGCCACGGCGACGACGACGCGGCGCCGGGCGACCCGCACGGCCTCCCACAGCGCGCGGCGGCCGTGCGCGGGGTCCAGCTGCTCCAGCAGGTGGATGGCGTGGACGGTGTCGACCGACCGGTCCGGCAGGGGCAGCCGGCCGGCGTCGGCCCGGAGCGCCCGCACCGGCCGGCCGAGGCGCGGCAGGACGCCGTCCAGCAGCTCGACGGTCCGCTCGGCGACGTCGGACGCGATGGCGTCGTGACCGCGCTCGGCCAGCAGCAACGAGAGGAACCCGTAGCAGCAGCCGGTCTCGAGGGTCGACCCCGGCGGGGTGAGGCTCGCAGCGTGCCGGTAGACGCGCGCATACCCGTCGATGGAGCCCTCCGGAGGTCCGGGCCTCCGGCGCCCGGCGCTCCGCTCCAGCTCGCCGAACCGGTCGAGAGTGTTGCGGTAGAACAGCTCCCACGCGTCGGCGCCGTCGGCGCGGCTGGAGCGCACCACGCCGGTGAGGATCCGCTCGAAGTGCTGGGAACCACGCACCCAGCCGGGCGCGAACAGCTCCGCGGAGATGACCCCGACGAGGTCGTCGCTGATCTCGCGGGACGGGAGGTCGTAGGTCACCAGGAGGCGGCCGTCGCACGGCACCACGGTGAAGTGTCGCGTGCGGACCTCGCCGGGAACCCGGGAGGGCAGGTGGGAGATCCCGTTCGGGGCGCGCGGCGTGACGACGACCAGCTCGTCCTCGTAGCGTCCCTCGACGAGGTCGCTCAGAGGATCCACGGGCGACGCGACGTCCGTCCTCATGCTCCCCCTCAGCTCACCCGACGGATCCAGGATACGAGCCCAGCGGAGGAGTCATCCGCACGACGCCATTCACGGCGGTGGCGGGAGGATCAGCCACAACCCCGTGTGGTGGATCCTCCCGCCCGCGATGAGCCGTGCCGGGTCGTCAGGACCCGATGCGGAAGCGAGCGAACGCCTGCGCCTCGGCCTTCGCGTCCTTGAGGACCTGGCCGACGGTCTTCTTCTGGTCCTTGGCGAACGCCTGCTCGATGAGCACGTTGTCCTTGAAGAACCCGTTGACGCGACCCTCGACGATGCGCGACATGGCGGCCTCGGGCTTGCCCTCCTCGCGCGCGGTCGCCTCGGCGATCCGGCGCTCGTTCTCGACCGTCTCGGCCGGGATGTCGTCGCGGGTCAGGGCAGTGGGCGGCAGTGCCGCGGCGTGCATGGCGATGTCGCGGGCGACCTGGTCGTCGCCGCCGGCGATGGCCACGAGGACACCGATCTGAGCCGGCAGGTCGGGGCTGGTCTTGTGGAGGTACGCGGCGACGCGCTCGCCCTCGACGCGGGCGACCCGCTTGACCTCGATCTTCTCGCCGATGACGGCGTTGGACTGGTCGAGCAGCTCCTGGACGGTGCGGCCGTCGGCCAGCGTGCTCTTCAGCAGCTCGTCGGCGTCGCTCGCCTGGGACGCGATGGCCTGGTCGAGCACCTGCTCGGCGAGGGCGATGAACTTCTCGCTCTTGGCGACGAAGTCGGTCTCGCAGAGGACCTCGACGAGCGTGCCGACGCCGTTCTCGGCCTTGGCGGCGACCAGGCCGTTCGAGGTGGTGCGGCCCTCGCGCTTGGTGACGCCCTTGAGGCCCTTGACGCGCAGGATCTCCGCGGCCTTGCCGTGGTCGCCGTCGGCCTCGTCGAGCGCCTTCTTGACGTCGAGCATGCCGGCGCCGGTCTGCTCACGCAGGGTCTTGATGTCCGCGGCGGTGAAGTTCGCCATGTCTCTCGCTCTTCTCGTTCCGTTACGTGGGTGAGGGGTCAGGGGCAGGCCCGCTCCCCGGTCGGCCGGCGGTGCTGCCGCCGGCCGACCAGGGGTATGCGGGTCAGGCCTGAGCCGCTTCCTCGGTCTTCTCGTCGGCGTTCTCGTCGGCCTTCTCGGCCTTCTCGGCCTCGGCGACGAGGATCTCGGCGCCCGAGTGCTTCGCGGTGTCGTCGGCCTCCGGCTCGGAGCCGGTCGTCGGCAGCGGCTCGGCCTCGTCGGCGACGTCGGCCTCGGTCGGGATGTCGGCGGTGACCTCGGCGGACGGCGTCACCTCGGGGGCGACCTCGGTCGCCTCGGCGGCGGCGGCCTCCCGGTAGAGCTCGCGCTCCCACTCGGCCAACGGCTCCTCGGCGGCGACCTGCTCGTCACCGGCGGCGCGACCGCCACCGGCACGCGCCACGATGCCCTCGGCGACCGCGTCGGCGATGACCCGGGTCAGCAGGGTGACCGAGCGGATCGCGTCGTCGTTGCCGGGGATCTTGTAGTCGACCTCGTCCGGGTCGCAGTTGGTGTCGAGGATCGCAATGACCGGCAGCCCGAGCTTGCGGGCCTCGTCGACGGCGAGGTGCTCCTTCTTCGTGTCGACGATCCAGACCGCCGACGGGACGCGTTGCATCGAGCGGATACCGCCCAGCGTCTTCTCCAGCTTGATCTTCTCGCGCTGGAGGATGAGGAGCTCCTTCTTCGTGCGGCCCGAACCGGCCACGTCGTCGAAGTCGATCTCCTCGAGCTCCTTCAGGCGGGTGAGCCGCTTGGAGATCGTGTTGAAGTTGGTGAGCATGCCGCCCAGCCAGCGGTGGTTGACGTAGGGCATCCCGACGCGCGTGGCCTGGTCGGCGATCGGCTCCTGGGCCTGCTTCTTGGTGCCCACGAAGAGGACCGAGCCGCCGTGGGCGACCGTCTCCCGCACGAACTCGTAGGCGTCGTTGATGTACGTCAGCGACTGCTGCAGGTCGATGATGTAGATCCCGTTGCGCTCCGTCATGATGAAGCGCTTCATCTTGGGGTTCCAGCGTCGGGTCTGGTGCCCGAAGTGGACGCCGCTCTCGAGGAGCTGGCGCATGGTGACAACGGCCATGCCGTGTCCTCCTGGTGTGTCGTCGTGGTCGGTTCCGTCGGCGGCGCACGGGTGTGGCCACCTGCCTGGCGCCTGACACGCACCCCACCGGACACCGTGCAGCGGGGGCCGCTGCGTGGCATACCGGACCAAACCGGGTGCGCGTCCCCGTTTCGCCGACCGAGCTTTCCAACAGATCCAGGTCAACGGGCGAAGGCGCGCGAATTCGGCCATCGCGGACGACGGCCGTGCCTCCATGGTATGCCGCAACCAGTTGGGGAGGAAATCGGCCCGGATCGACCACGTAGGGTGCCACCCGTGAGCGAGTGGCTGCCGGTGCTGCCACCGCTCGTGCTCTGCGTGGCGATCGTGCTCGTCCCCGGGGCGGGGATCGCGTATGCGGTCGGGCTCCGCGGGATCGCCGCGTGGGGCGTCGCTCCGAGCCTCGGGACGACCCTGCTCGCCGGGGCAGCCGTGCTGGCGCCGTTCATGCACCTGCCGTGGCAGCCGTGGCTCCTCGTCGCCGCCGCCGCCCTGGCCGTGCTGCTGGCCTACCTCGTCGGGTTCGCCGTCCGGCCGCGCGGGAAGGTGCCGACGGGGTATGCGGCGCGCGACCCCGAGCGCACCTCGTGGTTCGCGCTGGCCGGGGTCGGCCTGGGAATCCTGCTGGTCCTCGCCGCCGTCCTGCCGGGGATCCAGCGGCCCGGCGAGATGGTCCAGAGCACGGACGCGGTCGCGCACCTCAACCGGCTCCGGCAGTTCCTCGAGACCGACGTGTTCTCCTCGTTGGGCTCACCTGGGCACCCCGCCTACCCGAGCGCGTTCCACGACATCGCCGGCACGCTCGCGCAGGTCGTGCCGGCGCTCGCCGATGGCACCGGCATCCTCGTCGCGGCGAACCTCACGGCGGTCGCAGCCGCGGCGGTGTTCTGGCCGCTGGGGATGGTCGCGCTGGTGCGGGTCACCCTCGGGCGGTCGGCGGTCCTGCTCATCGCCGGTGGGCTGGTGTCGGCGGCGTTCACGGCGTTCCCCTACATCCTCATGGGCTGGGGGGTGCTGTGGCCCAACCTGCTCGGGACGGCTCTCCTGCCCGGACTGCTCGGTCCGGCCCTGGTCGCCGTCGGGTGCGTGGCGCCGGTCCCCGGGCTGCCCCGGCGGCTGGCGGTGCTCGCCACCGCCGGTGCCGCCCCCGGACTGGCCCTGGCGCATCCGAACGCCCTGGTCTCGCTGGTCCTGTTCGTCGTCCTCGCGGTGGGGACCCGGTTCGCCCTGCAGTGGCGGCGCGTCGGCGGGGAGGACGGCCACCGGGCGGCGGTCAAGCTCCTCGTGCTCGCCCTGGTCGTCGTCCTCGGCCTGCTCGTGGTTCCCCAGGTGTCCAAGCAGGTGGCGGACACGGCGAGCTACGACTGGGGCGCCGACGGGACGCTCGGACCCACGCTGCGGGACAGCGCACTCCTCGGCCTCCAGATCGGACCGTTGCCGTGGGGACTGCTCGCCGTGATGGCGATCGGGCTGGTCGTCTGCGTGCGGCGCGTACGCCTCCGGTGGGTGGTCGTGACGTGGGCGGCGTGCATCCTCCTGTTCGTCATCGCGTCGACCGGGCGCCCCGGTTGGGGGTCGCTGCTGACCGGGTACTGGTACAACGACAAGGTCCGGATCGGGGCCCTGGCCACGGTGCCGGCAGCGCTCATGGCGGTCGTCGGCACGCATACGGTGGCCCGCTGGGTGTCGCGAGTGCTGGCGGCGTTCACCCCGCCCATGACCGATCGGACCCGGCGGCCGTGGGCCCTCGCCGCTGTCTCGGGAGGCGGCGCGCTGGCGCTCGTCGCGGTCGTCACCGGCGGCGCGTCGCACGAGCAGGCCGGTGACATCGTCGACCGCTACTACCACCCGGGCCAGCCGTACCAGGTGCTGCTCACCCCCGCCGACAACCAGGCGCTCGGCCAGCTGGCGCGACTGATCCCCGCGGGCGTGGTGACGGCCAACGTGCCGGCCAACGGGTCGGCCTTCCTCTACGCCTTCCACAACCAGCCGGTCCTCTTCGAGTCGCTGCTGCTCGACCCCGACCCCGACCACGCCCTGATCGGCGAGCACCTGCGCGAGGCCGCGACGAGGACCGACGTGTGCGACGCGTTGCGGCGGGAGGGCGTCGAGTACGCGATCACCGGGCCGGAGCGGTACTGGCTGAACCTCTACCAGCGGACCTCGGGGATCACGAAGCTCGAGGAGGCGCCGGGATTCCAGCAGATCGGGGCCGCCGGTCGCTACAAGCTGTTCCGGATCCAGGCCTGCGGGTTCGACCCGGGCTGGCTGCCGCCCGACGCGTAGGCCGGGGTGGGGCGGCGCGGCATACGCTGCTGGTCATGCCTGTGGGTCTTTCTCCGGTCACCCCGCTGGTCGAGCGTATGCGGGGCTTCGGGACGACGATCTTCGCCGAGATGTCGGCGCTCGCCGCGCAGACGGGTGCGATCAACCTGGGTCAAGGTTTTCCCGACACCGACGGGCCCTCACCGATGTTGTCGGCCGCGGTGGCGGCGATCGAGGGTGGGCGGAACCAGTACCCGCCGGGACCGGGGGTTCCCGAGCTGCTGGAGGCCGTGGCCGAGCACCAGCGGCGGTTCTACGGGCTGTCGGTCGATCCTGCCTCGCAGGTGCTCGTCACCGCCGGCGCCACCGAGGGGATCGCATCGGTGGTCCTCGCGCTGTGCGAGCCCGGTGACGAGGTGGTGACCTTCGAGCCCTACTACGACTCGTATGCCGCGACGATCGCCCTCGCGGGGGCCGTGCGGCGGACGTCGGTGCTGCGGTTCCCGTCGTTCGAGGTGGACGAGGCCTCGCTGCGGGCGGCGTTCTCGTCGCGAACTCGGTTGGTACTGCTCAACTCTCCGCACAACCCGACTGGGAAGGTGTTCTCGCGGGCCGAGCTGGAGCTGGTGTGCGCGCTGGCCCGGGAGTACGACGCGTGGGTGGTCACGGACGAGGTCTACGAGCACCTGACCTTCGACGGGGTGGAGCACGTCCCCGTGGCGACGCTGCCCGGGATGTGGGAGCGGACGATCTCGATCTCGTCGTCGGGAAAGACGTTCTCGGCCACCGGATGGAAGGTCGGGTGGGTGACCGGGCCGGCCCCGGCGGTGGCGGCGGCGCGGACGGTGAAGCAGTTCCTCACGTACGTCGCGTCCGGACCGTTCCAGCCGGCGGTGGCGCTGGCGCTCGGGCTCGACGACTCGGTCTACACCGGGCTGGCCCGCTCACTGGAGCGCAAGCGGGACCTGCTGTGTGCCGGTCTCGCCGAAGCGGGGATGGCGGTGTCGCGGCCGTCCGGGACGTACTTCGTCGTGGCCGACGCGGCCGCGTTGGGCGCGACGGACGGGCTGGCGTTCTGTCGTGAGCTACCGGCGCTGTGCGGGGTGGTCGGGGTACCGGTCTCGGTGTTCCACGACGACGTGGAGGCGGCTCGTACGTTGGTCCGGTTCGCGTTCTGCAAGAAGGACGAGGTGCTGACCGAGGCGGCGTCCCGGCTGGCGACGCTGAAGGGCCGCGAGGTCGGCGCTCGCTGACCCTCGCGGGCCGTTGATCCACGGGCTGGGTCGGGTCGGGTCGGGTGAGCGTCCTGTCGGGTCGGGTCGGGGTCGGGTCGGCGGGTCGGAGTCCACAGGGGTTGACCGGTTCGTCCCCTTGTCCACAGGGGCGTGATGACTCCTCGACGGACGGGCACCCCGGCCTTGACGCTGTGGGGATGACGTGGTCGGCGAGGTTGGGGCGGCGGGTGGGAGCCGTGGCGTTGCTCGTCGCGCTCGCCGTCGTCGTCACGGGAGCCGACTCGGCGGCGGTCGTGGCTCCGGACTGGACGTCGGGCGCACCAGCGCCCCCGCCGGCGCCGACCGCCACCACCACGGGCGGCTCAGGGGTCGCGGGCGGCCCGGGCGGCTCGAGCGCCTTGAGTGCCTCGAGCGGCTCGAGCGCCTTGAGTGCCTTGAGTGCCGCCGAGGTCTGGAGTGCGGTGACTGGCTCGGGTGCGGCGCGCGGCTCGGGTGGCCCGTCGGCGACGGCGCCCCGAGGCCGCTGGACGTGGCCACTCCTCCCGCGCCCTCCGGTCCTCGCGCGGTTCGACCCGCCGGAGGTGCGCTGGGGCTCGGGCCACCGCGGAGTCGACCTCGGCGCGGCCGTCAAGCCAGGAGGTGCTGGCCCCGACCGCCGGCGTCGTGACGTTCCGCGGGGTCGTCGTCGACCGCGGCGTCCTCGTCATCGAGACCGCCGGCGGCCTGCGGACGACCTTCGAGCCGGTCGACTCGTCGCTGACCGTCGGGACCGCCGTCGTCCAGGGTCAGACCGTGGCCACGGTGGCGGCCACCCCCGGTCACTGCGCCCCGGCGACCTGCCTGCACTGGGGCGTCCTGCGCGATGAGACCTATCTGGACCCTCTGGTTCTGGTCGGCGCCGTCCGGGTGATCCTGCTCCCGCTCCGCCCTCCGTGACCTGACCCGTTCAGGCCGGGCGGTCGGTTGACCCGTTCAGGCCCGGTGGCCGATCGACGACGGCGCCCAGCCGACGCCGCCCCACACGTGGACCGCGTGACGCGGTCAGGGGCTCGTGGGCCAGGGCCAGGCGGTGCAGCCCTCGAGGTCCTTGGTCTGCTGGACCATCACCGGCGAGGGTTGTCCGGCGCCGGGACAGTGGACGTGCCCATGGCCGAGCCCGTGTCCCACCTCGTGGCTGACGAGGTAGTCGCGGTACGACGTGAGGTCGTCGCCGTAGGTGCTGGCCCCGCGGATCCACCGGGTGAGGTTGAGCACCGCCCGCGTGCCGTTCCAGCACGACACCTGCTCGGTCGAGGTGTTGAGCGGCGCGCAGAGCGTCGCGGTCAGCGTGGGGCTGGCCAGGGTGACGCGGATGTCGACGTGCGCACCGGCTGCTCGCTCCGCGGGGCTCACGGGCACGAAACGGACGCCATCCTTGGTCTGCCAGCCACGGTCGTCGACGAGCACCGTGTGGACGACCGCCGCGAAGTCCGCGGCCGAGACAGGGAGACCGTCCTCGATGTCGATGCCGTAGGCGACGGTTCGGCCGGTCGCCTTGACCGCACCACCCGGGATCTCGACGGCGCTGACGCTCCCCGCGCCCGAGCTCGGAACCGGCTGCTGCGAAGCCACCGGCGCTGGCTCGGCGGGGGCGTCCTCCTCCGCGTGCGCCGTGGCCGACGAGTTCGGGGCGACGGATGCGGAGCCGTCCGCGGCGGCGGCTGGCCCCGCCGGCGCGTCCCGTACGCCGGCTCCGGCCGCCGCGTCCTCGCCGGGCGAGGCCACGACAGCGTTCACCGGGCGGAGTCCACTGGCCAGCACCGTCCCGGGATCTTCGCGCCACCGGGCGAGCACGGCGCCGGCGATGAGGACCACCAGGGCGAGGAGGACGGTCCGGCGGAGGCGAGTCTCCTGGCGGCGCTGTCGCCGGACCCAGTCCGGAACCTCCTTGACGACGGTGACCTCGTCCGGGGCATCGTCAACCGCTCCGCGCCGAGCGCGGGAGCGTGGCTGCTCCACCGTGGTCATGGTCTCCGGTCGTCGAAAGGTCCCCGTCGGCCTTCGGGACGATTATTCATCGCCGAGAGGTCTCGTGGGCGCCAGGCGGATCCCGTGCGTGTCACGCGGCGGTCGACGGGGCCGGTCGACGGGGCCGGTCGACGGGGCCGGTCGACGTCGTGCAGGGTCTCCGATCGCCCGGCAGGTCGTCGTGCGTGCCGTCATGCGCGGGGGTGGGCCTGCTCATAGGACCGACGCAAGCGGTCCACGGACACGTGGGTGTAGAGCTGCGTCGTCGCGAGGCTCGCGTGCCCCAACAGCTCCTGGACGACGCGCAGGTCGGCACCACCTTCGAGGAGGTGGGTCGCCGCGCTGTGCCGTAGCCCGTGCGGGCCGAGATCCGGAGCGTCCGGGAGATGGGCCAGCAACGCGTGCACGACCTCACGAACCTGGCGCGGGTCCACCCGTTTGCCGCGTCGTCCGAGGAACAGCGCCGCGCCCGTCTGGGGAGTGGCGACCCGCGGGCGCGCCGTCAGCCACGACTCCATGGCCCGTCGGGCAGGGATCCCGAACGGCACCACCCGCTCCTTCGCCCCCTTGCCGGTGACCCGAACGACATCAGCGCCGAGGTCCAGGTCGTCGACGTCGATGGCGACCAGCTCGCCCACTCGAATCCCGCTCGCATACAACAGCTCGAGAATGGCTCGGTTGCGGATGTGGATCGGGTCCTCGTCATCGGCGGCCACCGCAGCGATGTCGAGAAGCTTCGTCGCCTCCGCCTGACGCAGGACCGCCGGCAGACGGCCTCCTCGACGTGGGGCCACCAGCCGCAGCGACGGGTCGGCCGCAACACGTCCGGTCCGCGCCGCCCAGCGGTAGAACGTCCGGGCGGCGGCGGCGCGCCGCGCGATGGTCGCCCGCGCCGCGCCCTCCTGCGACTGCACGGACAGCCAGGACCGAAGGTCCGCCAACGTCGCGATCGACAGGGCGCCGTCCAGTCCCTTCGCCGCCCGAAGACTCGGCTCCCGAGCCCGGCGTCTCCGAGACATTGCCCCCCGAGCGCGCGACCAGGTGTCGGCCGAGATGAGCGACGTCCGACGCATACGCGCGGATCGTGTGCTCCGACCGGCTGCGTTCGGACCGCAGGTACCGGACGAACTCGCCCACGAGTCCGAGTCCACGATCGGCCGCGGTCGCGCGGACGTCGGCCGCGCGTTGCGCGTCGTTCTGGGTCGAGTCGTTTTCGGCCTCGTGGCTCTCGACCGCGTGGTTCTCGGTCGAGCCGTTCTCCGCCGCGCTGTGCGCATCGTTGTCCGTCGCGCTGTGCGCATCGTTGTCCGCCGCGCTGTGCGCATCGTTCTCCGTCGCGCTCTGAGCGTCGTTCTGGGTCGCGTCGTTCTCGGTCACGGAAGCACTTCTCGCCGCCGCTGCCGAAACCGTCACCTGGCCACCGTGACAAACCGGAGGGGTGCGCACAACGACCGCGTCCGCGCGCCGCGGAATCCCTCGCCGTCCGTCGAACCCTCGTGAGTCAGTCCGGACTCTCATCACCGCCTTGCGCCAGCGGTCGCCATCACGGCGCACGAAGCCCTGCAGCTCGAGTCGTCCCAGTGCGGCGGCGACCCCAGCGACCGGTACCGCGGCCGCTACTGCGATGTCCAGCGCGCTCTGGGCGCGCCGCACCGGTACCGACGCGAGGACGCGGGCGTCGGACGGGTCGAGGAGGTCGGCGAGGACTGGCTCAGCGCTGCGGCGCGGGGCGGCGTCGACGCCGAGGTCGCCGACGAGGTCGATGACCTCATCCACGTCGGTGACGATCTCCGCCAACCCGTCCCGCCGGGCCTGATGGCACCCGGACGACATCATCGACGTCACCGGCCCCGGCACCACGCCGACCGGACGGCCGATCTCCGCGGCCGTGCGAGCAGTGTTCAGGGAACCTGATCGAAGGGCGGCCTCGACCACGACGACGCCGCGCGACATGGCCGCGATGATCCGGTTGCGCAGCAGGAACCGGGGCCTCGTCGGTGCCATCCCGGGCGCCACCTCGGCGACCACCGCCCCTACCTCCGCGATCCGGGCCAGGAGGGTCGTGTGCGCCAACGGGTAGGGCCGGTCGACTCCGCCGGCCACGACCGCGACCGTGGCCCCGTCGACCGACAGCGCGCCGCGATGCGCGGCTGCGTCGATACCGAACGCGGCACCCGACACCACGGTCCAGCCGCGTTCGGCCAGCCCCGAACCCAGACCGCTGGCGACGGTGTCTCCGTAGCTGGTGCTGCTGCGCGCGCCCACGACCGACACCGACCGCTCGGCGAGCATCGCCAGGTCGGTGCTGCCGAGCACCCAGAGGCACAACGGCGGCACCGGGTGGTCGTCCAGCCGGACCGGCCACTCCGGGTCGCCCGGGCAGAGGACAGTCGCGCCGATCGCCCGGGCGGCTGCGAGCTGCGAGCCCGGGTCCGCGTCGACCTGGAACCGGTCGGCACGCATACGGAACACCTCGGGCACCCGGTCGTCGTCCGACAGCACCAGCCCGAGAGCGTCGACCGCTCCGTGCTCGGCGACCAAGGCCGACGCGCGCTCGTCGGCGGGTTCGGCGATCCGCGACCAGACGGCCCGGGCACCGCGCTCGGCCCGAGGGACGCCGACGGGCTCGGAGAACGCCTGGGCGGTCATGCGGCCACCTGCTCGTCCGGGAGGCGCAGGGCGAGCGCGCGACCGACGTCGTCCGCGTCGGGACGGTCCGCGCCGCGAAGGTCGCAGAGCGTCCAGGCCAACCGGAGACACCGGTCGTAACCGCGCATGGTCAGCAGGCTTCGGTCGAGCGCGGCGTCGACCGCCGAGGTGACGGGATAGGGCAGCCGGAACCGGCCGCCACGGAGCATCGGTCCGGGCACGTGGCCGTTGAGCCGCCACGACGTGCCCGCCCACCGGTCGCCCTGACGCCGCCGCGCCGCGACGACCCGCGCCGCGACCTCGGCACTGGACTCCCCGACCGCGCCGAGGAGCGCCGCCTTCGACGGCGCCGGGACGAAGACCTGGATGTCGACGCGGTCGAGCACCGGCCCTCGGAGCCGGTTCTGGTAGCGGGACAGCCGAATCGACGAGCATCGACACCGGACACCCTTGCCGTAGCCGAACCCGCAAGGACACGGGTTTGCCGCCAGGACCAGCTGGAACCGGCAGGGGAACCGGTGCCGCCCGACCGCACGCGACACGACGACCTCCCCCGACTCGATCGGCTGACGAAGGGCCTGGATGACCGACGTGTGGAACTCGGGCGCCTCGTCGAGGAACAGCACGCCGTGGTGCGCCTGCGTGACCGCCCCGGGCAGCACGCGGCTCGAACCGCCACCGATCACCGCGACCGGTGACGCTCCGTGGTGGGGTGCGACGAACGGAGGCCGTCGCTCGAGCGTCGCCTGCGCGCCTACCCGCCCGAGGACCGACGCGATGGCCGTGACCTCCATGGCCTGGGCGTCGTCCAGCTCGGGCAGCAGTCCGGGCAGCCGCTCGGCGAGCATCGTCTTCCCGCCACCTGGTGGACCGACGAGGTAGAGGTGATGCCCGCCCGCGGCCGCGACCTCGAGGGCGCGCCGGGCCTCGTGCTGCCCGACGACCTCGGCGAGGTCCGGTGAGGGCGCCGCCTCGATGGGTGCGGAAGGCGGTTCGGGCACCGGCGAGGGGATGAGTCCCTGGTGCAGCGCGGCATACCGGGTGACGAGCTCGTCGAGGGTGGCGACCGGGTGGACCTGGACGCCGGGGACGAGGCGGGCCTCGGCCGCGTTGGCGACCGGGACGACGACGTGGCGTACTCCCTTCCGGGCGGCGGCGAGGACGAGCGGGAGAACGCCGGGTACCGGTCGCACGGTCCCGTCGAGCCCGAGCTCGCCGATGTGGACGACCTCGCGGACGACATCGGCAGGGATCGACTCGCTCGCGACGAGTGCCGCGACGCAGATGGCGAGGTCGAAGCCGGAGCCGACCTTCGGGATCGACGCCGGCGAGAGGTTGACGATGACGCGGCGCAGGGGAATCGGATGACCAGAGTTCGCCGCTGCCGCCTTCACCCGGTCGGGGGCCTGCGCGCAGGCGCCGTCGGGGCAGCCGCCCACGCTGAACAGCGGCAGCCCGGAGGCGACGTCCACCTCGACGTCGACGAGGAAGCCGACGATCCCCCGCAGCCCCACCGCTCGCGTACGGCCGAGGGTCACGAGACCGCTCCCACGACATGCTCGATCCGGCAGGGTCCGCGTCGGGGTCGCAGGACGCCGACGACGTCCACCCGGATGCCGGCGACGCCGGTGAGCGGTGCTCCGGTCGCCCGGCGGTCGGCGAGCCAGGCGGCCGAGAGCCGTCGGAGCCGGGCGAGCTTGCGGTGGTCGACCGCCTCGATGGGCTGGCCGAAGGTCGTGCTCCGCCGGGTCTTGACCTCACACACGACCAGGCAGCCGCCGTCACGGGCGACGATGTCGATCTCGCCGAGGTCGCAGCGCCAGTTGCGGTCGAGGACCTCGAGGCCACGGTCGGTGAGGTAGCGCACCGCCATCCGCTCGCCGTAGCTGCCGAGCCCACGCGCGGTGTGCCACGGCATCCCCGTGGCGACGGCCCCCGATGTGTCCATGCACCCACGGTGCCCGCCGGTATGCGCCCGCGCACCACCCCGCCTGCGGGCTGTGGACCGTGGGACGAAACGCGCAGAGCATGTGGACGAGCGGACGTCCCCCCGCTATGACCGGGGGACGCTAGCAGCGGCTGCCGACACGGGTCACCGACCGCCGGGTTGCGGGGAGCGTCAGCCACAGCGGGGTGTGGCCGACACTCCCGGGCAAGCGGTCAGCCGCCGGCAGCAACGCACCCCTGGAAGCCCGCGCCACCTAGCAACCAGCACCCTGCTACGAGGGCAGCTCCAGGTCGGACTTGGGGAGCTCCTCGATGTTGACGTCCTTGAACGTCACCACGCGCACCGTCTTGACGAACCGGGCCGGCCGGTAGATGTCCCACACCCAGGCGTCGTGCATCGTCACGTCGAAGAACACCTCGCCGCCGTCGCCGCGGACCTTCATGTCGACCTGGTTGCACAGGTAGAAGCGGCGTTCGGTCTCCACGACGTGCGTGAAGAGGGAGACGACGTCCCGGTACTCCCGATAGAGCTGGAGCTCCATCTCGGTCTCGTACTTCTCGAGATCCTCAGAACTCATCCCGTTGACTCCTCGGACCCATGTTCACGAACGTCCAGCGCGCTCAGTTCTACCACCCCGTCCTCCAGCAGCTCCTCCAGGCTCGGCATGCCGGGGAGCCGCCACGAACGGCGGTGCTGGACGCACGGACCGTGCGCCTCCAGGGCGAGCATGTGCTCGGGGGCCGCATACCCCTTGTTGACCGCCCAACCGTAGGCCGGGTGGTCGGCGTCGAGCGCCACCATGAGACCGTCCCGCTCGACCTTCGCGATGACCGAGGCTGCGGCGACCGACGAGCACTTCATGTCGGCCTTGATCATCGTCGTCACCGGCGGCACCGACGGCGCGCCCTCGTGGGCGAAGGCCAACAGTCCCAGCTCGTCGGGTGGAGTCAGCCAGTCGTGGTTCCCGTCGAGGATGACGAGGTCGGGCTCAACGCCCGCTGCCGCGATGGAGGCGAGCGCGCGCATACCGGCCAGCCGCAGGCCGCCCATGATCCCGATCTCGTCGATCTCCGCGGGTGAGGAGTGACCGACGGCGTAGGCGCGGGCCCACCGCTGGATCGGGCGAACCATGCGCCCCCGGGCCAGGGGCGTGAGGAGCTTGGAGTCCTTCACCCCCACCGGGGCGGACCGACAGGTCTCGTCGATGACGACGACCCCGACCGACACCGGGCCGGCGAGAGCGCCTCGACCCACCTCGTCCATCCCGGCCAGCACCCGATGACCGTCCCGCTGCAACGCGCGCTCGACGCGCAGCGAGGGCTTGGTGCTGCGGGGGGCGACCACTCAGCCGGTGGCGCCCGTGGACGCCGGGGTCGGGGCCGGTTGGCCGGAGGGGGGTGGCACGTCGGCGTAGACCCGTTCGGGCACCGAGAGCCACTTCACGTGGTCGATGGGCCAGACGATCATCACCGAGCGACCGGTGATGTCCTCGATGGGGACGGACCCGGTCGCCCCGGTGCCGTCGTCGTGGAACCTGGAGTCACTGGAGTCGCTCCGGTGGTCGCCCATCACCCACACCTTGCCGGGCGGGACGGTGATGTCGAAGCTGGCCTTGCCGCCGCCGGGGGTGTCGCCCGGCTTGATGTAGGGCTCGGTGATCGAGACGCCGTTGATCGTCAGCTGGCCGTTCTTGTCGCAACAAACCACGTGGTCGCCGGGCAGGCCGATCACTCGCTTGATGAGGTGGTCGTCGGAGTCGTCCGGAACCAGGCCGACGAACTGCAGGACGCGCCGGACGGACTCGCGGGTGCCGCCCTCGCTCGTCTCCGGAACCGTGCCGAGCCAGTTCCCCGGGTCCCTGAAGACGACGATGTCGCCGCGGTTGAGGTCGAACGGACCGGGCGTCAGCTTGCTGACGATGACGCGGTCGTCGCGGACCAGGGTGTTCTCCATGGACCCGGACGGGATGTAGAACGCCTGGATCAGCCAGGTCTTGACGATGAACGACAGCACCAGCGCCATGACGGCGATGATGAGGATCTCCTTGATGCCGCCCCAGACGTTCTGCAGGAACGACCCCGAGTCGTCGTAGTCCTCATCGTCGTCGTCACCGACGTCGCCGGCGGCCCGATCGGGGTCGACGTCCTCGACGGAGCCTCCACCACGTGGGTCCACCGGCTGGCGCGCCTGCGCCGTCTCGGTACCCCCGGCCGTAGCGATGCGGCGGAGCCGTTGTTCGGCGGTCTCGTCGGTCATGCCCGGCCCAGCGGAAGGGCGGGAGCGTGGGCGGTGAGCGCCACGAACGTTGTGGGTGAGGTCACTGACCAGCTCCGGCAGGCGATGGGACGGTGGACGCCGGACCGGGACCCCCGAGAGAGCCGAGTCGGCCGGGCGGCCAGTATCGCACCGTAGCCTGGCCGATCACCTCACCGACCGGGACCATGCCCCCGCCGGGGCGTCCGAGGTAGGAGCGGGAGTCGCCGCTGGCGCTGCGATGGTCGCCCATGACCCACAGATGGCCCGCCGGGACGAGCACGTCGAAGGTCAGGTCGCTCGGAGTGTCGCCGGGCATGAGGTACGGCTCCTCGACGCCGACCCCGTTGACCTGTAGGTGTCCGGAGGCGTCGCAGCAGGTCACCCGGTCGCCGGGCAGACCGATGACCCGTTTGACGTAGTCGGTGCCGGTGTCGAGGGTGAGTGCTCCGGCCAGCGTCCGGCCCAGCGTGGCGAGCGCACCCGACGAGGGTTCCTCGCCGCTCACCGGGAAGGCCCGGGTGCCGTCGAAGACGACGATGTCGCCGCGGTGCACGTCGTCACCGCGCACCAACCGGTTCGCGAGGATCCGGTCACCGGGCTCGATGGTCGGCTCCATGGACCCGCTGGGGACCGAGAACGACTGCACGACGAACGCGCGCAGCAGGACCACGAGGACCACGGCGAGGACGACGTAGGGCCACCACCTGGCGCGGGGCCGGTCGTCGGTATGCGGATCTCGACGGCTCTCGGGGGCCGTGGGAACGGAGGAGCCCGGCACCGGGTCGGTGCCGGGCTCGCTGGACGTCACTCCGACGTCGAGGCGGAGGTCGCTCCGGCCGGCGTGGCCTGCGGGGCCCCGGCGTGGGCCTTGCCCTTGCCCTTGACGGGAACCGTGTCCCGCTTCTCCTTGATCTTGGCCGCCTTGCCGCGCAGGTCGCGCAGGTAGTACAGCTTCGCGCGACGCACGTCACCGCGGGTGACGACCTCGATCTTGTCGATGATCGGGGTGTGCAGCGGGAAGGTCCGCTCGACGCCCACGCCGAAGGAGACCTTGCGGACGGTGAACGTCTCGCCGACGCCGCCGCCGTGACGGCGGATCACGACGCCCTGGAAGACCTGGATACGGGAGCGGGTTCCCTCGACGACCTTCACGTGCACCTTGACGTTGTCGCCGGCGCGGAACGCCGGGATGTCGGAGCGGAGGGAGGCCTGGTCGAGCGCGTCGAGCTTGTGCATGGCGGTGTCGCTTTCTCGGGTGCCACAGGTCACCACGGGTAGTTCGTGAACGAACGAGGGGTATGCGTACCGGCCGGCCTCGTCACCCGCATACGTGCTCGCGGGTCGACTCCCCCTGTGGCAGGGGCGCGTCTGGTGCCGGACGCAACCACTGATTCTGCCAGAGCCGGAGTCGACTCACGAAATCGCGTCGGCCCCTGGAACGTCCTTGACGAGGTCGACGGTCCCGGCGAACCGTCCCTCGCCCGGCCGCGCCCGGTACCCGGCCCGGCGGTAGCGGCGCAGGTTCGCCGCGCTGCGGGTCCCGGTGTTGATCCAGAGCCGGCGGGTTCCGGCCGGAGCGGCAGCCTCGGCATACGCCAGCAGCGCCCGCCCGATCCCGCGGCCCTGGAGGTCCGGGGCCACCATCAGCCGGCCGATCTCCCACTGTCCAGGCGTCTCCGTCGAGGCGCGGGCGCGCACCGAGCCGACCAGCCGTCCGCCGCTCCGGACCACCCAGGTCTGCCACTGCGCGAACCCGCGGCGGACCTCGTCGGCGTCCTCGCTGAGGGCGGGGAGGTCGAGCGTCGAGTTCGCGACGGCCTCGGACAGCCAGCAGGCCCGCTGTAGCACCGCCACCTCCTCGGCATCCGCCGGCTGGGCGGGGCGTACGTCCAGGTCGCCGGCGTCGAGGGCGGCCGCGACGTGCCGCAGATCCGGGCGTCGCTCGGCGGTACGAGCCAGGCGCTGCGCGTGCCGCCACGCGGCGATGGCCCCGTGGTCGCCGGAGAGGAGCACCGGCGGTACCGCGCGGTCCCGCCAGACGGGCGGCTTGGTGTAGACGGGGTACTCGAGCAGGCCGTCCTCGTGTGACTCCTCGACGAGCGACTCGGCGTTGCCGATGACGCCGGGAAGCAGCCGGGCGACGGCCTCGACGATCGCCAGCACGGCGACCTCTCCCCCGTTGAGGACGTAGTCGCCGAGCGAGACGACGGACACCGGCATCCGGGTCGCAGCGTCCTCGACCACGCGCTCGTCGATGCCCTCGTAGCGACCGCAGGCGAACGCCAGCCACGGCTCGGCGGCCAGGTCCCGGGCCATCTGCTGCGTGAACGGCTTCCCCGCCGGTCCAGGGACGACCAGGTGCGGGACGCCCTCTCCGGACGCGACGACCGTGTCGAGCGCCTCGCCCCACGGCTCGGGGCGCATGACCATGCCGGCGCCGCCGCCGTAGGGGCTGTCGTCCACCGTGCGGTGCCGGTCGTGCGTGAAGTCCCGCAGGTCGTGCACCCGCACGTCGAGCAGGCCCTCGCGGCGAGCCTTCCCGATGAGGGACAGGTCCAGGGGTGCGAGGTAGTCCGGGAAGATCGACACGACGTCGACCCGCATACCGGTCACGCGTTGAGCTCCAGCAGGCCTTCCGGCGGGTCCACGACCACCCGGCCGCCCTCGACGTCGACCTCGGGGACGATCGCCTCGACGAACGGCAGGTAGGCGTCGCCGCCGGCGTCGAGGGCGACCACCAGCAGGTCCTGGGCCGGGCCCATCTCCAGCCGGGTCACCTCACCGATCCGGGCTCCGTCGGAGGTGTGGACGGCGAGACCGCGCAGCTCGTCCTCGTACCAACCGTCGTCGTCGCCGCCGGGTTCGAGGTCCGCGGCGTCGATGACCAGCCGAGTGCCCCGCAGCGACTCGGCGCCGGTGCGGTCGGGGATCTGCTCGAACCCGAGCAGCCAGACGCCCTGGTGGACGCGGGTCGACCGGATGGTCAGCGTCCGGGGGACGCCGGTGCCGGCGCCCGCCTGGGTCGCGATGGTGGATCCGACGGCGAACCGCGTCTCGGGGTCGTCGGTGTGGAGCTGGACGGTCACCTCGCCTCGCAGCCCGTGCGGCTTGCCGATCCGGGCGACGACGACCTCGTCACCGTTGCCAGGGACGCTCACGGGGTGATCCTTCCACCGGCCCAGATCCGACCGAACTCAGATGTGTGTCGGTTTCGAGCGACGAACGCCCGAAAACCGCGGAACATCTGAGTTCGGTCGACAGGCCAGGGGGTCAGCGGTCGCGGTCGGTGTCGACGATGTCGATCCGGACCTGGCCGCCGCCGGCCAGGGCGCCGACCACGGTACGCAGGGCACTCGCCGTGCGACCGGAACGGCCGATGACGCGGCCGAGGTCGTCGGGATGCACCCGGACCTCGAGCAGCTCGCCGCGGCGCAGCTCCTTGCGCCGGACGACGACGTCGTCGGAGTGGTCGACGATGCCCTTGACCAGGTGTTCGAGGGCTTCTTCGAGCACGATCAGGACTCGGACTTTTCGGCGCCGGCCGTGGTCGCCGCCGGGTCGTCGCTGGTGTCGTTGCTCTCGGCCGCCGCGCCACCGGAGTCGGTGTCGGCGGTGACCGGGGCCGGCTCGGCCGGGGTCTCGGCCACGGGAGCCTCGGCAGCCGGAGCCTCAGCGGCGGGAGCCTCGGCAGCGGGAGCCTCGGCAGCCTTGGCCGGAGCGGCGGCCTTGGCGGGAGCGGCCTTCTTGCGGGCCGGGGTGTCCTTGACGTCCAGGCTGGAGCCACCGGCAGCGGCGACCGCGGACTCGTAGAGCTCCTTCTTGCTCTTCTTCGGCTCGGCGACCCGCAGGGTGCCCTCGGCACCGGGGAGGCCCTTGAACTTCTGCCAGTCGCCGGTGACCTTCAGCAGCGCCGCGACAGCCTCGGTCGGCTGGGCGCCGGAGCTCAGCCAGTGCTGCGCGCGGTCGGAGTCGATCTCGATGACCGACGGCTCGGCGGTGGGGTGGTACTTGCCGATCTCCTCGATCGCCCGGCCATCGCGCTTGGTGCGCGAGTCCATGACGACGACACGGTAGAACGGAGCGCGGATCTTGCCCATGCGCTTCAGACGGATCTTGACGGCCACGTCGGTGGTCTCTTTCTGTCACATGAACGCGGCGAGACCGCACAGGATCGCGCGGGGAGCCGACGCTCGGGGGTAGGCGTCCCGGGCACGGCTTGTCGCCAGACAGGCCCACCCGGACGGGTACAGCCGACCATTCTGCCAGAACCGCGGCGTCCCTCGGACCACGCTCCGCGGTCAGCCGGTATGCGGCGGCGCCGGTGGGGGAGGACTCCCGCCACCGGCGCCGCCTGACCTTCAGACGTCCCGCCCGCCGCCTATGGCGTCACCGCCTGGACGATGACGTCGGCTGACCCGACGAGGACGTTGGTGTCGGTTCGGACCTGAACGGCGCCCAACAGGACCCGACCGGCCGCCGGCGCCGAGTTCGCGGTCACCGTGCCGGGCACGGTCCATGAGGTTCCGGTGGCCGTAGGGCGTTGGCGTCCGTGACCGACACCGAGCCGAAGGCCGCGTTGGTGAACACGTCGACGTACTTGTAGGTCGTCGTGCCCGCTGGAACCGCGAAGCCGTCCACGAGGACCGTGTAGGTGCCCGCCGCCGGGTTGGCGATGGTCACCGACTCCTCGCTGTCGCCGTCCGCCGACTGGCCGACGATCAGGGCCCCGGTCCGGGTTGAAGACGAACAGGTCGAGGTCGGCGGCCGGGTCGGACGGGCTCCCGATCGTCGCGCGAAGCGACGTCGTGCCCGGTGTGACCGCGACGGTGTACCGCTTCTGAGCGGTGTTCGCGATCGTGTCCGTGCTGATCGTCGCGCTGCCGAGAGTCGTGCCGACCATCCGGCCAGTGAACCCACCGAACTGGTTGGTCGCGGTGTAGGACCGGGCAACCGGAACGCCGAGGGTGGCCGACGCGATCGTGTCCGGGTTCGGGCTCACGCTCGCCCCGAGGATCGACATCGTCAGCGAGTACGGCACGGCGACGGCGTCAGAGGTCCGACGCACCTCGACCGCGACCTCCCACACGCCCGCCTGCGGGTTCGTGGTGGTCCGGCTGGTCGCCGCGGGCACGGTGCAGTTCTCGGCGCAGCCCGGCACCGGTGGGTTGTAGGAGTTCGGCGTCGAGTTGCTCTCGAGACCGACGCCATAAGGGTGGAACCGGAGGAACCGGATCTGGCCCGCACCCGCGGCCGCGCCGCCACCCTGGAGGTCCACCTTGAACGCCGGCGTAGCCGGGGGGACGCGGACGAAGTAGCTCACCGACTGGTTGCGGTAGGCCGTGCCGCCTTTGCTCACCGAGTACCCGTTGGCCGCGGTGAACTGGTCCGCCGCGACGACCGTGTTCATCGTCTCCGCTTCGACGCCCGGGTTGGCGGCGTCGTCGAGGCGCATCACCGCCGAGTGGATCCCGGAGGTGGTCGGGTGCACCTCAACGGGGAACGCCACCGGCTTGCCCAGCGGCAGGCTCACCGACGTGCCCGACTCGAACGTGCCGTCGTTGCCGACCCAGCTCACCGCATACGTCTTGGTCCCACCGCCCCCGTTGGTGCGGGTGAGGGTGTAGGTCCGGGTGTAGCTGTCCCCGGCCTTGACGCCCTCGCGGTCGTAGATGCCGGTGCCGACGGCCGGGGTCGCGAGGAACCCGGACAGCACCGTGTTCACCGCCACCGACGACGAGATGTCGACCGTCTTGGCGTTGGTCTTCAGCAGGTCCCACGCCTGGGACACGCGGATCAGGCCGTTGCCCTGCTCGTACGCCTGGTAGTTCTCGATGAACCGCGCGCTGCTGTTCATCGCCTGACGCAGCTGGTCGGGCTGGTGCTGGTACCCGGCCGCCTTGGCCGCCGACACGAGCAGCGCCGCCGCTCCGGCCGCCTGAGGCGAGGCCATCGAGGTGCCGTTGAACATCGCATACCCGACTGAGCAGGTGTACGCCAGGCACTGGCCGGCCGGGTTCTGCCACATGGGGATGGTCGAGACCGCCGACCCCGGCGCGATGATCTGCGGCTTGAACCCGCCGTCCTCACGCGGACCACGGGACGAGAAGGGGTGCATGTTGTCCTGGCGGGCGTTGACGGTCGAGGAGCCGTAGTTGCTCCTCCACGTCTCGTTGGTGATGTACGAGCCGACGCTCATGACCTTCGACGCGACCGACGGGTCTCCGATGGTGTTGAGCCCAGCACCGCTGTTGCCGGCCGAGATGAACATCTGGACGTTGCTCTGGGTGATGAGCTTGTCGTAGAGCTGCGCCCGGGCGTTGTTGCCGTCGTTGAGAGCCGGCAGCCCGCCGATCGACATGTTGATGACGTCGACGTTGGCCTGCTTGGCGGCGTAGATCATGCCCTCGAGGAGGGCGTGGGTCGTGCAGCCCGCGATGAAGAGGCAGACCCGGATCGCGACGATCTTCGCGCCCGGCGCAGCGCCGGTCGCGGCCCCGCCGAACAGCCCGTTGGCCGCCGTGATGCCCGCGACGTGAGAGCCGTGGGCCGCGGAGACGATGCCGATGTTGACGACCTTGTTCTTGCCGTCGGTCTGCACGACGAACGGCAAACGCTCGGCGATCGGCGTGGCGGGGTTGTCCGTCCCGAAGTAGGCGACGTCCTGGTTGACCTTGTAGTCGGTCATCGCCGGATCGTCGGCGAACGAACGGTTCTGGTTGGCGTCGACCCGGACCGTGTTCGCCGCGGTGTCCCAGAGCACGCCGAAGGTTCCGTTGGAGCCCGCCGGGTTCCCGTCGCGGTTGACGTCGTTGCCGAGCTCGCCGCCGAGCCGGGGGTCGCGCTCGTTGAACACGCCGAACCGGTAGGAGCCGGCCGGGGCGGTCCACGTGGCACCAGCCGCGCTGAACGACGGACCGGACACCTGGGTGCCCATCTGGATCCACGTCGGGTCGGCGTCGTTGTTGGTGGTCCCGGTGAAGGTCGGGTCCGTCATGGTGACCCAGTCGACGATCTTGCGCTCACCGGTGGTCGTGGTCTGCAGGGCGGGGTTCGCGAGGTCCACGCCGCTGTCGACGATGGCGATCGTCGTGCCTCGGCCGTCCCAGGTCGGGTGCGCCTGGACGAACTGGGCCGCTCCGGTGTCGCCGATCGGCATGTAGGGGTTGACCACGGGGGTGCTCGCGGAGGGCGGCGCGTAGGGGGTCGGGGGGACCTGTCCGTTCGGGCCGGGCGCGGGGTCGTCCAGTGGGACGACGTCGTCGACGTCCACCCCGTCGACCCCGGCGATGCCGGCCACGGAGCCGGCCTTGCCGGTGGGGACGACCGCGCGCAGGTAGCCGATGGAGTCCTCCCGGTACCCGATCGTCCCGCCGAGGCCCTTGATCGCCGCCTCGACGCGTGAGTTGGCGCCGGACGCGGTGGAGACGATGAGGGTGACCGTGGGTTTGCCCTGAGCGACCGCCGCGGCGACCAGCTCCCGGTCCTTCTTGCCCAGCCCTGTGTCCCCCGAGCTGGCGGCGGTGGGAGCCGCGACGGCCCCGCCCGCCATGAGGGCGGCAGCCACCACGGCCACCACCGACGCTGCCAGGATCTCTGGCACGCGCGATCGAGATTGCATGGAGTCTCCTACGACGAGTCGACACACGCCCCCGACCGGCGCTCCACCGCATGCTGGCCGGAGCATTCCATGTCAACGGCCCGGACCTGCCAGTTGCCTGGGAAAATTGACGGAAACCTGAAACTTTCCGGTGGCGATGCCTTCGGTCGCTAACGGTTGCGCCAGGCGTCGGGTGCGGCGGCAAGGTCCACGACGTGGTGTGGGAGCCTCCCGTCGAGGACGTCGGCGAGTGAGCACTCGTCGAGGACCCTCCGCAGGCTGGCGCGCACCGCGACCCACACCACCGGCAGGTGCTCCGCCGCCCCCGTGTACGCGGTCTCGTGCGGCCGCAGCCCGCGCACCTCCGCGAGCGGCCCGTCGACGGTCCGGAACACGTCGCCGAGGAAGATCTGGTCGGCCGGGCGGGCCAGGGCGTACCCACCACCCGGGCCGCGGCGGCTGGTCACGAGCCCGCCGCGGCGAAGGTCCGCGAGGATCGCCTCGAGGAACTTGCGGGGCAGCCCCTGCTCCCGGACCAGGACGTCCACAGAGACGGCAGCGGTATGCGGCTCGTCGCTCGTCACGTCGCGCTCCCGCTGCGCGGCGGCCAGGGTCAGCAGGGCGCGGACCGCGTAGTCCGTACGCGCCGAGATGTCCACGGGGTCATTCTGACCGCTGCCGTGACCCGCGCGGCCCGCTTCGCGTCGGTATGCGCCGCAGCGTCAGACGAAGGTGGCGCGGACCGAGAGCGCGAGCCGGCCCACGTCCTGGTCGCTGAGCGGGCGAGTCGTGTCGATGGTGAACCCGGGACCGATGCCCAGCGGAGTCGCCGCGTCGGCGATCCGTGACCAGTAGGTGTCATCCTCGAGCGGCCACGCGTGCACCGGGTGCCGACCGGGTTCGGCCGCGCGCTCCGCGAACCGCGCCCTCGCGACATCGACCGGTACGTCGCACCACACTTCGGGCACGGCGCGCGCGTCGAGCCCGGCCCGCCGCAGGCCGGTCTGCACGTGGTGCCGGTCCTGTGGCCACATCCAGCTCTCGACGACCCCACCCACCGACGAGTCGGCCAGCAGCCGCCACAGCGCTGACGCGGCGCCGGCCCCGATCGAGCGCTCTCCCGCGCGCAAGGTGTCGACAGCGTCCGGGGGCAGGGCATCGGCCATCGCCTCCTTCACGGTGTCCTTGGCGAAGAGCGGCAGCCCGAGCTCCGCAGCCAGCCGGCGCGCCACCGTCGTCTTCCCCGAACCCGGAATGCCGTTGACCAGTACCACGGTTCGGGGTGCCGCGGAGGGCGGCCACGGGTCCGCGGGCCACTCGGCGCGGGTCACCGCATACCGGTCGTGGTCCCGCCACTCGTCCGCGCCGCGGGTGGTCGGCATGAGCAGGTACGACGGGGAGAAGCCCTCTCGCCGGAACCCGATCCCCCGCAGCACACCGGCGGAGCGCACGTTGGCGGGCTGGACGTTGGCCTCGAGCCGGTGCAGGCCCATCCCACGCGGCTCCTGGGTGAACGCGACGTCGACGACGAGGCGCAGCCCTTCGGCGAACAGTCCGCGACCCGCATACGGGTCGAAGGCGTCGTACCCGAGGGTCCCGCCGAGGGCCCGGCCGCGAACGACGTTGGTGACGTTGACTTTCCCGACCAGGTCATGGTCGCCCTCCGAATTCCGGGCGTGGATGAGCAGGGTGCGGTGGTAGCCGGAGGCCGCGCGGAGCAGGGACGGCAGTCCGTAGGGGTCCACCGGGTTCCACTCCCGGAGCCGGCGGGACGACTGCAGCGTGGCGCGGATGTAGGGGTCGACGTCCGCCTCGGTCGCGCTGGCCACCCACACGCGCTCCCCGTCGGCGCGCAGCGGTCGCGGCTCGGTCACACCGTCTGCCCTCGCAGTACGACGGCCAGCGGTGCGGCGAGAGCTCGGATGTCGGCTCGCGGATCGGCTTCGTACACCACGAGATCCGCCGAGGCGCCCTCCTCGATTCCGGGTCGACCGAGCCACTCGCGCGCCGCCCACGTCCCGGCGGACAGGGCTTCGACGGTCGACAGCCCCGCCGCCACGAGATCGGCGGCCTCGTCGGCGACCAGCCCGTGCGGGAGGCTGCTGCCGGCGTCGGTGCCGAGGTAGATGGGCACGCCGGCGTCGTGGGCCGCGGCCACTGTGGCGTAACGGCGGCGGTGGAGGTCCATCATGTGCGCGTAGTACTCCGGGAACTTGTCCTTGCCCGGCGCGGCCATCTCCGGCAGCCTCGCGATGTTGATGAGGGTGGGGACGATGGCGATCCCCTGTGCCGCGAACTGCTCGATCGACTCCGGCTCGAGGCCGCAGGCGTGCTCGATGCAGTCGGTCCCCGCCGCGGCGAAGTCGTAGAGCGACTCCTCGCCGAAGCAGTGCGCCGTCGTCCGGGCGCCCTCCTCGTGGGCCGCGGCCACCGCGGCGACGACGGTCTCGCGCGGGAACGACGGGGACAGGTCGCCGGTGTCGCGGTCGATCCAGTCGCCGACGAGCTTGACCCATCCGTCCCCGCGCCGCGCCTCCTGGCGCACGTAGGCGACGACGTCCTCCGGCTCGAGCTCGTGGGCGAACCCGCGCAGGTAGCGGCGGCTCCGGGCGATGTGCTTTCCGGCCCGGATGATGCGCGGCAGGTCGTCGCGGTCGTCGACCCAGTGGGTGTCCACCGGGGTGCCGGCGTCGCGGATGAGCAGCGTGCCGGCGTCGCGGTCGGCGAGCGCCTGCTCCTCGGAGGTCGCCTCGTCGACGGCGCCGTCCGGGCCGAGACCGACGTGACAGTGCGCGTCGACGAGACCGGGTAGCACCCAGCCGGCCACGGTCTGTGCGGCGGCCGTCGGCGCGGTGAAGGTGACCCGGCCGTCGACGACCCAGACCTCGGGTCGGACGTCGTCGGGCCCGACGAGGACCGGCCCGGTGAGGTGGAGGACGTCGCCCATGGACGCAACCTACGGGACCGGGTGGCGGCTGGCATACGCTCGCTGATCGCCATGGCTGACCCTCGTCCTGAGCTGCCGCTCGACCCCGACCGGCCGCCACCACACCTGACGTTGGCGGGCGTCGGGCTGGTCTTCGTCGGGGGCGTGCTCGGCACAGCGGCCCGCTACGGCGTCGGCGAGGCGGTCGGGCCGTGGGGGCCGTGGCCGGCGGCGACGTTCGGCGTCAACGTCGTCGGGGCGTTCCTCCTCGGGGCGCTGTTGGAGGCCCTGGCGCGTCGCGGGCCGGATGTCGGTGTGCGGCAACGACTTCGGCTGCTGGCGGGGGCCGGGTTCCTCGGTGCGTTCACGACGTACAGCACGCTCGCGGTCGACACGGACCTCTTGCTGCGCGACGGGTATGCCTCGGTGGCGGTCGGGTACGCGGTGGGCACCGTCGTCGTCGGGTTCCTCGCGACCACGCTCGGGATCTGGGTGGCTGCGGCGCGTCGTGGGGTGTCGTCGTGATCGTGCTCTGGGTGGCCCTCGCGGGCGGCGTCGGGGCGGTGGCGCGGTTCGTGCTGGACGGGTTGGTCCGATCCCGGCTGGCGTCCTTCCCGGTCGGGACGGTGCTGGTCAACGTGACGGGGTCGTTCGTGCTGGGGGTCGTGACCGGGCTGACCCTGGCCCACGTGGTGCCCGAGGAGCTGCGGCTGGTGGTGGGGACCGGGTTCTGCGGTGGGTACACGACGTTCAGCACGGCCTCGTTCGAGACGGTCCGGCTGGTCGAGCAGCGGCGGGTGGGCGCGGCCCTGCTCAACGGTGTGGGAACGCTGGTCGTGACGGTATGCGTGGCCGGCCTCGGCCTCTGGCTAGGCCTCCGCGCCTAATGCGTTCGAGTGCGAACAACGCGCTCACGAGCTTACCCGCGACGGCGCGTCGACGAGAAGCCGAGAACGGAGTGCCCGGCCCGCAGACACGATGCGCGGCGTGGCCACCACGTCCGCGCGCCGGCCGGAGCGTCGAGCGGTGACGTACGCCGTCTCGATCCGCTGCAGGACGCGAGCCGGGTCGCGCGCGATTGCCTCAGGCGTGACACCCACCACCAGGACCCGAGTGCCGACAGGTCCGAGTCGCCGTCCGACCGTGGACTCCCAGTCGAGGACCCCAGCTGTGGAACCTCCGGCTGTGCACCATCATCGCCATGGCGACGTCGTCGATCCACAGATCCGGCGTCGTCAGCCGGCCGCCGTCGGCGTCTCGAAGCTCCGGGTTGAGCCACGGCGGCGGCAGCACCGATGACCGCGACATCAATCGGGCGAGATCCGCCTCGGGAACGGACCATGCCCCAGCCGCCGCCTCCGCCAAGGCCCGACGCAGGACGACCCTGCCATTGGGCCGCCGAGCCTCGATCCAGTGGCTGACGTCGTCCAGCCGGACCAGCCGTCGCTGGACGGCCTCGATGATCAACGCTCGACACTCGACTCTTCCGGCGGCATCCCGGCCGCACTGTCCACGACCGCTCTCGGCAGGCACGAGTAGCGGAGTGGTCCGCTGTTCGACGACCGTTCATCCACGACATGCGCTACGCCGGATCGACAGCCATCCGACGTCCCTCGGGCGTCCAGGGGCGGCCACCAGCACGTGCACCCGTGCCCGCGGCGTCGGCGCCAGCACCCGGTGCAGCACGCCGGCACTGGGTCCGGAGAGCCAGGACTGTGGTCCGGCGTAGAGAGAGCGGCGATGCAGCGCTGCAGGTCGCTGGGCAATGCCCAGTCGAGGAGGACCACACCGGGCAGCACCAAGCGCCACGAGCGACCGAGGCGCCACCGGATCTGCGCAGGGGAGACCCCGAGCGGGTCAGCTGTCGTCTGGTGAGGACGCCCCGCTGACGCGGGCGAGGTCGAGAACGGGCGGTGGCAGGTCCATCGCGCCAGCATCGACAGGTTGGAGCAACGGCCGCCAGTGCGACCGGCGACCCTGTGGATGACGTGACGTCGTGAGCAAGCCGTGTGGACACCCGTCGTGTCGGCGACGTCAGGTCGCACCTCAGGTCGCACGTCATGTCGCACGTCAGGTCGCACGTCAGGTCGCGCGTGATGTCGCGGACGTGGTCGTGATCACGGCCCCCGGCGCGACATGACCTGCGACCTGACTGGAGGACGAGGCGGCGTGCCCCTGCGGGCGGACGTGCCGCACTCCGCTCGTCAGCATCGCCGGCGGGTCCATCGACAGGGCACCGGACGCACTCTGACGCGCACCCTGAACCAATCGCTCAGGGCGCGAGGGGCGCCCCAGCGGTCAGCGGCCGCCGAGGAACTTCTCGAAGCCGGCCGGCAGGTCCTGCTCGTCGAACTGGGACGCCCCGTCGCCGCCCTTGGCCGCCGCCGGGATCCCGAACGCCGAACCGGCCGCCGCCGAGCGCGCCGCCGCGGACTTCTCGGCCGCCTGGCGCTCCTCGGCCGCACGCTTGGCCGGGTTGCCGCTCTTGGACTTGCGCCGCGGCGGAGGCGGGGCGCCCCGCCCGCCGCCCTTCCGGCTGCCACCCGGAATCCCGGGCATACCCGGGAGGCCGCCGCCACCACCGCGGGCCAGCGACTTCATCATCTTCTGGGCCTCGCGGAACCGCTCCAGCAGCTGGTTCACCTCCGAGACGGTGACCCCGGAACCCTTCGCGATGCGGGCCCGGCGCGAGCCGTCGATCTGCTTGGGGTGGGTCCGCTCGAACGGGGTCATCGACCGGACCATCGCCTCGACGCGGTCGAACTCCTTCTCGTCCAGCGAGTCCAGCTGGTCGCGCATCCCCTGCATGCCCGGCATCATCTTGAGCATCGCCTTGAGCGAGCCCATCTTCTTGATGGCCGACATCTGCTGGAGGAAGTCGTCGAAGGTGAAGTCCTCCTCGGCGAGGAACTTCCGGGCCATCTCGTCGGCCTGGCTGCGGTCGAACGCCTTCTCGGCCTGCTCGATGAGCGTGAGCACGTCGCCCATGTCGAGGATCCGCCCGGCCATCCGGTCGGGGTGGAACACCTCGAAGTCCTTCACGCCCTCGCCGATCGACGAGTACATGACCGGCCGGCCCGTCACCGAGGCCACCGAGAGCGCGGCGCCACCACGGGCGTCGCCGTCGAGCTTGGACAGGACGACGCCGGTGAAGTCGACGCCCTCCTGGAACGCCTGCGCCGTCTCGACGGCCGCCTGCCCGATCATCGCGTCGATGACGAACAGGACCTCGTCCGGCTGGATGGCCGCGCGGATGTCCGCCGCCTCGGCCATCAGCGCCTCGTCGACGGCCAACCGGCCGGCGGTGTCGACGATCACCACGTCGTACTGACGGCTCCGCGCCTCCGCGATCCCCGCGCGCGCCACCGAGACCGGGTCGCCGAACGACCGCGTCCCCTCTCCGGAGCCGAGGACCGCGTCGTGGCCGCCGACGTTGCCCTGCTCCGGCGCATACACCGGTACCCCGGCCCGCTCGCCGACGACGACGAGCTGGGTGACGGCGTTGGGTCGCTGGAGGTCTGCGGCGACGAGCAGCGGGGTATGCCCCTGGCCCTTCAGCCAGTAGCCCAGCTTCCCGGCCAGCGTCGTCTTGCCGGAGCCCTGGAGGCCGGCCAGCATGATCACGGTCGGCGGCGTCTTGGCGAACCGCAGCGTCCGCGTCTCGCCGCCGAGGATCCCGACGAGCTCCTCGTTGACGATCTTGACGACCTGCTGGGCGGGGTTCAGCGCCTGGCTGACCTCCTCGCCCAGCGCCCGCTCGCGGACGGACGAGACGAACTGCTTGACGACCGGCAGCGCGACGTCCGCGTCGAGGAGGGCCATGCGGATGTCGCGCAGCGCCACGTTGACGTCGTGCTCGGAGAGCCGACCCTTGCCGCGCAGGCCCTTGAAGGTCGCGGTCAGCCGGTCGGACAGGGAGTTGAACACCAGGAAAGCCTAACCGCGCGAGTATGCGGGCGACGCCAGCGCCGGCGGCGCCTACTCGCCGTCGCAGGTGTCGATGATCATCGAGACCGCCTGGGCCACCCGGGCGGGCGGCAGCGGACGTCCGCCGAACTCGGTGACGTAGAAGGTGTCCAGCGCCTGGCCGGCATACGTCGCGATGTGCGCGCTCCGGACGCTGAGCGAGGCTCGCGACAGCGTGATGCCGATGTCGTGGAGCAGCCCGGGCCGGTCGGTCGCCCGAACCTCGATGACCGTCGCGGAGTCGGACGCGTGCGAGATCACCATCGCCCGGGTCTGTCCCGGCGAGCCGGAGGTGGCCCGCGACGAGTCCGACGCCGTGGCGCGGCGGCGGCGCGACAGCATGGCCAGTGGCTCGCGGTCCCCGCCGGCCAGCCGGGTCAGCCCTCGGACCAGGGGGCCCTCCTCGGGCGCCCCACCGCCCGGTGTCTCGACGTGCCACTCGTTCGAGGCGATCCCGTCCACCGTCCGCACGACGGCGGACCGGACGATGTGGCCCTGGGCGGCCAGCAGCCCGGCCGTGTCCGCGAACAGGCCCAGCCGGTCGCGGTCGTAGACGTCGACGCGGTGCGCCCCACCGAGGGGCGTGATGACCACCACCGGCTGGCCCACGGCGATGCGGGACAGGACGTCGGGCGAGACCGGATCGGCCTCACGGAACGAGTCCGGCGCCGGTGCGCCCTCGGCGAGGGCGGCGCGCGCCGTGGTGACGAGCTTGTCGAGCAGCGACGCCCGCCAGTCGGTCCACGCCGCCGGCCCGGCCGCGCTGGCGTCGGCCTCGGTGAGGGCGCGCAACAGGTCGAGGTTGTCCAGGCTGCCGCCCACCGCGCGCGACACCATCGCGATGGTCTGCGGGTCGTCGCCGTCACGCCGGGTGGCCAGGTCGATGAGGGTGAGGTGCTCGCGGACCAGCTGCACGACCAGTGCACGGTCCTCATCACCCACCCCGAGCCGCTGGAGCACGCGGTCGGCGATCGGCGCACCGGTCTCCGAGTGGTCGCGAGAGCCCGGCACCTTGCCGATGTCGTGCAGCAGCGCGGCCAGGAGGAGCAGGTCGGGACGGTTGACCTCGCGCAGCAACCCGCTGGCGCGGACCACGGTCTCGATGAGGTGGCGGTCGACGGTGTGCCGGTGGACGGCGTTGCGCTGTGGCCGGCTGCGGACCGCCGCCCACTCCGGGATCCACTTCTCCACCACGCCGGCGAGGTCGAGTCCCTCCCAGACCGAGACCAGTCCGGGCCCGGTCGCCAGCAGGTCGCCGAACACCGCGAGCGCGGCCGGCGGCCACGGCGTCGGGATCGGCGGGCAGTTCTTCGCGAGGTTCTGCAGGGTCGTCGGCGCGATGCTGACGTTGTTGCGGGCGGCCACCAGCGCGGCGCGGAGCACGAGCAGCGGGTTACCGGTCGCCTCGACCCCGGGGCCGAGGACCGCCTCGCCGTCGGAGAGGAACAGTCCGTAGCCCAGCGGGGTCATCCGCGGTCGCCGCGGACCGACGCGCAGGGTCCGGGCCCGCTGCGCCTGGGCGGCCCGTCGCAATGTCCCGTCCAGCGAGTACGCGATGAGCCGGGCCGAGGTCGACACGTCGGTGAGCAGCTCGTCGGCGTCGTGGTAGCCGAGCAGCGCCGCCGCCGCGTCGTGGTCCTCACGGCCCAGCCGGTCGCGTCCCCGGCCGGTGACGACGTGCACGGCGTCGCGGACGTCGAGGAGCTTCTCGTAGGCGGCGTCGACGGCTCCGTGGGGCCGGTCGGCCAGCCAGGCGGCGGCCAGAGCGCGCAGGACGGTCATGTCGCGCAGCCCGCCGCGGGCCTCCTTGAGGTCCGGCTCGAGGAGGTGGGCGAGGTCGCCCTGTCGCGCGTGCCGCTGCGCGATCTGCTCCTGCAGCTGCGGCAGCCGGGTGCGCGCGTTGGCGCGCCAGTCGTGGGCGACGGTCGACTTCGCCGCGTTGACGACGTCCTCCTCGCCCGCGACGAAGGTGATGTCGAGGAGGCCGACGGCGGCCGAGAGGTCCGCCCCCGCGACGGTCCGGCACTGGTTCACGGTGCGGACGCTGTGGTCGAGCTTCACGCCCTGGTCCCAGATCGGGTACCAGAGCCGGTCGGCCAGGCCGGTGAGATCGGCCGCGCCGAGGGCGCGGGTCTGGTGGAGCAGAACGAGGTCGAAGTCGCTGAGCGGGCCACCGTCGCGGCGGGCGAGGCTGCCCACGGCGGCCAGGGCGACGCCCGGGAGCCGGCGACCGGCGGAGGCCTCGTCCCAGAGCTCGCCGAGCCACTGCATACCGAAGTCGGCGAGGGCCGCCCGCCTCGCGGGACCGGCACCAGGAGCCGAGAAGCTCCGGGTGCCGGCCAGGTCGAGCCGCCGCGAGGTGACGTCAGTCGGGCTGGTCACAGGATCGGGCCCTTCGTCTGGTGCGGGGCGAAGCCACGGGGATGCGCTACGGACCGGCCGAGGCGGGGGTCGCCCGCCGACCGGTCCGTAGCGTCACCGGTGGTTTCCTAGAGGGCGTCGTGCCCGCGCTCGCCGGTCCGGACCCGGACCACGTCGTCGACGGGGATCGACCAGATCTTCCCGTCGCCGATGCGCCCGGTCTGAGCGGCCTTGAGCACGACGTCGATGACGCTCCCGGCGTCGAGGTCGTCGATGAGGACCTCGACACGGACCTTCGGGACGAAGTCCACGGTGTACTCCGCGCCGCGGTAGACCTCGCTGTGTCCCCGCTGGCGGCCGTAGCCGCTCGCCTCGCTGATGGTCATGCCGGAGATGCCGTAGGCCTCGAGGGCCTCCTTCACCTCGTCGAGCTGGTGCGGCTTGATGATCGCCGTGATGAGCTTCATGCCGAGGCTCCTTCCTTGGTGGCGGGCGCCGAGTCATCGGACTCCAGCGGGGCGGTGCGGGCCGCGATGATGCTGCGGGCGCTCCCTCCACCGAAGCTGGTGAGCTCGTAGGCCGACTCCGCGTGCTCGAGGAGGTCGATGCCCTCGACCTCGTCCTCGGGCTTGATCGTGAAGCCGATCGTGCGGTCGAGGGCGAAGCCGATGATGGACGTGATGATGAACGAGTAGATCAGCACCGCGCCCGCGCCGAGCGCCTGGGCGCCGAGCTGGCCGAACCCGCCGCCGAGGAGCAGGCCGTCGTTCTGGGTGAGACCGGCCGCCGCGGTGGGGCTGTTCGTGGCGTCCGCGAGGAAGCCGATGAGCAGCGTGCCGATGAGACCGCCGACCAGGTGGACGCCGACGACGTCGAGGCTGTCGTCGAAGCCCAGCTTGAACTTGAGGCCGACCGCGAGGGCACAGCCGGCGCCGGCGATGACGCCGACGACGAGGGCGCCCCACGCCGAGACCGTGGCACAGGCGGGGGTGATGGCGACCAGACCCGCGACGACACCGGAGGCGGCGCCGAGGGACGTCGGGTGACCGTCGCGGAGCTTCTCCACGATGAGCCAGCCGAGCATGGCCGTGCAGGTGGCGCCGAGCGTGTTGACCCAGACACCCGAGGCGAGCGCCCCGGCGCTGAGGGCCGAGCCGGCGTTGAAGCCGAACCAGCCGAACCACAGGATGCCGGCGCCCATCATGACGAGGGTGAGGTTGTGGGGCCGCATGGGCTCCTTGCCCCAGCCCACGCGGTTGCGGATGATCAGCGCCAGGGCCAGACCTGCGACACCGGCGTTGATGTGGATGGCGGTACCACCGGCGAAGTCGTAGGCGCCGACGCCGCCGAGGAAGAGGCCCTCGGCCTTGTTGGCGATCCAGCCACCGGTCTCGGCCGCGAACCCGCTGAAGGCGAACACCCAGTGGGCCACGGGGAAGTAGACGAGCGTCGCCCAGAGGAGGGTGAAGACCGTCCAGGCGCCGAACTTGACGCGGTCGGCGACCGCGCCGGAGACCAGGGCCACCGCGATGATCGCGAAGACGACCTGGAAGGCGACGAAGGCGGCACCGGGAATGCCGCCCGCTGCCTCGGTGCCCGCGGCCGCGTCGGCCGGCACGAAGCCGTAGATCTCGCCGAAGACGCCGGTGAGGCCGAACTTGTCGAAGGGGTTACCGATGAGCCCCATACCGGCATCGGCACCGAATGTCTCGCTGTACCCCCACAGGATCCAGGCGGTGCCGACGGTCCCCATCGTGATGAACGACATCATCATCATGTTGAGGACGCTCTTGGTGCGGACCATGCCGCCGTAGAAGAAGGCCAGGCCGGGCGTCATGAAGAGGACGAGGGCCGCGGCCGTGAGTACCCAAGCTGTGTTCCCGCTGTCGATGAACGGCCCGTCGGCCGTCACGATTGAAAGTGCGCTCATGGACCGAAACCTTGGGGGAACCGCGTTTCGCGACGTCGCGGCGACTGTTACGGGCGTGTAAGCAATCCGCGCCACTTGTTATCGCTGTGTTTCGCGAGCAGGGTCCTACGCATACCCCCGCCTGGCGGCTGCGGCGGTCCCGGGGTGAGGATGAGGGGTGAGCATTCCCTCCACCCGCCGCTGGCTGGCGAACTCCTTGCGCGACAAGGTCGTCGGCGAGGGTGCCGAGGACAAGGCCCGGGCCATCTGGCTGGCCCAGGGCTCGCGGTGGTTCAGCGAGAGCGACCCGATCTGGCGGGTGCACGACGACGCGTCGATGTTCGTCGGCGGGATCCGGGCGCTGCTCCTCCAGTCGCTGCACCCGTTGGCGATGGCCGGCGTCGCCGGGCACTCGGGGTACCGGTCGGATCCGTGGGGCCGGCTGCAGCGGACCTCGGCGTTCCTGGCGCGGACCACGTTCGGCACCGCTGACGACGCCGAGGCGGCGGTCGCCATGGTGCGCGGCATCCACGAACGGGTTCGCGGGCGGGCGCCGGACGGCCGGCCGTATGCGGCGTCGGACCCACACCTGCTCGGCTGGGTGCACGCAGCCGAGGCGGACAGCTTCCTCGCCGCATACCGGCGGTTCGGGTCGTCCCGGCTGTCGGCGGCCGACGAGGACGAGTACGTCGCGCAGTCCGGCGACATCGCGGAGCGGCTCGGGGTGGTCGACCCACCCCGGACGGTCGCCGAGCTCGCGGCCACGCTGGACGCCTACCGGCCGGAGCTCGCGGGCACGCCGGCAGCGCACGACGCGGCGCGGTTCCTGCTCCTCCACCCGCCGCTCAGCTGGGTCGAACGACCCGGGTATGCGTGTCTGGCGGCCGGCGCGGTGGCGCTGCTTCCGGCGTGGGCCAAGGAGATGCTGCGGCTGCCCGTCCTGCCGGTCACCGAGCGGGCGGTCACGCTGCCGGCCGGTGCGCTGGCCGTGAACACCGTGCGGTGGGCGCTGACCGACCCGCGACACCCACGCGAGGACCTTCGCCGGGAGTGGCGCCGCCTGAACCCGGTCTAGCGGCGCTCAACCTCAGCCCGACAACAACCCCGCACGTGATGACCTGTCGGCGGACATATCGGACAACGGCCGCGATACGTCATCACGTGCGGAGTTGTCGACGTCGGGCGGGCGGCCCTCGCCGTCGCTGAGCCGTCGCTCAGGCCGTCGCGCAGCCGTCGCTCAGCCGACGATCGCGTCGACGAACGCCTCGGCGTCGAACGGCGCCAGGTCGTCCGGGCCCTCGCCCAGGCCGACCAGCTTGACCGGCACGCCGAGCTGACGCTGCACCGCCACCACGATGCCGCCCTTGGCGGTGCCGTCCAGCTTGGTGAGGACGATGCCGGTGACCTTGACCGCCTCGGAGAACACCTCGGCCTGGCGCAGGCCGTTCTGGCCGGTGGTCGCGTCGAGCACGAGGAGGACCTCGTCGATCGGGCTCTGCTTCTCGATGACGCGCTTGACCTTGCCCAGCTCGTCCATGAGGCCGACCTTGTTGTGCAGGCGGCCGGCCGTGTCGATGATGACGACGTCCGCCTCGATCTCGCCGGCGGCTTTGACCGCGTCGAACGCGACCGCGGCCGGGTCGGCGCCCTCCTTCTCGGAGCGGATCGTGGGGACGCCCACCCGCGCGCCCCATGTCTCGAGCTGGTCGGCCGCGGCGGCGCGGAACGTGTCCGCCGCCCCGAGGATCACGTCGCGGTCCTCGGACACGAGGACCCGGGCGAGCTTGCCCACCGTGGTCGTCTTGCCGGTGCCGTTGACGCCGACGACGAGGATGACGGCCGGGCGGCCGTCGATGCGCGACGAGGCGATCCGGCGGTCCATCTCCGGGTCGACGAGGGCGAGCAGGTCGGCCTTGAGCCAGGCCTTGACCTCGGCCTCGCTGGTGGCGCCGGACCCATCGACCTTGACCTTGGTCCGCAGCCGCTCGACCAGCTCGTTCGTGGCGTCGACGCCGAGGTCGGCCCGGATCAGGGTGTCCTCGACCTCCTCCCACGCCTCCTCGTCGAGGCCGCCGCGGGAGAGCAGGACGAGCAGCGCGTTGCCGATGGCCGTGTTGCTGCGGGCCAGTCGCGCGCGGAGGCGAGCCAGGCGGCCGCGGGCCGAGGCCGGCCGCTCGAGGGTCGGGAGCTCCTCGATGAGGATGTCGTCGTCGACCTCGGGCTCGGCCGGGCGCGTCGGCGCCGGGAGGGTGTCGACGCTCCCACCGTCGGCGTCGCTGTCGAGGTCGGTCGGCGGCGCGGTCGGCGACGAGGGCTTGGGCGGTGGTGGCGGCGGCGTCAGCTCCTTCTGGCGCGACGACCGCCCGCGAACCAGCCCGACGACGCCCGCCACGAGGACGATGGCGACGATGGCGCAGACGGCAACGATCTCCCAGACCTGGTCGAACACGGCGCCCATCCTTGCACGGTCAGCGGGACCGCCCGGACGCCCGTTCGTGCTCTGAACCGCAGCGGAAATCCGGACCTCAGCCGCACGACTCGCCGCAGCGGCGAACCGCGTGGCGGCCGGGCGTCAGCGCTTGGTGGTGACCCGCCCGACGACCTCTTCGCCTCGGGCCGTCAGCAGCTCACGGCCGTCCTTTCGGGCCTGGGCCGCCACGACACCGACGACCACCATGCCTCCGACGAGGCAGACCAACATGCCGAAGACCAAGGCGAACATGTGACCAGTGTGACCGATGTGACTCAACCGCGAGGCCACGCCACGCATACCGGGCCGGCTGTGACCGAACCGTCACCCACCACGGGACCTCAAACCCCCAACCAGGTCTCAGGTCGGCAACGGCCCCGCGTTTCCGGCGGGGTCACCCGACCGTCACCGCTAGCGTCCGCCCTGCGCGTCGTCTGACCGCATACCGATCCCACCAGGGAGTGCACATGTCCTTTGTCGACGCCATCAAGAGCGGCTTCACCCAGTACGTCGGGTTCGCCGGGCGCGCTCGGCGCTCGGAGTTCTGGTACTTCTACCTCTTCACGATCCTCGCGAGCATCGTCGCGTCCATCCTCCAGCGGGCGCTGACCAACAGCCAGAACGGGATCGTCACCGCCATCGTCGGGCTCGCGATCGTCCTGCCGTCCCTGGCCGTCGCGGTCCGTCGTCTGCACGACACGAGCCGCAGCGGGTGGTGGCTGTTCATCGTCATCATCCCGGTGGTCGGGGCGATCATCCTCATCGTCTGGTGGGTCCAGGACAGCCAGGGCGACAACCAGTACGGCCCGTCGCCCAAGGCCGTGGGCTCGGCCGCCGCACCCGCCGCACCCGAGGCACCCGCAGCAACCGCCTGAGCCGCACGGGTTCCGGCTCCCGGCGCCGGGGCTGCCCCAGGGCGGTCCCGGCGTCGTCCTGTGTCCCCTCAGGCGGAGCGCGCCCCGGCGACCTCGGACATTCGCTGGGACACCACCGTGGTGACCCCGTCGTCGCGCATCGTCACGCCGTAGAGCGCGTCGGCGATCTCCATGGTGCGCTTCTGGTGGGTGATGACGATGAGCTGGCTGGAGTCGCGCAGCTCCTCCAGGAGCAGGATCAGCCGGCCGAGGTTGGCGTCGTCGAGCGCCGCCTCCACCTCGTCGAGGATGTAGAACGGCGACGGCCGGGCCGTGAAGATCGAGACCAGCAGGGCCACGGCCACGAGGGACCGCTCGCCACCGGAGAGCAGCGAGAGCCGCTTGATCTTCTTGCCCGGCGGCCGCGCCTCGACGTCGAGCCCGGTCGTGAGCATGTTGTCCGGGTCGGTGAGGATCAACCGACCCTCGCCGCCCGGGAACAGCCGGCTGAACACGCGCTCGAACTGCACCGCGACATCGTGGTAGGCCTCGGTGAACACCCGCTCGATCCGCTCGTCGACCTCGCGGATGATGTCGAGCAGGTCGCGCTTGGACCGCTTGAGGTCCTCGAGCTGGGTGGTGAGGAACGTATGGCGCTCCTCCAGAGCGGTGAACTCCTCGAGCGCGAGGGGGTTGATCCGCCCCAGCGCCGCGAGCCGTCGCTCGCCGCTGCGCAACCGCTTCTCCTGGGTCTCGCGCACGTATGCCTGTGGCTCGCCGGGTTCGTCGCTCCCCTCGGCGGGGGGCGTGGGCACCAGCTGGTGGGGACCGAACTCCTCGACGAGAGTGGCCGGGTCGACGCCCAGCTCCTCCACGGCCCGCGTCTCGAGCTGCTCGATCCGCAGCCGCTGCTGGGTCCGCGCCACCTCGTCGCGGTGGACGGAGTCGGTCAGCTCGCGCAGCTCGTCCTGGAGCGTGGCGACGTCGCGGCGCAGCACGCCGAGCTCGGCGTCACGCGCGGTGCGGGCCTCCTCGGCGCGGCGGCGGAGGGCATCGGCCCGCTCGGCGGCGCGGGTGACGACTCCGGCGGCGTAGGCGGCGCCCACGCGGACCGCCTCGGCCACCTCCGCCTCGCGCAGGCGGCGCTGCCGCCGGGCCTCGTGCCGGGCCCGGGCCTCGATCTCGGCCACGGCCGCCGCCTCGAGGGCGGTCGCTCGGTCGTGCAGGGCGCGGCCCCGCTCCTCGCGGGTGCGCAGTGCGAGTCGTAGCTCGGTCTCGTGGGCGCGAGCGGCGGTCGCGGCCGCGTCGAGCCGGTCGCGCTCGTCGGTGGCCACGTCGGCATCGGTGGTGTCCGGCTGCACGCCGGCGGCCTCGTAGCGTTCCGCGAGCCCCGCGTGCTCGGTCCGGTCGCTGTCGAGCGCCGCCTCGGCGGCAGCGATGGCCCGCTCCGTGCGCTCGGCCTCGGACCGCGCGCTGCGTACCGCCACGCCGAGGGCGCCGAGCTTCTCGGCGACGGCCGACATCTTCGCGTCGGAGTCGTGCAGCTGGTCCAGAGCGCCCTCGACGGCGTCGGACGCCTCGGCCACCCGGGTCCGCAGCGAGGCCATCGCGAACCGGGCGCGCTCGCCCCGGCCGGCCGCTTCGGTGACCCGGTCGCGGGCCTCGTCGACGGCGGCCTGGATCTCGATGAGGCTCGGGGCGGCGGCGCTCCCGCCGCGAACCCAGCCGGGCCCGAACACGTCGCCGTCGCGCGTCACCGCGGTCACCCCGTCGCGAACGAGCCCCGCGACCGCGTCGGCACTGTCGACGAGCGCCACCCGCTCGAGGAGTCGGTCGACCGCCGGGCGTAGCCGGTCGGAGCACGACACGACGTCGACCGCCCATCGCGCCCCGCTCGGGAGCGACGGCCACCCGGACCGCTCCACCGAGCCGGCGGTCTCGGCGACGAGCAGCCCGGCGCGCCCGGCGTCGTCGGAACGAAGCCGGTCCACCGCCGCAGCGGCGCCGGCCAGCGTGTCGACGGCGAGCGCGTCGCCGGCCCAGCCCAGGGCGGCGGCGACCGCGACCTCGTGGCCGACCTCGACCTGCACGAGCGAGGCCACCGAACCGGCGATCGTATGCGTGTCGTCCCCGGCCGCCAGCAACGCGGCCGCCCCGTCCTTGCGACGCAGGCTCATGTCGAGCGCGTCCACGCGGGCCGTGAACGACTGCCGGTCGCGCTCCGCGGAGCGCTCGGCCTCCTGGAGCTCCTCGAGCTCGGCCTGGAGCCGGTCGAGGTGGGCGGCGGCCTGCTCGTAGCCCGCGTCGAGGTCCTCCTCGCCGGCCTCCTCGGCGGCGATCGACGACTCCAGCGCGGCGAACTCGCGCTCGGCCTGGGCGGCCCGGGCTCGCGCGGCGCCGACCGTCTCGTGCATCCGGCCGATCTCGCCCTCCGCCGCCTCGATACGGGAGGCCTTGGCGGCGACCTGACCGGCGAGCCGGGCCAGGCCCTCGCGGCGGTCGGCGACGGCACGGGCGACGCGGGCGAGGCGCTGCTGCTCCGCCGCGTAGGCCTGCTCGACGGCGGCCCGCTGGGCCACGGCGGCCTCGAGCGCGGCGGTCGCGTCGGCGATCTCGACGACCAGCGCCTCGTGCTGGTGCAGCAGCTCCGCCGCCTGGCGACGCAGCTCCTCGGGGTCGCGGCTGGACGCCCCGGACCCGGCGTCGCGGGCCTCGTCGGCGAGGTCCTGACGCAGCAGGCGCACCCGCTCGGTGGCCAGCGACCCCGTGGCGGTGAGCCGCTCGGTGAGGCGGGCGAGCGCATACCAGCGGTCCTGGGCCTGGGAGAGCTCCGGGCGGGCGGCCTCGGCCGCCGACTCGAGCTCGGCGACCCGTGACCCGAGCCCGGTGAGGCCGTCCTCGACCTCGGTGCGCCGCGCGATGAGGGCGGTCTCGTCGGCGACCTCCTGCTCGAGCGTGGAGGTGAGCTGGACCAGGTCGTCGGCGAGGACGCGCAGGCGGGCGTCACGGACCTCGGCCTGGATGACGGCGGCCTTGCGGGCCGTCTCGGCCTGGCGCCCGAGCGGGCCGAGCTGGCGGCGGATCTCCCCGGTGAGGTCGGTGATCCGGGTGAGGTTGGCCTCCATCGACTCGAGCTTGCGCAGCGCGCGTTCCTTGCGCTTGCGGTGCTTGAGGACGCCGGCCGCCTCCTCGATGAAGCCACGGCGCTCCTCGGGCGTCGCGCGCAGCACCGCGTCGAGCTGGCCCTGGCCGACGATGACGTGCATCTCGCGGCCGATCCCGCTGTCGGACAGCAGCTCCTGGATGTCGAGGAGCCGGCAGGAGGTGCCGTTGATGGCGTACTCCGAGCCGCCGCTGCGGAACATCGTCCGCGAGATGGTGACCTCGGTGTAGTCGATCGGCAGGGCGCCATCGGTGTTGTCGATGGTGAGGGCGACCTCGGCCCGGCCCAGCGGCGGACGGCCCGCGGTACCCGCGAAGATGACGTCCTCCATGGAGCCGCCCCGGAGCGACTTGGCCCCCTGCTCCCCCATGACCCACGCGAGCGCGTCGACGACGTTGGACTTGCCGGACCCGTTGGGGCCGACGATGCACGTGATGCCGGGTTCGAGGCGCAGGTGCGTGGCGGACGCGAAGGACTTGAAGCCCTTCATCGTCAGGCTCTTGACGTACACGGGTGCGGGCTCTCCTCGGGTCATGCTCGGGGTCCCGTCACCCTACAAGCGGGGACGCGGAGGCCCGCGGACATCGCGGGCTCGGTGGTTCGAGGGGCTGATGGTGCAGGTGTGACTGCGGTGGTCAGCCCTGGCTGGCCTCGGCGATCTGCTCGTGGTGGTGGATGACCTCGGCGATGACGAAGGCGAGGAACTTCTCGGCGAAGACCGGGTCCAGCCCGGACTCCTCGGCGAGGGCCCGCAGGCGCGCGACCTGCCGCTCCTCACGGCCGGGGTCGGCGGGAGGCATCCGGAGCCGAGCCTTGAGCTCGCCCACCGTCTGGGTGGCCTTGAACCGCTCGGCCAGCAGGTGGATCAGCGCCGCGTCGATGTTGTCGATGCTGCGGCGCAGCTCGACCAGCTCCGGCGGGACCTCGCTCACGCGGGAAGGCTACCCAGGATCAGCGTCGGCGGGCGGCGCCCTTCCACCTGGCGAGCGCCAGCAGGGTGGCACCGCAGACCAGCAGCAGGGCCGCCAGGAACACGGTCAGCCCAGCGTCCGACCCGGTCGACGCCAGCGGCGCCGAACCGCTCGTCGGAGGCGTCGAGGTGGAACCGGGCGAGGTCGTCGTCGACGTTGTGGACGTCGTCGTCGAGGTCGGTGGCTCTGTCGCGGTCGTGGTGGTGCTCGGCGGCGCCGTCGTCGTGGTGGTCGTGGGTCCGGCGACCTCGATCTCCAATACGGTCGCGCCTTCGGTCCCGCCGTCCTTGTCCGTCGCGCTGAAGAAGGCCAGGTAGGGGCCTGGTGCCGTATACGTGTGCTCGACCGGCTGGATCGACGGACCCGTCACCGTCTGCAGTGGAGAACCGTCGCCCCAGTCCACGACGTAGGTGAAGAGGCCGGCCAGGTCCGCGGAGGAGAAGTCGCCCGCGCGCAGTTCGAAGGTCGACGGAAGCCCGACCCGAACGTCGATCTGGTAGCTCACGACCGTGATGGGTCCGAGATTGGTGACCTGCAAGGACGCGGTGTCCGTGACCGTCTGGGTGCCCGAGGTGACGCGTAGCGTGACCACGTGGGACGACGGTCCGTCGTCGATCCCGAGGGCCTCCAGCTGGGCCCAGGTCAAGGTCGGGGTCGCTCCGGTGGCGTCACCGAACGTCCCGTCCCCGTTGACGTCCCAGGTGTAGGTGGCGGCCGGGTCCGCCGGCGAGACCGAGCCGGCCAGGATCAGCGACCCGCCCTCCGCGACGGAGTAGGGGCCGTCGGCCTCCGCGGCCGGGGCCGCTCCGACGACCTGGCTCGTCGTGCCCGAGCTCGTCGGATAGGTCGGATTGACCAGGTACGTTGCGGTCACCGAGTGGGAACCGGCCGTGAGAACTGACGTCGAGAACGTCGCCTTCCCGTCAGGTCCGACGGGAACCGGTGCGCCGAGGTTCGAGCCGTCACTGGCGAACTGGATCGTGCCCGCATGGACCCACAGGCCGTCGGCGGTCGTCGTCGCGGTGAAGGTCACAGTCTCCCCGACCACCGACGGGTTCGGTGCGCCGACCACCGTCGTGGCCAACATCGAGGTCGTCGTGATCGTGACGCACCAGCGGCCGATGGACCCGGAGTCCCCGCTGGCGTCGTCGACGACCCAGAGGCTCCACGTCCCGTTCACGACCCCGCCCTGGAAGGTGGACAGCGTGGCCGTGCTCGGCACGGGAGCGGGCGCCGGGAACGCGTCGGGCCCGTCACTGTCGTCGTCGGTCGGCCGGAACGTGCCGTCGGCGACAGGCGTGGGGACCGCACCGGCCGCGGCGTCGTCGAAGGTCACGTCGACGCCGGACACGGCGTCCGTACCGCCCGCGTCGCTCATCAGCACGACGTTCTTCGCGCCGGGGCCGGACATCATCACGTCGAGGTCGACCGGCGCCGCGTGCGCGAGCCCGTGGAGCGTCGCGGTGACGCTGACCAGGGACCCGGCCATTCCGCTGACCGTGATGTTCGAGGGATAGGGGGCGGAAGCGCCCTGGGCCGGGACGGTCAGGCCCCCCCGGTTGCAGAAGGTGTTGCCGGTGACGAAGGTCGGGGTGTCGACGTGCTGGCTCAACGAACCGTTGCTGGTCAGGAAGCCGGTCGAGCCCGAGTAGGTCGCCCGGATCGCGTGCGTCCCCTCGGACAGCGCCGACGTGGAGAACGTGGCCTGGCCCGAGCCGTTGAGGGCGACCGGGCTGCCGACGTCCACGCCGTTGTCGGCGAACTGGACGGTCCCGGTCGTCACCGCGGACGCACCGGCCCTGACCGTCGCGGTGAACGTCACGGGCAGGGCGGTCCGGGAGGGGTTGAGCGAGCTCGTCACGGTCGTGGTGGTGGCGAGCGCGGCGTTCGCCGTGGTGATGGTCAGGCTCCAGCCGCCGGCCATCGAGCCCAGGTCGCCGCTGGTGTCGTCGACGACGAAGAGCTGCCATGCCCCGTTGGGGTTGATCCCGGTGAACGCACCCGCGAGGGTGGTCTGTGACGACGGCGTCGGAGCCGGGGCGGGGAGAGTGTCGGTCGTGCCGGCGGCGACATTGGTCGGCCGGTACGTGCCCGACGGGACATTGCCGCTCGGGACGGTTCCGGCCGCAGCGTCGTCGAAGGTCAAGGTCGCATTGCTCGCGAAGATCAGCGCGTCGCTCCCCGCGTCGGACAGGACCAGGAGATTCGCGCCGGTGGGAGCCACCACCATGGCGTCGACGTCGTTGAGTGCCGAATGGGTCAGGCCGTTGAAGGCCACGGTCACCTTGGTCACCGCCCCCGTCATCCCGGACACGTTGACCGACGACGGGTAGGGGCTAGCCGTCCCGATCTGGTTCGGGGAGCCGGCCGCGGGGATGGCGATGGCCGAGCTGTTGCTGAACGTCGTCGGCCCGTCCGCGACGGCGGACTGAGCGAGGACCACGCCGACGGTTCGCTCGCCGCGACGAGCGAGACGACGGCGAGCGCGCGAGACGCCCGACCCCACACCCGACCAGTCGACATACATCCACCTCGCGCACGAAGGTGCACCCGCCCCCGGCCGGACGCCGCGTCTGAGGACGCAGGAGAACGTTAGCGGCCCAGCGCTACCGTAGGCAGACATACAGGGGAAACTCAGTCCGCGCCCGGATGACCTGGAGGCCACATGCCCGACCCGTTCATCGGCGAGATCCGCTGCTTCGGTTTCGACTTCGTCCCGAACGGGTGGGCGTCGTGTGCCGGCCAGTCGATGCCGATCAACCAGAACCAGGCCCTCTTCTCCCTGCTCGGAACGATGTACGGCGGAGACGGTCGGACCACCTTCAACCTGCCGGACCTGCGCGGCCGCGTGCCGCTGTCGTTCGGACAGGGCCCGGGCCTCTCGCCCTACGCACAGGGCCAGGTGGGCGGAGACGAGTCGGTGACCCTGCAGCCCAACCAGATCCCCGGGCATACCCACCAGGTCGCCGCCTCCTCGACCGCCACGACCAAGAACCCGGCCGCCGCGGTCCCGGCCGTCACCCCGGCGGGCGCGTCCTACGGCACGACGACGGATCTCGCGATGAGTCCCGCGATGGTGGGCGCGAGCTCCGGCGGCGGCGCGCATCCCAACGTGCAGCCGTATCTCGTCCTCAACTGGTGCATCGCCCTCCAGGGCGAGTACCCCCCACGCAGCTGACCCGCGCCAGCGCTACCTCGCCTCGAACGACCCGACGCCCGGCAGGGCGCGCCCCCACTGGGTGACGACCCCGGTCACGGCGCCGGGACGTCCGGATGCCGACGGCTCCTCCTCGAGCAGCGCGATGAGGCGGTCCAGGGCGTCCCCGTCCCCCTGCGCGACCACCTCCACCCGGCCGTCCGGCAGATTCCTCGCATGGCCGACCAGGCCGAGCTCCCGAGCGCGGGCCCGGGTCCAGAACCGGAACCCCACACCCTGCACGTCGCCCCTCACGTAGACGGTCACCCGCTCCGTACCCTCCACCACCGGACCACCCTACGAGGCCGTCCGGCGTGCCGACCGCGTGGCGCCACCGTCCTCCGTCCGGCCCGTCCTACGCTCGCGCGCAGGGGGTCGGACGGTAAGGAGGCGGTCGCACGGTGTCGACGCTGGAGCGCCCCGCGCCGAGCACGACCACCCCGACGTATGCGGGTACGCCCACCGCGGCCACGACCCATCTCGACGGCCTCGACGGGCTGCGCGCCCTCGCCATCGGTGCGGTGCTCGTCTACCACCTCGACCCCTCGTGGCTCCCCGGCGGCTTCCTCGGGGTGGACGTCTTCTTCGTCGTCTCCGGGTTCCTCATCACCACGCTGCTCCAGCGTGAGGCCCTCGCTCACGGCCGGATCGCCTTCGGCCGGTTCTGGACCCGGCGTGCCCGGCGGCTGATCCCCGCCCTCGTGGTCTGCGTCGTGGTGAGCACCGTCGCCGCGCGGGTGGCCCACCACGACCTGGTCGTCCACATCGGGCGGCAGATCCTCGGCGCCCTGACCTTCTCGACCAACTGGGTCGAGATCGCGGCCGGCTCGAGCTACTTCGACCAGACCGCGCCGCAGCTGTTCATGAACTTCTGGTCGCTCGCCGTGGAGGAGCAGTTCTACCTCGTCTGGCCCCTGGTCGTGGCCGCGATCATGACGACGACGCTGCTGCGGGGTCGGCGAGTGGCGGTCGGCCTGGGCGTCTCCCTCGGTGTCGCCCTGCTGTCCACCGCGCTGATGGCCCTCCTGTACCTGCCTGGTGAGGACGCCACCCGGGTCTACTACGGCACCGACACGCACGTCATGGGGCTGATGCTCGGTGCGGGGCTGGCCTTCGCGTGGTCCTCCTCGTGGCGGACCCGGTATGCGTCGGTCTGGCTCGCGGTGCGGCGGCCGGTCCTCGGGGTGGCTCTGGTGACGGTGGCGGCGCTGCTCTGGCTGCTGCGCGAGGACTCGCCGGTGACCTACCGCGGCGGCCTGGTGCTCGGCTGCGTCGCCACGGTCGTGCTCGTCGCGGCGCTGCTGCCGGTGCGGTCCGCGACCGGAGCCCCCTCGCCGGGCGACCCGCATACCGACGTGGAGCCGGAGTCGCGGTGGCGCACCCTGATGAGTGCCGAACCGGTGTCGTGGATCGGACGGCGGTCCTACGGGATCTACCTCTGGCACTGGCCGGTCATCGTCATCATCGGCCAGGAGATGCGGACGGAACCCGGCACGTTCCAGTACGTCGTCAGCGCGATCTGGTGCGTCATCGTCACGATCGCGCTCGCCGACCTGTCGTACCGGTTCGTCGAGGCGCCGATCCGGGTGTGGGGCTTCCGGGAGTGTGGGCGGATGGTCTGGGGCGCGTTGCGGTTCGGCACGTCATGGGTGCCACGGGTCGCGGTCGGAGCGGCGGTCGCGCTCGTCGCGGCGAGCCTCGTCGTGGTGGTCACCGCCCCGACGCGGAGCGACACCGAGCAGGTCATCGCGGAGAACACGGCGGACCAGTCAGCGGCACCGGTGCCCCCGTCGGGTCCTTCCGCCGCCCCCACCCCCGCCGCGGGCAACCCGGCGCAGGACTGGTCGATGCCGACCGGCGAGCAGATCGACGTCTTCGGCGACTCCCTCATCGCGACGACGAAGGGCGCGATCGACTACTACTTCCCCGGCGTCCGCCAGGACGCGAAGTCCAACCGCCGCTGGAGCGACGGTCTCGCGACCATCACCGCCCGCGGGGTCGACATCCGGCGCGCCACGGTCCTGGCGTTCGGGACCAATGCCGGCGTCACCGAGGCGACCGTGGTCCAGACCCTCGACGCCCTCGGTCCCAACCGGATGGTGGTCCTGGTCAACCTCTACAACCCGAAGTCGACGTGGATCGACGAGTCGAACGCCACGCTGGCCCGGGTCGCCTCGACGCGGCCGAACGTCATCGTCGCCGACTGGAACACCGCGATCCGGGCGAACCTCGGTCTGCTGCAGGCCGACAAGGTCCACCCCGGGATCCCCGGCGCACACCTGTTCGCCAAGACGGTCCGCTCCGCGCTGGCCGAGCTGAGCACGCGGCACACGGGACAGCCCGTCGTTCTCAAGGAGCTGAAGGGCCCGTGACGGTCCGCCCGTGTATCGGCACCGACCACCTCCGGCTCCTCCCCTCATGAACCTCGACGTGATCCAGGACCAGCCGGCCCCCGCGCGGCCCGAGGCACGCCGCGAGCACGTGCAGTGGCTCACCTGCACCTCGTGCGCCGTCGCGTGGATCGGGATGTGGTCGCAGGAGGCGTGCTGGTGCTGCGAGCGCGCGGACGACGTGCGGCTCCGCTGGGCGGCCTAGTCACCCCGCAAACAGAGCCGGCTACTCCGCCAGCCAGGCCGCATACGCCTCGAACGTGTAGGGCCGGCCGAGGAAGTCGGCCACGAGGTCGGCGGCGTCGCGCTGCCCACCCTGGGCGAGCAGTCGGTCGCGGTAACGGCCGGCGACCTCGGGGTCGAACATGTTCTCGCGGTCGAAGGCGCTGAACATGTCCTTGGCGATGACCAGCGACCACATGTACGTGTAGTAGCCCGAGCCGTAGCCCTCGAGGTGGCCGAACGACGCCGGCATGTGGGTCCCCTCGATGTAGGGGAACAGGCTGTAGCGGCTCTGCAGCTCCCGCGTCCGCTCGGTGAGGTCCTCCGGGATGTCGACGTGGAACCAGTACGACATCGACGCGTAGAACATCTGGGTCCGCGCGTTGTAGCCCTTGCCGAAGTCGTCGGCGCGCCGCATCCGGGCGACGAGAGCGTCGGGGATCTCCTCGCCGGCACCGTTGCGCGCGAAGGTGCGCAGCACGTCGGCGTCCCACGCCCACTCCTCGAGCATCTGGCTCGGCGCCTCGACGAAGTCCCACTCGGTCGCGACCCCGGAGAACCGCACCCACTCGCCGCGACCGGCGAGCACGTGGTGGACCAGGTGGCCGAACTCGTGGAACAGGGTGACGACGTCGGAGTGCTCCATCAGGCCGCGCGGGAAGTTGCAGACGAGCACGCCCTCGGCGAGCTGGCGGTCGGACAGCCCACGGACCAGGTCGAACTGCGCCGCGTGCTTGAACTTGCCCTCGCGCGGGTGCAGGTCGAGGTAGATCCGGCCGAGGTGCCGGTCGCTGTCGGTGAGGAACACGTCGTACGCGGCGACCGCCTCGTCCCAGAGCACGGCGTCCTCGGCCGGCCGGTAGGTCAGGCCGAACAGCCGGCCGGTGACCTCGAGGAGGCCGCGGCGCACCGCGGTGAAGTCGAAGTAGGTGCGCACCTGCTGGGCGTCGACGTCCAGCTGCTCGCGCCGGACGGCCTCGGCGTAGAACGCCAGGTCGGACGCGTCGATCGTCTCGGCGTCGGGGTAGTCCTGCCGCATCCGGTCGAGGACCACGTTCCGGTCGCGCTCCCCGGACTCGAGCGCGGCCACGGCGATCCGGTCGATGAACTCCGGGATCGCGGCACCCTCCTTGATCATCTTGACCTCGGCGTCGTAGTCCGCCCAGTCGCGGTAGCCGAGGAGGTGCGCGTGCTCGCGGCGGATCTCGAAGAGCTCCTTGAGCAGGGCGTCGTTGGCCGGCCACGCGCGGTTGAGGAACTCCATCCGCAGCGCCCGCCGGGTGTCGCGGTCGCGCCCGTAGGTCGAGAACGGCACGACGTCGGGGTAGTCGGTGGTCAGGGTGACGAAGCCGTCCTCGTCGACGACGTGCGCGTCGATCCAGTCCTGCGGCATCCCGTCGAGCTTGTCGGGCGTGACCTTGACGCTGCGGACGTCGTCGCGGATGTTCTTGCTGAACTCCTGGCCGACGAGGATCGCCCGCTCCGACAGCTCCTTGACCCGGGTGCGGGTGGCGTCGTCCTTGTCGACGCCGCCACGGTGGAAGTCGAGCAGCGTCTTGTCGAGCAGCCGCTTCGCCGTCGCGTCAAGACCGGACCCGTCGACCGCCGCGAACACCTCGTAGAGGTCGCGGTCCAGGCTCAGGTCGGTGTCGAGCTTCTGGACCTCCTGCATCGCCGACTCGCCCCGCGATCGGACGGTCTCGAGGGGGTGGACCTCGCTGAACAGGGACGCCACGGACGCGACGTTTCCGATGGCGACGCTGACGTCGTTCCACCGATTGAGCAGATCGGTCGCGTCGGCGGGCCGGTCGGCCTTGATGCCGGCGACCAGCTCCCTGGCGCGGTCGAGATCGCCGCGCGCTCGGGAGTCGAGCCACTCCTCGGCGTCGGCGGGGGCGGGCAGGGTCAGAGGGTTCAGCGGCTCCGTCACGGAGAGGATGCTAACCGCCGGGTATGCGCCGTGGACCGGGCCGCTCGTACGCTGCCGGGATGCGAACTCTCGTGGTGGTGGAGAACCTCTCGCTGGACGGCGTCATGGAGGCCCCCGGCCGAGAGGACGAAGACGAGCGCGACGGGTTCACCCATGGAGGCTGGGCGTCCCGGCTGCATACCGAGCTCGAACCCATCCGCACCCAGGCCTTCGCGAGTGGCGCGGTCGTCGCCCGCGACTGCGTGGCCGGAGCGACCGGCTGATGACCGGCGTCGTCGACCTGCACGAGCGGCTGTCGCTGTTCTCGGAGCACTGGAGCCCGAAGGTGGTGGCCCGCCTCAACGACTACGCCGTCAAGGTGGTCAAGCTCAAGGGCGAGTTCGTCTGGCACAGCCACCCGGAGACCGACGAGCTGTTCCTGGTCGTCGAAGGGACGCTGGTCATCCAGCTGCGCGACGGCGGTCGAGAGCAGCACGTCACGCTCGGCCCGGGGCAGCTGTACGTCGTCCCGAAGGGCGTCGAGCACCGGCCGGTCGCGGGGGGCGACGTCAGCGTCGTGCTGGTGGAGCCCGAGGACACGGTGAACACCGGCGACGCCGGCGGGCCGCTCACCGCCGTGCCGGAGGACCTGACCGCGTCGTGAGCGTCGTGCGCGTCGTGGCCCGGGGCCGCGGCTGGCAGTGCGGGCAGGAGTACGACGAGCGGTTCATGAACGCCTCGCGCCGGATCGGCGTCCCGCAGCGGCGGCACGGCCGGCCCTCCTGCCCGTAGGCGTCCAGGGACCGGTCGAAGTAGCCCGACGAGCCGTTGACGTTGACGTAGAGCGCGTCGAAGCTCGTCCCGCCCTGGCCGAGCGCCTCCACCATGACGTCGCGCGCATGGCCCAGCAGCCGGTGGAGGGCCGGCTTGGTGAGCCGGTTGGCGGGGCGCTCGCCGTGGATCGCGGCCCGCCACAACGCCTCGTCGGCGTAGATGTTGCCGATGCCGCTGACCAGTGACTGGTCGAGGAGGCAGCGCTTGACCCCGCTGCCGCGGGCCTTCATCCGGGCGACGACCGCGGGCTGGTCCCACGCGGCCTCGAGCGGGTCGGGGGCGATGTGGGCGATCGGCTCCGGGATGCCGTCGTCGTCGAGCTCGGCGAGGGCCACGCCGCCGAAGGTCCGCTGGTCGACGAACCGCAGCTCGGTCTGTCCGTCCGCGAACCCGAACCGGGCGTGGAGGTGCTTCTCGTCCGGGGCGTCCGGCGGCTGCACGAGCAGCTGGCCGCTCATGCCCAGGTGCATCAGCAGACCCTGGTCGTGCCCGTCCGGCGCCTCGAGGACCAGCCAGAGGTACTTGCCGCGCCGACGGGCCCGGACGACCCGCGACCCCTCGACCCGGGCGGCGAGATCGGCGGCTCCGGGCATGTGCCGTCGCACCACGCGGGCACCATGGAACTCGGCCGACGTGATCCGGCGCCCGACGACGTAGGCGTCGAGGCCGCGACGGACCGTCTCGACCTCGGGGAGCTCAGGCATACCGGACCGCGGCGGGACCAGGCATACGCACTGGTCGGTGCGTCACGTGACCTTGGGCTCGAGGGCCGGGCTGGGGCGGCGGCGCTGGTCGAGCGCGGCCCAGGCCTGCTCGGCGGCGCGCTGCTCGGCCTCCTTCTTGCTCCGGCCGGTGCCGTGCCCCAGGACCTCGGCGCCCACGACCGCGCTGGCCACGAACTCCTTCTCGTGGTCCGGTCCGGACTCGTCGACGTGGTACTCGGGCGTGCCGAGGGCGGCCTGCGCCGCCAGCTCCTGGAGGCTGGTCTTCCAGTCCAGGCCGGCCCCGAGGGACGCCGACTGGGTCATCAGCGGGTCGAAGAGGTGGTGGACGAACACGCCCGCCGCGGTGATCCCGCCGGAGAGGTGGATCGTCCCGATCAGCGCCTCCATCGTGTCGGCGAGGATCGAGGCCTTGTTGCGGCCGCCCGTCGCCTCCTCGCCGCGTCCGAGGAAGACGTACTCGCCGAGCCCGATGGTGCGGGCGACATCGGCGAGGGCGCGCATGTTGACCACGGCCGCGCGCAGCTTGGCCAGCTGGCCCTCGGGCAGGTCCGGGTGCGTCCGGTACAGCGTGTCGGTGACGACGAGGCCCAGCACCGAGTCGCCGAGGAACTCGAGGCGCTCGTTGTTGGGCAGACCGCCGTGCTCGTAGGCGTACGAGCGGTGCGTGAGGGCGCGCACGAGGAGCGCCTCGTCGACCTGCTCACCGACCACCTCGGCGAGGTAGTCGACCAGCGCGCCGACGGGGCGCGGGAACGTGCTGCTCGAAGCCGGCGACGTCACGAGGTCACCTGGGTGACCCCGGTCAGCCCTGGTGCTCGGTGCGCTCGGCGGTGGCGTAGTGACGACCCTGGTACGTGCCGCACGACGGGCACGCCACGTGCGGCTGCGTCGGGTTGCCGCACTGGGGGCAGGTCGTCAGGGCGACCGGAGCCGCCTTCCAGTTCGCTCGACGCGAACGGGTGTTGGAACGCGAGGTCTTCCGCTTCGGGACGGCCACGTCATGTCCTCTTCTCTGGGTTCTGGGTCTCGGTGAACACGCCGCTCAGGGCGGCCCACCGCGGGTCGATCGTGTCGTGGTGATGGTCGGGGTCCTCCGCGAGCAGTGCTCCACACTCGGAGCACAGCCCGGGGCAGTCGTCCCGGCACACCGGTTGGAACGGCAGTGATGGCACCACTGCGTCCCGGATCACGGGCTCGAGGTCGATCAGATCGCCCTCGAGCACGCGCACGACGTCCTCGTCGGCCCCGTTCGCGTCGGCACCCACCTCGTGGTGGTGTGCCGCCCGATCGGCGTAAGCGAACAGCTCCTGGAAGGGCGCGTCCACCGGGTAGGTGGCCGGCTCCAGGCACCGCACGCAAGCCCCGGTCGCCGTGGCTCGGACCGAACCGCTCACGAGGATCCCCTCGACCACCGACTCCAGACGGATCTCCAGGTCCAGCGGGTCTCCCGCGGGGATGGCGATGACGTCGGTCCCGATGGTCTCGGGAGCCTCCACTCTCCGGGTGAGCTCCTGCATGGTGCCCGGCCGCCGATTGAGCTCCCGAGTGTCGAGGACCATCGGGTTCTGGGCGTTGAGGCGCGGCATGAGTTTTCTCGGAGAGGTCGAGGGTTCGGTCGTCGTCCACGCACGGACGAAGACCGACTCACCAGATTACCGGAGCCGCAGGTCAGGGCCCAAATTGGCGGGTCATCGCGGCGAGGACGGCGTCGGGGACGAGGCCCGTGACGTCGCCGCCGTACCTCGCGACCTCCTTGACCAGCGAGCTCGACACGTGCTCGAACCGGGGGTCGCCGGGCAGGAACACGGTCTCGATGCCGGTCAGGTGCTTGTTCATCCGGGCCATCGGCAGCTCGTAGGCGAAGTCGGTGCCGCCCCTCAGGCCCTTGACGATGGCCGATGCGCCGAGGTCGCGGCAGACGTCGACGAGCAGCCGGTCCGCGAAGGCCTCGACGCGCAGGTTCGGGACGTCGGTGAGCGACTCCTCCAGGAGGCTCAGCCGTTCCTCGATCGCGAACGTCCCCCGCTTGGCCGGGTTGTAGAGCACCGCGACGACGATCTCGTCGAACAGCGTGGCGGCGCGGGCGACGACGTCGACGTGCCCGTTGGTCACGGGGTCGTAGGACCCGGGGCAGACCGCCCGACGCACCTCGCTGGCCACACGCGAACGCTACCAACGGCGGCGCGCGGTCCCGCCTCGCCGTCGAGCCCGCTCCCCGCCGGGGCCACGAGAAGTCGCTTCTCGGCGTCAGATCGTGGCCAGAAGCGCCGCCACCCCACAAGAATCCGCATCTCGGCGTCAGATCGTGGCCCTGCGCGCCCACGAGCCGGTATGCGGCGGGTCAGGCCACCGCGTCGGGGCCGGGGGCGTCGGCGAACCACATCCGGGTCTCGCCGTAGCGACGCTCCCCGGCCGGCGCGAGACCCTCGGACCACCGGGGCTCCGGACTGCGCGAGGACCGTTCGACGACGACGAGCGCCTCGGGTGCGAGCCACCCGTGGCCGACCAGGAGCGCCAGCGCATCGCCGAGTGCGTCCTCGGACAGGTCGTAGGGCGGGTCCAGGAAGACGAGGTCCACCCGGCCCCCGCCACCGGGGCCGGCCAGGAGGACCCGCTCCACGGTGTCCTCGCGCACGATGACGCCCGGCAGCCCCACGACCGCCGCATTCCCCCGGGCCACCTTGGCCGCGTTCCGGTCGGCGTCCACGAGGAGCACCGAACGAGCGCCCCGGCTGGCCGCCTCGAGACCGAGAGCGCCTGAACCCGCGTACAGGTCGAGCACCCGCGCGCCGGACAGGACGTCGAGGTGCTCGAGCCGCGAGAACAGGGCCTCGCGGACGCGGTCGGACGTGGGCCTGGTCCGCGGGCCGGCCGGCGTCTGCAGGCGCCGGCCGCCCACCACTCCACTGATGATCCGGGTCACCCTGGGGTCACCACCGTCAGCCCCGCTCCAGGTAGGCCGCCTGCTCCTCGTCCAACCGGGCCGCCACGCGCGCCGCCAGGTCGGGGTGCCCCGCCAGGGTCGGGTCGAGGTCGACGACCGCCGTGGCGTCCTCCCGGGCGTCGGCGATGATCTGCGCGTCGTGGGGGTTCCCCATCCGCAGGAACCGCACCGACGAGGCCCGCCCGCTCTGCCGCGCGCCGAGCACGTCGCCCTCCCGGCGCAGCTCGAGGTCGCGTCGGGCCAGCTCGAACCCGTCCGTCGTCCCCGCCACCGCGTCGAGCCGCTCTCGCGCCGGTGTCCCCTCGGGGGCCTCGGTGAGCAGCAGGCAGAGCCCGGGGACACCACCACGGCCGACCCGCCCGCGCAGCTGGTGCAGCTGGGAGATCCCGAACCGGTCCGCGTCCATGACCACCATGACCGAGGCGTTCGCGACGTCGACGCCGACCTCGATCACCGTGGTCGAGACGAGGACGTCGATCTCCCCGGCGGCGAAGGCCCGCATGGTCCGGTCCTTGACGTCGGGGTCGAGCCGGCCGTGCAGCACCTCGATCCGCAGTTCCGTGAGCGACGGGACCGCGCGCAGCCGCTCGGCCATGTCGTACACCCCGGTCAGCTCGCGGGGCGCGACCTCTCCGGCCTCGCCGGAGGCCCAGTCGTCGTCGGGCGGCGCTTCGACCTCGACGTCATCCGCGGCCGAGGGATCGGCCGGGTCGCCGATCTTGGGGCACACGACGTAGGCCTGGTGCCCCTTGCCGACCTCCTCGGCGATCCGCTGCCAGGTCCGCTCCACCCACGCGGGCTTCGACGTCTCGACGACGTGCGTCTGGATCGGCGACCGCCCGGCCGGAAGCTCGCGGAGCGTCGACGTCTCCATGTCGCCGAACACCGTCATCGCGACGGTCCGTGGGATCGGCGTGGCCGTCATGACCAGCAGGTGCGGAGGGGTGCGGCCCTTCTCCCGCAACGCGTCCCGCTGCTCCACCCCGAACCGGTGCTGCTCGTCGACCACCACCAGCGCGAGGTCGTGGAACGCCACGTGCTCCTGGATCAGCGCGTGCGTCCCGACCACGATGCCCGCATCACCGGTCACGGCGTCGTTGAGCGCCGACCGACGCACCGCCGTCGGCTGAGAACCGGTCAGCAGCACGACGCGGGTGCCGATGTCGGCGCCGCCGAGCTGACCACCCATCGCCAGGTCGCCGAGCATCGCCGAGATCGAGCGCTGGTGCTGCATGGCGAGCACCTCGGTCGGCGCGAGCAGGGCCGCCTGGCCCCCCGCGTCGATGACCGCCAACATCGCCCGCAGCGCCACGACGGTCTTGCCCGAACCGACCTCGCCCTGAAGCAGGCGGTGCATCGGCCGGCTGCGGGCCAGCTCCTCGGTCAGGGTCTCGCCGATCGCCCGCTGCCCCGCGGTCAGCTCGAACGGCAGCCGGGCGTCGAACGCCGCGAGCAGGCCGCCGGGACGAGGCATACGCGCCGTCGCCTCCATCGCCTCGATGCTCTTGCGCCGCTGCGCGAGGATCGCCTGGAGCACGAACGCCTCGTCGTAGCGCAGCCGCTCGACCCCGACCTCGGTGTCGTCCTCCAGCCGCGGCCGGTGCACGAGCTCCAGCGCCTCGCGCCGCCCGAGCAGCCCCCGGCGCTCGCGGACGTCGGGCGGCAGCGGTTCGCGGACGTTCTCCACCGAGTCGAAAGCCAGCTCGACCATGGTCCGGATCTTCAGCGAGCTGACGTTGCCGGTCTCGGAGTAGACCGGGATGCGGTGTTCGCGGTAGGCGTCGAGCCGGCTGACCGTGTCGAGGCGGCCCTCCGGGCTGACGTCCCACCCGTCCAGGTCGGAGCCGAGGATCTCGTACTCCGGATGCGTGAGCTGCCAGCGGCCGTTGAACCGGGACACCGCCCCGACGAAGATCCCGACCACGCCGGGCACGAGCTTCGACTCATGGCCCCACGCCTTGAAGAAGGTGAGGTCGATCTGGTTCTGCCCGTCCGTCAGCGTGGCGACGAGCATCTTCTGCCGAGGGCTGCGGCGCAGCGGCTTCGTGACCGCCTTGGCCACCTGCGCCACCACGAGGACGGTCTGGCCCTCGCGCAACGTCGACATGTCGGTCAGCGTGTTGGTCGCGACGTAGGAGCGCGGCAGGTACTCGAAGAGGTCTCCGACCGTCCGGATCCCCTTGTTCTTCTCCAGGAGCACGGCCGCCTTGGGGCCCGCGACCTTGGCGACCGCCGAGTCCTCGGTGAGCAGCACGGTCACGTCACCGTCACTCGACACCGAGCAGCAGCGGGTAGACCGGCTGCCCGCCGTAGATCTGGGTGACCTCGAGGTCCCGACGGTGGCGGCGTACGGCGCCGGCGACGTCCTCGCCCAGGGCCGGGGTCGCCTCCTCCCCGGAGACGACGGTCAGCAGCTCGCCGCCGCTGGACAGCAGCCGCTCGACGACCTCGGCGCCGACGCGCGTGAGGTCGTCGCCGACGATGACGATGTCGCCGTCGACGACGCCGAGGACGTCACCCGGGCGGCACGGACCGCCGGAGGTCAGCGCCTCCTTGGTGGCCACGGTGACCGCGCCGTTGCGGGTGGCGGCCGCCGCGCTGCTCATCGCGAGGACGTTGTCGGCGAACGGCTGGTCGGGGTCGTAGACCGCGAGCGCCGCGATGCCCTGGACCGCGGTCCGGGCGGCCACGACCCGCAGGTCGACGCCCTCCTCGGCCGCCACCTTGGCTGCGGCGTTCGCGGCGAGGAGGGTGTCGCCGTCGTTGGGCAGCAGGATCACGCGGCCGGCTCCGGTCGAGCGGACCGCCTCGAGGAACTGGGCCGCGTTGGCCCGCCGCCGAGGTCCGCTCGGGACCACCACCGCCCCGGCCGACCGGAACGCCCCGGCCAGGCCCTCGCCGGCCGCGCAGCTCACGACGGCCTGCGCGTCCGAGTCCGGCTGGCGGGTCAGCTGGTCGCGGAAGTGGGTCACCTTGATCCGGTGCGGCCGACCGGCGGCGATGCCGGCCTCGATGGCGGCGCCGACGTCGTCGACGTGCACGTGCACGTTGTGCAGGTCGCCCGTCCCGACGACGAGGAGCGAGTCGCCGAGTCCGTCCAGCCGTTCCTTGAGGACCTCGACGGCGTCATCGGTCGTGTCGGAGAGCAGGTACATCACCTCGTATGCCGGTCCGCCCGGTTCGAGGTCGTTCCCCTGCCGCACGGGAGGCACCGGCTGGGTCCAGCCGGCGCGACGGCGCAACGGGTCGTCGCCCGCGAACGACTCGGCCCCCACGTCGCCGGTCACGACCCGCTCGAGGGACTCCAGGAGCAGCACGTAGCCGGCGCCGCCGGCGTCGACCACGCCCGCCTGCGCGAGCCGGGGCAGCTGGTTCGGGGTCTCGGCCAGCGCCGAGCGGGCCGCCTCGAGCGCGGCGGAGGAGACCGCATACAGGTCCTCGCCGTGCTCCTCGACCGCCTGCGCCGCCGCACCGGCGGCCGCCCGCGAGACGCTGAGGATGGTGCCCTCGACGGGGTGGGCGACGCTCGACCAGGCCAGCTCGTCGGCCCGGGTCATCGCGGCGGCGAGCCCGAGGGCGCCGATGCCGGACACTCCGGTGGCCGCCGCCTCGTCGGCGAAGCCGCGGAAGATCTGGCTGAGGATGACGCCGGAGTTGCCCCGGGCGGTGAGCAGCAGGGCCCGGGCGAAGACGTCGGCCTCGGTGGCGAGGTCCTCGTCGTCCATCGGATGACCGCGTCGGGCGCGGTCCTCGTACTCGACGCGCGCGCTGTCGAGGGCCGCGTCGAAGGTGAGGTAGAGGTTCGTGCCGGTGTCGCCGTCCGGGACGGGGAAGACGTTGAGGGCGTCGATCTCGGCGCGGCGGGCGGCGAACGCGGCCCGGGTGACGACCGCCCAGCGGCGCGCTGCGGCGGTGTCGAGGAGCGTGAGGACGTCGCCTCGCACGTCACTGCCCGTCACCGCAGCCCTCGTCTCCTCGCCACTCGGCCCTCCCGAGCCGGACCGCACGACCCTGGGACGGCAGGCTACTCGTCGGCACCCACCGGGGAGGTCGCAAACTCCCAGCCGGACGGCGGGGCCGTGCGCCGTTTTGGTCGCTCGTGCGCGCTCGGCTACTCTTGACAGGTTGCCCAGCGGCCACGTGCGTCGCGGGCCCCTTTCACTTCGTCTTTCGAGTTACCAGGAGATCCACCGTGGCTGCCAACTGCGATGTCTGCGGCAAGGGACCGTCCTTCGGTCACAACATCTCGCACTCGCACCGTCGTACCAAGCGTCGCTGGAACCCCAACATCCAGCGCGTCCGTACGCTGGTCAACGGCGTGACCCCGAAGCGGCTCAACGTCTGCACCTCGTGCCTCAAGGCCGGCAAGGTCGCACGCAACGCCTGACCTGCGCTCTCGGCATACCGAAGGCCGGCACCCTCACGGGGTGGCCGGCCTTCGCCGTGTCCCGGCGCCTTTCTCCCCGGTTCGTGCTCTGAACCGCATCTGGAGCCGTTGGCCGGGCCTGCCCGGCTAACGGAATCTCCGGCGGCAGACACCACGAACCGATGTTCAGCCGCCGAAGTGGTCCCAGCCGCGTGGCTGCTGCGGTATGCCGTCCACGGTCAGGCCGCCGCCGGCCCGTACGGCGCCGATCACCCGGAAGCCGTCGGGCACGACGGAGTCGGCGGGGAACGTCGCCACCAGCGAGTGCTCCTCGCCGCCGCCGAGCACGCACTCGCGGGCCAGCTCGGCTCCCACCGCGGGCTCGAGGCGGGCGACGTCGGCGGCGAGTGCGGCCGAGTGGAGGTCGACGCCGACCCCGCTGGCCGCGGCGACCCGGGACACATCGCGCAGCAGGCCGTCGGAGAGGTCGATCATCGACGTCGCCCCGGCGTCCGCCGCAACCGGGCCGAGCCCGATCGGTGGTACCGGCCGGCGGTGCACCGCCACCGCCTGGGGGTCGGCGTCCGGGCGGCCGGTCTGGAGGAGGTGCAGCCCGGCCCCGGACAGCCCGAGCGATCCGGCCACCGCGACCACGTCGCCGACCTGAGCTCCGGAGCGGAGCACCGGCCGGCGGCCGTCGAGCGCGCCGAGCGCCGTCACCGAGACGGTCAGCACACCCTCCGGCGCGGAGGACAGGTCGCCGCCCACGACGGGGCAGCCCGCCGGACCGGCCACGGAGGCGAGCCCACGGGCCAGGTCGAGCACCCACTCCACCTCGGTCGACGGGGCCATGACCAGGGTGACGAGCAGGGCGACCGGCCGGGCGCCCATGGCCGCGACGTCGGCGACGTTCTGCGCGGCCACCTTGGCGCCCACGTCCGCGCCCGTCGACCACTCGTCGCGCCAGTCCCGGCCGTGCACGACGGCGTCGGTCGTGGCGACCAGCCCGCCCGCCCCGAGCGCGAGCACCGCCGCGTCGTCGCCGGGCCCGACGGTGACGTCGACGGACTCACCCGCGGCGGCGAGGATCGGGAAGACCATGGCGAGCAGCTCGTCCTCGCCGACGTCGGCCACCGTCCGGCGTGCATGTTGTCCTGGGCCCATTGAGCGCACGGTAGCGTCCTCCCTGGGCGCACCGCCGCGCCCCCATCGAGCAGCGGAAGAAGGTGTGTCTAGGTGGTCCAGGCATACATCCTGATCCAGACCGAGGTCGGCAAGGCCGCGACCGTCGCCGAGTCGATCGCCGGCATCTCCGGCGTCGCCCTCGCGGAGGACGTCACCGGTCCCTACGACGTCATCGCCCGCGTCGAGGCCAAGACCGTGGACGAGCTGGGCAAGCTCGTCATCGCCAAGATCCAGGACGTGCCGGGCATCACCCGCACCCTGACCTGCACGGTGGTGCACGTCTGAGGGCTGCGGTACTCCTCCTCGCCGGGATCGCGCTGCTCGGGGGCTGCTCCAGGGGCGTCCCGGTCACCGTGCCCGCCAAGGGCTCCGACCCGGTATGCGTCAAGGCCGCCGCCGCGTGGCCGGCCTCGGTCTCCGGCCGCGCGAACGTCGCCACCGACCCGTCCGATCCCGCGGTCCACGCGTGGGGCGACCCGGCGATCGTCGCGCGCTGCGGCGTCGCGCCGCCCGGGCCGACCACCGACGACTGCCTGACCGTCAACGGTGTCGACTGGGTGGCGACCCCACTCAGTGACGGGACCCGGTTCGTGACCTACGGCCGGGACCCTGCGCTCGAGGTGCTCATCCCGAAGGGTGACGTTCCCGAGGGATCGCTGCTACCCGCCTTCGCCGCGGCCGCCCAGGCCCTGCCCGAGACCGGCCGCCACTGCAGCTGACCCGGGCGGCTGAGGCGGATCAGCGAGGACGACGCAGATCGTGGTCGATAGCTGACCCCCTGGGGTCGACGATCGACCACAATCCCGTCGCCGGCCCTCACCTGGGGTGGCCGGGGCGTCAGCGCAGGCCGAGGGGGCGCTCCAGCGCCAGCGTCACGAGCTCGTCGATGAGCTCGGGGTAGCTGAGGCCGCTGTGCTGCCACGCATACGGGTACATCGACGACGGGGTGAACCCGGGCATGGTGTTGATCTCGTTGAGGATCACCCGGCCGTCGTCGGCGTAGAAGAAGTCCACCCGGGCGAGGCCCTCGCACCCCGCCGCCTCGAACGCCCGGACCGCGAGGTCGGTCATCTCGGCCGCCACCTCGTCCGGCACGTCCGCCGGGCAGACGAGCGCCACGTCGCCGGCGAGGTACTTGGCCTCGAAGTCGTAGAACGCATGGCTCTGCTCCACGACGACCGCCTCCCCCAGCCGGCTCGGCCGGGGCGGACCGCCGTCGCGTCCGCCCAGCACGGCGCACTCGATCTCGCGACCGTGGACGCCGGCCTCCACGACGACCTTCGGGTCGTGCACCTGGGCCGCCTCGACCGCGTCGGCCAGCTGGTCCGGCGAGGTCACCCGTGAGATCCCGATGCTCGACCCCGACCGCGCCGGCTTGACGAACACCGGCCAGCCCAGGGCCGCGACGGCCGCCTCGACCGCCGGGCGTTCGGACCGCCACTGCCGGTCGGTCACGAGCACATGGTCGACGATCGGCAGCCCCGCCGCCGAGAACACCAGCTTCATGAACGCCTTGTCCATCATCACCGCCGACGACGTGACCCCGGACCCGACGTAGCGCACGTCGGCCAGCTCCAGCAGCCCCTGGATCGTCCCGTCCTCGCCGAACGGCCCGTGCAGCAACGGGAACACGACGTCCACCTCGCCGAGCTCGCGCGGCGGCTGGCCGGGGTCGAGCACCGTCAGCGACCGCCGGGCCGACCCGAGGGGTACCAGCACGTCGCTGGTCCCGGTCACCTCCGGGACGTGTCCGGGGGCGAGCCGCAGCGGCTCCGGGTCGTCGGCCACGAGGACCCATCGGCCGTCGGGGGCGATCCCGATCGGCACCACGTCGTACTTGTCCCTGTCGATCGCGGCCAGGACGCTCGCGGCGGTCGAGCAGGACACCGCGTGTTCCGCGGAGCGGCCGCCGAAGACGATGGCGACGCGAGTCTTCCGGGAGGAGCCGTCGGACTGGTCACTCACCGGCCAGACCCTATCCCGCCGGTAGCGTGTCGCCGGTGACCGGCACCCCCGAACGCGACCACGCCGCAGACCATCTCGCGGGTCTGGCCCCGGCGAGCCTCGTCGTCGCGGCCGGCCGGCCCCCGCGCATACCCGGGGCGCCGGTCAACACCCCGGTCGAGCTCTCCGCGACGTATGCCGCGCCGCTCACCGGAACCGGGTACGGCCGCAACGGCAACGCCACCTGGACCGCGCTCGAGGAGGCGGTCGGCGTCCTGGAGCACGGCGACGCCCTGGTCTTCGCCTCCGGGATGGCCGCCGTCGCGGCGGCCATGGCGTTCGTCCCCGCCGGGGGCACGGTCGTGGCACCGCGCAACGCGTACAACATCACCACGGCCCTGCTCGCCGACTACGCGGCCGAGGGTCACACCGTCCGCCACGTCGAGATCGCCGACACCCCAGCCGTCCTCGCCGCCATCGACGGGGCCGACCTGATCTGGCTCGAGTCCCCCACGAACCCGACGCTCGAGGTGGCCGACCTCCCCGCCCTCGCCGCGGCGGCCCGTGAGCGCGGCGTTCTCTCCGTCTGCGACAACACCTTCGCGACGCCCCTCCTGCAGCAGCCACTCGACCTGGGCGTCGACGTCGTCGTCCACTCGGCCACGAAGTACCTCTCCGGCCACTCCGACGTCCTCCTCGGCGTCGCCGTCACGCAGCGCGACGACCTCTACACGGCGCTCCAGCGCCGCCGCCTGGTCCACGGTGGGATCGCCGGGCCGATGGAGGCGTGGCTCGCCCTGCGCGGACTGCGCACCCTCCACGTGAGGTTCGAGCGCCAGTGCGCGAACGCCGTCGAGATTGCCCGCCGCGCCGCGGACCACCCGGCGGTCGACCGGGTTCGCTACCCGGGGTTCGGCGCGATGGTGTCGATCGAGGTTCGCGGCGGCGCGGCCGCCGCGGACGCCGCCGCCGCCGGCTGCCGTCTCTGGCTCGACGCGACCAGCCTCGGTGGGGTGGAGTCCCTGATCGAGCGACGGCGCAAGTATGCGGCGGAGTCGCCGACGGTCCCGGAGGGCCTGCTGCGGATGTCGGTCGGCATCGAGGACGTCGACGACCTGTGGCGAGACCTCAGCCAGGCCCTCGACGCCGCGACGGGCTGAGCGGAGTCAGGAACCCTCGGACTTCAGGGACCGCGTCATCAGCTCCTTGACCATCTGACGCGGCGTCACCTCGCCGCGGACGACCCCCACGACGGCGCCGACGATCGGCATGTCCACGCCGTGGTCGATGCCGAGCTGGTGGATCGACTCGCAGGACTTCACGCCCTCGGCGGTCTGGCTCGTATGCGCCGCGACCTCGGCCACGCTCATGCCCTGCCCGAGCATCTCGCCGAAGGTCCGGTTGCGCGACAGGTGGGACATGCACGTGGCGATGAGGTCGCCGACGCCGGCCAGGCCCATGAACGTCGCCGGGTCGGCTCCCAGGGCGGAGCCGAGCCGCGCGGTCTCGGCCAGCCCGCGGGTGATGAGTGACGCCTTGGAGTTGTCCCCCATCCCCATTCCGGCGGCCATGCCGACGGCCAGCGCCACGACGTTCTTCACCGCCCCGCCGAGCTCGATCCCGATGACGTCGTCGTTGGTGTAGGGCCGGAACCACGGGGTGACGCACGACGTGGCGACGCGTTCCGCGGTCGCCTCGTCCAGACAGGCGACGACGCTGGCCGCCGGCTGGTGCTCGGCGATCTCGCGGGCGAGGTTCGGTCCGGACACGACGACGATGCGATGAGCGTCGACCCCGCCCACTTCCGCGATGACCTCGCTCATCCGCTTGGTCGTGCCGAGCTCGATGCCCTTCATCAGCGAGACGACCGCCGCGTCGGGCGGGAGCAGCGGCGCCCAGCCCTCGAGGTTGCCGCGGAGGGTCTGCGACGGCACCGCGAGGACAACGACCTCGGCCCCGTCGAGCGCCTCCTCGGGGTCGACGGTCGCGCGAATCCCTTGCGGCAGCTCGATTCCCGGCAGGTAGGAGGTGTTGCTCCCGGCGTTGACCTGGTCGACGACCTCCTGGCGGCGCCCCCACATGTGCACCGTCGACCCGGAGTCGGCCATCGTGGCGGCGAAGGCGGTCCCCCAGCTGCCGGTCCCGAGTACCGCAGCTCGCGTGCTCATCGCTTGCCCTTCTTGAAGTTGCCGATGTCGGGCTCGCCCGCTTGTCGGGGGTCGTGGCGGATCGCCGGGGCGTGCCCGCCACGGATCCCCTCGAGCAGGTCGGTGATCTCCACCATGATCCGTTCCGTCGCGATCTTCAGGGTGGGCGAGTCGATCGGCCGGTCGTAGAGGTCGCTGAGGTCGACGGCCGGGCCGGCGGTCACCCGCATCGTGTGTCTCGGGAAGAGGTGGATCCCCTTGCCGTAGGTCGGGATCACCTCCTGCGCCCCCCAGTGGGCGAGGGGGACGACCGGCTTGCGCGTCTGCAGCGCGATGCGCGCGGCGCCGGTCTTGCCGACCATCGGCCAGAGGTCCGGGTCGCGGGTCAGCGTGCCTTCGGGGAACACGACGATGCACTTGCCGTTCTCGACCCCCTCGACGGCGGCCCGGTATGCGTCCGCCGCGCGGCCGGACTTGCGGTAGACCGGCACCTGGCCCGAGGCGACGAGCAGCCGTCCGAACACAGGGACGCGGAAGACCTCCTCCTTGCCGAGGAAGTACGGCTCGCAGCCACTTGCATACAGGTAGTGGGCGATCGAGAACGGGTCGAAGTACGAGATGTGGTTCGGGGAGGCCACGAAGCCGCCCTCCGTGGGGAGGTGCTCCCAGCCGCTCCACTCGTGCTTGGTCGTCGCCGTGACGAACGGGACCACCATCGCGGCGGCCGTCCGGTAGGCCGGGTTCAGCCGGCCTCGGCGTCGCGCTGGTTCCACGGGACCATGGGCCTCTCTCTCGTGCGCCACGGCGTTCGAGCCGCGCGGGTGCGGTCATCCTCGCTGTCCATCCTCCCCCGTGTCGAGCAGCGTGGCGCGTGGCTGCAAAACTCGGTGTGCGATGAGCGACTGGATCAACGACCGTACGTCCCGCCTGCGGGCCCCGGCCCCGCCGGGCACGTGGCACGTCGTCATCCCCGTCAAGGGCGGCCCCGATGCCAAGAGCCGGCTGCGGGCCCCGGACGGTGTCGACCGGCTGGTCCTGGCCCGCGCGCTGGCCATCGACACCGTCACCGCCGCAGCAGAGGCCGTCGGTGCGCACCACGTCGTCGTCGTGACCTCGGACGCCGAGGTGCTCGAGGCGGTCGCCCCCGTGGGCGTCGGCAGGGTCGACGATCCGGGTCGCGGTCTCAACGAGGCCGTCCATGCCGCGTTGGGCGACCTGCCGTCCGACCAGCCGGCCGCGGTGCTGCTGGGCGACGTCCCCGCCCTGCGTCCGCCCGACCTGCGCGCGGCCCTGGTCGCGGGTGACGCCTGCGACCGCTGGTTCGTCCCCGATGCGGAGGGCACGGGCACCGTGTTGCTGGGGGCGCGGACGGCGGCCACGGTACGGCCGGCCTTCGGATCCGGCTCGGCCGGTCGGCACGAGTCCGGAGGCAGCACTCGTCTCGCGCTCGACCTCGAACGCCTGCGTCGGGACGTCGACGACGAAGCCTCTCTCGGCGAGGCGCTGCGGCTGGGTGTCGGTCCGAACACCGCCGCACTGCTCGCTCATCTCATCGGGCTCTGAGCATCAGCCGGACATCTCCGGCCGGTCTCGGCCACAATCGGAGCATGCCCGAGGCACCCGACCTGACCGGCCAGATGATGGGCCACGGCGTCTACGGCCGACACTCGCTCGCCCAGCACTCGGCGGGCGGCTTCGGTCTGCCGGGACTGCAGCGCGCGGCTCGGTCGGCCGCTGCCGCGGCCCACGGCGCCGAACCGGTCGTCATCGCCGACCTCGGTGCGGCGGGCGGCCGCAACGAGCTGCAGCCGATCACTGTGGCCATCGAGACGCTGCGCGACGCCGGCGTCTCCGCGCCGATCACGGTGGTGCACACGGACATCCCGACCAACGACTTCTCCGCCTTGTTCGAGACGGTCGAGCACGACCCGGACACGTACCTGCGCCTCGACGACGTCTACTCCCTCGCGGCCGGTCGCTCCTTCTACGGCCGGATCTTCCCGCCCGAGTCCCTCACGCTCGCGTGGTCCGCGATCGCGGTGCACTGGATCTCGCGCATACCCATGCCGATCCACGGACACGTCTACAGCCCGTTCGCCACCGGTGAGGTGCGCGACGCCTTCCGGGAGCAGTCGGCCGCCGACTGGCGGGTCTTCCTCGAGTCGCGGGCCGCGGAGCTGCGGCCCGGTGCCGAGATGGTCGTGGTCGGAGGGGCCAACCAGGACGACGGCCGCAGCGGCGCCGAGGCGCTGATGAACGCGCTCGACGCGGGGATCCGTGCGGAGGTCGCCTCGGGAGGGCTGACGCAGGACGAGTACGACCTCATGTCGATCCCGACGTGGAACCGGACGCTCGCGGAGTTCACGGCGCCCTTCGACGCCGGCGGCGCCCTTGGGCTCACCCTCCTGGAGTCGGAGCTGGACTTCGCGCCGGACGCCTACCTCGCCGCCTACCGCGAGGACCACGACGCGCGGAAGTTCGGCGCCGCGGTGTCGGCCTTCCTGCGCGCCTTCACCGAGCCCAGCCTCTTCAGTGGACTGGCTCGTGCGGCCGGAGCCACGTCCACGATCGCCGACCGCGTGTATGCCCGCGTGGCCGAGGCGGCGGCCGCCGACCCGGAGGCGATGGAGACGCTGTGGCACGTCGCGGTGCTCCGGATCGCCAAGCCCGCCTGAGCCGGGCCTACGACTAGGGTGGCCGGCGTGCAGGCGAGCGTCCACGGGTTCGACGAGAAGACGGGGTTCGGCAGCGTCCTGCTGGACGACGGCGTCGAGCGCTGGTTCGACGGCGAGGTGTTCTTCCGCAGCGGCCTGCGCCACCTGCGAGTGGGCCAGCGCGTCAGCGTCGAGCTGAGCGGCGAGACGGTGACCCGCCTCTGGATCGTGGGGATCGGCGAGGGCCAACCGATCCGCTGACGGCGCCGCCGCCCCTCGCGCACCACCCGGGACCGACGAACCGGGCGGACCCCGAAGGGATCCACCCGGTTCGTCGTGACCGGGGTTGTGGGTCAGGCCTTCTTGGCCACCCGGCGAGTCGTCGTCTTGGCCGGAGTGGCCTTCTTCGTCGCGGCCTTCCTGGCCGGAGCGGCCTTCGTGGCCGCGGCCTTCGTCGCGGTCGCCTTCTTCGCCGGAGCCGCCTTGGCCGTCTTGGTCGCGGTCTTGGTCGCGGCCGCCTTCGTCGTCGTGGCCTTCTTGGCCGGCGTCGCCTTGGCCGGAGCAGCCTTGGCGGTCTTGGTCGCGGCCGCCTTCGTCGTCGCGGCCTTCCTGGCCGGCGCCGCCTTGGCCGGAGCAGCCTTGGCGGTCTTGGTCGCGGCCGACTTGGCCGTCGACGTCGCCCGCTTGGCCGCGGTCTTGGTGGCGCCCGCTGCGGCGGTGGTGGCCTTCACGGCCGCTCCCGCCGATGCGCGCCCACCGGCGGCCGCAGCCTTCGGGAGCTGGCGCGGGTCGGCGACGACCTTCTTGAACGCGGTGCCGGCGTTGAACTTCGGCACCGTCGTCTTCTTGATCTTCACCGTCTCGCCCGTACGCGGGTTGCGGCCGGTCCGGGCGCCGCGGGCGACCTTCTGGAAGGTGCCGAACCCGGTGATGCCGACCTTCCCACCCTTGGCGACCTCGCGGATGATGACGTCGAGGACGGCCTCGAGCGCGTCGCTGGCGGCCTTCTTGCTGCCGAGCTTGGACTCGAGAGCACCGATGAGCTCTGCCTTGTTCACGTTTTATCCTCCGAAAGCCTGCGGGTCGGGCAGCCGCCCGACGTTGACGCGGCCGGACCGATTCCGGCTCCCTGCAGACGTTAGGCGGTGTCAGCGCGGGAGTCCATCACCGAACGTCCTCATTCCGTTGTCTCGCAACAGATTCGGAGTCGAACAGCAGGTTCGGCGCATCCCATGCGCCCCACCAGTCACACGCAGAGGTCCCGACCCCTCAGCAACCGTAGTCGGGGCAACGCCGCCTGAAGTCTCGAACAGCGTTGCGGCACAACGACTTCAGGCCTCAGTACGGTGGACGTCGTGAGGTTTCGTCCCTGCCAGGTCGCGGATTTCGAGTCCTGGTGCGCCGATTGGCGACCCGGTCAGGACGAGGCGAACGTACTCTCCGCCGCGACACGCCCATTCGGCGTGTCGACCGGCTCGGTCGTGGGTTTCCACGCGGGCCGGCTCTGCTCGAACGTCGTGATGTCGGCCTCGTGGCGCAGCGTCAGACCGATGTCGTCGAGTCCCTCGAGCAGCCGCCAGCGGGTGTAGTCGTCGATCTGGAACGGCGCGACGATCTCACCAGCCGTCACCGTCCGTGACACCAGGTCGACGGTGACCTGAGCGCCCGGCTCGTTGTCGAGGTACTTCCAGATCAGCTCGACGTCGTCCTGGGCGACCTGGGCGGTGAGCATCCCCGCCTTGCCGCTGTTGCCCCGGAAGATGTCGGCGAACCGTGACGAGATCACGACGCGGAAGCCGTAGTTCATCAACGCCCACACCGCGTGCTCGCGGCTGGACCCGGTTCCGAAGTCCGGCCCCGCGACGAGGACCGAGCCGTGCGCATACCGGGGGTTGTTGAGGACGAACGAGGAGTCGTTGCGCCAGGCACTGAACAGGCCGTCCTCGAACCCGGTGCGGGTGACCCGCTTGAGATAGACCGCCGGGATGATCTGGTCGGTGTCGACGTTGGTGCGCCGCAACGGAACCCCGATGCCGGTATGCGTCGTGAACTGCTCCATGTCAGACCTCCACCAGGTCGGCCGGCGACGAGAGAGTGCCACGGACCGCCGTGGCCGCGGCGACCAGCGGACTCACGAGGTGCGTGCGCCCGCCCTTGCCCTGCCGGCCCTCGAAGTTGCGGTTGGACGTCGACGCGCTGCGCTCCCCCGGCGCGAGCTGGTCGGGGTTCATGCCCAGGCACATCGAGCAGCCGGCGAGCCGCCATTCCGCGCCGGCCGCCGAGAAGACCTCGTCGAGCCCCTCGGCCTCGGCCTGCAGCCGGACCCGGGTCGAGCCGGGCACCACGAGCATCCGGACGCCGTCCGCGACCTGGTGACCCCTGATGACGTCGGCGGCGGCACGCAGGTCCTCGATCCGGCCGTTGGTGCAGGAACCGAGGAAGACGGTGTCGACGCGGATGTCGCGCAGCTTCGTCCCCGGCTCGAGACCCATGTACGCGAGGGCGCGCTCGGCGGTCTGCCGGTCACCCTCGTCGGCGAACGACTCCGGGTCCGGCACGCTCTCGGAGAGCGGGAGCCCCTGCCCGGGGTTCGTACCCCACGTGACGAACGGCGTGAGCGCCGACCCGTCCAGGTGGACCACGGTGTCGAACTCGGCGTCGTCGTCGCTGCGCAGCCTCGCGCCACGACTCGACGGCGCGGTCCCAGTCGTCGCCCTGCGGCGCGTGCTGACGGCCCTTCAGGTAGGCGAACGTCGTCTCGTCCGGGGCGATCATCCCGGCGCGGGCGCCGGCCTCGATCGACATGTTGCACACCGTCATCCGGGCTTCCATCGACAGCGCCTCGATGGCGCGGCCGCGGAACTCGATGACGTGCCCCGAACCGCCGCCGGTGCCGATCTTGGCGATGACCGCCAGGACGATGTCCTTGGCGGTGACTCCCGGCGCGAGCTCGCCGTCGACGACGACGGCCATGGTGCGGAACGGCTTCAGGGGCAGGGTCTGGGTCGCGAGCACGTGCTCGACCTCGGACGTGCCGATCCCGAACGCCAGCGCCCCGAAGGCTCCGTGGGTCGAGGTGTGGCTGTCGCCGCAGACCATGGTCAGCCCGGGCTGGGTGAGCCCGAGCTGCGGGCCGATGATGTGGACGATGCCCTGGTCGATGTCGCCCATGGGGAACAGCGGGACGCCGAACTCCGCGCAGTTGCGCCGGAGCGTCTCCACCTGGGTCTTGCTCACCGGGTCGAGGATGGGTCCGGGCGTCGTCGGGACGTTGTGGTCCTCGGTCGCGACGGTCAGGTCGGTCCGCCGAACGGTGCGACCGGCCAGCCGGAGGCCGTCGAAGGCCTGCGGGCTGGTGACCTCGTGGAGGAGGTGCAGGTCGATGTACAGCAGGTCGGGTTCGCCTTCGGCCTGGCGCACCACGTGCGCCTCCCAGACCTTCTCGGCCAGCGTCCCCGCCATTGTCGAACCTCCACGAATCTCCCGGCCTTCTCAGCGTGGCCCAACTCCGGCGCGCCGGAACTTGCGTCTCAGGCACTGAGACGGCAGTATCAGTGCATGGACAACTCCAGTGGGGTCGGCGTCCTCGACAAGGCGGCCACCGTGTTGAGCGCCCTCGAGGCCGGTCCGGCCACTCTCGCCCAGCTCGTCGGCTCCACGGGGCTCGCCCGCCCGACCGCGCACCGCCTCGCCGTCGCCCTCGAGCACCACCGCCTCGTCACCCGCGACATGCAGGGCCGCTTCGTCCTCGGACCCCGCCTCGCCGAGCTCGCGTCCGCCGCGGGCGAGGACCGCCTGCTCGCCGCCGCCGGCCCGGTTCTCGGCGCGCTCCGCGACCACACGAACGAGAGCGCCCAGCTGTTCCGCCGCCAGGGCGACCAGCGCATCTGCGTGGCTGCCGCCGAGCGCCCGGTCGGCCTGCGCGACTCGATCCCCGTGGGGTCCAGCCTCACCATGCTGGCCGGCTCCGCGGCGCAGATCCTCCTGGCCTGGGAGGAGCCGGACCGGCTCCACCGCGGGCTGCAGGGCGCCAAGTTCAACGCGACGGCCCTCTCCGCGGTCCGCCGCCGCGGCTGGGCCCAGAGCGTCGGTGAGCGCGAGCCGGGGGTCGCCTCGGTCTCCGCGCCGGTCCGCGGGCCGTCCGGCCGCGTCGTGGCGGCGGTGTCGATCTCCGGTCCGATCGAGCGGCTCTCCCGCCAGCCCGGCCGCCTGCACGCGGCAACCGTCGTCGCCGGGGCCAACAAGCTCACCGAGGTGCTCCGCCGCGCGCAGAACACGCACCACGCCTGAGCCGTCACACCGGGCTGTCGACACGGGGCTGTCACACGGGTAGGTCACGATTTGTTCAAGGCGCGAGTCGACGCATACCGCCGCTCGTGGCCGCAGCGTACGGTGAGGAGCCCTCACGCGCGCCTCTCGCGACTCGGACGGGGCAACCCCAAGCAGTGGGTATCTCGTATAACACCCGTAGGCCGGCGCACCGGCACGGTCAGGCAGATCAGGGGGATGGCATGAGGGCAGGCGCAGGCCTGGTGACGGCTCTCGCGGCGGGAGCGCTGCTGTTGAGCGCGTGCGGTCCGACCGTCGGAGGGGCCGGAGCGATCGACACCCCGACGACGACGGCCACGACAGCCGCCTCGTCGACCATCTCGACGCCGTCCACGACGACCACGACGGAGCCGGCTCCCAGCCCGACCTCCACCGCGACGGCGGCGCCGTCCCCGACGGCGGCCGCAGCGGCGTACCTCATGACCGGCGGCAGCAAGGGTGACCAGGTCCGCGAGCTGCAGGCGCGGCTGAAGCAGCTGGAGTGGTACGACGGCAGCGTCAGCGGCACCTACGACACCGTGACGACGGCCGGTGTCCGCGGGTTCCAGAACAAGCGGGGTATGCCGGAGTCCGGCTCGGTCGACCAGGCCACCTGGACCTCGCTCACCTCGATGACCCGCCAGCCCACCAAGGACGAGCTGAGCAACACCCTGACCCCCGGGCCGGCGCTGCTCAAGCAGGGCTCGACCGGTGCCAAGGTCCGCGACCTCCAGTCCCGCCTGAAGCAGATCGGCTGGTGGAGCGGCGACGTCGTCGACGCCTACGGAGCGACGACCGCCGCGGCCGTGAAGTCGTTCCAGGACAAGCGCCAGATCCCCGTCACCGGCGAGGTCGACCAGCGCACCCTCGACAAGCTCAACGCGATGACCCGCAAGCCCACCAACGACGAGCTGAACAACGTCAAGCCGACGGCGGCTCCGGTCTCCGCGGCCGGCCTCGACCCGCGGTGCATGAGCGGGCGGGTCATCTGCATCAGCAAGTCGACCCGGACGCTGACCTGGGTCATCGACGGGGCGCCCCAGATGAAGCTCGCGGTGCGCTTCGGGTCGGAGTACACGCCGACCCGGGAGGGCGTGTTCAGCGTCTTCCAGAAGAACCGCGACTGGACCTCGACGCTCTACGGCTCGAAGATGCCGTACTCGATGTTCTTCAGCGGCGGCCAGGCCGTGCACTACTCGTCGGACTTCGCGGCCCGCGGGTATGCGGGTGCCTCCCACGGGTGCGTGAACGTGCGTGACCTCGGCGGTATCGCCTCGCTGTTCGGCCAGGTCAACCTCGGCGACAAGGTCGTCGTCTACTGAGCCGCTGAGGCCGGCGCGTCGGCGGTCACGCTGCGGAGCCGGGCGTAACGCTTCCGGCTGGGTACGGGGACCGACGACGTCGCCTCGGCGATGCCCATGACCGGGAGCCCCACGTAGACGCTCTCGTGGGCGCCGGCCGGCACCGCGTAGGTCTCGTGCCAGATGCCGACGGCGCCGGCGGCCTTGCGGGCGCGGACGTTGAAGGCGGTCCAGGCCGGGCGGTGCTCGTGGTCCGCCGCCGACGCATACCGGTAGACGTCCTCGACGCTGCGCCAGTACTGGATCACCGTCACCCCCTTGCCGCCCATCAGCGTGCGGGCACCGAGGAAGCCGAGGTCCTCGGCCTCGCCGCGGGCGGCGGCCGCCTTGTTGCGGTAGAGCTCGGCGAGCATCCGGGGCATCGCCGTGAAGACGGGGACCCACTGGTCCGGCCGGTGCAGCCGGTTGAACCGCATCCCGATGAGGAACACCCCGATCGGTCCGTCGTGCTCGTGGGTCATCCGACCGTTCTCGATCTGGGCCATCTCGACTCCTTGGATAGTTTGACTCTCCAATAATGGATAGTGTTACTCTCCAATGTCAAGGAGGATCTCGTATGCGGCTCGCGGAGCTCTGTGCGGCGACCGGCGTGCCGTCGGCGACGGTGAAGTACTACCTGCGGGAAGGCCTCCTCCCCGCGGGTGAGTGGGTGTCGGCGAGGCGGGCGGAGTACGGGCCAGAGCACGTCGAGCGGGTACGGCTGATCCGCGCCCTGGTCGACGGCGCGCAGCTGAGCATCGACGGGGTCCGCCGGATCGTCGAGGCGATCGAGCAGCCGCCGCCGTCGCAGCACGACTTCTTCGGGGTCGCGCAGCAGGCGATCAACGGTCCGCCGCCGGAGGTCGAGGTGGCCGAGGAGACGCTCGAGGCGCTCCGGCGGCTCGGGTGGAGTGGATGCGAGCCGCTCGCGTTGGCCCACCTCCAGGCGGCGCTCGACACCGCGTCGCGGGCCGGGTTCGCCGTGACCGGAGAGCGGCTGGTGGCCTACGGACAGGCGCTGCGCGACGTGGCGCAGTACGACCTGGACGCGCTGATGGCGGACCCAGCGGTCACGACGCCGAGCGGCGCGCTGCGGCACGTCGCGGTCGGGACCGTCGTCACGGACCCCGTTCTCGTCGCGCTGCGGCGACTGGCCCAGGAGCAGGAGAGCGAACGACGCTTCGCCGCGGCTTCGCTCGCCTCCGCTGACGCCGCCGCGCAACGACTGACCACAGCGTCAGTTGTGGTGCTTGGGGCCCGGTCGGCCGCAACGATCGGCACCCGGGGTGAGTCGTTGCGGCCGAGCGGCCGTGCGTCGCCCAGGCTCCAACTACTCGGACATGTCTGAGGAAATAGACCGGTTCTCCGGAGAATGTGGCCCGACTTCTCAGACATGTCCGGGTTGTGGGGGCCGGTATGCGGAGGGGCCCCTCCCTGCTCGCCGCGGCTCCAGGCGAAACGGGTGGGCGATCAGGCGGCGAGGGCCGCCGTGATCGCGTCGGCCAGGTCGCCGACCTGGTCGTCGGTCATGACGAACGGGGGCGAGACCTGGATCCCGCCGGCGCCGACCGCGCGCGTCGCCACCCCGAACGAGCGCAGCCGCTTGGCCAACGCCATGGCCGTCGGCGGGTCGGCGAGCTGGACCGCCGCCAGCGCGCCCGTCCCGCACCGAACCTCGACCACCCCCTCGAGATCGGCCAGCGGACCGAGCCGCGCAGCGAGCGTCGTCTCCAGCCGGGACGCCTCGTCGAGCAGGCCCTCCCGCTCGATGACGTCGAGGTTGGCGAGCGCGACGGCCGACGACGCCGCGTGCCCCGAGTAGGTGTACCCGTGCCGCAGCCACACGCCCGGCTCCGGCCCGAAGAACGGCTCCCACACCCGCGGCGCCACGAGGACGGCGCCCATCGGCGCATACCCCGACGTCAGCCCCTTCGCGCAGGTGACGAGATCCGGCTCGAGCCCGAACTTCGACGACGCGAACCACGCCCCGCCGATCCGCCCGAACCCGGTGATCACCTCGTCGGCCACGAACAGCACGTCGAGCTCGGTGCACAGCTTGCGCACCCCCGCGAGGTAGTCCGGGGGCGGCGGGTACACGCCGCCGGCGCCGACCACCGGCTCGCAGAAGAACGCCGCCACCCGCTCGGGACCGACCCGCTCGATGGTCGCGCGCAGGTCGTCGACGGAGTCCCACTCGACGGTCGCGGTGTCCGGCACCAGCACGCCGTACCCCTCGACGTTGCCCGGGATGCCGCCGAGCGCGGTGCCCGCGTAGTGCATCCCGTGGTACGCCTTCTGCCGGCCGATGATGACCGTCTTCTCGGGATGCCCGGCCTCGACCCAGTAGCGGCGGGCCAGCTTGGCGGCAGTGTCGATCGAGTCGGATCCGCCCGACGTCAGGAACACCTTGCTGCCGGGTACCGGTGCGATCCCGGCCAGCCGCTCGGCCAGCTCGACCGTCGGCGCCGTGACGTAGTCGCCGAACGTGCTGTAGGCGGCCACCTTCCGCATCTGCGCCGCGGCCGCGTCGGCCAGCTCGGCCCGGCCGTGGCCGATGTTGGCGAACCACAGGCCGGCCGTCGCGTCGAGGTAGCGGTTCCCGTCGGCGTCCCAGACGTAGGCCCCCTCACCGCGGTCGATGACCAGCTCACCGTCCCGCTCGACGACGGCCATATCCGAGAACGGGTGCCACAGCGATCCCATGGCCCGGACGGTATCGCGAGCGCGCGAGGCCCCCAGGAGGAGGTCCGAAGCCCCGGGCATACGCTCGCCGTATGGCGCTGAAGATCGGCTACAAGGCCTCCGCGGAGCAGTTCGGACCGCGCGAGCTGCTCGACTACTCGGTGCTCGCCGAGGAGGTCGGCCTCGACTCGGTGATGATCAGCGACCACTTCCAGCCGTGGCGTCACCATGGCGGGCACGCGCCGTTCTCGCTGTCCTGGCTGGCCGCTGTGGGCGAGCGGACGAGCCGCGTCCAGCTGGGCACCTCCGTGATGACGCCGACGTTCCGCTACAACCCGGCGGTCGTCGCGCAGGCGTTCGGGACGCTCGGCTCGCTCTACCCCGGCCGCGTGATGCTCGGCGTCGGCACCGGTGAGGCGCTCAACGAGGTCGTCGTCGGGTCGGTCGGTGCGCACGGCGAGGCCAAGGAGTGGCCCGAGTTCAAGGAGCGGTTCGCCCGGCTGCGCGAGTCGGTCACCCTGATGCGCAAGCTGTGGACCGAGGAGCGGGTGACCTTCGAGGGCGACTACTACGAGACCCAGGACGCCACCGTCTACGACAAGCCGGAGACGCCGATCCCCGTGTATATCGCCGCCGGCGGACCGCTCGTCGCCCGGTATGCGGGTCGCTCCGGCGACGGGTTCATCTGCACCTCGGGCAAGGGCGAGGAGCTCTACGTCGACAAGCTGCTCCCGGCCGTCGACGAGGGTCTGGAGAAGTCCGGCCGCACCCGCGACGACATCGACCGGATGATCGAGATCAAGCTGTCCTGGGACCCCGACCACGACCAGGCCGTGGCCAACACCCGGTTCTGGGCGGCGCTCGCCCTCACCGCCGAGCAGAAGCACGGCACCAGCGACCCGCTCGAGATGGAGAAGCTCGGCGACGAGCTGTCCGACGAGCAGGTCGCCTCGCGCTGGATCGTCTCGGCCGACCCGGACGAGGTCGTCGCGAAGGTCAAGCAGTACGTCGACTGGGGGTTCGACCACCTGGTCTTCCACGGACCGGGTCACGACCAGTCGCGGTTCCTCACGACGTTCTCGCAGCGGGTGCTCCCGGGACTGCGCGCGCTCGGCTGACGGCGACGACGCCGTCCGGCACAGCCGGTTCCGGCGTGCTGCAGAGCACGACGTCCGCCCGCTCCCACGGCCGGTCGGCCGCTAGGAACGGTCCCTCGTGCGCCATCCACTCGTCCCAGAACGCCACCGCCTCGGCGCGCTCGCGGCCGAGCACGATGTCCCGCTCGATGCCGCGGCGGTAGGCCTCCGCCTCCTCGGACTGGACCCAGACGGTGGCGTCGAGCCACGGGGCGAGCGAGGCCCGCGACGAGCCGACGCCCTCCACGAAGACGGCAGTCGTTCCCGCCGGGACCTCGACGGCGCCCTCCCGGCCGCGCTCGACCCACGCCGGCGGCCGGAACGACACGGCCTCCCCACGGGAGACGGGCTCCAGGACGCCGTCGACGAGCAGGCCGTCCCAGTCGAAGAACCCGTGGTGCCACGCGATGTCGTCGGTATGCACCACGACGGCTCCGGGAGTCGCCGCGGCGAGCCGCCCCGCCGCCGTCGACTTCCCGCCGGCGCTTCGCCCGTCGACGGCCACGACGAGCGGTCCGGTTCGCGCCGAGCCCGCGCGGCGGGCCCGGGCCAGCTCGACGAGCCGGCCGGCCACGTCCAGAGTGGGCTCCGCCGCCCACGGTCCGAGGTCCGGCTCGTCGTCCGCGACACGCATACTCGGCTCCCGCCCTGTCTCCGAGGCGCCGGCCGCGCTCCGGCTTCAGTATGCGTGCCGCGCCGGCACCGTCTTCCGCAAGTGAACCGCGCATCTCGCGAACCCGTTGGCCGAGGCAGGAGTTCCGGCCGACCCGGCCGCGTCGTTCGCCGTCCTGCTCATCTCCGCCACCGAGGGCGCCGTGGTCATGGCCCGGGCGCAGCGAGACCTCGCGCCGTTCGAGAGCGGGGCGGCCACGCTGATGGCGTCCGCGCGCGACCTCGACGCCGACGCAGCGTCCTGACTCAGACCGCCGGGCTGCCGTCCGCGGCGATGGCGGCGCGCAGCCGGTCGGCCGGGTCCAGCGCGTGGTAGACCCGCTCGGTGACCTCGATGTGGTCGAGGAACCGCTGGTACGTCGCGGCCGCGGCCAGCTGGGCCACCGGACCGAGCAGGTATGCGGCTCGCGCCGGGTCGCTGTCGGGTACCTGTTCCGCCCAGAGACCGGTCCACAGGGCCGAGATGCGTTCCCGCAGCTCGGGATCGGCGAGTCGCTCGACAAAGGCGCGCTGGTCGACCATCGGGTTGCCGACCCCGACGTCGCCCCAGTCGAGCAGGGTCAACCGGTCACCGTCGCGCCGCCAGTTGCCGGGGTGCATGTCGCCGTGCAGCACGGTGTCGGGAAGGCCACAGGCGGCGATCTCGTCCAGGCGGGTGGGGAGCTCGTCGACCAGCGACTCCACGGCCGCCAGCTCCCTGGCGCTGAGCGCCACCCGTACCTCGTTGCGGCCCAGCAGGTCCTGCGCCTCGGCCAGCAGGGGTGCGCGGCGCAGGTCGCGCGCGCCGACGGCCAGCGCATGGTCGATGTCGTCCACGAGGGCGGCCTGGACGCCCACCCACCGCCGCACCATCGCCTCCGCCACAGCGCCGTCGCTGAGCCCGAACTCGTCCTGCCCGGGGACGTGCTCCATGAGGATCGCCCGCCGCCCGGGGTCGTGCGCGAGGACGGTCGGTACGAGGTCGGGGTCGACGGCGGCGACCCGTCGGACGACGCTGCCCTCGTCGGCGAGGAACGGCGGGGTCGCCTTGAACCACACCTCGCCCTGGTCGGTCGGTGCGGTTACCACCACGGAGAGGTTCCACGTCTTGCGCTGGCGCAGCACCCCGGTGCGACGCCGTCCGTGCGCCCGCAACGCCGCGTCGACCCAGTCGGGCAGGTGGTCGAGCCCCCCGGGTTCGGCCCACCACAGCCGGTTCGTCGCATCGCCGGCGAGGGCGGCGGCCACCGGCCCAGGGGGCGGCACGGTCGGCGTCGGAGGTCCGGACCGGACCTGAGCGAGGTAGGCGACCTCGCCACCGGCATGGTCGGCGTCGGTCGTGAGCAGCCGCAGCACCGTGACGACGAGCCCGTGGCGTTCCCGCACCGCGGCGACGACGGGGTCGACCTCGGGCCACCACCGGGGCGCCACGGCGAACGGCGCCGGGAGCTGCCCCAGCACGGCGCCGTCGTCACCGCAGAGGACGACGGTCACCAGCCGCTCGTCCGTGAGCGCGGGAGGCATACGCGGAGGCTAGCCGCCCTCTTTCGCTAGGGAGATCCCATAGCTAACCTGGGTGAGTGCCCACCGTGACCGAGGAGCGCCGGCGGGCGCGGTCGTACCGGTCCCCCTCCCGGACCGAGCGGGCCCGCCGGACGCGTTCGCGGATCCTCGAGGCGGCGCACCGGATGTTCGTCGAGCGGGGGTACCCCGCCACGACGATCCGGGCGGTCGCCGAGTCGGCCGGGGTAGCCGTCCCCACGGTGGAGCTGCTGTTCGGGACGAAGCCCCGTCTTCTCACGTCGGTCATCGACGTCGCGATCGCCGGCGACGACGAGCCGGTCGCCGTCCTGAGCCGCGACTGGACGGCGAGGGCGCTCCGGGGGGCGACCGCCCGCGACCTCCTCAGTGTCACCGCTCCCGTCCTGCGGGCCGCCCAAGAACGTTCGGCCGGGGTGCTGCTCGCGGCGTACGAGGCGGCGGGGACCGACCCGATGGTGGCCCGGCTGGTCGACGACCAGGAGCAGCGCCGGGCCGTCACGGCGCGCTGGATCGTCGACGGCGTTGGGGCAAAGACACCGCTGCGGCCCGGCCTCGCCACGGACGACGCCACCGAGTCGGTGTGGCTGCTGATGGACCCGGTGGTGTTCGTGCGGCTCACCCGCCGGCGCCGATGGCCGCCGGCACGGTACGAGACCTGGTGGGCGGAGAGCGTGCTTCGCCTGCTGACCAACGAGGAGGAACCATGACCATCGTCCACGGCCAGGTCTGCTACCTGCAGGTCCCCACCACGGACCTCGCGGCGTCCGCCCGGTTCTACGCCGCCGTCCTGGGCTGGCAGACCGATGCCGGCGAGGCGGGGTTCGAGGCGCCCGGGGTCATCGGGCAGTTCGTGACCGACCGCTCCCCCGCCCCCGACGCCGGCGTGGTCCTGTGGGTCGCGGTCGACGACGTCGACGCGGCCCTCAGCGCGGCCGGGGCGAAAGGTGGCCGGGTGCTCGACGCGCCGTCGCCGGACGGCCCCACCCGGGTCCTCACGACCGTCGCCGACCCGTCGGGGAACCCGGTCGGCCTGGTCAGCCACGCCGGAGGCGTCCAGGAGTAGCGGTTGGCGCTCCATGCATACCGTCTCCACAGCGCAGCGCCGTAACGTCCTCGCCCTCGTCGGCGAAGAGGGGACATGAGCAACGACCCAGGCGACCCGCACCTGCGCCGCATCGCCGTGGACCCGGACGCGTTCGAGGCGTTCTACCGCGAGCACCTCGACGCGATCCACCGGTTCGTCGCCCGTCGGGTCGCCGACCCGCACCACGCCTCGGACCTGGTCGCCGACATCTTCCCCGCCGCCATCGACGGCGCGGCGACCTACGACCCGCGTCGGGGGCCGCCGGTGGCCTGGCTGTTCGGGATCGCCCGCAACGTCGTCGCCGACGACCTGCGACAGCGGGCGCGCGAACGGCGCGCGTTCGGCCGCGTCGGTGGCCAGCGACCGCTCGAGGACGACGCCATCGCCGCGGCCCAGGAGCGGATCGACGCCGCCGCGGGAGCCCGGGCGGTCTACGGCGCGCTCGGGCGCCTGCCTCCCGACCAGCGCGCCGTCGTCGAGCTCGTCGCCCTCGACGGGCTCACGGTCGGCGACGCCGCCCGAACCCTCGGAGTGCAGCCGGTCACCGCGCGGGTCCGGCTTCACCGTGCCCGCAGGTCCGTCGCCGCCGCCCTCGGCGCGACCGCCGACCCGACGCCCGGCGACGGACCCGACCGACCGGCTCCTCCCGAGGAGCCGCAGATGGCCGAGGAGGCCCTGCTGTGACGACCACTTCCACCCCCCAGCGACCGCTCAACTCCTACGAGACGGCGCTCCTGTCCGAGCTGCGCGGCGAGGTCCGGCGCCGCGCGCTCTCCCCCGCCGCCGCGCCGGCCCCCCGTCCGGTCCGCCGCCGCCTCGTCCTCGCCGGCGCGTCCGTCGCGGCCGTCGCCGCCGCGGTCACCGTCCCCCTGGCCCTCGGGGGCTCCCCCGCCTACGCGGTCTCCCCGAACTCCGACGGCTCGGTGACCGTGACCATCCAACGGGCGGAGGATGCGGCCGGCCTCCAGCAGGCACTCGCCGACAACGGCGTCGCCGCGCGGGTCGACTACGTCCCCAGCGGGTATGCCTGTGACCCCGCCCGGTTCACGCCCGCCTCGGGCGAGGCCTCCGGACCGGTCTCCGTCCAGCGCGCCGGCGACGGGCTGACCTTCACGGTGCCACGCGTCATGGGCGCCGCTGGTCGGACCCTCGTCGTCGTCATGTCGGGGGACGAGAGCCGCGGCAGTCTCTCGGTGGCCAGCGCCCAAGGGGCGGTCGGCGACTGCGCCGCGCGTCCCGACTCGGGCGCCCTGCCGCTGGGCGCGACAACCCACACCTCGGGCCCGGACGGAGGGACCCAGGGACAGCAGAGCCAGGGCGGCTGACCCGTTGCTGGAGCAGAAACGCCGCAGGCCCGGACCAGACGGTCCGGGCCTGCGGCCACGACGTGGGTAGCCCCGACGGGATTCGAACCCGCGCTACCGCCTTGAGAGGGCGGCGTGCTAGGCCGCTACACAACGGGGCCCTAGCTGGAACGAGACCCTACCCGGACAGCGTGGTCGCGACCGAATCGGTCGGGCCTCCGAGAGAACTCATTGATCCGCTGGGGTACCAGGACTCGAACCTAGAACAACTGAACCAGAATCAGCCGTGTTGCCAATTACACCATACCCCATGGGGGTATCGCCACGGACGGGTCACGGGTGACCGTCACAGGCGAGACCGAGGAGCGATGTTACCGGTCCTCCGCACCCGCCCCCAAATCAGAGCGTGGCGCGCAGCGCGTGGATCCGCGCCAGCGTCGACGTCTTGCCCAGGATCTCCATCGACTCGAACAGCGGCGGCGACACCCGCTGGCCCGACACGGCGGTCCGCAGCGGCCCGAAGGCGAACTTCGGCTTGATCCCCAGCCCGTCCACGACCGCCTCGCGCAGAGCGCCCTCGATCGCCGCAGCCGACCAGCCGCTCTCCGACCCGAGCAGCCCGCGCGGGTGGTCGTCGATGTCGCCGAGCGCGCGCACGGCGGCGTCGAGCACGGCGGCCGAGTCGTCGTTCAGCTGCGCGCGGGCGTCGTCGGCGATCTCGATCTGGTCGTCGCCGACGAAGAACGGCCGGACCAGCGGCGTGGCCTCCGACAGCTTCCCGATCCGCGTCTGGATGAGCTCCGCGACCGCCATCAACCGGCCCAGCTCGCCCAGCGACGGCGACCCGGACAGCACGCCGTCGGCCTCGAGGTAGGGCAGCAGCCGCGACGTGAAGTCGCGCACCTCCAACCCCCGGATGTACACCCCGTTGAGCCAGTCGAGCTTGTCGAGGTTGAAGATCGCCCCGGCGCGGTTGACGTCCTCCCAGCGGAACCGCTCGGTGAACTCTGCGAACGAGAACACCTCGCGCTCCGTACCGTCGGCCTCGACGATCGGCGGGTACCCCTGCAGCGCAAGGAAGTTGACCAGTGCCTCGGGCAGGTAGCCCTGCTCCTTGAACCAGGTCAGCCGGGCCCACGGGTTCTTCCGCTTCGAGATCTTGGCCTTCTTCTCGTCGCGCAGCAGCGGCATGTGCGCGAACTTCGGCGGGGTCAGCCCGAGCCACCGGTAGAGCAGCAGGTGCTTCGGGCGTGGACGAGATCCACTCCTGGCCGCGGACGACGTGGGTGATGCCCATCTCGTGGTCGTCGACGACGACGGCGAGGTGGTAGGTCGGGAACCCGTCCGCCTTGAGGATCACCTGGTCGTCGGGGTGCGGAGCCCGGGTGCGCCCCATGATGAGGTCGTCGAACTCGAGCTCGACGTCCTCGGGGACGAGCATCCGGACCACCGGCTCGGGCGAGAACCCCGGCATACCGGCGCGTTCCTCCCGGGTCAGCCCGAGACACAGCCGGTCGTACCCCGTCGGCTGCTTGGCCCGTTGCTGCTCCTCGCGCATCTGCGCCAGCCGCTCCGGTGAGCACCAGCAGCGGTAGGCCTTGCCCTCCTCGAGGAGACGGTCCGCATACGGCCGGTAGGTGTCGAGCCGCTCGGACTGGCGGTAGGGCGCGTCCGGCCCGCCGAGGTCAGGCCCCTCGTCCCAGGTGAGCCCGAGCCAGTGGAGCGTGTCGTAGAGCTGCTGCTCGCTGGTCGGCGAGAACCGGGCCCGGTCGGTGTCCTCGATCCGCAGGATGAACCTTCCGCCCTGCTGTCGCGCATACGCGAGGTCGAACATCGCCATGTAGGCGGTGCCGACGTGCGGGTCGCCGGTCGGCGACGGCGCGACGCGCAGCCTGACGGGACGGGTCGACGGGGTATGCGCGGTCGGTGCGGGGGTCTTGCTCATGGTTCTGCCAGCCTAACGAGACTGACCGGTGCGCTCGGCTACTGTGGGAATCGTCCGGAGCCGCGTCGCTGTTCGAGGAGTGGGGTGTCCCAGGTCAGCACGTCGTCCGGGAGCAGCGAGACGGAGTCGACCTCGTTCCTCCAGTCGCTCCGCCCCCTCCTCGACATCGCCAAGCGCGTCCCCTTCACCGTGTCGATCGTCGTCGTCATGGTGGTGCTCGGCTTCGTCAGCCAGGCCTTCTGGCGACCGATCAGCGAGTCCGGCTGGTGGCCGCACATCGCCTACGGTCTGCCGGCCCTGGAGGAGGGTCGCTGGTGGACCCCGATCTCCGGCGCCTTCTTCGCCCGGATCCCCGCGCAGTACATCCCGGTGCTCGGCGGCTACATCCTCATGGCCGGCTTCGCGGAATGGCGGCTGGGCACCCGGTGGGCGGTCATCGCGACCGTGGCCGGTCAGCTGTTCGGCACCCTCGGCGCCGCAGCGCTGCTGGCCATCTTCCGCAACGGCGACTGGACCTGGGCCGTCGACACCGGACGCGCGCTCGACGTCGGCTTCTCCTCGGGTGCCATCTGCGCGTTCGTCGTGGCGGCCATGACCCTGCGAGCACCATGGCGGGCCCGGATCGTCGTCGCCGTCTTCGGCTACTGCCTGGTCAGCCTGGTCTGGGTGGGCCTGGTGTGGGACATCGAGCACATGCTCGCTGCGGCCCTCGGCCTGGCCATCGGATGGCCACGAGCGCGCAGTCTGTTCGAGGGTGACGGCCATCTCTCCCGTCACGAGGCCCGCGTCATCGCGACCGCGCTGATGGTCCTCATCGCGTTCGCGCAGATCCTGGCCATGGTCTTTCCCGACAACGGGCCGCTCGGCCCGGAGGAGACCGTCGTCGGCCGCCCGCTCATCGTCCTCTTCGTCGTCGCGGAGCTGCTCGTGGCCGCCGGCCTGCACCGGGGCAGCCGCCTCGCGTGGAGTGCGGCCACGGCGTCTGGCGATCACGGGTGCTGCTCGACGTCGACGGCGCTGCGCCCGGTGCCACGTGGCGTCGCGGCGGCGGTCGTCTTCCTCCCGCTGCTGATCGTCCTGGTCCGGACGCGGCGCGCCTACACGGCCAAGGTCATCCCGCCGTCGTCGACCCGGATGACCCGCGACCTGGCCCTGCTCGGCATCGGGTTCATCCTCTATGTCGTCCTCGGCTTCGTCGTCATCGAGGACTTCAACCCGCCACCGGACTTCCTCATGCAGGGCCGAGAGCTCATCGCCCGGCTGTTCTTCTCCAGCAGCGGGACGTTCCGGGCGACCGGGCGTCCCGGGACGGTCTTCCTCGTGTCCTTGTCGCTGATCCCGATCATCGTCTTCTTCAGCGTGCTCCTCCTCCTGCTGATCCGGACCCGCAAGCCGGTGGCGACGGTCAACCGCGAGCGGACCCTCGAGCTGCTGCACACCTACGGCGGCGGCAACCTCTCCTGGATGGCCACCTGGCCGGACAACGCGCACTTCATCACGGCCGACGGCCAGGCGGCCATCGCCTACCAGGTCAAGAGCGGCACCGCGATCGCGCTCGGCGACCCCATCGGCGACCCCGCGTCGGTGTCCCACGCGGTCGTCGAGTTCGTCCGCTACTGCGAGACCCACGGCTGGATGCCGTCCTTCTTCTCCTCGACCCGCGTGGTGCTGCCACAGGCCCAGAGCCTCGGCTACCGCTACGTCCAGGTGGCCGAGGACACGGTGATCGACCTGCCCGACCTGCAGTTCAAGGGCAAGGCGTGGCAGGACGTCCGCACCGCTCTGAACCGCGCGGCCAAGTCCAACATCCAGTTCCGTGTCGTGCGACTGGTCGACGAGTCGTTCCAGATGGTCCAGCAGGCCCGCGGCATCTCCGAGCAGTGGGTCTCGGACAAGGGCCTGCCCGAGATGGGGTTCACCCTCGGCGGTATCGATGAGGCCCTCGACCCCGAGGTCCGGGTCGGGCTGGCCGTCGACGACCACGGCGTCCTCCAGGGGATCACCTCGTGGCTGCCGGTCTACGGTCCGAACGGCGTCGTCACCGGCTGGACCCTCGACGTCATGCGACGGCTGCCCGACGGGTTCCGGCCGGTGATGGAGTTCATGATCGCCTCGGCCTGCCTGGCGTTCAAGGAACAGGGCGCCCTCACGGTCTCGCTGTCCGGCGCACCGCTCGCCCGCTCCGAGGACGACGTGGACAGCATCGGCGCGGTCGACACCCTGCTCAACCAGCTCGGCGAGATGCTCGAGCCGGTCTACGGGTTCCGGTCGCTGCACCAGTTCAAGACCAAGTTCAAGCCCCGCTACGAGCCGATGTACATGGTCTTCCCCGACGAGGCCGCGCTCCCCCGCGTCGGGGTGGCCCTGACCCAGGCGTTCCTCCCGGACGCCAAGCTGCGCGACTACGCGTCGGTGCTCCGGAGCTGACCGGGTGAGCCTGGGTCCTCACGGCGCCGCCCCGGCAACGGCCGTCCGCGAGCCCGGGATCCGCCGCACGGTCTGGCGTCGGTCGCGGGACTTCCTCGAGTACGGCCGCGGGGCCCTCTGGCTGCTGCCCTCGGTCGCCGGGGTGGTCGCCCTCGTCATCGGGTGGGTCCTCTCGTCGATCGACGTCGGCGACACCGGGCCGTTCGGCTGGGTGGTCTTCGAGGGGACGCCGGACGACGCGCGCACCCTGCTGACCGTGGTCGCGACGGCGATGATCGGCGTGATCGCCACCGTGTTCGGGCTGGCCGTCGTCGCGCTCCAGCTCTCGTCGACGCAGTTCTCGCCGCGCCTGGTGCGCAACTTCCTCCGGGACGGCGTGACCCAATGGGTCCTCGCCGTGTTCGTCGGCACCTTCGCGTATGCGGCGGCCGGGCTCTACACGGTCGGGCTCGGCGCCGGCGGCCGCATCGACCGGTTCCCCCGGCTGGCGGTGAGCGGGGCCATGCTGCTGCTGTTCGTCAGCGTCGCGGCGGTCATCGCGTTCGCCGACCACCTGGCCCACTCGCTCCAGATCGACTCGATCCTGGCCGTGTCGACCCGCGGGACCCTCCGAGCCATCGACGCGGCCAGGGAGGGCACCGAAGAGGCGCCTCCGGTCCGGCCGGACCACGCCGTACCGATACCTGCGCTGAAGTCCGGGTACCTGCAGCTCCTCACGCCTGGCGACCTGCTCCGCTACGTCGAGGAGCAGGGCGTGACCGTGGAGCTCGTCCCCCGCCTCGGCGACTACGTCGTGGCCGGAACCCCGGTGGCCCATCTCTGGGCGGCCGACCCGGAGCGCGTCCTCCCCGACGGCGCCGAGGTCGCACGCGTCGTCGCGACCGCCGTCGACCTCGGGTTCGAGCGGACCCTGCAGCAGGACGTGGGGTTCGGGATCCGGCAGCTGGTCGACACGGCGTGCAAGGCGCTGTCGCCGGCGGTGAACGACCCCTACACCGCGGTCCAGGCGGTCCACCACCTGTCGGACATCCTCGTCACGCTCGCGTCGCGAACCCTGGGCTCCGTGGTGATCCACCGCTCGGACGGCACGCTGGTCGTCCGGGCCCGCCGGTTCGCCGACTACCTCGCGTCCGCGGTGGGACCGATCCGGCGCTACGGCGCCGCCGAGCCCACGGTGGCGGTCGCGCTGCTGGAGCTGATGACGATGTGTGCGATCACCTCCCAGCTCAGCCCGACCCGCGCGGACGCCGTCCGCGGCGAGGCCGCCCTCCTGCTGGAGGACGCCGAGCGCCGCACCGAGAACCCCGCCGACCTGCGGACGGTGCACGCCGCATACACGCGACTGGAGCTCGCCCTGGCGTCGTGACCGCCCGCGTCAGCGCCGGACGAAGGGGTTGTCGAGCGTTCCGATGCCCTCGATCTCGATGCTGACCCGCTGGCCGGCCGTGACCGGTCCGACACCGCTCGGCGTCCCGGTGAGGATGACGTCCCCGGGCAGGAGGGTGAAGGCGGCGGAGGCGTAGGCGATGAGGTCGGCGACCTGGTGGACCATGTCGGCCGTCGTCCCGTCCTGGACCACCTCGCCGTCGAGCCGGGTGACGAGGCGCAGGTCCGCAACGTCGAGCTCGGTCTCCACCCACGGCCCCAGCGGGCAGAACGTGTCGAACCCCTTGGCCCGCGCCCACTGTCCGTCGCTCTTCTGCAGGTCGCGCGCCGTGACGTCGTCGGCGACGGTGTAGCCCCAGACGCAGTCCAGCGCGTCCTCGACGCGGACGTCCTTGGCGATCTTGCCGATGACCACGGCCAGCTCGCCCTCGTAGTGGACGTTCGTGCTCTGGCGCGGCAGCACGACCGGGTCCCCCGGCCCGACGACGGCGGTGTTGGGGATGAGGAACATCAGCGGCTCGGCCGGCACCTCGTTGCCCATCTCGCGGGCGTGGTCGGCGTAGTTGCGGCCGATCCCGATCACCTTGCTGCGCGGGATGACCGGCGCCAGCAGCCGGACCTCCTCCAGCGGGATCTCGCCGTCGCCGGGTACCAGGCCGATGTAGAGCGGGTCGCCCTGGAGCGCGAGCACCACCTCGTTCCCCGGTTCACCCTCGACGACTCCGTATGCCGGGTCCTCCCCGGTCGTGTACCTCGCGATCCGCACGTCCCCACCCTAGGACCGAGGCGTGAAGGGCGGCCGCCCCGGCTCAGCGCACGGTCCGTCGCTCAGCGCACCGTATTCCGTGTGCTGAGCGACGCGAGCTGTGCTGAGCCGGACCACCGCCAGCCAGCCTGGACTCAGCGGACCGCGAGCACCGCCGCCGCCATCGCGGCATACCCGGCGTCGTTGGCGTGGATGTCGCTCTGAGAGCACATCCAGGTCCAGTCGCAGATGCGCTTGACGTTCGTCGGCTGCGGGGAGCCGGACCCGTCCGTGGTGGCGAACGCCCCCGCGACGTCGGCGACTTTCGCCTTGGCCGCCTTGGCCGCCTTGGTGATCTCGGCGTTGAGGCCGCCGAGCAGAGCCTGCGACTGCGTAGCGGTCGTCCTGCCCTCGGGACCGGTGAGCCAACCGGCGAGCAGCGGGTTGTAGTAGGTCAGCACCACGATCGGTACCGAGGGCGCGGCCGCCCGGATCTGGCCCAGGATGGTCGCCAGCTCCCTCGCCGCCGTCGTGGTGGTGCTCGTCGCGCAGGCCTGGTCGAGAGCCGGGCGGGCGCAGCGCAGGACGTTGTTGGCCCCCATGTCGAGCGTGATGAGGCGCGTGCTCGCGGCGTTGCCCTTGAGGAACGCGACCGCCGCGGCGATCTGGCTGCCCTCCGGGTAGCGGCACAGGCCGCCGCGCAGCATCGACGTCGTCGTCTCGCCGGAGCAGCCGAGGTTCGTCAGCTGCGTGCCCGGCTGGGTCTTGCGAACGCCCTCCAGCACCGGACCGGCATACCCGCGGGTCTTCTGGTCGCCGCCGGGCGGCTGGTAGCCCGCGGCCAGCGAGTCGCCCAGGGCGAGGTACCAGCCGGTCGCGGCCGCCGTCTGGCTGCTCGACGTCGGCGCCGGTCGAGGAGCCGCGGTCGGCGACGCGGGCGGAGTCGTGATCGTCGCGACGATCCCCTGCGGGCCGGTCGGCTCGGGAGCCGCGCCCGAGCAGCCGGCCAGCCCGAGCGCGACGACAACGGCCGGGACAGCGGCCGTCACGGCGGCGAGACGTCGACCCACCGACACAGCCTGCCATGCGGCCCGCACCCCGATCGCCGAACGTCCGACCACGACGCAAGAACCGGACCCAAACGTCGGACACCCTGCCCAAACTGCCCCTACGATCGCGCCGACGGGGACCGTGCGCATCCCCGGAGATCGGGGGCACCGTGTCCGGACTGAGCCGCCGCGCGTTCCTCACGCAGACCGCGGCTCTCGCCGCCCTGACCGGTCTCGACGGGCATACCCTCGGCGGCCTGCTCGCAGAGCCGGAGGCGGTCGTCGCCGCCGTCCCGTCGACCCTCGTCGGGACCGTCCTCCAGGGACCGGTGACGACGGGCAGCTACCGCCGCCTCCTAACCGGACCTGGCGAGCCCTACCTGCCGCGCCTCGACGTCCTCGGCCGAGCGCCGGGCGCGAGCCGCACCGGCGCGCGGCGGTCCCTCCTCTACCTCGGCCACCTCTCCGACCTGCACGTCATCGACTCGCAGTCCCCCGGCCGGATCGAACCGATGATCGTGTCCGACCACGCCGCGTGGGGCTCGGCCTTCCACCCGCAGGACGCCCTGACCGTGCACGTCGTCGCCGCGATGGCGCAAGCCATGAACGACCTGCGCACCAGCCCGCTCACCGGGGCGCCGATGGGGGCGGCCGTCGTCACCGGTGACAGCGCGGACATGCACTCCCACCTGGAGCTGCGCTGGTTCATCGACCTCATGGACGGGCGCAGCGTGGCAGCGAACAGCGGCGCGCCCGACCGGTTCGAGGGCGTGCAGGCCTGGCCCGAGGCGACCTGGGCGTACCGGCCCGCCGACCCGGCCGGCGGGGACTTCGGCAGCTACGGCTTCCCGACCCTCCCGCAACTGCTCGACCAGGCGATCCGCCAACCCGTCCGGTCCGTCGGCCTGCCCACCCCCTGGTACTCGGTCTACGGCAACCACGACACGTTGCTGCTCGGCACCTTCCATCTCGACGCCGCCCTCCGCTCGCTCGCCGTCGGCGACCAGAAGGCCTTCACGCTCGCCGCGACCGCCGGCGGCGCGCTCGCGGGGTATGCGTCGGCGTCCAGCCCGCTGCAGCGGTTCGCCGACGCGCTCGGAATCTCGCTCGGGGCGCGGTCCGGGTACCGGCCGGTGACGAGCGACCCCGCGAGGTACCTGTTCGAGCAGCGCGACTTCATGGCCGAGCACTTCCGGACCGAACCCACGCCCGGACCCGTCGGCCACGGGTTCACCCAGCGCAACCTGGACACTGGCGAGACGTGGTGGAAGGCCGACCTCAGCCCGAGGGTCCGCGCGTTCGGCCTCGACACCTGCAACCAGGTCGCGGGACCCGACGGGGCGGTGCCCGACGACCAGTTCCGGTGGCTCGAGGCCGAGCTGAAGACCGCGCAGACCGAGCAGCGGCTGGTCCTGCTCCTCTCCCACCACAACAGCCTGACCCTGGAGAACCGCGCGACGCGGCCGGGCTTCGACCAGCCCCTCCACGGTGCCGAGGAGCTCGTCGACCTGCTGCTGCGCTATCCCGTATGCGTGGCCTGGCTCAACGGGCACACCCACCTCAACCAGATCCTCGCCCACCGGTCCGCCCAGGGCACCGGCGGCTTCTGGGAGGTGACGACGGCGTCGTGCATCGACTTCCCGCAGCAGCAGCAGGTCGTCGAGCTGGTCGACAACCGCGACGGCACGATGTCGATCTTCACGACGGTCGTCGACCACGCGTCGCCGGCCGCGCCCGGAACGAGCGGCAGCCTGGCCGACCTCGCGTCGCAGAGCCGTGAGCTCGCGGCCAACGACTGGGCGGAGTCGCCGATGATGCGCCGCGGGTCCCCGCTCGACCGCAACACCGAGCTGCTCCTCCCGGCGCCGTTCGACCTCTCCGCGATCACCGACGCCGACCTGGAGGCGCAGCATGTGACCGAGCGCGCCCGGATCGCCGCGACGGCCGCGAGGGCCCTCTCGTGACGCGCCCCGCCGCGAAGGCGGCCGCCATCGCGGCCCTCGTGGCTACCGGCCTGTCGGCCTGCTCCCAGGTCTCGGCGCTGGCCCCCGTGGGCGGCGACCGGCTGGCCACCGTCCGGTTCGCCGCCAACGACGTGCTCGTCCAGAACCGCGTGGCGGTCCTCGCGGCGCCCACGTGCACGGCGTCCGGGGCGGCGATCTCGTGCACCGGGTCGACCACCGACGGCGCGACCATCTCGGTCTCGTCCACCGCGGACCAGCAGCAGCTGATGACCGTGACGGCCGGGTCGGCGACGCTCTACAGCGGCGCGATCCAGGACGTCATCGACCGCGCCGCCAGGCCGACCTCGTGACCGCCCGCACCGGTACGCGTACGGTCGCCACTCGCCGGGGCGGCGGCAGCGGCTGGCTCATCGCCGTCATCGCCGTGGTCATCACCGCGATGGTCCAGGCCCTCCTGACCCAGGTCCCGACCGACCCAGGGTGGTCCGCGACGTTCGTCGGGCTGGCCGTCGTGTCGTTCGCGGACGCCGCCCTCGGGCTCTGGCTCGTCGCCTCAGGGATCGCCACGACCGTGCGCCGGAACCAGGCCAGCACGATCCGCGGTGTGGCCTGGACGGTCGTGCTGCTCCTCGTCGTCGTGGCCGCGGGGGTGCTCGTGCCGCTGGCCGTCCCGGTCGTCGTCGTGCCGGTCGGGTGGCTCCTCGCGGCGGTGGCGCTCGGCGAGCCGAAACCCGTCCGGGCCGCCGTCCGCGCGCTCCGCGCGGCACCGGGCCGCCACGTGCTGGTCGCGCTGGCGACGGTTGTGCTGGCCGGCCTCGCGTGGCTCGTCGCCCTGGTCCTCGGCGTTCTCCTGCCCGGGCTGATCGGCGACGCCGGCACCTGGCTGTGGTTCGGCCTGACGGCCATGGTGGTCCTGCGGATGTGGTGCGGCCTGCACCGCCGAGTCGGCTCGGACCCGTCGCCGCCGGGTAGGCACGTTCGGCGAGAACCCGCATACCCTCGTATGCCGTGACCGTCCTCTCCCCGGAGCACTGGAGAGCACGCGAGCGCGCCCACGCCGACCGGGTCGACGCGGCCACCGCCGAGCACCGGGCCCGTCGCGCGGACGGGGCGAAGCACCCGGTCGAGGACTTCCTGTTCACGTACTACGCCAACTCGGTGACCGCGCTGCGGCGCTGGCACCCCGGCGCCGGCGTCGGGCTGGACGAGGCGGCCGGGACCGAGCGAGCGTCGTGGCGGTACCACCGCGCGGACGGTCGCGTCGTGACCGTCGACCTCGACGCCTACCTCGCCGACCGCGGTACGCGGGTCGCCACCATCCGCCGCCTCCTCGCTGCGACCCTCGACCGGCCGGGCCAGTTCGGCTGCTTCGGGCTGCACGAGTGGGCCATGGTGCACCGCCTGGAGCAGGACGGTGTGCGGCACCCGGACTGGCCGCTGCGGCTCGGGCCTGCCGCCACCGATCAGGTCGTCGAGACGCACCAGCTCGCCTGCTCGCACGTCGACGCGTTCCGGTTCTTCACCCCGACGTCCCGGCCGCTCAACGCCCTGCAACCGACTCGGGACCAGCAGGTCGCCCTCGAGCAGCCGGGCTGCCTGCACGCGGGGATGGACTGCTACAAGTGGGCGTACCAGCTGGTGCCGGTCGTTCCGAGCGAGCTGGTCATGGACTGTTTCGACCTGGCCCGCGACATTCGGGTCCTGGACATGCGCGCCTCGCCGTACGAGCTGAGCGCCCTTGGGTACCAGGCGATCCCGATCGAGACCCGCGAGGGCAAGGCGGAGTACGTCGAGGCCCAGCGGGCGTTCAGCGCCCGCTCGCAGGACCTCCGGCGCCGGCTCCTCGACGCGACCGCCACCGCGCTGGCCGCGTCAGCCGCCTGACGCCACGAGGTCGGCCAGCTCGCGTCGGTTGGTGATGCCGAGCTTCGTGTAGACGTGCCGCAGGTGGTACTCCACCGTCTTCGGGCTGAGGAACAGCGCCCCCGCCGTCTCGCGCGTGGTGCGGCCGTCGACGAGCAGCTGGACGATCTGCCGCTCGCGCGGCGTGAGCAGGTCCAGTCCGGTCGCGCCGTGCGGGGCGACGGTCACACCCGTCGCCGCCAGCTCGTCCGCGGCGGCAGCGGCCCACGGCCGCGCCCCCAGCCGCTCGAACGCCTGGTACGCGTCCTCCAGCCGGCCCCGCGCGTCGACCCGCCGCCGGGCCCGCCGCAACCGCGACCCGTACGCCAGGTTGGTCCGGGCGGTCTCATAGACGTCGGGCGTCGCGGCGTGGAGGGTCAGCGCCGTTCCGAACGCCGCGTCGATCTCGTCGTCGCCGGCCAGCAGCCCCGTCGTGCGCCAGGCCCGAGCCAGCGACCACGGCTGGCCCTTGCGCTCCGCATCGCGGCGATGCCCGGCAGCCACCGCGGCCGCCCGCTCCACGTCCCCCGTACGGAGCAGCACCTCGGCGAGCTCGGGAGCGGGCGAGAGGTCGACATCCCGGATCCGCGACGCGTCCAGGAGCGCGACGAGGGACGCATACCGGTCCCGCGCCTCGTCCATGCGCCCCGCGCCGAGCTCCAGGTCGCCCAGCGCGAACCCGGCCCAGATGCGCGCGATCATCACCCGGCGTGGCTCGGCGAGGGCAACCGCACGCTCGGCGTGCTGGCGCACGGCGACGTCGTTGCCCCGCCGAGCCTCCAGCCACGCCAGGCCGGCCAGCGACATGGCCTCCTCGGTGGTCTGCCCGAGCTCCTCGGCCAGGGCCGCCGCCTCCGCGTAGTCGGTCACCGCGGCGGCCCAACGGTCGGTCGTGGCCTCGTCCCGGGCCAGGTGGAACAACAGGTGCGGCAGACCACCCACGGACGTGTCCGCCCGCGCCTCCTCGACCGCCCGGAGGAGCCGGCGGGTCGAACCCTCCTCCCGGAGGAACAGGGCGCTGATCATCAGCCAGGCCGCGTCGACCTCGTCGGTCGGTCGCGCGTCCTCGCCGCCGAGCAGCGCGAAGCCTTCACGGAGCGAGACCGAACCGTCCTGCCCGTCGAGCACCTGCGCCATCCCGACCGCGAAGCGGCCGATCGCGGCCGCACTGCCGCCCACGCCACGGTCGAGCAGGGACTCGGCCAGCCGCTGGGACTCCCGCGCCACGTCGCCGTCGGCCAGGTAGAAGGCCACGTCGACGGCCTCGGCCACGAGGTGCAGCGCCCGGCTCGGGTCCGTCTCCGCGACCTCCCGGGCGGCCGCCACCAGGATGGCCCAGGCCTCGTCGAGCGCACCGCTGCGCGTCGTGATGGCTCCCCGCAGCGCTCCGGCCCGGCTTCGCGTTCCTGGAGGCACCGGGCCCGCCGTCGCCTCGTCGAGCAGCCGCAGCGCCCAGGCGGTGTCCCCCGCGTCGAACGCCGCGGCGGCCGCCGCAACGCCCCTGTCGGCCCGTCGTACCGCGTCGTCGGTGAGCTGGGCCGAACGCTCCAACGCCGAGGCGCCGACAGCGTACGCCCCGCCGACCACGGGCCTCGGAGCCGACGATCTCGAGCGCGTCGGCCGCCGGTGCGTCCGGCCCCAGCGCCGCGGCCGCGCCGTGCCACGCCCGCCGTGCCGTCTCGTGCCGGGGCAGCGCGTGGACGACCGCGCCGTGGACCGCCCGGCGCCGGTCCGGCGTCAGGCTGGCGTACGCCGACGAACCGACCAGCGGGTGCGTGAAGACGACCCGGTCGGCCGTGGTCCGGACCAGGCCGGCCGACTCGGTCAGCGGCAGGGTTCCGGGGTCGAGGTGGAGGACCAGCGCCCCGCCGAGGACCACGCGCAGGTCCCCCGCCGCCGCCTCGACCAACGCGAGCAGCGTGGTGGCCTCCGACCCGACCGCCCTCGCCCGCCGGACGAACCCCTCCGCGAGCGCCGCCGGCACAGGGAGGGGCGCGACCGCGTTCTCCCCTGCCGACCCGGTCTCCGACTCGGCCGTCGTGCGGGCGAGCTCGACGATGGCCAGCGGGTTCCCGCCGGTCGCCCGATGGACCCACGCCGCCCGGTCGGAAGCACCAGGGGCGGTGTCGGCCGACCGCAGCAGGTCGGCGGTGCCCGCCTGGTCCAGCCCGGTGATCGCCAGGACCGGGAGGTCGGCGGCCCGGAGCGGACTCGGCTCGCCCTCGCGAAGAGCGGCCACCACGAGGATCGGGTCGGCGACCAGCCGGCGTGCGGCGAACACGAGGGCCTCCGCGGAGGGCCGGTCGAGGTGGTGTGCGTCGTCGAGGAGGATGGCCAACGGCTGGCGCTCGGCGCGACGGGTCATCACCCCGAGCGTGGCCGCGCCCACCGCGAACCGGTCCGGCGGCGGCCCGGTGTCGAGCGCCAGAGCGGTCCGCAGCGCCGCCGCCTGCGGGGCGGGGAGCTCGTCCAGATCCGCCGTCGCGGTTCCCATCGCGAGCGCGAGCGCGCCGAACGGCAGGTCGCGCTCGGCCTCCGCCCCGGCGACTCGGACGACATACATCCCCTCCGCCCGGCTCGCGACGTAGTCGAGCAGCGTGGTCTTCCCGATCCCCGGCTCGCCGACGAGCAGGAGGACACCGCTGCGGCCCAGCCGGGCCCCCGCCACGAGCGCGTCGAGGGCTCGCCGTTCGGACTCCCGCCCCACGAGCACCTGCCGAGTCTAGGAACCGGCGCGACCCCTGGGGTCGGCCTCCCGCTGCGGGTCCGCACGACTAGGGAGGGACCCGGATGCGGCGGGTACCCCGCGGACCCGACGGTGGGCATACCGACATCCACGCGAGACCGGCCGGCCCGTAGCGGCCGACCCGACCGAAGGGCGACCACCATGACCGCTGTCACCTCTCCTCCCGCCGTCGACGGCGACGTCCTCATGGGCTTCGTCTTCCGCGCCATCGACGAGGTGGGCGCCTCGCTCAACACCGCCCTCGTCGTCATGGGCGACCGGCTCGGCTACTACCGCGCCCTGGCGGAGCAGGGCCCCCTCACGCCGAACAGCCTGGCCCACCTCACCAACACCGCCGAGCCGTATGCGCGGGAGTGGCTCGCCGCCCAGGCCGCCGGCGGGTACCTCGGCTACGACCCCGAGACGCGCACCTTCTCGATCTCGCCCGAGGTCGCGATGGCGATGACCGACGAGACCAGCCCCGCCTACCTGCCGGGCTTCTTCCAGATCGCCTACGGCACCATCCGCGACGCGAACCGGATCTTCGAGGCGGCCGCCACGGGCGACGGCCTCGGCTGGCACGACCACAACTCCGACGTCCACCTCGGCTGCGAGCGGTTCTTCCGCCCGGGGTACCTCGCCAACCTCACCGCGTCGTGGCTACCGGCGCTCGACGGCGTCGTGGCCAAGCTCGAGAGCGGGGCGAAGGTCGCCGACATGGGCTGCGGCCACGGCTCGTCCAGCGTGCTGTTGGCCCAGGCGTACCCCGCATCGCGGATCTACGGCTCGGACTACCACGGTGCCTCGATCGACGTCGCCCGCGAGCGGGCGCAGCAGGCCGGCGTGGCCGAGCGCACCGAGTTCGAGGTGTCCGGTGCGGACGGGTTCTCCGGGACCGGGTTCGACCTCGTCACGACCTTCGACGCCCTGCACGACATGGGCGACCCGGTCGGTGCCGCCCGGCACGTCTACGACGCTCTCGCCGACGACGGCACGTGGATGGTCGTCGAGCCGGCGGCCGGCGACCGCGTGGAGGACAACTTCACGCCGGTCGGTCGGGCCTACTACGGGTTCTCGACGCTGCTCTGCACCCCGGCGTCGCTGTCCCAGGAGGTCGGGCTCGCGCTCGGCACGCAGGCCGGCCCGGCCAGGATCCGCGACGTCGTGACGGCCGCCGGGTTCAGCCGGTTCCGGATCGCCGCGCAGACCCCGCTCAACATCATCTTCGAGATCCGCAAGTAGCCACTCGACACCGGCGAGGAGACTGAGCCGATGAGCCAGTTCGCGCTCCCGGAGGGGATCGCCTCGTCGGCCGGGGTCGTGGACCGGGACGGCGTACGTCTGTCGTACGCCGTCTCGGGCAGCGGACCGGTCACGATCCTGCTGCTCCCGACCTGGTCGATCATCCCGTCGCGGTTCTGGAAGGCGCAGGTCCCGTACCTGTCCCGCCACTACCGCGTCGTGACGTTCGACGGACGCGGCAGCGGCGACTCCGGCCGCCCGGAGGGAGCCGCCGCGTACACCAACGCGGAGTATGCGGCGGACGCGCTCGCGGTCCTCGACGCCACCGGGACCGAGACGGCGGTCGTCGTCGGGCTCTCCTGTGCGGGAGCCTGGGGGGTGCACCTGGCCGCGGACCACCCGGAGCGGGTCAGCGGGCTTCTGGCCCTGGGTCCCGCCTGCGGGTTCGACCTGCCCTCACCCCACCGCGACGCCTACTGGTGGGGCGACCGCGTCGACACCACCCGGGGCTGGGCGAAGTACAACAAGTACTACTGGCTCGAGGGCGACTACGACGACTTCGTCCGGTTCTTCTTCTCCGAGCTGTTCACGGAACCCCACTCCACCAAGCAGATCGAGGACTGCGTCGCCTGGGCGCACGAGATCGCCCCGTCGACACTGGCCGACACGACGGCCGGCCGGCTCGGCATCGACGGCGCGGTGTGCGAGCGGATCGAGCCGTTCTGCGAGCGGGTGCAGTGCCCGGTGCTCGTCATCCACGGCACCGACGACCACATCCGCCCGCACTCCTACGGGGAGCGGCTCGCCGAGCTGACCGGCGGCGAGCTGATCCTCGTCGAGGGCTCCGGCCACGGGATCATGTCGCGCGACCCGGTGCTGTTCAACGAGGAGCTGCGACGGTTCGTCGACCGGATCCACCCACCGACCGTCCCGCCGCGAACGCGGTCCCGGGTCCGCGCCCCGTCCCGTCCGCGGCGGGCGCTCTACCTGTCCTCGCCCATCGGTCTCGGCCACGCCCGCCGCGACGTGGCGATCGCCGGCGAGCTTCGCCGGCTGCATCCAGACCTCCAGGTCGACTGGCTCGCGCAGCACCCGGTCACCCGCGTCCTCGCGGACGCCGGCGAGACGCTGCACCCTGCGTCGCGCTGGCTGGTCAACGAGTCCGGTCACATCGAGAGCGAGTGCGGCGAGCACGACCTCAACGCGTTCCAGGCGATCCGACGGATGGACGCGATCCTCGTCAACAACTTCGGCGTGTTCCGCGACGTCCTCGACGAGGAGCCCTACGACCTCGTCGTCGCCGACGAGGCGTGGGACGTCGACTACTTCCTCCACGAGAACCCGCAGGTCAAGCGGGCGCCGCTGGCCTGGATGACCGACTTCGTCGGCTGGCTGCCGATGCCCGAGGGGGGTTCCGCCGAAGCGGCGCTGACCGCCGACTACAACGCGGAGATGATCGAGCAGCGGGCCCGGTTCCGGGCGGTGCGCGACCGGTCGGTCTTCGTCGGCAACGAGTCGGACGTCGTCGACGCGTCGTTCGGTCCGGGCCTGCCGCTCATCCGCGACTGGACCTCGGAGAACTTCGACTACGCGGGGTACGTGACCGGGTTCGAGCCGACGCCGCCGGAGGCCCGCTCGGCGTTGCGGTCGGCGCTCGGCTACCACCCGGACGAGCGGGTATGCGTCGTCACCGTCGGCGGGTCGGGCGTCGGTGGCGCGTTGCTGCGCCGGGTGCTCGACGCGGTTCCGTTGGTACGGGCCGCCGCCCGTGACGTGCGGTTCGTCGTGGTGACCGGCCCGCGGATCGACCCCGAGTCGCTGCCGTCGGTACCCGGCGTCGAGGTCCGCGGGTTCCTGCCCGACCTCGTCGACCACCTCGCAGTCTGCGACGTCGCCGTCGTCCAGGGCGGCCTGTCGACCACCATGGAGCTCACCGCGAACCGGCGACCGTTCGTCTACGTGCCGTTGCGACGGCACTTCGAGCAGAACCTCCACGTGCGGCACCGCCTCGAGGGGTACGGCGCCGGGACCTGTCTCGAGTACGACGTGGCGAGCGACCCGGACGCCCTGGCCGCCGCGATCCTGACCGAGCTGGACCGCGTCGTGGACTACAAACCGGTGGAGACCGACGGCGCCGCCCGAGCCGCCGCCCTCATCGCCTCGCTCCTCTAGCCGATTCGTGCTCAGAACCGCGTCGAATTCCGGCTCGAGACCCGCACGAACCGACGTTCAGCCAACTGACGATTCCAGAAGGGGCAGCTCCCGACCCGGCACCGACCCTCTCGTCAACAACTCCGCACGTGATGACCTGTTCACCCCCGATGTCCGGAATGTCGGTTAAAACGTCATCACGTGCGGAGAAGTTGGCGGCTGGGCGGCCGGGCGTGCGGGCGGTTGGGCGGCCGGCGGGTGGCGGGCGGGCGGCTGGGTGGCGTGGCGGGCGGACGGCTGGGTCCGGCGGGCGAAACCCGTGGTCAGGGGACCGGGAGGTCCAGCAGGGGCAGCTCTCGGCCCGGGACCGAGCCACTCGGCACCGTCCCGACCCGACGCGCGCCGTGGGCGACGTAGAACCCCTCGGCGCCCGGGTCGGACTCGACCCGCAGCGTCGACCAGCCGCGGCGAGCCGCATACCGGACCGCGTCGTCGAGCAGTGCCCGACCGACCCCGTTGCCGATCTCGGTCGGGTCGACGAAGAGCATGAGCAGCTCTCCGCGGCCCGGGTTCCCGTCCGGGTCGGGCCCGAGGAGGTGGAAGCCGCGCACCGTCCCGTCAGCGCCCCGAACCACCCGAGCCGCCGCCGCCTGGTCGGGCGTCAGGGTCAGCTCGGCCCGGCAGGCGTCGAGGAACGCGGCGTCGTAGCCCCAGTACCCCTTGCTGCGCAGCGCGAGTCCGCTCAGCGCCGCGGCCTCGTCCGGCCGGCCGTCGACGACCGGACCGCTGCGGTCACCCGTCGCGGTCACGCCGCCGTTTGCGCCCGTCGTTCCCGGAGTAGAGGATCACGCCGGCCGCGGGGATGAGCAGGAACCACACCCACCACCGGGTAGCGAAGAACAGGCCCAACGCGACGAACGGCGTGACCCCCATCAGCGCGTCGCGGTGCTGGGCGACCCACGATTCGGCCGGGAAGAGGCCGGTCCCGCTCTGCGGCGCGATCTCACCGGGCTGGGACGGCGACGACACGACCTCGCCCTGCAGCGGGGCGGGAGTGGTGCGAGTGGCGGGATCGCCACCGGGCAGGTCGGCGAACAGCGCGTCGAGGTCACCCTTGGTCACGGCGGCGTAGGCGGCGGTGGTGCGGCGCTCGTGCTCGGCCGGGTCGAGGCGACCGGCCTGCCAGTGCTGGTTGAGGGCCTCGATGGCCGCCTCTCGCTCGGTGTTGCCGACGCGCTGCCCAGAGTCCCCGCTCATGCTCATACCCCCATCCTCCCCGAAACCGCAGGTCAGGCGCGCGCATGAACCCCGCGCGCCGCGGGTACGCCATGATGGAAGGTCGGCGAAAAACCCCGATAGCCGACTCGAGATCGAAGGAGACTCCCGTGAGCACCGACGAGACGGAGCACCGGACCGGCATGGAACGCCGTGCCACCGAGGACGATGGAGCCCGACTCCGCACCGAGCAGCAGAGCTCCGAGAAGGTGAACGCCGCGCAGGAGAACGCCGCGCAGGAGAACGCCGCACAGGAGAACCACGTACGCGGGGACGAGGGCACCCGCCCGATGCGGACCGAGGCAGACACCGAGGCCACCTACGCCGAGAGGAACGCGGCGAACGACGGGCCTGCCGCGGCAGTCGTCGAGGAGCGGCGCATCGCGCCGGGCAGCGCGCGGGGGCGGCTGCACATCGGCATCAACTGGGGCTCCGCCTTCTTCGGCTGGGTCGCCGCGATGGGCCTGGCCGTCATCCTCACCGCGTTCGTCGCCGCCGTCGGCGCGGCAGTCGGCGTCACCCAGGGCGCGACGACAGTCGACCAGGCCGCCACCCAGATCCAGAACCAGGACCCGCAGACCGTCGGCATCGTCGGCATCATCGTGCTGGCGGTGATCGCCTTCGTGTCGTACTACGGGGGCGGCTACGTCGCCGCGCGGATGTCCCGTTTCGACGGCGCGCGCCAGGGCTTCGCCGTCTGGCTGTGCGCGGTCATCGTCGCCATCGTGGTGGCCATCGTCGCGGCCGTCGCGGGCGCCCGGTTCGACGTGCTCAGCACACTGAACACGTTCCCCCGCCTCCCTGTCGACCAGGGCAACATCACGGGCACCGGCATCATCGCGCTGGTTCTGCTCCTTGCGATCACGTTGCTGGGCGCGGTGATCGGCGGCGCCGGCGGGATGCGCTACCACCGCAAGCTGGAGACGACCGAGGCCGAGTACCTCCAGTAGCCAAGCGGTTTCGCGAGGGTATGCGCGGACGAACCTCCGCGCATACCCTCAGCGGACCGGCACCTCGTGCCGGAGCAGTCCGAACGTGATCCCGTCGACGAGGGCCTTCCAGGACGCCTCGACGATGTTTGCCGCGACGCCGAGGGTGTTCCACGAGGTCTCGCCGTCGGACGTCTCGATGAGGACTCGCGTGACCGCGTCGGTGCCGTGCGACGCGTCGAGGATGCGCACCCGGAAGTCGATGAGCTCGAGCTTGTCGATCTCGGGGTAGACCTCCGCGAGCGCCTGCCGCAGGGCGTGGTCGAGCGCGTTGACCGGGCCGTTGCCCTCGCCGGTGGCGACGAACCGGCGGTCGCTGGCGACCAGCTTGACGGTGGCCTCGGAGACGGCGACCTCGCCGCCGCGGGCGTCGGTGATGACGCGCCACGACTCGACGTCGAAGTAGGTCAGCGTCGAGCCGGACAGCGCGTTGCGCAGCAGCAGCTCGAACGACGCGTCGGCGGCGTCGAAGGTGTACCCGCGCAGCTCGAGGTCCTTGACCTCGGCCAGGACCGACGCCACGAGCTCGTCCTGGCCGGTGAGGTCGACCCCGATCTCGCCGGCCTTGAGGTGGATGCTGGCCCGGCCGGCCATGTCGGAGACGAGGGTGCGCATCCCGTTGCCGACGGCCGACGGGTCGGTGTGCTGGTAGAGGTTCGGGTCGACCTTGAGAGCGCTGGCGTGCAGGCCGGCCTTGTGCGCGAAGGCGCTCGAGCCGACGTAGGGCTGCCGGCTGTACGGCGGCACGTTGGTCACCTCGCTGATCGCGTGCGCCAGCCGGGTCGCGTCGCGGAGCCGCTCGGGCGCGACGACCTCGTGGCCGGACTTGAGCTGGAGGTTCGAGACGACGGTGAGGATGTCGGCGTTTCCGGTGCGCTCGCCGTACCCGTTCACGGTGCCCTGGACGTGGCTCGCCCCGGCCTCGACCGCCGCCAGCGAGTTGGCCACGGCGCAGCCGGTGTCGTTGTGGCAGTGGATGCCCAGCCGGGCGCTGGTCGAGGCGAGGACGTCGGCGACGACGTCCTGCACCTGCGGCGGCAGCATCCCGCCGTTGGTGTCGCAGAGGGCGACCACCTCGGCGCCGGCCTCGGCCGCGACCCGAACCGCCTCGAGCGCGTACGCGCGGTCCGCCGCATACCCGTCGAAGAAGTGCTCGGCGTCGAGGAACACCCGACGCCCCTCGCCGTGCAGGAAGCTCACCGTGTCGCTGATCATCGCGAGGTTCTCCTCGCGGGTGGTCCGCAGCGCCTCCTCGACGTGCCGGACGTGCGACTTCGCGACGAGGGTGACGACGGGCGCCCCGGAGGCCAGCAGCGCGCGGACCAGCGGGTCGTCGGCGGCCTTCGACCCGGCCCGGCGGGTGGCCCCGAACGCCGCCAGCGTCGCGTTCTGGAGGACCAGCTCGTGCTGGGCGCGCTGGAAGAACTCGGTGTCCTTGGGGTTCGCCCCGGGCCAGCCGCCCTCGATGAACCCCACGCCGAGCTCGTCGAGGTGCCGCGCGATGGCGAGCTTGTCGACGACGGAGAGGTTGAGCCCCTCCTGCTGGGCGCCGTCGCGCAACGTCGTGTCGTAGACGTGCAGGTCGCTCGCCGCTCTGCTGGTGGTGTCGGTCATCGCCGCTTCCCTGGGGCTGGTGGGTGTCGTGCCGCCGTATGCCGGCCGCTCCTCGACGCTCGTGTCCGGACGGGGTGTGCCCGGGACACAAAAAGACCCCCCGGGTTACGGGAGGTCTGCGCGACGAGGAGTACTCGTCGCGCTAACTGATAATGAGCGAGGCGTGCGGTGCGGCCGGCTTGACGTGCGTCACGCGGTCCAGAGTGCCCGTCGATCGTCGTCCCTCCTACGCCTGTCTCGGTATGTGGGCAGTCTTCTCACGTGGCGGAGGGCTCCAGCAGCCGCTCGAGGATCTGCGCCACGCCGTCCTCGTCGTTGGACGGGCACACGTGGTCGGCGGCGGCGACGACGTCGGGATGGGCGTTGGCCACGGCGAACGAGGTCCCCGCCCAGAGGATCATCGGCAGGTCGTTCGGCATGTCACCGAAGGCCCAGACATCCTCGGCCCCGATGCCCAGGTCGGCGCACCACGACTCCAACGCGGCCGCCTTGGTCACCCCGGGCGCGGAGATCTCCGCCAGGCCACCCGCTCCGGAGAAGGCCACGATGCCGCGGTCGCCGACGACCTCCGCCACCCGCGCCAGGAACTCGTCCTCGGCGAGCTCCGGGTGCCGGCCGAGCAGCTTGCCGACCGCGCCACCCTCAGGGCTGCCGATCGGCCCGTAGATCGCGTCGTCGGGGACCGGGTGCTGGCTGCGGTAGGCGTCCTCCAGCGCGAACCCGGTCGCGCGCTCGGCCGCGAAGGTGACTCCCGGCAGCTCACGCCGCAGGTCCGCGATGATCGCCTCTACCGCCTCAGGCTCGATGCCCTTGTGTGACAACACTTTGCGGTGTGGCACGTCGTAGACGAACGCCCCGTTCCCGCAGATCGCGACCCCGCCGTCACCGACGAGGTGGGCCAAGTCGTCGAGCCAGCGGGGCGGCCGGGCCGTGACGAGCACGGTCCGGATGCCGTCCGCCTGAACCGCTCGAAGGGTCGCGGCGGTCCGGTCCGAACCGGTCCCGTCCGACCGCAGCAGCGTCCCGTCGAGGTCGGTGGCGACGAGCCGGGGACGACGCATACGACGCATACGACGAGCGGCCGACCCTCTCAGGCGAGCCGGGTGAGCCAGCCGCGGGTGTCCGGGGTCCGCCCGTACTGGATGTCGAGGAGCCGCTGCCGCAGGCCGAGGGCGACGGTGTCCTCGTGGCCGACGCGCCGGTGGTCGACGCTGCCGCCCTCCCACTTGAGCTCGCCGACCGGCGTGATGACGGCTGCTGTGCCGCAGGCGAAGACCTCGGCCAGCTCGCCGGAGGTCGCCGCGTCCTTCCACTCCTGGATCGGGATCTTGCGCTCCTCCGGCTCGAGCCCCATCTCCTTGGCCAGCTCGAGGATCGAGGAGCGCGTGACGCCCTCGAGGATCGAGCCGGTCAGCTCCGGCGTGACGATCCGGCCGTCGCGGTAGACGAGGAACAGGTTCATCCCGCCGAGCTCCTCGATGTAGGTCTGCGTCGAGGAGTCGAGGAACACCGCCTGGTCGCAGCCGTGCTCGGCGCCCTCCATCTGGCCCGCGAGGCTCGACGCGTAGTTGCCGCCACACTTGGCGGCCCCGGTGCCGCCGGCCCCGGCGCGCGCGAAGTCGGTCGAGATCCACAGCGACACGGGCTTCACGCCCCCGGGGAAGTAGGCGGCGGCCGGCGAGGCGATCACGCAGTAGGTGACCTCGGCGGACGGCCGCACCCCCAGAAACACCTCGGACGCATACATGAACGGGCGCAGGTAGAGGCTCTTCTCCCCCGACGGCCCCGGCTCGGGAACCCAGTCGACGTCGGTCGAGACCAGCGCCTTGAGCGACTCGATGAAGTCGTGCTCCGGCAGCTCCGGCAGCGCCAAGCGGCGCGCGCTGCGGTTGAACCGCGCCGCGTTGGCCTCCGGGCGGAAGGTCCAGACCGACCCGTCCTCGTGGCGGTAGGCCTTCATCCCCTCGAAGATCTCCTGCGCGTAGTGCAGGACGGCGGTGGCGGGGTCGATGAGCAGCGGTCCGTATGCGGTGACCTCCGCGTCGTGCCAGCCCTCCCCCAGCGTCCAGACGGCCTTGACCATGTGGTCGGTGAAGGTCTTGCCGAAACCGGGGTCGCGCAGCACCTTCTCGCGCTCGATCTCGGCGAGCCGGTCGTCGCGCTCGGCGACGGTGAAGTCGAGCCGCACGTGCTGGTGCGGGTCGTGCGCGAGGTCTGACGCGCTGGTCCGGCGGGGCTGGGTGTGGGTTGCCTGCGTGGTCATTCGGGGGCCTTTCGACTGCATGTCCGTATGCTGAGACTACCGGGCGGCGCGAGGGCGCCGGTCGCCGGTCGGGAGGGGTTCGGCCGCCGTGACGGCGGTTGACCCGGAGGTCAGGAGGTTCGGCTCAGGCCAGCCGGGCGGCGATCGCGTCGCCCACGGCCGTGGTCGACCGTGAGGCGTCGCCGCGCTCGGCGAGGTCCGCGGCCACGGCGGCCTCGACGGCCCGAGCCTGCTCTACTCGGCCCAGGTGCTCCAGCAGCAGCGCGACCGAGAGCACCGTGGCGGTGGGGTCGGCCTTGCCCTGCCCGGCGATGTCGGGGGCTGAGCCGTGCACCGGTTCGAACATGCTCGGGTAGGTGCGCTCCGGGTTGATGTTCCCGCTGGCCGCGAGTCCGATGCCGCCGACGATGGCGCCGGCGATGTCGGTGATGATGTCGCCGAACAGGTTGTCGGTGACGATGACGTCGAACCGACCGGGGTCCGTGGCGAGGAAGATGGTCGCCGCGTCGACGTGCTGGTAGGCGGTCTCGACGTCCGGGAACTCCGCCCCGACCTCCTCGACGGTACGACGCCAGAGGTGACCGGCATACGTGAGCACGTTGTGCTTGTGGACGAGCGTGAGGTGCTGGCGCGGGCGGGCCTGCGCGCGGCCGAAGGCGTCACGGACGACGCGCTCGACGCCGAACCGGGTGTTGACGCTCACCTCGGTAGCGACCTCGTTGGGGGTGCCGGTCCGCAGGGAGCCGCCGTTGCCGACGTAGGGGCCTTCGGTGCCCTCCCGGACGACGACGAAGTCGATGCCGTCGGGGGCGACGCGGTCGACGTCGAGCGGGCTGCGGACCCCCGGAAACAGCCTGGCCGGGCGCAGGTTCACGTAGTGCTCCAGCGCGAACCGGATCGGGAGCAGCACGCCCCGCTCGAGGACCCCGCTCGGGACGCCAGGGTCGCCGATGGCGCCGAGCAGGATCGCGTCGTGCCCCTTCAGCTCCTCCAGGACGCTGGCCGGCAACGTCTCGCCGGTCGAGTGCCAGCGGCGGGCGCCGAGGTCGTACTCGGTCGTGGAGACCTTCAGACCGCTCGGCGCCGTGGCGGCGTCGAGGACCTTGAGGCCCTCGGCGACGACCTCCGGGCCGATCCCGTCGCCGCCGATGACGGCGAGGTTGAGGGTGTCGGTCACCGGGTCCTCCTGTGGGGTGGCTGGGCGTGCATCGAAGCCTAGGCGTGTCCTGCAGGGCGGCGCCGGTACGTCTCAGATGCCCGACAGCCCGCCCTGGTCGGGGCGGGCCGTCGGTCGGTGCGAACGCTCAGGGCGTTCGCAGCGGGTCAGTCGTCGGAGTGACCCTGGTCGCGCAGGTCCATCGACTCCTGCAGCGCCTGGCGGGCCTTCTCTGCCTCTTCGCTCATGATGTTTCACGTCCTCAACAAGAAATGCATACGTCAAAATGGTTGGCATGTGGCGGGTTTCGCGCTCGAACCGGATTCGGTGAACGCTGTCAGCAGTGCACGCGGGATCTCCGCGGCGAGGGGCTGACTAGAGAAACTCGCCGCGGCCGGCAATGAGTACGAGCCGCCGCGTCATGTGTCGAGATTACGTGGACGTCCAAGTAATTGCACCCGGGTTCCACTATCCGGACCGGGACCGTCAGGAAGATGCGCCCCCGACGCCGAGCCGCCGTTCGAGCCGCCATAGGCCCCTCTGTGCCGCCGCTCCCGGCCGCCCTGGGCCGCCCCGGGCCGCCTCGGGCCGCCTCGGGCCGCGGGTCACAACTACTCAGACATGTCTGAGGAGTAGCGCCGAAATCGGCCGGATCACTGCAACTACTCAGACATGTCTGAGAAAGCGCGCGGCCCGGGCGTGGGCCGGGCGCGGGCGCCGGCCCGGGCGTGGGGCGGGGGCCGGGCGCCGGGGCGTGGGCGGTGGGCCGGGCGCGGGGGCGGTCAGAGGTTGATGACGGCGAAGCTCTCGGCGCCGACGGCCTCGGCGATCCGTGCCGCCACGGCCTGCGGCAGCGCGACGTCGACGTTGAGGAGGACCAGCGCGGACCCCTGCCGCTCGCTGCGGGCCACCTGCATACCGCCGATGTTGATGCCCTCGTCGCCGAGGATCTGACCCACCTGGCCGACGACGCCCGGCCGGTCGGCGTAGGTGAACACGGCGAGGTGGTCGGTCAGCGGTACCTCGAGGTCGAACCCGTTGATCCCGACGACCTTCTCGATCATCCGCGGGCCGGTGAGAGTACCGGCCACCGACACCTCGGTGCCGTCCCCGAGCGTCCCTCGCAGCGTCGTGACGTTGCGGAAGTCGCCGCTCGCCGCGTCGGTCAGCAGCCGGGTCTCGACCCCACGCTGCTCGGCGATCACCGGTGCGTTGACGTAGGAGACCTGCTCCTCGACGACGTCCTGGAACAGCCCCTTCAGCGCCGAGAGCTGCCAGACCGACACGTCGAACGCGGTGATCTCGCCGCGCACGTCGATGTCCAGCTGGACCGGGACCTGCCCCGCCACGGCGGTGAAGATCCGGCCGAGCTTCTCGACCAGGGCGATGCCCGGACGGACCTCCTCGGCGATCGCCCCGCCGGACACGTTCACCGCGTCGGGCACCAGGTCGCCGCCGAGCGCCAGCCGGACCGACCGGGCCACGGAGACGCCGGCCTTCTCCTGGGCCTCCTCCGTCGAGGCGCCGAGGTGGGGCGTCACCACGACCGACTCGAACTCGAACAGCGGCGACGCGGTGGTCGGCTCCTTGGCGAAGACGTCGAGACCGGCGCCGGCTACCCGACCGTCGCGGATCGCGTCGGCCAGGGCCAGCTCGTCGACGATGCCACCGCGGGCCGCGTTGACGATCCGCACGGTGGGCTTGACCTTCTTGAGCGCCTCCTCGCCGATGAGACCGACGGTCTCCGGCGTCTTCGGCAGGTGCACGGTGATGAAGTCCGACTCGGCGAGAAGCTCGTCGAGCCCCACGAGGCGGGCACCGAGCTGGCCGGCCTTGGCCGCGGACGTGTACGGGTCGTAGGCGAGCAGCGTCACCCCGAACCCCTTCAGCCGCTCGGCCACGAGAGCGCCGATCCGGCCGAGGCCGACGATGCCGATCGTCTTGTCCAGCAGCTCGACGCCGCCGTACTGGCTCCGCTTCCACGCGCCGCCCTTGAGCGACGAGCTGGCGGGGGCGATGTTGCGGGCGGTGGCCAGCAGCAGCCCGATGGCCAGCTCCGCGGCCGACGTGATGTTCGACGTCGGCGCGTTGACGACCATGACCCCGGCCTGGGTGGCGGCCGGGACGTCGACGTTGTCGAGGCCGACCCCCGCCCGCGCGATGACCTTGAGCTTCTTCCCGGCGGCGATCGCCTCGGCGTCCATCTGGGTGGCCGACCGGATCAGCACCGCGTCGACGTCGACGAGCCCGGGCAGCAGCTGGGCCCGGTCCGCTCCGTCGAGGTGGCGGATCTCGAAGTCGGGGCCGAGGGCGTCGATCGTCGCGGGCGAGAGCTCCTCGGCGATCAGGACGACGGGCTTGGTCACGTCAGGGTCCTATCAGGCGGTACGTCGTTCGGGGTATGCGTCGAGCACGGCACCGCGGTGTGCCGCGAGGAGTCTAGGACCGGCTACTCCCGGCTCCGGACCGCGACCATCCCGTGGGACGGCCGTCCCGCATACCGGACGCTAGAACCCGCGCCGAACCGTCACCGGCGCGACCGACCGAACGCCTCGATGGCCATTCGCGACACGATGAGCAACGCGATGACGACGACCACGACGCCGACGATGGCCACCGGCCGGATCCGGGAGGCGACGAGCAGGCATCCCACGACGACGGCGCCGATGGCGATCGCCCAGGACTGCCACGGGGCCATCGGTCGGCGAGTCATTCACCGAACTCTAGGCGACGCGGGCTCGCCAGGTTGGAAGATGCCTTGGCAGCGACCACCGAGCAGGGAGGCAAATGCAGTGACAGCTTCACCGGTCAAGCGCCCGGGCGGCGTGACGTTCCTCGGCGTTCCTCGTCGTTATCTCCGGGTCCTCTACTTGATCTCCGGGGTGATGGCGTTGGCCTTATCGCCGGCAGTGGCAGTAGCAGCGGCAACGGCCTAACGGCAACCAGCGGGCGCGTCCTGGTGCTCGGCATCGTCATCCTCGCTCTTCGGCATCATCGAGCTCGCGGTCGCGCGCGGGCTGTTCCGCGGCAACAACGTCGCCCGCATCATCGTGGCCATCATCAACGTGCTGACGATCGTCAGCCGGCCTCTTCGCGGCCTTCCAGCCCGGGAACCAGCGCGGCACCTCAGCTTCGGCCAGGTCGTCATCGCGATCATCGTCCTGGCCCTGCTCTACTCCCCGCAAGGCCAACGAGTTCTTCAGCCGCGGCGGAACCAGCGCCACCACCAACACCGTACTAGGCCGAACCGCACTCCTCGGTATGCCGCGTCGCCCCCGGGTGACGCGGCATACCTATGCGGTTGTTCGTCCTCCTGCCGGTCCTCGGAGCCCGCGCCCGGACGTACCGCTCGCCGACGGCGGCGCACCAGCCACGTCACGCGGCCACCACGAGGATCGCGGCGACGCCCCCGATGACCCACGGCCAGGGGTGGTCGCCGAACCACGCCTCCAGCACCGCGAACCCGATCGTCGTGTAGATCGTGGCCCAGAACAGCGCCCCGACCACCACCCCCGGTACGTAGCGCCACCACGGCATCCGCAGCGCCCCAGCCGCCGCGTTGACCGCGGTCTGGAACCCGATGGTGAGGAACGAGACCGCGACCGCCGGCGCCCCGAACCGGCCGACGACCGCCTCCGCCCGGTGGACCGCCGGCCGGTCGAGATGCTGGGCCAGGCGGGTGCGCTGGCCGCCGTAGCGGAGCGCCCGTCCCGCCCAGTAGGTCGCACTCCCCCGCGCCAGCGCCAGCAGGAAGAACGCGCCGAACGTCAGCGCATACGGCCAGTCGCTCACGCCGTCAGTCTAGGAAGGCCGCCTCAGCGCGCCGCCGACCCCTCGACGTAGTCGCTGTCGCTGTCCTTGATCCAGCTCATCAGCCCGCGGAGCTCCTTGCCGGTGGCCTCGATCGGGTGCTGGGCCCCCTTCTCGCGCAGCGCCTTGAACTCCGGGGCGCCGGCGTCCTGGTCATCGATGAACCGCTGGGCGAACGCGCCGCTCTTGATGTCGGCGAGCACCGCCTGCATGTTCTCCTTGACGTGCGGGTCGATGACGCGCGGGCCCGAGACGTAGTCGCCGTACTCCGCGGTGTCGGAGACCGACCAGCGCTGCTTGGCGATGCCGCCCTCGACCATGAGGTCGACGATGAGCTTCAGCTCGTGCAGGCACTCGAAGTAGGCGACCTCCGGCTGGTACCCCGCCTCGACCAGTGTCTCGAAGCCGTACATCACCAGCTGGGACGCGCCGCCGCAGAGCACCGACTGCTCACCGAACAGGTCGGTCTCGGTCTCCTCGGTGAACGTCGTCTTGATCCCGCCGGCCCTCAAGCCCCCGATGGCCTTGGCGTAAGACTGCGCGAGGTCCCACGCCTCACCGGACGGGTCCTGCTCGACGGCCAGCAGCACGGGTACGCCACGACCGTCGGCGAACTCACGACGGACCAGGTGGCCGGGGCCCTTGGGCGCGACCATGAGGACGTCGGAGCCGGCCTCGGGCTTGATGTAGCCGAACCGGATGTTGAAGCCGTGCCCGAAGAGCAGCGCGGCGCCCTCCTTGAGGTTCGGCTGGATCTCGTTGGCGTAGACGTGCCGCTGGACCTGGTCCGGCGTGAGGATGACGACGAGGTCCGCCTCCTTGACCGCGTCCGCGACCGACTTCACGGTCAGGCCCTCCGCCTCCGCCTTGGCCTTGGACTTGCTGCCCTCGGCGAGGCCGACGCGGACGTCGACACCGGAGTCGCGCAGGTTGAGCGCGTGGGCGTGGCCCTGGCTCCCGTAGCCGATGACGGCGACCTTCTTGCCCTGGATGACGGACAGGTCGGCATCGTCGTCGTAGAACATCTCGGCCATCGTGGCCAGCTCCTTCTCGTTGAGGGACAAGCGTTTTCGGTATGCAGGTGGCTCAGGCGGTGCGCAGGCTCCGGTCGGTGATCGACCGCGGGCCGCGGCCCACGCCGACGATGCCGGACTGCACGAGCTCGCGGACACCGTACGGCTCGAGGACGTGCAGCAGCGCCTGGACCTTCTCGGACTTGCCGGTGCACTCGATGGTCAGGCTGTCGTGCGCGACGTCGATCACCTTGGCGCGGAACAGCTCCACGGTCTCGAGGATGCTCGACCGGGTGGTCGGGTCGGAACGCACCTTGATGAGGACGACCTGACGCTGCACCGACGCGTTCGGGTCGAGCTCGACGACCTTGAGGACCTCGACCAGCTTGTTGAGCTGCTTGGTGACCTGTTCGAGCGGGAACTCCTCGACGTCGACGACGACCGTCATCCGGGAGATGTCGGAGTGCTCGGTCGGGCCGACCGCGAGGGAGTCGATGTTGAAGCCGCGCCGCGAGAAGAGGCCGGCGATGCGGGCCAGGACGCCGGGCTTGTCCTCGACGAGGACGGACAGGGTGTGCTTGCTCATCGTCGCGTTCCTCTCAGTCCTCGCGGTCCCACACGGGGGCCTCGCCACGGGCGTTGAGGATCTTGTCGTTGCTGACACCGGCGGGGACCATCGGCCAGACCATCGCATCCGGGTGCACGATGAAGTCGATGACGACCGGGCGGTCGTTGACCTCCAGCGCCTGCTGGATCACGGCGTCGACGTCCTCCTGCTTCTCCGCCCGCAGCCCGAGGCAGCCGTAGGCCTCGGCCAGCTTGACGAAGTCCGGGATCCGCTGGTGGCTGCTGGTGTGCAGGTCGGTGTTGGAGTAGCGCTCGTTGTAGAACAGCGTCTGCCACTGCCGCACCATGCCGAGGCTGGAGTTGTTGATGATCGCGACCTTGATGGGGATCTGGTTGATGACGCAGGTGGCCAGCTCCTGGTTCGTCATCTGGAAGCAGCCGTCGCCGTCGATCGCCCACACGACGCGGTCCGGCTCGCCCACCTTGGCCCCCATGGCCGCCGGCACCGAGTAGCCCATCGTCCCGAGGCCGCCGGAGTTGAGCCAGGCGTTCGGCCGCTCGTACTGGACGTACTGGGCCGCCCACATCTGGTGCTGGCCGACGCCGGCGACGTAGACGCCCTCCGGGCCGGTGAGCTGCCCGATCCGCTCGATGACGTACTGCGGCTCGAGGCGGTCCGGGTAGTCGGTGTAGCCCAGCGGGAAGGTGGCCTTCCACTCCTGGGTGGTCGTCCGCCACTCGCTGTAGTCGGAGTCGCCCAGACCCTCGTCGGTCAGCAGCGTGACGAGGTCACGGATGACCTCCTTCGCGTCGCCGACGATCGGGACGTCGGCGACCCGGTTCTTGGAGATCTCCGCCGGGTCGATGTCGGCGTGGATGATCTTGGCCCCCGGCGCGAACGTCGACAGCTGGCCGGTGACCCGGTCGTCGAACCGGGCACCGATCGTGATGAGCAGGTCGGACTTCTGCAGCGCCGTCACTGCGGCGACGGTGCCGTGCATTCCCGGCATACCGAGGTTGAGCGCGTGCGAGTCCGGCACCGCCCCGCGGGCCATCAGCGTCGTGACGACCGGGATCTGGGTGAGCTCGACCAGCTGCCGCAGCTCGTCGCTGGCGCCGCTGCGGATGACCCCGCCACCGATGTAGAGGACGGGCCGGTTGGCAGCGGTGATGAGCCGGGCCGCCTCGCGGATCTGCTTGCTGTGTGGGCGGATCACCGGGCGGTACCCGGGCAGGCCGATCTGCGGCGGCCAGGAGAAGGTCGTGGTGCTCTGCAGGGCGTCCTTGCTGATGTCGACGAGGACCGGGCCGGGACGCCCGGTCGAGGCCACGTGGAACGCCTCGGCGAGCGCCCGCGGGATCTCCGACGCGTCGGTGACGAGGTAGTTGTGCTTCGTGATGGGCATCGTGATGCCCCGGATGTCGGCCTCCTGGAACGCGTCGGTGCCGATCGCCTTGCTCGACACCTGGCCGGTGATCGCGACAATGGGCATCGAGTCCATGTAGGCGTCGGCCAGCGGGGTGACGAGGTTGGTCGCACCCGGTCCCGACGTGGCCATGCAGACACCGACGCGACCGGTCGCCGCCGCATACCCCTCGGCGGCGTGCCCGGCGCCCTGTTCGTGGCGCACGAGGATGTGCCGCACCGTGGTCGAGTCCATCAGCGGGTCGTAGGCCGGCAGGATCGCGCCGCCGGGGATGCCGAAGACGGTGTCCACGCCGAGGCGCTCGAGCGACTTGACCAGGGCCTGCGCACCGGTGACCTGCTCCGGCGCCGGCGTGGGCGGCTGGGACGCGGAGCGCGGGTGCGCTGCCGCGGCGGCGGGCGGTCCGCTGGGAGCGTGCGGTACCGGCCGTGGAGCGCTGCTCGGCGCCGGCGCGACGGTGGCCGTCGGCGCCGCGGAGCGCGGGCGGGGGTGGGCGTGCTGGGCCACATCTGCCGGGGTGGGTCGCACCGGTGTCGCGCCGTTGCTCACTGATCCACTGCTTTCACTCGGTGTTCGCTGGTCGTTCGCTCGTCGTGCTGCTGTCGCCGCTCATGAAAAAACCCTCCGGTCCGCGAAGGACAGAAGGGCAGCGCGCTGAGGGGGTCGGCTGGTTCGCCTGCTCAGACGCGCTTGGGGAGTACGAGGACTCGGGCCACGCCCCCACCGTGCTCCCGGGCAGCGTGTCGTGTCAACCGGCGGACACTCTCGTCTCAGCATCCGGCTGTCCGTCCCGCGGGGTGGACGCCTCAGCTGATGTTCATGCGGGACTTGAGGGTGTCCCGCTTGTCCTCGAACCGGGCCGCCTGCTTGTCGAGGCCATCCATGAAGTTGGACAGCTCCGTGCGCGCCGCCTCCCCCTCCTGCGACAGGCCTTCGAGCTCGAAGATCTTCCAGTAGCGCAGCACCGGCATGACGACCTCGTCGCGGTGCGAGCGCAGGTCGTAGATGCCGGCGACGGCCATCTCGACCGCCTTGCGCTGGAACCCGGGGATGTCGGAGCCGGGCATCCTGAACCCGGTGACCACGTCGAGGATCGCCTGCACCGCCTGGTCGGGCGCGAGCTCGATCGCGGCCTGCATGAGGTTCCGGTAGAAGACCATGTGGAGGTTCTCGTCCGCCGCGATCCGGGCGAGCAGCTTCTCCGCCATCGGGTCGTCGGTGTACTTCCCGGTGTTGCGGTGGCTGACCCGGGTAGCGAGCTCCTGGAACGAGACGTAGGCGAGCGAGTGCATCATCGAGTCGCCGTGGTCCGCGGAATAGCCCTGGGACATGTGGGTCATCCGGAACCGCTCGAGCTCCACCGGGTCGACCGAGCGCTTCACCACGAGGTAGTCGCGCATGGCGATCCCGTGGCGGCCCTCCTCAGCGGTCCAGCGGTGGACCCAGGAGCCCCACGCGTCGTCGCGCCCGAAGATGGTCGCGATCTCGTGGTGGTAGCTGGGCAGGTTGTCCTCGGTGAGGAGGTTGACGAGGAGCGCGTTGCGGGCGACCTCGCTCATCGGCGAGTCCTCGGGGGTCCACGGGTCGCCACCCATGATCCCGTCGAAGTTCCGCCCGTCGCTCCACGGGATGTAGTCGTGCGGGAACCACTCCTTGGCAACCTGGAGGTGCCGGTTCAGCTCCTTCTCGACGACCTGGTTCAGCTCGCGCAGCAGATCGGTCTCGGACCAGGTCGTCGTCATGGTCCCGAGGTTACGCCACCGTAGGTCCCCCTAAACCGGATGCGCGGCCGCTGGTTCGCCGCGACGCTATGGCCTTATGGAGCTGCCCGCCGGCGTCACCACCCGACCGCTGCGCCCCGACGACGCCCCCGCGGTGTACGACCTGATGGTCGAGGCCCAGGCCCACGACATCGGGGAACCGGCCATCGACCTCGAAGACATCGTCGGCGACTGGCAGCGGCCCAGCTTCGACCTCGCCACGCAGGCGGTCGGGGTCATCGCCGAGGGGAGGCTCGTCGCCTACGCGGAGGTCTCGAACGGCCGGTATGCGGATGCGACCGTGCCGCCCGCGTGGCGCGGTCACGGGATCGGGACATGGCTGTCGCTCTGGACCCAGAGCGAGGCGCGTCGTCAGGGTGGTTCGCTGGTCGGGATGCCGGTGCCGTCGGGCAGCGCTGGGGACCGGCTGCTCGAGCGGCTTGGCTACCACGTGGCCTGGACGTCCTGGGTGCTCGAGCTGCCGGCCGGCGCGGTGATCGCGCCGCAGCCGCTGCCCCCTGACTACGCGGTGCGAGAGTATGCGCGGGGCGAGGAGCGGGACGCGTTCAAGGTGGTCGAGGACGCCTTCAACGAGTGGCCGAACCGGACTCCGTCGACGTACGAGGACTGGGCGGCCGGTGTGGTCCTTCGGCCGGGGTTCGCGTCGTGGAACCTGCGCGTCGTCACCGGCCCGGGCGGTGCCGTCGTCGGGGTCGGGTACGTGTTCCTCAGCCGGGACTGCGGCTACGTCCAGTACCTCGCCGTTCGTCGCGACCAGCGCGGTCGAGGTCTCGCGCGGGCCCTGCTCGTCGACTGCTTCGCGGTGGCGCGGGAGCACGGCGCGTCACGCTCCGAGCTGTCCACGGACTCCCGCACCGGTGCGCTCGGCCTCTACGAGCGCGTCGGTATGCGGGTCACCTCGACCTGGGTCCACCGCGCCATCGCGCTCTGACCGTCAGTCGGGGTCCCCGCGAAGTATCGAAGCGAAGCGTGGGATCCGGGGACGGATCGACCCGAGCGGCGAAGCGAAGCGGAGAACTTCGTGGGGTGATCAATCGCAGACGGCGCCCTTGCTGGCGCTGCCGACGAGCTTGCGGTACTTACCGAGGACGCCGCGCGGGTACTTCGACTCCGGCGGCGTGAACCCCTCCGCGCGCGTCGCCAGCTCCTCCGGCGAGACGTCGAGGTCGAGGGTCGCCCGGGCGACGTCGAGGACGATGGTGTCGCCGTCGCGCACGAACGCGATCGGCCCGCCGTCCACCGCCTCCGGCGCCACGTGGCCGACGCAGAGCCCCGTCGTCCCGCCCGAGAACCGGCCGTCGGTCAGCAGCAGCACGTCCTTGCCGAGGCCGGCGCCCTTGATCGCCCCGGTGACGGCGAGCATCTCGCGCATACCCGGGCCGCCCTTGGGGCCCTCGTAGCGGATCACGAGGACGTCGCCGGCCTTCAGCGAGCCGTTCTCGACGGCGTCCATCGCGGCCCGCTCGCCGTCGAACACCCGAGCCGTGCCGGTGAAGACGTCGGAGTCGAACCCGGCCGACTTGACCACGGCCCCCTCGGGGGCGAGCGACCCGGTGAGGATGGTGATCCCGCCGGTCTTGTGGATCGGCTCGCTCAGCGCGCGGAGCACCTTGCCGTCCGGGTCGGGCGGGTTGATCCCGGCGAGGTTCTCGGCGACGGTCTTGCCGGTCACGGTCAGGCAGTCGCCGTGGAGCAGGCCCGCGTCGAGCAGTGCCTTCATCACCACGGGCACGCCGCCGACGCGGTCGATGTCGGTCATGACGTACGCGCCGAACGGCTTGACGTCGGCGAGGTGCGGCACCCGGCTGCCGATCTTCCGGAAGTCGTCGATGGTCAGGTCGACGTCGGCCTCGTGAGCGATGGCCAGCAGGTGGAGCACGGCGTTGGTCGAGCCGCCGAAGGCCATGACGACGGCGATGGCGTTCTCGAACGCCTCCTTGGTCATGATCTGGCGGGCGGTGATCCCGCGCCGCAGCATCTCGACGACCGCCTCGCCGGACTTGCGGGCGAACCCGTCCCGCCGCCGGTCGGTCGCCGGCGGCGCCGCGGAGCCCGGGATCGACATCCCCATCGCCTCGGCCACCGACGCCATGGTGTTGGCGGTGTACATGCCGCCGCAGGCGCCCTCGCCGGGACAGATGGCCCGCTCGATGGCGTCGACGTCGGCGCGCGACATCTTGCCCGCCGCGCAGGCGCCGACGGCCTCGAAGGCGTCGATGATCGTGACCGTCTTCTCCGAGCCGTCCGAGAGCTTGGCGATGCCCGGGAGGATCGATCCGGCATACAGGAACACCGAGGCGAGGTCGAGCCGCGCGGCGGCCATCAGCATCCCCGGCAGCGACTTGTCACAGCCGGCGAGCAGGACCGACCCGTCGAGCCGCTCGGCCATCATCACGGTCTCGACCGAGTCGGCGATGACCTCCCGCGAGACGAGGGAGAAGTGCATCCCCTCGTGGCCCATCGAGATGCCGTCGGACACCGAGATGGTGCCGAACTCCAACGGGTAACCGCCGGCCGAGAACACCCCGTCCTTGACCGCGCCGGCCAGTCGCTCCAGCGACAGGTTGCACGGGGTGATCTCGTTCCACGAGCTGGCGACCCCGATCTGCGGCTTGGCGAAGTCGTCGTCGCCCATGCCGACGGCCCGGAGCATCCCCCGCGCGGCGGCCTTCTCGAGGCCGTCCGTGACGTCGCGGCTGCGGGGCTTCAGATCAGGTGTCGTCGAGGTCGGGACCGTCATGGCCCCGAGCGTACGACGTCAGGCTTCCGGCACCGTCGCGCCGGTCGGGTCGACATCGCTCACGGGGACCGCGGTCTCGAACAGTGGCGCGACAAGGGCGGCGATCGCTCCGCCGACCAGGGGGAAGACGATGAACACCCAGAGCTGGGTCAACGGCGTTCCGCCGTTGAACAGCGCCGGGCCGATGGAGCGGGCGGGGTTCACCGAGGTGCCGTCGAGCGGGATGCCGACGAGGTGGATCACCGTCAGCACCAGGCCGATCGCGAGGCCGGCGAAGCCCGGCGCAGCGGCCCGGCTGGTCACGAGGAGCACGACCAGGACCAGCAGGAAGGTCATGACGACCTCGACGACCATCGCGCCGCCGAGGCTGACCGTCTTGCCGTACTCGTTGGTGCCGAGGGCGCCGGTCTCGTCCGTCGCGCCGCCGAAGCCGGACACCATGAGCTTCAGCAGGGCGGCCGCGACGATGCCGCCGATGACCTGGGCGATCCAGTAGGTCACCGCCTCGCGCATCGTGATTCCCTTGCGCATCAACACGCCGAGCGTCACCGCCGGGTTGACGTGACACCCCGAGACCGGCCCGATGGCGTAGGCGAGGGCGAGCAGCACGAAGCCGAACGCGACGGCTACGCCGAGCTTGCCGATGGTCTGGATGCCGAACACCGCGGCGCCGACGGCGAAGAAGACGAGGATGAACGTGCCGACCCCCTCGGCGAGCGCCTTGCGGGTCGTGTCCGGAGCAGGAGCGGTCGAACGGGTGGGGGCAGGAGCGGTATCGGCCATGGACTTCCCCGATTCTTGAGGCCGTCAGGATCGTGATCCGTTGCGTTCCGAGTCTAGGTGCACAGACCACAGTAGTAACAGGAGTAACACGCCCGAATCGCGTCGCTCGCGCGGACTACCCGCGGCAGACGTGGAACCGCTCGAGGTCGCAGTCGCCGGCCGAGAGGTCCGGCCAGTCACCGGCATACCGGAGGACGGCGAGCCCGCAGGTCGGGTACCCCTCCCCCATGGCGACGTGCGCGTCGTGCGATCCCTGCCCGTCGGTGAGCCCGCTGGCGAGGTCGGGGATGCTCGGCGCGTGCCCGACGAGCACGAGCGTGCGCACCTCCCCCGCGTCCTCCCGGATCGTCTCGAGGATGCCCGACGTGCCGCTCTGGTAGACCGAGCGCCGGTACTCGACGAACTCGGTATGCGCGCCGCCCCGGGCCGCGAACTCCCAGGTCTGACGGGTGCGCCGGGAGGTCGAGCAGATGACGAGCTCCGCGACGACCCCCTGGTCGCGTAGCCAGGTGCCGGCTGCCGCGGCGTCCCGGGCCCCGCGGTCGGTCAGCTCGCGGTCGTGGTCGGGCTTGCCCGGAACCTGCTCGGCCTTGGCGTGGCGCAGCAGGACCAGCGTGCGGTCGTCGCTGACTCGGCTCATGGGGAGAGCATCCTCCGACCGCCCCGACCGCACCACCGATAAGTGAGCGACCGGAGGATGCGGACTCGGGGGCGTCGGCGGTCCTACGCTCACACCGTGGACGACGCGCCCAGCACCGGAGCCCGGACCGTGGTCGACGTGCCCGCACCGCGACCGGTCGACCGCGCCTGGGTCGACGAGGCGGTACGCCGGATCACCGCTGACGCCAACCGGAGCGCCGACACCCACCTGGTGCACGTCGAGCTGCCCGACGGCTGGGACGTCGACCTCTACCTCAAGGACGAGTCGACCCATCCGACGGGAAGCCTCAAGCACCGGCTCGCGCGGTCACTGTTCCTCTACGCGATCTGCAACGGCGAGATCGGGCCGGGGACGACGGTCACCGAGGCGTCCAGCGGGTCGACGGCGGTGTCCGAGGCGTACTTCGCACGGATGCTCGGGCTGCCGTTCGTCGCCGTCATGGCGCGGACGACCAGCCTGGAGAAGGTCGCGCTCATCGAGCGCGAGGGCGGGACCTGCCATCTCGTCGACGACCCCTCCGCCGTCTACGACACGGCGCGGGCCATCGCCAACGCGACGTCCGGCCACTACCTCGACCAGTTCACCCATGCCGAGCGGGCGACCGACTGGCGCGGCAACAACAACATCGCCGAGTCGATCTTCGAGCAGATGGGCCACGAGCGGCATCCGGTCCCGACGTGGGTCGTGGTCGGTGCCGGGACCGGCGGGACGAGCGCGACCATCGGCCGGTTCGTGCGCTACCGGGCCCTGTCGACCAAGGTCGCGGTCGTCGACCCGGAGAACTCCGCGTTCCTCATGGCGTTCCAGGAACGCTCGACCGAGGGCGCGCGCGGGTCCCGGATCGAGGGGATCGGCCGTCCTCGCGTCGAGCCGAGCTTCCTCCCCACCGTCGTGGACCGGATGATCGGGATCCCCGACGCGGCGTCGATCGCGGCGATGCGGTACCTCCAGGACCGGACCGGGATCCGGGCCGGCGGGTCGACCGGGACGAACCTCTACGGTTCTCTGCGGATCGCGTGCGAGATGCGGGCCGCCGGTCAGCCCGGGAGCATCGTCACGCTCATGTGCGACCCGCGCGAGCGCTATGCGCAGACCTACGCCGACGACGGCTGGCTGGCCTCACAGGGTCTGGATCTCGCGCCGTACCTCGAGGTCCTCGACCGGGCCTGGACGACCGGGGAGTGGACCGGCTGAGCGAGCCGGTCAGGGTGAGACGACGCTCTCGAGCGGACGGCCCTCGGCGTAGGCCGCGAGCTGGCGTCGGACCAGGGCCAGGGCGCGCGGCCGGAAGGCCGTGCTGGCGCCACCGACGTGCGGCGACACGAGCACGTTCGGCGTCGACCAGAGCGGGTGGTCCGCCGGCAGCGGCTCGGGATCGGTGACGTCGACCGCGACCCGCAGGCGTCCGCTGGCCGCCTCGGCGAGCAGCGCGTCGGTGTCGGCGACCTTGCCGCGGGCAACGTTGACCACGAGGGCGCCGTCCTTCATGGCCCCGAGGAACCCCGCGTCGACCAGGCCGGCCGTCGCGTCGGTGAGCGGGGTGATGACGACGACGACGTCCTGCTCCGGGAGCAGCGCCGGCAGCTCGTCGATGCCGTGAACCGTCTCGACCAGCTCGTCGCCGTCTCGGGCCCGGCTGGCGACCGCCGTGACGGTGGTCTCGAACGCCAGCAGCCGCGCGGCGATCGCCCGGCCGACCTTGCCGTAGCCCACGACGAGCACCCGCCGGTCGGCCAGCGCCGGCCAGATCCGGGTCGGGATCCAGTGGTGCCGGTCCTGGGCGCGGACGAAGTCGGGAATCCCGCGGATCGAGGCCAGGATCAGCGTGAGCGCGAGCTCGGCGGTCGACGCGTCGTGGATGCCGCCACCACTGCACAGCGTCACGCCGCGCGGCAGGTGGGGCGTCACGTTGTCGTAGCCGGCGGTCAGCAGCTGGACCAGCTCGAGCCTCGGTAGCGTCCCGAGCAGGTCGAGGCGCTGGTGCGGGTCGAGGTACGGCGGCACGACGACGGCGACCTCGTCGGCCCGCGGATGGGGTTCGTGGATGTCCCACGTGACCATCTCGAGGCCCGGGATCTCACCGGTGTCCGCCACCCAGGACGCGTCCGGCATCGTCACGAGAGCCATGCCGCGAACCTACCGGGCCCCTCTTGCGTTGAGCCGGTATGCCTGGCGCCAACCGACTGCCCCAGACCACCTCCCTCTCGCGCCGCGCCGTGCTCGGCGTCGGTGCCCTGGGCGCGCTGGCCCTCGCGGGCTGCACGTCCAGCAGCGGTTCCGGGTCCGGCTCCGGTTCCGGCTCGGGTTCCGGCTCGGGTTCCGGCACCGCGACGAGCGGCACCTCGGCGGCGGGGTCGTCCAGCGCGACCGGCTCCACGACGTCGGGGACGACGGCTGCCCGGGCTGCGCTCACGGCACCGGTCGACGCGGCGACCGGGCTACGGGTGCCGTGGAGCGGCGCGGTGCTCCCGGACGGGTCGGTCCTCGTCAGCGAACGGGACACCGCGCTGGTCAAGCGGATCCCGGCCGGGGGTGGAGCGGTCCAGACGGTCGGCACCGTCCAGGGGGTCGACCCGGGCGGCGAGGGCGGACTGCTCGGGCTGGCCGTCGACGCGGCGACCTTCGCGAGCACGCCGGTGCTGTACGCATACTTCACGGCAGGTTCGGACAACCGGGTGGTGACCATCGCCATGGACGGCGGTCGGTTCGGGGCGCAGACGCCGATCATCACGGGCATCCCCAAGGGCAGCATCCACAACGGCGGCCGGCTGAAGTTCGGGCCGGACCGGTTCCTCTACGTCACGACCGGCGAGACCGGCCAGACCGGCAACTCGCAGAACCGGGACAGTCTCGGCGGCAAGATCCTGCGCGTCACGACGTCCGGCGACGCAGCGCCCGGCAACCCGTTCCCGGGGTCGCGGGTGTGGTCCTGGGGTCACCGGAACGTCCAGGGGATCGCGTGGAGCGCGAACGGCCAGATGTGGGCGAGCGAGTTCGGTCAGAACACGTGGGACGAGCTGAACGTCATCACGGCCGGCTCCAACTACGGCTGGCCGACGGCCGAAGGGATCGCCGGGCAGAGCGGGTTCATCGACCCCGTGCGGCAGTGGACGACCGACGAGGCGTCGCCCAGCGGCATCTGCATCGGACCGGACGGCGCGGTGCTCATGGCGGCACTGCGCGGGCAGGCGCTGTGGAAGATCCCGGTCGGGCCGGGTGGCTCGACCGGCGAGCCCGAGAAGCTGCTCGACGGCCGGTACGGGCGGCTGCGGGACGTGTTCGTCGGTCCGGACGGCAACGTCTGGGTCATCACCAACAACACCTCCCGCGGACAGCCCAAGGCCGGCGACGACCGAGTGGTCAAGCTCCCGCAGTCACTTACCGGCTGAGCCGGTTCTACGCTGACGGGGCGAGCCAACGACGGCCTCGTACGGGCGACGAAGGGGTAGGCCAGATGTCGGAGATCGACGAGATCCTCAGCCAGGTGCCGATGGACCAGGTGGCGGCCGCGCTCGGCGTCGACCAGAGCGAGGCCGAGGAGGCCACCCGTACGGCGATCCCGGCCCTGCTCGGTGGGATGCAGGCCAACGCCGCCGACCCGGCGGGAGCCGCGTCGTTGATGAGCGCCGTCGAGCAGCACGACCCGTCCGTGCTCGGTTCGGGCCTGGACCAGATCGACACCCAGGACGGGGAGCGGATCGTCCAGAACGTCTTCGGGGAGCAGACGCCCGACGTCATGGCCCGCCTGGGCGGAGCCACACCGGGCCCGGGGTCCAGCCTGATCCAGAAGCTGCTGCCGATCATCGCGCCGATCGTCATGGCCTACCTCGCGAAGAAGCTCCAAGGCGCCGGCGGTTCGACGAGCGCCGCGGCGACCGACGACCCGATGGGCGGTCTCGGCGGGATGCTCCCCCAAGGGGCGGTACCCCCAGGTGGCGCGGGAGGTTCCGGCGGGCTCGGTGACGTGCTCGGGTCGGTGCTCGGCGGTGGCGCGTCCGGCGGCGCCGCGGGCAGCCAGGGCGGCGGGATCGGCGACATCCTCGGCCAGGTGCTCGGCGGGGCCGGTGGCGCTCAGACGCAGCCCGGAACGCCTTCCGGCCAGGGTGGGCTGGGCGACCTGCTCGGCGGCGTCCTCGGCGGACTCCTCGGCGGCGGCAAGCGCTAACCGGCGCGCTCCCCTGGGCCACTGCGCGCAGGTTCGAGACGGCGCGCGCAGGTTGAGGACGTCGCGCGCAGGTTGCACCGGTACGCGCGTAGGTTGCGGACGCCGCGCGTAGGTTGCACCGTGCGCGCACGGTCCCGAACCTGCGCGCACCCCGCGATCCGATCCGCCGCCTCATCCCAGGGCGTCAACTTCTCACCACGTGCGGAGAAGTCGTGCCCGATGTCCAGGCGCCTCGGCCTCCGCGCGCAAACTTCTCACCACGTGCGGAGAAGTCGCGCCCGATGTCCAGGCGCCTCGGCCTCCGCGCGCAAACTTCTCACCACGTGCGGAGAAATCGCGCCCGATGTCCAAAATGTCCGCCGATAAGTCATCACGTGCGGAGTTGTCGACGCGTGGGCGCAGGCTGCGGGCGCGGGGTGGCGGGCGCGCGGGCTGCGTCGGCGTCGGCTCGGCGTCAGGGGGTGAGCTTGGCCAGGACGATCTCGCGGACCTTCGCGGCGTCGGCCTGGCCCTTCATCTGCTTCATGACCTGACCGATCAGGGCGCCGGCGGCCTGGACCTTGCCGCCGCGCACCTTCTCCGCGACGTCGGGGTTGGCCGCGATCGCCGCGTCGACGGCCGCCTCCAGCGCCGAGTCGTCCGACACCATCTCGAGGCCGAGCGCATCGGCGACGGCGGTCGGCGAACCCTCGCCGGCCAGTACGCCATCCAGCACCTGCCGGGCCATCGAGTCGTTCAGCCGCCCGGAGGTCACCAGCCCGTCCAGCTCGGCGACGAGCGCCGGGGTGAGGCCGGCCGACGCCGCGTACTCGCCGACGTCCACGCCGGCGGCACTGGCCCGCCGGGCCACCTCGCCGCTCCACCACTTGCGCGCTCCGGCGGGCGTCGCACCCGCGGCGATGGTCTCCTCGACGATCTCGACCGCGCCGGCGTTGGCGACGTCGCGCATCTCGAGATCCGTGTAGCCCCAAGCGGTCTGGAGCCGCTTGCGCCGCTCCCCGGGTGGCTCCGGCAGCGTCTGCCGCAGGGCCGCCACCAGCTCGGACGACGGAGCGACCGGCACCAGGTCGGGCTCCGGGAAGTACCGGTAGTCCATGGCGTCGCTCTTCTCACGCCCGGACGTGGTGACGCCGGTGTCCTCGTGCCAGTGGCGCGTCTCCTGGACGATCCGCCCACCGCCACGCAGGATCGCCGCCTGGCGCGTGATCTCGTAGCGCACCGCCCGCTCGACCGACCGCAACGAGTTGACGTTCTTGGTCTCGGTCCGGGTGCCCAGTGGCACCGACTCCTGCTCGTCGTCCAGGCGCGGCCGCAGCGACACGTTGGCGTCACAGCGCAGTGAGCCCTGTTCCATCCGCACGTCCGAGACCTCGAGCGCCCGGAGCAGCTCGCGCAGGGCACCGACGTAGGCGCGGGCGATCTCCGGCGCGCGGTCACCCACCCCGGTCATCGGCTTGGTGACGATCTCGATGAGCGGGATACCGGCCCGGTTGTAGTCGACCAGCGAGTGGTCGGCGCCGTGGATGCGACCGGTCGCGCCGCCCAGGTGCAGCGTCTTGCCGGTGTCCTCCTCCATGTGCGCGCGCTCGATCTCCACCCGGTAGACCGACCCGTCCTCCAGCTCGACGTCGAGCCACCCGTTGAACGCGATCGGCTCGTCGTACTGCGACGTCTGGAAGTTCTTCGGCATGTCCGGGTAGAAGTAGTTCTTCCGCGCGAACCGGCACCACGGGGCGATGGTGCAGTTGAGCGCCAGCCCGATCCGGATCGCCGACTCGACCCCGACCTCGTTGACGACCGGCAGCGCACCGGGAAGCCCGAGGCACACCGGGCATACCTGCGTGTTCGGCTCGGCGCCGAACACCGTGGCGCACCCGCAGAACATCTTGGTCGCGGTGTTGAGCTCGACGTGGACCTCGAGCCCGAGGACCGGGTCGTATGCGGCGATGGCGTCCTCGTAGGGGAGCACGGCCTCGCGGGCCTCGGTCGTGGTCATCGGGAGGCTCCCTTCGGAAGCTCGGGCGCGCGGTCGAGCAGTGGGCCACCCCAGCGGTCGAGCAGGGCGGTCTCGAGCGCCGCGCCGGCGGCATACAGACGGTCGTCCTGGGTCGCCGGGGCGAGGAACTGGATGCCGGTCGGCAGGCCGTCCTCGGGGGCGAGGCCCGTGGGGATCGACATCCCCGGCACACCGGCGAGGTTGGCCGGGATGGTGGCGACGTCGTTGAGGTACATCGCCAGGGGGTCGTCGAGCTTCTCGCCGATCGGGAACGCCGTGGTCGGCGCGGTCGGCGAGACGAGCACGTCGGCCACCTGGAACGCGCGGGCGAAGTCGTCGGCGATCAGCCGCCGGACCTTCTGCGCCTGGCCGTAGTAGGCGTCGTAGTAGCCGGAGGACAGGGCGTAGGTGCCGAGGATGATCCGTCGCTTGACCTCCGGCCCGAACCCGGCGTCGCGCGTGGCGGCCATGACCTGCTCCGCGCTGGGATCGCCGTCGGGCAGCACCCGCAGCCCGTAACGCATCGCGTCGAACTTGGCCAGGTTGCTCGACGCCTCGCTCGGGAGGATGAGGTAGTAGGCCGCGAGCGCGTAGTCGAAGCTCGGGCAGTCGACCTCGACGACCTTGGCGCCGAGGTCGACGAGCAGCTGGACCGACTCGTCGAACCGCTCGCGCACCCCCGCCTGGTACCCCTCGCCGCCCAGCTGGCGAACGACACCCACGGTCATGCCCTCGACCGACGCCCGCTGCGCCGCCTCGATCACCGGCGGCACCGGCGCGTCGATCGACGTGGAGTCCATCGGGTCGTGTCCGCCGATGAGGGCGTGAAGCAGTGCGGCGTCCAGCACCGAACGGGTACACGGTCCGGCCTGGTCGAGGCTGGAGGCCAGGGCCACGAGGCCGTAGCGGGACACCCCGCCGTACGTCGGCTTGACCCCGACCGTCCCGGTCACGGCGGCCGGCTGGCGGATGGAGCCGCCGGTGTCGGTACCGATCGCGAGCGGCGCCTGGAACGACGCCACGGCGCTCGACGACCCGCCGCCGGACCCGCCGGGGATCCGCGTCAGGTCCCACGGGTTGTGGCTCGGCCCCCAGGCGGAGTGCTCGGTCGACGAGCCCATGGCGAACTCGTCCATGTTGGTCTTGCCGAGGATCGGCAGGGCCGCGGTCCGCAGGTGGGATACCAGGGTGGCGTCGTACGGCGGTATCCAGCCCTCGAGGATCTTGCTGCCGCACGTCGTCGGCAGGCCGCGGGTCGCCATGACGTCCTTGACCGCGATCGGCACGCCGGCGAGCAGGTGCAGGCTCTCCCCCGCGATGCGCCGCTGGTCGACGTCCTCGGCCGTGCGCAGGGCGCCCTGGGCGTCGACGTGCAGGTACGAGTGGACGGCGCCGTCGACCTCGGCGGTCCGGTCGAGGTGGGCTCGGGTCAGCTCGACGGAGCTGACCTCCTTGGCGGCCAGGAGGCGCGCCATCTCGGCGGCGCTGAGCCGGGTCAGGTCGGTGGTCACGTGTTCTCAACCCTCATGAGGTCCGGAGGTATGCGCGCGGCTGCGGCCCTGGAGGCCGGCGCGACGCATACCGAGGTGGTCGATCAGTCTTCCGCGTCGAGGATGCGGGGCACGGAGAACCGCTGTTGCTCCTCGGCCGGCGCGCCCGCGAGCACCTCGCGGGCGGTCAGGCTCGGCCGGACCTCGTCCGGCCTGGTCACGTTGGTCAGCGGCAGCGGGTGCGACATCGGCTCGACACCGTCGGTCGGCGCCTGCTGGACCACGGCGACCGAGTCGAGGATGACGGTGAGCTCGCCGAGCATGCGGTCCAGCTCCGCCTCGCTGAGGTCGATCCGGGCCATCGACGCAAGGTGCACGACGTCGTCGCGGGTGAGGGACATGGTGCGTGAGTCTATGGGGACCGCGGCAGCACCCTCGCCGGTCCCTCGTCGAGGAGGCGAACGCCCTCGGCGGTTCCCAGCAGGGCGCGGGACTCGGGGTCGGCGACGAGGCGGTCCAGCGCCGCGGCGAGCTCTTCCGGGTTGCTGAGCTCGGTGGCCTCGCCGAGCACGATCAGCCGGCGTCGGGTCAGGTTCGCGAGGCCGGCCTCGAACGGGGACAGGCCCCGAACCGCCACGAAGTCGCGGATCTGCAGGGCCACGAAGTTCCGGTTGCCCCGCCGGTCGAACGGCGCCGTGAAGTGGAACCGGACGACGCGCTCGACCTGGTACCAGGGCACGAACACGTCGTCGACGCCCACGCCCTCACGGGACAGCAGCAGGTCCGCGCGCGGGCCGGCGTGCCACCGGCGCAGCCGGACGAGACGGTAGGCGGCGACCACCAGCAGGACGGCGACCCCGATCCACACCGGCCAGGAGCGCGCGGGTCCCTGGGCCAACGCCCGCACGACGAACCCCATGAACAGGAGCAGGAAGAACGCCAGCCGGGCCAGGCGGACGAGCCGCTGGGCGGCCCGCCGCATCGCGATCCGGACCCAGTCCTGGACGACGACCGGTACCCGGACGACCGCGTCTCCGGACTGCTGCTCCAGGACCGCGTGGCCCCGGTACGAACCCGCCACGACCTCGCGCCAGCCGTCATCGCCGCGGGAGCGGGGTACCCACTCGATCACCGGCGCCTCCTGGATCGAGCCTCCACTGTAAGGCGGCTTCCTGAGCGCGTCATTCTGGGTATGCGGGCTCGGGCCGACCGCCCACGACACGGCCGGGCAGCAGCACCCGACGTTCGCGAACTACCATCCGGATGTCATCGCCCAGCACCCTGAGATGTTCAACAGCCGCTGGCGCAGCTACTGGCGGGCTCGGACCGAGATGATCGTCGCACGGGGGGCACGTCCGGATCGCGTCCCTCCCGGCGAGCTCGGCCGCGACCTCGTCCCCGGACTGCCGGCGAGCGCGCCTGTCGTCCAGTCCTCCGAGCTGGCCTTCCAGCTGGCCGTCCGAATGCTCGTCGAGACGCTGCGCCTCGGGGCCGACGCCGACGACAACACCGTCGAGGCCGCAGGGCGCGCGCTCGTCGGGCGGCTGGACTGACCCCGGGCGAAGAAAATTCGAGCCGGCCTGTCGAAACCGGGCGGTGCCGTTCGAGGAAGGGGTGAGGCCGCCCGCACGGCGGTGGCCCCCCACCCGAAGGAGCAGCCGTCATGACCACCACCAGCTACATCGACCCGCGAACCCTCTCCGCCACCGCCCGTGACGCCGCCAGGGCCACGGCGTGCGCCGACCCCAGCACCCGCGTCACCCGCTCGCTGGCCGGCTACGGCGTCATCGCCGGACCGGTCTACGTCGGCGTCTCGCTCGCCCAGGCCCTGACGCGCGACGGCTTCGACCTGGGCCGGCACGCCTGGAGCCAGCTGGCGATCGGCGACTGGGGCTGGATCCAGACCGCCAACCTCCTCGCTGACCGGCCTGATGTCGCTCGCCTTCTCCGTGGCCCTGCGCCGCACCCTGGCCGGCGGTCGCGGTGGCCGGGCCGTGCCACTTCTCGTCGCGGTGTTCGGCCTCGGCGTCCTGCTCGCGGGCGTCTTCCCGGCCGACCCGGCCGACGGGCTTCCCGGTCGGGATGGCCACGCCGTCGACTCCCAGCCTGCACGGGACGCTGCACCTGATGACCTCGGGCGTCGGCTTCCTCGCCCTCGCTGTGGCCATGGTCGTCATGGCGGTCCGGTATCGCGGCGGAGCGCCGCCGGGGCCGGAGCGCCTTCTCGTCGTGGCCGCGGCCGCCCTGCTCGGTGGGTTCGGCACGATCGCGTCCGGTGCGGGGGCCGGCGTCGCGGCGTTCACGACCGGCATCATCACGGCGCTGACCTGGCTGAGCCTGCTCGGCGTCGACACGTACTACCCGGGCCACCTACGCCCGCCGGTGAGCCCGTCCGACCCGCATACTCCATCGACACCCCAAGGAGCCCCACGATGCGTTTCGTCAGCACCCTCAAGGTCAGCCATCAGCCCGACACCCCCCCCCGGCGTCCCTCATGGAGGCCATCATCGCCCTCGGCATGGAGGCCACCCGCTCCGGCGCCCTCTCGACTCGCCGGCCTCATGCCAGTCGGCGCCGGCGGCGCCCGAGTCACCCTCGCCGGCGGCACCCTCACCGTCACCGACGGGCCGTTCGCGGAGGCCAAGGAGCTGATCAGCTACGCGGTCTACGACGTCCGCTCTCGCGACGAGGCCCTCGAGTGGGCGACCCGGTTCGTCCGGCTGCACCAGGAGCACTGGGCCGGCTGGGAGGGCGAGGCCGACGTCCAGCAGGTGTTCGAGGCCCCGCCCGCCCCATGACCGGACCGGACGCACGGCGGACCGCGGAGACCGTGTGGCGGATGGAGTCCGCCAGCGTCGTCGCCGTGGCCAGCCGCGTCCTCGGCGACGTCGGGCTCGGCGAGGAGATCGCCCAGGACGCCTTCGTCGCCGCGCTGGAGCAGTGGCCGTCCCGCGGCGTTCCGCCGAACCCCGCGGGATGGCTCGTCTCCACCGCGAGGCACCTGGCCATCGACCTGGTCCGCCGCCGCAGCACGTATGCCCGCAAGCTCGCCGAGGTCGGTCGGACGGTCACCGACGCCCGGCTCGACGGTGCCGTGGAGGAGGCGGGTGACGTGGACGACGCTCTCGACGACCACATCGGCGACGACCTGCTCCGCCTCGTGTTCACCACCTGCCACCCGGTCCTCACCACCGAGTCGCGGGTCGCGCTGACCCTCCGGCTGCTCGGCGGCCTCACGACGACCGAGGTCGCGCGCGGACTGCTCATCCCGGAAGCCACTGCCGGACAACGCATCTCACGGGCCAAGCGGACGCTGGCGACCCAGGGCGTCTCGTTCGAGCTGCCGGCGCGCCGAGGAGATGCCGGAGCGGCTCGGCTCGGTGCTCGAGGTCGTCTACCTGATGTTCAACGAGGGGTACGTCGCGACCTCGGGCCCCGACTGGGCGCGGCCCGAGCTCTGCCACGAGGCGATCCGCCTGGCCCGCCTGCTCGCCGCGCTGCTCCCGGTGGAGCGGGAGGTCCTGGCTCTCGACGCCCTGCTCGAGCTGCAGGCCTCACGGCTGGCCGCCCGCGCCGACGCGTCGGGCGCGCCGGTCCCGCTGCTCGACCAGGACCGGCGACGGTGGGACCCCCTCCTGGTCCGGCGCGGCACCTCGGCTGCTCTCCCGGGCCCTGGCGCTGCCCGGGCCGCCCACTCCCTACCTGCTCCAGGCGTCGATCGCCGCCTGCCACGCGCTCGCGCCGACCGCGGCGGAGACCGACTGGCCGCAGATCGCCTCGCTGTACGCGGCGCTCGCGACGGTCTCGCCCTCGCCGGTGGTCGAGCTCAACCGGGCCGTGGCGGTGGGGATGGCCGGCGACCCGGTGGAGGGGCTGGAGATCGTCGAGGCGCTCGCGGACGCCCCGTCGCTGCGGGACTACCCGCAGGTCCCCGCGGTCCGCGCGCACCTGCTCGGGCTGCTGGGCCGGACCGAGGAGTCGCGCGAGGCATACCTTGTCGCGGCCGACCTCACGCGGAACGAGCCCGAGGCGGCACTGCTGCGACGGCGGGCGCACGAGAGTCGGAGCTGACCGAGGATCGGCTCGGTCGGTCCTCAGCGTGGGCTGACGCGCCAGGACGGACCCGTGGCCACCAGCCGGACGCCCTCGGCCCCGCTCAGCAGCTCACGGGCGACCGGGTTGGCGACGAGCTCGTCGAGGGCGTTCGCCAGGGCCGTCGGGTCGTGGACCTCACGGGCCTCGCAGAGCACGAGGAGATGGCGACGGGTGAGGTTGGCCAGGCCGGCCCGGACCGGGCTCATCCCTCGTACCGCGACGAAGTCGGCGACCCTTACCGCCACGAAGCTGCGGTGACCAGGACCGCCCCGGCCCGGGCCGAAGGCGAACCCGAACCGGACCACTCCGTCGACCTGTGACCACGGCACCACGAGGCCGCCGGTGTGGATCCCCGCGGACGACAGCACGACCTCGAGATGCTCGCGGGCGGTGAACCGGCGAAGGCGCAGTGCGCGGTAGGCGACGATCATCACGATCAGGAGCGCGACCACGGGGACCACGAGAGAGACCGACCGCGCCGAGGGAGCGCCCCACCGGAGGAACTGGAAGCCGTTGATGCAGACCACCGTGAGGATCCACACGCGGAACACGGACACCTGGATGCGTCGCGGCACCACAGGTACGCAGACGGCGCCCAGACCCCCGCTCGCCTCGGTGTGAAGGGGCTCCGGGACGTACGCCGACCCGGAGGCGGTACGCCAGGACGCTCCGGCGGTCGGGGCGGCGCGCGGCACGTACTCGATGGTCATGCGCCGCCTGCTTCCCTCGGTCGAGCGGTGGAACGGGGCCGCGTGACGCGACCCTGATCCCATCCTGCGTCGCGGGACGCCTGACGTCCATCCCACAGAACCTGTGAACCCGCCCGAGCCGGCTAGTCGACCGAGCCGTTCGCCAGCAGGGTCCGGAACCCGGCCTCGTCGAGGACCCGCACGCCGAGCTCCTCCGCCTTGGCCGCCTTGGACCCGGCGTTCTCGCCGACGACGACGTAGCTCGTGCTCTTGGACACCGAGCCGGCGGCCTTGCCACCCCGGACGAGGATCGCCTCGCGGGCCTGGTCGCGGGAGAACCCCTCGAGCGAACCGGTGACGACGACCGTCATCCCCTCGAGCGTCCGCGCGACGGAGGCGTCCCGCTCGTCGGCCATCCGGATCCCGGCCGCCGCCCACTTGTCGACGATCTCCGCGTGCCAGTCGACGGCGAACCACTCGATGACCGCGTCGGCGATGACCCCGCCGACGCCCTCGGCCTGGGCCAGCTCCTCGCGCGACGCCGCCCGGATCGCCGACATCGAGGCGAACTGGGACGCGAGCGCGCGCGCCGCCGTCGGCCCGACGTGCCGGATCGACAGCGCGACGAGCACCCGCCACAACGGCTGCTGCTGGGCCTTGGCGAAGTTGTCGAAGAGCCGCACGCCGTTGACGGAGAGCGTCTTGCCGTCGACGACCCGGTCCTCGGGGTCGGTCTTCTTGGCGGCCCGGGTGAACAGCGGCACGGTGAGCAGCTGCTCCGGGGTCAGCGCGAAGAGGTCGCCCTCGTCGGTGACCACGCCGGCGTTCAGCAGGGCGACCGCCCCCTCCCAGCCGAGCACCTCGATGTCGAACGCGCCGCGCCCGGCCAGCCCGGCGATCCGCTCCCGCAGCTGGGCCGGGCAGGTCCGCGCGTTGGGGCAGCGGATGTCCTTGTCGCCCTCCTTCTCGGGGGCCAACGGGGTGCCGCACGCCGGGCATACCGTCGGCATCTCGAACGCGCGCTCGGTGCCGTCGCGCAGCTCGACGACCGGGCCGACGATCTCGGGGATGACGTCGCCGGCCTTGCGCAGCACCACGGTGTCGCCGATGAGCACGCCCTTGCGGCGGACCTCGTCGGCGTTGTGCAGGGTGGCCCGCTCGACCGTCGAGCCGGCCACGACGACGGGGGTCATCACGCCGAACGGGGTCACCCGGCCGGTACGGCCGACGTTGACCTGGATGTCGAGGAGCGTCGTGTTGACCTCCTCGGGCGGGTACTTGTAGGCGATCGCCCACCGCGGCGCCCGCGACGTGGCCCCGAGCTGGCGCTGGACCACGATCTCGTCGACCTTCACGACGACGCCGTCGAGCTCGTGCTCGACGCTGTGGCGCTCCTCGCCGAACCGCGCGACGTAGGCCTCGACCTCCTCGATGGAGTCGAGCACCTCGTAGTGCGTCGACACCGGCAGGCCCCACTCGCGGAAGAGGTCGTACGCCTGCGACTGCCGGGTCAGCTCGAGGCCCTGGCGGTAGCCGATCCCGTGGACCAGCATGTGCAGCGGCCGCGACGCCGAGACGCGGGGGTCCTTCTGCCGCAGCGACCCGGCGGCGCTGTTGCGCGGGTTGGCGAACGGCGCACGTCCCGCCGCCACGAGGGACGCGTTGAGCTCCTCGAACCCTTCGACGGGGAAGAACACCTCGCCGCGGATCTCGACCTTGGCCGGGTGACCGGATCCCTTCAGTCGGTGCGGGACGCCCTCGATCGTCTTGACGTTGTTGGTGACGTCCTCACCGGTACGCCCGTCACCGCGGGTCAAGGCCCGGGTCAGCCGGCCGTTCTCGTAGAGCAGGTTGACCGCGAGGCCGTCGATCTTCAGCTCGCACAGGTAGTGGTAGTCGGTCGTGTTGGCGTCGCGGGCCGCCCGTGCGGCCCAGGCGGCCAGCTCCTCGGGCGAGAAGCAGTTGTCGAGGCTGAGCATCCGCTCGAGGTGGTCCACCGCCTGGAACTCGGTCGAGAACGTCGCCCCGCCGACCAGCTGGGTCGGGCTCTCCGGGGTGCGCAGCGTGGGGTACTGATCCTCCAGCTCGTTGAGGCGCCGGATCATCCGGTCGTAGTCGGCGTCGCTGAGGGTCGGCGCGTCGCGGACGTGGTAGTTGAACTGCGCCGCGAGCGCGTCCTGCGCCACCTCGGACCACTCGTGGAGCACCTCAGTGGGTATGCCCGTGGCCTCGGCGGTCGAAGGGGCCTCGGGACCCTTCGCCTCGCCCTTCTTGCTGCCGGTGCTGGTTCCCGCCGCTCCCGTCGCCACCCGTCAATCCTGCCCTACGTCACCGACAACGCCGCAGGTCAGCGACCCCGCGGATGACGGAAGCGGGCGGCAGCGGTCGGAATTCCGACCGATCTCGCACCGTCCCAGTGAGTTAGCCGATCACCCGGTCGAGGAAGGCGTTGCCGAACGTCCGGTCCGGGTCGACGCGGTCGCGCAGCGCCCGGAAGTCGCCGAGGCGCGGGTAGAGCGGCTCCAGGTCGGCCGCCGTCGCGCTGAAGCACTTGCCCCAGTGCGGGCGTGCCCCGAGCGGCAGCAGCGCCGCCTCGAGGTCGGGAAGCACCGCATACACGGCCTCCTCGTCCTGGACCCAGGTCAGGTGGAACCCGACGACGTCAGTGCCGTACGCGCTGCTCAGCCACAGGTCGTCGGCCGCGACCGTGCGCAGCTCGGACACCCGGAGCAGACCCTCGAGCCGCGCCCTCAGCGAGCGGAAGGCGTCCAGCGCATCCAGGGCCCGCGCCCGCGGCACGAGGTACTCGCCCTGGAGCTCGGCGCCGTGGCTGGGCGTGAACTCGAGCCGGAAGTGCGGCAGCCGCTCCAGCCAAGGACCGACGATGCCGCCCTGCTGGGTCACGCCCTCGGCCACCGCCCCGATGTCGGGATGCAGCTGCTTCGTCGCCGGACGGGCCCCGAAGAACTCGGTCGGGCGCCTCCGCCGCACGGCTCTTCACCCACGCCTGCGCGAACCCGGAGTCGGAGAAGTCGGTGAACAGGCTGACCGAGTACCCGCTCGCCGTGATCTCGTCGAAGTGGTCCGCCACCGCCGCGTAGGGCAGGTCGGTCCAGACGTCCTGGCGCACGTCGAACGCCGGCTCGACGTCGAGGGTGAGCGTGGTGACGATCCCCAGCGCCCCGAGCCCGACGACGGTCCCGTCGTGGTCGGGGTCGCCGCGACGGACGGTTCGCGAGGCGCCGGACCCGTCCATCAGCGTGAGCCCCGCCACGGCGGTGGCCAGCGACGCGTTCGTGTCGCCGGAGCCGTGCGTCGACGTCGCCACCGCCCCGGCCACCGAGATGTGCGGCAGCGAGGCGAGGTTGGCCAGGGCCCAGCCCCGGTCGTGGAGCGCTCGGGAGACCTCGCCGTAGCGCGCTCCCCCGCCGATGGTGACGGTTCGAGCCTCGGCGTCGAGCTCGAACACCGGCGGTACGGCCTCTAGCGAGACGAGCACGTCGCTGTCGACGATGTCGGTGAACGAGTGCCGCGACCCGATGGCCCGCACCCGCGGCGCCGCGGCCACGATCTCGGCCAGCTCGTCGACAGAGGTGGGCCGCTCGAGCCGCGCACCCGCATACTCGTGATTGCCGGCCCAGTTGCGCTCCACCGCTGCCCCTTCCACGCCGGCGCCCGACAGAGTGTCGGCGACTTCACAGGCGATTCAGCATGTCGGAATTTGGTCGGAGACGCAGGCTTCGGCGACACTGTTCGGTGGGGCGTGCTCTGCCCTGTCACGCCAGATGGGGGAGAAGGCACGGATGGTGCAGGTCGTTCGTCAGCAGGGTCCGATGGGTAGACGTCTCGGAGTGCTCGCCGGTGTGCTCACGGTGGGGCTGGTCCTCGGCGCCTGCACCGTACCCGGCGGAGGTGCATCGCCCGCGGCCGGCGGCACCGATGCCCCCTCTTCCGCGGCCCCGTCGACCTCGACGACGACGACCCCGGCCATTCCCCCGGTGACCCTCACGTCCAGCGTCGCGACCGACGCCAAGATCCCGGTCGACACCGTGGTCTCCGTCGCCGCCAAGGACGGGACCGTCACCGACGTGACGCTGACCTACAAGGACCCCAAGAAGGGCGAGGTCAACGTCGAGGGCAACCTCGATCCCAACGGCGCCAACTGGACGGCGACCAGCCTCCTGGAGCCGGGGACCACCTACACGCTCAGCATGGTCGGCAAGAACACCGCCGGCACCGAGTCGACCGCGCACTCGACGTTCTCGACGCAGGCGCTGTCCAAGAAGCAGCAGATCTACCCGACGGTCGTCGCCAACGGCGGCACCGTCGGCGTCGCCATGCCGGTCATCGTCCGGTTCGACGTGCCGGTGAAGGACAAGGCCGCCTTCGAGAAGAAGATGACGGTCAAGTCCGTGCCCGCGCAGGAGGGCTCGTGGAGCTGGATCTCCAGCAGCGAGGCGCACTGGCGGCCGGCGAACTACTGGAAGACGGGCACCAAGGTCTCCGTCAACGTCGACATCAACAGCGTCCCCGCCGGCAACGGCACCTACGGACAGATGTCGACCTCCGGGTCGTTCACCGTCGGCGACGCGACGATCATCAAGGCCGACCTCGGGACCCACCAGATGACCGTCAACGTCAACGGCGCCGACGTGAAGACCATCCCGATCACCGGCGGCAAGGCGGGCTTCGAGACCCGCAGCGGCACCAAGGTCATCATGGAGAAGTTCCAGCAGCTGCGGATGGACGCCAACACGATCGGCATCGAGCCGGGCGACCCGAACTACTACGACATCCCCGACGTCAAGTTCGCCATGCGCGAGACCAACTCGGGCGAGTTCCTCCACGCCGCCCCGTGGTCGGTCGGTTCCCAGGGCAAGGCCAACGTCAGCCACGGCTGCATCGGCATGAGCACCGCCAACGCCCAGTGGCTGTTCGGCATCGCCAAGGTCGGTGACCCGGTCGTCGTGACCGGCACCAACCGTGGGCTCGAGGCCGGCAACGGCTGGACCGACTGGAACGTCAGCTACGACAAGTGGAAGTCCGGCTCGGCCCTCGCCGCCTGAGCCCTCTCCGCTCCGCGTGGCCGCGCCGGCCACGAGTCACGTCGCAGGTCATGTCGCGATGGGTGTCGTCCTGACCACACCTAATGCGACATGACCCGCGACATGACACCGGCACCCGGTCAACGGGGAGGCCTCCCGGTCGACGTGGGCGAGGTGAGCTCCGCCAGGACCTTCCCCTCCGGGGGCGCGACCGGCCGGCGACGTGCGCGGCCGATGGCCACCGCCGACGCGAGGACGATCGCCGCACCGGCCACCTGCGGCCACTGCAGCCGCTCGTGGAGGAACACCATCCCGAGCACGACCGCGACGACCGGGATCACGTAGGTCACCGTCGCCCCCACGGTCGGTCCGACCTCGCGCACCACGTCGTACTGGAGCACGAACGCCAGGCCGGTCCCGACCACGCCGAGGACGAGGATCGCCACGACCGGCCAGACCGCCGGCCCCGAACCCGGCACGAGGGACCACGGAGCCGGTATGCCGGTCGGCTCACCCTCCCGGTGCAGCCACCACCACACGAGCGTGACGGCAAGCATCTGCGCCGCCCCCATGAGCAGCTGGGCGGCCGGCATCCCCAGACCGCCGATGTCGTCCTTGGCGAGGAACCGCTTCACGTACGTCCAGCCCAACCCGTAGGACGCGCCCGCGAGCAGCGTCATGGCGAAACCCACGACGTCCGGCCGGCCGTTCGACTCCCACGGCTGCATGATCACCACGACCCCGACGAACCCGGCGACGACGGCCAGCACCGTGCGCCGGTCGACCCGGTCGGCGGGCAGCAGGAGCATCGTGAACAGCACCGCCGAGAGCGGCGTCGTCGCGTTCCCGATGCCGGCCAGCGCCGACGACACCCGCTCCTCGCCCAACGGGAACAGGGTGAACGGCACCGAACAGAGCACCAGCCCCGCCACGAAGAGGTGCCCCCAGACCCGTCCCCACGGCGGCAGCCGGACGCCCATGACCAGTGCGGTCAGCAGCACCGTGGCCGCACCCGACGCGATCCGCAGGGTCGAGATCTGGACCGGCGCGAGCGCCTGCAGTCCGATCTTCATGAGCAGGAACGAGCCGCCCCAGATCAGGGCGAGCGCCCCGAACTTGACCTGCCAGGGGACCCTCACGTCGCGGCCCGTTCGGCGAGCTCCCGTGCGCTGTCGATGCATACCCGTTGAACGTCGCGAGCCTGTCCCGGTGTGAGTCCGGCCAGGCCGCAGGCGGGGGTCACGACGATGTCGGCCAGGCGGGACACCGGCAGCCCCAGGTCGTGCCACGGTTCGGCCAGCCGGTCCACGACGGTCTGCGGCCGGAGCGCCGCACCGGACGTCGGCACGCAGCCGGCATACAGGGTCATCCCGTCCTCGACCCCGACGGCGATGCCCTCCCAGCCGCGTGAGCCGAGCAGCGACGTGTCGACGGCGAGGTCGGCGCCGGTGCGCCGGAGCAGGACGATCGGGGCGTCCGGAGCGCAGCAGTGGACGACCCGGCTTCCCTCGGGCGCCGCGGCGAGCACCGTCTCCAGCGCGGTGAGGGCGACCTGCGGGTCGACGGCGCGGACCATCCCGAACCCGGACGCCGTGGGCAGCCGGCCCTCGACGACGGCCGGCAGGGAGGGCTCGTCGACCTGGAGCACCAGCTGCGCACCCGGGACCAGCCGCTGAACCGTCGCCAGGTGCAGGCGTACGCCCTCGGCCAGCGAGTCGACGAGGTCACGCGTCGCGCCGGGGTCGGACGCCACCCGCTCGCCGCGCGGGAGCCAGGTGCTGGCGGCGAGGGTCCACGGGCCGGCGACCTGGAGCTTGAGCCGCCCCGTCCACCCGTCGAACGCCTCCGCCAGCTCGTCGAGGTCCTCCCGCAGGAAGGCGCCGGTGCGGTTCTGGTCGTGCCCCGGCCGGTCGGTCAGCCGCCAGCCTGAGGGCTGCAGGTCCACGGGCAGGTCGACCAACATCCCGAGGCCGCGACCGACGAGGTCGGCGCCGGGACCGCGGTCGGGCAGCTCCGGGAGGTACGGCAGCCCCTCGACGCCGTCGCCCGGGTCGGCGAGCAGGTCGCGGACGACCGCCAGGGTCTCGCGGACGTCGGTGCCCGGCCAGGAGCCCATGCCGGTCGCGGTCGTCACGCCGCGAGGTTAGCGTCGCCGGTATGCCCGGTCGCGACGCCCCTGCGCCCGGTCCGACCGCGAGCGCCTGGAGGGCAACCCCCGGATGACCCGCGCCCTCGGCGGGCTGGACCGGCTGCGCGACCTGGACGCCGTGGTCGCCCAGGAGGAGCGCCGCGGCTCGGACCCACCACGTGCTAAGGGTCGGACGCCGCACATCTGAGGTCGCCGCCCGATGTCGGGACGGGCGTCGGGTTCGCACCCTGGTACCCCACACACCGCCGCGGTCACGAGCCGTCGGCGGCCTATCGAAGGAGTACCAACTCATGCTGTCCAGAACCACCCTGCTCACCGCGACCGTGCTCGCGTCAGCCGCCGCACTCGTCGGCGTCGGGTCGACGACCGCCCAGGCGGCCACCGACGTGCATATCTACCAGTACCTGCAGGCGCACCACAGCGGCAAGGACCTCGCGGTGCTCAACGCCTCGACGGCGCCGGGCCAGCCGATCGTCCAGTTCACCCGCAACACGGGACCGAACCAGCAGTGGGAGATCACCAGCCTGCCGTCGTCCCCCGCGCCGGGGATGGCGCCGGACCGACAGATCAAGAACCGGCTGAGCGGCCTGTGCCTCGACGTGGCGAACAACTCGCTGGCCGCCGGCGCGGCGGTCGTGCAGAACCCGTGCAACGTCAACGACCCGGCGCAGCGCTGGATCGTGCCCAAGCTGGCCGAGATCTTCAGCCCGGACGGTGGCTTCCGCCACTACGTGAACAAGAACTCGGGCCTGGCCATGGACGTCGCCGGTGGGTCGACCGCCAACAACGCGCCGGTCATCCAGTACCCCAGTCACGGCGGCATCACCAACCAGCTGTTCCAGCAGGTGTTCGCCGGGGCGTCGTCCTAGTCGGAACGTCCCGAACCGGCCGCGGGCGGGGGTGTCGCTCTGTCGCGACGCCCCCGTTCGCGCGTCAGCGCCGGCCGGCCCACTCCTTGATCAGCCGCGGACCGGCGATGCACCGCCAGGCCTCCTCGACGAGCTGCTCGACGCGGTCCCAGTCCGGGTCGTCGTCGAGCCACATCCCGACCCACCCGCGGACGCCGACGTAGGGCGGCCGGAAGAACTGCCGGGGCTCGTCCTCGACCAGGTGGCGCTGCACACCGTCCTCCGCCGCCGCCCAGAAGGCCACCCGGTCGTCGTGGTGGTGGTCGGCGAACATGACGAACATCCGCTTGCCGGCGACGAACCAGCAGGCCTCACCGTGGCTCGGCCGCTCCTGGGTCTGCGGGAAGGCCATGCACAGGGTCCTGACGCGCTCGACCAGATGGTCCGAGCCCCTGTCCATCGCCACCATGGCCAACCTTGCGCCCCTCGCCCTGCCGAGTCCCCACGCCAGTGGCACCCTAGCGCCCGAAACCCGCTCACAGGCCAGTACGAGACGAGAGAGCAAACTGCCCCGTCTCAGGGGGTCGAGGACGCCGCGAACGCCTCCTGGATCGTGGCGCTTCCGATCACCCTGGTACCCGAGTAGAGGACCACCGACTGCCCGGGCGCGACCCCGCGCGCCCGCTCCCCGAGCCGGACGTGCACCGTGTCGCCGTCCGCCCAGGCGGTCGCCGCGTACTCCTCACCGTGGGCCCGCAGCTGGGCACCGACCTCCGCGACGCCGTCGGGCGCAGGCCCGCACCACCGGGCGTGGCCGCCGACGATCGCGTCGACGCCGAGGAGGTCGCGGGTACCGATGACGACGGTGTTGGTGCGCGCCTCGACGCCGACGACGAAGCGAGGCTCGCCGTCCAGACCTCCGCGGTCGAGCCCGAGCCCGCGTCGCTGCCCGACGGTGAACCCGTATGCGCCGGAATGGGATCCGACGACCTTCCCCTCCGTGTCGACGAGGTCGCCGGGCTGCTCACCGAGGGACCGGCTGAGGAACCCGCGGGTGTCTCCGTCCGGGATGAAGCAGATGTCGTGGCTGTCCGGCTTGCTCGCGACGTAGAAGCCGCGGGCCTCGGCCTCCTCGCGGATCTGCGGCTTGGTCGTGTCGCCGAGCGGGAAGAACGAGCGGGACAGCTGGTCCTCGTCGAGGACCCCCAGGACGTAGGACTGGTCCTTCTGCGGGTCGACGGCGCGGTGCAGCTCGCGCCGGCCATCCGGCCGCTCGACCACCTGGGCGTAGTGACCGGTTGCCACCGCGTCGAAGCCGAGGGCGACCGCCTTGTCCAGGAGGGCGGCGAACTTGATCCGCTCGTTGCAGCGGACGCAGGGGTTCGGCGTGCGGCCGGCGGCGTACTCCGCGAGGAAGTCCTCGACGACCTCCTCGCGGAAGCGGGCGGCCAGGTCCCACACGTAGAACGGGATGCCCAGGACGTCGGCGACCCGGCGGGCGTCCCCGGCGTCCTCGATGGTGCAGCACCCTCGGGCGCTCTCGCGCAGCGTGGCGGCGTTCTGGCTGAGTGCGAGGTGCACCCCGACGACCTCGTGCCCGGCGTCGACCATCCGGGCAGCGGCCACGGCGGAGTCGACCCCGCCGCTCATCGCGGCGACGACCCTCATCGACCGCTCACCAGCTCCGGCCGGACGCGCGGCGGGCGCGCTCGACGGTGGCCGGCAGTGCGGCCAGCACCGCCTCCACGTCCTCCGGCGTCGAGGTGTGGCCGAAGGTCAGCCGCAGCGCACCGCGCGCCTGCTCCTCGGGGACGCCCATGGCCAGCAGCACGTGGCTGGGCTGCGGGACGCCCGCCTGGCAGGCCGAACCGGTCGAACACTCGATCCCGGCGGCGTCGAGCAGGTACAGCAGCGAGTCCCCGTCGCAGCCCGGGACGAGCAGGTGGACATTGCCCGGAAGCCGGTCGGTGACGACGCCCGGAGTCCAGGGACCGCCGATCGTGATGTCGAGACCGAGGCCCAGAGATCCCTCGATGAGGGCGTCACGCAGACCCGTCAGCCGGGCCGCCTCCTCGGCCAGCTCGCGGACCGACTCCTCGACGGCGACGGCGAACCCGCGGATCGCCGGGACGTCGAGGGTCCCGCTGCGGACCTGCCGCTCCTGACCGCCGCCGTGGGACAGGGGCACCAGCTGGTGCTGCCGCTTGACGACGAGCGCGCCGACGCCGATCGGGCCGCCCAGCTTGTGCGCCGTGAGCGAGGCGAGGTCGACCCCCGACGCGGCGACGTCCACGGGGATGTGGCCGACCGCCTGGATCGCGTCGGTGTGCACGGGGACGCCGAGGTCGTGGGCCACCGCGACGATGCCCGGGATGTCCTGGACCGTGCCGACCTCGTTGTTGGCCCACATCACCGACACGAGCGCGGCCGACTCGGGGTCCTCGGCCAGCGCCGTGCGGACGATCTCGGGGGCGATCCGGCCCTCGCTGTCGGCCTCGAGCCAGGTGACCTTCGCGCCCTCGTGGGCGGCGAGGAAGTCCACGCAGTCCAGCACGGCGTGGTGCTCGATGGAGCTCACCAGCAGGCGCACCCGGCGCGGGTCGGCGTCGCGACGCGCCGCATACGTGCCCTGGACGGCGAGGTTGTCGGACTCCGTACCTCCTGAGGTGAACACCACCTCGGACGGGCGGCAGCCGATGGCGCCGGCGATGGTCTCGCGGGACTCCTCCACGACGCGCCGGGCCAGCCGGCCAGAGGTGTGCAGGGACGACGCGTTGCCGGTGCGGGCGAGCTGCTCCGTCATCGCCGCGATCGCCGCAGGACGCATCGGCGTCGTGGCGGCGTGGTCGAGGTACCGGCGCACCGGGCAAGTTTACGTCCGCAACCGGGAGGGGTATGCCAGGTGCCCACGCGCGCCGCTGCTACGGCCTCGCGTCGCCCTCGATGATCGCCATGTCGTGCACGTCGTACCACTCGCCGTCGTGACGGACCGCCTCCCGGCGCACGCCCTCCAGCACGAACCCGACCTTGGTGTAGACGGCGATGGCCGGTGCGTTGAAGGAGTTCACCTCGAGCGCGAGACGGTGCAGCGCGAGCGGTCCGAGCGCGAAGTCGCGGACCAACCGGGTGGCCTCGGTCCCGTAGCCCCGGCCGAACACCTCGGGTCCGACGAGGGCGATGCGGTAGCTCATCGACGAGGCGTCCTCGTCGAGGTCCCTCAGCACCGCCTCGCCGATGACGACGTCATCCTGACGGCGGACGATCGCCCAGTCGGCCCGGTCCTCGCGGGCTTGGGCCCGGACCAGCCCGACCCGCGCCTGCTCACGGGTCAGCGTGACGAACGGGTCCTCCTCGCCGCCCGCGTAGAGCGGCCAGAGCCCGTCGAGATGCTCCGGACCGGCCGGCTCGAGACGGACCAGCCGTCCTTCGAGAACCGGCTGGTTCCCCAGCACCCCCACGTCGACCACGACAGCAGCCAACCAACAACCGCTAGCGTCGGCAAGCGGGTGCGACGTCAGCGGGCATACCGTGTCCTCGTGGTGCTGGACGCGGCCGAAGAGCCCGACTACCTGCGCGCGAACCGCGCGAACTGGGACGACCGCGCCGCGATCCACGCGGCGTCCCCCGACTACGAGGTGCAGTCGTTCCTCGACGACCCCGAACACCTCTCTGGCGTGGTCCGGTTCGACCTCGCGCGGATCGGCGACGTCAGCGGCCTGGACGGCGTGCACCTCCAGTGCCACATCGGCACCGACACGCTCTCGTTGGCCCGGCTGGGCGCCCGGATGACCGGGCTGGACCTGTCGCCACAGTCGGTCGAGGAGGCCCGTCGGCTGGCGGCGGCCACGGGGGCCGAGGTCGACTACGTCGTGTCCGATGTCTACGACGCGCCGAAGGCATTGGCGGGGCGCACCTTCGACCTGGTCTACGTCAGCCTGGGCGCGATCTCCTGGCTGCCGTCGGTCGACCGGTGGGCCGAGGTCGTCGCGGCCGTCCTGCGACCCGGAGGCCGGCTGTTCATCCGCGACACCCACCCGATGCTCGACACGATGGAGCCGGACCCGGTCACGGGGAGGCCTGTCCCCGCCTTCCCGTACTTCGAGCACCACGACCCCGTGGTCTGGGACGACGACCTCACCTACGTGCAGGCGGCCGAGGACTCCGCGCACACGATCACCCACACGGAGACCCACACCTGGAGCCACGGGATCGGCGAGACGGTGACGGCGGTGATGCGGCACGGACTCCAGCTCACCATGCTCGAGGAGCACGACAGCGTCCCGTTCTGCCCGTTCCCGGGGAAGATGACCCGTGACGAGATCGGCGAGTTCCGGATGACCGAGCACCCCGAACGGATCGCGATGAGCTTTACGCTGGGCGCCGTCAAACCCTCGTGACCCGCCTGGGCCGGGTACGAGAGCCCCCACACCGCGCGATGTGGCGTTTCGGCCACTGGCTGACGTCCTCCACCCCTCGAAGGCGTCAGTTCGTGGCGTCTCGGCCACGAACCGCTAAGGGTCAGCCCTTCTTGGCCTCCACCGCGGCCGTCGCCTGGGGCAGGACCGCGAACAGGTCGCCGACGACGCCGAAGTCGACGAGCTCGAAGATCGGCGCCTCCTCGTCCTTGTTGACGGCGATGATCGTCTTGGACGTCTGCATACCGGCCCGGTGCTGGATCGCGCCCGAGATGCCGCAGGCGACGTAGAGCTGCGGCGACACCTGCTTGCCGGTCTGGCCGACCTGTGACGCGTGCGGGTACCAGCCGGCGTCCACGGCCGCCCGCGAGGCCCCCACGGCGGCACCGAGCGCGTCGGCGAAGTCCTCGACCTTGGAGAAGTCGCCCGCCGTGCCGCGGCCGCCCGACACGACGATGGCCGCCTCGGTCAGCTCCGGCCGGCCGGTCTTCTCGCGCGGGGCGGTCGCGGTGATCCGAACAGTCTTCGCCGCGTCGGACGCCGCGAACTCCACGACCTCCTCGACCGGCTGCGACTCGGACTGCTCCGGGGTCGCCGAGTTCGGCTTCACCGTGACGATCGGCGTGCCCTCGGTCACCGTCGCGGTCACGGTGTAGGCGCCCGCGAACACCGACTGGGTCGTCTCGACACCGCCACCGGAACCCGCCTGCACGTCGACCGCGTCGGTGATGAGGCCGGACCCGGTCTTGACGGCCAGCCGCGCCGCGACCTCCTTGCCCTCGGCGGACGAGGCGATCAGCACCGCCGCAGGGGACGTCTTCTCGACCAGCTGGGCCAGCAGCTCGGCCTGCGGGACGACGAGGTAGTCGACGAGGTCGGCGGACTCCGCGCGGTAGACCTTCTGGGCGCCGTAGGCGCCGAGCGTCGCCTTGGCCTCGTCGTAGCCGTCGCCGACGAACACGGCGGAGGGCTCGCCGAGACGGCGGGCGATGGTCAGCAGCTCGGACGTGGTCTTGCGGACCTGGCCACCGGCGTGGTCGACGAGGACGAGTACTTCAGCCATGGGGTTCGGATCTCCTTGCCAGCAAACGAAAGGGGGCGACGGTCAGGGGTCAGACGAACTTGCGCTCGGCGAGGAACGCGGCGAGCTTCTCGCCGCCGTCGCCCTCGTCGGCCACGATCTGGCCCTTCTGACGCGGCGGGCGCGCGGCATACGACTCGACCTTGGTCCACGCCGCGTCGAGCCCGACCTGGCTCGGCTCGATGCCGAGGTCGGCGAGCGACCACGTGTCGAGCGGCTTCTTCTTCGCGGCCATGATCCCCTTGAACGAGGGGTACCGCGGCGTGTTGATCTGGTCGGTCACCGACACCAGGGCCGGGAGCGTCGCCTCGATGGTCTGCGAGGCGGCGTCGTTGTCGCGGCGGACCGTGACCTTGCCGTCCCCGACGGTCAGCTCCGACGCGAACGTCACCGCCGGCAGCCCGAGCCGCTCCGCGAGCATCGTCGGGACGACGCCCATGGTGCCGTCGGTCGAGGCCATCCCGGTCATGACGAGGTCGGGCTGCGGGTCCAGCTTGCCGATCGCCGCGGCGAGGATCGCCGACGTCGCGAGGGCGTCCGAGCCGTGGATCTGGTCGTCGACGACGTGGACCGCCTTGTCGGCGCCCATCTGGAGGGCCTTCTTCAACGCGTCCGTGGCCTGCTCGGGGCCGACCGTCAGCACGGTCACCTCACCCTCGCCGGCCTCGGTGACGAGCAGCGCCTCCTCGATCGCGTACTCGTCGAGCTCCGAGAGCAGCCCGTCCACACCCACCCGGTCGGTGGTCTTGTCGCTCTCCACGAAAGTCCGGTCCGCCTGGGCGTCCGGGACGTACTTGACACAGACGACGATGTTCATGCGTCCTCTTCTTCGACGGGTTGATGCTCATAGTTCGTGACCGCCGTCCATCCTCGCAGCCGCGCCGGTGAGGCCCAAGCCCACGCCGCGTGATGCCCGACACGCCCGATCGGGTGAGCCGAGCCCGTCCGGTCAGATGCCGTGCATCTGCCCGCGGAGACGGGTGTACGCGCCGCGTACCTCGGCGGCCCAGTCACCGCCCGGGTCGGGCACCTCCTGCGCGCCGATCGCCCAGCCCGGGGGCTCCTCGGCGCCGTGACCACGGCTGCGCGCGAGCACCCACGCGGCCTGTCGAGCGGCCCCGAGGGCGACGTACTCCCCCGGTGACGGCACCGACACCGGCGCCCCGAAGATCCCACTGGCCACCGCCTGCACCGCCGTGGACCGCGCGGCACCGCCGATGAGCAGCACTCGATGGACGGGGACGCCGTTGTCGCGCAACGCGTCGAGCCCGTCGGCCAGGCCGCACAGCATGCCCTCCACGGCGGCCCGTGCGACGTTCGCCGGCGTGAGGTTCGCCCGGGTGAGTCCGCCGAGGGTGCCGGTCGCGCCGGGCAGGTCCGGGGTCCGCTCGCCGTCGAGGTAGGGCAGCAGGGTGAGCCCACCCGCCCCGGGCTTCGCCGAGAGGGCCAGCTCGTCGAGGCCCGCGTGGTCGGTGCCGAGCATGGTGGCGGCGGAGGTGAGGACCCGGGCCGCGTTGAGGGTGCAGACCAGCGGGAGGAAGCGGCCGGTCGCGTCGGCGAACCCGGCGACGAACCCGGTCGGGTCCGCCGTCGGTGCCTCCGCCACCCCGAAGACCGTCCCGCTGGTCCCGAGCGAGACGACGATGTCGCCGGGACCGAGGCCGAGACCCAGGGCGGCGCCCATGTTGTCGCCAGTGCCGGGGCCCACGACCATCCCGCTCGCCGTGGTCCCCGCAGCCTCGTGCGGTCCCAGCACGTCCGGCAGGCCGAGCTCGCGGCCGAACGCCCTAGCGAGCAGGTCGGTCCGGTACGCGCCGCTCGACGGCGCCCAGTAGCCCGTGCCGGAGGCGTCGCCGCGGTCGGTGACGAGCCGCACACCGGCCGTGGAGCCGGACCCGAGGATCTGCGCCGTCAGCCAGTCGTGCGGCAGCACCACCTCCTGCGTCCGGTCGGCGAGATCGGGCTCGTGCTCGGCGAACCAGCGCAGCTTCGCCACGGTGATGCTGGCCAACGGCACGGTGCCCACGGCGTCGGCCCAGGCCTGGGGACCGCCGAGCTCCTGCACGAGCTCCGCCGCTGCGCCGGCGGAACGGGTGTCGTTCCACAGCAACGCTTTTCGCACGACGGCGCGGTCCTCGTCAAGAGCGACCATCCCGTGCTGCTGCCCGGCGACGGCGATGGCGCGGACGTCGTCGAGCAGCCCGGCGGACGTCGCCTCCTCGTACGCGGCCCACCAGGCGGCCGGGTCGACCTCGGTACCGTCGGGGTGCGAGGCGCGCCCCTCGCGGACGATCTCGCCGGTGCCGGCGTCGCAGACGACGACCTTGGTGGACTGGGTCGACGAGTCGACGCCCGCAACGAGGACCCGGTCAGTCATGAACCGAGTCTGCCCTGCCCGCCAGCCGTTCGAGAGTCAGGCGGGCGCCGACGTCGTGCAGCGAGGCCAGCCACCTCGTGTAGGTCTCGGCGAACCGCTCGTTCGCCGCCAGGTCACCGAACAGCTGCTCGTCCTCGATGAACGCCAACGGCTCGTCCTGCTGTCGCGCCGCCGCGGCCATGACCCGGTCCTTGAGCTGGTCGACGACCTGGATCGCGTCGCCGCTGCTCGTCGACCCCCTCGGCGTAGCGCGCCCACGACGCGACCACGAGCGCCGACCGCTCGATCTCGCCACCCTTCTCGAGGTTGGTCCGGATCACCGGGACCAGCCACTTCGGGATGCGGTCCGAGCTCTCGGCGCACAGCCGGGCCAGCGTGTCGCGGACCTCGGGGTTCGCGAACCGCTCGATGAGCTGGTGCTTGTAGGCGGTGAGGTCGACCCCGGGTACGTCGTGCAGCGTCGGGGTCGCCTCGCGGTCCATGTACGAGAGGAGGAAGTCGACGAAGAGGGGGTCCTGGCATACCTCGTGGGCGTACCGGTACCCGCTGAGGTACCCGAGGTAGCAGAGCGCCTGGTGGCTCGCGTTGAGCAGCCGCAGCTTCATCAGCTCGTACGGCTCGACGTCCGGCACCAGCTGGACCCCGACGTCCTCGAACGCCGGCCGGCCCGAGGCACCGCCCTCGAACGAGTCCTCCAGAGCCCACTGGGTGAACGGCTCGCAGACCACCGGCCACGCGTCCTCGACCCCGAACTCGTCCTTCAGGGCGACGATGTCCTCCGGCGCCGTGACCGGCGTGATCCGGTCGACCATGGAGTTGGGGAACCGCACCGACGACTCGATCCAGGTCGCGAGGTCGGGGTCCTTGAGGGTGGCGAACGCGACGATCATCTTCTTGGCCACGTCGCCGTTCCCGGGGATGTTGTCGCAGGACATCACCGTGAACGGCGGGGTTCCGTCCTCCCTCCGCAGCCGGAGCGCCTCGACGATGAACCCGAACGGGGTCGTGGGCGTCGCTCCCGCCACCAGGTCCGGCCGGATCAGCGGGTGCTCGGCGTCGAAGTCCCCGGTCGACGGGTGGAACAGGTAGCCACCCTCGGTGATGGTCAACGAGACGATGCGTGTGCTCGCCGCCCTCATCGCGGCGAGCACCGCACCCGGGTCGTCTGCGGCATGGAGGAACCGCGTCATGGACCCGATCACCCGCGGCTCACGTCGGCCGTCGGGAAACTTGACCACCAGGGTGTAGAGCCCGTCCTGGCCGTTGAGCGCGTCGCGCATCCGGGTGTCGCCGGGCATCGTGCCCACCCCGACGATCCCGAAGTCGAGCGCCTCGCCCTGGTTCATCAGGGCGTCGACGTACATCGCCTGGTGGGCGCGGTGGAACCCGCCGACCCCGAAGTGCACGATCCCCTCGGTGACCTGCGACCGGTCGTAGCCCGGCCGGGCCACCGTGTCGGGGAGCGAGTCCAGGGTGCGCTGGCTGAGTACGGGCATACGAGACTTCTCCTTCGCGAACGACTCCTGACGCGACTGTCTTACCGGACGGCGCCGAGCGAAAGGCCCTGGACGAGCTTGTCCTGGGCCGCGAACCCGGCGATGAGCACCGGCAGTGACACGACCAACGACGCGGCACAGACCTTGGCGAGGAACAGCCCCTGGCTGGTGACGAAGCCGGTGAGGAACACCGGCGCGGTCTGGGCCGCGGTACCGGTGAGCACCCGCGCGAAGAGCAGCTCGTTCCAGCTGAAGATGAACGAGATCAACGCGGCCGCGGCGATCCCGGGCAGGACCACCGGCGCGATGATCGAGCGCAGCGTCCGGATGAGGCCGGCGCCGTCCAGCTGGGCGGCCTCGAGCATCTCCACCGGCACCTCCGCCAGGAAGGACCGGAGCATCCAGACGACGATCGGCAGGTTCATCGACGTATAGAGGATCAGGAGGTACCAGATGTTGTCGAGCACGTTGACGGCCTGCGCGAACAGGTAGAGCGGCAGCAGGCCGGCGACCACCGGGAGCATCTTGGTCGACAGGAAGAAGAAGAGCACGTCGGTCCACTTCTTCACCGGCTTGATCGACAGGGCGTATGCGGCGGGGAAGGCCAGCAGGAGGACCAGGACCGTCGACAGCACGCTGGCCGTCAGCGAGTTCAGCAGCGGCGGCCAGGGACCCGAGTCGAAGAAGGTCTTGTACCCCTCCACCGAGAGTGGGGCGAACAGTGCCGGGGGGTTCTTCGCCGCATCCGGCTCCGAGTGGAAGGAGGTCAGCACCATCCACAGGACCGGCAGGACGAAGAGGATCCCGACGATCCACGCTGTCCCGCTGAGGATGATCGCACTGCGCGGCTTCTTGCGGTGCTGGATGGGCTGGGCCTGCTGCGTCCCTGGTGTGGTGGCGCTGGCGATGGCGCTCATCGGGTCTCCTCCCGGAACAGCGTGGACACGGTCCTCAGCGCGAACGTCGCGATGATGATCGTCGCGATGACGACGATGACCCCGGCGGCGGACGCCCGGCCGTACTCGTGGGCGGTGTAGAACAGCTGGTAGATCACGTAGGGCAGGTTCGCGGTGCCGAGACCGCCGGCGGTGATGACGAAGACGGCGTCGAAGTTCTGGACGACGTAGACCGACCCGAGCAGCGCGCTCAGCTCGACGTACTGGCGCAGGTGCGGGAACGTCATGTTCCAGAAGATCTGCCAGCTGGTCGCGCCGTCGATCTTGGCCGCCTCGACGACATCGAGGGGGCGGCTCTGGAGGCCGGCCAGCAGGATCAGCATCATGAACGGCGTCCACTGCCAGACCAGCGCCGCGATGATCGCCCACAGGGGCGCCTGGCTGATCCAGTCAGGCTGTGGCCAGTTCTGACCGAACAGGTTGCCGACCCACCGCAGCACGCCGTTGAAGAGGCCGTACTCCGGGTTGAACAGCGCGTGCTTCCAGAGCAGCGCGGCGGCCACCGGGACGATGAGGAACGGGGTGATCATCATCGTGCGCACGACACCGCGGCCCCGGAACTGGCGGTCGAGGAGCAGGGCGATGAGCAGCCCGAGGATCAGGCTGATGAGGACCACGGACACCGTGAGGATGACCGTGACGACGATCGCGGACCGGGTGTTGGCGTCGGTGAGGACCCGACGGTAGTTCTCCAGCCCGTTGAAGCCGATCTCGTCCGGGTAGTAGGCGTTCCAGTTCATGAACGAGATGCCGAGGGTCACGAGGAACGGCAGCTGCGTGATGATGATCATGAAGATCAACGCCGGCAGTAGTGGCGCACGACGGGCCCAGGCGCCGGCGCGAGCCAGGGCGGAGTCGTCCGGGGGCGTCGCCGGCGGTGTGCCGGTGCGGGTGGACTCGGCGACGGCGCTCATGAGCGTTCCTTCCTGGCGACGATGTGTAGGCGGCTGGGAGCCTCCAGTGAGGAGCGGCCGGTGACCGCTCGGCGGTTCACTGCCCGCCCTTGGACTGGTACCGGTCGGCGACGTCCTCGGCGAGCTCCTGACCGTTGTCCAGGGCCTGCTGGACGGTCATCCGATCGGCGATCGCCGAGCTGACGTCCTGCGAGACCTGGGTCCCGAGGTCCGGGAACTCCGGGATGTCGATGAACTGGATGCCGGGCGCCGGCCGTGGTTGCACACCCGGGTTGTTCGGGTCGGCGGACTCGATCGCGGCCTTGGTCGGCGTCGCGAACGCCGAGGCGACCTTGAGGTAGTCGGGGTTGTCGTAGGTCGAGGACCGCTTGCCGGCCGGGACCTTGGACCATCCGAGCTTCTGGCCGACCAGCTCCTCGTACTCCTTGCTCGACGCCCAGGAGACGAACTTCCAGGCGTTGTCCTTCTTGGTGCTGGCCATCTGGATGCCCCAGGCCCACGAGTACAGCCAGCCGGAGCTCTTCGTGAGTTTCACCGGCGCCGCGACGTAGCCGATCTTGCCCTTGACGGGGGAGTCCGCCGCCTCGAGTGAGCCGGCCGCCGACGTCGCGTCGTACCACATGGCGACGTTGCCCTGGACGAGGTTGTTCAGGCACTCGGTGAACCCGGCCTGGGGGGCACCCTTCTCGCCGTGCGCCTGGATGAGCTCGACGTAGAAGTTCGTCGCGTCGACGAACGGCTGGGCGTTCACTCCCGGCGTCCAGTCCTTCTCGAACCAGGTGCCACCGAAGGTGTTCACCACCGTGGTGAGGGGGGCGAAGATCTGGCCCCATCCAGGCTGCCCGCGAAGGCAGATCCCCTTCATGTTCGGCTGGGCCCCGTCGACCTTGGCCGCGATGTCGGCGACCTCGTCCCACGTCGGGTTCGGGGGCATGGTGATGCCCTTCGAGTCCAGGACGTCCTTGCGGTACATGAGGAACGACGACTCCCCGTAGAAGGGCTCGCCGTAGACGACGCCGTCCTTGGACATCGACTCGGTCATCGGCTTGAGGATGTCGTCCTGGTCGAACGCCGTGTCCTTGGCGATGTAGTCGCTGAGCGGCGCGATCCACTTGCTGCGCGCATAGATCGGGATCTCGAAGTTGCTGACCGTGGCGATGTCGTACTGGCCCGCCTGGCTGGAGAACTCCTGGCTGATCTTGTCGCGGACGTCGTTCTCCGGCAGCACGGTGAAGTTCACCCGGATGCCGGTCTTGGCGGTGAAGTTGTCCGCGGTCAGCTTCTGCAGGTCGACCATCTGCGAGTTGTTGACCATGAGCACGTTGATCGTGTCGGCGCCGCCCCCACCTCCGGCGCTGCCCCAGCCGGACGAGCCGCAGCCGGCCAGCACCACTGAAACCACCAGTCCTCCGCCGACGACGACGCCGGCCCGGGTACCTCGCCTACCGCTCCTGCGTCCTGTCCGACCCGCCACGCCGACTCCCTCGTCCCGGGACCACGTCGACGTGGTCCGTGCGTAACGCTCACATGAGCGCTGCCCTGCTCGTATGCTGCCTGGGGAGTCAACCGCTGCCAGGTCCGCCTGTCAAGAGTTGGCCGGGAAACGCCATCGCGCCGACCGGTCCGCGTCGTAGATTTCGGCGGGGGCCTTGGTCGAGCACGCACCGAAGGGAGCCGCCATGGATGGATCCGAGCTGACCGCCGGTCCGGCGCAGCTCGTCCTCACAGCGACGGTGGCCCGGCGGTACTACGTCGACGGACGGTCCAAGGTCGAGATCGCCGACGAGCTGGAGATCAGCCGGTTCAAGGTCGCCCGGCTGCTCGACCATGCGCTGGCCACCGGACTGGTCCGGATCGAGATCGGCCATCCGGGCAGCATCGACACCGACCTGTCCAGCCGGCTCCGCGAACACCTCGGCCTCCGGACCGCGATCGTCGTCGGCACCGAGGAGTCCGACCCGGCGGCGCTGCGGACGTTGCTGGCCCGGGCCGCCGGCGAGCTGCTCACCGAGACCGTCAGTCGGCTCGACGTGCTCGGGTTCGCGTGGGCCAGGGCGGTGGCGAGCACCGTCCCGGTCCTGGGCCGGATGGCCCCCGCTCCCCTGGTCCAGCTGACCGGCTCACTTCAGCGTGAGGACCTGTCCGTGACGTCGACCGAGATCGTCCGCGACATCGGGCGGCTCACCGGCGGTCGGGTGACGGTCTTCTACGCCCCCTTCCTGCTGCCCGACGAGGAGACCGCCCGGACCCTCCGCCGGCAACCCGAGATCGCACGGGCCATCGCCCAGTTCGGCTCGGTGACCAAGGCCGTCGTCGGGCTCGGTGCCTGGGGTCCGGGTAAGAGCACGATCTACGACGCGATGGGCACCGCGGACCGCCGCGCGCTGACCAAGGCCGGGACGGTCGCCGACGTCTCCGGGGTGTTCATCGACGCCTCGGGCACCGTGGTCGGCCACGAGCAGACCGCGCGGATGATCTGCATGAACGCCGAGCAGCTGGCCAAGGTCGGCGACGTCCTCGCGATCCCCTACGGCGTCTCCAAGGCCCCAGCCGTCCTGGCGGCGGTCCGCAGCGGCCTGGTGACCACCCTGGTCACCCACGACGCGATGGCGCGGACCCTTCTCGAAGGCTCGGCGGCCAGCGGGTGGGGCCGGAGCGCCGGATAGGGCGCTGCCGTGACCGCCGCGTCCGAGGCATACCGAAAATCACGACGTTCCCGTAACGCAGCGGAAACACCGAGTCCCCAAGATGGGTCCATGGACACGCGACGGCTGCGCATCGGCTGTGAGTTCGTCTACCACGCGGAGATCCCGACGCCGACGGTCTTCCAGGTCCAGCCGTCTCTCGCGTCCGAGGTCCTGGTCGCCGACGAGTCCTGGTCGTTCGAGCCCGAGCTCGACGTGCGCCGCTATGCCGACCTCTACGGCAACCCGTGCCTGCGCACCGTGCTGCCGACGGGTGAGTCCGTCCTGCGGTATGCCGCGGTGGCGACGGTCCGCGACGCGGTCGACGACGCCGACCCGGACGCGCCCGAGAACCCCGTCGCCGCGCTGCCCGACGACGTGCTGCTGTTCACCCTGCCGAGCCGCTACTGCCTGCCCGACATGCTGGCCAACGAGGCGTGGAAGCAGTTCGCCGACATCCCGCCGGGCTACTCCCGGGTCCAGGCCATCTGTGACCACGTCCACGAGCACCTGACCTTCCAGTACGGGTCGAGCACGGCGACCTCGACGGCCCTCGACGTGTTCAACACCGGCTACGGGGTGTGCCGCGACTTCACGCACCTCGCGATCTCGTTCTGCCGGGCGCTCAACATCCCGGCCCGGTATGCCTTCGGGTACCTCCCGGACATGGACGTGCCGCCGGACCCGGCGCCGATGGACTTCGCGGCGTGGATGGAGGTCTGGCTCGGCGACCGCTGGTGGACCTTCGACCCTCGGAACAACCAGCGCCGCAAGGGGCGCGTCGTCATCGGTCGGGGACGGGACGCGTCGGACGTGGCGATGGCCACGACGTTCGGCGGTCCGGTCCTCCAGTCGATGGCGGTGGTAGCGGAGGAGGACGCCGGATGAGCCCGCTCGACGACGTGGAGCGCGTGACGTACCGGCTGGACCAGACCTTCGTCTACCGGTACGACGCCCCGATCCAGCGCCTGCGGCACCGCCTGCGCGTGATGCCGCCGCGCCAGCACGGACCCACCGTCCTCGAGACCTCGCGGCTGACGATCTCGGGTGCCGACGTCCAGCGACGTCGCGTCCGGGACGGAGCCGGCAACACCGTGGTCCGGGTCGGGGCCGAGCGGGTCGACGAGTACGTCCAGTTCGCCTACTCCGCCACCCTGACCCGCCGGCGGAATGGCGAGTCCGTGCTCCTCGACCCGCGCGCGCTCGGCGACTCCCGGTGGCTGCGGGCGACGGCGCTGACCGGGGCCTCCGCACCGCTCCGCGAGCTGGCCGCCGTCGCGCCGCCGTCCGGACGGGGGCCGTTCGACCGGCTGAACGGGTTGGCCCTGGCCGACGCGCTCTGCCACGTGACCCACGACGCGCTCGGCTACGAGTACGGCCTTACCGGAGTGCGGACCACGGCCGACGAGGCCCTCGCCCTGGGCCGGGGGGTCTGCCAGGACTCGGCCCACGTCATGCTGGCGCTCTGTCGGATCCGCGGCCTCGCCGCGCGGTACGTCTCGGGTCACCTCGTCGGCCAGGGCGGGACGCACGCGTGGGTCGAGGTGGTGGTCCCGTCGGCGGACGGTCACGCGGCGGAGGCGGTCGGGTACGACCCGTGCAACGGTCGGCGTACCGGGGCGGGCCATGTCACGGTCGCGACCGGTCGCGACTACCGCGACGTACCGCCCACCGCGGGCAGCTACGTCGGCACCGCGACCGGCAGCCTCACCACCACCCGCGACCTCGTCGTCCTCGACGCCGCCTGACGCCGTCCGCGTGACGCCGCCTGACGCCTCCTGACCGCCGTCCGCGTCGGTCCGGTCACCGTCTCGTGAGGCCCTACCCTCGGCCCGCTGCGCAACGACTCGGACATGTCTAGTAGTTGTCGTCGAATCGGCGATCCGGGCCGATACTGCGCGGACATGTCTGAGTAGTTGTCGTCGAACCGGCGATCCGGCCGATACTGCGCGGACATGTCTGAGTAGTTGTCGCGGACGGCGCCCACTCACCTCCCGGGGCCTCCGCCGCCGGGTCAGGCTCCCTCGAAGTTCGCCTTCCCAGGTCCCTGCTGGACGAACGAGGTCATCCCGATCTCGCGGTCCTTCGTCGCGAAGAGCGAGGCGAAGAGCATCCGCTCGATCTCCAGCCCGGTGTCGAGGTCGGACTCGAGCCCGCGGTCGATGGCCTCCTTGGCCGCCCGCAGCGCATACGCGGGGCCTCCGACGAACGAGAGCATCCAGGCGCGCGCCGCCGCATACACCTCGTCGGCCGGGACGACCTTGTCGACGAGGCCGATGCGCAGCGCCTCCTCGGCGTCCACGAACCGGCCCGAGTAGATGATGTCCTTCGCCTTCGCCGGCCCGACGAGCCGCGAAAGTCGTTGCGTACCACCGGCACCCGGGATCACGCCGAGGAGGATCTCCGGCTGTCCGAGCTTCGAGTTCTCCCCGATGACGCGGAAGTCGCAGGCGAGCGCGAGCTCGCAGCCGCCGCCCAGCGCATACCCCGCCACCGCGGCCACCGTGGGCTTGCGGATCTGGGCGACTGCCGTGATCGAGCTCTGCAGGGGAACCGAGCGCTCGACCATGTCGACGTACGACATGGCCTGCATCTCCTTGATGTCGGCGCCCGCGGCGAACACCTTCTCGCCGCCGTAGACGACGACGGCGGCCACGTCGGAGGTCGCGCCGGCGGTCTGCGCGGCGGCTCGGATCTCCTCCTGGACCTGCACCGAGAGGGGGTTCATCGGGGGCCGGTCCAGCCGGATCGTGCCGATCCCGTCCTGGACCTCGAGGCGGACGAACTCGCCGGCGTAGGCGATGTCGCTCATGCGTCGTCCTGCGGACGGTGTCGCGGTCGATACTGCTCGGACCCGTTCGAGTCCGTGCCCTCGACACCCTCCACGCCCTCGGCGCCCTCGGGCGGCGTCTGGAACGACGCGTGCCACATCTGCACGACCTCCATGATGAGGTTCACGCTGATCTGGAACAGCGCCGAGATGTCGGTCTCCATGGTCACGACGTGCTCGACGCTGACGACGAGGTTGTTGTTGGCGATGCCGACCTTGGCGAGGTTGAGCTGCAGGCTGAAGTCGTTGCAGCGCTGCAGCCGCAGGTACAGGTCGTCGGGGACCTGCTCGCCGATCAGCCACTGCCCGAAGATCCGCATCACCGGCCAGTCGCCGTCCAGGCAGCGCACGAACAGCTGCTGCGGCGGCTCGCCGATCATGAACGCCACGTCGCCGTCACCGTCGATGTTGGGGTTCAGCCCGAGATCCTTGAGGACGTCGAGAACCCGCCCCCGCAGTGGGTGCTCGTCCGCCGGGGGTGGGAAGTTCGGCAGGCTGGTGGGGTCGCTCATGCTCCGGGCTCCACACACGTCATGGCGACACCGTATCCGCCGTTTAGTCTGACGGCATGTCCCCCCCGGCGCCGCCACGACCGCTGCGGGACCTTCCACCGCCGCCCGGGATCACGCGGGTCGAGGGCGGAGTGGAGCTCTGCGTGTATGCCGGTCACGCCGACACGGTGCACGTCTGCCTGTTCGACGCCGGTGACCGGGAGGGTGCCTCCGAGCGGCGCATACCCCTCACCGAGCGCGCCCACGGGTTCTGGTTCGGGCACCTGCGCGGGGTGACGCCGGGGCAGCGCTACGCGGTCCGGGCCTCTGGTCCGTGGCAGCCGGAGAACGGTCTGCGCTACAACGAGTCCAAGCTTCTGCTCGACCCCTACGCCCGCGCGATCGAGGGCGACATCCGGCTGGCACCGTCGGTCTTCGGCCACCAGGTCGGGGTCGAGCTGGCCGGCGACACCGGGCTGCGGGACGACCGCGACTCCAAGGCCTACGTGCCCCGATGTGTGGTGGTCGACGAGGCGTTCGACTGGGAGGGCGACGTCTCGCCGCACCGGTCTCTCGCCGAGACGGTGATCTACGAGGTCCACGTCAAGAACCTCACCGAACGGTTGCCGGGCATCCCCGACCACCTCCGCGGCACCTACGCGGGGCTGGCCCACCCCGTCACCATCGAGCACCTCACCCGGCTCGGCATCACCGCCGTCGAGCTGCTTCCCGTGCAGGCGTTCACCACCGAGCCCGAAGTGCTCCGGCGCGGCCTGACGAACCACTGGGGCTACAACACGCTGGGGTTCTTCGCCCCGCACGCGGCGTATGCGTCCGCCCAGGACCCGCAGGGCGTGCTCGACGAGTTCAAGGGCATGGTCAAGCTGCTGCACCGGGCCGGCATCGAGGTCCTCCTCGACGTCGTCTACAACCACACGAGCGAGCAGAGCGCGACGGGGATGACGCTGAGCTGGCGGGGCCTCGACAACCGCGCCTACTACCGGCTCGACGACCGCGGTCACGACATCGACGTCACCGGCTGCGGCAACACCCTCGACCTGCGTCACCCCGTGGTGTGCCGGATGGTCCTGGACTCGCTGCGGTACTGGGTCGAGGAGTGCCACGTCGACGGGTTCCGGTTCGACCTGGGCGTCGCCCTGGCCCGCGGGCGCTACGACGACTACGACCCCAACCATCCCTTCCTCGTGGCCCTGCGCACGGACCCGGTCCTGTCCCGCGTCAAGAACATCGCCGAGCCGTGGGACCTCGGGATCCACGGCTGGCGTACCGGTCAGTTCCCACCGCCGTTCAGTGAGTGGAACGACCGGTTCCGCGACGGCGTCCGGTCGTTCTGGCTGGCCGGGCTGGGCCGGGACCGCGAGTCGCAGGCAGGGCCACGGCGTGCAGGACCTCGCCACCCGGCTGGCCGGGTCGCAGGACCTCTTCGGCACCCGCGACCGCGGGCCGATCGCGTCGGTCAACTTCGTCGCCGCCCACGACGGGTTCACCGCTCGCGACCTCACGATGTACGACGTCAAGCACAACGACGCGAACCTCGAGGGCAACCGCGACGGCACCGACAACAACCTGTCCTGGAACCACGGCGTCGAGGGCCCGACCGACGACGCGGACGTCCAGGAGGCCCGACTGCGGTCGATCCGCAACCTGCTCGGCACGCTGCTGACCTCCACCGGCGTGCCGATGCTCAACGCCGGCGACGAGTTCGGGCGCAGCCAGGACGGCAACAACAACGCGTTCTGCCAGGACAACGACGACGTCCTGGTTCGACTGGGACCTCGCGCCGTGGCAGCAGGACCTGCTCGAGACGACGCGCCACCTCGTGCGGCTGAGGGCGACCCTGCCGGTACTGCGCCAACGGGCCTTCCCGTCCGGACGGCAGATCGACGACGACGGCTCGACCGACATCGCGTGGTTCACCGCGAGCGGTCAGCCCATGACCGACGCCGTCTGGACCGATCCGTCCGTGCGCACCCTCGCGATGTACCTCGACGGGGCCGAGCTGGGCGAGCGCTCCGTCCTCGTCCTCGTGCACGGCGGGGCCAACCCGGCGCAGGTGACCCTCCCGATACCGCCCGGGCTCAGCGCCTACGAGCTGCTGTGGGACAGCGCATGGGAGCGACCGCAGCGCCCGTCCGTGGTCGACCCGTCGGCCGGTCCGGTCGACGTGGCGGCCGCGTCGATGCGGGTCTACCGCGCCGTCCAGCTCGGCTGACCCTCGCGACTCAGCGGCGAGGGCGGTCGGTCTCGTCGTCGAACTCGCCGAGCACCCGCTCCAGGAGGTCCTCCAGGGCGGTGATCCCGATGACCTCGCCGTCGGTGTCGGCGACGAGCGCCAGCTGCGCCCGGTCGGCGCGCATCCGGCCGATCGCCTCGACCACCGACGCGTGGGGGTCGAGCACGGTCGTGACGTAGGCGAGGTCCGACACGGTGGTGTCGGGCGGGGCGAGCACGGCGTCGCGAACGTGGACGAGGCCGGTCGGCACGCCGGCCGCGTCGAGGACCACGAGGCGCGACCGGCCGCTCTCCCGGGACCGACGCTCGACGTCGACGGCCAGAGCGTCGAGGGGCACGCTCACGGCGTCGGCCAGGGGCAGCGTGGCCGCATACACCGGCGTGCCGGCCAGGTCGAGGACGCTGCTGAGCAGCTCCTCCTCCGCATCCTCGATGAGGCCGTGCTCCCGGGACGCGTCGATGAGCAGCCGCAGCTCGGCCGGCCCCTGCACGACGCTGGCCTCATCGACCGGCTCGACCCGCCAGATCCCGAGCAGTGCGTTGGCGACCCCGTTGAGCAGCCGAAGGACCCATCGGGTCGACGCCATGAACATGCGGAACGGCAGTCCGAGCAGGATCGCCGACCGCTCCGGGTGAGTGATCGCCCACGACTTCGGCGCCATCTCGCCGACGACCATGTGGAGGAACACCACGACCGCCACCGCGAGGACCGTGGCGATGACCGAGGCCATGGCCTCCGGCAACGGGGTCAGCTGAAGCAGGGGGTCGAGCAGGTCGGCGACCGCCGGCTTGGCGAGCGCGCCGAGCCCCAGCGTCGCGAGCGTGATCCCGAGCTGCGCGCCGGCGAGACCCAGGGAGAGCTCGCGGCTGTTGCGCACGGCCGCGCGCGCCGAGCGTCCGCCGAAGGCTGCTGCGACCTCCAGGCGGTGCCGCTTCGCCGAGACGACGGCGAACTCCGCCGCCACGAAGAACGCGTTGGCGAGCAGCAGCAACACGGACAGGCCGACGGAGACGGCGACGTTCACGAGGCCCGCTCCTGGGCGGGATCCGACCGGAGTCGCAGCAGGGTTACCACCGCAGGGACGTGCCGCTCGACCTCGTCGACGCGGATCTCGATCCGGTCGGGCACCGACAGGTCGTCGACGTCGCCCGGTTCGACGACCTCGTCGACCATGACGGTGTCGCCGGGCTTGGCCACCCGCCCGAGCCGGCCCAGCACGAGGCCGCTGACGGTGGCGTAGTCCGCTCCGAGCGGCAGCCGGATGCCGGTCGACGACTCGACCTCGTCGAGCCGGAGCCGAGCCGAGAGGGTATGCGTGTCCGCCGGTCCCGCGGGCGGCTCGGGTTCGCGCTCGTCGCCCTCGTCGAAGATGTCGCCCACCACCTCCTCCGCGATGTCCTCCAGGGACAGCACCCCGTCGAACCCGCCGAACTCGTCGACGACGACCGCCAGCTGGCGCCGGCTGGCCCGCAGCTGCTCCAGGGCGGCGGGCAGCGGCAGCGACCCGGGCACGACCACCGCCGCGGAGCACGCGTCCTGCACGGCGACGCTCCCCCAGCGCTCGCGCGGGACCTCGAGCAGGTCGGCCAGGCCGACGATGCCCACGACGTCGTCGACGTCCTGGGCCACGACGGGGAACCGCGAGTGCGGGCTGGTGCGCAGGAGGTCGACGACGGCCGCCAGCGTCGAGGTGGCCGGCACGGTGTCGACGTCGACGCGAGGGGTCATCGCCTGCTCCGCGCTGAGCGCCCGGTACGCCAGCCCGCGCTCGAGCAGGAGGGAGAGGTCCTCGTCGAGCGCGCCGCCCCTGCGGGACTCGTCGATGACGTGCTCCAGGTCGGCGGTGGTGGCACCGGGCGAGAGCTCCTCGACCGGCTCGATGCCGACCGCCCTCAGCAGCCGGTTGGAAGCCGCGTCGAAGAGGCGGATCAGCGGTCCGGCGACCGCGAGGTAGATCTGCGTCGAGCGGCTCAGCGAGCGGGCCAGCGGGATCGGGCGGGCGATGGCGAGGTTCTTCGGCGCCAGCTCCCCCACGACCATCTGGAGGACCGTCGAGAACACGAGCACGACGGCGATGGCGATGGTCAGGCGAGCCGCATACGGGAGGTCGGTAAAGCCCAGCAGGTCGGCCAGCGCCACCCCGATGAGGGGCTCACCCGCGTACCCGACCAGCAGGGCCGTGACGGTGATCCCGAACTGGGCGCCCGAGAGGGTGAAGGAGAGCCGTCCGGTGATGTCGAGCGCGCGGGCGGCGGCGGCGTCGCCCTCGTCGGCCAGCTGCCGCAGCCGGTTGCGGTCCACCGAGACGTAGGCGAACTCCTGGGCGACGAAGTACCCGGTCGCGAGGGTCAGGAGAACGACGACGGCGAGGCCGACGGCGATGAGCATCGCGGCGTCCACTCCTCGCGGGCATTCACTCGGTCGATCGGTTAGGTCCAATCTACGCGATCGGGGAGGTACGGTCGTCCGGGCGCTTTCCGGGACGGCTCGGGGGTCTGGGGCGTCTGTTCACCGACCCCCAACCAGGAGACTGCCCTGATGGCCACGAGCCGACGCCTTCGTATGACGCGCACCACCTCTGCCCTCGCCGGAACCGCGGTCCTCGCGGCGGCCCTCGTCACCGTCGCGACCGCGCAGCCGGCCTCGGCGGACAAGCCCGGCAGCGGATCCACGACCGGGACCGGGACGGTCTTCAAGGTCAACCCGGTCCAGTCCAGCGGCAACCAGAGCCTCACCGACATGAAGGACTCGGACGCCGCGGTGCCGATGAGCGAGTACGCGTCCGTGCAGCTGAGGAACCTCGACGGGTCCGGGTACCTGCGCGGGAAGTGGGCCAACATCCAGTCCGCCACCGGGACGCCGGCGTTCAGCACGACGAACACGTTCAACTACACCCGGCACGCCGACCAGTTCGAGCAGGTCATGGGCTACTTCTGGGTGAACCAGGCGCAGGAGTACCTGCAGTCCCTCGGCTTCGGCGGGGCGCTGCCGGGTATCGTCCAGGAGTCGTTCACCGTCAAGATCGACCAGTACGGCGGCGACAACTCGTACCAGACCGACAAGCCCTACCGGATCCGGCTCGGCAAGGGCGGCGTCGACGATGCCGAGGACGGCGAGGTCATCGTCCACGAGTACGGCCACGCGGTCCACGCGTCCCAGGTGCCGGGCTACGGGGCCAGCCTCGACGCCGGGTCGATCGGTGAGTCGTTCGGCGACTACCTCTCGGTGACCGTGGGTCTCGCGGCGGCCAAGCAGTACAGCTGGCCGGTCAAGGCCGACCAGGCCTGCGTCGCCGACTGGGACTCGGTCTCCTACACGAGCACCGTCCCGCACTGCCTGCGTCGACTCGACACCGACCTGAAGATCGCCGACCGCAAGGGTCAGGTGCACTTCGACGGGCAGATCTGGAGCCGGGCGCTGTGGGACATCCGCCAGGCTTACGTCGCGCTCGGCAAGACCACGGCGGCGTGGGACACCACGCTCATCGACAGCCAGTTCCGGTATGCGCCGGACACCTCCTTCTCGGCCGCCGCCAAGGCCACCTACGAGAGTGCGGTTGCGCGTGACGGCGCCTTGGCCGGCGCGGCGGTCAAGGCCGGCTTTGCGGCGAGGGGCATCACCTTCTGACCCGTCACTGAGTCACGCCCAAGGATCGGCCCACTCTCACCGAATGCGGTGGGAGTGGGCCGATTCCCATGAGAGCGCCAGGCGCCACACGCCAGGGTCCCGGTGGGTGCCGCGCGTGATCGTGGTCGTTTTCGTCGACTCCCTGAGGTCAACAAGCGACCACGATCATGCCGGCGGCGCGCACCGAAATGCTCGAGTGCAGCGACGTTGACCTCATAGCGTCAATTTCGCTCCACTCGAACGCGGCCGCTAGTCGTCGAGGACGGGCGGGGTGTGCCAGATCCGGTCGATGTAGTCGCGCATCGAGCGGTCGCTGGAGAAGAACCCGCGACCGGGCGACGTTGAGGATCGCCGACCGCGGTCCAGGCGTCCTGGTCGCCGTAGGCCTCGTCCACCGCTCCTGGGCGTCGATGTAGGACCGGTAGTCCGCGAGGGCGAGGAACCGGTCGTCGCACGAGCAGGTTCGACACCACCGGCGCGAACACCATCCGGTCGCCGTCGGAGAACGCGCCGGAGGCGATCGCGTCGATGGCCGCCCGCAGCTGCGGGTCGCTCTCGTAGATAGCTGGCCGGGGTGTAGCCCGACGCGAACAACGCCTCGACCTCCGGCTCGGTCAGCCCGAAGAGGAAGAAGTTCTCGTCGCCCGACCAGCTTGCGGATCTCGACGTTGGCACCGTCGAGGGTGCCGATGGTCAGCGCACCGTTGAGGGCGAGCTTCATGTTGCCGGTGCCCGAGGCCTCCTTGCCGGCCAGCGAGATCTGCTCGGACAGGTCGGCCGCCGGGATGAGCTTCTCGGCCAGCGTCACGTTGTAGTTGGCCGGGAACACCACGCGCAGCGCGCCCGACCAGCGGGTCGGCGTCGACGGTCGCCCCCACCGCGTTGATCAGGCCGATGATCTGCTTGGCCATCCGGTACCCCGGCGCCGCCTTGGCGCCGAACACGACGACCCGCGGGGCCAGTCGTCCGGGCTCAGCTCCCGCTGCGGATCCGCTGGTAGAGCGTGACGACGTGCAGCAGCTTGAGGGTCTGCCGCTTGTACTCGTGCAGCCGCTTGACCATCACGTCGAACATGGCGTCGGTCGGGCAGCACGACGCCGTCGCGGGTCAGCAGGGCTTGGCCAGGCTCGGTCTTGTTCGCCTTCTTGATCGCTGCGGAACGCTCCCGGAACGCGGCGTCGTCGGCGAACGGCTCGAGCTCCGACAGCCGGTCGAGGTCGGTGACCCAGCCGTCGCCGATGGCGTCGGTGATCAGGCGGAGAGGTCCGGGTTGGCCAGCCGCACGAACCGGCGGGGCGTGACGCCGTTGGTGACGTTGGTGAACTTGTCCGGCCAGTAGCTCGGAGAAGTCCGGCAGCACCTTGTCGCGCAGCAGCTGCTAGTGCAGCTCCGCGACGCCGTTGACCTTCGAGCCGGCGACCGTCGCCAGGTAGGCCATCGTCACGGCGCTCCGGTGCTCCGCGATGATCGACATCCGGCGCACCCGCGCCTCGTCGCCGGGGTAGGCCTCGCGCACCGCGTCGAGGAACTCGTCGTTGATCCGGTAGATGATCTCCAGGTGGCGTGGCAGCAGCCGGCCCAGCAGCTCGACCGGCCACACCTCCAGGGCCTCGGGCAGCAGCGTGTGGCAGGTGTAGGCGAAGCACTGCTGGGTGATCGCCCACGCCTGGTCCCACTCGAACCCCTTGTCGTCCACGAGGATCCGCATGAGCTCCGGGATCGCGATGACCGGGTGGGTGTCGTTGAGCTGGAAGATCACCCGCTCGGGGAGCTGGTGGAGGTCGAACTTCGCCGGCAGCACCTGGTCGATGAAGTCGCGCAGCGAGCAGGCCACGAAGAAGTACTGCTGCTGCAGCCGCAGCTCCTTGCCCTGGGGCGTCGAGTCCTCCGGGTAGAGGACCTTGGAGATGTTCTCGGCGAAGGCCTGCTTGCGAACCGCCTCGAGGTAGTCGCCGGCGTTGAACACCTCGAGGTTGAACGCCCGGGTCGCCTTGGCGCTCCACAGCCGCAGCGTGTTGACGCGCCCGTTGCGGTAGCCCGGGACCATGTAGTTGTAGGGGACGCCCAGGACGTCCCAGTCGCCGACCCAGCGGGTGCGCTCGGCGCCGTCGTCCTCGGTCACGGTCTCGGTGTAGCCGCCGAACCGGACGGTCACGGCGTTCTCCGGGTGCGGGAACTCCCACGGGTTGCCCAGCTGCAGCCACGGGTCGGAGCTGCTCGACCTGCCAGCCGTCGACGAAGGTCTGCCGGAAGATGCCGTACTCGTAGCGGATCCCGTAGCCGACACAGGGCACCGACATCGTCGCGAGCGAGTCGATGAAGCACGCGGCGAGCCGGCCGAGGCCGCCGTTGCCGAGTCCCGGCTCGATCTCCTGCGCGCGCAGCGTGGAGAGCGAGATCCCCAGCTGGCCGAGGCCCTCCTCGACGATGGTGTCGAGGTCGGACGCGAGGATCGAGTTGTCCAGCTGCCGCCCGAGGAGGTACTCCGCCGAGAGGTAGCAGACGGTCTTGGCCTGCTGGTCCCACTGCTTGGCCAGGGTGGCCATCCACCGGGACTGCAGGTGGTGGCGCACCGTCCGCGCCAGCGCGAGGTACTGGTCGTTGACCGAGCTGCGCGCCAGGCTCACGCCCTGGCCGTAGTTGAGCTCGCGCATGAAGTCGCTCATGAACGCCTCGACGGTATGCCGGGGAGCAGTGAGGTCTCGGCTGTCCAGACCCCCGCGGCGCGAGGCCGCCGGGCGGTCGGTCTGCGTGTCGGTCACGCGACTCTCCTTTGCTTGAAGGGTGGCGCAGTTCGAAGGGTGGAGCGCAGGCCAGAGGCTCGACTCTAGCGGGTGTCTTGCCGGGTTCTTGCAGGCGTTGCAACGGCTTGCACGCTCCGCGAGACACGAGGGTCCGAGGGTGTCCCTGCAACAGGCCACCGAGTAGCGTCGCCGTGTGACTGCATCCGACGCTGCTGCAACCACGACCTCGCTTGACCTCGCCTCCAACGGTACCGAGCCAGCCCCCGACACCACCGACCCGGACCTCGCCGGTCCCGAGAGCGTCGGCACCGCCCCCAGCCCCGAGGCCACCACCATTCCGATGCACCTCCTCGAAGAGACCCTCCCCGAGGGCGTGCTCCCGTTCGGGCGGATCCCCGTCCAGAACGTCCAGCCCCTGGTCGACGGCGGGACCCGCCCGGCCAAGTCGGTCGAGCACGAGGAGTTCATCGTCGCCGCCCAGGTGTTCCGTGAGGGGCACGACGCCGTCAACGCGACGGCCGTGCTCACCGACCCGGACGGCGTGGACCACCACTTCCCCATGCGGGTCGACAACGCCGGTCTCAGCTGGTGGAGCGCGACCGTCGCCGCCGACCGACCCGGCTGGTGGACCTACCGCGTCGAGGGCTGGTCCGACCCGTGGGGCACCTGGGTGCACGACGCGACGATCAAGGTCGAGGCCGACGTCGACGCCGAGATGATGCTCGAGGAGGGCGCCCGGATGCTGGAGCGCTGTCTCGCCGAGCAGGGCGACCTCCAGGGCAGCCCGGTCGTCGAAGCGGTCAGCCTGCTCCGCGACACCGAACGGCCGGCCGTCGACCGGCTGCACGCCGCGACGTCCGCCCCGATGCGCACCTGGTTCGCTCGTCACCCGTTCCGGGAGATGGTGAGCCCCAGCCCCGCATACCGGCTGCTCGTCGAGCGAGAGCTCGCGCTCTTCGGCGCCTGGTACGAGATCTTCCCGCGGTCCGAGGGCGCCTACCTCGACCCCGAGACGGGCGAGTGGCGGTCGGGAACCCTGCGCACCGCGGCCGAACGGCTCCGGGCCATCGCCGCGATGGGCTTCGACGTCGTCTACCTCACCCCGATCCACCCCATCGGGTCGACCGCGCGCAAGGGCCAGAACAACACCCTGAACGCCAAACCGAGCGACCCCGGCAGCCCGTATGCCATCGGCTCGCCGGACGGCGGGCACGACTCGATCCACCCGGACCTCGGGACGTTCGACGACTTCGACCTCTTCGTCCGGGCGGCTCGCCGCAACGGGCTCGAGGTCGCCGTGGACATCGCCCTCCAGGCCTCCCCCGACCACCCCTACGTCGAGACCCACCCCGAGTGGTTCACCACGCGGGCCGACGGCACGATCGCGTATGCGGAGAACCCGCCGAAGAAGTACCAGGACATCTACCCGCTGAACTTCGACAACGACCCGGCCGGCGCCTACGCCGAGATGCGCCGGGTCATCCAGGTGTGGATCGACCACGGCGTGACCCTGTTCCGGGTCGACAACCCGCACACGAAGCCGGTGCAGTTCTGGCAGTGGCTCATCGCCGACGTCGCCAAGGACCACCCCGAGATCATCTGGCTGTCCGAGGCGTTCACGAAGCCGGCGATGATGCACAGCCTGGCCAAGGCCGGGTTCCAGCAGTCGTACACCTACTACGCCTGGCGCAACATGCGGTGGGAGCTCGAGGAGTACCTGCGCGAGCTGTCCGGGGAGTCGGCCGCCTACATGCGTCCGGCGTTCTGGCCGACGACACACGACATCCTCACGCCCTACATGCAGTACGGCGGGCCGACCGCCTGGGCGCTGCGCGCGGCCCTGGCCGCCACCCTGGTGCCGACCTACGGCATCTACGCGGGCTACGAGCTGATGGAGAACGTCGCGCGGCAGGGTGCGGAGGAGCAGGTCGACAACGAGAAGTACGAGTACAAGGACCGGCACTGGGAGGACTACGAGCCGGGCGGGGCGAAGGCGGGCCAGAGCCTGATCCCGTACCTCACCAAGCTCAACGCCATCCGCAAGGCGCACCCGGCGCTGCGCTGGCTCCGCAACATCCGGTTCCACTCCAGCGACGACGAGAACATCATCGTCTTCTCGAAGTCCCGCGTCGTCGACGGCCGTCGCGACACGATCCTCGTCGTCGCGAACCTCGACCCCCACGCGACCCGGGGCGGGTGGCTCGACCTGGACATGCCGGCCCTCGGCCTGGGCTGGGACGAGCAGTTCCGCGCCCGCGACCTCATCAGCGAGCAGACGTGGATCTGGCGACAGCACTCCTGGGTGCGGCTGGGCCCGGAGACCCACCCGGTGCACGTCATCGAGGTCAGGAGCATCTGAGCCGTGCAGGGCCTCAACCTGTCGCAACCCGGTTTGCGACACGACCCGCAGTGGTACCGGACTGCAGTGTTCTACGAGGTCCTCGTCCGCGCGTTCTCCGACTCGAAGGGGTCGGGGTCCGGTGACTTCCGCGGCCTGATCGAGCGGCTGGACTACCTGCAGTGGCTGGGGATCGACGCACTGTGGCTGCCGCCGTTCTACGCGTCCCCGTTGCGGGACGGCGGGTACGACATCTCCGACTACAAGGCGGTGCTGCCGGAGTTCGGCACCCTGCCGGAGTTCATCGAGCTCGTCTCGCAGGCCCATGCGCGTGGCATCCGGATCGTCACCGACCTCGTCATGAACCACACCAGCGACCAGCACCCGTGGTTCCAGTTCAGCCGCACCGAGCCCGACGGCCCGTTCGGGGACTACTACGTCTGGTCCGACACGGACGCCCCCTACAGCGAGGCCCGGATCATCTTCATCGACACCGAGGTGTCGAACTGGACCTTCGACCCGGTCCGTCGGCAGTTCTTCTGGCACCGGTTCTTCTCGCACCAGCCGGACCTCAACTTCGAGAACCCGCGGGTCCGAGCCGAGATGTTCGACGTCGTCCGGTTCTGGATGGACCTCGGTATCGACGGGTTCCGGCTCGATGCGATCCCCTACCTCTTCGAGGAGGAGGGGACCAACTGCGAGAACCTCGCCCGGACGCACGGGTTCCTCGCCGAGCTGCGCGCCATGGTGGACGCCGAGTACCCCGGCCGGGTCCTGCTGGCCGAGGCCAACCAGCCGCCGGCCGAGGTCGTCGACTACTTCGGGACGAGCGAGGCGCCGGAGTGCCAGATGTGCTTCCACTTCCCGGTGATGCCGCGCCTCTACTACGCGCTGCGCGAGGAGCGGGCGGCGCCGATCGTCGACGTCTTCGCCGACACCCCGTCCATCCCGACCGGGGCTCAGTGGGGCACCTTTCTGCGCAACCACGACGAGCTGACCCTCGAGATGGTCTCGCCCGAGGAGCGGTCGGCGATGTACGGCTGGTACGCGCCGGACTCCCGGATGCGCGCGAACGTCGGCATCCGCCGGCGGCTCGCTCCGCTGCTGGACAACTCGCGGCCGGAGATCGAGCTGATCCACTCGCTGCTGCTGTCGCTGCCGGGGACGCCCTGTCTCTACTACGGCGACGAGATCGGGATGGGCGACAACATCTGGCTGAACGACCGCGACGCGGTGCGCACGCCGATGCAGTGGACCCCCGACCGCAACTCGGGCTTCTCGGCGGTCGACCCCGGAAAGCTCTACCTCCCAGTGATTTCCAGCCTCGTCTACCACTACAACACGGTCAACGTCGAGGCCCAGATGGCCACGTCGTCGTCCCTCCTGCACTGGCTCCGCGGGATGTTGCAGGTCCGGAGCCGGCATCCGGTGTTCGGGCTCGGCGACTTCCTCGTGTGCCCGACCGAGAACGAGGCCATCCTGTCCTTCGTGCGGCACCACGAGGGTGACCGGCCGGTCGGCACCGACGCGCCCGCCAACGAGACGGTGCTGTGCGTCAACAACCTCTCCTCGCGGCCCCAGGCCACGACGGTGCAGCTGCCCCTGGAGTATGCGGGGGCGCAGCTCGTCGACCTGTTCGGCGGGCAGGGGTTTCCCAAGATCGGGGACGACGGAAAGGTGTTGGTGACACTGGGTTCCCGGGATTTCTTCTGGTTCCAGGTCCGCGGCGACTGGGCCCACAGCGGAGCCGGGGCAGCCTCCGGCGCGGCGGGTGAGCGGCGTGGCTGAGATCCACCGCACGACGCTCGAGCCGACCAAGCTCGAGCTGCTGACCGCCTGGCTGCCGCAGCAGCGCTGGTATACGGCGAAGGGCCGGACCCCGGTGCTGCGCAAGCTCGGCGGCTTCCGCCTCGACGACCTCGCCGGTGCCGTGGGCATCGAGGTCATGGTCGTGGCCGACGAGTCCGGCCCGAGCCCGGTCGTCTACCAGGTCCCGATGACCTACCGCGCCGCGCCACTGCTCGGCGCCGAAGGCGCCCTGATCGGGACGACGGAGCACGGCGTGCTCGGCACCCGCTGGGTCTACGACGCGCCCCACGACGACGTCTTCGTCGACCGGCTGCTCGCGCTCATCCAGGGCCAGGCCGAGCCGCAGGCGCAGTCGGAGAGCAACACGCCCGACCCCACCGTCGAGGGCCACGCGGTGGACGCCGAGGTCGTGACGCTCGGCACGTCCGCCGTCATGCGTGGCGAGCAGTCCAACACCTCGATCGTCTGCCAGGTCGTCGACGCCGCCGGTGCCCCGGCAAAACCGATCATCGTCAAGGTGTTCCGGGCGCTGCACCCCGGCGAGAACCCCGACGTCGTCGTCCAGTCCGCGCTCACCGAGGCGGGGTCCACCCAGGTCCCGCACACCGTCGGCTACGTCGCCGGCGAGTGGGCCGACCCGCAGTCCGGCGAACGGGTTCGCGGACACCTGGCCTTCGCCCAGCGGTTCCTCCCGGGAGTCGAGGACGCGTGGCGGGTCGCGCTCCGGGCGGCCACCGCCGGAGAGGACTTCAGCGAGGCCGCGCGCGAGCTCGGCGCTGCCACGGCCCACATCCATCTCAGCCTCGCCTCGGCGCTGGGTACCGTGCCCGCGGAGGACGACGCCAAGCGCGAGCTGGTCCGGATCATCCGCTCCCGCTACGACGCGGCGGTCGCTGAGGTGCCCGCGCTGTCGGCCCACGAGGACGTCGTCGCCGCGTCGCTCGACGACCTCGCCGCCCGCGAGTGGCCCGACCTGCAGCGGGTCCACGGCGACTACCACCTCGGCCAGGTGCTCCGCACCCCGGACGGCTGGGTCGCGGTCGACTTCGAGGGCGAGCCGCTCCGGCCGCTGCACGAGCGGGTGCGGCCCGACCTCGCCCTGCGCGACGTCGCGGGGATGCTGCGCTCCTTCGACTACGTCGGCGGCTCGGTCGAGCTCGAACAGCCCGACCGCTCGGCTCGCGACTGGGTGGCGGCGACCCGCACGGCCTTCCTCGAGGGGTACACCGGTGTGACCCACCTCGACCCCGACCAGGCCGGTCCCGTGCTCCGGGCCCTCGAGCTCGACAAGGCCCTCTACGAGGTCATCTACGAAGTCCGCAACCGCCCCAGCTGGTTGGGGATCCCGACAGCCGCCGTGGAGCGGCTCGTCACCGACCCGAGCTCCCACACCTCCGTCCACCAGGACGCCGTCGCCCGGAAGGGTGCCTCATGAAGACCGTCCGCACGACCGCACAGCTCGGAGACCTCGGGCCGCTCCAGGCCTTCATCGAGGGCCGCAACGGCCAGCCACACGACTTCCTGGGGCACCACCTGGGCCCCGGCGGGCTGACCATCACCGCATACCGGCCGCTCGCGAAGTCGGTCCGTGCCCGCCTGTCCAACGGGGTCGTCATGGACCTCGGCCACGTCCGCGACGGCGTCTGGACCGGCACTGCTCCCGAGGTCACGACGACCACCGACTACCGGCTGCTCGTCGCCTGGGACGACGGCGTGGAGCACGAGCAGGACGACCCGTACCGGTTCGCGCCCACGCTCGGTGAGCTGGACCTGCACCTGTTCAACGAGGGGCGCCACGAGCGTCTCTGGACCATCCTCGGCTCCCACGTCCGCCGCTACGAAGGGCCGCTGGGCGAGGTGCAGGGCGTCTCGTTCGCCGTCTGGGCGCCGCGGGCCAAGGCGGTCCACGTCATCGGCGACTTCAACGGGTGGGACCGCATCTCGCACCCGATGCGCAGCCTCGGGCAGAGCGGCGTCTGGGAGCTGTTCATCCCCGGTGCCGTTCCCGGGATGAACTACCAGTACGCCATCCGCGCCAAGAAGGGCAACGTCGTGGTCCACACCGACCCGATGGCGCAGCGCACCGAGGTGGCCCCGAAGCAGGCGGCCATCGTCTACGAGTCCGGGTACCAGTGGAGCGACGACGAGTGGCGCACCCACCGGGCGGCCGAGAACCCGCACAACGGGCCGATGAGCGCCTATGAGGTCCACCTCGGCTCGTGGCGACAGGGGCTCACCTACGTCGAGCTCGCCGAACACCTTGTCAACTACGTCAAGGACCTCGGCTTCACGCACGTCGAGCTGCTCCCGGTGATGGAGCACCCGTTCGTGCCCTCGTGGGGCTACCACGTGACGAACTACTACGCGCCGACGTCGCGGTTCGGCACCCCCGACGACTTCCGCTACCTGGTGGACCGCCTGCACCAGAACGGGATCGGCGTCATCCTCGACTGGGTACCCGGCCACTTCGCCACCGACGAGTGGGCGCTGGCCCGGTTCGACGGCAAGCCGCTCTACGAGCACCCGGACCCGCGCAAGGGCTGGCACCCCGAGTGGGGCTCCTACATCTTCGACCTCGGCCGGCCCGAGGTCCGCAACTTCCTCGTCGCCAACGCGCTGTACTGGTTCGAGGAGTTCCACGCCGACGGGCTGCGGGTCGACGGCGTCGCCTCGATGCTCTACCTCGACTACTCGCGTCAGCCGGGTGAGTGGATCCCGAACTCCTACGGCGGCCGGGAGAACCTCGAGGCGGTGCAGCTCCTCCAGGAGGTGAACGGCACCGCATACCGGCAGTACCCCGGCATCGTCACCGTCGCCGAGGAGTCGACCTCGTGGTCCGGTGTCACGGCGACGACCGAGAAGGGCGGGCTGGGGTTCGGCTTCAAGTGGAACATGGGCTGGATGAACGACGCCCTGCGCTACCTCGGCCAGGACCCGATCTTCCGCCAGTACCACCACAGCTCGATGACCTTCGCCCTCATGTATGCGTTCAGCGAGAACTTCGTCCTGCCGATCAGCCACGACGAGGTCGTGCACGGGAAGGGCTCGCTGCTGCGCAAGTCCCGGGGCACCCGCGACGAGCAGCTGGCGACGCTGCGCGCCTTCCTCGCCTACATGTGGGCCCACCCCGGGAAGCAGCTGATCTTCATGGGCTGCGAGTTCGCCCAGGAGTCGGAATGGGCGGAGGGCCGCAGCCTCGACTGGTGGCTCCTCGACCAGCCGGCGCACTACCGCGTCCACGCGCAGGTCAAGGACATGAACCAGATCTACAAGGACCACCGGCAGATGTGGGAGTACGACAGCGACCCGGCCGGGTTCCGCTGGCTCAACGCCGACGACGCGAGCCACAACACGTTCGCGTTCCTGCGCTACGGCTCGGGTGACCGGGCCTCCGACGCTCCCGTCATGGCCGTGGTGACGAACTTCAGCGGCATGACCCATGAGCCCTACCGCGTCGGGGTGCCCCGGCCGGGCGGCTGGCGGGTCATCCTCGACACCGCCGGGTACCGCCCCGACTCGCCGAGCTCGGCGGGGGTCGTCATCCCCGCGGAGTCCCAGTCGTGGGACAACCAGCCCTACGCCATCAACGTCACCGTGCCCGGCCTCTCGACGGTCTGGCTCGTCCCCGAAGGAGCCTGAGCTTCGTGAACCACCCCCGCGCCGGACAGCTCGCGCAGCCCGAGGACCTCGTCGACGTCGGCGCTCTGGTCGACGCGTACTACGACCGGATGCCCGACGCGACGAACCCCGACGAGATGGTCGTGTTCGGCACGTCCGGGCACCGCGGGTCGAGCCTCAGGACCGCGTTCAACGAGGCCCACATCCTCGCCACGACCCAGGCCATCTGCGAGTACCGCTCGTCGGTCGGCGTCGACGGCCCGCTCCTCATCGGGCGGGACACCCACGCCCTCTCCGAGCCGGCCTGGAAGTCGGCGCTCGAGGTCCTGGTCGCCAACGGGGTCACGGTGCTCGTGGACTCGCTCGACGGCTACACCCCGACCCCCGCCGTGTCGCACGCGATCCTCACCCTCAACCGTGGCAAGGCCGGTACCGGTTCGGGCGCCGGGCTGGCCGACGGGATCGTCGTCACGCCGTCGCACAACCCGCCGGCCGACGGCGGGTTCAAGTACAACCCGACCCACGGCGGGCCCGCCGACACCGACGCGACGTCGGTCATCGCGGCCCGGGCCAACGAGCTGATCCGCGACGGGCTCAGCGGGGTGCGCCGCGTGCCACTGGACCAGGCGCTCGGCGAGATCGGGACCTACGACTTCATGGGTCGCTACGTCGACGACCTCCCCAACGTGGTCGACCTCGCGGCCATCAAGGAGGCCGGCGTGCGGATCGGGGCCGACCCGCTGGGCGGCGCCTCCGTCGCGTACTGGGCCGAGATCGGCAAGCGGCACGGCCTCGACCTCACCGTGGTGAACCCCGAGGTCGACCCCACGTGGCGGTTCATGACCCTCGACTGGGACGGCAAGATCCGGATGGACTGCTCGTCGCCGTCGGCCATGGCGTCCCTGATCGGGCGCAAGGACGAGTACGACATCGCCACCGGCAACGACGCCGACTCCGACCGGCACGGCATCGTCACGCCGGACGCCGGCCTGATGAACCCGAACCACTACCTCGCCGTCGCGATCCAGTACCTCTACGGCGGGGCTCGGCCCGGGTGGCCGTCCACCACCGCGATCGGTAAGACGCTGGTCTCGTCGTCGATGATCGACCGGGTCGCCTCCGACCTCGGCCGGGTGCTGCTCGAGGTTCCGGTCGGGTTCAAGTGGTTCGTCCCCGGGCTGCTCGACGGGTCCGTCGGGTTCGGCGGCGAGGAGTCGGCCGGCGCCTCGTTCCTCCGCTTCGACGGCACGGTGTGGACCACCGACAAGGACGGGATGATCCTCGCGCTGCTCGCCTCGGAGATCCTCGCCAAGACCGGGAAGACCCCCAGCCAGCACTACGCCGCGCTGGTCGAGCGGCACGGCGATCCCGCCTACGCCAGGATCGATGCGGCCGCCAACCGCGAGGAGAAGGCCGCGCTCGCGGCGCTCTCACCCGAGGCGGTCACCGCGGAAATCCTTGCGGGAGAGCCGATCACCGACAAGCTGACGTCGGCCCCCGGCAACGGCGCGAAGATCGGCGGACTCAAGGTGGTCACCGAGGACGCATGGTTCGCCGCGCGGCCGTCGGGTACCGAGGACGTCTACAAGATCTACGCCGAGTCGTTCCGCGGCTGGGACCACCTGGCCGAGGTGCAGGCCGAGGCCAAGGACGTCGTCAGCGCCGCGTTGAGGTCATAGCCAGCTCCCAGGAGCCACGGGAATACCTGGTTGTTCTCGCTCGTTGAGCCGATCAGATCGCCTGTGTGACGTGCTTCGGATGTCGCCCGTGTGTGGTCGAACCCGTGCGCTTCGGCGCTCCCCGCGTACGACGCTGCCCTCGTGCTGGTCCGCGCCGTCCTACCTCAAGGAGCCCCTGATGACCGACCAGCTGACCACCGGGACCCCCCTTCGCACCGAGACGCTCGACGCGTTCGAGACGTTCGAGACGGTGACCCCCGTCTCCACGCCCGCCCCTCGACCGGCGGAGGCGCCGCACTGGACCCAGCATGCGGCCCGCGAGTTCCCGCACCGCAGCGGCGACCACGCGCCCAACCTCGCCACCCTCGCACAGCTACGCTCCGGCGGCCGCAACCCGCTGCTGTTGTCCGCCAAGCGCCGCCGTCAGGTCGCGCCGAAGGGCTGCACCCAGCGCTGAGCGGCGCCTGACCCGCATACTCCGTCCTTCGTGTTGAATCGCGAGGTGACCGACGCGAGTCCGTGGCTGACCGAGCAGCTCGACCTGGGCGGCTACCTGCGCCGGATCGGGGGGCAGCCCGCGCCGCCGTCGCGCGGCTGCACTGGACGCGCTGCACGAGGCCCACGTCCGGGCCTTCACGTTCGACAACATCGACGTGCTGCTCGACCAGCACCCCGGCGTGCGCCTGGACGCGGTCCAGGAGAAGTTCGTCGGTCGCGGACGAGGCGGGTACTGCTTCGAGCACGCCGTCCTGTTCGCGGCGGCACTGGAGCGGTTGGGCTACGTCGTGGAACGCCGGTTGGGGCGGGTCGGAGACCCCGCCGCGCCGAGGACTCACTGCGTTGTCGTGGTGACGATCGACGGGGAGCGGCTGCTGGCCGACCCGGGGTTCGGGATGAGCGTCCTGCGGCCGATCCCGCTCGCGGACGGCGCCGAGGACGACTACGGCGGCTGGCGCTACCGGCTGCGGCAGGTCGCCATCGGTGCGGGGCGCGGCTGGGTGCTCGAGCGCTGGCGCGACGAGCACTGGGAGCCGATGCACACCCACGACGAGCTGCCGGTCCACCCGGTCGACCTCACCGTCGGGAACCACTTCACCAGCACGTACCCGACCATCCACTTCCGGCAGATGCTCATGCTCACGCGCCACCTCGACGAGGGCCACGTCGCCCTCACGCACGAGACCGTCACGGTCCGCCGACCCGGAGCCCCGACCGAGCACCGGGCGCTCCGCGAGAGCGAGCTGAGCGGCTGGCTGGACGAGCTGGACGTCCCGCTCACCGGTGACGAGCGGGTCGCCCTCGACGGCGTGGTCCGTCGGCTGCGCGGCTGACCGGACCGGTCAGAAGAGGGCGCTCATGAGGGCCCGACGGCCCGTCGCCACCCGCTCGTCGCCGGCGCCGACGACCTCGAAGAGCTCGAGCAGGTGCTCGCGGGCCTGGTTTCGCTCGTCGCCCGAGGTTGCCCGGACGGTGTCGACCAGACGCGCGAAGGCGTCCTCGACGTGGCCGCCGAGAAGGTCGAGGTCCGCGACCAGGATCTGGGCCTCGACGTCGGTGGGGTTCGCCGCCGCAGCCGCCCGGGCCGCGACGGGGTCGACGCCCTCGGTACGCCGCATCAGGCCGACCTGGGCCAGCCCCGCCTTCGCCTCGGCGTCGGCCGGGTTCTCCGCCAGCGCCTGCTCGTAGGCGGTCGCCGCGGCGGCCAGGTCACCGGCCTCGATCGCGTCGTAGGCGGCCGCGATGTGCGGCGGCAGCTCGGCTTCGGCGTCCTCGTCGACCGCCTCGTCGGGCTCCGCGTCGTCGGGGGCCGGGCTGACCCGGCCGGTGACGCCGTTCTGGAGGGCGACCTGGAGCAGCTCGTCGATGACCGGTTGCACCTCCTGCGGCAGCAGTGGGCCGACGAAGAGCGGCAGCGGCCGCCCCTGGAGCAGCGCGATGGTCATCGGGACCTGCTGGACCTGGAGCGCCCGCAACAGCCCGGGGTTCTCGTCGACGTCCACGGAGACGACCTGGAACCGGCCCTGGTTGCTCGAGGCGAGGCCGCCCATGACCTTGACGAAGTCACCGGACTCCGGGAGCCGCGAGGACCACAGCACGACGACCACCGGGTAGCGCAGGCTCGCGTTGACGAAGTCCTGGAAGGTCGCGTCGGACCCCGCGACGAGCAGTCCGGTCGTGGCCCCGGCCTCCTCCGTCGCACCGGCCGGGTCCCCGGCGTCGCCCGGGCCCGCGCCGCGAGCCGGCGCCGCCGGACGCTTGAGCGCGGACAGGTCGACCGCTCCGCGCAGCGCGGCGGGCGGGAAGGGTTGCTGGGTCATGGCGCCATTCTTGCCGATCGGTGTGCGAGGACGGTCGCCGCGGTCGCGCGGGCGCGCAGAGTCGAGCGGCTCAGGTGCCCGACGCGGCGACGAGGTGCTCCTGCGCGGCGACCACTTGTGACTGACCGCTCTGCGGGATGACGAAGACGACGAACTCGAGCGTGTCCAGGGTCGCCTCGGCCTTGACCGAGGACAGCCCGGTCAGCACCTTGAACGGCTCCGAGACGTTGATCGCGCCGGACGTCTTGTTGAGGACGGTGTCCTTGCGCTCCATGACGGCGAACGCCAGCGCGCCGCGGTCGCCGGCGAGGCGCAGTCCGCCGGCGACGTCCTTGGCCACGTGCTGCTCGGTGAACGTGCCCACCCTGGCGAGCTGGTCCGCCTGGGTCTTCGCGGCCGCCTTGATCTTGCTCGCGAAGGCGTCGTCGGTGAACGGCTGGTCAGCGGCCGCAGCGGCCGCCGGGTAGGCGAGCGAGGCCGCATACGCACCGACCAGCTTGGCCGGCTCGACGGCGAGCCCGGCGGCGTCGTCTCCGAGGGACGGCGCACCCTGGGTCACCTGGTCGAACGCCGGGACCTCGGTCGCCGGGAGCATCGGGGCGCTGGCCGCGATCTTGAACGGGGTCCGCACGTCCGGGGTGACCAGGAGCGAGAGGACCGGCAGGCCGGACTTCGACCGCGTGGTCTGGACGACCATCGACCTCGGGTAGCTCAGGCCGTTCGACACGGCCAGGACCACCGGCGCGGCCGGGGTGAGTGCCAGCGCGTCCTTCTGGTCCTGGGTCAGCGTGCCGGCGAGCTTGGCGTCGGCCTTGGCGGCGGTCAGCGCGTCGCCGGTGTAGGCGGCGTCGCGCAGGGTGTCGCCGTCGGCTCCCGGCGCCGCGGCGGCCTTCTGTGCGGTGTCCATGACCTCCGCGGCGATGGACTGGGCGCGGGTGCCGGACACGGCGCCGCCGACGGCCCCGGTGGGCGGGTCCGAGATGCCCGCGACGGTGGCGCAGCCGGTGAGCGAGGCGGTGAGCAGCGCGGCGCCGGCGAGCACGGTGAGACCGCGACGCATGCCGTGCGGGGTCATCGCGCCTCCTCCGGTCGCTCGGTGCTGTCGGTGGTCGTCGGGGTCTCGGTGGTCTCCGGCGTATGCGGCTCGGCCACGCTCATCGCCGGCTCTACCGCCTGGTCGGGCGTGTCCGGCGAGGCGGCGGGCGACCGGTCGGCGGTGGCGCCCGCGTCAGGAGCCGGCTCGACCGACTCAGGGACGGTCCGCCAGTGCTGCCAGAGCCATCCACCGGCGAAGGCCACGACGATGAGGCCGACGACGAGCGCCACGAGGGACTGCAGGAACCAGGTGTTGCGGGCGACGGTGACGTCCACGTCGACCGAGCCGCCCTTGCTGGGGTAGACGAGGACCGACTGCGGCGCCTGGTCCTGGGTCACGGTGAGGGACCCGTCCGCGCTCGAGCGCCAGATGTGGGACCCCGACGGGTCCGGGAGGTCGCCGGACCCGAGCTGCTCGATGGTGAGCGTGCGCGCCGGGAAGGACGCGGAGGCCACGAAGTTGTGCTTGGCCTGGCCGACCAGCTGGTCGACGTCCTGCGGCACGGCCGCGCCGAGGAACACCGGTCCGGAGGCGGCGTCGGCCGACACCGTCACGGGGGCGTTGACGCGGTTGAGCACGTTCGGGCCGATGACGAGCGGGGCGTTGGACGTCGCCTCGAAGGCGGCCGTGCCCTTCGGGCCGAGGACGAAGGCGAACCAGGCGCCGAACACCGCGAGGGCGAGGCCGAGCAGGGCCGCGACGGCGACCGCGATACGGCGTGCGAGGGCCACGGGTGGGGTCCTGTCGAGTGTCGTGGACGGCGCGCGTCAGCGCGCTGCGTCCGGCTGGAGGGGGGCTGCCGGAGGTCGGCCTTCCCTCCACCATGACATACGAGCCGGGGCCGAGACCAATCCGTGACCTTCCTGTGAGCGTCGCCGGGCGCTCGGCTCAGAACCGGGCAGGCTCCCGGTAGACGCCCCACTCGTCACGCAGCGCGTCGCAGATCTCACCGAGCGTCGCCTCGGCCCGGACCGCCTCGAGCATCGCCGGGACCATGTTCTCCGAGGTCCGCGACACCTCGACCATCCGGGTCACGGCTGTCTCGACGGCGGCGCGGTCACGCCCCACCTTGCGGTCGGCCAGCAGCCGCACCTGCTCGGTCTCCACCTCGTGGCTCACCCGCATGATCTCCAGCTCGTGGCTGATGGACGCGGTATGCGTGTTGACCCCGACGACCTTCTTGTCGCCCTTCTCGAGGGCCAGCTGGTACTGGAAGGCGGCGTCGGCGATCTCGCCCATGAACCAGCCCTCCTCGATGCCGCGCAGGATCCCGGAGGTCATCGGGCCGATCTCGTGCTGGATCGTGCCGTCGGCGCCCGGCGTGCGGCCGAGCTCGCCCATGGCGCGGATCCGGTCGAAGATCGCCTCCGCCTGCGCCTCGATCTCGTCGGTGAGCGCCTCGACGTACCAGGACCCGCCCAGGGGGTCGGCGACGTTGGTGACCCCGGTCTCGTCCATGAGCACCTGCTGGGTGCGCAACGCGATCTCCGCAGCCTGCTCGCTCGGCAGGGCGAGGGTCTCGTCCAGGGCGTTGGTGTGCAGCGAGTTCGTCCCGCCGAGGACGGCGGCGAGCGCCTCGACGGCCGTCCGCACGACGTTGTTGTACGGCTGCTGCGCGGTCAGCGAGACGCCGGCGGTCTGGGTGTGGAACCGCAGCCACTGCGCCTTGTCGGTCTGCGCGCCGTAGACGTCGCGGAGCCAGCGCGCCCAGATCCGCCGGGCCGCCCGGAACTTGGCGATCTCCTCGAAGAAGTCGACGTGCGCGTCGAAGAAGAACGACAACCCGGGCGCGAAGACGTCGACGTCCATGCCGCGCGACAGGCCCAGCTCGACATAGCCGAACCCGTCGGCCAACGTGTAGGCCAGCTCCTGCGCGGCCGTCGAACCGGCCTCGCGGATGTGGTACCCGGAGACGGACAACGGCTTGTAGTCGGGGATGTTCTGGGCGCAGTACTCCATGAGGTCGCCGATGAGGCGCAGGTGCGGCTCCGGCCCGAACAGCCACTCCTTCTGCGCGATGTACTCCTTGAAGATGTCGGTCTGCAGCGTCCCGTTGAGGACACCGAGGTCGACGCCCTGCCGCTCGGCGGCGACGAGGTACATGCAGAACACCGGCACGGCCGGGCCGGAGATCGTCATCGACGTGGTGACGTCGCCCAACGGGATGTCGGCGAACAGGGTCTCCATGTCGGCGGCGCTGTCGATCGCGACCCCGCAGTGCCCGACCTCGCCGAGGCTGTGGCCGTCGTCGGAGTCGCGGCCCATCAGCGTGGGCATGTCGAAGGCCACCGACAGCCCGCCACCCCCGCGGGCCAGGATCATCTTGTAGCGCTCGTTGGTCTGCACCGCGTTGCCGAACCCGGCGAACTGACGGATCGTCCAGGTCCGCCCGCGGTAGCCCGTCGCATACAGGCCTCGGGTGAAGGGGTACTCCCCCGGCCACCCGATCCGCTCGAGGCGGGCGCGCTCCTCGTCGGACGCCGGCTCGGGTATGCCGTTCAGCCCCGGTCCGTAGACCGGCTGGACCGTGTCGCCGGAGAGGGTCGTGAAGTCGGCGTCGCGCACCCGACCGGCCGTCAGGGCGGCGTCGTAGCGCTGCTGCCAGCGGGCCGCGCCGCTGTCGGCCGGGGACGTGTCGGGGCTCATGTCCCCGAGTTTACTAGGACGTCCTAGTAAATGACAGCCGAGCGCGTCACTCGGCGAAGTCCCCGCGCGCGACGCGGACCTTGCGCAGCAGCGCGAAGAGCTGGTCGTGCTCCTCGGGCGTCAGCATCGACAGGCCGAACCCGCCCTGCACGAGGTCCGTGGTGGCCGCCTCCATGACGTCGCGGCCGCTGTCGGTGATGGCCGCCAGCGTGCCCCGCCCGTCGCGCGGGTTCGGGCTGCGCGAGACGAACCCCTGCGCCTCGAGGCGCTGCACGATGTTCGTCGCCGACGTCGGATGGACCATGAGGCGCTCGCCGATCTTGCTCATGGGCAGCTCGCCGGCCGACGAGAAGGCGAGCAGGACCAGCGCCTCGTACCGCGCGAAGGTCAGCCCGTGCCGCCCGACCACCGTGTCGAAGTCGGCGAGGAGGAGCTGCTGGACCCGCATGATCGAGGTCGCCGACGCCATCGACCGGGGCTGCGACGAGGGCCCCCAGCGACGGCGCCACAGCTCGGCGGCCCGCCGGATGGGGTCGAAGCGCAGTCGCAGGTCGTCGGCCACGACGGGCAACGCTAGTGGTTGGCTGACCCCATGGACGGGATCGTCGAATGGGTGGACGCGCAACGCCGGGTCATCGACCTGGTCGGTGGGCTCGACGCGCAACAGGGCGAGCGCCGGGTACCGGCCTGCCCGGACTGGACCGTGCGCGACCTGTTCTCGCACATGGTCGGTCTCGGGGTCGACGTGCTCGCCGGGGACGAGCCGAACGACCACAACGCCACGTGGACCCAGCGCCAGGTCGACGAGCGTCGGGGGCACGACCTCCCGACGCTCGTCGAGGAGTGGCGCGGCGTGACCGAGCCGATGCAGGCGTACATGAGGGAACGCGGCACGCGACCGCTCGGCGACCTCGTGATCCACGAACAGGACCTCCGTGGGGCGCTGGGCGTGTCCGGTGCCCAGGACACGCCCGGGCTGGCCATCATGCGCGACCGGATGCTGCGGGCCTTCGCCCACAAGGTCGCCGGGCTGCCGCCGATCGCGCTGGTGGGTGACGACTGGCGATGGGCCTCGACCGACGACGACCCGGCGGTGGTCGTCCGGGCGCCGGACTTCGACCTGGCCCGCGCCCTCATGGCCCGGCGCTCGGCGGCGCAGCTGCGGTCCTGGACGCTGACCGGCGACGTGGAGCCCTACCTGTCCGCCTTCGCGACCCTGGGGACGCTGCCGGGTAGCGACCTCGCCGAGTAGGGCTCAGCCGCCCGCCAGCAGGTCCTCGATGCGGGCCACCTTGGCCTCGAGCTCGCCGGTGAACCCGGGCCGGATGTCGGCCTTGAGCACCAGACTGACCCGAGGGCTGGCCGCCGCGACCGCGTCGACCGCCCCCTTGACGACGGCCATGACCTCGTCCCACTCCCCCTCGAGGGTCGTGAACATCGAGTCGGTGCGGTTGGGCAGCCCGCTCTCGCGGACGACGCGGATGGCCGCAGCCACCGCCTCGCTCACCGAACCGGTGTCGTCGGCGGCGACGGCGGGGGCGACGGAGAAGGCGACGAGCATGGCCTCACCGTAACCGCCGTCGGTCAGAGGTCGGTGAGCACCTTCCGGCACATCCGGGCCACTTCGACGACGTGGAACCCCATCTCCTCGTTGATACCGACCATGTAGGAGTTCGTCGCGTCGTTGCCCGTGCCGACGGTCTCCCGCTCCGGGTGGGCCGACTGCAGCTCGCGCAGGTTGGCCACCTTGACCGCCATGCCGAGCCGGTGTCCGCGGTGCGCCCGGTCCACGAGGGTTCCCCACTGCCACGTCTTGGTCGGCGCGCCCGAGGGCAGCACGAGGTCGGTGTAGGCCACGACCTCGCCGGTCGCCTTCTCGAGGGCGACCGTGGTCAGCCGCCGCCGTCCCTGACGACGTTCGAGGTCGAGGTAGCCGCGGTACCGCTCCGGCGTCAGCGTCTCCGCCTCGAAGTCGACGGCTCCGGTCGGTGCGTCGACGTTCAGGAGGTTCGAGACGCGGCAGTACCCCTCGACGAGCGCGTCGGGCAGCCCGTCGGTATGCGTCTCGAGCCGGTAGGCGCCCGCCCACCGCTCCCGGGCACTCGCCTCGAGCCGGTCGAGCACGGCGTCCGGGACGGGAAGGTCGAGGATGCGGACGTTGTCGGTGGACTCCGCGACGAAGCCCTGAGAGGCGGCGAACCGCTCGAAGGGATGCTCGTCGGTGTCGACCGGCGGGAGGTAGACCTCGACGATGAGCTCCGGCCGGCCCAGCTCACGGCCGCGGCGCTCCAGGAGCTGGGCCAGGGCCGTTCCCGCGCCTCGCCGGCGGTGGTCCGGGTGCACGTCGACCTCGGCCCAGATCTTGTCGGTGTTGTCGTCCAGGCTGACGTACAGCGTGGCGACGCCGACGATGAGGCCGTCCGCCTCGACCACCCAGCGCTCCGTGCGCTCGGACGGGTCCTCGTAGCGCCACTCGGCGAGCGTCTGCTCGAACCCGTCGCTGTCGTCCCACGGCCGCTGGTCCGTCCGACTCGCGATGAGCGCCGTCCAGGCAGCGCGGCAGTCGGCGTCGTCGTGGAGATCGACGAGCCGGACCTGGGACGTCACCAGGGACGGTACGGAAGCGGTTGCGGACATGTGAAGACGGTAGAACGCGAGTCGTGCCGCGCGCCAAGGGTTTTCGGTGAGGCGGCGCAGAGCGGGCTCAGCGCAGCCGGGTCAGGCGTCCCTCGTCGAGCCGGACCTCGCCGTCGCACACCGCTGCGGCTTCCGGGTCGTGGGTCGCCATGACGACCACGGCGCCGACGGCGGCCCGGGCGCGCAGCAGCCCGAGGACGTTGGCCCGGTTCGCGTGGTCGAGCTCGGAGGTCGGCTCGTCGGCGAGGAGGACCGGCGTCTCGGCGGCCAGCCCACGGGCGACGGCGACGCGTTGCTGCTGGCCTCCGGACAGCTCCTCGACGAGGTGGTCCCCCGACTCGGCGAGGCCGACGTCGGCGAGGGAGGAGGCAGCCCGGATGGCGACGTCGGCGGGCGCGGTCCCCGTCGCGAGCAGCGGGAAGGCGACGTTCTCGTGGGCGGTCAGGACGCCGGCCAGCCCGTTTCCCTGCGGGATCAAGGCGATTCCGATCCGGATGCCGGCGCTCCGGTCGGTGACGCGGGCGTCGTCGACCGTGACCTCCCCGGCCGCGGTGGTCACGGCACCGGCGATCGCCCACAACAGCGACGACTTCCCGGCTCCGGACGGACCGGTGAGGGCCAGAAGCGTGCCGGGCGGGACGACGAGGTCGACGTCGTGGACGGCCACCAGGTCCCCGTAGCGCACCGTCACCCCACGGGCCACCACCGACCCCGGCTCGGCGTCCGGCTCCGCGACCGCCGCCACCGCCGCGGCCGGACTCCGGGAGGTGTACCCGAGCGCCCCAGCGCTCGGATCACTCTCCACGGAGGCGTCGTCGGACGGGGCGGGGCGCGCATACGGGTTCTCGTCAGTCACGTTCGGAGCCGCCCTCCGTGATGAGGGTCCAGCGGTCGCCGTCGCGGTGAACGCGGACCAGCGTGCCCGGCGGCAGGTCGTCAAGGACGTCGTCCGGCAGTGGCAGCGACCCGTCGGCCGACACGACCGCATACTCCTCGCCGCGTCGACCCTCGCCACCCACGCGGCCGTCACGGATGGTGACCGTCCGCGGCAGCCGGGCCGCGACCTCGGCGTCGTGGGTGACCAGGACGATCGTGGTGCCCACCTGGTGGTTCACGTCGTGCAGCCGGTCGAGGACGAGGTCCCGCGCCTGGTGGTCGAGCTGGCTGGTCGGCTCGTCGGCGAGCAGCAGGCCCGGGAGGGTCGAGATGGCCACCGCGAGCGCGGTGAGCTGTAGCCGCCCGGGCGTGAGCGTGTCCAGCGGCGCCCGGGCCACGTCGGTCAGGCCCACCAGGTCGAGGACCTCCCCCGGGGTGGGGACCGGGCGTCCGACCGCGCGAGCGGGCCGCTGGGCGAACGCGACGTTCTCGCGGGCGTCGAGGTAGGGCAACAGGTTGCGCCCGGCGCCCTGGAGGACCAGCCCGACGTCGGCGGCGCGGTACTCGTCGAGGGCGGCCTCGGCCATCCGCCCGAGGTCGTGACCGCCGATCCGGATCCGGCCGGCGCTCGGCCGCATCAGCCCGCCGAACAGGGTGAGCAGGGTCGACTTGCCGGCCCCGGACGGGCCGAGCAGGCCGACCATCTCGCCGGCCCGGACGTCGAGGTCGACTCCAGCGAGGGCGGCGACGTCGTGACCTTCGGAGCGGTAGATGTGGACCAGACCGTGGGTGGAGACGGCGAGACCCCGCCGCTCGACGCCCACCGTGGCCGTCACAGCTGCTCCCGGACGCGGGAGAGCGAGGCGCGGTCGACGAGCCGGACCCCGACCACGGAGCCCACGGCGAGCAGCAGGACCAGGACAGCGAGCGTCGCGAGGAGGACCGGGCTCGTCGCGAGGGTCGCGTCGATCGGCAGGACCGCCGAGGGCGTCGTGAAGAACGGGATGATCGGCATGGCCAGCTGGGCGCCGAGGATCCCGGACAGCGCGCCGACGACGACGCTCACCACGACCACGATCCACTGTTCCGCGAGGCCGACCCGGCGCAACGTCCGCGGCGCGACCCCCGCCATCCGCAGCGCGGCGTAGTCGCGGGCCCGGCCCCGCCACGAGGTGACCGCCACGAGGACGAGGACGAGCGCGGCGATGACCAGCGCCAGGAGGCCGACGACCAGGGCGAGCCGCAGCCCCCAAGCCGACGCCGAGCTGGCGAAGAGCTGTTCGCGTTCGGTCCTCAGCTCGACCGACCGCACCGCCAGGCCGGCCTTCCTCAGCACGTCGGTGACGGCGGGCACCGCGTCGGCGTCGGCCACCCAGACCTGAGCCTGCCCGAGGGCGGAGATCTCGGTCGACTTGGCCGCGAGGACGTCGAGGTTGACGATCGCCTGGTCGGCACCGCCTCCCGGCGCGTACGGGATCTGGGCCCCCCGGGTGTAGTCGAGGGTCAGCCCGTCGAGCCCGGCTGCCTGGAATCCCGGCCCGGGCGAGCCGTTGGGCAGCGAACCCGAGACGAGGGCCGGGATCGGGGCCGAGCTGCCGCGGGCCGTCAGCTTGACGTCGTCCGCAGTGGTCTGGACGGACACGCCGAGACGCGTCGCGTCGCCGGCGTCGGTCGCTCTGGCGTAGGGACGCAGCTGGTCGGCCGGGGCGTCCGGATCACCGGAGGGCAGCCATGCGGCAGCGCCGCCGAGGGTGGCCGGCGCCGACCCGTCCATCGTCACGGCGCTCACCGTCAACGTCCCGCGCATGACTCCTTTGAAGCCCAGCGGCGGTGCGATGCTCATCCCGACCAGGCGGCAACCTGACGCGCACGCGACGTCGTGGTTGAGCGTGACGGGTCCGGCCGAGGGGATGGCGATGTCTCCCAGGTTCACGGTGAACGGGCCCTGGCCGACCGGTGCGAGGTACACGATCAGCGACGCCAGGCCGCTTCCCGGGAAGCCGAGCGGGACGCCCGGAGGCCGCGTGGTCGGCGAAGCCGCGCCGGGCGTCGCTCCGGCCTGGGTGTCCAGCACCAGCGTCGAGTCGCTCACGGTCAGGGAGAACGCCCGTCCGGAGAGCAGGATCTCCGGAGCGCTCCCACCGCTGATCGCGGCCCAGCGGAAGGCGCCCGCGTCGCGGGGAAGCTCGGCGATGCGGGAGAACTGGTCGGGGACGACGGCCAGGGTCGTCATGGCCGCCGCGCTCCCCTGCCGGACCTCGACGACCGGCGTGGCCACCGCACCCGTCGGATCGGCGGCGGTGACCGCGTTGCGCAGCGACGTGACGTCGGTCGGCGCCGTGGTGATGACGGCCTCCGCCCCCGTCTCCACCATGGCGCGGTCCTCGCGGTTGCGCGCGCCGACGACGAGCGCGTCGGTCGCGAAGATCGTCAGTGCGGTGGCGACGGTGATGATCGCCATGATCCGGCGGACCGCTGGACGACGCGCCACCTGCACCGCGGTGAGGCCGCCGACGACCCGGCCCCGAGCGGTCAGTCGACGTGCGTTCGTGTCCGCGAGCGGGATGAGGACGTGGGCGAGGACCAGCCCGAGGGCGAGAGCGATGAGGGTCGGCGTGGCCAGGGCCAGCGGCCCGGAGAGGTTGCCGCTCAGCAGCGTGACCAGCCCCGCGGCGGCCACCGCGACGACGACCGCGTCGACGACACCGACGGCCCAGCCCGCACGCCGGGGCGGTACGCGGCGCAGCAGGGTCGAGATCGGCTCGCGCAGCGTCGGGCGCGCCACGACGGCGACGGCGAGGAGCGCCACGACGAGGGACAGCACGGCGGCCACGAACGTGGCCGACGGCAGCTCGAAGGGGACGCCCTCGGCCAGCCAGAACCTCCGCGCCACCTCGCCGAGGAGCAGCGCCAGCAGGAACCCGACGGGGACCCCGGCGGCCACGACCGTGCCCAGCTCGAGCATCACCATCCGCCGCGCACCCGCCGGACCCAGGCCGCGAAGCCGACCGAGGGCGAGCTCGGGGCGACGCTGCTCGACCGCCGCCGCGGCCACCAGGCCGAGCACGACGACGGCCAGCACGGCGAGCTGCCCGACGAGGAGCGGGACGATGGTGCGGGCCTGACGCTGCCCCTCGACGACGCCGGCGACGAGATCGGACACGGAGGTCCGGACAGCGACGGCCGGAACCTTGCCCACCCCCGCCTGCAGCATCTCCTCGACCGCCGGTGGGACCGCCTCCAGGCCGTCGAGGGTGACCAGGTCGCTCCGCACCAACCAGACGACGTCGAGCCGGCTCGACCTCCACCCCGTCGCGAACGTCGACGCCGGCGTGACCCACCCGTCCATCAGTGGGCTGTCGGCCGGGGCGGGGGAGGCCTGGCCGGCGCGACCCTCGAGGCCGAACCCCTGCCAGTGGCCCGGATCGTCGAGCTGACGGTAGAGGGCGGTCACGACGAACGGCTTGGGGAACGGTTGGCTCTGCTGGCCCGCGACGAGCACCTCGGTCGGGTTGAGCTGCGCCCCCAGCTGCCAGCCCTGGACCTTCGCCTCGGCGGCCGACACCGCGATCTCGTAGGGCTTCGAGGGGCAGGTGCCCTGCGTGATCTCGAGCGCACGGCAGGTGTCCTGGGGCCCGACGAGCTGGACGGTCGACGGGAGGCCGACCACGCCGGTGTACGTGACGCGCCCGGACCACAGGTCGCTCCCTGCGTCGTAGAACGGGAGCAGGGCCACGGGGAAGATGCCGCGGATCCCGGCCGGCTGGGGCGAGCTCACCGGGGACTGGACGGACTCGCCCACGATCGACGTCGCCAGCGCGCTCTGGCGGGTCAGCCCGTCACGCAGCAGCGACTGCTCGAGGGCCCGTTCGTAGAGCGGGGCGAAGACGGCGCAGGCGGTCAGCAGCGCCGACAGGAGCATGAGGGCCACGGCTTGGGCGCGCCGGTAACGGATCGCCGCCCACACCGCGCACCTCCGAGTCCCGCTTCAGCGGCACCCTCCTGCCACCGGCCGGTAGACCATACCCCTGGATCCTGACCGTCAGGAGGCGAGTCGCAGTAGCACGACGGAGTGGCCGGGAAGGGTCACGGACCCCTCGGTATGCGACGTGCCCGCCGGGTCCCAGGCGAGGACCACTTCGGCGGACGCACCCAGATCCTGGACCGGCACGGTCGCGGACTCGGCGGCGAGATTGGCCACGACGCGTACCCGCCCGCGGGACAGGACGAGCCAGGCGTCGTCGTCGTCCGCAGCAACGGTGAACGAGTCGAGCCGGTCGTCGGCGAGGTCGGGGTCCCGCCGCCGCTCGGCGACCAGCGAGGCGTACCAGTGGAACATCCGCTCGTGCTCCGGCCGGCCGAGCTCGGACCAGTCGAGGACGCTGCGGTCGCGGGTGGCCGGGTCCTGGGGGTCGGGTACGTCCTCCCCGGCCCAGCCGTGGGCGGCGAACTCCGCACGCCGGCCGTTCCGCACCGCGTCGGCGAGCTCGGGCTCCTCGAACGAGGTGAAGAACTGCCACGGCGTGCCGGCCGCCCACTCCTCGCCCATGAACACCATCGGCGTGAACCCCGAGGTGAGGTAGAGCGCGGCCCCGATGGCCTGCTGGCCGGGGGTGATCGTGGCGGAGATCCGGTCGCCGCAGGCCCGGTTGCCCACCTGGTCGTGGGTCTGGAGGTACCCGAGGAACTGCGATGCGCGGTGGGCCGACCGGTCGACCCGGGCCCCCCAGACGCGGCCGCGGAACGAGGACCACCGGCCGTCGTGGAAGAACACGTCACGCAGCGTCCGGGCCAGGACGCCCGGCGCCGCGAAGTCGGCGTAGTAGCCCTGTCCCTCCCCGGTGAGGGCCGAGTGCAGGGCGTGGTGGATGTCGTCGTCCCACTGGGCGCTCATCCCCCAGCCGCCGCGCTCCGTGGGGGTGACGACGACGGGGTCGTTGAGGTCGCTCTCCGCGACGAGGGTCAGCGGGCGTCCCAGCTCGCGCGACTGGCTCGCGACCTCGTCGGCCAGCTCGGCGAGGAGGTGCGGCGCGCCCTCGTCACGCAGCTCGTGGACCGCGTCCAGCCGCAGCGCGTCGAGGTGGAAGTCGCGGAACCAGCGCAGCGCGTTGTCGAGGACGAACCGGCGCACCTCGTCGGACCCCGGCCCGTCGAGGTTGACCGCGGGTCCCCAGGGCGTGACGTGGCGGTCGGTGAAGTACGGCCCGAACTGCGACAGGTAGTTCCCACTGGGGCCGAGGTGGTTGTAGACGACGTCCAGGCAGACGCCGATCCCCCGTTGGTGGCACGCGTCGACGAACCGCTGGAGCGCGGCCGGACCGCCGTAGGGGTCGTGCACCGCATACAGGGCGACCCCGTCGTACCCCCATCCCCACCGGCCCGGGAACGCGGCGACCGGCATGAGCTCCACGACGTCGACGCCGAGCGCGACGAGATGGTCGAGCCGGCTGGTCGCGGCGTCGAGGGTGCCACCGGAGGTGAACGTCCCGACGTGCAGCTCGTAGAACACACCGCCGACCGCTCCGGCGCCGCCGCGCGGCCCGGGCCAGCCGGTGTCGCTCCAGACGTGCGTCGCCGCGTCGAAGGTCCGGCTCGGCCCGTGCACCCCGCGGGGCTGCCAGGGGCTCCGCGGGTCCGGCAGGGGCTGCCCGCCGTCGAGCCGGAACGCGTAGTCGAGCGGCGCCGGCCGGTCCGTCGACACGGACCACCAGCCAGCGGGCTGTCGGGTCATCGGCGTGGTCGTCACCACGCCGCCCAACGGTTCGATGTCGACGTCGACGCGCTTGGCGTTCGGCGCCCAGACGCGAATCTCGTTGTCAGACATGCGTTCTCGTCAGGAGGGCCACCGGCAGGCGGTCGAGTATGCGGGCCAGCGTCACCTCTCCGTCGCTCTCCAGCGAGCGGCCGGTCAGGAGGTCGGTCCAGGTGCCGGCGGGCAGGGCGACGCGTTCGTCGGCCCACGCGTCGAGGGACGCCGCGAGGCGGGTCACGACGGCGACGACGTGGTCGCCGGACGAGTCGCCGCGCGCGACGGCGAAGGCGTGGTCGCTGTCGGTTCGCACGCGACGGACCGTGGCGGTCGGTCCGGTGAACCACTCGGGCCGGTCACGCCGTAGCCGCAGTGCCCGGCTGGTGACGAGCAGCTTCTCGTCGTCGAGGTCGTCGGGTTCCGCACCGCCGTCGAGACGGGCGAGGCGCTCGGCACGGACGCGGAAGTCGACCGGCCGCCGGTTGTCGGGGTCGACGAGCGAGACTTCGACGAGCTCGGTGCCCTGGTAGACGTCGGGGATGCCGGGCAGGACGAGCTGGAGCAGCTTCTGCCCCAGGGTGACCGCTCGCGCGGCGTCGGCCGTCGCGGTGACCCACGACGCGACGTGCCCCCGCAGGCGTTCGTCCTGCAGCACACCGCTGACGAAGCCGGCCACCGCCGCCTCGTACTCCACGTCGGGGTCGGACCAGCCTGTGTGCATCTTGGCCTCGCGAACCGCCTTGGTGGCGTAGGCCTGCAGCCGATCCTCGTCGATGGGCCACGCGCCGACCAGCGTCTGCCAGAGCAGGTACTCGGTGGCCCCGTCGAGCCGCTCGGAGCGGTACGGCCGGGCCGCCTCCTGCGCCTCGCGCACCCAGTGCTGCCACGCCTCGGGCCGCTCGGACACCACGGACAGCCGCGCGCGAAGGTCCTCGGAGCGCTTGGTGTCGTGGGTCGAGAGGGTGGTCATGGTGAGCGGCCACTCCTGCGCCAGCCGTTCGACGAAGACGATCAGCTCGTCCGGCGACTCGGCGAAGTGGTCCGGGTCGGCGCCCACCTCGTTGAGGCCGACGAGCCGGTGCCAGCGGTAGAAGGCGGTGTCCTCGATTCCCTTGGCCATCACCGGTCCGCAGGTCTGCTGGAACCGCACCACGAAGTCGTCCAGTGCAGGACCCACCTCGGCACGGACGTCGTCACTCACCCGTCCGAGGACGAGGTCGCACACCACGTCGAGGGTCGCGTGATCTTCCTCGGACAGGTGCTCGCGAGCGCGTTCGGCCGCCGCGCCGAGCACCCGCTGGGCTTCCGGATGGACGGGCTCCCCGGGGACGACGTAGGCGCGGTAGCGGTCCATCGCCACGAGCAGGGCCACGAGGGCACGCACGACCGAGTCGGACGGCGGGTGAGCCGGCGACGACGGGGCCGTCAGCACCTCGTCGGCCCGGCGGGCGAGCCGCAGCACCTCGGGGACGAGCGTCGTCGCGACCACCTGTTGCTTGGACGCCGTGACGACCTCGTCGAGGGTGAGCCGCGCTCCGGACACGAAGGCCAGCTGGTCGGTCAGCGGCTGCTCTCCGGCCGGGTCGACGAACAGGGCGCCGATGCGCCACAGCAGGTCGTAGCCGGTCGTACCGGCGCACGGCCAGTCGTCGGGCAGCCGCTCGTCGCCCTCGAGGATCTTCTCGACGACGACCCACGCCTCGTCCGTCACCTCGGCGAGCCGGCGCAGATACCCGCGCGGGTCGGCCAGCCCGTCCGGGTGGTCGATGCGCAGACCGTCGACCGACCCCTCGCGGACCAGGTCGACGACCAGGGCATGGGTCGCGTCGAACACGTCGGGCTCCTCGACGCGCACGGCGGCCAGCGAACCCACGTCGAAGAACCGGCGGTAGTTCAGGGTGCTCGCCCCCGCCCGCCAGGACTCGAGTCGCCACCACTGCCGGTCGAGCAGCTCGGCCAGCGGGAGATCCTCGGTCCCGGGCCGGACCGGGAGCTCGTGGTCGTAGTAGCGCACGACCGCCTCGTCGCCGTCCGGCCCACCGTTCGCCACGGAGACGAGGTCACCCGACGCGAGCGCCTCGTCCACGGTGCCGCCGAGGACCGGGATGACGATGCGGTCACCCGCAGCGTCCCAGTCGACGTCGAACCAGGCCGCGTAGGCCGACTCGCGCCCCTCGCGCAGCATCGACCACAGCGGCGCGTTGAGGTGCTCCGGCTCCGGCACGGTCATGTGGTTGGGGACGATGTCGACGACGACGCCGAGGGTGCGGTCGTGCAGAGCCGCCACCATCGCGTCGAACGCCGGCCGACCGCCGGCGTCGTCGCTCAGCCGGGCGTGGTCGAGAACGTCGTAGCCGTGGGTCGAGCCCGGCGCCGCCTGGAGCACCGGCGAGAGGTACGCGTGGCTGACGCCCAGGTCGGCGAGGTAGGCCGCCAGGGCGCCGACGTCGTCGAACCCGAAGGACGCCTGCACCTGCAGCCGGTAGGTCGCCGTGGGGACCCCACGCTCTACCGGACTGGTGTCCGCGACGATCACTCCTCCGGCCCGCGCGGGCTGCGCAGGACGACGATGCTGCGCGCCGTCACCGAGAACTCGGTCTCCGGCTCGAGCACCGTGGAGGCCGCCGCCGACGACGTCGCAGCGGTGGTCGGGTCGGCGGCACCCGCGCTGGCGTGCGTAGCCGCCGACGCGCTCAGGGAGGTGTCGACCTCGATGTACCACTCCACGCCGTACTCCTCCTCGGGGAGCGTGAAGGTGATCGCCTCGTCGTGGGCGTTGAAGACGACGAGGAAGGAGTCGTCGTGGACGGCGTTGCCGCGACGGTCCGGAGCCGGGATGGCGTCGCCGTTGAGGAAGACCATGAGCGACCGGGCCATGCCGTCGCGCCACGCCTCGCCGTCCATGTGCTTGCCGTTCGGCATGAACCAGGCGATGTCGCCGAGGTCGCTCTCGCCGCCGTGGTCCGCGGTCCCGGCGAAGAACCGGCGCCGCCGGAAGACCGGGTGGTCCTTGCGCAGCTGGACCAGCCGACGCGTGAACCGGAGCAGCTCGGCGTCGTCGTCGTCGAGGTCCCAGTCGACCCAGGTGAGGTCGTTGTCCTGGCAGTACCCGTTGTTGTTGCCGAGCTGCGTACGCCCCATCTCGTCCCCGTGCGCGAGCATCGGAACGCCTTGCGAGAGAAGCAGAGTCGTGAGGAAGTTGCGCCGCTGTTGCAGGCGGAGCACGCTGATCGCCGGGTCGTCCGTCGGCCCCTCGACACCGCAGTTCCACGACCGGTTGTGGCTCTCCCCGTCCTGGTTGTTCTCGCCGTTGGCCTCGTTGTGCTTCTCGTTGTAGGACACCAGGTCGCGCAACGTGAACCCGTCGTGGGCGACGACGAAGTTGATCGACGCGATCGGCTTGCGGCCGGAGTGCTCGTAGAGGTCGGAGGACCCCGTGAACCGCGAGGCGAACTCCCCGAGGGTGGCCGGCTCGCCGCGCCAGAAGTCGCGGACGGTGTCGCGGAACTTGCCGTTCCACTCCGTCCACAGCGGCGGAAAGTTGCCGACCTGGTAGCCGCCGTCGCCGAGGTCCCACGGTTCCGCGATGAGCTTGACCTGGCTGATGACCGGGTCCTGCTGGATGATGTCGAAGAACGCGGAAAGCCTTGACACGTCGTGGAACTGGCGTGCCAAGGTCGCCGCGAGGTCGAACCGGAACCCGTCGACGTGCATCTCGAGCACCCAGTAGCGCAGCGAGTCCATGATCAGCTGGAGCACGTGCGGGTGCCGCATCAGCAGCGAGTTGCCGGTGCCCGTCGTGTCGTAGTAGTGGGCCTGGTCGTCATCGACCAGGCGGTAGTAGGAACCGTTGTCGATCCCGCGGAACGCCAGCGTCGGGCCCTTGTGGTTGCCCTCGGCGGTGTGGTTGTAGACCACGTCGAGGATGACCTCGATGCCGGCCTCGTGCAGCGCCTTGACCATCCCCTTGAACTCCGGGACCTGCTCGCCCCGGGTGCCGTACGCCGCGTACTCGTTGTGCGGGGCGAAGAAGCCGATCGTGTTGTAGCCCCAGTAGTTCCGCAGCCCCTGGTCGAGCAGGGAGAAGTCCTGGACGAACTGGTGGACCGGCATGAGCTCGATGGCGGTGACGCCCAGCTTGGTGAGGTGCTCGATCGTGGCGGGGTGACCGATGCCGGCGTAGGTGCCGCGGATGTCCTCGGGCACGTCCTCGAGCAGCTTGGTCAGGCCCTTGACGTGGGCCTCGTAGATGACGGTGTCGTGGTACTCGTGCTGGGGCTGGCGGTCCTGGCCCCAGTCGAAGAACGGGTTGATGACGACCGAGGTCAGCGTCTTGCCCAGGCTGTCCTCGGTGTTGGCGATGTCGTCGAGGCCGCCCTCCGGGTCGTCCATGTCGTAGCCGAACAGTGACGGGTCGCCGCGCATCTCACCGTCGACCGCCTTGGCGTAGGGGTCGAGGAGCAGCTTGGCCGGGTTGCAGCGGGCGCCCTGCGACGGGTCGTACGGGCCGTGTACGCGATAGCCGTAGCGCTGCCCCGGCTGCACGCCTGGGAGGAACGCGTGCCAGACGAAGCCGTCGACCTCCGGGAGGGTGACGCGGGTCTCCTTGCCGCGCTCACCGATGAGACACAGCTCGATGCGCTCCGCGACCTCGGTGAAGATCGCGAAGTTCACGCCCGTCCCGTCGTAGGTCGCGCCGAGCGGGTACGGCTTGCCGGGCCAGATCTCCATGAATGCCTTTCCGTCGGTCTGCGGCCAGTCGCGCCGCAGATCAGGCCGACGTCACTGGCGAGCCGGACCCATCCTAGGCAGCGCGGGAGGTCGTGGCTGCGCGACGGGGACGACGTCTGTCCGCCAGGATGACGTCATGCCCTCCGTGCGGCGCGCGAAACCTCCCGCACGAGCGTGGTGGCGCTTTGTCTCGTGGCGCAGGCTCTCGTAGCCGGTTCGGGACGCGGCGGCGCACGGACACTGACGAGCACACGCGGAGAGCGCCGGGGTCCGATGGTGGTCCCCGGCGCTCGCATCCGTCAGCAGTGCTCGACGTAGCCGTCCGGAACGATGAACTCCTGGTGGACGAAGCCCATCTGGCCACCCTGGCCGACTCGGAACCAGTAGTCGTTGCCGTAGACGCTCTCGCCCTCGGTGAAGCAGACGATGGAGATCTTCTGGCCCGGCTGGAGCCCGAACTGCACGGCCGGGGACTCGCTGTGGGGCGCGGAGTAGACGTTGGTCGACAGTCGGATGGTCCCGGTGGACGGGGTGGACGTGGCGTTAGCGGTCCCCGCCGCAGCGACGACGGTGATCCCGGCGGCAACGGTCAGGGCGGCGGCGACAGCGGCGAGCTTGCGCATGACAGTGGGTTTCCTCTCGAGGGTCCGAACCGGCGTGTGCGGCCCGGATGCGGTGTGCTTCGGTGTGCTTCCAGCGTGCTGGACGGCGCACGCATAGCCGGTCCGCCGAGAGGGCGACAGCGGGGGTGACGTGGGTCCACCGCACCGGTGGACCGCCGTGTGGGGCCAGCCCCACATGAGGGCCTTGGTCCCTCAGGTCAGGGCGTCGAGGACCTGGTCGGCAGCGGCGTACGGGTCCGTCCGTCCGTCGACGACGTCGGCGGCCAGCCGGTCGACACTGTCGTGGTGGCGCAGGTTGCCCATCCGTCGCCGGAGAGCGGCGAGGACGATCGCCTCGATCTCGTCGCCCGCCCGGGCCTCGCGGCGCTCGCGGAGATGACCGGTGCGCGCCAGCCAGTCGGTGTGCTTGTCGATCGCCTCGATCACCTCGTCGATGCCCTCGTTCCGGGCGGCGACGGTCTTGACGACCGGCGGCCGCCAGAGGCCCGGCTCCGTCCGGTCGCCGAGGGAGATCATGTGTCGCAGGTCGCGCACCGTCGCGTCGGCGCCTTCGCGGTCGGCCTTGTTGACGACGAACACGTCGCCGATCTCGAGGATCCCGGCCTTCGCCGCCTGGATCCCGTCGCCCATTCCCGGGGCCAGCAGGACGACCGTGGTGTCGGCGAGGCCGGCCACCTCGACCTCGGACTGGCCGACGCCGACCGTCTCGACGAGCACGATGTCGCAGCCGGCCGCGTCCAGCACGCGCAGCGCCTGCGGCGTCGTCCACGACAGTCCGCCGAGGTGTCCGCGCGAGGCCATCGACCGGATGTAGACCTCGGGGTCGAGCGCGTGGTCCTGCATCCGGACCCGGTCCCCGAGCAGCGCACCGCCCGAGAACGGCGACGACGGGTCGACGGCCAGGATGCCGATCCGCTGCCCGCGCTTCCGGTAGGCGGCCACGAGGGCGTTCGTCGACGTGGACTTCCCCACGCCGGGGCTCCCCGTGATCCCGATGACGTGCGCGTTGCCGGCGTGCGGGGCCAGTGCCGCCATGACCTCGCGCAGCGCCGGATGCTCGTCCTCGACCAGCGAGATCAGCCGCGCGACGGCACGCGGGGACCCGTCCCGGGCGGACTGCACCAGCGCCGGGACATCGACCGGTCGTGACGCCACCGGAGGGACGTTAGCGAACGGCGAACCGGCCAGGTTCACCGACCGGACTCAGATGTTTCCCCGTTCCGGACTGCGGGAGCCACGAAACAGACAAACATCTGAGTTCGGTTGGGAAAGAAGCGGCCGGTCAGGAGGCGGCCGGGACGCGGACGACGAGGGCGTCGCCCTGGCCGCCACCACCGCACAGCGCCGCAGCGCCGACCCCGCCGCCGCGCCGCTTGAGCTCGAGCGCGAGGTGGAGGACGAGACGGGCGCCGGACATCCCGATCGGGTGGCCCGTGGCGATCGCCCCACCGTTGACGTTCACCTTGTCCAGGTCGATGCCGAGGTCCTTGGTCGACGCGAGCGCGACGGAGGCGAACGCCTCGTTGATCTCGACGAGGTCGAGGTCCGCCGGGTCGATGCCCTCCTTGGCGCAGGCCTTGCGGATCGCGTTGGCCGGCTGAGCCTGCAGGGTGGAGTCCGGGCCGGCAACGATGCCGTGGCCGCCGATCTCAGCGAGCCAGCTGAGACCCAGCGACTCGGCCTTGGACTTCTTCATCACGACCACGGCGGCCGCACCGTCGGAGATCGGCGACGCGGTACCCGCGGTGATCGTGCCGTCCTTGGAGAAGGCCGGCCGGAGCCGCCCCAGCACCTCGACCGACGTGTCGGCGCGGACGCCCTCGTCGGCCTTGTACTCGAGCGGGTCGCCCTTGCGCTGCGGGATCGAGACCGAGACGACCTCGTCGTCGAAGACGCCGTCCTTCCACGCCCTGGCGGCGAGCTCGTGCGAGCGCGCGGCGAAGGCGTCCTGCTCCTCCCGGCTGAACGCATACTCGCCGGTGTTCGCCTGATCGGTCAGGGCGCCCATGGCCTGGTCCGTGAACACGTCCCAGAGCCCGTCGTAGGCCATGTGGTCGCGCATCGTCACGTCGCCGTACTTGTAGCCCTCGCGCGTCTTGAGCAACAGGTGCGGGGCGTTGGTCATCGACTCCTGACCTCCGGCGACGACGATCTCGACCTCTCCGGCGCGGATCAGCTGGTCGGCCAGCGCGATGGCGTCGAGCCCCGACAGACAGACCTTGTTGATGGTGATCGACGGGACGTCCATGGGGATCCCGGCGTTGACCGCGGACTGGCGGGCGGGCATCTGGCCGGCGCCGGCCTGGAGCACCTGGCCCATGATCACGTAGTCGACCTGCTCGGGCGAGACGCCCGACTTCTCCAGCGCACCGGCGATCGCGAACCCGCCGAGGTCGGTCGCGGAGAAGTCCTTGAGCGACCCGAGCAGGCGGCCCATGCCGGTACGGGCACCCCCGACGATGACGGTGGGATCTGCGCTCATGGGGGGCCTCCTGCGGGTGTCAACGACGTCGGTGGACGAACGTCAACTCTAGTCTCGCGACGCGTACCCTCCGCCCCCGCCTGAGCGTGGCGCTCCCCACACCGACCGCCGGAGCTACCGACGTGTCCAACCTCTGTTCAGAGGGCGGTATCAGGAGGCACGCTGGACTCCTCCCCACGGTCATCGCCCCCAGCGCATGATCTGTTCCCGGAGGTCGCCATGCCCTACGTCAGCGGATTCCTGCCGAGCCGCTCCGCACCGCTGTTCCACAACGGCCCGTGGCCGGCCGGCCTCGACCTGCGGATCTCTCTGGCCGGGCTGCCGTCGGCGTCGATCGACGTCACGAAGATGGGCCTCTGCGGCGGAATGTCGTTCCTGGCGCGGGACATTCACGAGATCGGCGCGCCGCAGCTGCGCTCCACGAGCTCCCCGGGCATCCCCCTGCCGCTCGGACGGCACATCCTCTCGCGGCTGCTCGACAGCTTCCTCGGCCCGGGTGTCATCCCCTACTGGATCCACGCGACCCAGGAGCTCGACCACGGGACATGGTTCTGGGGCAAGGGCCTGTATGCGGAGACGGTCGACGCCGCGCGTCAGGTGATGCGCTACGTCGACGCCGGTGGCCTGGTCCCGATCGGGGTCGTCCTGGCCCAGAGCGCGTGGCCGTGGGACGTCTTCCAGAACCACGTCGAGCTGGTCTACGGGTACGACCTCGTCGGGACCCATCTCACCCTCCACGTCTACGACTGCAACTACGAGGGCAGCGACAACGTCACGATCTCCCTCGACATCGGCTCCTCGGCACCCGCCCGGCCGATCCTCACCAACGGCACGTCGACGGCCGGCCAGTCCGGCTACGTGCGCGGCTTCTTCGTCCTGCCGTACCAGCGCAAGGACCCGAGCGCCGCCTACATCGACGACGGGCACCTCAGCTTCACCGGAGGCGTCCCGACGTCGGTCTCACCCGGCGAGACCCTGAACCTCGCGGTGACCATCGACAACACCGGGTCGACGACCTTCGAGTCCGGTCGCGGCTACCGGCTCGGCACCCAGTCGCCCCCCGACAACACCGAGTGGGGCACGCCACGGTTCGAGCTGTCCGAGAGCGTGGACCCCGGCCGGGTCTCGACGCAGACGGTGTCGCTGCGGGCGCCGCTCGACGGCTCGCCGACCCTGCAGCTGCAGCTGCTCCGCGAGTCGGTGCACTGGTTCGGCCAGGCGACCGACCCGGTCCAGGTGACGGTCAGCACACCGGCCCCCGTGGGCTGACCGCGGTCGCCCTCGCGGGCATACGCTCGCCGCATGAGCGAGTTCCCGCACCTCTTCACGGCGATCGACCACGTCGGGGTCGCCGTCGCGGACCTCGACGAGGCCAAGCTCTTCTACGAGCGGACGTTCGGTATGCGACTCGTCCACGAGGAGGTCAACGAGGAGCAGGGCGTCCGCGAGGCGATGATGTCGGTCGGCGACTCGGGCTCGTGCGTGCAGCTGCTCGCCCCGCTCAGCCCCGAGTCCACGATCGCCAAGTTCCTCGACCGCAGCGGTCCCGGGGTCCAGCAGGTCGCCTACCGTGTGGAGGACGTCGAGGAGGCCAGCACGATGCTGCGCGAGCGCGGGCTTCGGCTGCTCTACGACGCCCCGCGGCGCGGTACCGCGGGCAGCCGGGTCAACTTCGTCCACCCGAAGGACGCCGGCGGGGTCCTCGTGGAGCTCGTGGAGCCCGCCGGGCACCACTGAACGGGTTCGCACCCGCGTCTGAGGTACCTAGGAAGGGCGGCCGTCTGAGGTAGCTGCGCCCGGAGAAGATAGGGCGTCCTCCTCATGTCCCGGGGTACCTCAGCAGCGCACTCTCAATGGCGTCGGACAACCAGGTCCGGCGAACCACACAAGGAGTGCTGCGATGTTCCCCATCACCACCGTCGACACCGTCTCCACGGACCGCAGCCGTCGTCTCGAGGGCTACCGCGGCTGGTCGCGTCGCCGTCACCAGACCGCCGGCCCCGACGCCGACGACTCGCCCCGCCCCGTCGAGGGGCACCGCCCGGTGCTTCGTCCCGTCTTCGGGCGCTGAGCCGGGTGGCCCGTGAGGGCACCTCGCCGCATACCGACACGGTCGACGGCGAGTCACACCAACAGGAGCAGACCGCGAACCCCGCGACCTCCGTCCAGGAGCTGTCGCGGGGTTCGTCGTTGTCCGCGATGTCGCCGGTAGCCACGATGATGGACCTCATGACCACCCTGGACCGTCGCGCGCCCCTGGTCGGTCGCGACGAGCTCCTCGCCGACCTGGCGTCGTTCTCGGCCGTCGACGACCCGGAGGGCAGTGCGTCCGTCCTCATCGGCGGCGACGCCGGGGTCGGCAAGACCCGGCTGCTGCTGGCCCTGCGCGACCGCGCGGTGGCCGCCGGCCGGCTCGTCGTCGTCGGGCACAGCCTCGACTTCGGTGACAGCGCCCTGCCCTACCTCCCGTTCTCCGAGATCCTCGGCCGGCTCCAGGACGAGCTCCCCGCCGTCGTCGACACCGTGGCTCAGACCTACCCCGCGATCATGCGCCTGCTCCCCCGCCAGCGGGTTCGGGTCGCCCAGGCCACGCCCGAGGGTGCCGACGCCGCCGAACACGCGTCCGGCGCCGATGACCGGTCCAGCCGCTCCGATCTCTTCGCGGGGATCCACGCCCTGCTCGAGGAGGCCGCCCGCACCCAGCCCCTGCTCGTCGTGATCGAGGACGTGCACTGGGCCGACCAGTCCTCCCGCGAGCTGCTCAGCTACCTCTTCGCCCGGCAGCTCGAGGCGCCTGTCTCGCTCGTCGTGTCCTACCGCAGCGACGACGTCCACCGCCGCCACCCGCTACGCCCGACCCTCGCGGAGTGGTCCCGGCTCCCGACCCTCCACCGCCTCCAGGTCGGCCCGCTGTCCGAGGCGTCGGTCCGGACCCTGGTCCACGCGCTGCACCCCGACCCGCTCACCGACGAGCAGGTCCGGGCGATCATCTCCCGGGCCGACGGCAACGCGTTCTTCGTCGAGGAGCTCAGTCGGCATGGAGGGCCTCTCCAGCGCCACGACCCTCCCGGTCGACCTCGCCGACCTGCTCCTGGTCCGGCTGGACCGGCTCGACGAGCCGTCCCGTCGCGTGGTGGGCGCCGCGTCGGTGGCCGGGCGCCGGGTCTCCCACGAGCTGCTGGCCCGGGTGCTCGCGGCCTCGGGGTCGGACGCCCAGGACCTCGACCTCGGCCTGCGCCAGGCCGTGGACGCCCTGATCCTCGAGCCCCGCCTGGCGGGCAACCAGCCGGGGTACGCGTTCCGCCATGCCCTGCTCTCCGAGGCGGTCTACGACGACCTCCTCCCCGGCGAGCGCGCCCGCCTGCACACCGCCTACGTCACCGCCCTGCAGGACGGCAGCATCCCCGGCACGTCCGCGGAGCTGGCCCTCCACGCACGGGCCGCGAACGACATCGAGACGGCCATCGCCGCGAGCACCGAGGCCGGCGACGAGGCGATGCGGGTGGGGGCGCCCGAGGAGGCCGCCCAGCACTACCAGTCCGCGCTCGAGATGCTCGGTCCACGTGCCGCCGTCGAGGTCGGCCTCGTCGCGAGCGCCGCCGACGCGCTCGTCGACGCCGGCGACGCCTATCGCGCGGTCAAGCTCGTCTCCGCCCACCTGGCGATGCTGCCCGACACCGCGCCGGTCGAGTCGCGCGCCCGGCTGCTCCTGGCCAAGGCCGAGTCGGCGTTCACGACGGAGGTCGACTTCGACCCGCTCGACCTGACCACCGCGGCGCTGGGGCTCATCCCGGAGGAACCGCCGTCCAAGCTGCGGGCCCGGGCCCTGATGATCCACGCCCAGGCGCAGCGTTGGCACCACAACACCGCAGGGGCGGCCGCGTCGGCCTCCGCGGCGGTCCAGATGGCCACCGAGCTGGGCTACCCCGGTCTGGCCCGGGCCGCCTCACTGGTCCTGGCCAAGGTGGCCGACCTCTCCGGGCAGCCGGACGACGCCATCGCCCGGCTCCAGAAGGTTCTCGGCGAGGCGGGCGCCGACGTCGACGTGGAGATCCGGGCCCTGCACCAGCTGGCCACGGTGCACTTCGGCATCGGGAAGTTCGCCGACGCTCGGCGCCTCTACCTCGAGGCCCTGGCGCGGTCCAAGGCGAGCGGGCGGCCCTGGTCCCCGTGGGGCCTCGACGCCCGGGCCGTCGCCGGGCTCGCCGCCTACATCCTCGGCGACTGGGACGGCGTGCTCTCGATCACCGACACCTCGGGTGAGGCGCCGCCGCCCCTGGCCGAGGCCTACCTGCGCTCCGTGTCCCTCGACGTGGAGGCCGGGCGCGGGATGGCGGAGGTGCTCGAGCACATCGCCGCCATCCGCCCGTTCTGGGAGCGGGACGGCGCGATGGTGCTCTACTGCACGACCGCCGCGATCGACCTCTACGGCGACCGGGGCGAGCTCGAGGCAGCGCGTGACTTCCACGACGAATCCGTCGCCACGCTCCACCGACTGTGGCCGGGCAGCATCATGTGGCTCCGGCTGCGGCTCAGCACCCTCCTCGTCGGCCAGATCGCCTCCCACGTCTCGACGCTCTCCCGGTCGGAGCGGGCCGAGTGGGCGGCCCTCGGCGAACGTCACGCGGAGGGCAACCGCGAGTTCGCGGCCTCCCTCTCCCTGGAGGGCGCCTCGCGGGTCGAGGCCCGCGCCTGGTACGTCCGCGGCGAGGCGGAGATCCTGCGGCTGCGGTGGCTGGCCGACGTCGAACCCCCGTCCTCGGCCGAGCTCGTCACCGCGTGGCGGGCGAGTGTCGCGGCCTTCGAGGAGATGGGGCACATCTTCGAGGTCGCGCGGTCCCAGACCCGCCTCGCCGCCGCCCTCCACGCCGCGGGCGAGGCCACCGAGGCCCGGCGGCTGGTGACCGTCGCGCGGGAGACCGCCCGTCGGCTACGGGCCGAGCCTCTGCTCGCCGAGCTGCGCACCGTGGCCGGCACGACGGGCCGTCGCGGACGCGAGGAGCACACCGCCGAGTCGGTCGCCCTCACCGCCCGTGAGCAGGAGATCCTCGGTCTCGTCGCCCAGGGCCGCAGCAACGGCGAGATCGGCCGCCAGCTGTTCATCAGCACCAAGACCGTGAGCGTCCACGTCTCCAACATCCTGGCCAAGCTCGGCGCGGCCGGACGCACCGAGGCCGCGGCGATCGCGCGGCGCCAAGGAGTCCTCCAGGACTGAGCTCCGCGTGAGCCAGGTCACACCGTGACGGGCGTCTCACCGCTCGAGGGGCGCAGGCTACTCGCCAGTACGGTCGGGGCCACCTGCCGCCGACGGAACAGGAGCCGGGGTCCCATGGACGAGATCCGCGACGCGATCATGGCCGGAGAGCGCACCGCCGCTGCGTGGGAGGCCCTCTCGGTACCGGACTCCTACCGCGCCGTCACCGTCCATCGCGACGAGGAGGGCCTGTTCGAGGGTCTGCCCAGCCGCGACAAGGACCCGCGCAAGTCGCTCCACGTCGACGACGTCCCGGTTCCGGACCTCGCGCCGGGCGAGGCGCTCGTCGCCGTCATGGCCAGCGCCATCAACTACAACACCGTCTGGACCTCGATCTTCGAGCCACTCTCGACGTTCCGGTTCCTCGAGCGCTACGGCCGGCTCTCACCGGAGACCAAGCGGCACGACCTGCCCTACCACGTGGTCGGCTCCGACCTGGCCGGCGTGGTCCTGCGTACCGGCCCCGGCGTGCACCTCTGGCATCCCGGCCAGGAGGTCGTGGCCCACTGCCTCTCCGTCGAGCTGGAGTCGGCCGACGGCCACAACGACACGATGCTCGACCCGGAACAGCGGATCTGGGGGTTCGAGACGAACTTCGGCGGCCTGGCCGAGCTGGCCATCGTCAAGACCAACCAGCTGATGCCCAAACCGGCCCACCTGACCTGGGAGGAGGCGGCCTCGCCCGGGCTGGTGAACAGCACCGCGTACCGGCAGCTGATCTCCCGCAACGGGGCGGGCATGAAGCTCGGCGACGTCGTCCTGGTCTGGGGCGCCAGCGGCGGGCTCGGCTCGTATGCGACGCAGATGGCCCTCGCCGGCGGCGCCACTCCGGTGTGCGTGGTGTCCAGCCCGGACAAGACCGAGATCTGCCACCGCATGGGCGCCGAGCTGGTCATCGACCGGTCGTCGGCCACCGGCGAGGGGTACCGGTTCTGGACCGGCGACGGTCCCGACGCGACACAGGACCAGTCGGAGTGGCGCCGGTTCGGGGCGAAGATCCGCGCGCTCACCGGCGGCCGCGACCCCGACATCGTCGTCGAGCACCCCGGCCGGGAGACGTTCGGCGCGAGCGTCTTCGTGGCGCGCAAGGGCGGCACAATCGTCACCTGCGCCTCCACCTCGGGGTACCTGCACGAGTACGACAACCGGTACCTCTGGATGAACCTCAAGCGCATCATCGGCTCGCACTTCGCGAACTACCGCGAGGCGTGGGAGGCCAACGCCCTCATCGACCGGGGGTTGATCCACCCGACCCTGAGCCGGACGTACCCGATGGAGGACGTGGGCCAGGCCGCGTACGACGTCCACCGGAACCTGCACCAGGGCAAGGTCGGCGTCCTCACGCTCGCGCCCCGGGAGGGCCTCGGCGTCACGGATGTCGAGAAGCGAGACCGGTTCAGCGACGAGCTCGGCTGGTTCCGCAACGTCTGACGGCCCCGCCTCCGCCGACCCGGCGCGGGGCGCGGTTAGCGTCGAAGCATGCTCGACGTCGTCGGCCGGCTCCGCGGTCTCCGGGACCGCGAGCGGGCGTTCCGGGCGCGGCAGCGCGAGCGCGTGGAGGAGAGCCGGCGGCGTCCGCTGGCCGATCTCGGTGGCGAACACCGCGGAGACGACGAGCAGCTGACGCACTCCCTGCTGGCCGACACGCTGCCCCGGCAGGACACCGAGCCCATGGCGGCCGAACCCGACGTCCGAGGAGGGCGACGGCCCTTCGGTCAGGCCGGCCGACCGCTCAACCGGCAGTCGCCGTTCTACGTCGGCTTCGTCGGCGCCATCGGGGTGCTCGCCGCGTACGCGCTCTGGCAGGCCGTCTCGTCGTTGGGGACCGTGCTGACCCTGCTGACCGTCGCCTTCTTCCTCACCCTCTCCCTCAACCCGGTCGTGGAGCTCCTCGTCCGCCGTGGGCTGCGGCGCGGCGGGGCGGTGGCCGCGGTGTTCGCCCTGGCGGTCGGCGCGTTCGTCCTGCTGGGGTTCGTCGTGGTGCCGCCCGTGACGCAGCAGGCCGGCGAGCTGGCCCAGAGTGCCCCGGGCTACGTCAACGACGTGCTCAGCAACCCCCGCGTCCAGGACATCGACCAGCACTACCACGTGGTCGACAAGATCCAGGAGGAGGTCAACAAGCGGCTGACCGACAGCGACTTCATGTCGCAGGTCGCCGGCGGCGTCCTCGGCGCGGGCCGGATCGTGGCCGAGGGGATCTTCTCGGCGCTGACCGTCCTGGTCCTGACCCTCTACTTCCTCTCGTCCCTGCCGACGCTCAAGCAGGCGGCGTATGCGGTCGTGCCGGCCAGCCGCCGTCCCCGGGTGATCTCGCTCTCGGAGGAGATCATGCGGCGGGTCGGCTCCTACGCGATCGGGCAGGTCGTCGTCGCGGCGGTCAACGCGTTCTGCGCGTGGATCATGATGTCGATCGTCGGGATCCCGTACGCGGCGGTGCTCGCCGTGGCCGTGGGGTTCCTCGGGCTGGTCCCGATGGTGGGCGCCACGTTGGGGGCGATCCTCGTCGCGGTGGTGGCGCTGTTCGACGACCCGACCAAGGCGATCATCGCGTTGGTCTACTTCATCGTCTACCAGCAGACCGAGAACTACCTCGTCGCGCCGCGCATCATGCAGCGGACGGTGTCGGTGCCGGGGGCCGTGACCATCGTCGCGGCGCTCATCGGCGGCACGCTGCTGGGGATGCTCGGCGCGCTGCTGGCGATCCCCGCGGCGGCCGGCTTGCTGCTCCTCTACGACGAGGTGCTCGTCCCGCGACAACGCCGGGTGTGACCCCACGCCGGTAAAGTCGTGCGGTGCGGTTCCTCAACGGCCTCGAGCCGGCGTTCGACCTGACCTACGACGACGTCTTCATGGTCCCGGCCCGCTCGTCGGTCACCTCACGCATGGACGTCGACCTGTCGTGCTCCGACGGTTCGGGCAACACCATCCCCATCGTCGTGGCGAACATGACCGCCGTCTCGGGGCGACGGATGGCCGAGACCGTGTCCCGGCGCGGTGGTCTCAGCGTGATCCCCCAGGACATCCCGACCGACGTCGTCGGCGACGTCGTGGCCTTCGTCAAGTCGCGGCACCTGGTGCACGACACCGCGATCACCGTGGACCCGGTCGAGACGGTCGGCGCCACGCTGACGCTGCTGCAGAAGCGGGCCCACGGCGCCGCTGTCGTGGTCGACGAGCGCCACCACCCGATCGGCCTGGTGACGGAGGCCGACCTCGGCGGCGTCGACCGGTTCACCCAGGTCCGCGACGTGATGAGCCGCGACGTCGTCACGATCGGCGCCGACGAGTCGGCCGAGGACGCGTTCAGCCGGCTGAGCACGGCCCGCCACCGGCTCGCCCCCGCGGTGGACGCGGACGGCCGGCTGGTGGGGATCCTCACCCGTCAGGGCGCCCTGCGCGCGACGGTCTACCGCCCCAACGTCGACGAGCACGACCGGCTTCGCGTCGCCGCGGCCGTCGGCATCAACGGCGACGTTGTCGGACGGGCCAAGGAGCTCGCGGCGGCCGGTATCGACCTGCTCGTCGTCGATACCGCGCACGGCCACCAGGAGAAGATGCTCGAGACGCTGCGTGCCGTCCGGGACCTCGGCCTCGAGATCCCGATCTGTGCGGGCAATGTCGTTGCGGCACAGGGGGTTCGGGACCTCGTCGAAGCGGGTGCGGACATCGTGAAGGTCGGAGTCGGGCCGGGCGCGATGTGTACGACGAGGATGATGACCGGCGTGGGCCGCCCCCAGTTCTCGGCGGTGCTGGAGTGCTCGACCGCTGCGCGCGAGCTCGGGGCACACGTCTGGGCCGACGGTGGCGTGCGGCATCCACGTGACGTGGCCCTCGCCCTGGCCGCCGGCGCGTCGAACGTCATGATCGGCTCGTGGTTCGCCGGGACCCTCGAGTCCCCCGGCGACCTGCAGGCGACGGCGGACGGACGCGCATACAAGGAGTCCTTCGGCATGGCCTCCTCGCGCGCGGTCCGGACCCGGACGGCGACCGAGTCCTCCTACGACCGGGCCCGCAAGGCGCTGTTCGAGGAGGGCATCTCCAGCGCGCGGATGTTCATCGACCCGGCGCGACCGAGCGTGGAGGACCTGCTCGACGCGATCACCGCCGGGGTGCGGTCGTCCTTCACCTACGCAGGGGCGCGCACGGTCGGGGAGTTCCACGAGCGCGCGGTCGTCGGGCTGCAGAGCACGGCCGGGTTCGCGGAGGGCGCCCCCCTGCACACGTCCTGGTGAGATTCGCGGTCAGCCGAGGCGGGTCGCGGGGGAGGGCTCGTGCTGTTGGTCGGCGGCGGGCCAGGTCGTCGTCAGCGGCAGCGCGGCCGGGTTGACGCGGCGGACGATCTCCTCGTGGACGCGCCGCACGTACGGCTCGCCGACCCACAGGTGCTTCGCACCGTCCACGCCGACGACCTCGGCCTGCGGCACTGCCCCGAACCGCTCCCGGGCCTCCTGAGGCCTCAGGTAGTCGTCGAGCTCGGGGACGAGCGCGAGCAGCGGCTTGCCCGAATCCGCCCAGGCGGCAAGGTGTTCCGGGCTGGAGTAGCGCAGCGGCGGGCTGAGCAGGATGGCCCCGTCGATCGACGGGTCGTTGCCGTACATCAGGGCCAGGTCGGTGCCGAACGACCACCCGACCAGCCAGCGGTTCGGCAGCTCGGGCGCCTCGTGGAACTCGGCGTACTCGATCGCCGCCGCGACGTCGAACCGCTCGGAGTCAGCGTTGTCGAACGTCCCGTCGGACGTGCCTCGTGGCGAGCTCACCCCACGCAGGTTGAAGCGGAGCACCGCGACGTCGGCGAGCGCGGGTAGTCGGTACGCCGCCTTCTTGAACACGTGGCTGTCCATGAACCCACCGTGCGTCGGCAGCGGGTGGAGCGTGACGAGCGTGGCGACCGGGTCGCGCTCGGCCGGGAGCGCGAGCTCGCCGACCAGCCGCAGGTCGTCCGCGGTGTGGAGCACGACCTCGGTGCGCCGCGCGGGAAGGATCGAGCTGGCCCGGATCTCGTCGGGGTCGCGGCTCATGGTGGGCAGGCTATCGAGGTGTCGTCAGCGGTACGCGTTGCCCGCCGGTCTCGCGTCGCGGCGGGTCCAGCAGCCGGTATGCCAGTGCCGCCGGTCCCCGAGCCCGCCGACGCCCTCGGCCGGCCAGGCGACGACGTGTGGTGTCCCCACCGCGACCTCCTGCTGACAGCCCGGGCAGAGGTAGGTCCGGGTGGCTCGGGCGCCGCTCACCCGGCGCACGGTCCAGAGCGATCCCGCATACTGCTCGGTCGTCGTCTCGCCGAGCCCACCGGCCGCGAGCGGCCGGTGCTCGTGGCGGCGGCGGTTGGCGCGGGGCATACCGACGATTGTCCCGTGCTCAGCTCGGTGTCAGCAGGCCGGTGGCGCCCGTGGTGAAGAGGTCGACGAGCGCCGGGAGGGTCTGCTCGATCTTGTTGGCCGGGTCGTCGGGGTCGACGTAGGCGTGCGGAGCCTGGAGCGAGGCGGGGAACTCGTAGAGGCTCACCAGGTCGCCCGCGTCGCGCTGCCGGCCGACGAGTGCGCGAACCACCGCTGGGTCGACCGATGCGTCAGCGCCGTTGAGGACGTGGACGACGTAGGCGTTGCTGCGCGTGGCGCCCAGGGTCGAGCCGAGGCTCATCAGGCCGGCGAGACTCTTCGTCGCGAACTTGGCGTAGCTGTAGCGCGGGACCTGGTCGGCCTCCTTGCGCGAGAAGTTCCACCAGACGTCGACGTTGGGAGCGAGGCGCATGGCGTTGCCCGTGGCGTGCGAGAGGACCGTCGGCACGGACGTCGGGCCGAGGAACGGCGCCAGGGCGACGACCCGTTGTACCTCAGCGTTGTGCTCCGCGGCCCAGAGCGCCAGGGTGGCGCCGCCCGAGAGGCCCCCGACGACGGTGCGCTTGTCGAGGCCCAGCGCGATCGCGGTCGTCCGCATCGCGAAGTTGGCCAGCTCCTGCCCGTCGACGGGGTTCGGCTCGGCGTCCGTGTCCGCGACGCCGTGCTCGGGCCAGCGGGGGACGAGCACCCGGTACCCGGCGGCGGCGAGGCGGCCCGCGAGCGCGGAGAACTGGTTCGGGCAGCTGGTGTAGCCGTGGAACAGCAGGACCACGCCGAGCTGGGGCACGGTGGGGCGGACGTCGAGGGACTTGCACTCCGGCAGGACGGTCGGGTCGGCGGTGTCCTTGGCGATGAGGTCCGCGAACCCCGCTTCGGCCTGCTCGGAGGTGAGGGCGCCCGGGCTGACGGCCACCGGCGGGTTCGACGGCAGCACGGTCAGCCCGATGACCAGCGCGGCGACCACCGCGACGACGGTGACCAGGACGGTGACCGTCCGGCGGAGCCAGCGAGGCACACCACCGCCGGCCCGTTCCGTCACCCGGCGATCGTATGCAAGGACCCCGCCTCCCGCGCGCAGGAGTCCAGTGGAGCGAAGTCAGCGTCGGAACGCCGACTTCGCTCCAGTGGGGCTGTGGATGACGACGGCGGACATCGCCCGACTTGAGCCACCGTGTCCGGGTGAAGGAACCGGACACACGAATGCTCGGCGCTCCCGTCGTGCCGTACGACGAGGCGTCACTGATGTGCGTGGCGGCCGAGCAGAGCGGACTGCTCACCCGGGCGCAATGCCTGGCCGCCGGCATGACCGACCCAGCGATCCGCTGGCGGCTGAGCCGAGGCCACTGGATCGCCGTCCACCATGGCGTCTACCTCACGGTGCGGGGTCGGGACGACTGGCGCACCGGCGCCGTCGCCGCGCAGCTGGCAGTCGACGGCTCGGCCTGGTCGCACCGGTCCGCCGCGTTCGTTCACGGCCTCAACGCGGTCCCGCCGGAGCACATCGACCTTGTTATCGACGCGCGACACCGGATCCGGCCGCCACGTGGGTCGTGCTGCATCGACGAGCGGACGCCGATGACGCCGTTGATGCTTTGCATTGGCCGTGGCGAACCACGGTGGAGGAGACCGTGCTCGATGTGAGCGCGCTCGGGTCGGTCGACGACATGTTCGCGATCCTCGGTCGGGCGTTCCAGCGCCGTCTCACCACCGAGCAGGCGGTGCTCGCGCGGTTGGCAGCGCGCACGCGGCACCCTCGGCGTGAGCTGCTGCAACTGGTGCTCGCGGACGCGGCCGACGGCGCCGAGAGTGCCATGGAGGTGCGGTTCGTGCGAGAAGTCCTGCGACCGCACGGTCTCCCGATGGGCGTACGGCAGCGCTCGACCTCTCCCGACCGACGTGAACGACACGACGTCGGCTTTCCGGAACAGCGGGTCCTGGTCGAGCTGGACGGGCGTCTGGGTCACGAAGGTCGTGAGGCCCGCGTCAAGGACGGCAGACGCGACCGACGAAGCGCCGCGGGCGGATGGCTGACGGTGCGCGCCTTCTGGCCGGATGTCGCCGTCACACCGTGCGAGCTGGCCGTCGAGGTCGCAGCAATCCTCGGAAGCCGCGGCTGGCGGGACACGGGCCGGACCTGCCGTCGCCGCGGGTGTGCTTTCCGGCTGGAGTCCCCGGTGGAGCAAAGTCAGCGCTAAAGCGCCGACTTTCCTCCATCGAACCGGGTCAGGGGTAGGTGCGGAAGCCGCGGCCGGTCTTGCGGCCCAGGTAGCCGGCGGTCACGAGGTGCTCGAGCAGGGGCGCCGGCGCATACCCGCGTTCGCGGAACTCGAGGTAGAGCTCGCGCTGGATGGCCAGAGACACGTCGAGGCCGACGACGTCGAGCAGCTCGAACGGGCCCATCGGGTACCCGCACCCCGTCCTCATCGCCGTGTCGATGTCGTCCGCCGTCGCGTAGTGCGCCTCGAGCATCCGCACGGCGTCGTTGAGGTACGGGAACAGCAGGGCGTTGACGATGAACCCCGACCGGTCCGCACACGACACCGGGTGCTTGCCCAACGAGGCGCACAGACCGACCACCGTCGCCGACACGTCCGGCGCGGTCGACACGGTCGACACCACCTCGACGAGCTTCATCAGCGCGGCCGGGTTGAAGAAGTGCATCCCGACCACGTCCTCGGGCCGCGACGTCACCGCGGCCAGGTCGATCACCGGAAGCGACGAGGTGGTCGTGGCGAGGATGGCGCCCGGGCGGCACACCTTGTCGAGGGTTCGGAACAGCTCCTGCTTCGCGCCGAGGTCCTCGACCACCGCCTCGACCACGAGGTCCACCTCGGCGAGGTCCTCGGTCGACGTCGAGGGCGTCACCCGCTCGACCGCCGCTTCCGCGGCGGCGCCGGACATCCGCCCCTTCTCCGCGGCTCGAGCCACCGACCGAGACACCGCCGCGACGACGCCGGCCGCCTTCTCCGGCGACCGCGCCACGACCGTCACCACGTACCCGGACCGCGCGAACACCTCGACGATCCCCGACGCCATCGTCCCCGAGCCGACCACGCCGACGCGCGCCACCGGCCGCACCGAGCCGCCGCCCACACCGACGGAGCTCGGCGTCAGCGCGTCCGGCACCACCGCGGACGAGCCCGGTTCTGCGTACGTGTAGAAGCCGCGACCGGTCTTTCGGCCGCGCAGGCCCGCGGAGACCATCTGCTTGATGAGCGGGCTCGGCGCGTGCAGCCGGTCGCGACCCTGCCGGTACATCGTGTCGAGGATCTCGTATGCGGTGTCGAGCCCGATGAGGTCCATGAGGGCCAGCGGGCCCATGGGCAGCCCGCACCCCAGTCGCATCGCCGCGTCGATGTCCTCGCGCGACGCATACCGGGTCTCGTACATCGACACCGCGTGGTTGAGGTACCCGAACAGCAGCGCGTTGGCGATGAACCCGGCCTTGTCGCCGACGACGACCGGCTGCTTGCCGAGCTGACGGGCCAGCTCGACGACGTCACTCACGACGCCCTCGTCGGTGACCACGGTCCGGATCACCTCGACGAACGACAGCACGGGTGCCGGGTTGAAGAAGTGCAGCCCGACCACCCGCCGCGGGTTCGCCGTGGCCACGGCGATCTCGGTCACCGACAGCGAGGAGGTGTTGGTCGCGAGCACGGTCTCGGGACCGACGAGCCGGTCCAGGGCCGCGAAGATGTCCTTCTTGAGCTCCAGGTGCTCGGGAACCGCCTCGACCACCAGCCCGCAGCCGGCCACGGCGTCCAGCGACGTCGCATACCGGACCCGCGCGTGCACGGCCGCGGCCTCGTCAGGCGTGAGCTTCCCGCGCTCGACCGCCCTCGCCGTCGAGTGCTCCAGCGCCTCCCGGCCCCGGGCCGTGCCCGCCTGGTCGACCTCGACCGCGACGACGTCCAGCCCGGTCCGGGCCACTACCTCGACGATGCCGGCGCCCATCGTCCCCAGTCCGATGACGCCCACCCTGGCGAAGTCCCGAGCCGCTCTGTCGACCATGTCGGCAAGGGTGACAGCCGGGGCTACCGGTGGGTAGGGATGGCGGACGCGACGGTGGTCACACTCGTTCCGGCGGTGGACTGGACGACGCGGGCCGGTTCGGAGACCATGGGGTACGTGCCCAGAGCCGGTCTGCGCCCACCGAGAGTCTTCCGCCAACGACGCCGCGTCGCGGTGCTGACCCAGCAGGGCTGGACCCAGGACCCGGGTCCGGACGACGACGGCGGCCTCGCCGGGGTCCGCGAGCCCGGCCGCCCCAGCCCGGTCCCGCCGAGCCTCATGGCCGCGCTCCCGCTCCCCGAGGACGAGAACGCCCGCTGACCGGAGCGGTCGGGGTCCCCGCGAAGTATCGGAGCGGAGCGGAGAACTTCGTGGGGTGACTTAGTCTTCCCGGGTGCGTCTCGTCATCGCCCGGTGCCACGTCGACTACGACGGCCGGCTGACCGCACATCTGCCGCTCGCGACCCGCTTCCTCATGGTCAAGGCGGACGGGTCGGTCCTCGTCCACAGCGACGGCGGCTCCTACAAGCCGCTGAACTGGATGTCCCCGCCCTGCGCGATGGCCGAGGTGCCGCCGACACCCGAGGAGGCGGCCGACGGCGTCACGCAGGTGTGGGTCGTCCAGCACGCCAAGTCGGAGGACCGGCTCCGGGTATGCCTGCACGAGGTGCTCCACGACTCCCACCACGACCTCGGGATCGACCCCGGGCTGGTCAAGGACGGGGTCGAGGCGCACCTCCAGAAGCTCCTCGCCGAGCACATCCACACCCTGGGGGACGGGTGGAGCCTGGTCCGCCGCGAGCACATGACGGCGATCGGGCCGGTCGACATCCTCGCCCGCGACCACTCGCGGCAGCACGTCGCGATCGAGATCAAGCGGCGGGGCGAGATCGACGGGGTCGAGCAGCTCACCCGCTACCTCGAGCTGATGAACCGCGACCCCCACCTCGCACCGGTCGTCGGCGTCTTCGCGGCCCAGGAGATCAAGCCGCAGGCCCGAGTCCTGGCCGAGGACAGGGGGATTCGCTGCGTAGTCCTCGACTACGACGCGCTGCGCGGGATCGACGACGTCGGTGCCCGCCTGTTCTGACCGGCCGCGCTAGTCGGCCGCGCCCGGAGCGCCGACACCGGGGTCCGGCTCCTCGAAGCGCCTGCCCGGCCACGGCCCCACCAGCCGCCAGCCGTCCGCGTCGACCTCGACCTCGGCCACGGCGCAGTTCGGGATCATGGCGTCGAGGGCCAGCTCGGGCCGGACGTTCTCCGCGGTGTTCGGGATCGCGAGGGTCATCACTCCCCCGTGGCTCACGACGAGGACCGTCTCGCCGCGGTGCCGGTCGGCGAGCGCCTCGACCCCGCGACGAACCGGGCCACCACCTCGGACCCCGTCTCGGCCCCGGGCCACCGCCGGTCGAGCTGACCGTTCACCCACGCCACGAACACCTTGCGCGCGTCCGCGCCCATGGCCGGCGTCCCCGCCAGCGAGCCCACCGAGAACTCCTGCACGCCCTCGACGGTGGCTGCCGTGAGGCCGAGCCGGTCACCCACGACCGCGCCCGTCTCCCGGGCCCGGGCCAGCCGGCTGGTGTAGACCGCCGCCACCCGCTCACCGCGCAGCCGGTCCGCGAGGTCGGCGGCCTGCTCCTTGCCGAGGTCCGGTCAGCCAGCCGCCCTCGTCGCTGAGCAGCTCCGGGTTCGCGTACATCGCCTCACCGTGCCGCGCGACGAGGAAGCGGGCCGGGCACTGCAGGTCGCTCACGACCTCACCGTATGCCCGGGCTCACGTCAGCGGCCGGGCCTCCTCCGGCACGCCGCGCTTCGCCAGGACCTCGGTGCGGTTCGCCACATACCCGACCATCCAGGTCGGCTCGAGCCGGAAGAACACGACGTCACCCCAGGACAGCGGTGACGAGCCGTAGTGGGCGGTCCAGTGGGCGTCGACCTCGGCCAGCTCGTCACCCTCGAGCACCACCGCGTGGCCGTGGGTGAACACCGCGACCTCCTCCCCCTCGATGCATGCCGCGCTGACCGCGGGGTTGGCCACCAGCTGCCGACCCTTGGGCGACGTCCGCAGCGTGCTCAACGTCCAGTGCCCGTGCAGGAAGTGCCCGTCCAGCGCGCTGACCCGCGGTTCGCCCCGAGCGGTGACCGTGGCGAAGCTCATCACCCGCATACCGGTCATCAGCCCGGCGATCTCGCGGGCCGACAGGGTGCGTCCGTCGTCGATGATGCTCTTCAGGTGGTCGCTCGCCCCCGCGTGCGACCGGTCCAGCAGGGTCTGGAGCGCCGTGAGCTCCTCGTCCGTCTCCTTCATCGGTCCAGTCAACCGCTGGCCGCCGACACGCGGCAGAATCGGGCACGTGACCGCTGCCGTCGCCGCACCGAACTCCCTGGCCGTCCGAGCGGGCCTGGACGTCGTCGAGGCCGGCGGCACCGCCGTGGACGCCGCGGTCGCCGCGATGCTCGTGGCGATGTGCACCGAGCCGGGTGTCGTCTCCCCGCTCGGTGGCGGGTTCGTCGCGGTCTGGCCGCACGACGGCGACCCCGAGATCATCGACGCCAATGTCGAGATGCCCGGCCGCGGGCTACCGACGGAGCGGTTCGGCGAGGGGCTCGTCGAGCTCACCATGTCCTACGGCGGCGGGATCACCGTGTATGCGGGTCCGGGCAGCGTCGCGACGCCGGGTGCCATCAGCGGGCTCGGCCTCGCCCACGAGCGGCACGGGCGGGTGCCGTGGCGCGAGGTCGTCGCGCCGGCCGCCACCGCTGCCCGCCAAGGGTTCCCGCTCGGGGCGGCGGCTGCGAGCTACCTCGCGATCACCGGCGACTCGCTGTTCGCCTGGGATCCCCAGACGGCGGCGCTCCTGCTGCACTCTGGGGGTGAGCCGAAGGTGGCCGGCGAGAAGATCGTCGACCCGAACCTCGCGTCCGCCCTCGACCGGATCGGAGACGCCGGCGCCGGCGACCTGTTCACCGGCGACCTGGCCGCTGCCCTCGCCGCGGACCAGGAGGACCGCGGCGGCCTCGTCACCCGGGCCGACCTCGCCGCATACCGGCCCGTCGTCCGCGACCCGCTCCGGCTCCGCGCCGGGAGCTGGGACCTCGCCACCAACGCGCCACCGTCGATCGGCGGCCCTGTCCTCGCGGTCATGCTCGGCGAGCTGGTCCGCCGTGGCCGCGTGGAGCTCGCCGACGTCCTCGACATCCAGCAGCGCGTCCTCAGCCACCGGCTTCGCGTTCACGACTTCTCCCGTGACCTCGAGAAGGACGGCTACGACCTCCTCGCCCTCGTCGAGCGGCACGGGCTCGTGGGGCTGCCCACGTCGGGTTCGACGGCCCACGTGTCGGTCGTCGACGCGGCCGGGACGGCCTGTGCCATCACGGCGTCCGCGGGGTACGGCTCGGGGGCGACGGTGCCGGGTACCGGGCTGATGCTCAACAACTGTCTCGGCGAACCGGAGCTCAACCGGCTCGGGCTCCACTCCCTCGTCCCGGGGACGCGGCTGGCCTCCAACATGTCGCCGACCGTGGGCCGGGCGTCCGGTCCGCCGTCGGGCGTGGGACAGGTGCTCGCGATCGGGTCACCCGGCGCCGACCGGATCACAACCGCCCTGATGCAGGTGCTCGGCCGGTTCTGCCTCGAGGGCCTCGACCTGGCGGAGGCGATCGACCGGGCGCGGATCCACGTGACGTTCCGTGGCGAGTTCGCCGACGCGAGCGCGGCCGCGGCCGACGCCGGCGACGAGACCGCGCTGCCGCTGGACGAACCCGTGACCGTGGTCCAGGTCGAGGACGACGACGATCTCGTCACTGCGGTGCAGGACGCCGGCCTGGAGGCCGTGGTCCATCCGCGGCGGTCGATGTTCTTCGGCGGAGTGGCCGCCGCCTACCGCCGCGACGACGGGACGCTCGGCGCCGCGGCAGACTCGCGCCGGGAGTCGGCGACCGGAGTCTCCTGACCTTCCGCGTCTCCGGACCGGCGTTCGGACAGCGGACGTGCGTCGAGGCCGTGCGCCGCGCGGATCAGCCGGACGAACTCGCCCATGATGTCGGTGATCGCGAAGTCCTTGGGCGTGAAGACCGCCGCGACCCCCAGGTCGAGCAGGACCGCCGCGTCGGCCTCCGGGATGATCCCACCGACGACGACCGGCACGTCGCCAGCGCCCGCCGCACGCAGACCGTCCAGCACGTCGGGAACCAACGAGAGGTGCGACCCGGACAGGATCGACAGGCCGACCAGGTGCACGTCCTCGGCCACCGCGGCCGCGACGATCTCGGCCGGGGTCAGCCGGATCCCCTGGTAGACCACCTCGAACCCCGCGTCGCGCGCCCGGACCGCGATCTGCTCGGCGCCGTTGCTGTGCCCGTCGAGGCCCGGTTTGCCGACCAGCACCCGCAACCGGCGGCCGACCTCGGCGCTGGTCCGCGCCACCTCGCTCCTCACCGCCGCGAGGTCGCCCGCCGCCTCACCCGGCGCCACCGTCGACGAGACCCCCGTCGGGGCGCGGAACTCCCCGAACACCTCCCGCAGCGCTCCGGCCCACTCCCCCGTCGTCAGCCCGGCGCGGGCGCACTCCAGGGTCGCGGGGACGAGGTTGGCCGCGCCCGCAGCCTCGGCCCGCAGCCGCTCGAGGGCCCGCTCCGCCCGTATGCGCCGGGCCGGGTCCGCGTCGCGCTCCGCCCGCCAGCGGCGCACGGCCGCCACCGCCGCCTCCTCCACGTCGGCGTCGACGGCCTGGATCGCCGAGCCCAGGTCGGCCGTGAGCGGGCTCGGTTCGGTGGTGGTGAACCGGTTGAGACCGACGACGACCTCGCCGCCCGACTCGATCCGACCCCGACGGGCGGCATGCGAGGCGACCAGAGCGGACTTCATGTAGCCGGTCTCGACCGCGGCGACCGCGCCACCGAGATCGGCCACCCGAGCCATCTCCGCCCGTGCACCCTCGACCAGCTCGGCCACTTTCGCCTCGACCACCACCGACCCGGTGAAGAGATCCTCGTACTCGAGGAGGTCCGACTCGTAGGCCAGCACCTGCTGGAGCCGCAGCGACCACTGCTGGTCCCACGGCCGGGGCAACCCGAGCGCCTCGTTCCACGCCGGCAGCTGCACCGCGCGAGCCCGGGCGTCGCGCGACAGCGTCACGCCGAGCATCTCCAGGACGATCCGCTGGACGTTGTTCTCCGGCTGGGCCTCGGTCAGGCCCAGCGAGTTGACCTGCACGCCGTAGCGGAACCGGCGCAGCTTCGGGTCGGTCACCCCGTAGCGCGTCGAGGTCAGCTCGTCCCAGAGCTGCGCGAAGGCGCGCATCTTGCACATCTCCTCGACGAACCGCACGCCCGCGTTGACGAAGAACGAGATCCGGCCGACCACCTCGCCGAAGTCCGCAGGGTCGACCTGGCCCGAGTCGCGCACCGCGTCGAGCACGGCGACCGCCGTCGACAACGCATACGCGATCTCCTGCACCGGCGACGCGCCCGCCTCCTGCAGGTGGTAGCTGCAGACGTTGATCGGGTTCCAGCGCGGCATCTCGCGGACCGTGTAGGCGACCATGTCGGTGATCAGCCGCAGCGACGGACCGGGCGGGAACACGTAGGTCCCGCGCGAGAGGTACTCCTTGATGATGTCGTTCTGGGTCGTGCCGGCCAGCTCCGCGACGGGGGCGCCCTGCTCCTCGGCGGTGACCTGGTAGAGCGCGAGCAGCCACATGGCCGTCGCGTTGATCGTCATCGAGGTGTTCATCCCGGTCAGCGGGATCCCGTCGAAGAGCGCCCGCAGGTCGCCGACGTGGCTGACCGGGACGCCGACCTTGCCCACCTCGCCGCGGGCGAGGGGATGGTCCGGGTCGTAACCGGTCTGGGTGGGCAGGTCGAAGGCGACCGACAGGCCGGTCTGGCCCTTGGCCAGGTTGGTCCGGTAGAGCGCGTTGCTGGCCGCGGCGCTGGAGTGACCGGCGTACGTGCGCATGACCCACGGCCGGTCAGGCTCCCGGCGGCGCGCCTCGGCGTGCGAGGAGGCGACGTCGTCCGGCATACCGAAGGACGGTACCGGCGGGTAACCCGCCCGGGCAGGTCCTCAGGCGGTGAGAGGCGCCACAGTGGCCGGCCCGTCGGCCGCCACGTCGAGGTGGAAGACGCGGTGCAGGCGAGCGGCGCGCAACAGCCGGGCGGTGCGGGGGGTGATGCTGGCGAGCACGAGGCGACGACCCTCGCGGCGGGCGCGGCGGTGGGACTCGAGCAGGACGCCGAGCCCGGTCGCGTCACCGATCTCGACGTCGCCCAGGTGAAGGAACAGGTCGCCGACGCCGTCGTCGATCGCGGCGTGGAGAGCGAGGCGCAGATCCGCCGCCGAGCGGACGTCGATGCGTCCCTCGATCACGACCTCCTGGCCGCGGGCGGAGTCGACGACGCGAACCGGTACGGTCGCTGTCGGCTGCAGTGCCATCTGGTCCCCCTTGTGGGCCCCCGGCCCGTGTGGGCCTCATTCACTCATGTGCGACACCGCGCGCACACGAGTCCGGCGGTAACGATCCGGACTACTTCGCAGGAGTGCGGTCGTCGACGGGTGATACATGCGCTGGTGGAGCGGTGGTTCGGTACCAACGACGCTACGGCCAGCCACCGCGGGCAAACGCCATGACACGCACGCTCTCGTGTGACGAATGCGTGACGATCCGGTGGAGCGGCTCAGCCGTAGAGGTCGTCGTCGGGCTCGCGGACGACGTCGGCGCCCAGCCCCTGGAGCTGCCGCTCGAACCGGTCGTACCCCCGGTCGACGTGGTGGGCGCCGCTCACCGTGGTCACCCCGTCCGCGACGAGACCCGCGACGACGAGCGCTGCACCGGCGCGGATGTCGCTGGCCTCGACCGGCGCACCCGACAACAGCGGGACGCCGTGGACCATGACGTGGTGGCCGTCGATCCGGGCGTCGGCTCCTAGGCGGGCCAGCTCCTGGACCGTCCGGAACCGGGCCTCGAACAGGTTCTCGGTGATCATGGCGCTGCCGTCCGCGACCGCGTTGTAGGTCAGGGCGAACGGCTGCAGGTCGGTCGGGAACCCGGGGTAGGGCAACGTCGCGACGTCCACCGAGCGCGGCCGGCCCTGAGGACCGACCACCCGGAACCCGTCGGGCGTCACCGTCACCGTCGACCCCGCGCCGGTCAGCAGGTCGAGCGAGATCTCCAGGTGCTCGGCCCGGCCACCGACGACCTCCACGTCCCCGCGGGTCGTCGCCGCCGCGAACGCCCAGCTGCCGGCGGCGATGCGGTCGGGGACGACGTGGTACTCCGTCGCGTGGAGCGCGTCGACGCCGTCGATCTCGATGGTCGACGTGCCGGCCCCGCTCACGTGGGCGCCCATGGAGACGAGGAACTCGGCGATGTCGGCGATCTCCGGCTCGCGGGCGGCGTTCTCGATGCGGGTATGCCCGGTGGCGAGCACCGAGGCCATGAGGACGTTCTCGGTGGCCCCGACGCTCGGGAACTCCAGGCGCACGCTGGCGCCGTGGAGCCCCTGTGGGGCCGCAGCGATGAGGTACCCGTGGGCCACGTGGACCTTCGCGCCGAGGGCCTCGAGGCCTTCGGCGTGCAGGTCGAGGCCGCGCGAGCCGATGGCGTCGCCGCCGGGGACCGCGACGTCCGCCTCGCCGACGCGCGCGATGAGGGGTCCGAGGACACAGATGGACGCCCGCAGCGCACGCACCAGCTCGTAGTCGGCCCGGTGCCCGATGCGCTCGGGGACGTCGATCTCGACGACGCCGTCGTCCGGCCGCCAGTCGACCTCGCAGCCGAGCCGCCGGAGCAGCTCGGCCATGATCGTCACGTCGACGATGTTCGGGACGTTGGTCAGCGTTGTGCGGCCCACGGCGAGCAACGTCGCCGGCCATCAGCTTCAGCGCGCTGTTCTTGGCTCCGACGACGCGGACCCGTCCCCGGAGGCTGGCGCCGCCGGCGACCCGGAACCGTTCCCGCACCCGCCAACCGTAGCGACCGCGAGGGTGCGGTGGCCCGTCGCGGTCGCTCCCAGAACGGGTGGCACGCTTGGCCCATGGTCAACCTCACGCGGATCTACACACGCACCGGCGACGACGGCACCACCTCTCTCGGTGACTTCAGTCGGACGTCCAAGAACGACCCGCGCCTGGCCGCCTACGCCGACACCAACGAGGCGAACGCCCAGATCGGCGTCGCCCTCGCCGCCGGCGACCTCGGCGAGGAGGTCGCCGCGACGCTGACCCGAGTCCAGAACGAGCTCTTCGACGTCGGGGCGGACCTGTGCAACCCGCTCCAGGCGTCGTACGAGTACCCGCCGCTGCGGGTCGCCGAGCCGTGGGTGGACGACCTCGAGGCCGACTGCGACCGCTACCTCGAGCGGGTCGAGCCGCTGCGCTCGTTCATCCTTCCCGGCGGGAGCCCGGGCGCCGCATACCTGCACGTCGCGACGACGATCGTCCGGCGGGCCGAGCGCAGCGCCTGGGCCGCGATCGCCGCCCACGGCGACCAGCCGGGCACCGAGAAGGGCGTCGGGGGGGTCAACCGGCTGACGGCGACGTACCTCAACCGCCTCTCCGACCTGCTGTTCATCCTCGCCCGGGTCGCGAACGTCGAGCGGGGCGGGGACGTGCTGTGGCAGCCGGGCGGCGGCCGGGTCGAGAAGCCCGAGCGAACGCGCCGCACCTAGTCGGGTTGCCTACGCCACGTTGGCGGTGGACCCGGGCGGCGACGCCTCGGACCAGGACCGCAGCGCGGTGTAGGCGCCGGGCGTGAGCGCCAGCTCGAAGGTCACCCCGTTGTCGGTGCACGGCACGGGGACGGCGTCGGGCATGAAGTCGATGACGTCAGAGCGTCGGGCGGCGCGCGGAGACTCCAGGTCGACACTGACACGGTCCCAGCCGCGCTGTGGGCGTGCGGAGACGCCGAGCAGGCTGAACCACTCCAGCCGGGTGTTCCCGAGCCGCAGGTGGCCCAGACGCCACCGGTTGCGGCGGTTGGACCGCCAGCCACACGGGACGAAGAGGATGGCGCCGCGGGAGATCACCCGGCGACGCGCATACGTCGTGGCGAGGAAGACCGCCAGGAGGACGAGCACCACAGCGACCGCGATCTCGACGGAGAGGAGTGCGGTCGGCATGGGCGTATGCAGCTGACGCGGGCCGGTCAGCTCTGACCGGCGCCTACCGACTCCGCGATGATGGTGACGCGGTCGTGCTCGACGGAGATGAACCCGCTGTCGATGGCCGTCGTCTGCTCGCCGCCCTCACCGTGGATGACGACGTCACCGGACACGAGAACCCCCAGCAGCGGAGTGTGGCCGGGCAGGATCCCGAGCTCACCGTCGACGGAGCGGGCGCGGACCATGGTGGCCTCCCCGCTCCAGACCCGGCGGTCGGCCGCGACGAGTTCGACCTGTAGTGAGCTCACGATGTCCTCCGGTTCGTGCTGCCTGACGGGGCGGTCCGGCGTTTGCTCGCAGTCTAACCGCCGTGGGAGGTCGTTCCGGCCTCGGTGTCCACGGCAAGCAGGCCGCGCCGCCGAGACGTTCGACGCGGAAGTTTGCACCCCTGTGAGGGGGTGCGAACTTCCGCGTCGACGACGGCCGAGGGTCAGAGGTTCTTCTGGATCTCCGCCCACTGGCGCTCGACGTCGTCCAGGCCACCGCACATGAAGAACGCCTGCTCGGCCACGTGGTCGTAGTCACCGTCGGCGATCTTGGTGAACGCCTCGATGCACTCGTCCATCGGAACCGTGGATCCCTCGAGGCCGGTGAACTGCTTGGCCACGTAGGTGTTCTGCGACAGGAACCGCTGGATGCGGCGAGCCCGGTTGACGAGGATCTTGTCCTCCTCGGACAGCTCGTCGATACCGAGGATCGCGATGATGTCCTGCAGCTCCTTGTTCTTCTGGAGGATCTGCTTGATCCGGACCGCGGTGTTGTAGTGGGCCTCGGAGATGTACCGCGGGTCGAGGATCCGCGACGTCGACGCGAGCGGGTCCACCGCGGGGTAGATACCGAGCGACGCGATCTCGCGGGAGAGCTCGGTGGTCGCGTCGAGGTGGGCGAACGTCGTGGCCGGCGCCGGGTCGGTGTAGTCGTCGGCCGGCACGTAGATCGCCTGCATCGAGGTGATCGAGTGACCACGCGTTGAGGTGATCCGCTCCTGGAGCACGCCCATCTCGTCGGCGAGGGTTGGCTGGTACCCCACCGCGGACGGCATCCGGCCGAGCAGCGTCGACACCTCGGAACCCGCCTGGGTGAACCGGAAGATGTTGTCGATGAAGAGGAGCACGTCCTGGCCCTGCACGTCGCGGAAGTACTCCGCCATCGTCAGCGCCGAGAGGGCCACCCGCAGGCGGGTGCCCGGCGGCTCGTCCATCTGACCGAAGACGAGGGCCGTCTGCCCCAGGACGCCGGCCTCCTCCATCTCCGCGATGAGGTCGTTGCCCTCACGGGTCCGCTCCCCCACGCCGGCGAACACGGACACACCACCGTGGTCGCGCGCGACGCGGGCGATCATCTCCTGGATCAGCACCGTCTTGCCCACGCCGGCGCCGCCGAACAGGCCGATCTTGCCGCCCTGCACGTAGGGGGTCAGCAGGTCGATGACCTTGATCCCGGTCTCGAACATCTGCGTCTTGGACTCGAGCTGGTCGAAGGCCGGAGCCGACCGGTGGATGCCCCACCGCTCCTTGACGTCGAGGGTCTCGCCCTCCTCGAGGTTGAGGCAGACGCCGGTGGTGTTGAACACCCGGCCGAGGGTGACGTCGCCGACGGGCACCGTGATCGGGCCGCCGGAGTCGAGTACCGCTGCGCCGCGGACCAGGCCGTCGGTCGGCTGCAGCGAGATGGCGCGGACCATGTTGTCGCCGATGTGCTGCGCGACCTCGAGGTTGACGTTCGACGTCTCGCCGCCGAGCTCGACCTGTGTGGTCAGCAGGTTGTACTGCTCGGGGATCCCGTCGGCCGGGAACTCGATGTCGACGACGGGGCCGGTGATGCGGGCGACCCGTCCGGTGGCGCCGGGCTTGGTCTCCTGGCGCTCGTCGGTGGCGGTTGCGGTCATGTGTCGTTCCTTCTCTCCGGCGGAGGGTACTGAAGCTACTTCTTGACGGCCAGCGCGTCGGCGCCGCCGACGATCTCGCTGATCTCCTGGGTGATCTCGGCCTGGCGGGCCTGGTTCGCCAACCGGGTGTAGGTCTTGATGAGGGCGTCCGCGTTGTCGGTCGCCGACTTCATCGCCCGTTGCTGGGCGGCGAGCTGCGAGGCAGCCGCGCCGAGCAGACAGGTCCAGATCCGGGCCGTGACGTACTTGGGCAGCACCGCGTCGAGGACCCGGCCGATGCTCGGCTCGAACTCGTAGAGCGGCAGCACCTCGTTGTTGCCCGGCGCCTCGTCCTCGTCCTCGTCGACGATCTCGAGGGGTAGCAGGCGGAGCGCGCGCGGCTCCTGGACGACCATCGAGCTGAACCGCGTGTAGACGACGTGGACCTCCTCGGTCCCGCCCTCGTCGTAGTCCTTGAGGAAGTCGGCGACGATCCGCTCGCCGATCTCCTTGGCCGCGTCGTGGGTCGGCTGGTCGGAGAACCCACCCCAGGCTTGCGCATACTCGCGCCGGCGGAACTTGTAGAAGTTCACGGCACGGTTGCCCACGAGGTAGACGACCAGATCCTTGTCGTCCTCGCGGAGCTTGCGGACCAGCTGCTCGCTCTCGCGAAGGACCGAGGAGTTGTACGCGCCCGAGAGGCCGCGGTCGCCAGCGATGATGACGACGCCCGCGCGGCGCACGTTCTCCCGCTCGGTGGTGAGCGGGTGGTCCTCGTTGGAGTACGTCGCCAGCGCGGACAGCGCCCGGGTCAGCGCGTGGGTGTAGGGCGCGGACGCGAGCACCCGCTGGCGGGCCTTGACCACCCGTGAGGCAGCGATGGAGCTCCATCGCCCGGGTGATCTTCTTGGTCGCCTGGACGGACCGGACGCGCTGGCGGTAGACCCGCATCTGCGCTCCCATGTCGCCGCCTCTCTCTCGTGTCTTTAGGTCAGAACCGTTGGTATGCCTGGAGTCTCGCTAGCCTAAGGTCAGCGTCGCTGCCGCTTGATCTGCTCCTGGTCCACCGAGTCGGCGTCGAGGTCCTCGGCCTCCGCCTCGGTGCCCACGTCGGTGCGGCGGTCGTCCACCGGCGCCTCCGAGGCGAACTCCTTGCCGAACTCGGTGATCGCCTTGTCGAGGGTGTCGCGCGCGTCGTCGTCGAGCTTGCCGGTCTCCCGGATCCCGTCCAGGACGCCCTGGTACTTGTGGTGGAGGAACCCGAGGAAGTCGGCCTCGAAGGTCTTCACGTCCTCGACCTTGATCTTGTCGAGCTTGCCGGTCGTGCCGGCCCAGACGCTGACCACCTGCTCCTCGACCGGGAACGGGCTGCTCTGCTTCTGCTTGAGCAGCTCGACCAGGCGGGCGCCACGCGCCAGCTGGGCCCGCGACGCCGGGTCGAGGTCGGAGGCGAACATCGCGAACGCCTCCATGGCCCGGAACTGCGCGAGGTCCAGCTTGAGCCGGCCGGCGACGTCCTTCATCGCCTTGATCTGGGCGTTGCCGCCGACCCGGGAGACCGAGACACCGACGTCGATGGCCGGTCGGACGTTGGCGTTGAAGAGGTCCGACTGGAGGTAGATCTGACCGTCGGTGATGGAGATGACGTTGGTCGGGATGTAGGCCGACACGTCGCCGGCCTTGGTCTCGATGATCGGCAGACCGGTCATCGAGCCGGCGCCGAGCGCGTCGGACAGCTTGGCGCAGCGCTCCAGCAGCCGGCTGTGCAGGTAGAAGACGTCGCCGGGGTAGGCCTCGCGGCCCGGCGGGCGGCGCAGCAGCAGCGACACCGCGCGGTAGGCCTCGGCCTGCTTGCTCAGGTCGTCGAAGACGATGAGCACGTGCATGCCCTGGTACATCCAGTGCTGGCCGATGGCCGAGCCGGTGTAGGGCGCGAGGTACTTGAACCCGGCCGCGTCGGAGGCCGGGGCGGCGACGATGGTCGTGTACTCCATCGCGCCGGCCTCTTCGAGGGTGCCCTTGACGCCCGCGATGGTCGAGCCCTTCTGGCCGATCGCGACGTAGATGCAGCGCACCTGCTGCTTGGGGTCGCCGGACTCCCAGTTGCGCTTCTGGTTGATGATCGTGTCGACCGCGATCTGGGACTTGCCGGTCTGGCGGTCGCCGATGATGAGCTGGCGCTGGCCACGGCCGATCGGCGTCATCGCGTCGACCGCCTTGAGGCCGGTCTGCATCGGCTCGTGCACCGACTGGCGCTGCACGACGGTGGGCGCCTGCAGCTCGAGGGCGCGACGGGTCTCCGCCTCGATCGGCCCCAGGCCGTCGATGGGCTCGCCGAGCGGGTCGATGACGCGGCCGAGGAAGTTGTCGCCGACGGGTACCGAGAGCACCTCGCCGGTCCGGGTCACTTCCTGGCCCTCGTCGATGCCGCTGAAGTCGCCGAGGACGACGACACCGATGTCGGCCACGTCGAGGTTCAGCGCGATGCCGAGGGTGCCGTCGGCGAACCGCAGCAGCTCGTTCGTCATCGCCGAGGGCAGGCCCTCGACGTGAGCGATGCCGTCACCGGCGTCGATGACGCGGCCGACCTCTTCACGGGAGGCGGCACCCGGCTCGTAGGACTGGACGAAGGTGTCCAGCGCGTCCCGGATCTCCTCCGGACGGATCGAAAGCTCCGTCATGGTGTCTCTTCTCCTGTCGTCGGCTGCTGCCGAGCTGCTGTGCTGAGGTACGGGCGGGGTCGATCGGGTATGCGTGGGTGCTGCGGTCTCTGCGGTCGAGTCTGCGTCACGTTCCGAGGTGGCGCTTCGCGGCTTCGAGGCGACGAAGGATGGTGCCGTCGACGACGTCGTCGCCGACCTGCACCCTGATGCCACCGATGACCGCGGGGTCGATGACGACGTTCAGGTGGACCGTCTTGCCGGCGTAGTAGCCGGACAGGGCCGCGGCCAGCCGGCGCCGCTGTTCCTCGTCGAGGGCGACGGCCGTGGTGACGGTGGCGGCGAGCTGGTCGCGTCGCGTCGACGCGACCCCGAGGTAGCCGTCCAGCACCCGGTCGAACCGGCGGCCGCGCGGCGAGCGGACGGCCTGTCGCACGAGCCGCACGGCCTCGGGGTTGGCCTTGCCCTCGAGCAATGACCTGACGAGGGACTCCTTGCTCGCGGGGTCGGCCCGACGGTCCGTCAGTGCGTCGCGCAGACCGGGGTTGCCGGCAACGATCCGCTCGAAGCGGAAGAGGTCGTCCTCCATCTGGTCCGCCCGCCCCTGAGCTTCTGCGGCGGCGACGACCGACGCCACCGCCAGCGACTCCAGGGTGTCGGTGAGGTCCCGCTCGGCCGCCCAGCGCTGGCCGGCCGCCTTCTTCGCGACGACGACCGCCTCCGGGCTCACCTTCCCGCCGAACAGCTTCTCGACGAGGCCCGCCTTGTCCGCCCCGTCACGCGAGGGGTCGCTCACGGCCCGGCGCAGCGCGATGGTGCCGTCGAGGGCGTCGGCGATCCCGAACAGGTCCTCGCCGAGACGGGCCCGGTCGACCTGTCCGTCCAGAACGCTCTGGAACGTCTCCTGGACGGCGCGGGCGGAGGTGCGGGACGAACCGCGCATCAGGCGTCCTGCGAACCGGGTGCGCCGGCGCTGCCCGCGTCGCCCACCGACTCGGCGCCGGCCGGCTGGCTCACCTTCTCGGGCTTGATGTTCCCGGCCTCGAGCTCGGCGAGGAACCGCTCGACGATGCCGCGCTGACGCGTCTCGTCCTCCAGCGACTCGCCGACGATCCGGCTGGCCAGGTCGGTCGACAGGCGGCCGACCTCGCCGCGCAGCTGGATGATCGCCTGCTGGCGCTCGGCCTCGATCTGCTTGTGAGCGCTCTCGGTGATCCGGCCGGCTTCCTGGTTGGCCTTCTCCCGCAGCTCGGCGATGATCTGCGCGCCCTGCGCCTTGGCGTCCTCCCGGATGCGGGTGGCCTCCTCACGGCCCTCCTGCAGCTGGAGGTTGTACTGGTCCAGCGCGGCCTGCGCGGCCGCCTGGGCCTCTTCCGCCTTGGAGATGCCGCCCTCGATCGCCGCGGTGCGCTCGGCGTAGATCTCCTCGAGGCGGGGCACGACCCGGGTCTTCACCACCCAGTAGAGGATCCCGAACGTCACGAGCCCGAAGACCAGCTCGATCGGGTGCGGGAGGATCGGGTAGGCCGACGCCCAGAAGTCGCCGCTCTCCCCGCCCTCGGCGGCCGGCAGCGCGAGTGGCCCTGAAAGCGGAAGGGTCACGGCATACATGGGGTTCTCCTCACCAGCGGTGGGTGGGCGGTCTCAGTGGTCTCGGGAACCGGGTCAGGCGCGGAAGACGAAGGCGAGCGCGATACCGAAGATGGCCAGTGCCTCGGTGATGGCCATGCCGAGGAACGCGATGGGCTGGAGCATGCCGCGGGCCTCAGGCTGACGGGCGACGCCGTTGATGTACGCGGCGAAGATCAGGCCGACACCGATACCGGGGCCGATGGCGGACAGGCCGTAACCGAGGATGGCGATGTTGCCGGTCATGACTTTTTCCGTTTCTTGTGTGGTGTCCCGTGAGCGGATGCTCCCGGGGCCTTTCCGTACTGCGGGTCCTAGTGCTCGTCGGCGACAGCGCCGGCGATGTAGAGCGCGGTGAGGAGGGTGAAGACGTAGGCCTGCAGGAACTCGACCAGGAGCTCGAAGAGCGTCATCACGAAGCCGAAGACCCATGTCACGGCTCCGGCGGCCGGCAGCAGGATGCCGCCGCTCGTCAGCATGTACCAGCCGCCGGTGATGAACAGGACGATGAGGATGTGCCCGGCGAACATGTTGCCGAAGAGCCGCAGGGCCAGGGTGACGGGCCGGGTGAAGAGGTCGGTGATCAGCTCGAGGAAGAAGATCGGGACGACCATGCCGCCGGGCAGCCCCGAGGGGACGAGCGACTTCCAGTAGCCGATGAAGCCGTGCTTGCGGAATCCCACGACGTGGAACGTGATCCACGAGATGAGCGCCAGCCCGATGGGGAACCCGATCCGGCTCATCGTCGGGAACTGGATCGGCGGGATCACGCCGAAGAGGTTGTTCACGAGGATGAACATGAACAAGCAGAACAGCAGCGGGACGAAGCGGAGGAACTCCTTGCTGCCGATCAGGTCGCGCGCGACTCCGTTGCGCACCAAGCCGTAGACGGTCTCGGTGGCCATCTGGCCCTTGCTCGGGACGAGCGCCTTCTTCTTCGTCGTCGCGAGCAGGAACCACAGGATGACGACCACCGAGATGGCCGCCACGAAGCACGCGCGGGTGATCGCCGTCGAACCCGAGCCGATCAGCGGCTGCCAGAAGTCACTGACACCAGGAGCCTCGTACTCCGCTGGAACTGCGGCAGCGAGGATGCTCACGGGTGACTCCTTCGTACGCGCGGGACACTGCGGTGCAGATGGGTCGAGCGCCGGATCTGGGACGACCGCTCGACCGCCAAAATCACTGGGGCCAGACCGCCGTCCTCAGCGTCCGCCGAGTTCAGTGAGAACCGTACCTGAACCAGATCAGGTAGAGCGACAGCACCATTCCGCCAACAATTCCCACACCGACGATCCATGTGGTGCCCAACCATCGGTCCAGCAGATAGCCGATCCCGCCGTAGACAAGCGGCCCGCTGATGAGATAAGCGACCGCCCTCCAGGCCGAGTCCTGCTCGCGGCTGTTGAAGGCACGCAGCTCCTCCGCCTTCTCCTCGGACGTCAGCTCGCGCGGCGGTTCGGGCTCCGGCGGCAACGGGCTGGAGGGGGGGTCGGCGGGTGGGTCGGACGGTGCCATGACGGACTCGATTCTGGCTCACGTGCGGTCCTCCTGACCGGGCAGCGCCGCGGCGCCGTGGGGGTCGTAGGTGAAGATCCGCAACCGCTTGTAGGCGCGCAGCTCGAAGAAGAGCCACACGAGCGCGCAGACCGTGATCGTCACGCCGACCGCATACCCCGACAGCCACGAGACGTCACGCAGCGCGAACATCACGATCCCGAGGATGAGCACCTTGACCGTGTAGCTCACCATCACGACGAGCATCACCGTTGTCGGAGGCAGGTCGGCGGTGCGCTTCATGACCAGCAGCGTCAGGCTGAAGAACCCGACGACGAGGGCGGCGCCGAGCGCGGCCGACCAGGCGGCCATCGGGCTGGAGAAGAGGCCCACGACGACGCAGACCACCGCCGCCACGAGCGTCGGCCAGAGCGAGCCCCGCAGCAGCTCGCCGAACGCGTCGCTCTGACCACCGGCGCGGGCATCACTGCTCATGTCGAACCTGCTCTGTCGTTGTGGCAGAAGCCTTTTCAGGAACTTTCCAGGTGCTTGTGAAAACTATCACAAGCGCTTCGGTCGGGTCCACCTGGGCAGCCACACGGTCAGGGTCACCACCACGGCCAGACAGACCCCGATGACGATCGCCGCGCGCCAGCTCTCGACGAACGCGAGCGACACCGTACCCAGAGCCAGCAGCGCAGCCCACATGTAGAGGATGAGGACGGCGTTGCGGTGGCCGTGCCCGAGGTCGAGCATCCGGTGGTGGAGGTGCTTCCGGTCGGGGTCCCACGGGTTCTTGCCGGCGAGGGTGCGCCGGGCGACCGCGAGCACCATGTCGAGGAACGGCAGGCTCAGCACCGCGAGCGGGACGGCGATCGGCAGCAGCGCGGCGGTGAGGCTCCCCCCGTTCGCCGATCCGGGGTCGACGCTGCCGCTGAGCGAGATCGTCGCGGCGGCGAGCAGCAGCCCGAGGAGCAGCGCACCCGAGTCGCCCATGAACAGGCGCGCCGGATGGAAGTTGTGGGGAAGGAACCCCAGACAGCAGCCGAGGACCGCGGCACTGATGAACGTCGCGTTGGAGAAGACGTTCGGCGGGTTGTAGCTGTTGGAGATGTAGTACGAGTAGATGAAGAAGGCCAGGGCCGCGATCGCCACGACACCGACGGCCAGCCCGTCCAGCCCGTCGATGAAGTTCACCGCGTTGACGGTGGCGAGGACGACGATGACCGTCACGGCCACGAGAACCGGTGTCGGAAGGACCGTGCTCGTCCCGAAGAACGGGACAGAGAGCAGCAGGACGCCCTTGTAGGCCATGACGCCGGCCGCCAGGATCTGGCCCGCGAGCTTGGTCAGCCAGTCCAGCTCGCGGATGTCGTCGATGGCGCCGACGAGACAGACGATCGCGGCGCCCATGAGGACGCCGGAGATCTGGCCGCTGCTGTAGACCCCCTTGAGGTACGGCAGCTCCCGCGCCACCAGGCCGGCCGCGGCGAACCCGAGGAAGATCGCGACGCCCCCCAGCCGCGGCGTCGGCGTCGAGTGGACGTCGCGCTCACGGACGGGGGTGAAGGCGTTGGTCGCCACGGCGACCGCGCGGACGAACGGGGTCGCGAAGTACGTGATCGCCCCGGCGACGACGAAGATGACGAAGTACTCGCGCACGGGCTGTGCTCAGGACACCTGGGTCGGCCTCGCGACCGGACGTCAGGGACGCGGGTATGCGGGGAAGCGGGTCACCAGGTCGGTCACCTCGGCGCGGACCTGGCGAGAGACCGTGTGGTTCGGGTCGGCGTCGCCCTTGATGACCGCCGTGGCGATGAGCTCGGCGATCTTCGTCATCTCCTCGGTGCCCATCCCCTGGGTCGTCGTGCACGGTGTGCCGACCCGGATGCCCGAGGCGATGTTGGCCTTCTGCGGGTCGAACGGGATCGCGTTCTTGTTGAGGACGATCCCGGCGGCGTCGGCGCGGGCCTCGGCGTCGACACCGGTGACGCCGACCCCCTGGAGGTCGTGCAGCGACAGGTGCGTGTCGGTCCCGCCGGTCGTCGGCCGGATGCCGTGCTCCCCGAGGGAGGTGGCCAGCTGCCGGGCGTTCTCGACCACCCGGCGGGCGTACTCCGCATACTCCGGCGTGGCGCACTCCTTGAAGTTCACCGCCTTGGCGGCGATGGTGTGCATCTGCGGGCCGCCCTGCATCATCGGGAAGACGGCGCGGTCGAGCGCCGCGGCGTGCTCCGCCTTGGACACCAGGGCGCCGGAGCGCGGCCCGCGCAGCACCTTGTGCGTCGTGAACGTGACGACGTCCGCGTACGGGACCGGGCTGGGGATCGCCTTGCCGGCGACGAGACCGATGAAGTGCGCCGCGTCGACCCAGAAGATCGCGCCGACCTCGTCGGCGAGGTTGCGGAAGAACTCGAAGTCGATGAGCCGCGGGATCGCGCTGCCGCCGGCGAGGATCACCTTGGGCCGGTGCTCGCGGGCCAGCTCGGCGACCTGGTCGTAGTCGATGTCCTCGGTCTCACGGTCGACGCCGTAGTGCACGGCGTTGAACCACTTGCCGGAGAAGGACACCTTGGCGCCGTGGGTCAGGTGGCCGCCCATCGGGAGCGCCATGGCGAGGAACGTGTCGCCGGGCTGCATGAACGCGCCGTAGACCGCCTGGTTGGCGCTGGCGCCACTGTGCGGCTGGACGTTGGCGTGCTCCGCGTCGAACAGCGCCTTGCACCGCTCGATGGCGATCGTCTCCGCCTTGTCCACCTCGGCGCAGCCGCCGTAGTAGCGCCGGCCCGGGTAGCCCTCGGCGTACTTGTTCGACAGGGTCGAGCCCAGCGCCGTGAGGACCTCGGGCGACGACATGTTCTCGCTGGCGATGAGCTGCAGCCCGCCGCGGATGCGGCCGAGCTCGGAGAGCAGGACGCCGGCGATGTCCGGGTCGAAGGCCTGGAGGGCGCCGAAGTCGGAGCCGTAGAAGGTGTCGTCCGGCGAGGTGGGCTCGTGGTGCGTCAAGGCAGTCTCCGGGTCGGTCGGGCAGGGCGACCTCAACTGTAGGCCCGTCGTGACCGGCCACCTCGCCGTTCCCGCCCGTTACGACACGGCTCCGGCCCGGAAACTCCTCCCGCGCGAGCGCCCGGTCTGTTTGACTTCCTGACGTCATGGCCAAGCCGACCATCCTCGCCGTCGACGACGACCCGGGCGCTTCGCGCGCCATCGCGCGAGATCTCAGCACCCGCTACGGCGCTGACTACAGCGTCGTGCGGGCCACCTCGGGCGCCGAGGCGCTGACCCATCTCGCCCGGCTCGCCCTGCAGGACCGCCGGGTGGCCCTGGTCGTGTCCGACCAGCGGATGCCCGGGATGACCGGCATCGAGATGCTCGAGGAGGTGCGCAGCCAGTCCCCGGACTCCAAGCTGCTCCTGCTCACCGCGTACGCGGACACCGACGTCGCGATCAAGGCGATCAACGACATCGGCCTCGACTACTACCTCGTCAAACCGTGGGACCCGCCCTCGGAACGGCTGTACCCCGCCATCGACGGGCTGCTCGACGACTGGAGCAGCGACCACCCGCCGGAGACCCAGGAGGTCCGGGTGGTGGGCCATCCGTGGGCCGAGCACACCTACGAGGTCAAGACCTTCCTCACCCGCAACCACGTGCCCTACCGCTGGCTGGACGTCGAGCACGACGACGAGGCCCCCCGGCTCCTCGACCTGGCCGGTCTCGGCGACCTCGACCCGGCGCGGCTGCCGGTCGTCGTCATGCCGTCGGGTACGGCGCTGGTGTCCCCGTCGAACCTCGAGCTGGCCGCTGCCCTCGGCCTGCGCACCCAGGCGCAGCAGCCCCTCTACGACCTCTGCATCGTGGGTTCCGGCCCCGCGGGGCTCGCGGCCGCCGTGTATGCGGCGTCCGAGGGCCTGTCGACGGTGGTCGTCGAGCGGGACGCCCCCGGGGGCCAGGCGGGGCAGAGCGCGTCGATCGAGAACTACCTCGGGTTCCCGCGGGGGCTGTCGGGCGCCGACCTGACCCACCGGGCCGTGGCCCAGGCGTCCCGGTTCGGGGCGGAGACGGTGCTCGCGCGCGACGTGGTGCGGTTCGAGGCGCGCGGTCCGGTCCGGGCCGTCATCCTCCGCGACGGCGGCGAGATCGAGGCCCGGGCCCTCCTCGTGGCCACCGGTGTCTCCTACCGGCGGCTGGAGGCGCCGGGCGCCGCCGAGCTCGTGGGCCGCGGCATCTACTACGGCGCGTCGGCCGCCGAGGCGCTCCAGTGCGCCGGGCAGGACGTCTACGTCATCGGCGCGGCGAACTCCGCGGGGCAGGCGGTGCTGAACTTCGCGCGGTACGCCAAGCGAGTCGTGCTGCTGGTCCGCGGAGGTGGGCTCGACGCGACCATGTCGGCCTACCTCGTCCAGCGCATTCGCGACGCCGACAACGTCGAGGTGCGCCTCAACACCGAGGTGGCTGCGGTCCACGGTTCGGGCCACCTGGAACGGCTCACTCTGGCCGACCGCTCCACCGGTGCCCAGGAGGAGGTCGACGGAAGCTGGCTGTTCGCCTTCATCGGCGCCTCCCCGCATACCGACTGGCTGGGCGACGCGGTCGAGCGGGACGACAAGGGGTTCGTCGTGACCGGGCGCGACCTGCACGCTCCCGAGGGCAGCACGCCGTCCCGGGCGCCGTTCGCGCTGGAGACGAGCGTGCCGGGCGTCTTCGCCGCCGGCGACGTGCGGCTGGACTCGATGAAGCGCGTCGCGTCGGCGGTCGGCGAGGGCGCGATGGCCGTCTACCTCGTCCACCGGTACCTCGCGAGCACCTGATGGAGCGACCGGTGGACCCGACGGAGCTGCGCGGCATACCGCTGTTCGACTCCCTGACCGACGACCAGCTGGCCTGGCTGGCCGGGGAGGGGGAGGTCCGCACCTTCCGCGAGGGCGAGGAGCTCTGGCACGAGGGCGAGCCGGCGGTCCTCTGGTGGGTGCTCCTGGAGGGGTCGATCACCCTGCTGCGGCGCGTCGGCTCCGAGGACACCGTGATGGGCGGGCTGACCAGTCCAGGGCACTGGGCGGGAGGGTTCGCCGCGTGGGACGAGCTCGGGAGCTACCTCGCCACCGGGCGCGGCGACGGCGACGGACGGGTGTTCACGCTGGAGGCCGACGCCCTCGGCGCGCTGGCCGGCGAGTGGTTCGCGTTCGGCGTGCACTTCATCAGGGGGTACGTCGGCACGGTTCGCCGGGTGGAGACGCACGCCCGCGAGCGGGAGGCCCTCGTGGCCCTCGGAACGCTGGCCGCGGGCCTCGCGCACGAGCTCAACAACCCGGCGTCCGCGGCGATCCGGGCCGTCGACTCGCTCAGCACCACGTCCACGCGCATGTATGCGGCGCTGAGCCGGCTCGCGGCGGAGCAGATGAGCCCCGAGCAGTTCGCCGGGCTGGACGCGCTACGCCAGGAGCTCCAGGGCCGCACGCCACCCGCGGACTCGATGGCCGAGGCGGACCTGGAGGACGCGCTGGGCTCGTGGCTGGCCGACCACGACGTGGCCGAGGAGTGGCTGCTCGCCCCACCCCTCGCGGCGGCCGGGGCCGACCTCGAGTGGTGCGAGCGCCTCGCCGAGGTGGTGCCCGGTGCGCTCCTGGGCCCGGGGGTCGACTGGGTGGCCAGCGCGCAGTCGATGGACGGGCTGCTGGCGGAGGTCAAGGAGTCCACGGGACGGATCTCCGGGCTCGTCGCCCGGGTGCGCTCGTACACCCAGCTCGACCGCGCCTCGCTGCAGTCGACCGACATCCCCGAGGGCCTCGACAGCACCCTCGTCATGCTCAACCACAAGATCGGCCATGGCGTCGTGGTGGAGCGCGACTACAGCCCGGAGGTGCCCCGGATCGACGCGATGGCCGCCGAGCTGAACCAGGTGTGGACCAACCTCATCGACAACGCGGTCGACGCGATGGACGGTCACGGGACGCTGCGGATCCGGACGCGGCTCGATGAGCTGGGCTGGGTGGTCGTCGAGGTCGAGGACTCCGGGCCGGGGATGAGCGCCGAGACGGCCAAGCACGTCTTCGAGCCGTTCTACACGACCAAACCGGTCGGCCAGGGCACCGGGCTCGGCCTCGACATCTCCCGCCGGATCGTCACGGACCACCACCACGGTGAGATCTCGGTCGACTCCGTCCCGGGGCGGACGGTGATGCGGGTCCGGCTGCCGGTCCGCTGAGCCGCTGCGGGACGGGTCCGGCAGGTCACCGTGGACGCTTCTGACCCCTCTGGGGTCGGCGATCGTCCACGGTCACGTGCCGCTCTGGGGCGACACGACCGCAGCCGGGTCAGCGGCGGCGGCGCGAGCCGGCGATCCGCGGGCCCGCCCGGTTCCGCGGGGGCTTCGCGGCCGCGGCGGCGACGGCGGCGGCTCGGGCCGCCTCCTCCGCCTCACGTTTCGCCGCCTCCTCCAGCGCCGCGTCGACCTCGGCGCGGGTCAGCGCCCCTTCGCGCAGGGTGAGCGGCGCGTCGCCGGTGCAGTCGAGGATCGTCGAGGCGAACCCGCCCGGAGCGGGACCACCGTCGAGGTAGACCGCGACCGCGGCGCCGAGCTGTTCCTGGGCCTCCGCGACGGTCTGGGCGGGCGCCCGGCCGGTGAGGTTGGCGCTGGTGACCGCCATCGGGCCGGCCTGCCCGAGCAGGGCGAGGGCGATCTCGTGGTCGGGCATGCGGAGGGCGACGGTCCCGTTGGTCTCGCCGAGGTCCCAGGTCAGCGACGGCTGCGACTCGAGCACGACGGTCAGGGCGCCCGGCCAGAAGCGGTCGATCAGGTGGCGGACGTACGGAGGGACCGACCGCGCCAGGCCGTCGACGGTGCGGGCGTTCGGGACGAGGACGGGCGGCGGCATGTCGCGACCACGGCCCTTGGCGGCGAGCACGGCGGTCACGGCCGACGCGTCGAACGCGTCGCAGCCGATCCCGTAGACGGTGTCCGTCGGGAGCACGACCACCTGACCGGACTGGACGGCCCGGGCGGCGGCCTCGATCCCTGCGGCCAGGCCCTCGGGCGTGGTGCAGTCGAAGACCTCACTCATGACTCGTCACGACCTCGCACCCTATGACGGGTCGCCACGACGCAGCGCGGCCGGCCCAGCAGGTCGACGTGGTCGATGACCCTGTCCCAGTCCCCCGTGCCGGCCAGGGCCCGAGGCAGCGCGGCGCCCTGGGTCTCGGCGTGCTCCATGACGAGCGTGCCGCCGTCGCGCAGCAGCTCGGCGGCACGAGCGGCCATCGCCAGGGGCAGAGCCAAGCCGTCGACGCTGCCGCCGTAGAGCGCCTCGACCGGGTCGTGGTCCCGCACCTCGGGGTCGACGGGGACCTGGTCGTCCGGGATGTACGGCGGGTTGCAGGTGACGACGTCGACGGCGTCCACGAGCTCCGGGTATGCGTGTCGTGCGTCGCCGCGGTCGACGCTGACCTCCAGCCCGAGCCGGTCGCGGTTCCGGACCGCCCACGCGTGGGCGAGGTCGGTGAGCTCGACCGCATACACCGTGGCCGCCGGGTACTCCGCCTTGACGGCGAGCGCGATGGCGCCCGACCCGGTGGCGAGGTCGACCACGACCGGTGCGTCCCGGCCGGCGAGAGAGCGCAGGGCGAGGTCGACGAGCAGCTCGGTCTCCGGGCGCGGCACGAAGACGCCGGGGCCGACCTCGAGCTCCAGCCCCCGGAAGTACGCGCGTCCGGTGAGGTGCTGCAGCGGCACCCGGCTCGCGCGCTCGGCGACGAGGTCCGCATACCCGTCCGGCGCCTCGACCCCACCGAGGACCATGAGCCTCCGCGTCTCGCTGACGTCCTCACCGCGCAGGTGGGCGGCGAGGTGCAGGGCGTCGACCGGGGCGGACTCGACGCCGGCCTCGGCGAGGGTCATGGTCGCCCGCCGGACCGCGTCGCGGAGCTCAGCCACAGCGCCTCACGCGCCCGCCACCGCGGCCAGCCGGGCCTGCTCGTCGGCCTCGACGCAGGAACCGATGACGGCGTCCAGGTCGCCGTCGAGCACCTGGTCGAGGTTGTACGCCTTGAAGCCGGTCCGGTGGTCGCTCAACCGGTTCTCGGCGAAGTTGTAGGTGCGGATCCGCTCGCTGCGGTCGACGGTCCGGACCTGGCTGCGGCGGGCGGCGGACGCCTCGGCCTCCGCCTGCTCCTTGGCCGCCTGGTGGAGCCGGGCGCGGAGGACGCGCAGGGCGGCCTCCTTGTTCTGCAGCTGCGACTTCTCGTTCTGGCAGGAGACGACGATGCCGGTCGGCAGATGGGTGATCCGGACGGCGGAGTCGGTCGTGTTGACGCTCTGGCCGCCGGGTCCGGACGAGCGGTACACGTCGATGCGGATGTCGTTCGGGTGGATCTCCACCTCGTCGGTCTCGCCGACATCGGGCATGACGAGCACGCCGGCCGCGCTGGTGTGGATCCGGCCCTGGCTCTCGGTGACCGGGACGCGCTGAACGCGGTGCACGCCGCCCTCGAACTTCAACATCGCCCACGGGGCCTCGCCCGGCGGCGGCGTGCCCCTGGCCTTGACGGTCAGCCGGGCCTCCTTGTAGCCGCCGAGGTCCGACTCGGTGGCGTCGGTGACCTCCGCCCGCCAGCCGCGCTTCTCGGCGTAGCGCAGGTACATCCTCAGCAGGTCGCCCGCGAAGAGCGCGGACTCCTCCCCGCCCTCCCCCGCCTTGACCTCGAGGATGACGTCGCGGTCGTCGTCGGGGTCGCGCGGCACCAGCAGGTGCCGCAGGTGCTCGCGAGCGGCCGAGGCGGTCTCCTCGAGCGCGGGTACCTCGGCCGCGAACGACTCGTCCTCGGGCGCCAGCTCGCGGGCCGCGGCGAGGTCGCCCTCGGCGGTCTCCAGGGCCCGGTATGCGGCGACGGTCGGGGCGAGCGCGGCGTACCGCTTGTTGAGGGTCCTGACCAGCGTCTGGTCGCCGAACACCTCGGGGTCGGCGAGGCGCTGCTCGAGGTCGGTGTACTCGTCGAGCACCGCGCGACCGCCGTCGACGACAGACCCTGGGGACGTCTCGGTCATCGGCGCCTCACCTCCTTCCACGACTCGGCGGGTGCGCATCCCCGCAGACAACGAGATCGCCGGCCCCGAACCTGGGTGAACCCAGGGCGGGACCGGCGATCCGGAGAGCTACTTGGAGGCGGCGTCGGCCTTCTTGCCGTAGCGCTGGTTGAACCGGGCCACGCGGCCACCGGTGTCGAGGATCTTCTGCTTGCCCGTGTAGAACGGGTGGCACTGGGAGCAGACGTCGGCGTGGATCTGGCCGGACGCGGACGTGCTGCGGGTGGTGAACGTGTTGCCACAGGTACAGGTGACCGTGGTCTCCACGTAGGTGGGGTGCAGGTCCTTCTTCACAAACGGCTCCTCAGTCTCAGGTGGGCCGGGTCGGCGGGCTCTTGACGCCCTGCTGCCGTGAACCGGTCCAACGGGAAAGTGTGCCAGAGGAGGGCACACATCCCCTAAACGCCAAGGGGCGTGACGGCATTCCAAGCCGGCGGGAACCGGCCGACTCGCGGAGGCGCATACGACAGCGCGGTGGTTTGTACCCCTCACGAGGGGGAGCAAACCACCGCGTTGACCGATGTGGGCGCGCTCAGTCGTCGGCGTCGAGCTTGCTCGACGAGCTCATCTGGACCTGCCGCAGGAACTCGATGTTGGTGCGGGTCCGGCGGATCCGGTCCAGGAGCAGCTCGAGCGCCTGCTGCGGCTCGAGGGCGCCGAGGACGCGGCGGAGCTTGTACATGATCTTCAGCTCCTCCGGCCCGAGGAGCAGCTCCTCACGCCGGGTGCCCGAGGCGTTGACCTCGACCGCGGGGAAGATCCGCCGGTTGGCCAGGTCCTGGCTGAGCCTCAGCTCCATGTTCCCGGTGCCCTTGAACTCCTCGAAGATGACCTCGTCCATCTTCGAGTCGGTGTCCACCAGCGCCGTGGCGATGATGGTCAGCGAGCCGCCGTTCTCGATGTTGCGCGCGGCCCCGAAGAACTTCTTCGGCGGGTAGAGCGCCGCCGAGTCGACGCCGCCGGACAGGACCCGGCCCGAGGCGGGCGCGGCCAGGTTGTAGGCACGGCCCAGCTTGGTGATCGAGTCGAGCAGCACGACGACGTCGTGACCGAGCTCGACCAGCCGCTTGGCCCGCTCGATGGACAGCTCCGCGACGCTGGTGTGGTCGTCGGCCGGGCGGTCGAAGGTCGAGGCGATGACCTCGCCCTTCACCGCGCGCTGCATCTCGGTGACCTCCTCGGGCCGCTCGTCGACGAGGACGACCATGAGGTGGCACTCCGGGTTGTTCTGCGTGATCGCGTTGGCGATCGACTGCAGCACCATCGTCTTGCCGGCCTCGGACGGCGCGACGATGAGGCCCCGCTGGCCCTTGCCGATCGGGGCGACGAGGTCGATGACCCGGGTCGTGAGGTTGCTCGTCTCGGTCTCCAGCCGCAGCCGCTCCTGGGGGTAGAGCGGCGTGAGCTTGCCGAACTCGACCCGCGTCTTGGTCTGGTCCGGCTGCAGGCCGTTGATGGTGTCGAGGCGGACCAGCGCGTTGAACTTCTGCCGGCCGCCGGTGCCGTTCTGCGGCTGCTCGCCCTCCCGGGGCGCCTTGATCGAGCCGGTGACGGCGTCGCCCTTGCGCAGCGAGTAGCGCTTGACCAGGCCGAGCGGCACGTAGACGTCGTTGGGCCCGGGCAGGTACCCGGAGGTGCGGACGAAGGCGTAGTTGTCGAGCACGTCGAGGATGCCGGCCACCGGGACGAGGATGTCGTCGTCGGTGATCTGGAGCTCGGGCTCGTACTCCTGCGTCGTCCCGGTCGTGCCGCGGCTGCGTTTCCGGTCGCGGCTCCGCTGCCGGCTGCGCCGGCGGCCGCCGCGGGCCTCGTCGTCGTCGTCGGCCTTCTGCGCCGCCGACGGGGAGGTCTGCGCGGGCGCCGCGGACGATGTCGCCGTCTGGCCACCCTGCCGGTTCGTCTGGCGGTCCTGCTGCCGGTCGGCCTGCCGTTCCTGCTGCCGGTCGGCCTGGCGGTCCTGCTGGGGCCGCTGCTGGGTGCGCTCGGAGCGTTCCGACCGCGTCGTCGTCGTGTCAGTGGTGGTGTCGGTGGTGGTCTGGGTGGCGTCCTGGGGGACGTCGGGAGCGACCGAGGTGCGCTCACGCGTCGCCGAGTCGGACCGCTGCTCGACGCGCTTCGGCGGGTCGGCGGGAGTCTCGACGGGCTCGGGCGCCCGCTCGGCCTCGGGCCGGCTCTGCGGCTGGGCCGCCGCCTCGGAACGCGGAGCGCTGCCGACCTGGCGCGCGGTGATCGCCGCGACGAGGTCGTCCTTGCGCATCTTCGTCGTCCCGGTGATGCCGAGGCCCGAAGCAAGGCGTTTGAGCTCGACGACGTTCATCGTCGCCAAGCCGGAGCGGCCGGTGGTGGCCGCCCGTTCGGTGGTGTCTGTCACGAAGGTCCTTCCCCCTCGTCGTCGGTGCGGCCCTCGTGGGCGGCACCGGTGTCGGTCGGAGAGTCCGACCGTCTGGTGTGATTGAGGATCACGCTGCTGGGCAGACGAACGCTGCCGGGCCTTGCGGCTCCGGGAGGCTGTCGCTCACCTTCGCGTGGGATGTCGCCGCTGCCGGGCCACCAGAGGGGGGCCTTCCGTGCGTCGCGGCATCACAGTAACACCGCCGAGAGGCGCTGTGTTCCGTCGGGCCCGGGCTCGGCGTGGTTCAGGTCCGAACCACCTCCACCCCCGTCGGGGGGATGCCCGGCTCGAGCCGGGTCCAGCCGGCACGGTTCGCCGGGACCAGCACGCCGCCGGCACGGGCGTGCGTGGTGAGGACCACGACGCTGGGTCCGGCGCCCGAGATCACGGCCGCGTGTCCCTCGCTCCGGAGCGCGTCGACGAGGTCCATGGACGGTGCGAACGCCGCCCGCCGGAAGCCTTGGTGCAGCCAGTCCCGGGTCGCCGGCAGCAGGAGGTCGGGACGCCGCGTCATCGCCTCGACGAGCAGCGCCGCGCGGCCCGAGTTGAGGGCGGCGTCGACGTGGTCGACGTGAGGGGGGAGGACGGCCCGTGCGGTATGCGTCGCCAGCTGCTCGCGGGGTACGAGGACGACCGCCGTGACCTCGGGATGGGTCGCGACCGATGCGGTGCCGGTCGCGGACGGCGAGGGGTCGTCGGGGTCGCGGCGCCACGACACCGTCATGCCGCCGCGGACGCTCGCCGAGGCGTTGTCGGGGTGGCCCTCGAGCTCGGTCGAGAGGTCGGTGGCCACGTCGAGGTCGACGTCGACGACGCTCCCCGGCTCGGTCCGGGCCAGCGCCTCGAGATCCGAGAGCACCTGCGCCGCAACGACTCCGGCGACGATGGCCGAGGCCGAGGACCCGAGGCCACGGCTGTGCGGGATGCCGTTCCGCGCGACGAGGCAGAGGCTGGCGGGCATGTGCGTCTCGAGCCGGGCGAACCCGTGGGCCATGGCCCGGACGACGAGGTGCGTGGCGTCACGGGGAACCTCCTCGGCTCCCTCGCCCGAGACCGACACCTGCAGACCGTCACCCTCGCCGACACCGACGTCGTACTCGTCCCACAGCCCGAGGGCGAGCCCGACCGAGTCGAACCCCGGGCCGAGGTTCGCCGTGCTGGCCGGGACGCGAATGCGGACCGCGGGTCGGTCGGGCATGCCCCTGCTCACCCGTCGAGGCCGAGCGCGACGGCCGCGGACACCGCGTCGACGGACACCCGCACCGGGACGAGCTCGGACCCGTCGGCCTGGCGCAGCGCCCACTGCGGGTCCTTGAGGCCGTGCCCCGTGACCGTGCAGACGATCCGCACGCCCGCGGGCACGAGTCCAGCCTCGTGCGAGGCGAGGAGTCCGGCGACCGACGCCGCCGACCCCGGTTCGACGAAGACGCCCTCCTTGGACGAGACCAGGCGGTGCGCCGCGAGGATCTGCTCGTCGGTGACCGCGTGGATGAGCCCACCGGACTCGTCGCGCGCCGCCTCGGCCTGCTTCCACGAGGCCGGGTTCCCGATCCGGATCGCCGTGGCGACGGTCTCCGGCTCGTCGACCGGGTGCCCGAGCACGATCGGCGCGGCTCCCGCGGCCTGGAAGCCCCACATCTTGGGCGTCTGCGTCGCGGGGCCCGGCTGCGCCGAGTCCTGTTGGTACTGCTGGTACCCCAGCCAGTAAGCCGTGATGTTCCCGGCGTTGCCGACGGGCAGGCAGTGGATGTCGGGAGCGTCGCCCAGGGCGTCGACGACCTCGAAGGCCGCCGTCTTCTGACCCTCGATCCGAGCCGGGTTCACCGAGTTGACGAGGTCGACCGGGTAGGCCTCGGCGAGCTTGCGGGCGAGGGTCAGGCAGGCGTCGAAGTTGCCCTCGACCTGAAGCAGCGTCGCGCCGTGGGCGATCGCCTGGCTCAGCTTGCCCATCGCGATCTTGCCCTCGGGCACGAGGACGCCACACGTCATGCCGGCCTTCGTCGCATACGCCGCCGCGGACGCGCTGGTGTTGCCGGTCGACGCGCAGATCACGGCCTTGGCGCCGTGTCCCGCGGCCACCGAGATGGCCGTCGTCATGCCCCGGTCCTTGAACGAACCGGTCGGGTTGAGCCCCTCGAACTTGAGCCAGACCTCGGCCCCGACCAGGGAGGAGAGGTGCTCGGCCGGGATCAGCGGGGTGCCACCCTCGAGCAGGGTCACCACCGGCATGCCGTCCAGGGACGGCAGCCGCTCGGCGTACTCGCGGATCACGCCGCGCCACTGGTGAGCCACGTCAGGACCCCTCGACGCGCATGACCGAGTCGACGGCGCGGACGATGGGCATGGCCGCCAGCGCCTCGACGGTCGCCGAGAGCGCCGAGTCGGGCGCCGTGTGCGTGACGACGACCAGGTTGGCGCGCCCCTCGGACCCCTCCTCGTCGGTGGCCGGGACGATCTGCTGGCGGACGGTCTCGATGGACACCTCGTGGTCGGCGAAGGCCGACGCCACCGCCGCGAGGACACCCGGGCGGTCCGCCACGTCGAGGCTGATGTGGTACCTCGTCTGGGCCCGGCCCATCGGCAGGATCGGCAGGTCGGCGTAGGAGCTCTCCCCCGGTCCGCGGCCCCCGCCGATCCGGTGCCGGGCGACGGCGACCACGTCGCCGAGGACCGCGGAGGCGGTCGGGTCGCCGCCCGCGCCACGGCCGTAGAACATCAGCTGACCGGCCGCGTCGGCTTCGACGAACACCGCGTTGAAGGCCTCGCGCACGCCGGCCAGCGGGTGCGACCTCGGGATCATGGCCGGGTGGACGCGGACCGAGACGCCCTCGTCGGTGCGCTCGCAGATGGCCAGCAGCTTGACGACCGAGTCCATCTCCTTGGCCGCGGCCACGTCGGCGGCGGTCACCTCGGTGATGCCCTCGCGGTGGACGTCGGCGCCGGAGACCCGGGTGTGGAAGGCCAGCGACGCGAGGATCGCGGCCTTGGCGGCGGCGTCGAAGCCCTCGACGTCGGCGGTGGGGTCGGCCTCGGCGTAGCCCAGCGCCTGAGCCTGCTCGACGGCGTCGTGGAAGCTGGCGCCCGTCGAGTCCATCTTGTCGAGGACGTAGTTGGTGGTGCCGTTGACGATCCCGAGGACGCGGCGCACGTCGTCGCCGGCCAGGGACTCGCGCAGCGGACGCAGCAGCGGGATCGCCCCGGCCACCGCGGCCTCGTAGTAGAGGTCGACGCCGGCGTCCTGCGCCGCGGCATACAGGGTGGGGCCGTCCTGGGCGAGGAGCGCCTTGTTGGCGGTGACGACCGAGGCACCGTGCTTCATGGCGCGCAGGATGAGCGACCGGGCGGGCTCGATGCCCCCGATGACCTCGACGACGACGTCGGCGCGGGTGACGAGGTCCTCGGCGTCGGTCGTGAACAGCGCGGGGTCGAGGCCGAGGTCGCTGCGGTCGCGGCCGGCGCGGCGGACGGCGATGCCGACGATGTCCATCGGGCGGCCGACCCGGGCCGCGAGGTCGTCGCGGTGCTGGGTGAGCAGCCGGGCCACGGCGGAGCCCACGACGCCACAGCCGAGCAGCGCCACGCGCAGCGGTTCGTCCGGTCTCGGCTCGCTCACGGCGTCGATCCTGCCGTTGGTCCACCCATCGGGACGGACATGTTTCGAGATCTGGTCACGGAGGCGGTCACCCGACGTCCAGGGCCAGCAGGTCGTCGACCGTCTCACGGCGGACCAGGACCCGTGCGCGCCCGTCCCTCACGGCGACCACCGGAGGCCGTGGGGTGTGGTTGTACTGGCTGGACAAGGACCGGCAGTAGGCGCCCGTACCCGGCACGGCGAGCAGGTCGCCGGGCGCGACGTCAGCGGGCAGGAACTCGTCCATGACGACGATGTCGCCACTCTCGCAGTGCTTCCCGACCACGCGGGACAGGCGCGGTGGCGCGGTGCTGGTCCGGCCGGCCAGCGTGCAGGAGAAGTTCGCCTCGTAGAGAGCGGTACGGATGTTGTCGCTCATGCCACCGTCGACGGAGAGGTAGGCCCGGGCGGCGCCGCCGTCGAGGTCGACCACCTTGACCGTCCCGACCTCGTACAGCGTGAAGGTGCTCGGCCCGGCGATCGCCCGACCGGGCTCCACCGAGATGCGGGGCACGGCGACCCCGCTGGCCCGGCACTCGCGGTCGACGATCTCGGCCATGCCGGCCGCGAGGTGCTTCGGCGGCAGCGGGTCGTGCTCGGTCGTGTACGCGATCCCGAAGCCGCCGCCGAGGTCCAGCTCGGGGAGCTCGACCCCGTGCTCCTTGGCGACGGCCGCGTGCAGGGCGAGCACCCGCCGGGCGGACACCTCGAACCCCGACGTGTCGAAGATCTGCGAGCCGATGTGGCTGTGCAGCCCGATCAGCTCGAGATGAGGGGCCGCCGCGAGGATGTGGCGGACCGCCTCGGCCGCGTCGCCGCCGCTGAGCGAGAACCCGAACTTCTGGTCCTCGTGGGCCGTCGCGATGAACTCGTGGGTGTGCGCCTCGACGCCGACGGTGACCCGGACCATGACCCGCGCGACAGTGTCGAGCCGGCGGGCCACGTCGGTCAGCCGGTCGATCTCGTCGTAGGAGTCGACGATGATCCGGCCGACGCCGTAGCGGAGCGCCTGCTCCAGCTCGGGCACCGACTTGTTGTTGCCATGCAGGCCGAGCTGGGCGCCCGGCATACCGGCCCGCATAGCGACCGCGAGCTCACCGCCGGTGCAGACGTCGAGCCGCAGGTCGTCGTCGCGGATCCAGCGCGCCACCTCGGTGCAGAGGAAGGCCTTGCCGGCGTAGTAGACGTCGGCGCCCCCGCCGAGATCGGCGAAGACCTCGGCGTAGGTGTCGCGAAAGTCGCGGGCACGGGCGCGGAAGTCGGCCTCGTCGAGGATGTAGGCGGGGGTGCCGAACTCGCGTGCGAGGTCGTGGACGGACACGCCACCGACCGTCAGCGCCCCATCCGTGCCGCGCCCGACGGACGACGCCCACAGGGACGGGATCAGCGCGTTGACGTCGCGGGGAAGCGCCAGCCACGCCGGGCTGCCGTACCCGTCGGCGTGCAGCGCCCCGGCCTCGTGTGCCCGCATGGCGTCCAGCCTAGGGCTGGGGTGTGCGCCGTCCCGACACCGCAAGGTCGCCGACCAGGTCGACGAGGTCCTCCGGCTCGAACGGCTTGGCGACGAAGGCGTCGACGCCGGCCGCGATCGACCGCTCCTTCTCGCGCTGCTGCAGGCTCGCCGTCACCATGACCACCGGCAGGTGCGCGAGGGCGGGGTCCCCACGGATCGCCGCGACCGCTCCCCAACCGTCAAGGGGGGCCATCTGCGCGTCGAGGAGGATGACGGCCGGCAGCCGGTCCGGGTTCCGGTCGAGCAGGTCGAGGGCGGCCTGGCCGTCGCCGGCCTCCAGCACCTCGAAACCGGCCAGCTCCAGGTTGATCCGCATCAACAGCCGGATCGACGCGGTGTCGTCGCACACGAGGACCCACCCGGTTCCGGACTCTGTCCGGACCGGCGGCGGGCTGCCTCCCGGTTCCATGAAGGGCACCCTAGGCTGCTAGCCTCACCGGGCACCAAAAGGCCGGTATGCCAGCGGGTCCGCCCGCGGACGACCACCATCCGGCCCCCGTAGCTCAGGGGATAGAGCGCCGCCCTCCGGAGGCGGAAGCGCAGGTTCGAATCCTGCCGGGGGCACCCATGTGATGTCTCAGGACATCGCGCCGGGGGGCCCGCGGCCGAACGGAACAGGCGCTCGGTGCCGCCGTGCAGAAGTAACAGGCGCTCGTACCGACGAGTGAGAGCGCCGACGGCGGCACCACGTCATCCGGAGCGCTCAACCAGGTTCAGGGGCCAGCTGGCCCCTGAGTCCGGCCACGATGAAGTCCTGGTACATCTCGACGCTCCAGCCGCTCCGTCGCACCAGCAGGTCGTAGATCTCCGGGGAGCTGTAGGTCCACAACAGGTCAGCGGCGTGCGACACCGAGACGGATGCGGGCAGGTGCCCGGCGGACGCGAGACGGCCGGCGTTGTCGGTCATGCGCATCCGCCGGTTCTCGTCGAGCTCGTGGACGAGGTCGTCGAGCTCGGGGTGCTGTGCGGCGGCCTCCTGAACGAGGAGCAGCACGGGCGCCACCCGGGGGGCGATCTCGGCCGAGAGACGACCCCACCCACTCAGCAGCGCCTCGAGGTCCGTCGAGGGCAGCTCGTCGGAGCGGGCCTCGGCCGGTATCGGACCCTCGCCGCGCAGGGCTTGTTCGACGACCGCCCGGACCAGGGCCGGCTTCCCGGGAAACCGGCGGTAGACGGACTCGACCGAGACTCCGCAGGCCTCGGCGACCGTCTGGATGGTCGTCGCGGCGTACCCGACGGCCTGGAACTGACGCCAGGCCGCAGCGATCAGCGCCTGCCCCAGCTGCTCGGCCTTGGCCCGCCGAGCCGTTCCGTCGTATCGCCTCTTGACGCCCGTCATGGCCCCCGTCCATACTCGCAGAATTAGAGGTAACCAAGTGTAACGAAAATGAGGCGGCCATGCCGACCGACGTCCACCCCTTCCTCCGCCGGCTGGTGACCGCCACCAACGCGCACGACCTCGACGCCCTGGTCGACTGCTTCACCGCCGAGTATCGCAACGAGGCTCCCGCCCACCCCAGCCGCGCGTTTCGCGGGCGGGAGCAGGTCCGGTCGAACTGGCGACAGATCTTCGCGTTCGTCCCGGACGTCCACGCCGAGGTGGTGAACCACGCCGTCGACGGGGACCAGATCTGGTCCGAATGGGAGATGACCGGCACCCGTCTCGATCACACGCGGCACCACCTCCGAGGCGTCATCGTCTTCGGCGTGGACGGCGAACGGGCGGCGCTGGCGCGCTTCTACCTCGAGCCGGTGGACGAGGCGACCTCCTCGGTGCACGAGGCCGTTGCGGACCAGATCCATTCCGGCACGTCGGCATGATCATCGTCGCCGGAGGCAGCGGTGTGCTGGGCCGGTCCGTGGTCTCCGAGCTGACCAGAGCGGGCGAGCGGGTCCGGGTACTCGCCCGCGACACCGCGTACGCCGAGTCCGTCGTCGGGGACCGGGTCGAGGTGGTAGCCGCTGACGTGCGCCGACCGGACGGGCTCGGCCAGCTGGTGGCGGGCGCATCCGCCGTCGTCAGTGCCGTACACGGGTTCCTTGGGGGCCGGGGTGCAGGTCCCGCCGAGGTCGACGTCCGCGGCAACGCGCACCTCACCGACGCCGCCCGTGCGAACGGGGCCCACATGGTGCTCGTCTCGGTGCTTCCGGCCGCCACGGACAGCCCCGTCGATCTCTTCCGCGCCAAGGCCGAGGCCGAGCGATACCTCAGGGACAGCGGCGCGTCATGGACCATCGTGCGCTCGGGACCCTTCCTCGAGACATGGCTTGACGTGTTGACCCAGACCGCCGGAAAGGCAGGTCGCCCAGTGGTATTCGGCAATGGCGAACAACCGATCGGCTTCGTCTCGGCCGCGGACGTGGCTGCCCTGGTGGCGGGCGCCGCCACGGATGCCGCATACCGCAGTCAGATCCTCGAGATCTCCGGCCCACCCCTCACGATGAACGAGCTGGCCGACGCCCTCCAACGGGCACGAGGATGGACCGGACCGCCGCGGCACATCCCACCGCAGGTACTTCGGCTCCTCGCAACCGTGACCCGACCCGTCACTCCGGCCTTCGCCCGGAAGAACCGAACCGCGCTTCAGATGGACACCGAACCTGGCCGGGCCCCAAGGGTTGACCAGGTGGCCGGGTCGATCCGGCGAACCCTCGCCGACGTGCTCCACGAGGTGGAGGCGACCTGACGCGGCACGGCGCCAGGTCGGTGCCGGGATACCGGCAGTCGGCGACTACCGGGTCATGTCGCGGATCGTGGCGGTCGTGATGTTGAGCGCGCCGAGGTTGTCACGGGCAGGGTGGGCCCTTCCGGCGGGGCCGGCGGCGAACGCCTTAAGCAGGGTGGTGGTGACGGTGGTGACGACGTCCACCAGGTGCTGGTCCTGGGGGTGGAAGGTGCACTCGTACACCAGGCCGCAGATCCAGGAACTGGTGCCGGAGGCGAAGACCCCCGCGCCACTCGCGGTGGTGTAGTAGGCCGCGTCGGAGAACTGGCGGTGCCCCTGACAGGTGACCGGCGAGTGGAAGACCACCTCGATCGGTCGCGGCGTGGGGACGCTGGGAGTGACCTGGTCGTACTCGGAGCCGACCAGGCTGGGGAGCCTGTCGCCCGCTTTGAGCCCCGACCCGGCGAGCAGCCATGAGTCGGGTTGCGCGACCACCATGTCCGCCTTCACGGGGTTGCACTGGTAGTAGACGCCGGTGACCACGCTCTCCGGCCGAGGCACGGGCGGCTGACGCCACTGAGGCGTGGCCTCGGCGGGGTTGATCTTCAACATCGGGTCGATACCGGCGTCCTTGTAGTCGGTCTCCAGCCGGTCCGGGCCGATCGGCGTCGGACCGAGCCGGATGTGCCGGTACATCGCGTTCGCGCCGAGGAAGGCCAGGTTCGTGCCCTGCTTGTCGCGCGCGGCGACGAGGGCGTCCCACATCGCCTGGCTGTAGTACTCGTCGTGCCCGAGGGTGATGACCGCCGTGGCGCCGTCCAGCAGGTGCGGGTCGGCGTGCAGGTCGGTGTCGGTCACGTACGCGACGGGCAGCCCCAGCTTCTCGGCCAGCCGACCGAGCGGGGCCTCGTTCCCCCAGAAGTCCCCGGTGCCCATCCCGTAGTCGATCGGGCGGTCCAGCGACACGGCGTAGGCGCGGTCGGCGAATCCCGTCGGACCTCGGTAGAGGCTGGTGCCGCCCCATCGGTTGTAGGCGTGCCACGTCGTGTTCTCGTTGACGAGGACGACCGCGTTGCGGGTGCTCGGGGCTCGAACCGCCACCGGGACGAGGTTGACGGTGCCGGTGCTCGCCTGGAGCCTCAAGACATAGTCGCCCGGAGGCCAGTCGTCGGTGGGCAGGGTCGCGGACGGTGCCCAGTTCGACGCGGACCACGTGCGGGTCGAAGGCTCGAAGGTGGGTTTGGGCTGGTCGACCTGCGTCACGCTGGGCGACGTCCAGACCAGCCGCGCTCCGGCACCGGCATACCAGCCGATCCGGTACGCCTTGACGACCACCGGGCCGTCCAGCGACCGGATGTAGACGGGCAGCGGCTGTCCCGGGGTCACGCTGGCCCGGCCGGTGAAGCCCTCCACCCGGGTGCTCGGCGGCTCGGTGATGCCCGCGGCCCACTTCGGGTCCCCGGGTTTCGCGTTCTCTTCCTGAACGGCCTTGGCGCTCGGCCACGCCGCGATCGTCGACTCGCTGGTGGTGGGCGCGGGAGCCGACGCGACCGTGCCCGCTGTCAGGTCCCCTTCCGCTCGACGACCCCGGCCCCGGCGACGGGTTCCCGGGTTCAGTGCACGCGGTCAGAAGCAGGACGAACAACAGCAGAGGCCATCAACGGTCTTCTGATCGAGACGACCGGCGATGGCACGCATGGATCCTGCCAGAAAACCCCCCGCGCGGGCATGAAACGGACAGCCCAGCCTCGGTCAGATTGCGGGGCTTCGTCGAGATCGACTACGAGTCGGAGAGCACCGCGATCGCCTCGATCGACACCAGCAGGCCCCGCGGCAGCCTGACGTTCGCCGGTGCCGAGCGCGCCGGGGGCGGGTCCGGCATGTGTCGCGCATAGACCGCGTTCAGGACCGCGAAGTCGTCGACGTTCGTGTAGAAGATCGTGGTCTTGACGACGTCTCGCAGAGAGCTGCCGGCCTCGTCGAGGATGGCGGCGAGGTTGCGCAGGGCCTGTTCGGTCTGGGCCTCGATGCCGTCCGCGACGTCTCCGGTGACCGGGTCGATCCCCGCGGTCCCTGAGCAGAAGACGAAGCCGCCGGCGATGACCGCCTGGCTGTAGGGGCCCAGCGCTGCCGGAGCGCGATCCGTCGTGACTGCGCGAGTGTCCATGGGCATTCCTTCGATAGCAGCGGTGAGGTTGGGGTCACTCTGACCGCGAGAGGGCCTCAGCGGCAAGGAGTTTCACGCCGTCACGGCTTCGGTCAGGTCTCACCGGGCCGGACCAGCCGGGTCTCGTAGGCCATGACAATCAGCTGGGCGCGGTCTCGCGCGTCGAGCTTGGTCAGGGTGCGCGCGATGTGGGTCTTGACCGTGGCGGGGCTGATATAGAGCCGAGCCGCGATCTCGGCGTTGGAGAGCCCCTTGGCCACGAGGGCGAGGACGTCACGCTCCCGCTCGGTCAGGACGTCGAGGCTGCGGACGTCGAGACCCCGGACCTCGGCCGGCCGCTGGACGAACGCCTCGATGAGGTGCCGGGTGATGCCGGGCGAGAGCAGTGCGTCCCCGCCGGCCACCAGCCGAACGCCGGCGAGCAGGTCGGCCGGTGGCGTGTCCTTCAGAAGGAACCCGCTCGCGCCGGCCTGCAGCGCCGCGTACACGTACTCGTCCAGGTCGAACGTGGTCAGGATGAGGATCCGGACCTCGCCACACCGCGGGTCGCCGAGGATCCGACGGGTCGCCTCGAGCCCGTCCATCACGGGCATCCGGATGTCCATCAGCACGACGTCGGGCTGCGTCTCGAGGACCAGGTCGACGGCTTGAGCTCCGTCGGCCGCACTGCCGATGACCTCCAGATCGGGCGCGGACTCGAGCAGGACCACGAAGCCGGCGCGGACCAGCGCCTGGTCGTCGACGACGGCGACGCGGATCACGGCGTCACCACCGACGCGTCGATCGGCAGCTCGACCGTGAGCCGGAACCCGCCCGCGGCCTGCGGTTCGGCGTGGACCGTGCCGCCGAACAGGGCGGCCCGCTCGTGGATTCCGGTCAGGCCGTGCCCCGATCCGGGCGTCGCCGCTGCGGAGGCTCGCCCGTCGTCACGGATCTCGAGGCGCAGCTCGGTGGGAGACCGCTCCATCCTGAGGTATGCCACCGGGCCGCCGTGGCGGAGCACGTTGGTGAGGCCTTCCTGCACGATCCGGTACGCGGTGATGTCCAGGGCCGGCGGCAGGTCGCCGACGCGGCCGAGACCGGCCACCTCGACCCGCACTCCGGCGTCGCGGAAGTGGGCCAGGAGCCGGTCGACGTCGCGCAGCCCCTCGGCCGGTGCCATGCCGGAGTCGTCGGTCGCGTCACCTTCGGAGCGGAGCAGCCCGAGCAACCGGCGCATCTCGACGAGTCCCTCCCGCGCGGTGACCTCGATGCTGCCGAGAGCGTCGCGGGCGATCTCGGGCCGCTCCTCGATGACGTGGTGCGCGACGCCGGCCTGGACGGCGATGACACTCATCGAGTGGGCCACGACGTCGTGCAGGTCGCGGGCGATCCGCAGCCGCTCCGCCGCGATCACCCGGCGCGCCTCATCGGCCTTCTGTGCCACCTGGCGGTGGGCTTCCTCGAGCTCGTCTCGCCGCCGAGCCCGCCGGGACCGCAGGTTCTCCCCGGCCAGCCAGGCCACGGTCACCGTGAGAACCGTGCTGATCCACGAGGACGCCGTCGCCACGGCCGGCGGCTGCAGCAGGAGCGAGACACTCAGACCGGCCACGCCGCCGAGGTACACGACCAGTGCCCGCCGACGCCCCGCGTGCAGCGCGACCAGGAACACCAGGACGAACGTCGTGTACCCGGGGAACGCGGTGAAGCGGCCCAACGAGTATCCGACCATGGCCGCCGTCGAGGCGAGCATCGCGATGACCGGATATCGCCGGTGGATCGCGACCGGGGCCGCGATGAGTCCCGTCACGACGTAGGCCACCGGCGTCGTCGGTGACTGACCCTCGGTCAGCGGCCGGGTCGCCAGGTCGACCGCCATGCCGGCCCACAGCAGGGCCGCCACGGTGGTGTCGAGCACCGGCTCACGGATGGTCGCCCAGCGACGGCCGACCGGGGCACCGATGGTCAGCTGCGGACGGTGCACAGGGCACAACGTAGCCGCGAGAGTCGTCGGTGGGCATCAGCCGCAGGGCGTACGCCGAGAGGGTGACGCGGCGGGCCGGGCTTCGGCTCCTGGGCCGACGACAGCGACAGGACGTCGGCGCGACGGTGACGCCATGAACACTCAACCTGTTGTCCCCGAGAGCCCAGAGCACGGGCCGGATGCCGTCCCTCGCGGCTGGTTCCAGCGGGCCGCGATCTCTCATCCGATCCTCCTCCTGCTCGCCGTGGCCACGCCCTTCGTGTGGATCACGCAGATGGGCTCGGCCGTCGCCGGCCTCGACCTGATGCCGGCCAAGCTGGCCGAGCTCCTGCTCCTCGTCGGGCTGGCCACCGCCATCTCCCGAGCCGCCGACCAGCGCCGGGGCGTCCGACAGCTGTTCGCCGGCCTGCTGCGCTGGCGGCTGGGCTGGCGGTACGTCGTCCTGGTTGCCGCGATGCCGCTCCTGACGGTCGTGGTCGCGGTCGCGACCGGAACCCTCGACTCCCCGTCCGACGGCTGGATCTCCGTGGCCCTGACGTACCTGATGTTCCTCGCCATCGGTGCGGTCACGGCCAACCTGTGGGAGGAGACCGTCTGGGGCGGGTTCGTCCAGGGTCGGTTGATGGCCCGGCACGGACTCCTCGTGGGCTCGCTGCTGACCGCCGTGCCCGTCTTCCTGATCCACCTCCCGTTGGCGTTCGAGACCGACGGATGGTCGGGAACCACCTGGCAGAACGTCCTCGTCACCTGGGGTGTGCTCCTCGTCGCGGCGCCGTTCCAGCGCTATCTGATCGGAACGTTGCTCATCGACACCGGCGGCAGCACCCTGGCCGCGGGGCTGATCCACGCCTCGATCAATGCGGCCGGCGCGATGGTCGTCGTTCCCGGCGGCTGGCAGCTCGTTCCCGCCCTGATCCTGCTCACGGCCGGCGTCGTCGTCTACCGTCGCTGGCGCGGGCGCTCGGCCACCGACGGGTATGCCCCCGCCGTGACCCCGGCGTCCGAGGCCGGCCAGCACACCGCTCTCGGAGTGTCACCGTGACCACCGTCGTCGCCGGACCGGTGGCGGGGCCGTCGCCCCACACCGGCCGGCGACGGCGGTTCTGCTGCACTTGGTTCCCGGAGTGCTCGGACTCCTCGGGTACCTCCTCGTGCTGCCTGTGACCGAGGCCCTCGACCTGCCCTCGGTGGCGGCAGTGGCCACTGTTGGTCTCCTCGTCGTGCCCGCGGTTCAGGTCGGAGCTCTCCGTATGCGCCGACACCGGCGGCCGCTCGAACCGGTCATCGCCTACCGCGCTCGGCTGTCCGTTCCCCGAACCCTCGCCTGGGCAACGCTCGAGATCGTCCTGGCCGGGGCGGCGTTCTTGCTCATGGCCCCGCTGACGCGGGCCCCGCAGACGTACCTTTCGCGGGGTGGCCGGCCGCGTGGGAGATCCGACTCGGCACGAACGGCAAGTAAGGAGACGGCGCCCTCCTGGTCACCGCTGCACTGCTTCTGCTCGGCACCGTGATCGTCGCGCCCGTCGTGGAAGAGCTCTACTTCCGCGGGTACCTCCTGCCACGGATGCCGCAGCGCCTCGGCCGGTGGCGAGTTCCGACGCACATGGTCCTGTACGCCGCCTACCACCTGTGGTCGCCCTGGCTCTTCCCCACCCGAGTCCTCGCCATCCTGCCGCTGGCCTACATCGCCGTCCGAACGTGTGACGTCCGCATCGGTGTCGTCACCCACGTCGTTCCTCAACGCCACCGACCTGGTCGCGATCCTCCTTTATCTGCAGGCGTCGCCGCTCAACGGACGCGGGTGACGGGAATGATCGCAGCGGCTGCGGCGAGGGCGCACACACCCGCCACCGCATACAGCACGCCGTAGCTCCCTCCGCCGACCGCGAGGATGACGGGGGCGATCGCCGGCGCGATCGCGCTGGGTAGGGCGCCGGCGATGTTCAGCACGCCGAGGTCCTTGGCGGCGGTGTCCGGGTCCGGAAGGACGTCGACGACGAGCGCGAGGTCGACGGCCATGTACAGCCCGAAGCCGAGGCCGCCGAGGGCCATCCCGACCAGGAAGCCGTTGAAGCTGACGGCTGCGGCGATGACGAACAGGGCCACGCCGTAGATGACGGACGCGGTGACGACGAAGACCTTCCGTCGGCCCGTCCGGTCGGACAGTCGGCCGCCGAGCAGCGAAGCCGCGACGAGCACCACCGACTGGACCAGGGTGCCGAGGAAGACCTGTTGCGGCACTTCGGCTTCGGTGCTGCCGAGATGGTCAAGCAGGTAGTACGCCTGGTAGGTCACCAGGAACGCGTAGGCCAGGACGAACAGGAACCGGCTGGTGAACGCCCACGCGAAGTCCGGGTTCCGGCGGGGGCTCACCCAGAAGGTGCTGGCCAGCTCTCGCACCGACCATGCCGGCCGGTACCCACGGTCCAGACGACGGTCGGGCAGGGTGACGGCGAAGAGCAGGATGAAGGCCGCGGCGACGGCGCAGGGGACCAGGAACATCGCGACGGTGTTGCCGGTGAACAGCTTGACCAGGAAGGTGCCGACCACTGACGCGACGGGCAGGCAGACGCCGAGGACCCCTGCCACCATCCCCCGTTGCTCGACCGGCACCTGGTCGGGCAGCACCGCGACCATGGCGGCCAGGAGCGCATTGAAGCCCACCTGGGCCACGCACCATCCCAGCAGGACGACCGGGATGGTGGGCGCGACGGCGACGACGAGAACGCCGAGCGTCCCGCCGACGAGACCGCCCACGATCCACGGACGGCGCATACCCAGAGGCGAGGACGTGCGGTCGCTCAGCTTGCCGCAGAACGGGTTGGTGAACATGGCAACCGCGGCGCCGACGCCGGCGACCAGCGCCAGACTGTTAGGTGCCTGCTCGAGTCCGACCAGGGAGTTCACCTTCAACGCCAGGCTCACCAGCAGCGGCGCAAGGAAGAGCAGGCACGTGCTCATGTAGGCCAACGCGTACAGCGCGACGAACCGCCATCCGACGGCGCGGATCGCGCTCCGGTGTGGCGTCGTCGGACTGGTCGCTGTCATCGCCGCATCCGGTGGTGGTGTTCGGGTCACCAGTCTGGCGCATCCGCCGTCGGTTGCCCGCACTCGACTGCGGGAACCCGGGATCCTCCCGTGCTACACCTGTGGGCGAGCGGCCGAGTCCGGCTCACGAGGGGAGCGGTGTTGGCAAGCCCTGTGCTCGAGACCAAGCTGTTCGTCCCTCGGCTGCGGCGGGGAGCGGTGGCGCGGCCGCGGCTGAGCGAACGCCTACGGCTGGGGAGCGAGGCCAGGCTGACGCTCATCTCCGCACCCGCAGGCTTCGGCAAGACCACGGTTCTGGCCGAGTGGTTGAGCGCCAGAGCCACATCGGATCGGTCCGTGGCGTGGTTGTCGCTGGAGGAGGACGACCAACAGCCGGCCTCCTTCTGGACCTACGTGATCACCGCCCTGGGCAGGGTGGTTCCAGGCGGCGGACTCGACTCGCTGGCGCTGCTGACCACAGCGCAGGCGCAGGTTCAGACGGTCGTGGCCACCCTTCTCAACGAGCTCTCCGCCGTGCCAGCCGACATCGATGTGGTGCTCGACGACTACCACCTGGTCGACGGACCGGACATCGGTGCCGGCGTCACGTTCCTGCTCGAGCACCTGCCCCCGAACGTCCATCTCGTCATCAGCACCCGGGCCGACCCCGCATTGCCGTTGTCGCGACTGCGGGCTCGCGGCGAGCTCGTCGAGATCCGTGCGGGCGACCTTCGCTTCACGTCCGACGAAGTGGCCGACTACCTCAATGCCGTGGACGGCCTCAGCCTGAACGCCGCTGACATCGCGACCCTGGCGGCGCGCACGGAAGGGTGGGTCGCCGCTCTGCAGCTGGCTGCGCTTTCCATGCAAGGGCATGAAGACGTCCGTGGCTTCATCGCCGGTTTCGCCGGGGACGACCGGTACATCGTCGACTACCTGGTCGAGGAGGTTCTGGGGCACCAACCCGAGCCGGTCCGCGGCTTCCTGACCGCCACCTCCGTCCTGGACCGGCTCACCGGCGAGCTGTGCGACGCCGTCACCGGTCGGTCCGACGGCAGGGCAATGCTGGAGCGGCTGGAGCGGGCCAACCTGTTCCTCGTCCCGCTCGACGGGTCCCGCCGCTGGTACCGCTACCACCACCTGTTCGCCGACGTTCTGCAGACGCACCTGACCGACGAACAACCCGATGAGGTCCCGTCCCTCCACCGCCGGGCCAGTCGGTGGTACGAGGAGCACGGCGAGACACCGTCAGCGGTGCGGCATGCCCTGGCCGCGGGAGACGTCGACCGCGCGGCCGTCCTCGTCGAGGCCGCCATCCCCGGGCTGCAACGAACCCGGCAGGACGGCACCATCCGCGGCTGGGTCGACGTCATCCCCGACGAGGTGGTGCGAGTGCGACCGGTGCTCGCGGCCCTGTTCGTCGGAGCGTTGACGTCCGCCGGGGAGTTCGACGATGTCGAGCAGCGTCTGGACAGCATCCAGCAGTGGCTGGACACCAGCAGTGCCGCTGACGGTCTCGCTCCTTCAGCCTCGACCGCTTCGACGTCCGTCGCCGAGCAGGACCAGCTGGCCCGCCTGCCGGGCGTCGTCCAGCTCTACCGGGCCGCGCTGGCGCTGGATCGCGGTGACGTGGCAGGCGTCGCCCGGCACGCCCGGCGGGCCCAGGATCGGGCGGCTGAGGACGACGACCTCACCCGCGCCAGCGCGTCCGCCCTCTCCGGGTTGGCGTCCTGGGGCGACGGTGACCTCGAGGCCGCGGAGCGTGCCTACTCCGCGTGCGTCGAGGGGCTGCGGCGGGTGGGGCATGTCGCCGACGTCCTCGGCTGTTCGATCGCGCTGGCCGACATCCGCCTGACGCAAGGTCGGGTCAACGATGCTCTCGCCACGTACGAACGGGCCCTGCAGCTGGCCGCCGGTCATCCCGCAACGGCGCCGCCGGGAACGGTGCTGCCCGGTACCGCCGACATGTATGTGGGCCTGAGTCAGGTCGCCCTCGAGCGCAACGACGTGGACGCCGCGACCGCGCTCCTCATGTCCAGCCAGGAGCTCGGCGAACGCGCCGGGCTCCCGCAGAACCCCTACCGCTGGCGCGTAGCCATGGCCCGGCTGAAGGAAGCCCAAGGGAACCCTCCCGCCGCGCTCGCCCTGCTCGACGAGGCGAACGGCGTGTACACCGGCGACTTCTCGCCCAACGTGCGGCCGGTGCCCGCCATGCGCGCCCGCCTTCTCGCTGCCCACGGGTATGAGGACGAAGCCCTTGCCTGGGCGGTGGACCGAAGCGTCTCCGCCGACGACGACCTGTCCTACTTGCGCGAGTACGAGCACGTGACCCTGGCCCGGATCCTGCTGGCCCGGCATACCGCCGCCGGTGCCGACGACGACCTGCTCGCGGCCCTCGCCCTGCTGGCGCGGCTGTTGGCCGCCGCGGACGCCGGCGGACGGACGGGCACGGCCATCGAGGTCCTCGTCCTCCAGGCCCTCGCCCACCAGGCCGACGGCGACACCCCACGTGCCCTGGCGCACCTCGAGCGTGCCCTGGCTCTGGCCGAACCAGAAGGCTTCGTGCGCCTGTTCGCAGCTGAGGGAGCCCCGATGGCCGACCTGCTCAACACGCTCGCCGCCCGACCTCACGGGAGCCCCTATGTTCGTCGGCTGGCGGCCGCTTGCGCGCAGACCGCCCAGTCCGGAACCTGGTCCGAACCACCAGTGCTGGGCACCGCACGCCGCGAAAGCCTCGTCGAGGCGCTGAGTCCTCGCGAGCTCGAGGTCCTGCGGTTGTTGTCCACGGACCTGGACGGTCCCGGTATCGCACGACACCTGGTCGTATCACTGAACACCGTGCGCAGCCACACCAAGAGCATCTACACCAAGCTCGGTGTCAACAGCCGTCGAGCAGCCGTCACGCGCGCCGACGAGCTCGGCGTGCTGCCTCGAATCTCGCGACGCTGACCCCACCAGTAGGCCGACCAGTGGTCGGATCACCATGCCATCCACCACATGTGGGGATGTCCGCTCACCACCCGCCTTCCTAGGTTTCCCTCATTCCCCGGACCAGCCCCGACATCACGGGAGGGGAACGACCAGCGGGAGGCAGGATGCGCGACACCTCAGCCGGCGGGCACGAACCGGCCCGTTACGAGATCCGTATGCGGGGGCACCTCTCCGCGCGGTGGGCCGCCAGGTTCGACGGGATGAGCCTCAGCACCCATCGGGACGGCACCACGGTGCTACGGGGCCTCGTCCTGGACCAGGCCGCCCTTCACGGTCTCTTGGCCCAGCTCCGCGACACCGGCCTTCCCCTGGTCTCGGTCACCCACCTCGGCACCGCCCCGCAGATCCTCCCTCCACCCACCCCGGCCAACGCCCTGCACGCCACACACCAAGGAGACTGACATGGCCACCACGGCCACCCCCGCGACCACCGCCCGCCGCACCCCCGTCGACTGGACGCGCAAGTATGCGTTCGCCACCGGCCTCTTCTACCTCGTCACCTTCGCGGCCTCGATACCCGCCGCGTTCTACTTCCTCAGCCCAGTCCTCAGCGATCCCAGCTACATCGTCAGCGCTGGCGCCGACACCAAAGTGGTCATCGGATGCCTTCTCGACACGGTCAACGCCCTGGCCGGCATCGCCACCGCCGTCGCCTTCTACCCAGTGGCGCGACGCCTGAACGAGTCCCTGGCGATCGGCTTCGTCACCACCCGCATGTTCGAAGCCGCCGTCATCATGGTCGGGGTCGTCAGCCTGCTCGCTGTCGTCACGCTGCGACAGGACGGCGTCGGGAGCACCGGCCCGGACCAGGCGTCCCTGCTGACCACCGGCCACGCGCTGGTCGCCATCCGTGACTACACGTTCCAGTTCGGGCCCAACATCGCTGCGGCCCTGAACGCGCTGATGATCGGCACCATCCTGTTCCGGTCACGGCTCGTCCCGCGGATCATCCCGGCCATGGGCCTCCTCGCGGTGGTGCCGCTGCTGGTCGCCGCCGTCGCCACCATCCTCGGTGTCGCCGAGCAGGGCTCCGTCTGGTTCGCTGCGGGAGGCCCGCTGATCTTCGTCTGGGAGCTCTCGCTGGGCGTGTACCTGGTCGTCAAGGGGTTCAAGCCCTCTGCACTGAGCGCCGCCCCGCCGCCCGCCGCCTGATCGACCCGCTCTGCCGGAGCGACCCATCGGACCAACCGGTGGGTCGCTCCGGTCGTGCCCGTGACGTGTCCTCAGCGTTCGCCTTCCCACCATCGTCGGGTCAGCGTGAAGGTCACAGCGCGTCTCAGTCATGCGCCGCCTCGGCGGGCGCGCAACAGCCAGTCCACCAAGGCCCGCCGCATGGCTGACGCTCAGCGAGCCCACAGGCGAGGTGGAGCCACCGTCGCTAGACCTGGGATCTTCCGGTGAACGCGGGCGAGCACGAAGGAGCAGATGATGGACACTCGGCTGGAGCTGCCCGCGCGTGAGAGCGCACCGCGCCGGCGCGGCCTCACGATGGTGATCGACCCCGGCCTGCACACCGGGCGGTTCGCCGACGCCGTCGAGAGCGTCGGCCAGTACATCGACCTGGTCAAGTTCGGCTGGTGCACGGCGCTGGTCACGCCCGACATCAAACGGAAGGTCGACATCCTGCATGAGGCCGGGATCGACTTCTACCTCGGCGGCACGCTGTTCGAGCGCTTCGCGATGGCCGACATGGTCGACGACTGGCGCGCCCTGTGCCGCACGATGGGTGCCACCCACGTCGAGGTCTCGAACGGCACGATCCCGATGTCCAACGCGGAGAAGGCGCGCTGGGTCGCGCGGCTCGCGGGCGAGTTCACCGTCGTCAGCGAGGTCGGCTTCAAGGACCAGCGCCGGGCGACGACGATGACGTCGGCCCAGTGGGTCGATGCCATCGGCGAAGACCTCGCCGCCGGCGCGGCCCTGGTGATCACCGAGGCTCGCGAGAGCGGGCGCGGCGGTCTGTGCCTCCCCGACGGCACCCCCCGCGTCGACGTCGTCGACGACGTCCTGGACGGTGGGTTTGATGTCGACCGGCTGTTGTTCGAGGCGCCCACCACGGAGCTGCAGTGCTTCTTCATCAAGCGCCTGGGCGCGTCGGTGAACCTGGGCAACATCCGCGCCGACGACGTGATCGCGCTGGAGACGCTGCGGCTTGGCCTGCGGTCGGACACCATGCTGTGCGAGACGCTCTGATGCGGACCACGCACGACGCCTTCCACCTGGCCATCCCCGTCGCCGACCTCGACGAGGCGCAGGACTTCTACGTGACGGGGCTGGGCTGCAAGCTCGCCCGTCGCTACGACGACCGCATCACGCTGGACTTCTTCGGCGACCAGGTCGTCTGCCACTTGTCAGAGTTCTGGGACCGTCAACCGCAGCTGTACCCGCGCCACTTCGGCGTCACGTTCGCCGACCGCGGCGACTTCGACCGGCTCCTACGGCTGGCCCGCGCCCGCAGCCTGAAATTCTTCGCCGAACCGTTCCGCCGCTTCGATGACCGCGTCGAGGCGCACGACACGTTCGTGCTGGCCGACCCGTCACAGAACCTGCTCGAGTTCAAGCACTACGACGACCCGCGGATGATGTATTAGGGCGGTGCCCAGGAGGCACCGATCGCCGCTGGTGTCTGGTCTCGGGTGGCTATAACCCCAATTCCGCTGTGACGCGCCCGGTGTCGACGGCCTTCTTGAGCGCGGCGTAGTCGGACTCGTTCTGGTCGGCGTACCGTTCGGCGAACGCCGCAATGGCTTGGTCGAAGCGGTCGTTGCTGCCCAGATATCCGGCGATCGCTGCCGCGTCCCCTGATCGCGCGTGAGCCCGTGCCAGGGTCCAGCCACACAGCTTCGCGTAGATGGTCAGCACCGATGGCTCCATGAGGTCGACGAGGGCCGATCCCTTGCCGTCCCAGAGCTGGCGGATGTAGAAGTCGCGGCTGACTCCGTCGACGCCATCGGTTCGGAGCCAACCGAGCATCACGTCACTGGCCGCCTGCATCAACCGCTGCCCGGCCACCACCCGCTGGCCGTGGTTGGCGTGCTTGCTCTTCCCCAGGTACGGCTCGAGGACCGACGCCTGCGCCTCCTTGGCCTGGAGGAACAACGGGTCCTGGTTGTCTCGGCCGAGCATCAGCACGATCCAGGCGCGCGTGCCGACGCTTCCGACGCCGACCACCTTGCGGGCCGCGTCCACGTAGCGGAACCGCTCCAGCAGGTGCCGATGGTCCCCCGGCAGAGTGCGCCGGTAGGAGCGGATCATCTCGTGCATGGCCGCCTCGACATCGCGGGACTCCTGCTCACGGAACAGGTCGCCGATCGGGACGATGAGTGGCGGGTCGCCGACGAGCTGCGGCTGACCGTCCACGACGCGGACGAGCTTGTCGAACGCCTTGATGCTGTCCTTGGTCCTGGCCTTCGCCACGTTGCGGGTGAACCGCTTCTGCTGAGTCCGGTTCAGCTGTGCCTGCATCTGTGCCGCGATGTCGTCGATGTCCAAGCGCGTGTACCACAGGTCCATGGTCCGCAACTGGGCCATGTTGTCGATCGCCTCGCGGTAGGCCTGCAAAACCGCCAGGTTCGCCGTCCTGCGCTGCTTGGTGTCGAAGCCACGGTCCCGGCCGGCGACCTCGAAGCTGGTGACCAGCCGTTTGACGTCCCATTCGAACGGGCCGGGCAGAGTCTCGTCGAAGTCGTTGATGCTGAAGACGAGCCGACGGTCCGGGGCGGCGAAGACGCCGAAGTTCGACAGGTGCGCGTCGCCGCACAGCTGCACCACCTGGCGCGTGGAGGGAATGTTCGAGAGATCGGAGGCCATGAGATATGCGGCGCCGCGGTAGAACGTGAACGGCGAGACGAGCATCCGGCCGTATCGGATCGGCACCAGCTCTGGCACCCGGGATTCCCCTTGCTCCTCCAGCAAGGCGACCGGGTCGGGCCGGCTGGCAGCCGGCTCCCACGTCGCATGCACCGATCGGGGTACGTCGGCGCGTGCGGCTCTGCCGTTGGCCGTTCGCTCGGCCATGGTGAGGTGTTCGACGGGACCTCTGAGTTCGGCCATGGCGTTTCCCTTTCCGCTCTTCAGTCGGTGCTCATGCTTGCGCCGGCGGGTGATCCACCGGGCTGGCCTGGAATGCGGCGACGGCCGCCTGGACGGTTGAGTAGACGTGCGCGTTGTCGAAGTTGGCCAGGGTTCCGTACGTGCTCAGCGTGGCAAGGAGCTGGGGATCGGCTGCAGCCAGCGCAAAGACCCGGCCGTCGGCGTGAACCGCCTCGATGAGTCCAGCCAAGGTGAGGCTGGCCGAGTAGTCCACGTCGTCCATCGACGAGCAGTCCAGGACCAGCCAGCGAACCCTGGTCGGCGCAGCACTCAACAGGCCCTGGACGGTGTCGGAGAACCGGTTCGCGTTGGCGTAGAACAGCCGCGCATCGAAGCGGAACACCAGAAGGCCGGGCAGACTCTCATGGCCTGGCTGAGCCGGCTCGTACGTGCTGGATCCGCCGCTGTCCACTCCAACCAGGAAGTCCTTGGGGGAGTACGACCTCCTGATGATCTCCAGGATCGACAACACGACCGCCAGGATGATGCCCTGCTCGACGCCGACCGCGAACACTACGACCGCGGTCACGGCGGCGATCACGAACTCGCTCAACCGGGTCGCCCTGATCCGCTGGAACCCCTTGACGTCGATCAGCCCGACACCGATGAGGAACACGATTGCGGCCAGCACCGCCTTCGGCATGTTCGTCAACAGCCCCGTGAACCACAGCACCACCGCCAGCACAACCAGCGACATCGTCAGGTTGGCGACCTGCGTGCGTCCCCGCTGCTCATCGAGGATCTGCGTCTTCGTCGGACTGCCATTGACCACGAAGGTGCCGGTCAGTCCAGCCGCCACGTTGGCCCCACTGAGGCCGACCAGGTCACGGTTCACATCGACGCGCTGGCCGTGCTTCATCGCAAAGCTGCGAGACGTCGCGGCGCTCTGGGCCACGATCAGCACGAAGCAGGCGAAACCGACCCCGATAACGCTGGGCACATCACCCCAGGTGATCCCATCCGGCAGGCCGACGGGCGGGAAGCCGCCCTGTACCGAGCCGATCACCGCCACACCATGCGAGGAAGCGCTCAGGGCACCCGACAGGATGATCGAGAGGATCACCGCGATAACAGCCCCCGGCACCCTAGGCAGGAACCGCTTGAAGCCCACGATGATCGCCAACGTCCCCACGGCGAAGGCGAGCGTCCAGCCGTTGGCCTCACCCAGGTGCGTGATCGTCGACCACTGCTGCTCGAACCAGTTCCCCTTCCCCTTCGGGATCCCCAGCATGTCGGGGATCTGCCCGGCGAAGACCTGAATACCCACCCCGGTCAGGAAGCCGATCAGCACCGACGCGCTGAGGAAGTCGCCCAAGAACCCGAGCCGGAACAACCTCGCCACGACCAACAGACCAGCACAGACCAGCGCGACCAAGCCGGACCAGGCAACCCACTCGGCCGTATTCGGCGACAGCCCAGCGATCCCGAGCGACGCCAGACCGGCGGCCAAGATAGCCGCCGTCGCCGAGTCCGCACCGACCACGAGAAGCCGAGACGAACCCAACAGCGCGAAAACCATGGTGGGAAAGATGACGCTGTACAGGCCGGTGACGACGGGCGTCTGGGAGATCGAGGTGTACCCCATGCACTCCGGGATCGCGATCGCCGCAAGAGTGACACCGGCGACGACATCCCTGGACAGCCAGCTCCGCTTGTATCCCTGAAGGGACACCGGACGAATCCTGGTCAAGACCGACATCGCGACCTCCCTCGAGAGTCCGTCCTCACTCCGGAGCTCAGCTTCCTCAGGCTAGATCGCGACGACGCTGATTCCGTCACCCAGACGAGGTGAGGCATGGAGTGCGCCACATGTCGCGTGTCGGTAGCCACCGGGGTCGTCTCGGGGGGCCGATGAACGATGTCCTGCGGTCTCACAGCTCCGCTCGCCCGCTTCCCTTGCCTCGACCCTGGAGGTCGGCCTACCGTCACAAGGAGCATGGGCACCTGCCGATAAAGGAGGCGGGGATGGCTTCCCTGACGGTTCCTGACGAGTTGGTCGCCGGCTTCAACGGACGTCTGGTCGGGCCGGATGACCCGCAGTACGACGAGGTGCGGGCGGTCCACAACGGTCTCGTCGACCGGCATCCGGGCCTGATCGCCCGCTGCCACAACGTGGCCGACGTCCGCGACGCGGTGATGTTCGGCCGCAGCGCGGGCCTGGAGATCTCGGTCCGCGGCGGCGGGCACAACGTGGCGGGCCGGGCGGTCACGGAGGGCGGACTGATGATCGACCTGTCGCTGATGCGTGGGGTGGACGTCGATCCCGGCCGCCGTCGCGCGCGGGCTCAGGGCGGGACCACCTGGAACGAGTTCAACCGGGTCACCCACGCCTACGGGCAGGCGACCACCGGCGGCGTGATCTCGACCACCGGGGTGGCCGGCCTGACCTTGGGCGGCGGGCTGGGATGGTTGATGGGCAAGTACGGCATGTCCATCGACAACCTCAGGGCCGTCGAGGTGGTCACCGCCGACGGTGCCGTGCGGATCGTCGACGACGAGCACGAGCCGGACCTGTTCTGGGCGCTTCGTGGGGGCGGGGGCAACTTCGGCGTCGCCGCGTCGCTGGAGTTCGAGACCCACCCGCTGGACACCGTTCTCGGCGGACTTCTCGCCCACCCTCTGTCGGTGGCCGTCGACGTGGTGAGCAGGTACCGCCAGTTCACCACGACGATGTCCGACGATGCGTCGGTGTTCTGCGGGTTCGTGCACGCGCCGGACGGCAGCGGGGCGAAGCTGTGCGTACTTCCGCTCTGCCATGCCGGCTCCGTCGACGAGGCCGAGGCCGAGCTGCGGCCGCTGCGGGAGTTCGGCCCGCCGGTCATGGACCTGGTGGCTCCGATGCCGTACCCCGCGGTCAACACGATGTTGGACGCCGGCTTCCCCCGGGGCGCACTGAACTACTGGCGATCGGCCTTTCTCACCGAGCTCAGCGACGCCGCCGTCTCGGCGCTGGTCGAAGCCTATGAGGTTGTCCCGTCGCCGATGTCGGCCATCCTCCTCGAGAACTTCCACGGCGCCGCGTGCCGAATCACCCCGACCGCCACGGCCTTCCCGCACCGGACCCCGGGGTTCAACCTGCTGGTCGCCGGCCAGTGGCAGGATCCGGCTGACACCGCTGTCAACGTGCAATGGGTGCGGAACACCCTCGCCGCGCTCGCGCCCTATACGGGGCCACGTACGTACATGAACTACGCCGCCGAGGACGAAGCCGACCGGGTCGACGCCGCCTTCGGGCCCAACGTCGATCGGCTTCGGGACATCAAGCGCCAGTACGATCCGGACAACCTGTTCCGTCTCAACCTGAACATCCCCCCGTCGTGAGCATCAGGCGCGTCCATGGCTGAGGGACAGCCTGGCGGTGACCGCCCGGAGCCGCCTCACGTCGGATTCCGCGTGCGACGATAACGCGGTGAGGATCCTCGGAAACGTCATCTGGTTCGTGCTCGCCGGATTCTGGCTCTGGCTCCTCTATGTCCTGGCCGGCATCCTGGCGTGCATCCTGATCATCACCATCCCGTTCGGGATCGCCGCTTTCCGGATCGCAGGATTCGTGGTCTGGCCTTTCGGCCGAACCACCATCGCCAAGCCCACTGCCGGTGTGTTCTCGTTCATCGGGAACATCGTCTGGCTCATTCTGCTCGGTTGGGAGCTGGCACTGGCCCACCTTGTTACCGCGCTGCTGCTCGCCATCACCATCATCGGCATCCCGTTGGCCGTCGCGAACGTCAAGCTCATCCCACTCTCCCTGTGGCCCCTTGGACGCGAGGTCGTTCCCATCGAGGTCGCTCGGACGCAGGGAATCGCCGTGACGACCCCGCAGTCTCTCGGAGGGGCCTGAACGCCACCTCGAGGGCCAGGTCGCCGCGTGCGTGGTGAGTGGCAAACCACCGGGTCCCGGTGGTTTGCTGACCGTGTCGATGGGCCCGCGGTGCCAGCGTGCTTCGTGCGGCTGGCGTCGAGGTGATCGGAGCGGCGGATGAGGCTCGAGCCCCTGTACCGACTTCGGTTCACCTACCCACAGGAGTGGACGGTGGCCTTGGAGGGTGGTTGGCAGCAGCACCTGTTCCTGGCCGAGGGCGATTCCCAGGGGTGGATCACCGGTCGGTTCCGAGGCGTCAACTTCCCGCTGCGGCGTACCGTCGACGGTCCGTTCCAACCGGACTTCCGCGCCGTCATCGAGACCGACGATGCGGCCACGATCATGGTGCAGTGGCACGGATACGGTCGGGCCTACCCGATCGGCCGCCGACAGGTGGTCGGCTCGATGCTCCACCTCAGCGACCAAGACCCCTACCGGCGGCTCAACGACGCCATCTGCGTCTGCGTCGGGGAAGTGCGCACGTCAGACGATCCCGCGCAGCCGAGGTCACACCTGATCCTCGATGTCGCTGAGCTCATCTGGGAACCCCTCGACGACTGAGCTCGCCGGCGGCGGGCAGTCAGGGCGCCGGCGCGTCGCTGTCGTCCGTCAGATCGAGGTCCTCGACCGGCTCGCCGGGGTGCTCGATCGCGTCCTCGGCGTTGAACAGCTCCATGAACGGGAACTCGTGATCCTCGCTGCCCTTCGGCTCGGGCTCGTTGGTCGTCATCGCTCGACGGTATCCCGCGCCAGACGATTCACGCCTTCGTTTGGTTGTCGCCCTGACGGATTCGACCACGCCGGAACGGTCCACGATCACGACGACCCGTCGAACCCGTCTGCGGGACAACCGTTCCAGGGGATGGGCAGATCCACGAACACGAAGGGCTTGGCCAGACGGCCCGCTGGTAACCAGGGGTGGCGCTACTCGACCACCGCTTCCACGACGGACCACGGGCTGGTCGTGTCGAGCGTGCGACGGTGCCGAAGCCCCGAACGCTCGAGCAGCTGGACGAACTGAGCCTCGGACCGCTCCCGTCCGCCCGTCATGACGAACATGTTGAGGTCGGAGAACTTGGTGTCCGAGCCTTCGTTCGGACCGGCCAGGAGCCGCTCGACGATCAGGAGAGCCGAGGACGGAGACATCGCCGCCCGGCATACCCGCAGGATCGACTCGCAGTCCTCGTCGCGCCAGTCGTGCAGCACCGACTTCAGCAGGTAGACGTCGCCACCGGAGGGGACTGACTCGAACATGTCGCCGGCGACCAGGCGAATCCGTTCCCGCGCAGGCGTATTCGCCAGCACCTCGGTCGCTCCGGCAACGACGTGCGGAAGGTCGAACACCACCCCGGACAGCGACGGGTATGCGGCCAACACCCCCGCGAGAAGGGCTCCGTGCCCGCCACCGACATCGACGAGCAGGCCGCGCTCGGGGAAGTCGTAGGCGTCGGCGACCGCGGCCGCCATCCTGGTGGCGAGCTCGGTCATGGCCGCGTCGAAGACCGTAGTCCTCGTCACGTCGCCGGCCCGGTAGGCCCACACGTCCATCCCGTACAGCGTCGTGAAGGGGTTCGCTCCGCTCCGGGTGCCACTCAACAGGTTGCCCCAGGCGCCCCAGAAGTACGGCTCACCGATGAGGGTGGCCCAGCCCTTTACCGACCCCGGCGCACCGGTACGCAGGGCCTCGCTCAGCTCGCTGTTGGCGTAGCCACCCTCGTCCGTCTCGACGTAGACCCCGACAGCAGCCAGCGCACGGAGCAGTCGGCGGAGCGACTCCGGGTCGGCGTCGGCCGCGCGGGCGAGGGACTCGAGATCGAGCGGGCCGTCGGCGAGCAGGTCCGAGACGCCCAGCACGGCAGCGACGTGCAGCGCCTGCGAGATCCGAAAGCCGTTGACCATGTCGCGGAGCTGCTCGGACGCCGTCATGTCGTGAGCCTCCTCCCACGATCCGCCCAGCGCCATCACCCGAGGGCCCACTACCCCGAGCCGGCCTAGAGGCCCAGGGCAGCTCGGGTGTGGTCGGCATCGACGCGGTCCCTGCTGTCCACCACATGCGGCGCGTTCACGGCGACCTCGTCGGCGGCTCGCAACAGGTCTCGTGCGAGCGTGACCTCACCCCGCTGGCCGGCCAGGCGGGCGAGGGCGTCGGTGGCGTGGACCTGGACCTCCGGATCGCCGACGCGGCGACCCTCCTCGAGGATGTCGAGGAGCTGCTGCGAGCGCTCACCAGTCCCGTTCTGGGCGTCGACCGCGGCCAGCAGGCATCGGGTGAGCAGCGCCCCCTCACCCCCTCCGGCCGCCTGGTACCAGCGGTCGTTCTGTTCGAGAAGGCTTCGTGCTGCGTCGGCCTCGCCGGTGGTCCGCCTCAGCCGAGCAAGGTGCAGTCGCGCGGTGGCGGCGAGCCTCAGGTCACCGCTGTCGGTGGCGGCCAGGATCGCGCGGTTCAGCGTGAGGATCGCGGCGTGGGGATCTCCGGCGCGCTGTTGGACACGGCCGAGCGATGCGAGATGCAGGGCGGCCTGGCCGACGAAGCCGAGAAGCTCGGACTGTGCGGCCGCCCGCGCGAGATGCTCGGCCGCGTCCCCGAACCGGTGCTCCGCCTGGGCGATGGCCCCGAGCATGGCTTCGGCGTGAACCAGGCCCCAGGAGTCCTCGAGCGGGTCGAGGAGGTGTATCGCCTCGTCGGCGTCCTGGCCGGCGTGGGCGGTGTCGCCGAGCATGATCGACCCGTAGGCCCTGAGCACGAGAGCCGCGGCCGTCTCCCACGACAACCCCAGCGCTTGCGAGGCGGTGACGCTGGAGCTCGCGAGGTCCAGCACGTCGGCCGGCCGGCCCAGCTGGATGGACAGGAACGCGCGATGACGGTCGGCGTCGGCCCGCAGGCGGGGGTCTGCGAGCTCGTCGGCGATCTGGAGGGCCTCGTCCAGATCGGCCTGCGCTCGTGCGAGGTTTCCGGCCGACGCCTCCAGCCAGCCGGCGACGAGCAGACCTCGCGCTCGGGTCTGCCGCGGGAGCGTGTCCGCGGCGGCGAGCGCACTGCGGAGGCGTTCGGCACCGGCGACACCGTCGCCGAGGACGACCCACGTCCATCCGAAGCCCATCGCGATGCGGCCACCGAGCAGCGGGTCGTGGGCCGCGGCCCAGGCGAGGGCGACGTCGATGTTCGCCCGCTCCGCCCGGACGGTCGCGACCGCCTCGGCCTGGCCGGGGCCGCGGACGGTGGCCGCGCAGCGGTCCGCCAGGTTCGCGTACCACGTGGCGTGCGCCGCCGCCGCGGTGTCGTGCAGGCCCGACTCGCGCAGGCGGTCGAGTGCATACGCGCGGATGCTGTCGAGGAGCCGGTAGCGAACCGACCCATCCGGTGACACCTCGAGGTACACGAGGGAGCGGGCGACCAGGCGCGAGACGACGTCGACCGCTGACGTCTCGGGGACGTCGAGACGGGCAAGGACCACCTCGGTGGCCTCGAGGGGCGCTCCGCCGGAGAAGTACGACAGTGCCCACAGGCCCCGCTGGTCGTCGGGGAACAGCAGGTCGTAGCTCCACGCGATCGCCGCGGCGAGGGCTCGACGCCGCTCGGGCCGCCGGCTCGTCGGATCCCGCAGGAGGGTGAAGCGGTCGTCGAGACGTCGCGAGATCTCCTGAACCGACAGCGACCTGGTGCGGGCGGCGGCCAGCTCGATGGCCAGCGGAAGCCCGTCCAGCGCCACGCAGACGTCGTGGACGATGGGGGTGGTGTCCGCGTCGAGGGCGAACCGGCTGCGGGTGGCGACGGCCCGCGCCTCGAACAGCTCGACCGCGTCCGTGGCCGTCAGCGGCTCGATCTGATGCACCACTTCGCCGTCCAGGCCCAGCGGAACCTGGCTCGTCGCGATGACGTGCAGGCGTGGAGCCTCGTCGAGCAGCGCGCCGACCAGGGCGGCGACCGCGTCGACGACGTGCTCGCACCCGTCCAGCACCAGCACCGTCTCGGCACCGGCGAGCCGTTCGACCAGGCTCTGCTCGCCGCCGGGCAGGTGCAGGGTCTCGGCGGCGAGCCTGGCGAGGGAGGTGGTGGAGTCGGCGGCGTCGAGGCGGACCAGCCAGACCCCTCCTGGGGCCTGACGGCCGCGGGCCGCGTCGATGGCCAGGCGGCTCTTACCGACTCCGGCCGGCCCGGCCAGCGTCACCAGGCGGTGGTCCCGGGTCAGCAGCGCGAGGGTGGCGAGGTCGGCTGCACGTCCCACGAGCGGCGAGGAGAGCGACGGCAGGTTGTTGGGCGTGCTCGCAAGGTCCTCCTCTGCCGCGCTACCGGCTTGGGTATGCGTGCAGCGCGGTGCTCTGCCGGAGGATCTGGGTCTCGAGCACCTGCAGGGTCGGACCCGGCTCGACACCGAGCTCGTCGACCAGCAGCGTTCGCACTCTCGAGTAGGCGGCCAGCGCCTCGGCCTGCCGTCCCGCCCGGTAGAGAGCGGTGACGAGGGAGGACCAGAGGCCCTCCCGGAGCGGATATCGCTCAGTGAGCGCTTCCAGCTCGGCGACCACCTCGCCACCGGCGCCGAGGTCGACCCGGGCGGCGAAGAGGTTCTCGAGCAGGCTCATCCGTACCTCCTCGAGCTGCGCGCGCTGGGCCTGCAGCCACTCGCTGTCACCGACGTCGACGAGGACCGCTCCCCGGAACAGCGCGAGCCCCTCGGCGGCCAACGCCACGGCCGTCGTCGCGTCACCGGTGCGTCGGGCCGTCGCGGCGGAGGCGGCGAGGCCGACAGCTCGCAGCGCGTCGACGCCGGTCGGGTCGATGTCCAGGGCGTAACCGCCCCGCCCGCCCCGGAGCAGCTCCGGATCTTGTAGCGCCTTTCGGAGCTGGGAGACCTTGGACTGCAACGTGTTTCGGCCGGTGTTCACGGCGTCGGCCCACACGTCCTCGATCAACCGGTCGACGCTGACCACTCGCCCCGCGTCGAGCGCCAGCCGGACGAGTACCTCCGTGGTCTTCCCCGTCGGCAGCCCGACGCGCAGCTCGTCGCGGTGCACCTCAACCGGGCCGAGGACGGCCACCGTCAGCATCCTTCGAGCGTATGCGGTCCTCCCCCGCGCGCGCCGGCTCGTTCTCGTCAGCGGTCGTCAGCGGTTCGTCAGCGCCGACGCCAACACTCAGGCATGCCCGACGACGACGAGACCCTGGTCCGCCGGTTCATCGGCGGCCAGCACTCCGCCGCCGACGAGATCCGGCAGCGGGCAACGGGCGACAACACCCCGATCCTGCTCGTCGCCGCCGCACTCCTGGCCGACGAACCCGACGATCTTCTCCGGCGCGCCGGCCGGAGCGCCGTGACCGCGCGGGACCGACAGCTCGTCGTCATCGCCGCCGCATACCTCGACGGTCAGCACGAGCGCCTCGACGCGCTGGTGCGCGACCACCTCGCCGACCACCCCGGAAACATCCTCGCGGCGTGGATCGCCGCCCAACCCGCCCGGCCGGTCAACCCCACCGCGCCCACCACCACGCCCCGCCGATAGGAGCAGCCATGTCTCGTTCGATGTCTCACTCGACCACCACTCCCGCGCCCGTCAACACCACCACCAGCAGGCCCCGCCTCGCCGGACGGTGGTTGGTCTCCTTCCTCGGCTTCCCGATCGGCGGGTACGCCTCCTACCTCCTCATCGGCCCGGTCGACAGCCTCATCCCTTCCCTCCTCGGCGGACTGCTCACCGGAGCGGTGCTCGGCAGTCTGCAGGCGTGGGCACTCGGCCGGTCCCGCCCCTCGGCGACCCGGTGGATCATCGCGACCGCGCTCGGCCTGATGGTCGGACTCGGCGTGGGAGCCGCGGTCGTCGGCTACCAGACGACGCTCACCGCCCTGGTCGTCCAGGGAGCCGTGACCGGTCTCGGAGTCGGCGCCGCCCAGGCGGTGGTGCTCGCACCACTGCTCGGCCGGGCCGCAGTGGCGTGGCCCGCCGCCCTGGCCGCCATCTGGGCCGTCGGCTGGGCGGTCACGTACGCGTTCGGCATCCAGGTCGACCAGCAGTTCACCGTCTTCGGCTCCAGTGGCGCCGTCGTCGTCACCGCCCTGACCGCCGTCCTGCCTCTCACCCTTGCCACCGCCAAGAGCCGGTCATGACCCGGCACGTCGTCTTCGGCACCGGCCAGGTCGGCCGCCTCGTCGTCGAACAGCTGGTCCACAGCGGAGCGCAGGTCGTCGCCGTGAACCGCACCGGCCGGGCGAGCCTGCCCGGGGCCGACGTGGTCGCGGGGGACGCGACCGACCCCGCGTTCACGACTCAGGTGACAGCCGGTGCCGACGTCGTGTACTTCTGCCTCAACGCCGTCAACTACGCCCGCTGGGCCGAAGAGTTCCCGCCGTTGCAGAGCGCCGTCCTCGCCGGAGCCGCGGCCGCCGGCGCCCGCCTGGTCGTCCTCGACAACCTCTACGGCTACGGACCCACCCACGGCCGTCCCCTCGTGGAAACCATGCAGGCACACCCCACCTCCGCCAAGGCTGCCACTCGGGCAGCGATGACCGACGAGCTCCTGCACGCCCACGCGACCGGCACGGTCGACGTCGCCATCGGGAGGGCCTCCGACTACTTCGGTCCCGGCACCACCCGTTCGGCGCTCGGCGAGACGGTGTTCGGCCCGGCGCTGACCGGCCGCACCGCCCAGGTCATGGGCGACTCGGACCAGCCGCACAGCTACTCGTACACACCGGACGTCGCGACGGCGCTCATCACCCTCGGCTCCCACCCCGCCGCCTCCGGCTCGGTGTGGCACCTTCCGATCGCGGAGACCCGTACCACCCGGCAGGTCATCGACCGGGTCTACGAGCTGGCCGGGCACCGACCCAAGAGCTTCGCCGCCGGAGCCACCACCCTGCGACTCCTCGGTCTGGTCCAGCCGCCGATGCGTGAGTACCTGCACACCCTCTACCAGTTCACCGATCCGTGGGTCGTGGACGACAGCCGGTACCGCGCCACGTTCGGCCAGGCGGCCACACCTCTGGACGACGCCCTGGCCGCCACCCTCACGTGGTACCGGGACGCCGCACGGACCACCGCAGAAACCCCGACAACCCCGACCCGCGAAGGAACGTCACGATGAACGACTCAACGCCCCGACGGCTGGCTGCCGCCTCCATGAGCCTGGCCGCCCTGTTGGCCATCGCCGGATTCACCGCGCTCGGTTCGGTCTTCGACTACCCGACCATCCTCAAGTCCGAGACCGCCGAGATCCTCGCTCTGTACCGCCAGCACCAGGCCGCCGTCACCGGCTGGTTCCTCGTCCTCACCATCAGCGCCGCCCTGCTGGCCCCCGCCGGCATCTACCTCGGCCGCATCGCGGGCGGGACCCTCGGGAGGTGGATCGCCGTCACCGGCATCGCCGGCGCCACGGTCCAGGTCATCGGACTCTCCCGATGGGTGCTGCTCGTCCCCGGCATCAGCGCCGACGCCACCGACCCCGGTCGCACCGCCGACGCATACCGACGCTTCGAGCTGTTCCACACTTGGCTCGGCACCATCCTCGGCGAGACCATCGGGTACGCCCTCACGGCCACGTTCACCGTCCTGGTCGCCTACGCTCTCACCCGAGGCCTGGCCCCCCGCTGGATGACCTACCTGGGCTACGCCTCGGCGGCCCTGATCGCGACCGGCATCGTCATCCCGTTCGGCGTGGAGGCGGCCGGCCTGAGCAACTTCGTCGGCTACATCGCCTGGTGCCTCTGGCTCATCGCACTGGCCGTGGTCCTGTGGCGCGGCGCGCGCAACGTGCCCCCACCTGGATCGAGCGACGAGCAGGGCGTCAGGTCGGGCGGTCAGCAGCGCCGTTGAGGTGAACCAGGTCGGCACTGACCTTCCAGAGCCGGACCGCTGCCGCCCGGTCGTAGCTCGGCCCGGCAGACCGCTTCTCCTTGCTGTTGGCGAAGTAGCGACCCGTGACGTGCGCGAGACCGGGGGCGGACGCGAGATGGATGGAGGTGGCGGCTCCCTGGGCGGGGCTCTTCATGAACGGACGGACCAGTGGGACGAGGAACCGCTGCACGCCGGCGGGGTCCTCGGCCCCGAAGGAGGTGCGCACCACTCCCGGGTGCAGGGCGTTGGCGGTCACCGAGGTGCCCTGGAGCCGGCTGGCCAGCTCGTACGTGAAGAGGACGTTCGCGAGCTTGGACTGGCTGTAGGCCCGAGCGCCCGAGTAGGACTGTTCGCCCTGGAGGTCGTCGAAGTCGATCCGGCCCGTGCTGTGCGCGTTGGAGGACACCGTGACCACGCGCGCGGCGGGAGCCTGCCGCAGCCGGTCGAGCAGGAGGTTGGTGAGCAGAAACGGTGCGAGGTGGTTGAGGGCGAAGGTGCGCTCCAGACCGTCGGCGGTGACGTGCCTGGTGTTCCAGAACCCGCCGACGTTGTTGACCAGCACATCGATCTGCGGGAGGCGCTGCAGGATCTCGGCGGCCATCGCCCGCACCTGTGACTGGTCGGACATGTCCGCGACGAAGACGTCCACCGGCCCGCTCCCGGCGGCGCGCAGACGGCGAGCCGCGGCCTCCGTGCGGCTGCGGTCCCGGCCGGTGATCGCCACGTGCGCGCCCGACGCGACCAGCCCCAGGGCCGTTGCCTCACCGATCCCCGCGGTGGCTCCGGTCACCAGCACCGTCCGGCCGGTCATGGGCCCCGTGATCTGTTCCATAGCCGGCTCCCTGCGCATGGGCGAGTCCCCGCTGCTCGTTCGTCATCATCCTCGCTGCCGTCCCCTGCCCGCACACCCGGCGTACGGGCCGAGCGGCGCTGGCATACGGTCGAGAGCGACATCGCCTCGAGGATCGAGGCGGACCTCGCCCTCCGATCGAAGGACACCCTTGCGCTACCGACCGCTCGGCAACAGCGGCGCCGTCGTCTCGACGTACGCCCTCGGCACGATGACCTTCGGGGCGGAGGCCGACGAGCACACCTCGCACCAGATCCTCGACGGCTACGTCGCGGCCGGGGGCAACCTGGTGGACACGGCCGACGTGTATGCGAACGGCGCCTCGGAGGAGATCATCGGCCGGTGGATCGCCCAGCGGCCCACCGAGAGCGAGCGGGTCGTCCTGGCGACCAAGGGCCGGTTCACCCGGGGTGGCGTCCTCAACGAGATCGGCTCGTCGCGCCTGCACCTGCGCCGCGCCCTAGATGCGTCCCTGCGCCGCCTCGGGGTCGAGCACATCGACCTCTACCAGCTGCACGCCTGGGATGACGTCACGCCCTTGGAGGAGACGCTGCGGTTCCTCGACGACAGTGTGAGCAGCGGCAAGATCGGCTACTACGGCTTCTCCAACTTCCTCGGCTGGCAGGTCACCAAGGCGGCGTACCTGGCTCGCGCTCACGGTTTCGCCGCACCGGTGACGCTGCAGCCGCAGTACAGCCTGCTCGTGCGAGAGATCGAGTCGGAGATCGTGCCGGCCTGCCTCGACGCCGGCATGGGCCTGCTGCCGTGGTCGCCGCTGGCCGGCGGCTGGCTGACGGGGAAGTATGCGCGGGACTCCACCCCCGAGGGTGCGACCCGGCTGGGCGAGGACCCCGACCGAGGCATGGAGGCATGGGAGCCCCGGAACCGCGAGGAACGCACGTGGCGCGTCATCGACACGGTCTCCGAGATCGCCACGGAGCGCGGCGCCAACCCGGCACAGGTGTCGCTCGCGTGGCTGGAAGGCCGGCCCGCGGTCACGTCGGTGATCCTGGGCGCCCGCAACCCGGAACAGCTGGCGGACAACCTCGGTGCCGCTTCGGTCGGGCTGACGGACCAGGAGCGCACGCGGCTGGATGCGGTGAGCAGGCCGCTGGTCTCGGCCTACCCCTACGGAGACGCCGGCTCCGCGCAGCGCGACCGCGCCATCGACGGGACCGCGTAGCCGGCACTGGTCGCGATGCGGCGTACTGTTCGCACGAGGGCCATCTCTGGCCCCGACGAGGAGCCAACATGTCGGACAAGTCCCCGCGCCAGCACATGGCCAAGAAGCAAGGCAAGACCATCAAGGAGAAGCGGGCCGACAAGAAGGCCAACGCCAGCGCCGCCGCGATGGGTGACCCCGTGGCTCGAGCCGCGAAGCGCTAGCTCTGGACCAGGCCTGACGCCGGCGATCGGCGCTACATCCGTTGGCCGGAGTGGGAAAGCCCTGTTGAGTACGGCCCATGGCCGACCTCGACGGAACGACCGAGGCCTGAGCGTCGTGATGGCCGCCTACAGCGGGCTCTAGGGCGTTAGTCGGTCGCGGGACCGTTCGCGCGGACGAAGTCGAGGGCGGTCTCGGCGACCTCCTGCCACCCGTGGTCGATGGTGAGGGAGTGGCCGCGACCGGCCAGCTCGGTGAACTCGGTCACTCCCACGTTCTTACGGTGCTTCTTGTATGCCGCGTACGAGATCGCGTGCGGCACCGTGTGGTCGTTCTCGCCGGAGATGATGAGGATCGGTCCACGGTTCTCGGCCTTGAAGTCGACCTTGGTCTCGCTGAAGGGGTTCAGGTTCGCGGCGGCGGCCTGGAAGATCGGGACACCGGACGCCGCGACGTGGAACTCGTCGTACAGCTGTCTCGCCTCCGCCTCGTCGAGGGCGTTGGCCCAGCCGTAGGTGAACTCCTCGAAGGTGAGGGTGACCGACCGGCGGGCGTTCGCCGGGTTGCCGAGGATCGGAGAGCCGGACTTGAGCGCCGAGGCCGGCAGCGGCAGGACTCCCCTACCCGGCGCGGGGTCGACGGCCACCGTGACCGCGGACGCGCCGACGCCGGCGATCTTCTGCGCGATCAGTCCACCGAACGAATGGCCGACGACCCCGGGCTTCCTGGTCAGCGCCGCGATGGCCTCGAGGTAGTGGTCGGTGACGGCCTGGACCATCTTGTGGGCGAAGACGTCCGGGTGGTCGCGCGCCTCGGCGACGGTCTCCGGGTCGTCCGGCCAGCCGGGCGCGATCGTCGCATACCCGCTGTTCTCGAACAGCATGCGCCAGCGGTCCCAGCTGCTCGAGAGGAGCCACAGCCCGTGGACGAAGGCGACCGGCTGGCGGCCCGACTCGTTCGCGCGGTCGATCTCGTCCTGTTCGCGTTCGCTGAGCGACAAAGCGGCCTCCTGGGGCGTGGTGAGGCTCTGACGCTAGCCCCTGGGCACAGCGCCCCCGCCTCCGCCCGGCGGTCAGGGCACGGATGCGGGTCCGGACTCGGCGCGGACGACCTCGAGCAGCTGAGTGAGGACCCGGACGCACGCCGCCACGTCGTCGTGGCTCATCGTGCCCGCGACCGGCCCGAGCGACCTCGCCTCGGCCGCCCGGATCTCGCCGACGAGGCCACGGCCCTTCTCGGTGATGGTGACCAGGGACGAACGCTGGTGGGCCGGGTTCGGCCGGAGCGTCACCCATCCTCCGGCCTCGGCGTCGTTGACGCACCGCTGGACGAACTGCCGGCTCAGCCCCAGGACGGCGGCGATGCGCGGGACGGTCAGCGCCTCCCGCACGCGGAGCAGGTCCAGGACGGCGCGCACGCCGACGGGTATGCCGCTCGCCTGCTCGAGGTTGCGGACGGTCTGCCGGTAGAGCGGTCCGAGCAGGTCGAAGACGCGAGCCAGCTCATCGGGGGCGGCGGAGGGCACACCGCCATCATGACACCTCGGTTGACATGGTGATCGCCGTAGTGACACCTTGGGTGTCATGATGACCGCTCTGGTTCGAACCGACGTCAGCGTTCCCGAGGGCCACCTGGCCGTCTGGTCGAGCGACCGACCGGGACGCCCGTTGGTGCTCCTGCACGGCGGCGGGCTGGACCATCGGATGTGGGAGCCGCAGGTGACCGCGTTCGCCGACACGCACCGAGTCGTCCTCGTCGACGCCCGAGGGCACGGAGAGTCGTCCACCGCCACCTCCGCATACCGACACTGCGACGATCTGGCGACCGTGTTCCAGGCTCTCGACCTGGGACCAGCCACCGTCGTCGGCCTCTCGATGGGCGGCGGAACCGCTGTCGACCTGGCCCTCGAGCACCCCGACCTCGTGGCGGGCCTGGTCGTCTCCGGCGTGGGGACGAGCGAGCCGACGTTCATCGACCCGTGGGTGCTCGACGTGTTCGCCGAGTGGAAGGCGGCCGAGGAGACCCGCGACGCCCAGCGCTGGCTCGACGCGTTCATGCGCTTCGTCCCCGGACCGCACCGCACCCTCGACGACGTCGACCCCACCGTGGCCGAGGCGGTCCGGCGGATGGGGTGGGACACGCTGCAGCACCATGCGGTCCGCAGCTTCGTGCCACCGACCCCGGTCACCCGGACCTGGGAGCGCGTCCCGTCGATCGAGGTAGCGGTCGTGGTCGTCAGTGGCGCCCTCGACTCCCCCGACCACATCGAGATGGGTCACCGGCTGGCCGACTCGGTACCCGACGGACGAACCGTCGACATCGCGGGAACCGCCCACTACCCCAACCTGGAGGAGCCGGCCGCGTTCAACGACGCCGTCGCGCTCGTCGCCTGGCCGGCGCCCTAGTCTCGCCCGGCGACCTCGACGATCTCAGCGAGACGCGGAAGGTGTTCCAGGACGTCGCTGGGTGGAGGCGCGTCCGTCACCACGGCCGAGATCTCGTCCCAGCCGCAGAGGTGGACCGGCGCCGAGGCCAGGAACTTGCTCGAGTCGACGAGCAGGACCACACGGTCGGCGATCGACATGAGGGCGAGCTTGGTCGGCCGTTCGTTGTCGGTGGAGACGTAGATGCCCTGGTCATCGACCGCGGCCGCCCCGAGCAGCAGCGTCTGGACACGGAGCCCGGCGACCGCGGCGACGGTCCGAGGTCCGATGAACGCCTGGCTCTCCCCCAGGAGCTCGCCCCCCAGTCCGACCACCCGCCCCAGTCCCCGGCTGAGCATCAGCTGCATCACCGGGATCGAGTGGGTGACCACGGTGCCCCGGAACGAGTCCGGAAGGGCCTGGACCACGGCGTAGGTCGTCGTGCCGGCGTCCACGGCGATGGTGGCGCGCAACGACAGTGACCGCGCGACCGCCTCCCCGATGGCGCGCTTGCCGGTCGCGTGCTCCTCGGCCCGGCCGGTGAAGGCCGGCGAGTGCGGTGACGTGGACAGGGCGCTGACGCCACCGTGGACGATCCGGACCGTGCCCTGCTGAGCGAGCTTGCGCAGATCTCGGCGCACGGTCATGTCCGAGACACCCAGCCGGCGGGTCAGCTCCGTGACGGAGACGAACCCGGCGTCGCCCACGGCGCTGAGGATGGCCCGACGGCGTTCGGGCGCGCTGTCGTAGCGCAGTGTCGTGGCCTCGTTCGCCGCGGCCGGCTGATCCCCCACGGCGCCAGCATACGCGAGGTAAGTCACAGGAAAGTGTTGACTTTCCAACAACAACTGTTAGAGTCTCAACATCGTAGATCCCGGCACGAAGGAGTGCGAGAACGCCATGGCGACCAGCCCCACGAGCTCCCCGAGTCTCGTCGACGCCGTCTTCGTCGGCGTGGCCACCTTCGACGCCATCGCCCTCGTGGACCGGTTCCCCGCTCCCGACGACCGGGTGGTCGCCTCCGAGGTGGCGTATGCGGGAGGTGGCCCGGCCGCGACGGCCGCCGTCGCCGCGTCCCGGCTAGGGGTGCGCGCGGCGTTCGTCGGCACCGTCGGTGACGACCCCAACGGTCGCGCCATCCTCACCGGGCTCGTGGACGAGGGTGTCGACGTCAGCGGGGTCACCGTCCTCGCCGGGCAGCCGTCGGCAGCCAGCGTCGTCATCGTCGACCGGGTCCGCGACAGCCGGGCCATCTGCAACCAGCCGGCACCGCGCATCGACATCAGCGCCGGACTGGGCCTCATCGCCTCGAGCCCCGTCGTCCATGTGGACCACGCGGGCTGGGGGTCGGTCGCCGCGGCCGGGATCCTGCGCCAGGGCCAGCTGCTCTCGGTGGATGCCGGCAACCCCATCCCCGGCTTCACGCCCCGAGGGGTGGGCCTCTACGCGCCGACCGTCGAAGCGCTCCGGCTCACCTACGGCGCGGACCGCACGGTCCCCGACCTCCTCGCCCTGGCCGTCGCCGAGGGCTGTGACGTCGTGGTCGCCACCGACGGAGCCCGAGGCTCGTCCGCGCTCACCGCCGCCGGCGAGACGGCCACTGCGCCGGCGCACACGAGCCCGATCCTCAGCACTCTGGGCGCCGGCGACGTCTTCCACGGCGCCCTCGTCGCCGCCGTCGTCAAGGGAATGACCCTCGACCAGCAGCTCGCCTTCGCCAACGTCACCGCCGCTCTGTCCTGCCGCGGCCTCGACGGTCGTTCCCGCATCCCGTCGCTCGCCGAGGTCGAAGCGGCCATGCCGGCGAACGCTCACTGACACCGACCCGCCAGTCACCCACCAGGAGAACCGATGACCGACGTCACCCACCCCACTCCCACCGCCCGCAGCGCCGGGCTGGCGCGGGTGGCCCGGCCCAGCGGCGCGTTCGCCATGCTCGCCGTCGACCAGCGCGAGGCCATGCGGGCCATGTTCGCGGAGCACCAGGGCGCGCCGGTCACCGACCAGCAGCTCACCGACTTCAAGGTCGCCGCAACGCAGGCACTCACCCCGTACGCCTCGGCGGTCCTCGTCGACAAGCAGTTCGCCTTCGACGCTGTGGTCGCCGCGGACGCCGTCGCTCCGACGTGCGGGCTCATCGCCGCGGCCGACCGTTTCATCGAGGGCAACGGCGAGTTCGTCACCGCCGTCGAGATCGACCACGACGTGGACCCTGCCGTGGTCCGTGACCAGGGTGCGGTCGCGATGAAGCTCCTCGTCATCCACCGTCCCGACGAGCCCTCCGCCACCCGCGTCGCCATGGTCGAGGACTTCGTCGACCGGTGCCGCTCGGCCGGCCTGGTGAGCATCATCGAGCCGGTCGCCAAGGCCCCGCGCCAGGGCGGCGCCTGGGACTGGGACGACTGCGTGGTCGAGGCGGCGAAGGAGCTCGGCTCCCTCGGTGCCGACCTCTACAAGGCCGAGGTCCCGCTCAAGGGACAGGGCCCGGCGGACGAGATCCGGCGTCGCTGCGCGCAGATCACCGACGCGGTCTCGTCACCGTGGGTCGTCCTCTCGTCCGGGGTCCCCGCGGACCTCTTCCCTCAGGCCGTGGAGCTCGCGTGCCGTGAAGGAGCATCCGGCTTCCTCGCCGGCCGCGCGGTCTGGGCGGCGGTCATCGGCAGCGACGACGTCGAGCGCGACCTGGTCGAGGTGTCCATCCCGCGCCTGCAGCGCCTCGGCGAGCTCGTCGACGAGGTCGTCCAGCGATGACCACCGCCACAGCGCCGCGGGTCGTGCTCGTCCCCACCGCGCGGCCCACCTTCGCCGTCGACGTGGCCCGCTCTCTGGCCGCCGACGCACGCGCGCTGCTCGTCGAGCTCGGCGCGGAGGTCGTCGGGCCCGAGGACCTTGTCATGACGCCCGAGGACGTCGAGGCGGCGAAGCCCTTCCTGGCCGACGCTGCCGACCTCGTCGTCAACGTCTGCGCCTCGTTCTCCGACGCCACGCCGGCCCTCGAGCTCTACGGCGGCCTGGACCAGCCGGTCCTGCTGTGGTCCTTCCGCGAGCCCGGCCCGGTCGGGGACCGGCTCTGGCTCAACTCGATGTGCGGGGCCAACCTCTTCGGCCACGCCCTCGTGGTCCATGCCGGCCGGACGCCGCACCTGGTCCTCGGCAACCCTGACGAGCCGCGCACGCGACGAGCGCTCGCCGAGGCGCTCGCCGGCCACCTGCCGGAGCGGGTGGACCTGCCGGCGAACCGCGGCCCGCGCGCCGACGCTGCCACCGTCGTCCCCGCCCTCGAGTCACTGCGGGGCCGCCGGCTGGGCCTCGTCGGCGACGCCCCGCCCGGGTTC
>CAVQLI010000002.1:0-148662 GCA_963713345.1 uncultured Actinomycetota bacterium | reverse complement strand
CGAAGTCGTCGAAGCCCTTGCCGTTCCCCGCGCGCGCGAAGCCCTCCTCCAGCAGCGGCCGGAACTCGCCGACGTGCTCGGGGGAGAACAGCGTCGGGATCCAGCCGTCCGCGATCTCGGCGCCGAGCGCTGTGTTCTTCGGCCCGATCGCGGCGAGGTAGATCGGCATCTGCTCCTGCACCGGCGCGATCGTGAGCTTGAGCGCCTTCCCGGGCCCGTCGGGCAGCGGGAGCTGCAACGTCTCCCCGTCGTACACCACGCGCTCGCGCGCCAGCGCCATCCGCACGACCTCGACGTACTCGCGTGTGCGCTGGAGCTGCTTGCCGAAGCGCTGCCCGTGCCAGCCCTCGGCCACCTGCGGCCCGCTCGAACCGATGCCGAGCAGCATCCGGCCGTTCGAGAGCTGGTCGATCGTGGCCGCGGTCATCGCCGTCATCGCTGCCGAGCGGCCGGGCATCTGGAAGATCGCCGAGCCGAGCTTGATCCGCTCGGTGGCCTGCGCGAGCCAAGCGAGGATGGTGGCGGCGTCGGAGCCGTAGGCCTCCGCGGTCCAGATCGAGTCGTAGCCGAGCCGCTCGGCCTCCAGCACGAGCTCGAGCTGCTCCTGCGCGGTCATGCCGAGGCCCCAGTAACCGATGTGCAGGCCGAGTCGCAAGGTTCCTTTCGCTGCTTGCCGCCGCGGCCGGCCGTCACCTACGGTGGCCCCGTGCGGAAGCCGCGCGACCCTATCAGCCGGTTGCGAACCGCAATCGGCTGCTTGCCGGCCCGGACCCGAGAGGCGATGCTCGAGGGGATCCGGTCGTCGCCGATCGTCGTCGGCGCCTACACCGACGGCCGTGGTGGCGTCTGCCCGATGCTCGCCGCCCACCGGCACGGCGGCCGCACGAGCTTCGTGTCCTTCGCCCGCGCGTGGGACGCGTTCGCGCGCACCAAGACCACCCGGCGCGCGACCGAGCGGGAGGTCCGCACGCTCGAGAACCTGCTCGTCTCGTCACTCGCAGCCGAGGAGGAGACCGACCTGAGCGCGGCGATCGCCGAGTACCGGCGCCGCCACTTCCCCGAGATCCTCGCCCGCCGCCTGAAGCCTCACGACGACCGCACGCCGGCGCTGAGGCGCACGAAGGTGTCGTCGCCGATCCCGTCGTAAGCCGCGACGATTGCCGGGTCGAACTGGGTCGCGGCACCCGCGCGGATGACGCTGCGGGCCTCGGCGAAGCCGACCGCCCTGCGGTAGGGCCGGTCGGTGGTGAGCGCGTCGAGCGTGTCGGCGATCGCGAAGACGCGCGCCGCCAGCGGGATCTGCTCGCCCATCAGCCCGTCGGGATAGCCGGTGCCGTCCCAGCGCTCGTGGTGGTGGCGCACGACCAGCATCGCGTCGTCGAGGAAGTCGACGTGGCCGAGGATCGCGGCGCCGATCTCGGCGTGGCTCGCGATGCGCGCGAACTCCTCCTCCGACAGCGCCGCGGGCTTGAACAGTATCTCGTCGGGCACGCCGACCTTGCCGATGTCGTGGAGCAGGAAGCCGAACTCGAGCTGCGGCTCGTCGGCGACGTTCATCCCCACCGCGCGGGCGATCGCGAGGCCGTAGGCGGCCACGCGCTCGGCGTGCTTGCCGGTGTAGGCGTCGCGTGCCTCGACCGCGTTCGACAGCGCGCGGACGGTCGCTTTGTAGGAGCGCCGCAGCTGCTGCGCGCGCGCCCGCTCGCGCCGGTAACTCTCGCGCAGATCGGCCGCGTAGCGCTCGAGCTCGCGCTGGTGCGCCGCGGCCTCGCGCTCGGCCCGCTCGAGGCGGGCGCGCAGCTCGGCGACGGTGTCGGTTCCACGCACGGCACCGACGACAACGGAGCGCGCGGGGGAAGCTTGCGCCTAGAGCGTCTCGTCGACCCGCTGGAAGATGATCTCGGGGATCACGCAGGCGGGGCTCACGTGCATCGCGAAGCGGACGGCTTCCGCGACGTCGGAGACCTCGATCATGTCCTCGGCCGGGACCTGCCCGCGGATGAAGTCGGTCATCGGCGTCTCCACGAAGCCGGGGCAGAGCGCGAGCGACTTGATCCCCTCGCGGTTGAGCTCCTTGTTCATCGACTGCGTCCAGCCGACGACGGCGAACTTCGTCGCGCTGTAGACCGACAGCCACGCCTGGCCCCTCTTGCCGGCGATCGAGGCGGTGTTGACCACCATGCGTTGCGGTGCTCGGCGCCCGCGGCGCGCAGCAGGTCGGCGCACTCGCGGTAGAAGAGGATGATCGCGCGGAGGTTGAGGTCGAGCTGCATGTCGACCCGCTTGGTCTCGTGCTCCGCGACCGGCGCGCCGACGCCGACGCCCGCGTTGTTGACGAGCACGTCGAGGCGTCCGTAGCGCTCGCGGTGGCGGGCGACGACGTGCTTGATCTCCTCCTCGGAGGTCATGTTGGCCGGCGACGGACTCGACTTCGTAGCCGCTTCGCGCAGCTCCTGGGCCGCGGCCTCGAGCTTCTCGGGGCGGCGGGCGGCGACCGTAAGGGCGTGACCCTCCTCGCCGAGCATCCGGGCGATCGCCAATCCGATACCGCTGGAGGCGCCGGTGACGAGGGCTGCGCGGTCGGCCATCGGCGGCACGCTACACACTGAGGGGCGATGGGCACTCCTTTCACCGTCTGCCTCGTGCTGCTGGCGATCCTGCTCGCCGCCGGATTCGCGTTCGAGTCCGAGGGTGCCCCGAGCGCACGCCGCAGGCCCCCGGCGACCCCGGTCGCCACGCTGGAGCGCCGCGTCGAGGAGATCCGCGACCTGCGCTTCCGCGCACTGCCGAAGCCGGCAAAGGTCAGCCCGAAGGAGGCCCAGCGCGACGAGCTCGAGGACCTCGACCGCGCCTATCCCGCGGCCAAGCGCAAGGCGGACGAGGAGGTGCTGAAGCTGCTCGGCCTGCTCGAGCCCGACGTCGACCTGCGCGACGTGTCCGCCTCGATCTTCGGCGAGGGCGTCGCCGGCTACTACGACCCGCGCACCAAGCGGCTGCGGGTGGTCAAGGGCGCCCAGACGGAGAACCGCTTCCTCAACGAGATCACGCTCGCCCACGAGCTCACGCACGCGCTCGAGGACCAGCGCTTCAAGCTCGACCTCGAGGACACCTCGGGCTCCGACGACGCCGCGCTCGCCAACCTCTCGCTCGTCGAGGGCTCCGCGACCGCGGTGATGTTCAGCTACGCCGAGCGCCACTTCTCGCCCGAGCAGACGCTCGGCGGCCTGTTCGCCTCGCTCGGGCAGGACACGGGCGACCTGCCGCCCTTCATCGAGGCGCAGCTCATCTTCCCCTACATCCAGGGCCAGAAGTTCGTCGAGCGGCTGTACGCGACGGGCGGCGGGAGCTGGTCGCTGGTCAACTCCGCCTACCGCTTCCGCCCGCCGGCCTCGAGCGAGCAGATCCTGCACCCCGACAAGTACCTGCAGGTCGAGCAGCCCGAGCGCGTGCGCCTCGACGCCCGCCCCGGCGACGGCTGGCGCCGGCTCGCGGCGGGCACGTGGGGCGAGTGGGCGACCGGCGAGCTGCTCGCGAACCCGGGCGCCGCCGAGGGCTGGGGCGGCGACCGCTACGAGCTGTGGCAGCGCGGCGACGGCGACTGCCAGGCGCCGTGCCGCGACCGCGACGCGCTCGTCATGCGCTGGCGCTGGGACACGCGGGCGGCCGCGGAGCGCTTCGAGGCGGCGCTACGGGAGTGGCTCAGCGAGCAGCCGGAGGGGCAGGCGACGGCCTCACGCGGCCGTGAGGTCACGCTCGCCCTCGCTCCGACGGTCGCCGAAGCTGAGCGGCTCGTCGAGTAGGGCGACGCCGCTGAGCGGCGGCGAGAGGTGGAAGCCCTGGCCCATGTCGCAGCCGAGGTCGCGCAGTCGCTCGAGCTGGGCCTCGCTCTCGATGCCCTCGGCGACGACTTGGACGCCGAGCGCGCGCGCGAGCTGGAGGATCGTGGTCTGGAACGCGAGGCCGTCGTCGTCCTCGACGAACGACGGCGCCATCTTGAGCATGTCGATCGGCAGCCGCTGCAGCGTCTCCAGCGACGAGTAGCCGGACCCGAAGTCGTCGATCGCGATCCGCACGCCGAGCGCGCGCAGGCGCTCGAGCTGGGCCACGGCGAGCCGCGCGTCCTCGAGCAGCGCGCTCTCGGTCACCTCGAGCACGAGCTGGCTCGGGTCGAGCGCGGCGTCGTCGATCCCGGCCGCGACGCGCGGCACGAGCTCGGGGTCGCGCAGCTCGGCGGGGGCGAGGTTGACGTGCATGAGCAGGCCCGCGGCCTGGGCGGAGCGCTCCCAGCGCCCGAGCTGGGTGAACGCGCGCGCCTGCACGAGCTCGCCGATCGGCACGATCAGGCCGGAGCGCTCGGCGAGCGGGATGAACTCGGCGGGCGCGATGTCCTCGGCGTCGTCGCGGTGCCAGCGCGCGAGCGCCTCGGCGCCGACGACGCGGCCCGTGGCCAGCTCGATGATCGGCTGGTAGGAGACCTCGAGGCTGCGCTGCTCGACCGCGCGCTCGAGCTCGCCGGTGAGCGTGTCGCGGCGCAGCAGCGGGGCGGCCTGGCGGTCGTCGAAGACCTCGAAGCGCCCCTTCTCGTGCTCCTTGGCCGCGTACATGGCGACGTCGGCGTTGCGCAGCACCTCGGTCGCGGTCGCCTCGCCGTGCTCGCCGAGCGCGATACCGGTGCTGGCGCCGATACGCAGCGTGGCGGTGGAGAGCTTGAACGGCTCCTTGAACGCGAGCTGGATGCGCTCGGCGATGCGGGTGGCGCGCTCGTGGTCGCCGCGGTCGAGCAGGACGGCGAACTCGTCGCCGCCGAGGCGCGCGGGGAGGTCGCTGGTTCGCAGGCAGGCGCGCAGGCGGCGGGTGAAGGCGACCAGCAGCTCGTCGCCGATCCCGTGGCCGAAGCGGTCGTTGACGCGCTTGAAGTCGTCGAGGTCGAGGAACAGCACGACGGCGCGGCCGTCGGGGCGGTTGAGCGCGGCCTCGACCTGCTGTGTGAAGAGCGCGCGGTTGGCGAGCCCGGTGAGCGGGTCGTGCGACGCGCGGTGCTCGAGCCGGTCGCGGTCCTCGGTCAGCTCCCACACCGCCTGCTCGAGCCGGTCGTGCTCGAGCGAGACCGCCGTGTGGTTGGCGAGCGTCTCCAGCAGCGTGAGGTCGGCGGAGCTGAACTCGGTGACGCGGCCCTCGCGGTTCGAGAGCGCGATCGCACCGAGCAGGGTCTGCTCGCCCATGAGCGGCGCCAGCAGCAGCTCGCGGCGCTCGCCGTCGCGCATCCAGTCGGCCACGACCGGGCCCGGCGCGTCGCCTGCGTGCAGCAGGCGCGGGCCGTCGCGCTCGACCGAGCGGCGCAGCGCACCGGGCAGCGGGCTCTCGTCGGGCTCCATGACGGCGACGACGCCGTCGAGCGAGACCGCGGTGCGCAGCGCAGCGCCCTCGTCGGCGGGGAAGAGCCAGATCTCGGCGTGCTCGGCGTGGAAGGCCGCGCGCGCCTTGGTCAGCAGCTCGGTGAGCGCGACGGGCGACGGTCGGCGCGCGGTGGACGGTGCGCGTGACGTCGTAGAGAAACTCGAGGCTGCGGTGGCGCGAGCGCTCCTGCACGAACGCGCGGTAGGCGAGGAACATCACGATCGCGGGGCCGAGCAGCAGCCAGGCGGCGCGCGGGTCCGCGAGCAGGACAGCGACCCCGGCCAGCGCGAGGCAGGTGTTGGCGACGGTCACGAAGCCGTCGGCGAGCAGCATCTGACGCAGCTGGGGGAGTCCGACGGGCTCCTCGGCCAGCGTCATCCCGAGCGCGATCAGGCCGCCGGCCACCAGCGTGCCGGTGAGGGTGGCGGCGAGCGCGGCGACCCACGCCTCCGGCCCGACCTCGGCCGCGGCGGGCATGAGCGCGCCGAACACGGTGATGCTGAGCGCGCCGACGAGCGCAAACTGGGCGAGGTTGAACGCTGTCCGCACCGGGATGTGGCGGCGGTCGAGCAGCAGCACGACGCCGGGGCCGACGATCCCGGCCAGCATCAGCTCGGACGGGTGGGCGAGGAACAGCCCGGCCACGAGCGGCACCTCGGCCAGCGACAGCGACAGCGCGCTGTGGCGGAAGTTGACGTGGACGACGAACACCTCGGCGGCCGCGAACGCGAGCGCTAGCGCCCACCACGGCAGGCGGAGTTGGCCGGCAGGCGCCTCCAGCTCGGTGACGACCAGCACAAACAGGATCGCCGCCATGGAGACCATGGCGGCGATCAGTGCCCAGACCGGTCCGTCGGAGCGAAGGCGCGCAAAGACTCTGCGCGCCACCCTCATCCCCCTCGTGGGGTCACCACTTGACCCCGTTCCACTTCACGCCGTTCCACTTGACCCCCGGTCCAGCGGCGGCCGGTCCAGCGGCGCCCGAGGAAGTCGCGCGTGCGGCGGACGCCGACGGAGTAGCGGCGGCCGCGCGGCGAGCTGTCGTTGACGCGCGCCGGCGCGAAGCCCTGGGGCTGGTTCGACGGGTGCGCGGTGTCGGCGGCGGCCACGTCGAGCGCGCCCTCGCCGGTCGAGCGCGGGTCTCCGGCCAGCGGGCGGGCGGTCTCGCGCAGCGCGGCCTTGAGCTGGTTGGGCTTCCAGTTGTGGCGCTCGAGCAGCAGGGCGGCGGCGCCCGCGGCGACCGCGGCGGACTGCGAGGTGCCGCTGCCGCGCTGGAGCGTCTCGCCGACCCGGCCCTGCGAAGACTGGTCGATGAACGAGCCCGGCACGCGGTAGGAGACGATCGAGGAGCCGGGAGCGATGACGTCCGGGTTGCGCTCGCCGTCGCCGCGGCTGGACCACTCGGCGACCTCGTCGTCCGCCGGCGTGCCGGTGCCCTGCGTCTCCGAGCCGCCGATGGCGAGCACGAACGGGTCGGCGGCGGGGAGCTCGAGGCCCTTGCCGGAGTTGCCGTCGTTGCCGGCGGCGGCCACGACGGCGATGCCGGCGTTCCAGGCCTGCTCGACGGCGTAGGCGAGCGGTGCGCGCTCGTAGCCGCTGTCGTTGTCGGCGCCGACGGCGAGCGTCATCACGCGGATGTCCATGCCGTTGGCGTTGCGGTTGCGGACCGTCCAGTCGATCGCCTGCAGCAGCTGGGCGAGGCTCGTCACGCCCTCGGCGTTGGCGGCCTTGACGTTGACCAGGCGCGCCTGCGGGGCGACGCCGGCGATGATCCCGGCCAGGTGCGTGCCGTGGCCGAAGGCGTCGAGGTGGCGCAGCTCGGGGCGGCGGGAGTCGTAGGAGAAATCGGGGCCGTTGACGATCTTGCCGGGCGCGTCGAGGTCCTCGACGGGCGTGATGCCGGAGTCGATCAGCGCGACGTCGACGCCGTCGCCGCTCGCGTCGAGGCGGTCGGCGCCGATCGTCGTGCGGACCTCGCGGAGCGTGGTGGCGTCGGCGGGCGTGCCGTCGGCGGCCGGCGCGGACTCGCCGAGCAGCGCCTGGGCATCGTCGTCGTCGCTGCGGGTGGCGTACGGGCGGTCGACGACGACCGCGCGGACACCGCGAGCCCGGCGCACGGCACGGACGGAGCGCGACGGGACCTTGGCGATCACGCCGTCGATCAGCCGGACGCGGTTGGTGACCTTGCCGCCCGCGGCCTTGACGGCGGCGGACGAGCCGCTGCCGACCACGACGACGGGGACGCGGCGGCCCTTGGCGAACGCGCCGGCGGCGAGAACGAGCGAGGCGAGGAGCGCGGTGATCAGCGCGAGGGCGAGGACGACGCCCCGACCGCGGCCGTCCCAGCGAAGGCCATGCACGACCCGCGGCCAATCCGCGGGGGAAAGCTCAACTGCACGGCGCATTGCTGCTCCTCATGGGTCGAGTCCATTCGACGATGCTTCTGGTATCGACGCCGTGTCGAGAACACCTCAGGGGTCGTGGACGAACGTCCGAACCGCCTTCCGGCGGGTTAGCCTGCGGCCTCGGGCCGGTAGCTCAGCGGTTAGAGCCGCGGACTCATAATCCGTCCGACCCAGGTTCGAATCCTGGCCGGCCCATCGGCGCAGAGCCAAATTGAACGAGCCCGGACGCGGACGTGTCCCCATGGTGTCCCGAGACGTGTACAGCGACACTGAGCCTCAGCCCGCTCGTCGTCCTCATCGGCGCCGGCGCCCTGTTCGGGATGTCGGACTGACACTCGCGGCTCCGCTCACCTCCGCCGGTGTGCACATCGTCAACGAGCTGCGCAGCCGGCGCCCCGGCTTGTCGGAGGTGGACCCAGCGCCGGCCCCGAGCGGCTAGTTGTCCAGTGTGAGGTTCGCCGATGGCGGATATCGCTCCATGTATTCGCTCGGCACGGATGGGAGTTGCGCCCCGTGAGCAGGCAGGCACGCGAGGCCGAGCACACGGCCGTGACGTGGTATCGACAAGACCGTCCCGGTCGCGTTCTCGACCGACGACACCTTCGACGTCGGTGCGGACTGAGGCACGCCGGTCTCGCCGACCTACCAACCGCCGTTCGAGTTCACAGGCACCCTGGAACAGGTCACGATCGAAGCCAAGTGACCGACGAACGCCGTGGTCTACGAGATGACGAAAGGCCCGTAAACGCGGGCCTTTCGGACAAGCGGCTGAAGGGACTCGAACCCTCGACCTTGTGATGGCAAGTGGCTGGGCTGCACGCGGGAGACGCACAAACTGCCTGCAAATCCGGGAAAAGCTGGTGTGAGCGGAAGGCGCTCTGGGTCCGCTTTCAGCTCGATTTGACCCGTTTCTGACGCTGAAAGCGGACCGAAAGCGGACCCAGGGCCGTGCCGTAGGCGGGCGCAGGGGTGCCGGCGCTAGTCGCGCGCCATCGCCGCGGCGAATTCGCGCACGACGTCGAGGTAGACGAGGCGCTCGGTCGCGAGTTCGTCGGCTCGGCTCCGCGTGCGGGCGGCGGCGAGGAGCGCTCGCCCGTCGCTCTCGTGCACGGTCTGACCCCGTTGGGGCTTGGGAACCTGATCCGAGCGGCGGGTGTAGTCGTGGTATCCGAGAACTCCTGGCAAAGGAGGCGCCCGTGCGCCGCGTCCTGATCGCTCTTCCCCTCGCCCTTGTCCTGCTGATCGCTCCGGCGGCGCATGCGGGCGGCTGGGCCACCGTCGGGCTCAGCTCGACGCCCGCCGGCACGGAGCCGGGCACGCCGTGGCCGGTCGAGATCACCGTGCTCCAGCACGGCGTGACGCCGCTGGAGGGCGTCGAGCCGGCGGTGATCATCACGAGCGGCGACGCGCGTGAGACGTTCGCCGCCACGCCGACCGGCATGCCCGGGGTGTACCGCGCCGAAGTCGTGTTCCCGACCGCCGGCCGCTGGAGCTACGCGGTCGACGACGGCTTCATCAGCGAGCGCCCGCACACGTTCCCGGCGGTGCAGATCGACGCCGAGACGTCCGCGCCCGCGCCGGCGACCGGCGGCGACGGCGGCGGCCCGTCCGCCGGCTGGCTCGTGCCCGGCGTCGCGCTGCTGCTAGCGGCCGCGGCCGTACTCGCCCGCGACCGCCGGCGCCACCACCATCCGCAGGCGACGTGAGAGCCACCATCGTCGCCGGCGGCGGCCTCGCCTGTGCGGGGGCGGCGATGACAATCGCCGCCTTCGCCGGCGCAGGCTCGGACTCGCCCGCCGCCGACCGGACAGCGGCAAAAGGGCCGCGGCACGGCCTGACGGTGTGGATCGAGCAGGGCTGCGGCTCGTGCCACACTTTCGAGCCGGCCAACGCGCACATGCCGATGGGCCCTGATCTCCAGCTCTCCCTGCACGGCAAGTCGCGCGACTACGTGCGGGAGTCGATTGTGCTGCCGAGCAAGAACGCCTCGCCGGGCTGGGGCACGGGCGCGATGCCGGAGGACTACGCGCAGCGGATCGCGCCCGCGGAGCTCGATCCGCTCGTCGACTTCATCGTCGATGGGGTGCGCGCGGGCTGAGTACGCTGCGCGCGTCCTTCGGTGACCTCAAAGCAGACCGAAGCGGACCCAGGGCGCTCGCGGCTCTTTCGCCTCGCCCTCCTCACGACCGCCAGAACACAAAGATCCGCAAACGCGGACCTCTTGAGGAAGCGGCTGGCGGTGAAGGGACTCGAACCCTCGACCTGCCGCATGACAACTGGCTCCACTGGTGCTCGCCCGGGGACGTTACCTGCGAACCAGCAGAAACTCCGCTAGCTCGCTCAGCCGGTTCGACAGTCCCAAAGCGATGCCGCTGCGGGTTCCTTGGTTCAGTTGGTGTTTGCTATCGTCCTTCGTGTCGTTCGGGTGGTCCCTGTTCAGGGATCCTGCGGTGGCGGTCACCGTTCCCCAGAACGTCTCCGGGGCCGCGAGAGTGCCGCGGTGGCGCGGGTGATCCGGTCCTACCGGACCGGGAGCGCCCGCGAGAGTCTAGGTCAGGAGACCGGGGGCCACCAAAGTCCCAGTATGCCCGCGCGTCGCGATGTCGTCGCCTCCGGCGCGAGAAGGGCGGTCAGCCGCCGCAGCTCCGGGGCACGGTTTCCCGCTTCCAACCCGGCGAACTACGCACTTCTCCGGCTCTGCGAGACCCCGAAACCGGGTACTACGCCCGGTTGGAAGGCGGTGGGGCGGGGTTCAGCCGCCGAATCGGCCCGGCTCGTCGAGCGGCAGGAGCGGCTCCTGAGCGCCGAACCGTCCCGCGCTGGTGGTCCCGGGGTGGATCGCCGACCGTGGTGGCGCGAGGCCCAGGTGCTCCCAGGCCAGCGGCGTGGCGGCCCGGCCCCGTGGCGTCCGCACCATGAACCCCTCGCGCACCAGGAACGGCTCGGCGACCGTCTCCACGGTGTCGGCCTCCTCCCCCACGGCGACCGCCAGCGTCGTGAGGCCGACCGGTCCCCCACCGAACCGGCGGCACAGCGACTCGAGCACCGCCCGGTCGAGCCGGTCCAGGCCCCGCTCGTCGACGTCGAACATCGCCAGCGCCACCCGCGCGGCGTCGAGGTCGGCCAGGCCCCGCCCGTGCACCTGGGCCCAGTCACGGACCCGGCGCAGCAGCCGGTTCGCGATGCGGGGTGTCCCCCGGGACCGCTTCGAGATCTCGGCGATGCCGGCCTCGTCGGCCTCGACCTCCAGCAGCCGGGCACTTCGCCGCAGGATGACCGCCAGCTCGTCGGTCGAGTAGAAGTCCAGGTGGCCGGTGAACCCGAACCGGTCGCGCAACGGTGCGGGCAGCAGCCCGGCCCGCGTGGTCGCCCCCACCACGGTGAACGGGGGCAGCTCCAACGGGATGGCCGTCGCCCCGGGACCCTTCCCGACGATGACGTCGACCCGGAAGTCCTCCATGGCGAGGTAGAGCATCTCCTCGGCGGGCCGCGACATCCGGTGGATCTCGTCGAGGAACAGCACCTCGCCCTCGGCCAGTGACGACAGGATCGACGCGAGGTCGCCGGCGTGCTGGATGGCCGGACCCGAGGTCACCCGGATCGGCTGCTCGAGCTCGGTGGCGACGATCATCGCCAGTGTGGTCTTGCCGAGCCCGGGCGGACCGGACAGCAGCACGTGGTCCGGAGGAGTTCCGCGCCGGCGGGCCGCCTCGAGCACCAGCGACAGCTGCTCGCGGACGCGGGTCTGGCCGGGGAAGTCGGCCAGCCTGCGGGGCCGCAGCGCGGCTTCGACCTGCCGGTCGCGCTCGTCGGGTCGGGCGTCGACGACCCGGGCGGTCGCCTCGAACGAGCCGTCGTCCTCCGACTCCGTGTCATCCCAGTCGCGGGTCGGCGGGCTCATCGGCCCAGCTCCTGCAGGGCGGCCTTGAGCAACGCCGACACCGTCGCTCCGTCGGCGGCCATCGGGGTTACCGCCTCCACGGCGTCGTCGGCCTGTCGCACGGTCCACCCCAGCCCGACCAGGGCCTCGCGCACCTGCCCCTGCCAGGCCGCCGATGCCGCACGGTCGCCGACGGACACCGACGCGGAGGGCACGCCGATCCTGTCGCGCAGCTCGAGGACGATCCGTTCGGCGCCCTTGCGGCCGATCCCGGGAACCTTGGTGAGGGCCACGAGGTCACCGGTCGTGATCGCCCCGCGCACGGCGTCGGGGCTGTGCACCGCGAGCATCGCCAGGGCCAGCCTCGGACCGAACCCGGACACGGTCTGGACGGTCTCGAACACCTGCCGCTCGTCCTCGTCGGCGAACCCGTAGAGCGTGAGCGACTCCTCCCGCACCACCAGGGCGGTGGCCAGGGACGCGGTCTGGCCGGTCCGCATACCGGCGGCGGTGAGGGGCGTCGTGTGGATGAGCATGCCGACGCCACCGACCTCGACGACCACCGAGTCCAGGCCGGCCCGCAGCACGGTCCCGCGGACGGACGCGATCACCGGGAACCCGTCTGGGCCGAGACCGCGGCGTCGAGTCGGGCCTGCGCTCCCCCGCGCCAGATGTGGCAGATCGCCAGCGCCAGCGCGTCGGCCGCATCGGCCGGCTTGGGCGCCTCGGTGAGCCGGAGCAGGCGGGTGACCATGGCGGTGACCTGGGCCTTGTCGGCCCGGCCGCTGCCGGTCACGGCGGCCTTGACCTCGGTGGGGGTATGCAGGTGCACCGGGTATGCCGCGCGACGCGGCGGCGAGCATGGCCACCGCCGAGGCCTGCGCGGTGCCCATGACGCTCGCGACGTTGACGTCGGCGAAGACCCGCTCGATCGCGACGGCGTCCGGGTGGTAGCGCCGGACCCACGCGTCGATGTCGGTCTGGAGCGCGAGCAGCCGCTCGGGCGTGGGCATCGAGCTCGGCGTGCGGAGCACGTCGACGTCGATCATCCGCAGCTGCCGGCCCGGGGCGCCCTCGACGACGCCGATGCCGCAGCGGGTCAGACCGGGGTCGACCCCGAGGACGCGCATCACCCGCATACCCTCCCTTGCCGAGCGACCGACCGAACACGTGTTCGGGACGACGCTACCGGGGCGGGCGCCGCCGGGCCGGGAGCAACGCGCCGAGTGTCCCTACGCGCCTACTCGTCCTCGTCGAGCTGGGCGAGGACGTCGTCGGGGATCTCGCCGTTGGCGTAGACGTCCTGGACGTCGTCGCTGTCCTCGAGCGCGTCGATGACGCGGATCATCTTCCGCGCGCCGTCGAGGTCGAGCGGCACCTGGAGGTTCGGGACCCACGACGCCTCGGCCGACTCGTAGTCGATCCCGGCCGACTGGACCGCCGTGCGGATCGCGACGAAGTCCGACGCGTCCGAGACGATCTCGAAGGTGTCCCCGTTGTCGTTGACCTCCTCGGCGCCGGCGTCGAGGACCACCTCGAGCAGGTCGTCCTCGGTGAGGCCGTTGCCCTTGGGGACGATGACGACGCCACGGCGGTCGAACACGTAGGCGACGCTGCCCGGGTCGGCCAGCTGGCCGCCGTTACGGGTCAGCGCGGTCCGGACCTCGGCGGCGGCCCGGTTGCGGTTGTCGGTGAGGCACTCGATGAGCACCGCGACCCCGCCCGGCGCATACCCCTCGTAGGTGATCGTCTGCCAGTCGGACGCGCCGGCCTCGGCCCCCGACCCGCGCTTGATGGCGCGGTCGATGTTGTCGTTGGGAACCGACGTCTTCTTGGCCTTCTGGACGGCGTCGTAGAGCGTCGGGTTGCCCGCGACGTCACCGCCGCCGGTGCGCGCCGCGACCTCGATGTTCTTGATCAGCTTGGCGAACACCTTGCTGCGCTTGGCGTCCTTGGCCGCCTTCTGGTGTTTCGTGGTCGCCCACTTGGAGTGGCCGCTCATTGCACGTCCTTACACATCTCGACGAAGAGCTCGTGGACCCGCGTGTCGCCGGTGACCTCCGGGTGGAAGGAGGTGGCGAGCAGGGCACCCTGACGAACGGCCACGATCTTACCGGCGGCGCGGGCCAGCACGTCGACACCGTCCCCCGCGTCCTCGACCCACGGCGCCCGGATGAACACGGCCCGGACCGGTCCGCCGTCGAGGCCGACGAACTCGATGTCCTCCTCGAAGGAGTCGACCTGCCGCCCGAACGCGTTGCGGCGCACGGTGATGTCGAGCCCGCCGAGCGTCTGCTGGTCCGGTCGCCCCTCGGCGATCCGGTCGGCCAGCATGATCATCCCGGCGCACGAGCCGTAGACCGGCAGCCCGCCGGCGATGAGGGCCCGCAGCGGGTCGAAGAGGTCGAACGCGCGGACCAGCTTGTCCATCGTCGTCGACTCCCCGCCGGGGATGACCAGTCCGTCGAGGTCGGTGAGCTCGGTCGGGCGACGGATCCCGTGCGCCTGTGCCCCCAGGCTCGTGAGCACCCGCACGTGCTCCCGGACGTCTCCCTGGACGGCGAGCACACCGATGGTGAGGGCGGACCGGGACACGACCGGGGACGCTATCGCCCGCGCTGCGCCGAGACGTCGTCGGGTGCCGGCCGAGACCATGCGAGCCGCGCCCGTGCCCCGGCTGTTCCTCCGCACGTGATGAGGTATCGACGCCCTCTGACCGAAATGTCGGAAAAGAGGTCATCACGTGCGGAGTTGTCGGCGAGCGGCGGGTGGCGTCACCGGGGTCCGGTAGCGTCCGAGGGTGGACGTCCCCGACGACCTGGCCAGGCGCGCCGCCGATCTCGACGTGGAGCACGCCGACGCATACCGGCGGGAGCTCTTCTCCCTCCCGGACGACCTGGTGTACCTCGACGGCAACTCGCTGGGCGCGCTCCCCCGCGCCGTGCCCGCCGCCCTGGCCGACGTCGCCGAGCGGCAGTGGGGCGACCGGCTGATCCGGTCGTGGAACGAGTCCGACTGGTGGGGCGCGCCGGAGCGGGTCGGCGACCGGATCGGCCGACTGGTCGGCGCCGCGCCTGGTCAGGTGGTCGTCACCGACTCCACCTCGGTCAACCTCTTCAAGGTCTTCGTCGCCGCCGCCCGGATGCGCCCGCAGCGACGGGTCGTGCTGACCGACCCCGACTCGTTCCCCACCGACCTCTACGTCCTCGACGGAGCCGCTCGCCTCGCGGGGCTGACCGTCGAGCGGGTACGCCCCGCCGAGGTCGCGACCCGGTTGGGCCAGGTCGGACCCGACGTCGCCCTGGTCTCGTACTCGTCGGTCGACTACCGCACCGGCGAGCTCTGGGACCTGCCCGAGCTGACCCGCGTCGCCCACGAGGTCGGCGCGCTGGTCTGCTGGGACCTCTGCCACTCGGCGGGCGTGGTCGACGTCCGGCTGGACGACGACGGCGCCGACCTGGCCGTCGGCTGTGGATACAAGTACCTGAACGGCGGCCCCGGCGCACCGGCGTTCGTCTACGTCCGGAGCGAGCACCAGGCGACGTTCGAGAGCCCGATCACCGGCTGGCACGGGCACGCGCGGCCGTTCGCCATGGAGGGCGCCTTCGACCCGGCCGGCGGCATCACCCGGGCCCGCGTCGGCACCGGCCCGATGCTCAGCATCCTCGCGCTGGAGGCGGCCCTCACCGCCTACGACGGGTTGTCGATGCCGGCGGTGCGGGCCCGGTCGCTGTCCCTGACGCGGTTCTTCGTCGAGTGTCTCGACGCCCTGGGCCTCGGAGACTCGGTCGCCACCCCACGCGAGGACGACCGTCGCGGGTCCCAGGTCGCCGTCCGCCACCCTGAGGCCTACGCCGTGGTCCAGGCCCTGATGGCTCGAGGCGTCGTCGGCGACTTCCGGGAACCGGACCTCGTGCGGCTCGGTTTCGCTCCCCTCTACGTCTCGCACCTCGACGCGGCGCGGGCGGCGGTCGCCGTCGCCGAGGTCGTCGACGGGCAGGAGTATGCGCGGGACGAGTTCCGCGCCCGGGCGACGGTCACATGACGGCTGGGCTCGCCCTCGCCGACCTCCGTCGGCTGCGGCTCGCGCACCAGCTCCTGGTCGGGTCCACGCTGACCGATCCCACCGCCGTGGTCTCGACCCTCGTCGCCATGCAGGCGCAGGAGTACGCCATGGCGCGCTGGGCCATCGGGCTGCGGCTCGCGGGGGGCGGGTCGGACGACGAGGTGGAGGCGGCGTGTGACGACGGGCGGATCCTGCGCCTGCACGTGTTGCGCCCGACCTGGCACTTCGTGGCGGCGCAGGACATCCGGCTGGTGCTGCAGGTGACCGCGAAACGCGTGCACCAGGCCAACGCCTTCATGTACCGCAGCCTCGACCTCGACACCCATCGCCTGGACCGGTTTGCGGGGTTCGTCGGTGACCTGCTGGCCGGCGGAAACCATATGACGCGCAACGAGATTCGCGCGACATTGCCGGCTGGGTGGGCCCAGGAGAAGGGGTTCCAGATGGCCTACCTGATGATGTACGCCGAGCTCGAGGGCGTCGTCGTCAGCGGTCCAAGGCGCGGGAACCAGCTCACCTACGCGCTGCTCGACGAGCGCGCGGCCCCCACGCCGACGCGCTCGGACGACGAGGCGTTGGCCGAGTTCGTCGTGCGGTACCTCCGGACCCGAGGACCGGCCACCATCCCCGACCTCACGACGTGGAGCGGGCTCACGGTGACGCAGGTCAAGAAGGCCCTGAACCTGCTGGGCGAAGAGGTGACCACCGTCGAACAGGACGGCGGCGCATACCTGCTCGTCGACGACGCGACACCGCCCGCCGGGACGAGAAGCTTCCTCATGCCCGACTACGACGAGTACGGGATGGCCTACAAGGACCGCAGCGCGCTCGCCCACCCCGACCACGACTACTGGACCCTCCCGTGGAACCGGGCGGTCGTCATCGACGGGGTCATCGCCGGTGCGTGGCAGCGAACGCTGCGGCCGTCCGCGGTCACCGTCGAGATCTCGATGATGGACCTCGAGGTCGATGACCCGCGCGTCGTCTCGGCCGCCGAGGAGTATGCGCGGTTCCTCGGCCGCGAGCTCGACCTCCGCTCGGCTACGGTCGAGTGGTGAGCGACTCGACGGCGGTCCTGAGAGCGGCGGCACGGCAGTTCCTCGACCGCCTCGACGCGGCCGGCCGGGCGGCAGCAGCCGCGCCGTTCTCGACGGCCGACCGGACGGTGTGGACGTACCTGCCCGGGCCGCGTCCGGGCGTCGCCGTGGGCGATCTCGATGACGCCGCCCGCGCCGACCTGGACGAGCTGCTCGGCGTCACCCTGAGCGCGATGGGCGCCGACCGGACCCGGCAGGTGATGAACCTCGACGACGTCCTGCGCGAGGTGGAGCGGTCGGTGGGCAGGACCGGCTGGGAGCGGCGCGGCTCCGAGCGGTACTGGGTCCGCGTCCTCGGCGACCCCGACGACGAGGTGTGGGCGTGGCATCTCGGCGGCCACCACGTCGGCGTCCACGCGACGGTCGTCGGCGGCGCGGTGGCGATCACCCCGTCCTTCCTCGGCGCCAACCCGGCCGTCGTGCGCGGCGGCCCGCATGCCGGGCTGCAGGTGTTGCGCGAGGAGGAGCAGCTGGCCCGGGAGCTCCTCGGTGCGTTGGACGCCGACCAGCGCGGGGTGGCGGTGGTCTCGGCGGACGCACCCGACGACATCGCGACCCGGCACGACCCCGTGGCGGACCCCGACCTGGTCCCGTCGGGGGTGCGGCACGACGCGCTCGACCGGTCGCAGGCCGAGCGGCTCGAGGCGCTGGTGCGGTGGTACCTGGGGCGCGCGCCGGATTCCGTGGCCGCCCAGGCCTGGGGCGCGGTCGTCGACGCGGGGCTCGGGTCGGTGACGTTCGCGTGGGCCGGGTCGACCACTCCGGGCGAGCGGCACTACTACGCGGTCCGGGGTGAGACCTTCCTGATGGAGTACGACAACACGCAGGACGGCGCCAACCACGCGCATACGGTCTGGCGCGACCTGCGCCGCGACTGGGGCACCGACCTGCTCGCGGCGCACCATGCCGAGGCGCACGGCTGACCCGCTGCGGGTCGTCGTCCTGTCGGACACGCACGCCCCGCGGCGGTGGAAGCGGTGCCCGCCGGCGGTCGCGGAGCACCTACGTGGTGCCGACCTGGTTCTGCACGCCGGAGACGTCTGCACGGCGGTCGTACTGGAGGAGCTCGCCGCATACGCGCCGGTGCACGCGGTGCTCGGCAACAACGACGGTCCGGACGTCGCCGCCTGGGGTGCCCCAGAGACGCTGGAGCTGGACGTGGCCGGTCTCCGGGTGGGGATGATCCACGACAGTGGACCGGCGACCGGACGTATGCGGCGGCTGAGGACCCAGTTCGCGGAGTGCGATCTCGTCGTGTTCGGGCACTCGCACATCCCGATGGACGTGAGCGAGGACGGGTTCCGCATCCTCAACCCGGGATCGCCGACGGACCGACGTCGTCAGCCGCACGGGACGCTCGCGGTGCTTCAGGTGTCCGCGGGAGTGCTCCGGGATGTGGAGCTCGTCGAGGTGACCTGACCTGGTTCGACCGGTCAGGTCACCAGCCGCGCTCGGCCAGCCGGTGCGGCTGCGGGATCTCCTCGACGTTGATGCCGACCATGGCCTCGCCGAGCCCGCGCGAGACCTTGGCGACCATGTCGGCGTCGTCGAAGAACGTCGTCGCCTTGACGATGGCCTCCGCGCGCTGGGCGGGGTTGCCGGACTTGAAGATCCCGGACCCCACGAAGACGCCCTCGGCGCCGAGCTGCATCATCATCGCCGCGTCGGCCGGGGTCGCGATGCCGCCGGCGGTGAAGAGGACGACCGGCAGCTTGCCGAGCCGGGCGACCTCCTTGACGAGCTCATACGGGGCCTGGAGCTCCTTGGCGGCGACGTAGAGCTCGTCCTCCGGCAGGCTGGTCAGTCGGCGGATCTCGCCGCGGATCTGGCGCATGTGGGTCGTCGCGTTGGAGACGTCGCCGGTGCCCGCCTCGCCCTTGGAGCGGATCATGGCGGCGCCCTCGGTGATGCGGCGCAGCGCCTCGCCGAGGTTGGTCGCACCGCACACGAACGGGACGTCGAACGCCCACTTGTCGATGTGGTTCGCGTAGTCGGCCGGCGTGAGGACCTCGGACTCGTCGATGTAGTCGACGCCGAGGCTCTGGAGGACCTGCGCCTCGACGAAGTGCCCGATCCGGGCCTTGGCCATGACGGGGATCGACACCGCGGCGATGATCCCGTCGATCATGTCGGGGTCGCTCATCCGCGAGACGCCGCCCTGGGCCCGGATGTCGGCGGGCACGCGCTCGAGGGCCATGACGGCCACCGCTCCGGCGTCCTCGGCGATCTTGGCCTGGTCGGCGGTGACGACGTCCATGATGACGCCGCCCTTCAGCATCTCGGCCATGCCTCGCTTGACCCGGTTGGTCCCGGTCACGGTTCCCGACTGGGTCTCCACGTCTGACTCGCTCACGTCGTCAATCGTACGGCGGGCCGATCGGCCCTCCGACCGCCGCCCCGACCGCCGCCCCGACCGCGGCCCTCGGACGTCAACTTCTCCGCACGTGGTGAGAAGAAAACCGACATTTCCGACTTCGCCCGTCGACAACTCACCACGTGCGCAGAAGTTGCGGGCGATGGGCCGGCCATCCAGGGACGGTCCCACTTCTCAGACATGTCTGGCGCGTTGAGGGCGTTCGGTCAGTTTCGGCGACGACTTCTCAGACATGTCTGACGCGTTGAGGGCGTTCGGTCGGTTTCGGCGACGACTTCTCAGACATGTCCGAGAAGTGGGCGGCCCGGCGCGTCAGCCGCGGAGGCTCGGTGGCAGCTCGTCGTCGAACTCGATCGTCGCCGGGAGCTCGGCGTGACCGGCCAGCCGGAACAGCCGGACCACGGTCTTGCGCCGTACGCGCCGCACGTCGATGACCGCGTCGTTGTGGAACCGGCGGGCCATCTGGACACGAATCCCCGCGTCGGCGATCCGGGTCAGCGACTCCGACGTCGGCTCGTCGATGGCGCGCAGCGCGTCGATGGTGATCGGGCTCAGCGCGGCGTGCAGCGCATCGGTGAGGTCGGACTCGACCGCCTCCCGGTCGGGGTCGCCCTCGACGGTGGCCAGCGACTCCGCTGCGGCCGACGCGAGGATCAACCCGGAGGCGGCGTCCAGATGTCCGGCGTTGGCCACCTCCAGCGTCGCCTCCGCCCGACGGACCAGCTGGGCGTCGAGGGCGGCCGACGTCGACTCGACCCGGGTGTGCAGCCGGTCGAGGCGGGCGGCGCTGTACGACAGGTACCAGCCCAGGATCAGGACGAGGACGACGACGATCGTCACCCACTCGAGCGTGCTCACCGGAAGGAACCCGTCATCCGAGCGGCGCGCGGCCCGAGCGCAGCAGCCGGGTCCATCGCGAGGTGCTGTCGGCGGCCGGCCGGACCCGCGACGCGCCGTCGGTGACCGTCTCGTAGACCGCCATGACGTCGGCGGCGACCACGGACCAGTCGAAGACGTCGGCCCGCTTCCGGCCGCGGGCCGCCAGGGCCTGTCGGCCGGGACCGTCACTCAGCAGCTCCAGCAGCCGGCGCGCCAGGTCTCGTGGGTCCTCGTTGATGAACGTCGCCCCGGCCGAACCGCCGTCGAGCACCCGCACGAACGCCGGCAGGTCGCTCGCCAGGACCGGAGCGCCCGCGCTCATCGCCTCGATGAGGATGATCCCGAAGCTCTCCCCGCCGGTGTTCGGGGCCACGTAGAGGTCGACCGACTTCAGCAGCCGCGCCTTGTCCTCGTCGCTGACCGGGCCGAGGAACTCGCACGCCGCGACCACCTCGGGCGAGAGCCCCTGCGTGACCTCTCGCGCGTCGCCCGGTCCGGCGACCAGGACTCGCAGGCCGGGGACCGCGCGAAGGACCTCCGGCAGCGCGGCGGCGAGCACCGGCATACCCTTCCGCGGTTCCTCCATCCGGCCGAGGAAGGCGATGGTCGGGCGTTCCGGGGTACCCATCCAGTCGGCGCGGGGCTCCGCGCGGTCGAACCGGTGCACGAAGACGCCGTTCGGGATGACGACCGCGTCGCCGCCCAGGTGGGTGGTCACGGTCCGCCGGGCGTCCTCGGAGACGGCGATGCGAGCGGTGATCTTCTCGAGGCTGGGTCGGACGATCGGGTAGGCGGCCTGGTAGTAGCGCGAGCGCAGCATCGAGGTGTGGAACGTCGCCACGATGGGCCCTTCGGCCGCCCACAGGGCCAGCACGGAGACGCTCGGGGTGATCGGCTCGTGCAGGTGGACGAGGTCGAAGTCGCCGCTCTCCACCCAGCGGGTCACCCGGGCAGCGGCCATGGGACCGATGTTGAGGCGAGCCGTGGACCCGTTGTACTTCACCGGGATCGCGCGGCCGGCCGAGACGACGTAGGGCGGGAGGGGGGTGCGGTCGTTGGCGGGGGCGAGCACGCTCACGTCATGGCCCTGAGCCAGGAAGACCTCGGCCAGGTCGCGCACGTGGTACTGCACTCCCCCGGGCATGTCGAAGGAGTAGGGGCAGACGATGCCGAGCCTCACGAGGTCACCGCCGACGCGGAGGGCTCAGGAGCATGGCGGTCGTCGAGGTCGTCGACGAAGATCCGCTGGAGCATGTGCCAGTCCTCGGTATGCCGGACGATCGCCTCCCCGAGGAGGTCGGCACAGGCCTGGACCATCACCTGGACCTTGTCGCGGGTCGACCCCTCCTCGGGAGTCGCCACCGGCGTCATCCGGATGACGACCCGCTTGCCCGAGGGCAGCGCCGGCGCGTCCTCGAACCAGACCGTGGCCGTGAACAGCGGAGCCTTGGTCATCACCGACAGCACTGCGGGCCCCTTGGCCATCCGGGCCCGGTGCCCGCAGAGGTCGACCTCGACGCCGTTGTGGGTGAGATCCCGGTCGGCGAGGAGGGCGACGAACTCACCGCGGCCGATGGCCTGCTTCAGCGCGACGAACGGGTCGCCGCCTCCGGTCAGCGGGATGATCGTCATCCCCAGCGACTCCCGGAACTCGAGGAAGTCGCGGAAGACCTCCTCCGGCTCCAACCGCTCGGCGACCGTGGTGACCGGAGCGAGGTGCCCCGAGGACCAGGCGCCGCCGCTGTCCCAGTCGCCGAGGTGGCCGAGGAAGGCGACGCACCCGGTGCCGGCCGCCAGGGCCTCCCGCACCGGCTCGTCGCCCTCCATGCGGACGGCCTCCGCCAGCTCCTCCTGGGAGCGGCCGGAGAGACGGAAGGCGTTGCAGTAGTAGCGCAGGTAGGAGCGCATCCCGGCCTTGACCAGGGCGTCGAGCTCACGCTCCCCCAGCTCGGGACGGACGCGGGCGTAGTTCGACCGGAGCCGGTCGACACCCTTGCCTCCCCGGCGCGTCGACACGTCCGCGATGAGGTCGAACAGCCGGTACGCGGCAGGCGCCGGCAGCGCGCGTACGGTCGCGAACCCCGCGCGCAGGCCGAGGGTCTGCCCGGTGGACGCCACCCGGCTGGACGTCTCGTCGACGAAGCCCAGCAGGCCTCCGGGCACGAGGGCGCGCAGCCCGGCGGTGCGGGAGGTCGTCACGGCCGGCTCACGGCGTCGACACGCCAGGGGTGTGCTGGTCGGGCGTCCGGGCCAGCGCCTGGCGACGGACGGCCAGCATCCGCTGCACGACGGTGATGAGGCTGGCGACGGACAGCAGCCCGAGGACGACGATCAGCAGGACGACCGACACGCCCAGTCCGACGAGGAACGTCGCCAAGAGGGCGACGAGCAGCCGGTCGGCGCGTTCGGCGATGCCGACGTTCGCGGTCATCCCGAGGCCCTCGGCCCGCGCCTTGGAGTAGCTCACGACGAACCCGAGGATCAGGCAGGCGAGCGCCAGACCGGCCGCGAGCAGGTTCTGGTGGATGCCGGCGAAGTAGAGCACCAGGCCGCCGAAGATCGCCGCGTCGCCGATGCGGTCGAGGGTGGAGTCGAGGTAGGCCCCCCACGGCCCTTCGCGACCCGACATCCGGGCCATCACCCCGTCGACGTTGTCACTGAAGATGAACAGCGTGACGACCAGCGTGCCCACGAGGAGCTGGCCCCGGGGGTAGAAGGCGAGCGCTCCGACGCATACGCCGACCGTGCCGACCACCGTCACGACGTCGGGGCTGATGCCCAGACGAAGGAACAGCTTCGCGATCGGCGTCATGACCTTGGTCCAGGTCTCGCGCAGAAGTCGGTTGAGCATGGTGCTGTCAGCCTATCCGCTGCGCAGGGCTCAGCCCTCCGGCCACGCCTCCACGAGCCGCGTCCGGACGTCCTCGAGCAGCATCGGGAGGGCCTTGGTGCGGGCCACGACGGGCAGGAAGTTCGAGTCGCCACCCCACCTCGGGACCACGTGCTGGTGCAGGTGGGCGGCCACCCCGGCCCCGGCGACGGCCCCCTGGTTGATCCCGAGGTTGAAGCCCATCGGGGCGCTGGCCTTCTCGAGCGCCCGTAATGCCTGCTTTGTCAGAGCGGTGAACTCCGTGGTCTCCTCGTCGGAGAGGTCGACGTAGAGGGAGACGTGGCGGTAGGGGCAGACGAGCACGTGCCCCGGGTTGTAGGGGAAGAGGTTGAGCACGACGTAGCAGAGGTCGCCCCGGTGCACGATGAGGCCTTCGGCGTCGCTCCGGTCGGGTGCCGCGCAGAAGGGGCAACCCTCGCCGGCCTCGTCGCTCGGCTTGTCGCCGCCGACGTAGACCATCCGGTGCGGGGTCCAGAGCCGCTGGAAGCCGTCCGGCTCCCCCGCGAACTCGGCCGGGGTCTCGACGTCGTCCGCCCCGGTACCCATGCCGACGATCCTATGCAGCCGCTACGTCGACTCGCCGTCGCGCATGGGGCGTCCGGTGCGGCCGTTGCTCCACGCCTGGATCTCCGCGACGACCGAGAGAGCGATCTCTCCCGGCGTCTTGCCACCGAGGTTGAGCCCGGCCGGCAGGTGCACCCGCTCGAGGGTCGCCGCGTCGGCCCCCTCGTCGCGAAGCATGGTGAGGACGTTCACCGTTCGCTGCCGGCTGGCCATCATCGCGACGTACCCGGCAGGGCTCGCGATGGCGTCGCGGAGCAGGTCGTAGGCCTCGGGCGCGTCGTGGTCGCAGATGACCACGGCGTCGCGCGGCGTGGGCGGGTTCGCGGACAGGCGTTCCCGCGGCGTCCCCTCCGGGTCGTCGTCGCCCAGGACGACGACCTGCCGGCCGGCGATCTCGGCGATCGTCGCGATGGCCTCCGAGATCGCGTTGCGCGTCGCGACGACGATCTGGCCCGGAGCGTGCTGCGTCACCTCGCTCATGGCCTCACCCTGTCAGAGGTCTCCGCGGGAGGATGCCGGCATGACCGCGATCGGCCGCCTCCATCACGTCATCTACGACACCCCGGACCCGATGGGTCTCGCGCGGTTCTGGTCGGCGGTCCTCGGCCAGCCCATCACGTATGCGTCGGAGGACTTCGTCGTCGTCGCGCCGCACGAGGACCACTCCGGGATGGCGTTCCAGCTCGCTCCCGACCACCAGGCGCCGGTGTGGGGCGACCCGACGCGGCCGCAGCAGATCCATTACGACGTGATGGTCGACGACGTCGCGGTGGCCGAGCGACAGGTCGCCGCCCTCGGCGCCCGGCGGCTGGTCAGCCCGGACGGATCCGTGTGGGCCGACCCGGCTGGACACCCGTTCTGCCTCATCCCTCGCCCGGGCTGGGCGCCTCCCGTCACCGAGGGCTGATCGGGAGGGCCGGCGCCACGAACCGCTTCGGGGTGATCGTCGCGTCCACGCCGGCGTAGGACCGCTGCTGCGCGGCCAGCCCGTCCGCGGACGCCGCTGCCTTCTGGAGGACGGCCGGCGTCACGGCGACCGGTGCGCCGACGAGGGCCGGGCTCACCAGCGGGGTGTAGCCCGACGCCTGTCCGCTCCGGTTCGGGTGGAACGACTCGGTGATCGGCGACGAGAGCCCGTTGATCCACTCCGGACGGTCGCAGACGGCATGGCCGACGAACGCCGGGACCGGGTTGACGAACCCGAACCCCGCCGACGCGGCGGCCGCCCCGATGGTGCTGTCGAGCTGGTCGGCGGTCTGGTTCAGCCGTGTCATCTCGCTGCCGGAGAACCACGTCAGCAGGTTGCAGTCGGTGCCGTTGAAGATCCGGGGGTAGCCGACCACGACGACCTTGGCGTTCGGCGCCTTGGCGCGGATCGACGCATACAGGGTCCGCAGCGAGCCCGGGAGGGTGTTCGCGATGTAGCGCTGCGCACCGTCGACCGCCCCGGTGCAGTTGCTCAGCCAGGACGGCTGGGCACACGTCGTGAGGACGCTGGCGAAGCCCGCGTCGTTGCCGCCGACGCTGATCGTGACGTAGGCGTTCGCCGCCGACAGCGCGCTCAGCTGGCTGTTCGTGACGTCCGCGACGGTGGCGCCCGAGCAGGCCCGGAAGTTCAGCGCATACCCCTTCGCCGCGGCGATGAGCGAGGGATATGCGTACACCGACCGCTGGCAGCTTGACCCGTCGTTGAGGTACGAGCGTGTCCCGACCCCTGACGAGTAGGAGTCCCCGAGCGCGACGTAGGACGGCGGTGCCGCCTGAGCGGGTACGGCGAGACCGACGACGAGCAGCCCTGCGGCCGCCATCAGGACGAGGACCAGGCGAGCTGCGCGCATCGTCGGAGCATGGCACCGCCGGACCTCGCGTGGGAGGCCCGGCGGTTCAAGACATCGTCAAGACGTGGGCGCGGTCACGACCTGCTCGCGGGCGGCGACGGCGGCAGTGATCTCGGCGACCGCGGCGTCGATGGGAACCCCGTTGCGCTGCGACCCGTCGCGGTAGCGGAACGAGACCGCACCGGCGGCCCGGTCGTCCTCCCCCGCGATGAGCACGTAGGGCACCTTGGACTTGCTGGCGTTACGGATCTTCTTGGGGAACCGGTCGTCCGACTCGTCCAGCTCGACGCGAACCCCCTTGTCCCGCAACCGGTTCAGCACGTCCTGGAGGTAGGGCACGAACTCCTCCGCGACCGGGATCCCGGTGACCTGGACCGGTGAGAGCCACACCGGGAACGCCCCGGCGTAGTGCTCCACGAGGACGGCCATGAACCGCTCGATCGAGCCGAACTTGGCCGAGTGGATCATCACCGGGCGCTGCCGTGAGCCGTCGGCCGCCTGGTACTCCAGCTGGAACCCCTCGGGCTGGTTGAAGTCGTACTGCACGGTCGACATCTGCCAGGTCCGGCCGATGGCGTCGCGGGCCTGGACCGAGATCTTCGGCCCGTAGAACGCCGCGCCACCCGGGTCGGGGACCAGCTCCAGCCCGGTCTCGCGGGCGGCCTGCTCGAGGACGGCGGTGGCCACGGCCCACTGCTCGTCGGTGCCGATGAACTTGTCCTTGCTGTCGTCCTTGGTCGACAGCTCGAGGTAGTAGTCGTCCAGGCCGAAGTCGCGCAGCAGGCTGAGCACGAAGTTCAGCAGGTGCTTCACCTCCGCCTCGGCTCCCTCGACGGTGACGTAGGAGTGCGAGTCGTCCTGGGTCATGCCGCGTACCCGGGAGAGGCCGTGCACGACTCCGGACTTCTCGAAGCGGTACACCGACCCGAACTCGAACAGCCGCAGCGGCAGGTCGCGGTACGAGCGGCCGCGGGACCGGTAGATGAGGTTGTGCATCGGGCAGTTCATCGCCTTGAGGCGGTACTCCGCCCCCTCAAGATGGATGGCCGGGAACATGCCCTCGGCGAAGTACGGCAGGTGGCCCGAGGTGTAGAACAGCCCGTCCTTGGAGATGTGCGGGGTACCGACGTAGTCGAACCCCTCCTCGATGTGCCGCCGGCGGACGTAGTCCTCCATCTCCCGCTTGATGACGCCGCCCTTGGGGTGGTAGACCGCCAGCCCCGAGCCCAGCTCGTCGGGGAAGGAGTAGAGGTCCAGCTCGGCGCCGAGCTTGCGGTGGTCGCGCTTCTCGGCTTCGGCCAGCCGCTCGAGGTGGGCCTTGAGGTCGTCCTTGGTCGGCCAGGCGGTGCCGTAGACCCGCTGCAGCTGCGGGTTCTTCTCGGAGCCGCGCCAGTAGGCGGCGGCACTGCGAGTCAGCTTGAAGGCGTTGCCGATCAGCTTGGTGGTCGGCAAGTGCGGGCCGCGGCAGAGGTCCTTCCACGCCAGGTCGCCGTCGCGGCGGTGGTTGTCGTAGATGGTCAGCTCACCGCCGCCGACTTCAGCGTCCGCCCCGTCGGCCGCGTCGCCGACCGCGTCGCCCTGGCTGCCCTTGAGGCCGATCAGCTCGAGCTTGTAGGGCTCACTCTGCAGCTCGTGGCGGGCGTCCTCGTCGGTGGTGACGCGGCGCGAGAAGGTCTGGCCCTCGTTGATGATGCGCTGCATCACCCGCTCGAGCTCTTTGAGGTCGTCCGGGGTGAACGGGATCTCGACGTCGAAGTCGTAGTAGAACCCGTCGCGGATCGGCGGCCCGATCCCGAGCCGGGCCTTGGGGTTCACCTGCTGGACCGCCTGGGCGAGGACGTGCGCGGTGGAGTGCCGCAACACGTCGAGGCCGTCGGGGCTGTCGATGGTGACGGCTTCGACGACGTCCCCGTCGTGGAGCGCATGGGCCAGGTCGACGAGCTGGTCGCCGATTCGCGCGACGACGACGCTGCGGTCGTCCGCGAAGAGGTCGGCCGCGGTCGTGCCCTCCGCCACCGATCGCTCGTCTCCGGCGACGGTCACGCTGAACTGGGCAGACACGGCAGTACTCACTCTCGTATGCGGCTGACCGCGCGACTCGCGGCCGTCGGCAAGGCTATCGAGGCGGCATCGGAGGTCGCGACGCAGTTCCCCGCCCCGGCTTCCCGCTTCCAACCCGAGGTATGGCCCAGTTCTGAGAGGCCCGACCGCCCGAAACCGGGCACAACCTCGGGTTGGAAGCGGGAAAGCTCGGTCAGGGGTGGGGCGAGTCGCTCTGCGGGACGCTCAGCCGGGTCGGCACCTCGGGCACGGACGCCGGGTGCAGGAGGCTCTGACCAACGCCTTCCGGCAGGCACTGCGGTCCGACCTGGGATCGAGGTGAAGTACCGATCGCCCTTCGCGATGACCGTCGTCAACCTCGCGGTCCCGCCGAGGGCGGAGGTGTCGCGACCGGACTCAGATGTTGCCCGGTTTTCCGCCTCGGACGCCGCAGAACCGACAAACATCTGAGTCCGGTCGCGAGGCAGGCGGTCACTTACGCGGGAGTCACCGTCGCGACGAGGTACTCGCCACTGCCCTTGGTGGGGACGAGTACCGACAGCCGGGCGTCGTCCGACACGGCCAGCGTCGCGGTGCTCGGCAGCTTCACCGGCTTCCGGAACCACACCGTCGACGAGCCCGCCGCGGGGACCCGAGCGCCGAGCGAGGCGAGCACCCGCGCGTACGAGAACATCCCGTGCGCGATCGCCCGGTCGAACCCGAACGCCCGAGCCGACAGCGCGTGCAGGTGGATCGGGTTGACGTCGCCCGACACCGACGCGTACCGCCGTCCGGCGTCCTCCGCGAACCGCAGCCGAACCACGGCCCGCGACGCGAGATCGTCGATGTCCGGTGGACCCTCCGACGCCGTCGACTCGTCGCCGTGACCTCGGGCGAGGTAGGTGCTCACCCCGCGCCACACCACCTCGTCGCGAGACGTCACCTCGGCCACGAGGTCGATCAGCCGGCCGCGCCGGTGCGGGCGCAGATCGGCAGCATGGACGCGGACGTCGAGGGTCTCGTCGTACTCCAGCGGCCGCGTCCACGTGATGCGGTTCTCCACGTGGACCAGGCCGACCATCGGCACCGGGAAGTCGCGGCGCGACATCACCGCCGCCTGCAGCGGGAACCCGAGCAGGTGCGCCCAGGTCACCGGCGGGTGCGCCCCGAGCCCGAACCCGCACAGGTGCGCGTAGTCGGCCACCGCCACGGGATCCACCCGAACGACCCGTCGCTCGGCCACCACGTCAGGAACCGACGAACCGCCGAACCGGCCGTTGGCCGCCGCGGCCGCGTACAGCCGCTTGAGGTCCGGTGCGGTCTCGAACCGCAGCGTCTCGACCACGTCAGGCGCCCAGCAGGCTCTGGCCGCAGACCCGCACCACGTTGCCCGTGACGCCCGCGTTGGCGTCCTGGCTGAACCAGGCCACCGTCTCGGCCACGTCCACCGGCAGGCCGCCCTGCTGCAGCGAGCTGAGCCGCCGACCGAGCTCACGCGTGGTCAGCGGGATCTTGGCCGTCATCTCGGTCTCGATGAACCCCGGCGCCACGGCGTTCACCGTGATGCGTCGGGCGTAGAGGTCCGGGGACCCGCCGAGCGCGGTGACCAGCCCGATCACACCCGCCTTGGACGCTGCGTAGTTGGTCTGGCCGCGGTTGCCCGCGATGCCGGCGATCGACGACACGCAGACCACGTGACCGCCGTCGGCCAGCCCGTCCGGCGCGAGGATCGCCTCGTTCATCCGGATCACCGAACCGAGGTTGACGTCCACGACCGACGCCCAGCGGGACTCGTCCATGTTGGCCAGGAGCTTGTCGCGGGTGATGCCGGCGTTGTGGACCATGATGTCGAGCGAGCCGTGCCGCTTCCGGGCGTGCTCGACGATCCGCCGGCCCGCGTCGGGCGCCGTCACGTCGAGCTGCAGGGCGGTGCCGCCGAGCCGGTTCGCGTTGCGCGCCAGGCCCTCTCCCGCCGACGGGATGTCGACGCCGACCACGGTCGCCCCGTCGCGAGCGAGCACCTCGGCGATCGACGCGCCGATCCCTCGAGCGGCGCCGGTGACGACGGCGACCTTGCCGGCCAGCGGGGTGTGCCAGTCGTCCGGGGCGACCGCCGGGCCGCCGGCGGCGGCACCCACCGTGACGACCTGGCCGTCGACGTAGGCCGAGCGTCCGGAGAGGAAGAACCGCAGCGCGGCGTCGGCGTTGGCCTCCTCACCCTCGACGACGGTGACGAGGTTGGCCGTGGCGCCGGCCCGCAGCTCCTTGCCGATCGACCGGACCACGCCCTCCAGGGCCCGGCGGGTGGCTCGCAGCATCGGGTCGGTGCCGGCGGTCGCCATCGAACCTCCGAACACCACGACGCGACCGCTGGGCGCCAGTCGCTTCAGGGCCGGCCCGAGGATCGTCCGGAAGGCGTCGAGATCCGTCAGCTCCCTCGCCTGGGTCAGGTCGAGGACCACGGCGCCGACCCGTTGCCCCTCGGCCACGACGGGGATGATGTCGATGGCGTCGCCGCGCAGCATGTCGGCGGCGCGGGCCGCGAGCGGCGCGTCACCCACTCCGGCGACGAGCACCGGACCCGGGACGAGGGGCTGGTCCGGCGCATACCGGCGCAGTCGGACCGGCCGGGGCAGCCCGAGCCGCGACGCGACCTGCTTGCCGACCTTGCTGTTGACGAGGTCGCTGTAGGTGTCCGTCATCGGTCAGGCCGCCTCGAGCACGGCCACGACACCCTGGCCGCCAGCGGCGCAGATGGAGATCAGCCCTCGCGACCCAGAACCCTTCTCGTGCAACAGTTTCGCGAGGGTGGCGACGATCCGGCCGCCGGTCGCCGCGAAGGGGTGACCGGTGGCCAGGGACGAGCCGGTGACGTTCAGCCGGTCCTGGTCGATGGCGCCGAGTGGCGCGTCGAGACCGAGCCGGTCGCGGCAGAACACCTCGTCCTGCCAGGCGGCCTCGGTCGTCAGCACGGTGGAGGCGAACGCCTCGTGGATCTCGACGAGGTCGAAGTCCTGCAGCTTCATCCCGACCCGCGCGAGGAGCCGCGGCACGGCGTACGAGGGGGCCATGAGCAGGCCCTCCCCGCCGTGCACGTAGTCGACCGCAGCGGTCTCGGCGTCGACGAAGTACGCCAGCGGCGTCAGCCCGTGCTCCGCCGCCCAGGCGTCGCTGCCCAGCAGCACGGCCGAGGCGCCGTCGGTGAGCGGCGTCGAGTTGCCGGCGGTCATCGTCGCGCCCTCGCCCTTGCCGAACACCGGCGTGAGCGAGGCCAGCTTCTCCAGCGAGGTGTCGGGCCGCAGGTTGGTGTCTCGGGACACCCCGAGGTACGGCGTGACGAGGTCGTCGAAGAACCCGTTCTCGTAGGCGGCCGCGAGCCGCTGGTGCGAACGCAGGGTCAGCTCGTCCTGGGCCTCCCGGCTGATGCCCCACTCCTTGGCGGTGATCGCCATGTGGTCGCCCATGGAGAGCCCGGTGCGGGGCTCGACGTTGCGCGGCGCCGACGGGACCAGGTGACCCGGGCGGACCGCGGCGAACGCCTTGGCCCGGTCCACGGGGGTGCGGGCGGCGTTGGCCCGCAGCAGCGCCTTGCGCAGCCCCTCGCTCACGGCGATCGGGGCGTCCGACGCGGAGTCGACTCCCCCGGCGATGCCGGACTCGACCTGGCCGAGGGCGATCTTGTTGGCCACGAGGATCGTCGTCTCGAGGCTCGTCCCGCAGGCCTGCTGCACGTCGTAGCCGGGCGTGGTCGCCGCGAGCGACGAGCCGAGCACCGCCTCACGGGTGAGGTTGAAGTCGCGGCTGTGCTTGAGCACGGCGCCGGCGGCCACCTCGCCGATCCGCTCTCCGGCCAGCCCGAACCGGGCGACCAGGCCCTCCAGCGCGGTGGTGAGCATGTCCTGGTTGGAGGCCTTGGCGTACTTCCCGTTGGCCCGCGCGAACGGGATGCGGTTCCCGCCGAGGATCGCGGCCCGGCGCGGGCCGGACGGCCCGCCGGTCGCGCTCGAGGCGGTGGTGCGGGGACGGGTCGCGCGGCGCGTCGTGGAGGCGGGCATGGCCGCAGGTTACCAGCCGGTAACTAGCTGGCTGTAGCCCTCCACGACGAGGGCTGCGTCACTCCGGCTGGACGCCGACGAGGACCTCGTCGCCGACCGAGACGTCCCCGGGGACCGGCACCTCCGCGTACACGCCGGGGCAGTCCCCGGCCTGCTTGGTCACGTCGAGCTCGGTGGTGCCGATCCGCAGCCGCCGGCCGACCAGGTCGTGGAGGTCGGCGCTCGGGATGTCGACCACGATGTTGGCCCGCGGGTGGAAGTCGATGTAGTTCTCGACAGCGACGAGATGAACCGGCGACTTCTTGCGACGGTCGCCGTCGAGGCCTTCGCGAGAGACGAAGGACGTCCCGAGTGTCTGTCCGGGCTGGTCGCGCTCGGGGTAGATGAGGATGCTCGAGACGCGCGCCATGGCCCAACGCTACTTCGTCCGAGCCCGATTTCCCGGGGAGCGCCCGAGGCTGCGACACGATGGGCCGATGTCCCATGAACCACTGCTCCGCGACCTCTACCGGGCCATCTCCGACAGCGTCACCGGTGACGGCCTCGCGCGGTTCTTCTCCCCCGACGCCGAGCAGGTCGAGTACCCCAGCGCCATCCGGCCGACCGGCTCCCGCCGTCCCCTCGCCGACATGCTCGCTGCGTCCGAACAGGGCGCCGGTCTCCTCTCGGCGCAGTCGTATGACGTCGTCTCGTACCTCGAGCAGGGCGACACCGCCGCCGTGCAGCTGACCTGGCGCGGCACGCTCGCGGTGTCGATGGGGAGCGTGCCGGCCGGCTCCGAGCTGGTGGCTCACGTCGGCGCGTTCTACGTGTTCGCCTCGGACGGTCGCATCGCGAGGCAGAGCAGCTACGACTGCTACGAGCCCTTCCCGGCCTGACCCGCGCCGAACGCCCCGAAGAAGCGGTCGCGGAACGCGTCCATCGGCCACACGGGAGCGGCCGCCGACGGGCGCAGCCCCGGCTGCCACCCCCACCCCCCGATCCGGTCCAGGACGGCGGGGTCCTTGGCCACGACGGAGACCGGGACGTCGTGGCTGGCGCCCTCGCCCGAGATGACCGCCGCCGGCTGGTGGTCGCCCAGGACGACGAGGACGAGGTTGTCGTCGTGGGCGTTCGCGACGAACGAGGTCAGCGCGTCCAGCGAGTAGGCGACGGAGTCCGCGTACGCCTGCTTCACCCGCGCGGGGTCGCTCCAGACGGCGTCGGCGGTCGCGGCCTGGTCGAACACCTGCTGGTATGCGGACCCGTCGCCGAGCGCCCCCGGCGCCAGCATCCGGGGCAGCGGCGCCCATGGCGTGTGGCTGGAGATGAGGTCGACCTCCGCCATCAGCGGTGCCCGAGGCCCGGGCGTGAGCTCCCGCTGCGCGAGGGTGGCGAGGGTGAACTGGTCCGGCACCGGCGCATACCCGAACTTCGGTCCGCGGTAGTCGAGGGCCGGGCCGTCGTAGAGGGCGTCGTACCCGTAGAACCCGGTGACCGGCGAGATGTCGTTCTCGTCGGCCGGGCTGACGAGGACGGTGCGCCAGCCGGCCGACCCGAACGCCGAGGCCAGGGTCAGCCGCCGGGTGTCGAGGACGGCGTTGTAGCGGACCTGGTCGGTGATCGGGAGGCCGGTCTGGAGCGTGGAGTGCGCCAGCCAGCTGAGGCCGCCGAACGTCGGCGAGGTGAGGTAGGCGCTGCGGCCGGAGAACCCCGCGGCGCCGAGCCCGGCCGTGGCGCGGTCGACCGCTGCGGTCACCGTGGGAGCGAGGCGCGGGTCCTCGAGGGCGACGCGACCGTAGCTCTCGACGAAGACGACGAGCACGTCCTTGCCCTGCAGGCCGGCGAGGAGGCTCTGCGGGGAGGTCGCCGCGTACGGGTCGCTCGCGGCCAGCCGCTCGAACTCGGCGCGGTCCGCGATCCCCTGGCGCAGGTCCCCCACGTGGTCGACGGCGACCGTGCTGGTCTGGGCGGACGCGACCCCCAGGTTCGCGCCGGTCGTCGTCCCGAGGACCGCGAGCAGGGCCCAGACGACCCCGACCACGACGACCCCCGTCGTGGCGGCTCGCCGGTGTCGGGCCGCTACCCGCGTCACCCGGACCGCGGCGAGCGGGAGCAGGACGAGAGCCGCCAGGGCGGCCACCCCCAGCGCGACGGCGACGAGGACGGCGCGGACACCGCCCACGCTGTCGCGCAGGACGCCGTAGCCCGAGCCGACGTACGACGGGTCGGACAGCGGGTCGAACGTGCGGTAGAAGCCGACCAGCATGCCGATGTCGAGAACCTTCAGCAGGGCGACGACCGCGATGGCCACGCCCACCACGGCCGCGACGACGGTCCGGGCCCTCGGCGGGAGGACCAGGCCAAGCACGACGAGGACAAGGATCTCGAGGGGTATGCGGGCCCACGCCCCAGGGGACAGCTGCTCCGGCCGGTCCGGCACGTTCAGCGCCGCGACGAGCAGCGCGAACGCGAGGACGGTGACCACGACCCCCATGAGCCGGTGCCGCGGCGAGGCTGCGCTCGGCGCCGCCGGCGGGCTGCCCTCACGCGCGAGGGTGTCGGTGTCAGCCACCGGCCGACCGGGCGAGCTGCGTGGTCACTGTCGTCGTTGCCGGCTTGGCCCGGCGGACCTGACGGCGTTCGCGGGTCAGCCACACGATGTCCTGCCCGAACGACTCCGCGAGCAGCACGAGGGCCGCGAACAGGAGGGCCATCGACTCGGCCGTCGGGAGCAGCCCGGAGACGACCACCGCCAGGGACACGCCCTGGATGGCGGCCACGACTTTGCGCCAGTAGCGCGGGGGGACGGGGGCTCGCAACCACCGCCAGACCCGCTCCGCGAGGAACAGCGCATACCGGGCGAACCCGATCGCGAGCACCCACCAGCCGACCACCGGACCGGCCGCGACGCTGAGGGCGAGGATGAGGAACGCGTCGGCCTCCATGTCGAACCGGGCGCCCAGCGGCGTGACCGATCGGGTGCGCCGGGCCACGCGGCCGTCGACCGCGTCGAGGGCGAGCGCGAGCGCGGTCAGCCACACCAGCAGGGTGCGGTGGTCGAGCCCCGCGAACGACGCGGCGACCAGGGCGGCGACCACCTGGCCGAGGCTCGCACGGACGAGGGTCACCACGTTGGCCGGCCCGAACCGCGTCGTCACACCGCGGTGCAGAGCCACGGCCAGCAGGATCGCGGCGACCGTCGCCACGACCAGACCGACGGCCCAGCCGACGACGTTGAGTCCGACAGTGGCCTCGATGGCAGCGAGCAGCGCGACGACCAGGACCAGGCCGATGACCGGTGCCCGCTGAACCGTGCGCACGAGACCTCCGTCTACAGGAGTACACAGGACGTGTCGGGTGCCGGACGGTCCCCGAGCCTCCACACACAAGGACGCCACACAGGGGTTGCCGGTTCACCAACGGGGGTACAGCCACCACCAGCGTTCCACCACAGCCCGGGGAGGTCGAGGTCACGCGTGACGCCTGAGGCGGTCGCGTTCTGGATCCGGGCTCCCGGCGTCGGGGAGCTGCGGAGAGCGACACTTCCCGTTCCGGGCGACGACGAGGTCCTCGTGCGCGCCCTCCGGTCGGGCATCAGCCGCGGGACCGAGGCTCTCGTGTTCCGCGGTCAGGTCCCCCCGGACCAGTACGCCCGGATGCGGGCGCCGTTCCAGGAGGGCGACTTCCCGGGACCGGTGAAGTACGGGTACCTCAACGTCGGCGTCGTCGAGCAGGGTCCGGGCGACCTCGAAGGGCGGACCGTGTTCTGCCTCTACCCGCACCAGTCGCGCTACGTGGTGCCCGCCTCGGCCGTGGTTCCGGTGCCGGACGGCGTGCCGCCCGAGCGGGCGGTCCTGGCGGGCACCGTCGAGACCGCTGTCAACGCCCTCTGGGACGCCCCGCCCCTGGTCGGCGACCGGGTCAGTGTCGTCGGAGCGGGGATGGTGGGGTGCTGCGTGGCCACGGTGGCGGCGGGCATACCCGGCGCTCGGGTGACGCTCGTCGACGTCGACCCGAGTCGGGCCACCGTCGCGGCGGCGTTGGGCGTCGCGTTCGCGTCCCCCGCCGACGCGGCCGGCGACCAGGACCTCGTCGTCCACACCACCGCGACCTCGGCCGGGCTCGAGACCAGCCTGCGGCTCCTGGCCGCGGAGACGTCGGTGCTCGACCTCAGCTGGTACGGCGACCGGGAGATCCGGCTCTCCCTCGGCGCCCGGTTCCACTCGGACCGGCTCGGCATCCGGGCCAGCCAGGTCGGGACCGTCTCGCCCGCCCGGGCCGGCCGCCGGTCGTATGCCGACCGGCTGCGCCTCGCTCTCGACCTGCTCGCGGACCCGGCGTACGACGCGGTCCTCACCGGGTCGTCCCCGCTCGCGGAGCTGCCCGAGGTGATGGCCCGGCTCGCCGACGGCGACACCCGGACGATCTGCCACACCGTGACGTACGAGGAGGTGTGAGCGTGTACTCGGTGACGGTCGCGGACCACATGATGGTGGCCCACAGCCTGCGTGGTGAGGCGTTCGGGCCGGCCCAGGCGCTGCACGGGGCGACGTACGTCGTCGAGGCGACCTTCCGTCGCGACGACCTGGACCCCGACGGGATCGTCGTCGACATCGGCCTCGCGGCGGCCGCTCTCCGCGACGTCGTCGGCGCTCTCAGCTATCGGAACCTCGACGACGTCCCGGCCTTCGCCGGCGTCAACACGACCACCGAGGTGCTCGCGCGACACGTCGCCGACGAGCTCGCCGATCGCCTTGCCGAGGGGACGCTCGGTCCGCACGCCGCCGGCATCACCGCGGTCGCCGTCACCCTCCGCGAGAACCCCCTCGCCTGGGCCTCCTACGAGCGTGCGCCGTGAGCGACCGGGTCCACGTCGTCATGCCCGCCGGGGTCCGCGACCCGGCTCGGCCGAGCGGCGGCAACGTCTACGACCTGCGGGTATGCGCCGGGCTGGCTGCGCGGGAGTGGTCGGTTCGCGAGCACGAGGTCGTCGGGGAGTGGCCGCATCCCGACGACGCGGCACTGTCCGCACTGGGTGACCTTCTCGAGTCGGTACCGAACGGCGACACGGTGCTCGTCGACGGGCTGGTCGGGTCGGCGGCTCCGGAAGCCCTTGCCGCGCATACGGATCGGCTACGGATCGTCCTGTTGATGCACATGCCGCTCGACCATGAGCGCGAGGAGCAGGCGTTGGCGGCGGTGGATGTCGTGATCGCCACCAGCTCGTGGACCAAGGGCTGGTTGCTCGACGCATACCGGCTCGACCCGGCGCGGGTGAGGGTGGCCGTGCCCGGCACCGACCCCGCGGCGTTGGCTCAGGCTTCCGAGGACGGTCGTCGGCTGCTGGTCGTCGGACCGGTCTCCGTCGGCAAGGGGCACGACACCCTGATGGAGGCCCTCGAGCGGTTGGTCGACCTCGACTGGCAGCTCGACTGCGTCGGCTCCCTGGACGTCGACCTCGGCACGGCCGAGCAGGTCGTGGAGTGGGCTAGCCGATCCAGCGGCCGAGTCCGGGTGCACGGCCCGATGGTCGGACCGCGGCTCGACGCGGCGTATGCGTCGGCCGACCTCGTCGTCCACCCGTCGCGCGCCGAGACCTACGGGATGGTGCTGAGCGAGGCGCTGGCCCGTGGCATTCCTGTCGTCGCGTCGGATGTCGGTGGTACGAGCGAGGCTCTGGGGATGGCCGAACGTGTCAGGGGTGCCGAGGCTCCGGGGCTGCTCGTCGCTCCGGGCGACGTCGGCGCCCTCGCCGCGGCGCTGCGCCTCTGGCTCTCCGACGCGGATGCGCGACGACGGCTGCGGGCGGCGGCGCTCGAGCGGCGGGGCGACCTGCCGTCGTGGGACGCCACGGTCGTCGCCGTCCACGACGCGCTCGGTTCGACGGCCCTGGTGGGAGCGCAGCGATGACGCGCGTCCGGTTGCGGCGCTGGCTCGGACCTCTGGCGGGGGCCGTTGTCCTGGCGCTGCTGGTCTGGCGGTTCGGTGCCGCCGCGTTCCTCGACGGGGTCCGCCGGCTCGACGCTTCTTCGGTCGCGTTCGCTCTGGTGGTCGGGCTCGTCACGACCGTCGCCGCCGCCTGGCGATGGACGGTGGTCGCGGGCGGCATCGGGGTGCGCGTCCCGCTGCGCTCGGCGGTCACGGCCTACTACCGCTCGCAGCTGGTCAACGTGACGGTGCCGGGCGGGGTGGTCGGTGACGTCGAGCGGGCGGTTCGCCACGGCCGCGGCAGCGGTGAGCTCGCGGCATCGGTGCGGTCGGTCGGCTGGGAGCGGTTCGGCGGCCAGGCGGTCCAGCTCGCGCTGACCGCGGTCGTCCTCCTGGTCGTGCCTTCGGCGTTCCGGGTGGTGGCGGAGTGGGGCGCGGCCGCGCTCCTGGCGCTGGTGGTCGTCCTCGGGCTGGCCGGCGCCGCTGCCTCGAGGTTCGGGCGCGGACGCCTCACCCGGGCGCTGCGCGTCGCGGCCACGGACCTACGGGTAGGGCTGCTCTCGCGTCGCGCTCTGCCGCGGGTCCTGCTGGCCTCCGCGGTCGTCGTCGCGGGGCACGCTGCCGTCGTCGTCGTGGCCGCCCGGGCGACGGGGGTCGAGGTCGGCCTCGGCACTCTGGTCCCCCTCGCCCTGGTCGTGCTGGCGGGCTCAGCGATCCCGGCCAACGTCGCGGGCTGGGGTCCCCGCGAGGGCGTGGCGGCCTGGGCCTTCGCGGCCACCGGGCTGGGAGCGACCGCCGGCGTGACCGCCGCCGCCGCGTACGGAGCCCTGGTCCTCTTCGCCGCTCTGCCCGGAGCGGTAGTACTGGTGGTGCAGGGATTCCGCGGTCGGCACCCGGCGCCGGCCACACCCCGCCCGGCCGAGCGAGCGACCGCCGATGTCTGACCGGCCCTACACCCTGCTCAGCTGCTGCGTGTCCCTCGACGGGTACCTCGACGACGCGAGCCCGCAGCGGCTGGTGCTCTCCCCGGCGGCCGACCTCGAGCGCGTGGACACGGAGCGCTCCCGGTGCGACGCCATCCTCGTCGGCGCCGAGACGGTCCGGCGGGACGACCCACGGTTGCTGGTCCGGTCCGAGGGCTGTCGCGCCGCACGAGTCGCCCGCGGCCTCTCGCCGAACCCGCTCCGGGTGACGGTGACCCGCTCCGGAGACCTCGACGCGGGCGCGCGGATCTTCACCGAACCCGGTTCGGGGACGGTGGTCTTCGCCGCGGCGCCGGCGGTGCCACTTCTCGAGCGGCGACTGGCCGGGACGGCAACCGTGGTGGACGCGGGACCCACCGTCGACCTGGCCTGGGTGCTCGACGACCTGCACGGCCGCGGAGTCCGGAGGCTCATGGTCGAGGGCGGCCGTCGGGTACTGACCCAGCTGCTGGCCCAGGGCCTGGCCGACGAGCTCCAGCTCGTCGTCGCCCCGGTGTTCGTGGGCGACGCGCGGGCGCCGCGCTTCGTCGACGACGGGCCGTTCCCCTTCACGGCGTCGAACCGAGCCCGGCTGGCCGAGGTCCGCCGGGTGGGGGACGCCGCCCTGTTGCGCTATGCCCTGACCGACCGATGCCGCGAGCTCGCCGAGGAGATGTGACCGTGCCGACGACCCTTCCCCGCGCCACCATCCGAACCCAGGTGACGATCCCGCTGCGCCTGGCCGACGGGTATGCGACGACGGCGCGGGCGTTCACGTTCGACGGGCTGGTCGACGGACGCGAGCACCTCGCGCTCGGGTTCGGGTCGAGTGCGCGGAGCCCGATGCGCCATGACACCGGACGGCCGACCCTCGTCCGGCTGCACAGCGAGTGCCTCACCGGGGACGTCCTCGGCTCCGAGCGCTGCGACTGTGGCCCCCAGCTGCGCGAGGCGGTCGGCCGGCTCGACCGCGCCGGCGGGTACCTGCTGTACCTGCGCCAGGAGGGCCGCGGCATCGGCCTCTACGCCAAGCTCGACGCGTACCAGCTGCAGAGCGAGGGCCTCGACACGTATGCGGCCAACGTCGCCCTCGGGTACGCCGCCGACGAGCGCGACTACGCCGCAGCGGCCCAGATGCTGCTCGCGCTCGGGCTACCCGCGGTCCGGCTGCTGAGCAACAATCCCGACAAGTCGGTGCAGCTGAACCGCCACGGGGTGACCGTCGTCGAGGAGGTCCCGACGGCGGTCCACCTGAGCTCGGCGAACGCGCGGTACCTCGCCACCAAGGCCGCCGGTGGTCACGCCCTCGACCTGACCGGCCTCTGAGCGTCCGCCCGCCGGGTGGGCGGTCCGGCTCAGCTGGGACCGGCACTCACCGCGCCCCTGAGCCTCTCAGTGGAGCAAATCCGCTGTGGGAGCACCAGTTTCGCTCCGGCCAGTCCCGAGGCCACGGGATAGTTGGCCGCATCGGGCTGTGGCCAAACCTCCCCGCAGACCGCGTACACCCCGCAGGCCGCGCGGCCTCGGCAGCTGAGCTCGGTGCCCGAACGGTACGCCGACGGCGATGAGTCGGGCGGGCGGTCGCGGTCTGTACCTGTACCGACGAAGAATCCCGAGGAGTGCGACGTGACCGCCACCTACGCGTTCGACGTGTTCTCCAGCCTCGACGGCTTCGCCGCCGCCACCGGCGACTGGCGGATGCGACCGTCGCCCACGGTGACGCCGTCGACGTCGTCGCGCGGCTCAAGGAGGAGTCCGACGTGCCGTTGCGCTCCCACGGCAGCCTGTCGATGAACCGGGCGCTGATGGCCGCTGGCCTCGTCGACCGCGTCCAGGTCACGCTCTTCCCCGTCATCACCGGACAGACCGGGCTCAACCCGGTCTTCGAGGGCGCAGCCGACTTCGACCTGGAGCTGCTCGAGCAACGGACGCTCGACGGTCGGACCCAGGAGCTCGTCTACCGACCCACTCTGCACTGACCGAACGCCGCCGGCGGCCAGAAAACCGCCCTGTCGATGCACCGGTTCACCGGATGGTTGCGATGCCTGCTGGGTGCGACCGTCGAGGTCACATCAACACAGCACGAACGACCTACGGGAGTAGCAATGAACCAGCGCACAGTAGCCGTCCGCCCCGGCCGTCACCATGGCTGGTGGGTCGAAGGACGCCGAGCCAACGGCCGCCTCTTCATGATGACCTGGTGGCCGAGCCAGCGCCTGGCCGACGGGGTCGCCCGACTCGTGGGCGCGACCTGACCGGACCGCTGCCGCTCCGGGCCCCGTGGGCATCGGCTCATCAGGTGGGCTCCACCCGCGCCACGGAGATCAGGGTGACCCCCAGGTCGCGGACCTTGACCAGCAGTCCATGCAGCGCCGCCTGATCCACGACCGGGCCGGTGATGGTGGTGGTGCCGTCGGTCTCACGGGCGATCGTGAACGGGCCGAACCAGCTGGACCAGTGGTCGTCGAGGTGACCCTCGACCCGGAGGCAGTAGGTCGAGGCGGCCCGGACGGTCGGCGGGGCCATCACGTCGCCGCCCTCGCGGTCGACCGGGAGCGTCGGTAGGACCGCCGGATGATGTACTCCGCGACCGCGAGGTTGATGACCCAGCCGGCGCCGAGCATCAGGTCCCGGACCACCTCGCCCGGGCCGAACACCGCGGCGCCGACACCCTGGGTGAACGCCTGGGTACCCGCTCCGAGGGCCACGGCGTACGCGCGGGTCATCCAGGCTCGGTGACGCGGGACGTCGCCGCGACGGATCGCCGCGAACCCGAGGACGATGCTGACCGCCATCCCCGAGCCGAACGCCAGCCGGAACAGGTAGGCCAGGTCCCCGGTCCCGGGATGACGGGCGTAGAAGAGGGTCATCCAGAGCGATGACAGCGCCACCGCCAGTCCGAGGACCACGAGGCTGCGTCCCGCCCTCCGGTGCCAGCGGGGCCGGCGTCGTCGCAGGGTCGCGGAGAACTGGAAGGCGCCGATCACCGCGTACAGAACGGCACCGACGATGTGCACGACCAGCGGCACGGGTGAGGCGGTGAACCGTGGGTCGGCCGGGATGCCCTGCGGGCCGCCGGCCAGCTCGACCAGGCGGAGCGTCCCGGCGACGACGGGGATGGCGATCAGGGCGATCAGCGCGACAGGGACCCATCCCGCCCGCCTGGCCGAGCGAGTCGGCCCAGTCGCCTGGGCCGACTGCTGCGTCGTCACCGGGCCCCGGCCCGGTCGCGCGGTGAGGTGACCTGGTCGTCCGCGCGTCCAGCGGCCGCACTGCGCTGCTCGCGCCACAGGGACCATCCGAGACCGATCATCGCGACACCGATCGGAATGGCGAAGAGCCGGAAGTTGACCCCGGGGAGGACGGCCCGCAGCACCGTGGCGACGGCACCGAGAGAGAGCACGGCGGCCGCCCAGCGGGCCAGAACGCCGGCCCGGAACAGGGCGATCCCGAAGAGGAAGCCGCCGAGCAGGAAGACGATGCCGCCGACCTGGTTGAGGGTCTGGATCCCCCCGACGTCGCCGGTCGGCGTGCCCCCGGTGGCGACGGTCAGCACGTCGTTGACGTAACCCGGTTCCGTGGTGGCGAGGGTCGGCAGGACAGCGAGGCCGATCGCCTGCATGCTGAGGACCGCGAGGTACCCGGCCGCGAACAGCGCGTACCCGATGAGGCCGAGGGCTCCGGTCTGCCTGGTCTGGCGCAGGTACATCCCGGTGATGCCGATGAGCGACAGGACGGCCATCAGCGTCTTGACGGCCTCGCGCACCGTGTAGTCGGCGGTGGTCACGGTCGTCGCGTCGAGGTAGGGGTGGCCGACCTGGACGCCGATGAACAGCAGTCCCGCGGCGACGGCCGACAGGCCTGCCGCTCGGGTCAGGAAAGTGGGGGTGATGGTCATGTCCGGCTCCTGTTCGGTGCTCCGTGGCGGGGCGCCGGCGGATGACTCGACGGTAGGAACGGACGGGGTGACCGGGCATCACCCGACGAGGTGACCGGGTGGGTGATCTCGGCCGAGGTGCCCTGTCACATCAGGCCGCGCTCCTGGGCCTTCCGGACGGCCGCGCGGCGACTGGTGACGTCGAGCTTGGCGAAGATGTGCTTGGTGTGCGTGCGGAGCGTGTTCGGCGAGACGAAGAGCCGCCGGGCGATCTCCGGCCCGCTCAGCTCGCTGTCCAGCAGCCGAAGCACCTGCAGCTCCCGGTCGGACAGCGTCACGGCGGCCCGCGCCGCCTCCCGCGGACCGCTATCGGCGGTGGGAGTGCCGAGCAGTCGGCGCGCCTGACCTGCTGCGGCAGCCGGATGCGTGACGTCGCGCAGCAAGGCGGTCATCCAGCGCCCCTCGTCGAGGAACAGGCGCCGGTAGCCCTCGGGCTCCGGCGCCTCGGCCAGCGCGCGGGCCAGCTCCTCCACCGCTCTCGGCCGCAGCCCCTGGGCGTCGTGGGTCAGCGCCCGGAGCATGCGGATCTCGAGCACACTCCCGGACCGACCCGCGGGATCGGCCGCGCCCTCCAGGCGATCCAGCAGGTCGGGCACGTCGTCGAGTGAACCCTGACCCGGGCGTTCGCGGTGCTGCGCGATGAGCAGGCGAACGAGGGTGAGGTGGTCGAACTCCCTGAGGTAGCGAGGGTCGTCCGTCGCGGCCACGCCACGCTTCGCGGCCCAGGCGCGGGCGGCTCGGAGGTCGCCCTGCCGGATCCGGACCCTGGCCCTCATCGCCGCGATCGGTCGAACGTCCGGGAAGAAGCTCGGTCGGTACAGCTCTACCGCTCGGTCCAGGAGGGCGAGCGCCTCGGTCGGGTCGCCCTCGGCCTCGGCGACCCGGGCCATGGCCACGAACCAGCGGTACCCGCTCTCGGCCATGGCACTCGGGTCGCCGAGGCTCACCGCCGTGGCGAGATGTCGGCGAGCGCCGTCGAGATCCCCACGTTCGGCCTCGGTCTCGCTCATCCCGACGTGCAGGTCGGCGGTCGCTCGGGCGAACGCGTCGCCGTGGGCCTCGGCCTGACGGAGCGCGCGTTGGTAGAGCTGCCCGGCGGTGTCCGGCCGTCCGGCCGCGAGCCACAGGTCAGCGAGGACCACCGTGCTGCTAGCTCGTCGACGAGAGCCCCGGCGGCGTGCAGGCTGCCCACGGCCTGGGTGAACGTCTCCAGTGCGGTCGTGACGTCGCCGTCCGCCCAGGCGGCCAGGCCGAGGAACCCGGCGGCGCTGCCGCGTGCGAGATGGTCAGTGGGCCCGGCCTGCTCCAGCGCGCGACGAGCCTGCTCCTTGGTGGCCGGTATGTCGCCCCGGGCCTGGGCGAGCGACGCCCGGTAGACGGCGATGGTCGCCGGAAGGGTTCGCAGCTCGTCGGTGTCGGCCCATGGTCGCTCCGATCCCGTTGGTATGCGGGCCAGCTCGCGTTCGGCGTCGGCGAGCCGAGGTTCGACCCCGTCGAGCTGTCCGGAGGCCATGTGGGCATACGCGGAGAAGACGCTCAGTACCGGGCTTCGCCGGACGGCCTCGTCGGGCAGGGCCTTCAGCCAGCCCATGAACGCCGACTCCTGGCGGTTGCGTCGCACGACGCCACGGCCAGCTCCATGAGGGTGACCACCCGGCCGATGTCCCCGGCGGCCATGGCGTGCCGCACCGCCTCGTCGGTCAGGTCGTGCTGTTCGTACCACCGGCTGGCGCGATCGTGGAGGATCGGTACGAGGTCCGGCTGCTCGGCAAGCAGGCGCGCCCGCAGCACGTCGGCGAAGAGATGCTGGAAGCGGTACCACTCGCGCCGGTCGTCCAGCGGCACGACGAACAGGTTGGCCCGCTCCAGCGCGGTGAGCATCTCCCTTCCGCCGTCGTCGCCGGTCACCGCGTCGCACAGGGAACCGGTGAGGCGGTCGAGCACCGCCGACCGGGCCAGGAACCGGCGTACGGCCTCGGGCTGGTCGTTGAGCACCTCGTCCACCAGGTAGTCGACGACGTAGCGGTCGTCCCCGTCGAACCGGGCGATGAACTCCCCGACGTCCGCGCGCCCGCGCAGCGACAGCGCCGCGAGCTGGAGAGCGGCGATCCACCCCTCGGTGCGCTGCTCGAGGGCAGTGACCTGCTCCACGGTGAGCGCGAGACCCGCCACGTCGTTGAGGTATGCCTGGGCCTCGTCGGGAGTGAAGCGAAGGTCCGCGGCGCGAACCTCGACCAGCTCTCCGCGTACCCGCCACCGCGACAGGGGCAGGTCCGGGTCGGCTCGCGTACTGATGACGACGTGGACGTGCGGGGGGAGGTGGTCCAGGAGGAAGGCGACGGCGCGGTCGATGTCGCGGTTGTCGACGAGGTGGTAGTCGTCCAGGACCAGCCACGTCTCGACGCTCGTCCCCGCGAGCTCGTTGACCAGCACGGTCAGCAGGTTGTCGACGGGCAGCGGGGTGGACCCGGTCAGCTCCAGGGCTTGCGACCGGTGGTCGAGCACGGCGACGTCGAAGGCGGTTGCCACGCCCGTCCAGAACGACGCCGCGTCGCGGTCCGCCCGGTCGAGAGAGAGCCAGGCCACCGCTCGGTCCGGGTCGGCGTCCGACCCGAGCCACTCGGCGAGCAGCGTCGTCTTGCCGAACCCGGCGGGCGCGGACAGCAGCGTCAGCCTCGACCCCGCTCCGGCTCGGAGCCGCTCCAGAAGCCGGGGGCGGGCCACCATGCCGGGCTTCCGCCTCGGCACGTACAGCTTGGTGGCGATCAACGGACGCGTCACGACCCCCCGCCACCCAGGTCGAGCCGCATGATCACCCGCGACGGGTCGGGCCGGCTGACGCAGCGGAAGCCCGCGAGCTCGAACACCTTCTCTCGGCCGACGAAGTCGTCGCCGTGTCCAGGTTCGGCGGTCGACACGGGCCAGCCCTCGACCGCGGTCGCCCCGTGACGCCGGGCCTGCTCGACCGCGCCTCGGACCAGGGCAAGGGTGCCGCCCCTCCCACGGTCCTCAGCCCGGACGAAGAGGCACGGCACCAGCCAGACCGACTCGTCCTCGCCGTGGTCGAGCTCCTTCAACAGACCGCTGCGCCCGTCGGCAGCCACCAGGTACCGCGTCCTCGGCCCGCACGCGGCCCAGCCCACCGGGACGCCGTCCAGCGACGCCAACACCCCCATGGGCGGCCCGCCGGCCGACGCCATGGCCTCGAACCGGGACCGGTTCCGCCCGGTCAGCCAGCCGACGGCGAACTGGGTCCGGGTGGAGCAGAACGACGTGCACCAGCAGCCGCGGGTGTTCCGGGAGGCATCGAACAGCGAGGCGAGGTCCACGAGATCGTCGACGCCGAGTGGCCGGACCTGCCAGGCGGGGTGGTCCACGTCTGCACGCTAGCCGCCCAAGGACAGGAGAAGGCCCCGACCGGGTGGTCGGGGCCTTCCTGGTTGGTCCGTGGTGGCCGGTCAGGCCGGAGCAGGTACGGCCTGACGGCCGCCCAGACGGACCTCCTCCTCCGCGGGAACCCGACGCAGGTGGCGCCAGCCGAGGAGCGAGAGGGCTGCCATCGCGGCGGCACCGATGAACGAGGCGATGGCGGCGTAGATGGCGATGGTGCCGAGGGTTCCGAAGGCGTAGGCGTTCAGGAGCATGCCGCGCAGGGTGTCGCCCATGAACATCGTCTGGCGCAGGTCGCCGGCGGCCTTCACCGCTGCGGGGTCGGCCTTGGCGTCCTTCGTCAGGGCCGTGTAGGCGGCGGAGACCTCACCGTAGGTCTTGCCCTTCGAGGCGGTGTTCATGTGGACCAGGATGTAGTGGTCCGCGTAGGCCTGTGCCTGGGCGCCGGTGGTCATCGGCTGGCCGGCGTACTGCTCGAGGTACGGCTTGATCTGCGGGTCGGCGATGGCCGCACCCGAGGGCATCGTGATGCGCTGGTCGGCCAGCTGCTGGGAGACCGTGTTGTTGGCGAAGTTGCCCGCCCACAACAGCAGTCCGGCGGCGACCAGAAGGATGGCGGCGACGATCGCGCCACCGATGGATAGGAGGGCGTCGAGAGTCCTGCGTCGCATGGTCCTGCTCCTGCTCTTGTGCAATTTCCCGGGGCCTGTCCCCAGGATGTCGGTTGTCTTCGTTGACAGTTCAAGACTGCGGGTGGGGAGCGCAGAGCAGCAGGGACAAAGGTCCCTGCATCCGGCGTGACGGTCCTCACTCCTCGGCGACAGCGCCGACCGGTCACGTCCTGATGACGGCGACCGGGCAGGTCGCCTCTCGCAGCAGACCCATACCGACCGACCCGAGCAGCAGCCCCCGCACGCCGTCGCGTCCTCGGCTCCCCACGACGATGAGCCGGGCGTTGAGGCCCTCATGGAGGATCGCCGCGACCGGGTCCCGACGCACGGCCACCGGGCGGACGCGCACCCCCGGGTAACGAGCCGTCGCGGGGGCGAGCCAGCCCGAGAGCCGGTCGGCGTGCACGCGCTGCTGTTCGGCGCGGGCCGTGGCCGACCACACGGTGGTGGAGAATGCGCTGACGTCGCCGGGGCGCCAGCCGTAGACCGCCACCACCTCCATGTCGGATTCACTCGCGCTGCTGAACGCATACGCCACGGCCCTGTCCGAACCGGCCGAACCGTCGACGCCGACCACCACCGCCCGGTGGTCGCACGGATCGGTGGTCTCCGGCACGACGACGACCGGGCACAGGGCGTGAATCGCCACCTGCCACGCACTGGAGCCGAAGTCGCGGTACGCCTGGCGTCGATGACACGGCGCGCCGACCACGACCGTGTCAGCCTCCAGCGAGGCATCGATGAACGCGGCGTCCACCGGTCCTGGGAGGGCTTGCGCCGTGACCGTCCCGTCCGGCCAGATCGAGCCGGCTCGCGCGACCGCGTCGTCGAGGATGGCCTCGCTGTCGGGCATGTGTGGGAACGACAGACCGGCCGGGACAAGTGGCGGGGGGAGCCACACGTGGATGACGTGCAGTCGTCGGCCCCGTCGCCGAGCCTCGCGTGCCGCCCAGGCGAGGGCCTGTTCGCTTCCGGTCGAGCCGTCGAACCCGACGACGACGGCGTCCAGCAGTGACGAGGTCAACGCGATCCCCGCGAACTCGGCTCGGTCCGCCATGGCGAGGTCGACGGTCTGGTCACAGGGGAACCAGCATGACGTCGCACGGCATGCGATCGAGCACGGCTCGGGTCCACGACCCGGTCACGTGACCGGCCAACCGTTCATGGCCCCGGTTACCCAGAACCAGCAGGTCGTCGGGGTCCGCGTAGCAGAGCAGGCCCTCCGCGTCTCCGCTGGTCCAGACCAGACGCCAGGGCACGGACTTCTCGGCGGCCAGCTCATCCCCGACGACCGAGTTCGACTGAGGCCGACCAGCGCTGAACACACACAGGGGCATCCCCCGTGTCGTCGCCTCCCGGACTGCGTACCGGAGGACGGTCGGAATCTCCGGCGTCACATGGACCGCGGCGACCACCTCGGGGTGGCGGGACGACGGCGCCGATGCTCTCGGCGGGAAGGAGCGCTCGTCCCGGCACACCAGGACCGGGCAGGGGAAGGCCTTGACCAGGTCGCCGCTCGTCGTGCCCATCCGGAAGACGCCTGGCCCGCCTGCGCCGTGGCGACCGAGCACGAGAAGGCCGGCGTTCGCCGCGACCGGTACGAGGTCGTCGACGGAGGAGACCACCGCACCCTCGACGTGAAGTCCCGGTCGGGCGTCCCGGACGCGACGCTGTGCCGCGAGATTGACGTTGCTGGCGTAGTCCGCCGCGTCGTTCTCCGCGCGCGTCCACGCCGCATAGCCGGTGGGCTCCACGAACGGCATCGTCCTGACGGTCACGACGACCAGCCCGACCCCACGCAGATCGGCCTCCCGGCCGGCCTGTTCCAGTGCACGATGGCTTCCCCAGCCACCGTCGTCGGCGACGACGACATCGCGACGCTCAGTCCAGACGGTTCGCCTCTCCCGGATGTGTGGGCTGACGTCGTGATGAAGCATGGGGTCCTCCTCGATCTGGGTACCGTCGTTCTCCCTCCACGTTCCGGGAGGCGCGGCCCGGTGCCCAGGGCACAAGGTCCCGCACTCGACGCTGCCGACGGCTTCGGGGGACGCGTGGGCCGTCAGCGGTGGTCGAGGGACGCCGGCGCCGCGTCAACGAGTGAGCGACCGAGCTCAGCGCCCCACTGCTGCGCCCGGGCGAGCTCGCCGTCGAGGAGTGGGCCGGTGGTGCCGTCGACCCGGAACGAGACCGGCCCCTGTGCCTCCGTGTGTCCCTTGTGGGCGAGCGAGTGGGCGATCTTGTGCGCCGCCGACCCTGGTACCCACCGCTGTTTCACGTGGGTGTCGAAGGCGGCCGTTCTCGTCTTGGGCGACAGGAGAACCAGTGCGGCCAGCCACTCCCGGACCCCGAGGTCGCGCGAGATGACCGGCGTGTTCGTCTCCTTCTGCGCCTCGTGGCGAGTGTCCGGTGTGGACAGCCCGAAGGCGTGAGTGGGCGCGCCGATCACGAGCAGGTCGACGTCCTTGTCGACCACGGTCGGAGCGTCGCCCACCTCGACGACGGTGCAGCGAGCCGACCGCGAGAGGCCGTCAGCGACGGCCTCCGCGACCTGGCGAGTCGCGCCGAACATCGACTCATACACGACGAGAGCGTTCTTCATGACCTTCTCCTAACGGGTGAGGACGACCTTGAGGGCACCGGAGTGCCCTGCGTCGGCGAACACCTCGTACGCCTGCAGCAGGTCGTCCAAGGGGAACCGATGGGTGATGAGCGGAGCCATGTCGAGCTGGCCGCCCTGGACGAGCCGGATGAGCGTCGGCATCGAGTAGGTGTCCACGAGGCCCGTCGTGATCGTGACGTTGCGGATCCACAGGTCCTCCAGGTGCAGCGTCGCCGGGGCACCGTGGACGCCGACGTTGGCCACGCGCCCACCGGGCCGGACCATGGCGGTGCAGAGCTCGAAGGTCTCGGGAACGCCGACCGCCTCGATAGCCACGTCGGCCCCGAGTCCGTCGGTCAGGTTCTGGACCAGGGCTATCGCGTCGGCATCCGGACGCGGACGTCGTCACGTCAGCGCCGGCGGCCTTGGCGGCCAGCAGGCGCGACTCGGCCCGGTCGACGGCGACGATGTGCACGGGGCTGAACAACCGCGCACCCATGATCGCCGAGAGCCCGACGGGCCCGGCTCCGACGACGACGACGACGTCGGCAGGCTCGACCCGGCCGTTCAGGACGCCGACCTCATAGCCCGTCGGTCCGATGTCCGCCAGCATGAGCATCTGCTCGTCGGTGACGCCGTCGGGAATCGCGTAGGTGGACGTGTCGGCGAAGGGAACCCGGACGTACTCGGCCTGCGTGCCGTCGATCCGGTGACCGAGGATCCATCCCCCGCCCCCGAGACACTGTCCGTACTGGCCGGCCCGACAGAATCGGCAGGCGCCGCAGGACGAGATGCAGGAGACGAGGACCCGGTCGCCGACGCGGCGACGCGTCACGGAGGAACCGATCTCTTCGATCGTCCCGACGGCCTCGTGCCCGAGGACCCGTCCGCGGTCGACGGTCGGGACGTCGCCCTTGAGGATGTGCAGGTCGGTGCCGCAGATCGTCACCGCGTCGACACGCACCACCGCGTCGGTGGGCTCGAGGACGGTGGGTTTCGGCACGTCGTCCCATGAAGGGCGACCGGGACCGGTGTAGACGGCTGCTTTCATCGAAACTCCTTGTGGAAGAACGCCGTTCAGGCGTTTGAGGGATGGTCGTGACGCTGGTTCGAGGCGTCCCGGTCCGGCGGACGGGTGGTGAAGCCACCCTCGACGACGAACCGGCGCCCCGTGACGCTCGCGGGCTCAAGACGCACGAACCGGGGCTTGCGGCCGGGCTGCCACGGGGCCAAGGGAAGGCGCAGCGCCCGAAGGATCTCGTCGACCTCCCAGATCTCGTTGGCCCGGCCCTTGACGACGACGCTCCACGCCTTCGCGGAGCCGACGTCGTACCCGTCCACCTCGAAGGCGACCTCGTGGCCTTTCGTGGCCGCGAGCTTGGTGCCGGCCGAGGTGCGGAACACGATGGACCCGTGGTCCACCACGGGGTTCACCGGGAAGATGTCCGGCCTGCCGTCCACGGTCACGGCCAGGCGGCCCACCACGCTGTCACGCAGCAGCTCCCAGCACTCCTTGGTGGACAGCACCTCGATGTCAGCGGGCTCGTGAGTGGTCATACCTCGAGACTCTCGGCCGGACCTCCCGTCGGACAGGGCCGAAGGTCCCGCTCAGTGCGGCTGGTCCCTCTTGGTCCCGCCCTCGTGGGTGGCCGCGAAGACCGCCGCCTGCGTCCGCCGCTCCATGCCGAGCTTGGCCAGCACCGACGTGACGTAGTTCTTCACCGTCTTCTCCGCGAGGAACATCTCCTCACCGATCTGACGGTTCGTCAGGCCGGCGGCGATGTGCTCGAGGATGCGTCGCTCCTGTGGTGTCAGCACACGGAGCTGCGGGTCGGCGTCCCCGTGGACGCGCCACGTCTCGACGAGCCGGTGCGCCTGCGCGGTGTCCAACAGGTTCTCGCCGGCCGCGATCCGACGGATGGCGTCGACCAGACCGTTGCCGCGGACGTCCTTGAGGAGGAAGCCGGATGCGCCGGCGAGTACCGCGGTGGTCAGGGCGTGCTCGTCGTCGTAGGAGGTCAGGACGAGCCCCTTGATGGTCGGGTCGACCGACCGCACCTCCCGGCACGCGTCGATGCCCGACCCGTCGGGGAGACGGGCATCGAAGATGGCGACGTCCGGCCGCAACGACGGTATGCGTCGGGCCGCCTCCTTGGCCAACCCCGACTCGCCGATGACCTCGATGTCGTCGGTCGCCTCGAGCAGCTCCCGCAGGCCGCGGCGGACGATCTCGTGGTCGTCCAGGAGGAAGACGCGAATGGTCACAGCTGGTCCACCCCTGTCCCGCTCGAGGGAGGACAGACCCAGGTGTCCACCGACCATTCGGACGCCGTGGACCGTGCCGTCCCTGCGGCTGACACGTCGTGGCGTCGAGGCTCTGTCAGCCTGATCGTTCGCACGCCGATCACCGTGGCGGCCAAGGACGCCGCGGCGTCTCCCTCGCGATCCGGGCCGTGCCCGGTGATGGTCACGACCCCTTGGCTCACGGTGGCCTCCCAACCCGGGTCGAGGTCCGCCAGGAGCCGGTTCACGTCGTCCTGGATGTCGTCGTCGTCTCGGGACATGGCACGGATGATGTCGCTGCGGCTGACCACGCCGACGAGCTCGTCGCCCCGCATGACCGGAAGGCATTTCCACGCCGTGCGCCGGAACAGGGCGGCGACATCCGCGACGTCGGCGTGCTCCGACGTCGTCTGCGGAGTGCTCGACATGAGCTCGGAGACGGTTCTCGGCGCCGACCCCGCGACGACGGGAGGGGCCGGGCGAAGGTGAGCGCGTGGGTCCAGCGGTTCGGGCAGTGCCAGCAGGTCGACCTCGCTCACGACGCCGACCAACCGGTTCTCGGCGTCTACCACGGGGAGCATCGTCAGCCGTCGCCGCGCCAGCAGCGACATGACGACCTGGGGGGTCGCGTCCGCCCGAACCGTGACCACCGGGCTCGTCATGATCTCGCCGACCAACATCCCCGCTCCTTCAGCATGGACGAAGCCACCATTCGACCTCCCCAGCATGGGGTACGGACCCCGGCCACACGGAGGGACCAAGGTCCCGAGCCCTGTCGTCATCTCGGAGCGCGCCACCGCAACACGGTGCCGCGTGGGCTCTCCGGAAGGATCTCGAACGTCCCACCGCGCGCCGTCGCTCGCTCCGCCAGGTTGACCAGCCCTCCCCGGGCTCGTCGTGGGTCGACACCACTGCCGTCGTCGGAGACCACGACGCATACCGACTCGTCGTCCACCGTGACTCGCACATCGAGCCGCTCGGCGCCGGCGTGCTTCGCGGCGTTGGCCAGTCCTTCCCGCACCACGGCGAGCACATCGGACGCGACGACCGGCGCCAGCTCGTCGACCGGCCCCTCGATGTCGAGCGTCGGGACGAAGCCCAACGCCTCGGAGGAGGATCTGGCCAGTGCCTCGAGACGCGCGGACGTCTCGGCCGGACGCACGGGCCGGTGCAGCTGGTAGATCGCCTGCCGGATCTCCTTGATGGCCGCGTCGATGTCGTCGACGGCGTCCTCGATCCGTGGCTGGACCGCGGGATGCGTCGCCAACCGGCCTGCGGACTGCAGGGACAGACCGGTGGCGAAGAGGCGTTGGATGACGTGGTCGTGCATGTCGCGGGCGATGCGGTCCCGATCGTCCAGCAACGCCATGAGGGCCCGGTCCTTCTGCGCCCGCCCGGCGAGCAGAGCCAGCCCGGCCTGTTGGGCGAAGTCGGTCAGCGACGGCATCGACTCGCGGGGCAGCCCTTCGGCCTCCTCGTCCCAGGAGACGACGAGAACGCCGCCGTCCCCGTGGCCCGGGGGTAGGGGCAGGACCGCCGTGGGCCCGACTCCGGCCGGGCCGATCGCCGCGATGATCTCCTGACGCCATGGGGTCGTCTCGACCGCAGTGGCCGGCGCCAGCAGGATCGGCTGCTTCGCCGACCGGACCTCGGTCCACATCGCGGCTACGAGCCTTGCGACCGAGGCGACCGGTCTGCCCTGGTCCTCTGCTCGGGCCTCGGCGCGAACCTCGAGCTCGCTGTCGTTTCCTACGAGCGCCACGAGACTCGCGGAAGCCCGGCCGAGCACGAGGGCGTGGCGCGCCACGAGGCCGAGGGCGGCGTCCTCGTCCTCGCGTTCCAGGAGGAGCTGGGTGATCTCGGCGACGGCGTCCGACCATCGCCGCTGACGCTGAGTGGAGTCGAACAGCCGTGCGTTCTCGATCGTCACGCCGGCTGCGGCGGCGAGCGCCACGAGGATGGCCTCGTCCTCATCGGAGAAGCCGCCGTCGGTTCCCTGCTTCTCGGCCATGTAGAGGTTGCCGAAGACCTCGTCCCGGATCCGGACCGGCGTCCCCAGGAACGTGTGCATCTCCGGGTGGTTCGGTGGGAATCCGTAGGAGTCGGGATGCTCGGCGATGTCCTGGAGCCGTCGCGGCTGGGGGTCACGGATGAGCAGCCCGAGAATGCCGTGGCCCCGCGGCGGGTGACCGATCCTGGCGCGTTCTTCCGTCGAGACGCCCCGGGTGACGAACTCGACCAGCCGCTCGCCGTCGCTGCTGATGACGCCCAGAGCGCCGTAGCGTGCGTCGACGAGCGCGGTGGCCGACTCGACGATCCGTCCGAGGACCTCGGCCAGGTCCAGGTCGGCACTCATCGCGACGACGGCGTCGAGGAGCTGGCGCATCCGGTCCTGGGACTGGCGCGCGGCGCTGGCCCGTGCTTTCAGCTCGTCGACCAGGTCGTCCAGGTCGAGCGACTGGGCACCAGGCCACGACGACGAGATGGAGGGCGTCTCGTCCGCTGTTCCCACGAGGACGATCGTAGGCGTGGGCCGCCGGCCGACCATGCCGGTCGGCGAGAGGGGACCTTGGACCCTGACGGACGAGGGTCCGGCGACGGATGGTGTTCGCGTGACGACGACCCTTCGTGACACCCATCGGTTCGGCTATCCGTCGCGGCAGCCGGCAGAGGTGGTCGCGGTGCTCGTCGATGACGGCTCGGCTCGAGCCGTCGCGTCCGTCGCCGTCCAGGAGGCCGTGGGGCGGGAAGCACCCGTACGTTTCCTCCAGGTCGTCGCTTCCTACCACCACGACGAGGGCAGCGCGCTCGCCGAGGACCGGATGTTTCGCGCCGCGCTCCTCGCCCTGCACGGCCACCCTCGTACACACAGCGTCTTCGAGGTCGTGCGCAGCGATCCGACGGCCGCCGTCCGCACCAGGTCGCGGGACGCTGCCCTCGTCGTGGTCGGGGTCGACGAGCAGACCGACGTTCCGGGAGGGCCGTCGCTGGCGAACCGGTGTCGCAGTGTGGCCGGCTGTCCGGTACGAACCGTGCCGCTCCCCACCGAAGGGTCGCGGTGAGCCGGCCGGCCGGCGACTGATCCGCCGCGACAGGGGCCAAAGGTCCCTGTGCGGGGATGGCCGGCCGGAGCACAGTGGGCAGCGCGCCCGCGAAGCTCCCGGCATGACCGAACAGGAGACGACATGATCGCCCACACGTCGACCGTCGTCGTCGGCGTCGACGGCTCGGACTCGAGTCTTCAGGCCCTGGACTGGGCCGTCGAGGAGGCCACGCGACGACACCTCACCCTGCGGGTCCTGTGCGCCTGGCACTCCGACTACCCGGCGGAGTCGGTTGCCCGCGTGGCCGACGGGATGGCGGACGACAGCCGGTCCATCGTCGAGGCGGCGGCAGAGCGCGCACGGGCGGCCAGCCCCGAGCTCGACATCTCGACGAACACCGTCCACGCCCAGGCGGCGTCGGCGCTCATCGCGGCCTCCCGGCACGCCGACACCGTCGTCGTCGGCGCCCGCGGCGTCGGGGCGCTCACCGAGGCCTTCCTGGGGTCGACGTCGATGCAGGTGGCGGCCTACGCCTCATGCCCTGTGGTCGTCGTGAGGGAGCCGCTCAGCATCCATGGTGGACCACGTCGCGTCGTGGTCGGCGTCGACGGCTCCAACCTGTCAAACGAAGCCACCGGGTATGCGTTCGAGCAGGCGTCCGGACGCGGCCTGGGCCTGACCGTCCTGCACGCGTGGAGCGCCAACGTGTACACGAGCGGGGTCGCGCTGACTGCGCTCTCGGAACCGTGGCGGGAGCTCGCGGCCGAGCAGGAGCGGATCACCTCCGAGGCGATCGCGCAGTGGGCTGCGACGTTCCCGAACGTCGACGTGCTGATCCGAGTGACGCAGGGCCGACCGGCCGACGTGCTCGTGGACGCCTCGGCGGGAGCCGAGCTCGTCGTCGTGGGCAGCCGCGGACGGGGCGGGTTCCGCGGGCTGTTGCTCGGATCCGTCAGCCGCAGTGTCCTGCACCAGGCGCACTGCCCGGTCGCCGTCCTCCGACGCATCTCACCGCGACGACTCCGCCGGCTCTTCCTAGGCCACCGACCATCGACACCGTCCGCAGGAGCGGACCCCACCCCTGGAGATCGACATGACCGCAACCCGCGGACACCTACCCGTCGTCGTCGGCGTCGACGGCTCCCACACGGCCGGCCCGGCTCTGCGCTGGGCGATCAGGGAGGCCTCGACCCGAGGAATACCGCTTCGGCTCGTCAGCGCCTGGAACCCCAGCTTCGACATCGACACCTTAGGTCTGGCCGCGCGCACCGTCGAGGACCACTGCCGCGTCATCCTCGATGCGGCACAGGACGAGGTCGCCGCGGCTGACGCGAGCATCGAGGTGACCCGCACGAGCTACATCGGACCGGCCACGACGGCGCTCGTCGACGCGTCTCACCACGCCGACACCGTGGTGGTGGGATCGCGCGGTCGTCGCGCTGTTCCGGCGTTCCTGCTGGGGGCCACATCGCTGGAGGTCGCCGCGCACGCCGCCTGCCCCGCTGTCGTCGTCCGCGAGGGAGCCGACGCACACTCGGGCAGGGTGGTGGTCGGGGTCGACGCGACCCCACGGTCCAGCGATGCCATCGCCTACGCGTTTGCGTACGCGTCGGCCCACGACGTCAGCCTGACGGTGCTGCACGCCTTCCAGGTCGAGTACGTCGCCGGGGTCATCTCCGAGCTGTCGGCCGAGGACTCGAACGCCCGGTTGGCCCAGGAGGAGCTGGCCCTCACCTCCGAGACCGTCGCGGGATGGGGTGAGAAGTACCCCGACGTCCACGTCGAGAGGGTGACCATCCGCGCCCATCCGGTCGACGCGCTGGTCGCCTCCTCCAGGACATCAGACCTCGTGGTGCTCGGCGGGCGTCGTCGAGGCCGCATCGGTGGTGCCCTGCTCGGATCGGTCGGCCACGGTGTGCTTCACGACGCGCACTGCCCCGTTGCGGTCATCCCGAGCCGTCGAGTCGCCGTCGCCCCCTAGGGCTGCGTTCTCTCATCGCTCAGGGCGGCCCGTTCAGGGACGCGCGATCACGGGACCTTCGGCCCAGGTACCGCGTCAGGTTCGGCGGCAGGCTCGGTGGTATGACGCAGCTCGCCACCTCGCCCGGGATACCGGCAGGCCTCGGACGCCGCCGGGGCGGCACCTCGCGTCACCCACATCCGAGACGGCATCAGTGTCATCTCGTGATGCCCGACGCCTGACAACCCCCGGCCCAAGGAAGGACCACATCATGTCCACGCTCGCTCCACGACCCATCCTCGTCGGTCTCGACGGCTCGAACCACGGCTCTCGTGCAGTGGACTGGGCCATCGCCGAAGCCACCAGCCGGAAACTGCCGCTTCACCTGGTCCACGCCCTGGAGACCGGCGTCACCGTCTGGTCCCCGATGATGGTCGTGCCGACCGACCTGGGCGACCAGCGCTGGATCCTCGAGTCGGCGCTGCAGCACATCCGGAAGATCGCCCCTGAGCTCTCGGTCACCTCCGCGATCACGTCCGGGCCGGCCTCCGCTGCGCTCGAGGCCGCCTCGGCCGAGGCCGACACCCTTGTCGTGGGCGCGCGGGGCCGTGGCGTGGTCGGGAGCATCCTGCTCGGCTCGACCTCGCTTCACGTCGTCAACCACGCCCACTCCCCCGTCGTCGTGGTGCGCGAGGAGTCGAGCGACGCGGAGGCACGGACGGCTGAGCGCGTCGTCGTCGGCTTCGACGGCTCTCACCTGTCCGACGATGCCCTGGCCTTCGCCTTCGCGGCCGCCTCGCACCGTCATCTACCGCTCGACATCGTCATCGCCTGGGACACCGAGGAGCTGGCGACGTACCAGCTCGCGCCGGCGATCGCCGAAGAGGTGCGGGCAGCGGCCAACCACCACCGCCATGAGCTGGCCGCCGCCGCAGCCGCGCCCTGGGCCGAGAAGTACCCCGACGTGGAGACCAGGATCCATGTGGTGACCGACCTGCCCGCAAAGGCACTCGTCGACCGTTCCGCGGACGCGGCGCTGGTCGTCGTGGGCAGTCGCGGTCTCGGCAGCGTGCGAGGAGCCCTCATGGGCTCGGTCAGCGCCGACGTCCTCCGGCACGCGCACTGCCCGGTCGCCGTGATCCGTCCGACCGTGAGCTGAGGGTTCGAAAAGGTCAGACCTCGTGGCCGGGCCGTCTCGAGGTCGCGGCCGGCGAGCGTGACGCAGGATGGTGCAGAGAGCACGAGGTGATGCCGATGGTCCTGTCACGCGACCTACAGCGCCGCGCCCAGATCGCGGCCGGAGCGGTGAGCAGCCTGGAAGAGGTCCCCATGCGGGCGTGGGTGGTCGACACGCCTGGTCCGATCGACACCGGCCCGCTGGTCCGGATCCACCGGCCGACCCCTGTGCCCGGCCGCGGGCAGGTGCTGGTCCGCGTCACCTGCTGTGGCGTGTGCCGGACGGACCTGCACCTGGCCGAGGGCGACCTCCCGCCGCACGGGGCGCGCACGGTTCCCGGTCACGAGGTGGTCGGAGTGGTCGATGCCGTCGGACCGGGTTCACACCGTTTCCGGGTCGGAGAACGCATCGGCGTGCCGTGGTTGGCTCGCACCGATGGCAGCTGCCTCTACTGCCGTCGTGGTGACGAGAACCTCTGCAGCGCGCCGCAGTTCACCGGGTGGGATCTCGACGGCGGGTATGCGGACACGTGTGTCGCCGACGAGGCGTACGTCTACCGCCTGCCGGACTCGCTCGACGACGAGCACGCGGCACCCCTGCTGTGTGCCGGGATCATCGGCTATCGCGCGCTGCGCCGCAGCGGCGTCGCACCAGGCGGCCGGCTCGGCATCTACGGGTTCGGCGGCAGCGCCCATCTCACCGCGCAGGTCGCCCTGCACCTCGGGATGCGGGTCCACGTGTTGACTCGCGGCCGGCGGAACCAGGAGCTGGCTCGACGGCTCGGTGCCGACTCCGTCGGCGATGCCCACGGGACGCCGCCGGAGCCCCTGGACGGGGCCATTCTCTTCGCGCCCGCCGGCGAGCTCGTGCCGACGGCGCTGTCTGCCCTGGACCGAGGCGGCACCCTGGCCGTGGCCGGGATCTGGCTGTCCGACATCCCGACACTGGGCTACGACGTCACCCTGTTCCAGGAGCGGACGCTGTGCAGCGTGACAGCCAACACGCGGGAGGACGGGGAGGAGTTCCTCGCTCTCGCCGAACGCTTCGCGATCCGTCCGGACATCGTCACCTACCCGATGGCCGACGCACCTCGCGCCCTCTCGGACCTCGCCCACGGCCGGTTCAGCGGCGCGGCCGTGCTTTGCGCGGACTGAGGCCGAGAGTCGGGCCGAAGGTCCCTGGCGGCGCGCTCGCACGCGCGAAAACCTGGTGCCATGAGCGAGACAACACCATCACGGGACACCGTCACGCAGACCCCCGGCCCGTCCGATGACCGCCAAGCGCTCAGGGCCCAGGCGCTCAAGCGCCTCAAGGACCGGCGTGGGCTCATGGCTCACGCGCTGGCATACCTGTCCGTCAACGTCCTGCTGGTCGCCATCTGGGTCGCCACCGGTGCAGGGTTCTTCTGGCCGTTGTTCCCCATCTGTGGATGGGGCATCGGCCTGGCCTTCCACGCCTGGAGCGTCTACTGGCCGGAGCCCGGTGAGGCGCAGGTCGCCCGCGAGATCGAGCGCATCCGCCGGCAGCAGCGGTAGGAGCCTCGATGTCCACCACCCCCCACCGCGCCGTTGTCGTCGGCGTTGACGGGTCGCCGACTGCAGCCCTCGCGGTGGCCTGGGCCGCAGAAGCCGCCCAAGGTCATCACGCGACACTGCGGCTGGTCGCCGCATACCGCGATCGTCCCGTCGGCGAGCCGCGCGCGGAGGCCGTTGTCCTGCTGGACGCCGCTGTCACACAGGCCCGGCGTCTCTTCCCCGACCTGGTCATCGAGAGGATGGACGTGCCGGGCTCACCGACGACTGCGCTGTTGAGCGAGTCGGACGACGCGCTCGCCCTCGTGGTGGGCTCGCGGCGGCTCGGTCCGTTGCACCGGATCTTCACGACCTCCGTCGGCCGAACCTTGGCCGTCACGGCCGCCTGCCCCGTGGTAGTCGTGAGGGAGTCCCCGAGCCGCTCGATCGCCGACACCCGCGTGGTCGTCGGTGTCGCCGGTCCGGAGAGCACCGGCGAGCTCCAGCTGGCCGTTGCCGAAGCGGCGCGCTACGGCGCCGGCCTCACGGCCGTCCATGTCCTGACGCCCACCTCCCGGGACGCGGCGACGCTGGGAGCCGACTCTCGCAACGGTGAGCTGCTGGAGGGCCACGCCATGCTCAGAGCCATGCTGCGGCCGCTGAGAACGGCGTACCCGGACGTCGATGTGCGTCGCTACGTCGTCGACGGGTCGGTGGCCGACCGTCTGGTCGCCATGAGCGAGAACGCCCGCCTGCTGGTCCTCGGCAGCGGGAGTTCCGGATCTGCGTCGGTCATCGGGCCGATCTCGCGCGACGTGCTCCGCCACTCGCACTGTCCCGTCGCCGTGGTCCACGCGGCACCGCCTCACGCCGAGCGACCCGCCCCCACGTCCGGCAACGCCCAGAATAAGGTCCTGACATGACGTCACAGCTCCCTGCCAACACCGAGGACATCCCGCTGGAGCGGTGCTGGGAGCTGCTGACGCAACAGCGGATCGCGCGGCTGGCGGTGGTGCACCAGGGCGAGCCGGACATCTTCCCGGTGTCCTACGTCGTCGACCACGGCGGCATCGTCTTCCGCACGGGCGCCGGTACGAAGCTGGCCGCCGCCAGCGGTCATCCCGTCGCCCTCGAGGTGGACGGTGAGGACGAGGTGCAGGGCACCCATTGGAGTGTGGTGCTGAAGGGTCGTGCGTCTCGGGTCGAGGGAGTCAAGGCGGTGCTCCAGGACTCGTTCGCCCGGCTGGAGCCCGTGCAGTCCGGTCCGAAGCCGTGGTTCGTCAGGATCGACCCCCTGTCGGTCACCGGCCGACGCCTCCATGTGAGCGCCCCGAACCGCTGAGCTGCCGGGACGGTCCGTCCTCCGGGAATGTGGACGCCACGCTCCCCCGGTACGCCGATGGTCCCTGGTCCGGGTAAACCAGGGTCACAGACGTCCCGGGACAACAGGTTCCGCGTCGTGAGTCGGCCGTGTCACTGGACCTTGAGGGTGACGTCTTGTCCATTTCCCGTCATTCCGGAGAGTCGGGACCAAGGTCCCTGGCTCGGGCCGACTGTCCCGTGAGACAACAGTGGTGTCGCGCCGGCAACGGTGGCGACACCGAAGCAGCAGGAACACCCAGGGTCCCTACGGGGCAGCCCACCAAGGGACGCACCAGTGACGACGGATGCGGTGCTCGACCAGCTTCGGTGCTGCGTGAACGTCACCACGCGGACGAGGCCCTGGACAGTTCTCGAACCGCCCGGGGTCTCGCTCTGTCGCGCCGTCCTCCGAATCGGCGAGGGATGCCGGGTCAGTGACCCGCCCGGTGTGTCAGCCGTCGGCCTCGTCCAGTGGAGCCGCCGCGTACCTCGTCCTGAGGAGTGGCGGTGGTTCGCCACCACAGACGGGCCACAGAAGTCGGGACCTTCGCCCCTGCTGCACCGGTGTGGACGCGAACAGGATGGTGGCGAGGTCAAGAACGACCTCGCTGACTGTTGAGGAGCTGGCTATGTCCACCACCACGTATGCATCCGGGCATCGGACCGAGGCCGAGACCCAGGAGTCGATCGTCACCCGCCCGCTGGCCCGCAAGGTTCTCGCCGTCGCCCGCGTCGTGATCGGCTTCACGTTCCTCTGGGCGTTCGTCGACAAGCTTTTCGGCTTCGGCTTCGCCACCCCGTCGTCACGAGCCTGGATCAACGGCGGCACCCCGGCGCAGGGGTTCATCAAGGGCATCGACGGCCCGTTCCACGACGCCTTCCAGGTCTTCGCCAACCCGTTCGGTGACTGGCTGTTCATGGCCGGCCTGCTCGGCATCGGGGTGGCCATGATCGCCGGAGCCGGCCTCCGCATCGCCGCCGCCGCCGGAACCTTGCTGATGGTGTTCATGTTCCTGGCCGAGTGGCCGGCCGCCACCGCCCTGGTGGACGGCAAGGTCGTCAGCGGATCGACCAACCCCCTCGTCGACTCGCACTGGCACGAGGCGCTCCTGCTGATCATCTCGGCCGTCACGCTGGCCGGAGACACCTGGGGCATCGGCAAGTGGTGGGGCAACCTGGGCTTCGTGAAGAAGCACCGCTCGCTCCGCTGAGCCATCCCGTACCGCACAGAGCTCTCCACCGACTCAGGTCGGTGGAGAGCTCTGTGCGGTGTTCGGTGGACGTGAAGGGACTCGAACCCCTGGCCTCTCGCGTGTGAAGCGAACGCTCTAACCAACTGAGCTACACGTCCCGGAACGGCGGACCCGAGGATATCCGCAGCGCCCGCCGTTCACACAACCCGACCATCTCGAGGTGGCCCTACCTGACGAAGACCGGTCAGGCGACCGTATCGGCGTCGTCCGAGATATCCGCCCTGCTCTGGCGCCCCTCCAGCGCATTCACCGCAGCCAGCCGGTTCGACACGCCGAGCTTGCGGTAGGCATTCTCGAGGTGCTTGCGCACAGTGGCCGGCGAGACGACGAGCCGACCCGCGATCTCGGCGTTGGAGAGGCCGGTGGCCAGATGGTGCAGCACGCGTCGCTCCTGGACGGTCAGCGACGGCGGGAGCGCCGACGACGGCCGCTCGCGCAGGATGCGCTCCAACGCGGGAGCCACGATCCCGAACACTGCCCGTTCACGCTGGGTGAAGTCGGTCTCGCGACGGATCAGCCACAGTTTGACGACCTGTCCAGGGCCCCGGCGCACCCCGAGTGACAGGACCGCCACCCCGCCATCCCGCGGTGAGCCGTTCGGCGAGAGGATGCGGTCACGCTGTCGGATCCCGACCACGACCGGCCCATCGTGCCAGGGTGGCGCCTCATCGTCCGTGCGACGGCCGTGCAGCGCCGTCTCGCCCACGGCAGACCCGCTGGCGTCGAGAAGGGCGATGCCCATCGCATCCGACGCGATGAGCCGGGCGAGCTGGCGCAGCGGGCCGTCGTCGTCAAGGGCGACCTCGGGCACCGGCTCACCGGCGATGACCCCTCGCATCGCGACCTGCTCCGCTTCGGACAGGACCAGGACCGGCATGGCTTCGCTTCACCTCACCTCTTGCGCCCCGAGGCATCCCCTCACCGAGTGTCCAGCCCAACGAATCGGGCGGTAAATAGTCATTGACGGTGACTCTGGGCGCGCTCCCCGCACCGGAAGATACGCCGGAAAGCGAATGGCTGGCCCGTCGGTCTCTTTCGACACTGGGACGAACGCCGTCCCGAAGGGTGCTCGCCATGCCAACACGTCGTCAACTGGTCGCGGCCACGGCCTCCGCCGTCCTCGCACCGCTCTTCGTCGTCAGCGTGGCAGGCCCCGCCTCCACCGCCGTGGCGGCCGACGGCCCGCTGGCGTCGTCGATCGCTGTCTCCTGGCAGCGAACCGCGATCCGCACGATCTACGCGGAGCAGGGCCTCGCTCCCCCGGCCGGAGGGCTGTACCTCGCGTTCACCTCGATGGCCGTCCACGACGCCGCGGTCGACGCTCAGCGCAACGGCACCCACGCGGCGGCAGCAGCGGTCGCGACGGCCGCGCACGACGTGCTGCGCCACTACTTCCCGACATCCGGGACGGCACTCGACCGCGACCTCGCCGCCAGTCTCGCGAAGGTGCCGAACGGGAAGAAGGAGGCGTCCGGAACCCAGGTCGGGGCCGCCGCAGCGGCCGCCATGATCGCCTCGCGCGTCGGCGACGGCCGCAACGACGCCTCGATCGTCTACGCGAAGACTCCGGCCCTGGGCATCTGGCAGCCGCCGCCCAGTGGGATGGCGTTGCCATGGCTGGGCTTCGTGGACCCGGTGGTCGACATCGCCCCGGTCGTGCTCGACGGTCCCGATCCCATCACGAGCGCAGCGTTCGCTCAGGACCACGAAGAGGTCCGGATGCTCGGGTCGAACGCGCTGACACCGCCGTTGACGAACCGGACCACGGAGCAGACGGCGATCGCGCGGTTCTTCTCGGCCAACCCGGTCCCCGTCTACCGCGACGCCGTGTGCACCCTGCTCGAGGATGAGCCGATGGGACTCCTCCCGACGACGAGGTTCTTCGCCCGGGTCGACGCCGCGATGGCGATGTCGTTCATCGAGGCCTGGCGCTTGAAGTTCGAGGTCGGTTACTGGCGACCCTTCCAGGCCATCGCCGCTGCGGGCGACGACGACAACCCAGGGACGCTGCCGCACCCCGACCCCGACCCGTGGACACCGCTCGTGTCGAACCCGGCGTACGCCGACTACCCCAGCGGCCATGCTCAGGCGACGTCGGCGTTCGCGCAGGTCCTGCGCAAGACGCTCGGAGATGACACCGCGCTCGTCCTGAAGTCGGGTGGCCTTGAGCGTTCCTACGCCACGCTCACCGCGCTCGAGCACGACGCGTTCCACGCCCGCATCTGGGGCGGCCTGCACTTCCGGGACGCCATGGACGACGGCTACTACCTCGGCCACACGACGGCCGACCGGGTGATGAAGGTCGTCCACTGAGCCCCAGGTCTTCGGCCGACGTGAGAGCTCAGGCGACACCCGGCAGGAGATCGAGCAGCTCCTCGAAGCGGTCTGGCAGCCAGGCCGGCGACCCCGCCCACGCGAGGTACGCCCAGAACACACCGGCGACGATGGCGGCCGTGCCGAGGGCGACCAGCGCGCTCACCCACCAGGGCTTCGACCGGAGCCACCGCTCCCAGCTCCGCAACCGGGCCTTGCCCCAGTAGAGGAGCCGCTGCGCCCACTCGAACTCGGACGCCCAGATCGAGACGCCGATGAAGACGATGAGCCAGCCGGGTCCGGGCGCCGGCACGGCGATGAGACCGACGACCACGACCACCAGCCCCAACACGGCCACGACGGTCCGGTATGCCCGGTGGGACGCCGGGTTGGACCGGATCCGCCGACGCCACTCCCACCGGTCGTCGTTCGCGTCCAGGGTGATGTTGTCGTCGAGGTCCTCGGGGGCTTCGCCCTTGGGGTAGCGCCCCTGCTCGGTCACGGGTCGAGGTCCTCGGACGCGCGGGCCGCGAAGACCTTGGCGGCCCGGCTGGTCACGGGTCCCGGCGCCAGCTCCCGGTCGTCGACCGCGTGGACGGCGAGCACGTCGCGCGTCGAGCTGGTGATGAAGACCTCCTCGGCCGTCTCCAGGACCTCGAGGGGCAGGGCGCGCTCGTCCACGGCCAGCCCGTCCTCCCGGCACCACTCGAGGGCCAGGCCGCGGGTGATGCCCTCGAGCGCGCCCGAGTCGGCGGGCGGCGTGACGATCACCCCGTCGATGACGACGAAGACGTTGGATCCCGTTCCCTCGCACAGCTCGCCGCGGGTGTTGCCGAAGATCGCCTCCGATGCCCCACGCGCCTTCGCGTAGGCCAGTGCGACGACGTTGTCGGCGTAGGACGTGGTCTTCAGGCCGGCCGTCGCCGCTCGCTCGTTGCGCGTCCACGGCACGACGACCACCTTGCCGGACTCCGGCGGCCGCGCCTGCTCGGCCGCGGTCACGAGGTAGGTCAGCCCGGACGAGTCGGTGGCGCCGCGGTCGGATCCGAGGGGTCCCACCCCGGCCGTCACGGTGTAGCGCAGCCGTCCGAACGGGATCGGCGGGCCGGCGCCGAGCACCGCGCTGACACCCGAGGCGATGACGTCGTGGTCGGCGGCCGGAAGCCCGAGGCCGGTCAGGGAGCGGTCCAGTCGCCGGGCGTGTCGCGTCGTGGCGAACGGCCGGCCGTCGACGATCTTCAGGGTCTCGAACGCTCCATCGCCCACGGTCACGCCGTGGTCCAGCGCCGAGAGGCTCGCCTCGTCGCCGCGCAGGTGCCCGTTCACCCAGACCCGTACCGTCACGGACCCACCTTCCCAGACCCTCGCCGCCGTTTCGGTAACCGCCCCAACGCGCGGCCGAAAGCCCTCGTTCCGTGGCACGCCGAGCCGCATCTCAGCCGGTACATCGGGCCGGGAGCACAATGCCGGTCATCGACAGGGGCAGAGGTATGCGTCGGGGCAGCGCGACCGGCACGCTGGTCGCGCTGCTCGGGCTCGCGTTGGCGGCTTGCGCCGACCCCGAACCGAACCCGACCCCGGCCGCCACGCCGGCGTCGTCCTCCTCGGCGACGGCCGGCTCCTCCCCCACGACCTCGGACGCGCCGACACCCGCACCGAGCACGGCGCCGGCGCCGACCAGCACCGCGGCGCTCACCCCGGACTCGCCGGTGACGCTGGCCTTCGGCGGCGACGTCCACTTCGAAGGGCGGCTCACGAACCTGCTCACGCCCGACGGTCTCGGCGCGCTCCAGCCCGTCCTCGGTGCCGCCGATGTGGCCGTCGTCAACCTCGAGACCGCGATCACCGACCGAGGCGTGGAGCAGCCGAAGATCTACCACTTCCGAACCACGCCAGAGGCGCTCGTCACGCTGCAGCACGCCGGCGTCGACGCCGTGAGCATGGCCAACAACCACGCGGTCGACTACGGGCCGGACGGGCTCACGGACACGCTGGCGGCGCAGGCGTCGAGCCCCATCCCGGTGATCGGGATCGGTCCCGACGCCGCGAAGGCCTTCGCCCCCGCGGTCTTCCAGGTCCGCGGCACCAGTGTCGCGGTCATCGCCTCGACGCAGATCAACGACTACACCGTCCACACGTACCCGGCCACCGCCACGAAGCCCGGCATCGCCGGGAACCTCGACAACGCGCGGTTGCTCGCGGCCGTCCGGTCCGCGCGCGCCGCGTACGACGTCGTGGTCGTCTACCTGCACTGGGGCAGCGACTACACGAGCTGCCCCGACGGCGCCCAGACGACGACTGCTGCCGCCCTCGCGGCGGCCGGCACCGACGTGGTCGTCGGCGGCCACGCCCACCGGGTGCAGGGCGCGGGCTGGCTCGGCCGTGCCTACGTGGCCTACGGCCTGGGGAACTTCGTCTGGCTCAACACCCGCGGGCCGGTCGACGCCGTCAGCGGCGTTCTCACGGTCAGCGTGGACCCGGTCAGGGCGCGCGCCCAGAAGGGTGCCGGCCCGTCGGTCGTCACCGGCGCAGCATGGACGCCCCTGCTCATCGGGGACGACGGGGTGCCGCGCCCACCGGCAGCCGCGGCGGCGGCGAGCCAGCAGACCGCGTGGGCGCAGGCCCGGTCGTGTGCCCGTCTCGCGTCGACGCCGTGAGTCCGACGAGCCGCGACGCCTTGAGCTGCGTCTCCGCCCACTCCGCGTCAGGGTCGGAGCCCCAGGTGATGCCGGCACCGGTGCCGAACCGGAGCACCCGCATCCCGTGCACGTCCCGCTCCGCCCAGAAGGTCCGGATCCCGACCGCGAGCTCCGCCTCGTCGCGGTCGGCGTCGACCCAGCCGACGGCGCCACAGTAGGGGCCGCGAGGCACCGACTCGAGGTCCCGGATCGTCGTCAGGGCGCTCGACTTCGGTGCGCCGGACACCGAACCGGGCGGGAACGTCGCGTCGAGGATCCCGGCCCAGCCGACGCCGGGTCGCAGGCGACCGGCCACCGTCGAGACGAGGTGCACCAGGCCGGGATGCGACTCGACCGCGCAGAGAGCCTCGACGTCGACGGTGCCCTCGTGGCACACCCGGGAGAGGTCGTTGCGGACCAGGTCCACGATCATGACGTTCTCGGCGACGTCCTTGGGGAGGAGCCGGTCGGCCGTTGTCGCCGTCCCCTTGATCGGTGACGAGACGAGCCGCTCCCCCGACCGGCTGAGGAACCGTTCGGGCGAGGCCGACACGACGTCGAGCCCGGCGGCCGCGACGCGGATGCGACCGGCATACGGCGCGGGGTTGCCCTTCCGCAGCAGTGCGTCCAGGCCGTCGAGGTCCGCGGACTCGTGGAGGTCGTGCTCGAGCACCCGGCAGAGGTTGGCCTGGTAGACGGTGCCGGCCGCGATCCGCTCGCGAATCTCGGTCACCGAGGCCCGGTATGCGTCGGCGTCGAGCGACGAGCGCCACGCATCGTCGAGCCCGGTCCAGGACGCCGACGGTGCGACCGGCTCGCCACGGCGGACGTCGGCGAACCGGACGGCGGTCAACGCGCCCTCGAAGGTCATGACAACGGCCCAAAAGCCTTGCTTATCAAGGGCTTCGAGCGCGTCAGACCCAGTCAGGACGACCTGTGGGTTGGTGGCGACGCGATCACCGAACCGGGCGACGTCCACCGCTCGATGATAGGTGCCGCGGGTCGGGGGACTTCGGTCATTCCGGTCACGCCCCCGTGGCGCCGTCGCTAGCCTGGGATCGGGTCAACCACGGATGCGTCCCGATGGCGACCCTTCGCGTGTTCGACTCGGAGGCGAGCATGGCCCAGCTGATCGTCGGACTGACCCCGGCGTTGGCGCGCGCCCTCGCCCGTGGTGAACAAACCAGGGACGCCACGCGCCTGCGCGACATCACGGCGCGGGCGCAGGTCGAGCTGCGGCCGCAGACCGCTCGCTCTCTCGACGCGCTCGACACCGAACCCGACGGTGACGGGACCGGCGACGACGACCCCGAGCGGACGGTCTGGTTCTTCATCGAGACGGACGACGGTGACCAACCGGACGACCTCGACGCTCAGCTGCTCCGGATCCCCGGAGTGACCGCGGCGTACGTCACGCCAGACCAGGGACCGCCGTAAGTCACCCCACGAAGTTCTCCGCTCCGCTCCGATACTTCGCGGGGACCCCGAGGACTCACCCCACGAAGTTCTCCGCTCCGCTCCGATACTTCGCGGGGACCCCGATCAACACTCACGCCCAACACATCACGGAGGATCGGATGCCACCCAGGAAGCGCACGTCCGCCAGTTCGAAGACCGCCGCCAAGACCGCGCCGACCCGTCGACGCACGTCCACCGTGACGGCGTCGCCCTACGGCGCGCCAGAGCTCATCGTCGTCGCCGATCCCGCCGCGGCGCTGCGTATCGGCACGCGCGGCGTCGAGTCGGGAGGGGGCGCCGACACCCGGGCCCTCAACCGCGTGGCCGCCCGCGCCGCCGTGACGCTGCGCCCGCTGTTCGGTCCCGAGGAACGCATTCGGCTCGAGGCCCGCAACCTCGCCCCCGCGGCGATCGGCCCGGTCCCCGACCTGTCGGTCTACTACCACGTGGACGCGCCGGTCGGCGATCTCGCGGACCTCGCGGAGGAGCTCGCGGGCAGCGAGGGCGTACAGGCCGCATACGTGAAGCCGGCGAGCGAACCGCCGGTCCTCAACGACATGGCACCGGCCGGCGAGGACGCGCCGCCCACCACGCCGGACTTCATCGGCAAGCAGCTCTACCTCGAGGCGGCACCAGGCGGCGTCGACGCGCGGTACGCCTGGACCTGGCCGGGTGGCGGCGGTGCCGGGGTGAGCATCATCGACTGCGAGTGGGGCTGGCGGTTCGACCACGAGGACCTCACCGTCGGGCAGGGCGGCGTCGTCGTCGGCACGGCGAGCTCGGACACCAACCACGGCACCGCGGTCATCGGCGAGATCAGCGGCGACCGGAACGCCTTCGGCATCACGGGGATCTGCCCCGACGCCTTCATCCGGGCGGCTGCCTTCTCGGGCCCGACGGCGTCGACGATCCACAGCGCCGCCGACAAGCTCGGGGCCGGCGACATCATCCTGCTCGAGATCCATCGCGCCGGGCCGCGGCACAACTTCCAGGCGCGCAGCGACCAGCTCGGCTACGTCGCCATCGAGTGGTGGCCGGACGACTTCGACGCGATCCGCTACGCGAACTCGCGCGGGATCATCGTCGTCGAGGCGGCGGGCAACGGCGCGGAGAACCTCGACGACGCGCTGTACTCCGTGCGGCCGGCCGGGTTCCCGAACTCGTGGACCAACCCGTACAACCGGGCCAACCGCGACTCCGGAGCCGTCGTCGTCGGCGCTGGCGCTCCCCCGCCCGGAACCCACGGCGTCAGCTGGGGTGCCGACCGGTCCCGGCTCGACTTCTCCAACTACGGTGCCCTCATCGACGCCCAGGGCTGGGGCCGTGAGGTCACCAGCACGGGGTACGGCGATCTGCAGGGCGGTGGCGACGCGCGGATCTGGTACACGGACCACTTCTCCGGGACCTCCAGCGCGTCCCCGATCGTCGTCGGGGTTCTGGGTGCCCTCCAGGGTGCTCTGCGGGCCGCCGGGAAGACTCCGATGACCCCCGCGACGGCTCGTGCCTGGCTCCGCGCGACCGGCTCGCCGCAGCAGGACGAGCCCGGCCGTCCGGCCACCCAGCGGATCGGCAACCGGCCCGACCTCAAGGCGCTCATCCAGGCCCACGTCAAGGGCAACATCGCCATCGACAAGGCGACGTTCAAGGACGCCAAGGACGTCAAGATCGAGCAGAAGGAGTTCAAGAACGAGAAGGCCGAGATCAAGGAGCGCAAGGAGAAGATCGAGGTCAAGGAGCACAAGCGAGAGGCCAAGGAGTTCAAGAACGAGAAGGCCGAGATCAAGGAGCGCAAGGAGAAGGTCGAGGTCATCGAGGGCAAGCACGTCATCGTCGACGGCGGGGGCAAGAACCTCATCGTCGAGGGCGGCGGCGGCGGCAAACAGCTGGTCGAGGGCGGCGGTGGCGGCATCGGCGGTGGGGGCATCGACCCCGCGTCGGCGGCCGGCGGTGGCGTCGAGGCCCGGCTCGCGGCGGTCGAGCAGTCGGTCGCGGCGCTGACCCACTTCATCGGCGCCGACCTGCGACCGGACCTGGGTTCCGGAGCCCTGGCCCGCGAGGCCGACCTGTCCGCGGAACCGGACGCTCCCAAGTCCTTCAAGGACTCCAAGGACTCCAAGGACATGAAGGACCAGGAGAACCTTGGCGGGTACTGATCTCGAGTATGCGGTGCTCTGCGGCCCGGAGGACGGCTCGGCCCTCTGGGCCGCGGGCCGGCTCCGGGACCGCGGAGTGGCGCTTCGGGTGGTCACCGTCGAGGAGCTCGTCTACGCGCCGAGCATCCGCTACGCGACGGTCGGTACGGGCGTGGTCACCGAGATCCGCCTCGGCGACGGCACGGTGCTCGGTCCGAACCTGCGCGGCACCCTGAACCGGGTCGCACGGCTCCCGTCGGCGCATCTCGAGGCGACTCCCTCGACCGAGCGGGACTACATGCTGCAGGAGCTGCACGCCGTCCTGGTCAGCCTGCTGCACGCGTGGCCCGGAGTGGTGGTCGGCCGGGCCGACCCGCGCGGGTTGTGCGGCGCCTGGTGGCGGCCCGCCGAGTGGATGGTGGCGGCGGGGCAGGCCGGTCTGGTCGGTGTCGGGTACCGGTCGGGCGGGTCGGACGAGGTGCCGAGCTCCCAGACGGTCCTCGTCGTGGCCGGCGAGGTCGTGACACCGTCGGGCGTCGAGGTCCCCGAGGCGGTGGTCGCCGGCAGCCGGACCCTGGCCGCCCGGCACGGCGGCGGCCTGCTGGGTCTCGACTTCGCGGTGGAGGGTGCCGCCTGGGCGTTCCGGAGCGCCACGCCCTGGCCGGACCTGCGACCCGGCGGCGAGGCGGTCGTGGACGCCCTCCACGCCGCCCTGTCGGCCCGGGAGCCGGTGCCGGCGTGATCCTCGTCGCCGGCATCCCGTCCGAGCCGCCACTCCAGGAGGCGCTCGACGCGCTCAGCGACCTGCGCGCGGACGTGGTCGTCCTGAGCCAGCGCCGATGCGCCGAGATCGACCTGGCGTTCGCCGTCGACTCGGCCGGCGCGGTCGACGGGGTCCTGCGGATCGGCCGTCGCCACATCGCGCTGCGCGAGGTCACCGGCGTCTACGCCCGGCTCATGGACCATCGCAACATCCCGGAGTACCAGCGCCTCGACGTCGGCGACCCCGAGCGGGACCGGTGGGCGGCCCTCAACGACACGCTCGCGGCGTGGGTCGACGTCGCGCCCGGCACCATCGTCAACCGCAGCTCGGCGATGGCCTCGAACGGCGCCAAGCCGTACCAGGGGCAGCTGATCGCCCGGCACGGCCTGCTCACCCCGGAGACGTTGCTGACCAACGACCCCGAGGTGGCCCGCGAGTTCTACGCGTCGCGGCCCCGCGTCGTCTTCAAGTCGGCCAGCGGCGCGCGGTCGATCGTCCAGACCATGGAGCCCGGCGACCTCGAGCGGCTGGGCACACTGCGGGCCTGCCCCGTCCAGTTCCAGACCTGGGTCCCCGGGACCGACGTGCGCGTCCACGTGGTGGGTTCCGAGGTCTTCGCGACGGCCATCACGACCACGGCCACGGACTACCGGTATGCGACGGCACAGGTGGAGGAGCCGGCCCGCCTCGAGCCCCACGATCTCGACGACGACGTCGCGCAGCGGTGCGTCGCGCTGACCGCCGACCTCGGGCTCGAGTTCGCCGGCATCGACCTGAAGATCACGCCCGACGGCGAGGTCTACTGCTTCGAGGTCAACCCGTCACCGGCATACACGTACTTCTCCGGGCAGACCAAGCAGCCGATCCCCGAGGCCCTGGCCCGGCACCTGCTGGCCGCCTGACTTCCGGAACGCGCGTCCGGAAGTGGGGTCAGCCGCGCAGGCGGCGGCCGATGAGGATACCCACGACGAGGCCGACCGCCGCGGCCACGAGGTGCGGCGCATACGACTTGAGGATGACCGGGAGGACGGTCGCCCCGAGATCGATGGCGTCGTCGTTCGCGCTACCCGCACTGGCTCGGACGAAGGCCGGCCGGTCGACGTTCGAGCGGGGGGGCGGGGAGGCCGGAGCGGCCGCCGCCGGTGCCGCCTCGGACCCGACGGCCGCCTCGACCGACGCCGGCCCGGACCCGTTGGAGGAGCCCGGGTCCGGTTCGGCCTCCTCGGTCGGGACCGGCGCGGTCTCCGCCGCCACGGCCTCGGCCGCCGGCTGCGGAGTGGTGAGCCGCTGCTCCAGGCACGCGACGAACTGCATCAGCAGCTTGTCGGAGACGTCCTGCATCACGCCCCGCCCGAACTGGGCCGGCTTGCCGGTGATGTTGAGGTCGGTCGTGACCTCCACCGCCGTCGAGGAGTCGGCCGCCTCGTCGAGGGCGATCGTGACCTTCGCCCCGGCAGTGCCGTTGCCGCGCTTGTCCTTGCCGGTCGCCTCGATGGTGGCCCGGTGGGCGTCGTCGTCGCGCGTGACGAACTGGCCGGAACCCGCATAGAGCAGGGCGATCGGTCCGAGCTTGACCTTGCAGGTGCCCTCGAACCGGTCGCCCTCCACCGACGTCACGGTCGCGCCGGGGAAGCACGCGGCCACCCCGGCGAGATCCATGAACGTGTCCCACGTCGTCCCCACCGGGGCCGGCACGGTGAACTGGTGCTGCAGCTCCACGGGCTCAGGCTCCGGCTGCCGCGAGGACGGCTCGGCGGGTCAGCACGGTGGCGAGGTGCTTGCGGTAGTCGCTGTCACCGTTGAGGTCCGACGGCGGGTTGGTCCCGTCCGCCGCCGACGCTGCGGCCTCGCGCACGGCGTCCTCGGTCGCCGCCTTGCCGACCAGCGCCTCCTCGACCGACGTGGCGCGCAACGGCGTGGATCCCATGTTGGTCAACCCGATCCGCGCCTCGGCGATGGTGCCGCCCTCCACCCGGACGGTCGCCGCGACCGCGACGATCGACCACTGGTGCTTCACCCGGACGAACTTCTCGTAGTGGGCGCCCCAGCCGGTGTGCTTGGGGATCCGCACCTGGGTGAGCAGTTCGCCCTCGCCGACCGCCGTCTCGAAGAGGTCGACGAAGAAGTCGGCCGCGCCGACGGTCCGGGTCGCTCCACCCAGGCTGGCGATGACGAACTCCGCGTCCAGCGCCAGCGCGGCCGCGCCGACGTCGCCCGCAGGATCGGCGTGCACCAGGGCCCCACCGACCGTCCCGCGGTGGCGGATCTGGGGATCCGCGACCTCGGCAACCGTCTTGGACAGCAGCAGCGCGTGCTCCTGCACCAGCGGGTTGACGATGACGTCGGCGTGCGTCGCCATCGAGCCGATGACGATGGCATCGCCGTCCTCGGTGATGTCCGTCAAGCCGGGTATGCGGCGCAGGTCGATGACCTTCTCCGGCGCGTTGAGCCGCATCCGCAGAACGGGGAGCAGGCTCTGGCCACCGGCGAGGACCTTGGCTTCGTCACCGGCCTCGGCGAGAGCCGAGAGGGCCTCCTCGAGCGAGTCCGGTGCCACGTAGTCGAACAGGGCGGGGATCACTGCTGGCCACCTTCCGTCGCGTTGCTCGGATCGTCCTGGTTGAGCGCGCCCTCACTGAAGTGCGGCTGCGCCTCGGTGGTGGTCTCGGCGTCCGGAGTCGCACCGGCGGACTGGATGGCCTTCCACACCCGCTCGGGAGTGCACGGCATGAGGATGTCGTTGATTCCCAACGGCCGCAGCGCGTCGACGATCGCGTTGACCACGGCGGGGGTCGAGGCGATCGTGCCCGCCTCACCGACTCCCTTGGTACCCAACGTGTTCGTCGTCGACGGCGACTCGGTGTGGTCGGTGATGAAGCTGATCGTGTCGGCCGCCGTGGGCAGCGTGTAGTCGACGAACGACCCCGTGACGAGAGTGCCGTTGTCGTCGAACTCCGCTCCCTCCCAGAGCGCCTGGGCGATCCCCTGGACCAGTCCACCGTGGACCTGACCCTCGACGATGAGCGGGTTGACGATCACGCCGATGTCGTCGACGCACACGTACTTGCGCATCGTCGTCTGACCGGTCTCGGTGTCGACCTCCATCGCGCACAGGTGGGTCCCGTGCGGGAACGAGAAGTTCGACCGGGTCGTAGGTCGCGCTGCCGTCGATGTCGGGGTCCATCCCGTCGGGCAGGTTGTGGCCGGTCCAGGCGTTGAGCGCGATGTCCGCGAGGCTGACGCCCTTGTCGGTGCCCTTCACGTGGTAGTGACCCGCGCTGAACTCGATGTCGGCGATGTCGGCCTCGAGCAGGTGGGCCGCTGCCGGCTTGGCGTTCTCGATGACCTTGTCGGCCGCCTTGACCACGGCCTCACCACCGACCACGAGGGACCGCGAACCGTAGGAGTCGAGACCCTTCGGAGCGATCTGGGTGTCGCCGTGCAGGACCTCGACGTCCTCGAACGGCACGCCGAGACGGTCGGCGACGATCTGGCTCCAGGCCGTCTCGTGGCCCTGGCCGTGCGGCGACGTGCCCGTGACGACCTCGACCTTGCCGGTGGGGAGCATCCGGATCGTGGCCGACTCCCAGCCGCCGGCCCCATAGCTCAGGGACCCGAGGACCCGCGAGGGCGCGAGACCGCACATCTCGGTGAACGTCGAGACGCCGATGCCGAGCTGGACCGGGTCCTTGCTGTCGCGCCGCCGCTGCTGCTCCGCGCGCAGCTCGTCGTAGCCGAACAGGTCCCGGGCCTTGGCCGTCGCCGCCTCGTAGTTGCCCGAGTCGTAGGTCATCCCCGCCACGGTGGTGAAGGGGAACTCGTCGTGGGTGATCCAGTTCTTCTCGCGGATCTCGAGGGGGTCGACCCCGACCTCGACGGCCAGCTCGTCCATGAGCCGCTCGATGGCGTACGTCGCCTCGGGTCGGCCGGCGCCTCGGTAGGCGTCGACCCAGGTCTTGTTGGTCAGCACGGTCTGCACCGAGAACTGGTAGGCCGGGAACTTGTAGATCGAGTTGAACATCCAGGCACCGAGGACCGGGACGCCGCCGCCGACGATGGCGATGTAGGCGCCCATGTCGGCGAGCAGCTCGACCTTGAGCCCCGTGACCGTGCCGTCCTTCTCCGCGGAGAGGGTCAGCTTCTGCCACTGGTCGCGGCCGTGGTGGCCCGACAGCAGCGACTCGGACCGGGTCTCCGTGTACTTGACCGGCTTGCCGAGGCGACGGGCCACGGCGATGGTGACGTACTCCTCGGGGGTCGTCTGGAGCTTGCCGCCGAAACCGCCACCGACGTCGGGTGCGATGACCCGGACCTTGGACTCGGAGATGCCCATCGTCGCGGAGATGAGGAACCGGAGGATGTGGGGAACCTGCGTGGCCGACCAGACCGTCATCTGCTCCTGGGTCGGGTCGACGACCACCGACCGGGGCTCCATGAAGGCCGGGATCAGGCGCTGTTGGCGGTACTCGCGCTCGATGACGATGCCGTCGGTGCGGGCCTTGGCGATCGCCTCGTCGACGTTGCCACCGGTGCCCTGCTCGGCGGAGTCCAGCTTCCAGAACGCGCTCTTGTTGGTGCCGAGGTCGGGGTGGGCGAGCACCTTGTCGGCGGCGGCCTCCTTGAGGTCGAGCGCCGGCGGCAGCACCTCGTAGTCGACGTCGATCAGCTCGGCGGCGTCGCGCGCGCGGGCGGCCGACCGGGCGACGACGACGGCCACGATCTCGCCGGCGCAGGCCACATGCTCGATGGCCATCGGGAGGTGCACCGGCGTCTTCTGGTCGGCGGTGATCGGCCAGGCGTTGGCGAGGACGCCCTGAACGTCCTTGAGGTCCTCGCCGGTGGCGACGAGGGACACCCCGCGCATCGCCTTGGCCGCCGTGGTGTCGATCGAGGTGATCTTCGCGTGGGCGTAGGGGCTGCGCACCACGGCCATGTGCAGCAGTCCGGGCGGCGTGATGTTGTCGGTCCAGCGCGTCCGGCCGGTGATCAGCCGCTCGTCCTCCTTGCGAGCCCGGGCCTTGCCGACCTCGGGAGCCGGTGCCTCGGTGCGTTCTTCGGTGACGGTCACTTCGCACCTCCCGCTGCGGCCTGGACGGCCTTGACGATGTTGTGGTAGCCGGTGCAGCGACAGAGGTTGCCCTCGAGCCCCTCCCGGATCTCCTGCTCGGTCGGGTCGGGGTTGTCGTTCAGCAGGTCGATCGACTGCATGATCATCCCGGGAGTGCAGTAGCCGCACTGGAGCGCGTGGTTCTCGTGGAACGCCTTCTGCATGGGGTGCAGCTCGCCGTTCTGGGCCAGACCTTCGATCGTCGCGATCTCCGCGCCGTCGGCCTGGACCGCGAGAACGTTGCAGGACTTCACGCTGCGGCCGTCGAGGTGGACGGTGCAGGCGCCGCAGTTGCTGGTGTCGCAGCCGACGACCGTTCCCGTCTTGCCCAGCCGTTCTCTCAGGTAGAAGACGAGGAGCATCCGAGGCTCTACCTCGTCCTGGTACTTCACTCCGTCGACGGTCACGTTGATGAGGGTCATCTTTGACTCCTTGCGAGGGGCGGTTATTCAGATCGTGCTGGCTGGACGGGCTTCCTGCAGGGGTTTCGGCGCTTCTGCAACCGAACCTGGCGAGTCGGGCAGGTCGACAGGGCTGGAGTGCCGCCCGGTCGGATGGTGGATCGGGCCCTCGACGTCGGCCAGCCGCGAACCCTGACCACCCCACCGGACCGCGATGATCTCCGCGGCGATGCTCACCGCGGTCTCCTCCGGCGTCCGGGCACCGAGGTCGAGGCCGATCGGGCTGGACAGCCGGGCCAGCTCGGCGTCGGTCATCCCGACCTCGATCAGCCGCTCGAGGCGGTCCTCGTGGGTGCGCCGCGACCCCATGGCGCCGATGTAGGCGACCTCCGGCAGCCGCAGCGCCACCTCGAGGAGCGGCACGTCGAACTTGGGGTCGTGGGTGAGGACGCACAGGACGGTGCGACGGTCGATCCGGCCGGCCTCCGCCTCGGCCTCGAGGTAGCGGTGCGGCCAGTCGACGACCACCTCGTCGGCGTCGGGGAACCGGCTGGCCGTCGCGAACACCGGACGGGCGTCGCATACCGTCACCGTGTAGCCCAGGAACTTGCCGATCCGGGCGCAGGCCGCCGCGAAGTCGATGGCCCCGAAGACCAGCATCCGCGGCGCCGGGGCGTGCACGTCGACGAAGACCCGCATCCCCTCGCCGCGTCGTTCGCCGTCGGGTCCGTAGGTCAGCGTCTCGCTGTGGCCGGAGGCCAGCAGGCCGCGGGCGTCGTCGGTGACCGCGTCGTCGAGGCGCAGGCTGCCGAGGGAGCCGCTCCGGTCGCTGAGGTCCTCCTCCGCCCGGACGATCAGCCGTCGGCCGAGCCGGGCCGGATCCGGATGCTCGACCACCGTGGCCACCGCGACCGGCCGGCCGGCCTCGATGTCGGCGGCGACGTCGCCGAGCTCGGGGAAGGTCTCCCGCGACACGGTCTCCACCCAGACGTCGAGGATGCCTCCGCACGTGAGTCCGACGGCGTAGGCGTCCTCGTCGCTGACGCCGTAGCGCTGGAGTGCCGGCGTCCCCGACTCCACGACCTCCTGGGCGAGCTCGTAGACCGCGCCCTCGACGCAGCCGCCGGACACGGATCCGACCGCCTCGCCCTCGGGTCCGACGAGCATCGAGGCCCCGGGCTGGCGCGGCGCGGACCGCCACGTTGCGACGACCGTGCCGACTCCTACCGAGGCACCGTCGCGCCACCAGCGCAGCAGGTCGGGCAGGACCTCACGCATGCTCGACCACCCCCGCCAGGGCGTCGAAGGTGCGCAGCGAGTGACCCGCGACGAGGTCGTCGCAGTGCGGGAGGGCGGCGACGATGCCCTGCTGGATCGGCTGGTACCCCGCCTTGCCACGATGCGGGTTGACCCAGACGACCCGGTGGGCGAGGGAGCGCAGGCGCCGCATCTGCTCGTCGAGGAGGTCGACGCCGCCACGCTCCCAGCCGTCACTGAAGATGACGACGACGGCGCCGCGGGCCATCCCTCGCTGTCCCCAGCGGTCCAGGAATGCCTTGAGCGACTCCCCCAGCCGGGTGCCGCCGGACCAGTCGGGCACCACGTCGCCGGCCGCGATGAGGGCTCGCTCGGGGTCGCGCTGCCGCATCGCGCGGGTCACGTGGGTGAGCCGGGTGCCCATGGTGAACACCTCGACGTTGGTGCGCCCGACGCTCCAGCGGTGGGCCAGTCGCAGGAGGGAGTCCGCATACGAGCTCATGGACCCGGAGACGTCGACGAGCATTACGACCCGTCGCGGCCGGGTGCCGCGGCGCCGCCACTCGAGGCGGCCGGGCTCCCCCATCCGCTGCAGCTGCCGGCGCAGGGTGCGGCGCGCGTCGAGCTCCCCGCGGTGCCACTCGCGGCGGCGCGAGGCCCGGCGGCGCGGGTCGGGGCGTCGCAGGGAGCCGAAGAGGGCGGTGAGGGCGGCCTTCTCGGCGGGCGACATCTGGGCGACGTCGCGGTGCCGCAGCACCTCGGTCGCGCTGGCGGTCGCCCGCAGCAGCTCGGCGTCGCGATCGCCGTCCCCCTCGCCGCCCTGCTCCTCCAGGGAGGCCTGCTGGACCGGTGGAGCCTGCGGCGTGACGGTCGGCGATCCGGGCAGACGGTGGGTGAACCACGTCGCGAAGACCTGGTCGTAGCGCGCGATGTCGTCCGGGCTGGAGCAGAGGGTGGCCCGGCCCGCCCAGTACGTCGCGACCTCGTCGTCGAGGCCGACCACGGCGACCGCCTCGAGGTACCCCGCCTCACGGTCGGCGGTCACCGGCAGGCCGGCCGCGCGCAGGGCTCGCGCGAAGCCGAGGAGGAGGGCGTCGGGGCCGTTCCTCGGCGCGGTGGACGCGGCACGCGCGGTCGTCACGGTCATCGCGTCACGTCCGGAGCATCTGGTCGAGGCTGGCGCGGACGCGGTCGGCGTCCTCGCGGTACTTGACGGCCACGCCCAGCGTGGCCGCCGCCAGCTCGATGTCGAGATCGGCGGCGCCGAGGGCGTCGAGGGCGCGGGCCCAGTCGAGCGTCTCGGCGACGCCCGGTGGCTTGATCAGGTCGTCGCGCTGCCGCAGCCGCTGGGTGAGGCGGACCACCTGCTCGGCGAGGGCGGGGGCGACGTGGGGCGCACGGCTGCGGACGATGGCCAGCTCGCGCTCCAGGCCCGGGTGGTCGATCCAGTGGTAGAGGCAGCGGCGCTTGAGGGCGTCATGGAGCTCGCGCGTCCGGTTCGAGGTGAGGACGACGATCGGCGGGTGGGCGGCGCGCACGGTGCCGATCTCGGGGATGGTCACCTGGTAGGTCGAGAGGACCTCGAGGAGGAACGCCTCGAACTCGTCGTCGGCCCGGTCGACCTCGTCGACGAGCAGGACGGCGGGCGCCTCCCGCAGGGCCCGGAGCACCGGCCGTGACAGCAGGAACCGCTCGTCGAACAGGGACTTCTCGAGCTCACTCACGTCCTGCGCGGCGCCACCGGCACCGGCCTCGACCGCGCGCAGATGGAGGATCTGACGGGGGAAGTCCCAGTCGTAGAGGGCCTGGCTCGCGTCGATCCCCTCGTAGCACTGCAGCCGGATGAGCGGCAGGTCCAGCGCCTCGGCGACCGCCTCGGCGAGCGTGGTCTTGCCGGTCCCCGGCTCGCCCTCGAGGAGCAGCGGCCGGCCCAGCGTGAGCGCGAGGTACCCGATGGTCGCCAGCGCGTCGTCGACCAGGTACCCGGTGCGTCCGAGGCGCTCGGCCAGGTCGGCGGCGGAATCCACTGTGGGCTGCACTCCCCGATCATCACCCCGATGGGACCGCTCGGGAACGGCGGGGGGTATGTCGCGGTCGACGCCGCTGGCGAGGTCGCCGCACTCGACGAGTCGCACGTCGTGCGCCGAGAGGTAGTCGCGCGCGCCCCGGTCGCCGACCGCCCCCTCCGCCACGCCGGACCAGTGCTCGCGGCCGAGGACGACCGGGTGCCCGGGAACTCCTTGGTATGCGGCCCGCCCGAGGCTGCTCGGGTCGTCGCCGACCACCGCGACGACGCGCTGGACGACGTCGGGGCCGACGTCGGTCAGGTCGACCAGGGTCACGACGGCGGTCGTGGCGAGGGTGTCGGTGGCGGCCTCGAGCCCTCGCCGAAGAGAGGCGCCCATGCCCTCTGGCCAGTCGGTCGCCTCCACCCAGCGCACCGGAGGATCGGCGTCCGGGCGCTCGTTGAGGATGTCGACCGCCCGTTCGGCCTCGGCGCCGAGGACGACGACGACCGGGTTGCAGCCGCCGGCGGCCACCGCGTCGACCGCGCGGTTCAGCCAGGACGTCCCGTCGGGGTCGCGGACCAGCGCCTTGGGCTGACCCATCCGGCGCCCCTCGCCCGCGGCCAAGAGAACGCCGACCGGCGGCGTCCCGGCCGGTTGGTCGACCTCGGCACCCTCCATGAGCGCATGGAATCACGCCACGCGGTGGGCCGGACCCTCCGAACGGGTAGCACGTTCTACCAGTGCCAGTCCCGGATACGCAGAACGGACACCTCGACCTCAACCGCGGAGGTTGTCCTCGCACCGGACCGCAGGTGCGCACCGCGCCCCACTCCTCGTCGACGATGCGCGCAGACGCTTGCCCTCGGGCTAGCGACCGAATCCTCAGGCTGCAGCGCGACCACCACGTCCCTACCCCGACCACAACCGCCCGCCAACCAGCGCCGGCCGAGCTCTGACGCCTAAGTCTGCGCAGATCTTGATGTCAGGGCGCAGACGGTCCACGGTCTGCGCGCCTGACCACAGCATCTGCGCAGACGTTGTGGTCAGCGCGCCCTCACGTGGTCAGGCGAGCTGCTCCAGCTCGTCGACCTCGCGAGCGACCGGCGGCTGCACTCGACGCTCCGTCGACGCAGATCTCGCCCCCACCGCGTCCCACCGGACCCGGCGCGTCCGCCGCGAGAAGATGACGACCTTGGCCAGCTCCTCGATGACCCGCGCGGCGAAGACGCCGGCGACGCCCAGCGGGGTGTGCAGGCCGAGGACCACCGCGAGCGGCAGACCGACGACGAACGCTCCCACGACGTCCCCGAAGATCACGCCACGGACGTCGCCGGCGCTCGGCAGCACCCCGGCCCCGAGGATCATGTTGCGGACCTTGACGACCTGGGAGATCGCATACAGGGCGATCCCGACCGTCGCCATCGTGCGGATCTCGTCGGTCGTGTCGTGGAACAGGTACGGCAGGACGAGCGCCGTGGTGCCGTAGAGCACCCCGAACGCCACGCCCGTCACCGTGCCGGTCTTCTTGATCCGGCGGACCCATGCCGCAGCACCACGGCCGTCGCCGCGGCCCACCTCACGGCCGACCAGTGCGGTCGTCGCGGCCATCAGGCCGATGCTGCCGACGAGGAACAGGGACTCGAGCATGTTGACGATCTGCGCCGCCGCCAGGGCGTCGTCGGAGATCTGCTGGAACACGACGTTGTAGAGGAAGGTCCCCGAGGTCCAGAACAGCTCGGTGATCCCGAGCGGCAGCGCCAGCACGACCAGGGCCCGGGAGACGCGCCACCATGACGCATACCCGGTCGGCGGCTGCCACCGGACGACCCGGTGGATCCCGAACACCTGCACCGCGAGGATCCCGGCCTTGAGGGAGGCCGTGATGAGCGTGGCGAGACCAGCGCCGGGGACGCCGAGCTCCGGGAACGGGCCGGTGCCCGTGACGAAGAGGTAGGCGAGGGCGGCGTTGAGGCCGACCGTCGCCATGGTCGCGACCATCGGGCTGCGCGGACGACCGGTGGATCGGAGCACGCCGCTGAACAGCGCGCCGATCACGGTCGGGACGACCGCGAGCCCGGCGAGGCTGAGGTACCCGCCACCCGCGGCGGCGACCGTCTCGGAGGCGCCGACCAGCCGCATCAGGGACTCCCCCCAGACGAGGATCGGAACGGCCGCGAGCACACTGACGCCGCCGGCCAGGAACAGCGCGGCCGAGACGGTCTGGTTGAGCTTGGTCTGGTCGCCGCCACCATGGGCGCGGGCGACGAGGATGCTCACCGACGCACCGATGGCGCCGAGGGTGAGGACGAGGATCATCGTCAGGCTGTTGGCGAAGCCGACCGCCGCGATGGCGGTGGCGCCGAGGGTGCCGACGACGATCTGGTTGACGACGTTGAGGACGAGGGTGAGCACGAACTCCGCACTCACCGGAACGGCGATGCGGGCGATCTCACGACGAGGGGACGGCGCGACGAGGCGGGCCGTCTGGGCGTGGGGGGACAAGGCGAACTCTCTGGAATCTGACTGAACTTCGGGACCGGCGGGTGTGCGCGCCTGCGACCGACAAGGTCATGCCCCGGTATGCCAGACGGGCCAGGCAGTCGCCCTCGACCCGCGTGCTCATCGTACGGAAAGATCGGTTGCGGACTCAAACCAGTTAATGGTGCGTTTGGTCACCATCGGAGGCACGTCGGCGGGGCCGCCCCTGTGGACGGCCCCGCCGATGCGGAGGGGTGCCGAGCGTGTCAGGCGGTGAACACGCTCAGAAGGCACCCACCCCGTTGGGCGTCCCGAGACCCGTCGGGCCGTCCCAGCCGGTCCTCGCCTTGCACCACTGCGTGGTGGGGCAGGAGCCGTTGCTGCCCGACGTCACGTCGAACAGCGAGCTCGCGTTGGCGTAGGGCTTCGCGTTCGCGTAGCCCGAGGTGTTGCCGCTGAGGGCGTAGACCGCGGCGATGATCGGCGCCGAGAGGCTGGTGCCGCCGTACTGCGCCCAGGTGCTGCTGGTCCGCGTCGTCGGCGCGTAGACCGCGAGGCCGGTCTGCGGGTCGGCGACCGCCGAGACGTCGGCCATCGCCCGCTTCGCGCACCCGGTACTGAACGACGCCGCCGCCGCGAGCGCCGCGTTGTACGTGGAGCAGCCGGATCCCGCGCCGCTCCAGACCGACTCGGTCCAACCACGGGTCGTGCCGGTGGCCTTGGTCAGCGACGTGCCGCCGACCGCGGTGACGTAGGCGGACGACGCCGGGTACGAGCCGCCCTGGTAGCCGTTGTCGCCGGTGGACGCCGTGACGGCGATGCCCGGGTGGTTGTAGTAGGTGCCATACGTGGAGTCCGGGGCGTCACTGCCGCCGTAGGAGTTCGAGATGGCGACGACGCCGGACTGCCTCGCGGCCGTGTTCACCGCGGTGCCGAGGTCGGCGAACGACGCCGACTTCGCCTGCACGAGGACGATCTTGCAGTCCGGACAGGTGGCCGAGACGGCGTCGAGGTCGAGGGCCTGCTCCTGGGCCCAGCCGACGTTGACGCGGGGCAGGTTGGTGCCGCCGTTCTGGTCGATGATCCGCAGGCACCCGTTGGCCGTCGTGCAGGCGGACAGGCCGAAGGTGGACCGGTAGGTGCCCAGGTCCCGCTCGGCGTTGGGGTACCCGTAGGCGTCGACGATCGCCACGGTGCGGCCTCCCGAGCTGAGCCCGGTGAGCTTGTAGGCGTCCCGGATCTGAGTGGGCGTCTTGCCCGAGGCGGGCGGCGTCGCGGCGTTGGGCGAGGCAACGGCCTGGCCGTTCGCCTCGACGAGCTTCAGCGCATGACAGTTGGCCTCGCCGGCCTGGGCGTCGGTGCACACCCGCTGGCCGTGCGCGCCGGGAACGGCGTCCGCGCTGCTCGCCGCTCCGACCGCCCCTGCCGTCAGTCCGATGGCTGCGCTCAACGTCGCGACGACGATTCCTAATGTCCTGCGCATCTGGTGGTCTCCTGATGGGCTCCGGTTCGGGCGCCGGGTCGGCGGCCTCGTCCACCCAAGCCAGGGCGGTGTCGCCGAACAAGGGCCCTGCACGGTCAGCGACGAAGAATTGCCGGGGCCTTGGCGAAATGAAGACCGGATTGTCAGCGTCCTCCCAGGTTCGCGGACCGCCGGTCAGCCGAACGGAGCCACGGCCAGCGTCGTGAGGACCGGCTCACCTGCCTCGTCGGACGCCTCGAGATCGACCGCCGCGGTGATCCGCCAGTCGCGCTCGCCGTCCAGGTCGTCGAGGATCTGGACCGCGGACATCTGGCCGTCGGTGGGCTCGCCGAGGAGGAACATGGCCGGCCCCCGCGCGTCCGGGCCGATGCCCACCTCCCCGTGCTCGGCCGCATACGCCTCCCCCGCGTCCTGCCACTGCTCGGCGGTGAGCCCGGTGTCCAGTGCGGCGAGGTCCGCCCATCGTCGGCGCGCGAGCAGGTCGACCCGGCGGAACATCGCGTTCCGCACCATGATTCGGAACCCGCGCGCGTCGGCGGTCACGCTTCGGGTCCCGAGGACGCTGTCGGGCGTCGGCTCGGGCGTGACCGGTGCCCCGGAGACCAGTGCCTCCCACTCGTCCACGAGGCTGGAGTCGGTCTGGCGGACGACCGCGCCCAGCCACTCGACGATGTCGTCCACACCCTCGGTCCGGGCGGAGTCGGGGACGGTCTGCCGCAGGGCCCGATACGCGTCGGAGAGGTAGCGCAGCAGAAGTCCCTCGGACCGCCCCAGTCCCAGCCAGGCGACGTACTCCGAGAAGGTCATCGCCCGCTCCCACATCTCCCGGACGACCGACTTGGGTGAGAGCGCCTCCTCGGGAACCCACGGATGAGTCTGGCGGTAGGTCGCGAGCAGTGCGGTCAGCAGCTCCGCCAACGGTTTCGGCCAGGTCACGTCGTCGAGCAGCTCCATCCGCTCCTCGTACTCGATACCGTCTGCCTTCATCTCGGCCACGGCGTCGCCGCGCGCCTTGAACTGCTGGGCGAGCAGCACCTGGCGCGGATCCTCCAGCGTCGCCTCCACCACGGAGACGACATCGAGCGGGTATGCCGGTGCGTCCGGATCGAGAACCTCCACCGCTCCGAGGGCGAAGGCCGAGAGCGGCTGGTTGAGCGCGAAGCCGAGCTGGAGGTCCTCGACCAGGCGGCTCAGCCGCCCCTGGGCGTCGGGAGTCTCCAGCCGTTCGACGACGCCGGCGGCCAGCAGCGAGCGGTAGATCTGTACCGCCTGTCGAACGTGCCGGACCTGCCGACGCGGGTCCTCGTGGTTGTCCCGCAACAGCTTTCGCATGGCGGCGAACGGATCCCCTTGCCGCGCCATGACATTGAGCACCATGGCGTGCGTCACCCGCATCCGCGACACCAGTGGTTCGGGCGGCGCCGCCACCAGGCGTTCGAAGCTGTCCTCGGACCACGTGACGAACCCGTCCGGCGCCTTCTTGCGCTGCACCTTCCGCAGCTTCTTGGGGTCGTCGCCGGCCTTGGCCAGGTTCCGGGCGTTCTCGATGGTGTGCTCCGGCGCCTGAACGACGACGTAGCCGGCGGTGTCGTACCCGGCGCGTCCCGCGCGACCCGCGATCTGGTGGAACTCCCGGGCCTTCAGCGGGCGTTGACGGGAGCCGTCGAACTTGCTCAGGGCGGTGAAGAGCACCGTCCGGATCGGCACGTTGATGCCGACGCCGAGAGTGTCCGTACCGCAGACCACCTGCAGCAGACCGCGCTGGGCGAGCTGCTCGACGAGGCGCCGGTACTTCGGCAGCATCCCGGCGTGATGAACCCCGATCCCGTGGCGTACCAACCGGTTCAGCGTTCGCCCGAACCCGGGCGAGAACCGGAACCCGGCGATCAGTGCGCCGATCTCGTCGCGTTGTTCGCGGCTGGCCACCGGGACGGACAGGAGCGACTGGGCGCGCTCCAGGGCGGCCGCCTGGGTGAAGTGGACGATGTACACGGGGGCGCGATGCGTTTCCAGGAGCTCGGTCACCGTCTCGTGCAGCGGCGTCATCGCCCACGAGTAGAAGAGCGGGACGGGCCGCTCACCCGAGGCGATCGACACCGTCGGTCGCCCCGTGCGCCGGATCAGGTCCTCCTCGAACCGGGCGGTGTCGCCGAGCGTCGCCGACATGAGGAGGAACTGGGCCCGAGGGAGCTCGAGGAGCGGGACCTGCCACGCCCAGCCGCGGTCCGGCTCGGTATAGAAGTGGAACTCGTCCATGACGACCTGGGCGATGTCGGACTCGGCGCCCTCACGGAGCGCGATGTTCGCCAGCACCTCCGCCGTGCAGCACACCAGCCGCGCCTGCGCGTTGACCGACGCGTCCCCCGTGAGCATCCCCACCCGTTCGGGCCCGAGGACGTCGCAGAGCGCGAAGAACTTCTCCGAGACCAGCGCCTTGATCGGCGCGGTGTAGAACGTCCGGCCGCCCGTCGCGAGGGCCGACAGATGCGCGCCCAGCGCTACCAGGCTCTTGCCCGACCCGGTCGGGGTGCCGAGGATGACGTTCGCGCCGGAGACGACCTCGATCAGCGCCTCCTCCTGCGCGGGGTAGAGGGTGATCCCCTGCTCCGTGGTCCAGTCGACGAACGCGCCGAACACGTCGTCCGGTCCTGGGCGCTCAGGCAGCGACGTGAGCCGGTCGAGAGCCCTCCCCAGCGACGGACCGGTGGTGGAGGGCACGGGGCCATCCTCCCGGACTCAGATGCCCTGCCAGTCCGGCTTGTCGTCCCACACCTGTCCGTAGTACTCGCGCAGCTCGAGCCGCGACGCGGCCGCCGGGTCGAGCACGACGGTGACGTGCGGGTGCAGCTGCAGCGCCGACGCGGGGCACCGGGCGCTGACCGGGCCCTCGACCGCGGTGCGGACCGCCTCGGCCTTGCCCTCCCCCGTGGCCAGCATGACGAGGTGGTGCGCGTCGAGGATGGTCCCGAGGCCCTGTGTGAGGACGTGGTGCGGGACCTCGTCCGGCGAGTCGAAGAACCGCGCATTGTCGGCACGGGTGCGCGGCGTGAGGGTCTTGACCCGGGTCCGTGAGGCCAGTGACGACCCCGGCTCGTTGAACGCCAGGTGCCCGTCGCTGCCGATCCCGAGCAGCTGGAGGTCGACGCCCCCGGCGGCAGCGATGGCCTTCTCGTAGGCGGCGCACGCGGCCGGCACGTCGTCGGTCTGGCCGTCCGGCGTGTGCAGGTGGTCGGCCGGGAGGTCCACGAGGGAGGCGAACTCGCGCTCGATGACCTGGCGATACCCCTCCGGGTGGCCCGGTGGCAGCCCGAGGTACTCGTCGAGGGTGAAGGCCGACGCCTCCGCGAACGACACCTCGCCCGCCTCGTACCGGCGCACCAGCTCTGCATACACCGGCGACGGGCTGGACCCCGTGGCCAGCCCGAGGACCGCCGTGGGTCTAGCCATGACGAGCGCGACGACGGCGTCCGCGACGAGGTCGGCGCGCTCCTGCTCGGTCTCGAGGACCACGACCTCCACGGTCAGCCCACCTCTCGTCCCAGGATGCGGTTCACCGGGCCGTCATCCTTCCAGAGCGCCGGAGAGGCGGTCGTCCAGTGCCCGCGCGGAGACCGCGGACGCACCGAAGGTATGGACCACGGTCCGGCCGGGCAGCCGGTCCGGTCCCGGCCAGCCGAGCTCGACGATGACGAGGTCGGGACGCCGACGAGCCAGGGCCGTGAGGCCGGCGACGACCCACGCATACCGGTGTCCGCCGCGGACCAGCGCGACGACGGGGCGGTCCGCGTCGAGGTCCGGGAGGGGGTGCCCCTCGACGACCTCGACGGGCGCGGAGCCGGCGAGAACCCGGCCGTCGTGCGGCAGTCCCCACGGCACATGGCCCGCGGCGACGTTGGCACCGGCGACGAACCGGAGCACCTGCGCCCCGGTAAGCGGCCCGAGCGGGCCGTCGACCGTGATGGCCCCTCGTGCGGCCGTTGCGCTGGAGGAGCCGTCGCCGAGGCTCGGAGTCGGCGCCGTGGCCCGAAGCTCCCGTAGCCGCGAGGACGCGGTCTCCACGCGGCCCGCCGCCTCCACGAGGCGATCCTCCGAGAGCGCGCCGGAACGCACAGCGTCGACGATCGCGTCGAGCACCGCCTGGACCTGGTCGTCGACGAAGTGAGGGCCGAGGCAGAGCAGGTCGACACCGGCGGCCAGGGCCCGCACGGCGGCGGCCGGGACGCCGATCTCCCCGCTGGCCCCCTGCATGTCCAGGGCGTCGCTGACCAGCAGCCCCTCGAACCCGAGTCCGCCGTCGGCCTCGGGCGCGCGGAGCAGCTGCGTGGCCATCGGGCTGAACGTCGCCGGCTGGCCCGGGTCCAGCGCCCGCACGACGACGTGGGAGGTCATCACCGCCACCGCCTCGGCGGCGATCCCCGCTCGGAAGGGCACCAGCTCCCGCGCCCGAAGGACCTCGACGGGGGCTTCCGCCACCGGCAGGGCGACGTGGGAGTCGGCGACCGTGTCGCCGTGTCCCGGGAAGTGTTTGAGGCAGGCGCCGACCCCGGCGGTCTGCAGCCCGTCGACGAACGCGGCCACGTGGCGCGCCACCAGCTCCGGTTCCGCGCCGAAGCTGCGGACCCCGATGACCGGGTTGAGCGAGTTGGAGTTGACGTCGGCCACGGGGGCGAGGTCCAGGTCCACGCCGACGGCCCGCAGCTCGGAGCCGATGTCCTGGGCCACCGCCCGGGTCAGGGTCGGGTAGTCGACCGCTCCCAGGGCTGCGTGCCCGGCGTGCGGGCTGCCGACCTGGTAGTAGAGCCGCGTGACGTCGCCACCCTCCTCGTCGAGCGACACGATGGCGTCGGGGGCGGCTTCGTGGATGGCGGCGCAGAGCCGGCCGATGGCCTCGATCGACGTGACGTTCTCGCCGAAGAGGCAGATCCCGCCCATTCCGCCGGCGAGCCGTCGGCGCGCCCACTCCGGGAGGGTGCCTCCGTCGAACGATGCCATCACGGTGCGCGCGGCCAGGGTCTGTAGATCGGTCTGTGGATCGCTCATAGCGCCCACGACCCTGTCACACCCGCTCAGCTGAGGTGGAACGGCTCCACGTCGGACTTGTGACCGGCGTCGGAACCCACGGCCGCACCCGCCGAGCTGTCGCCGCCCGCCTCGTTCCCCGGTGGGGTCACCAGCCGGATGATGACGGACTTCGAGGTGGGGCAGTTGCTGCCGATCGCCGTGGAGTCCAACGGCACCAGGGGGTTCGCCTCCGGGTAGTACGCGGCGGCGCACCCGCGCGGGGTGTCGTACGGCACGACGCGGAACCGCGGCGCGACCCGCTCCGAGCCGTCCTTCCACTCGCTGACCAGGTCGACGATCTCGCCCTCCTCGACGCCCAGGTCGACGATGTCGAGGGGGTTGACGAAGACCACCCGCCGACCTCCGTGGATCCCGCGGTAGCGGTCCTCGAGCCCGTAGATCGTGGTGTTGTACTGGTCGTGGCTGCGCAGTGACTGCAGCAGCAGGCGGCCCTCGGGGACGTGCAGCACGTCGGTCGGGCTCACCGTGAAGATGCCGAGGCCCACCGCGGTCGGGAACGTGCGGGTGTCGCGCGGCGGGTGCGGGAGGACGAATCCGCCCGGCTGGTCGACCTTCTCGGCGTATGCGGCACAGCCCGGGACCACGCGGCCGATGGCCTCGCGCACCTTCCCGTAGTCGGTGCGGAAGTCGGCCCACGGGATGCGCCCGACGCCGGGGACCGTCGCCAGAGCCAGCCCGCAGACGACGTCGACCTCGGACCTCAGGTGCGGCGAAGCGGGGGTGAGTGGCCCTCGGGACGCGTGGACCGACGACATGGAGTCCTCGACGGTGACGCGCTGGTCACGGTCGCCGGTCCGGTCCCGTTCGCTGCGACCGAGCACCGGGAGGATGAGCGCGGTCCGCCCGCAGACGGCGTGCGACCGGTTGAGCTTGGTCGAGACCTGGACCGTCAGATCGGCACCGCGCATCGCCTCCTCGACGACGGCGGTGTCGGGAGCGGCGGACGCGAAGTTGCCGCCCATCCCGACGAAGACGCGGGCCTTGCCGTCGCGTAGTGCGCGCACCGCGTCCACGGTGTCGAACCCGTGCTCGCGGGGCGGCTCGAAGTGGAACTCGTCGCGCAACGCATCGAGGAAGTGGTCCGGGACCTTCTCCCAGATCCCCATCGTCCGGTCACCCTGGACGTTCGAGTGCCCGCGCACGGGACAGAGTCCCGCACCCGGCTTGCCGATGTTGCCCTGCGCGAAGGCGAGGTTGGCGATCTCCTTGATCGTCGCGACGGCGTTGCGGTGCTGGGTGATCCCCATCGCCCAGCAGGTCACCGTCCGCTTCGAGGTGGCGAGCAGGTCGGCAGCCTGCTCGATGAGGGAGCGGTCCAGACCCGTGGCGACGTCGACGGCGTCCCAGTCGAGCGCCCGCATGTGGTCGGCCCACGCGTCGAACCCGGTGGTGTGCTTGCGGATGAACTCCAGGTCGAGGACCGTGCCGGGTCGTCCGGCGGCCCGGGCGGCGTCCTCCTTGGCGACCAGGAGCGAACCGAGCGCCTGGAACAGCGCGAGGTCGCCGCATACCCGGACCGGCAGGTGCAGGTCCGCGAGCTCGGTCCCGACCCCGGACAGCCCACGCGGCGTCTGGGGGTTGCGGAACCGGGCGAGGCCGGCCTCGGCGAGCGGGTTGACGGCGATGATCGTGGCCCCGCGGCGCTTCGCGATCTCCAGCGCGCTGAGCATGCGGGGGTGGTTGGTCCCGGGGTTCTGGCCGACGATGAGGATGAGCTCGGCGCTGTGGACGTCCTCGAGGCTCACGCTCCCCTTGCCGATGCCGATGACCTCGGCGAGGGCCACCGACGTGGACTCGTGGCACATGTTCGAGCAGTCCGGCAGGTTGTTGGTCCCGAACGCCCGGACGAACAGCTGATAGAGGAAGGCCGCCTCGTTGGACGTGCGGCCGGACGTGTAGAAGATCGCCTGGTCGGGGTGGTCCAACGTGCGCAACGTCGACCCGACGAGCCGGAAGGCGTCCTCCCAGTCGATCGGCGTGTAGTGGCTGGCGCCCTCGTGCCGCACCATCGGCTGGGTGATCCGGCCCTGCTGGCCGAGCCAGTAGCCGGTGTGGGACTCCAGGTCGTCCACCGAGTGCGCGGCGAAGAACTCCGGACCGACCCGGAGCTTGGTCCCCTCCTCGGCGACCGCCTTCGCGCCGTTCTCGCAGAACTCGGCCGTATGCCGGTGGCCCGGGTCCGGGTCCGGCCACGCGCACCCGGGGCAGTCGAAGCCGTCCACCTGGTTCAGCTTGAGCAGGCTGCGCGTCGCGCGGCTCACGCCCATCGAGCGGACCGCGCGATCCATCGACACCCCGACCGATGTGACGCCGGCGGAAGCGTCCTTCTGGGGCGTCACCTCGAGCTGCGACTCGTCGATGTCGTCGATCGGCGCCGGCTTGATCAGGGCCACCCGGCCACGGTACCCACGGAGGCTGGCCCCGGCACGGCGGGTTCGACCGCTGCGCGTTAGCGTGGCCCGAAGAACCCGCCCACCTCCCCCCGCAGGAGACCGCCATGCCGCACGTCACCGTCATCGGAACCGGCAACATGGGTCAGGCGATCGCCGGTGTCCTCACCAAGGGCGGCGCCACCGTCGACCTGGTCGGCCACGCCGACACGGACGCGGACGTCAGCGGTGACATCGTCGTCCTTGCGGTCCCCTACCCCGCGCTCGACGACGTCCTGGCCAAGCGCGCGGATCGCCTCGAGGGCAAGGTCGTCGTCGACATCACCAACCCGCTGAACTTCGAGACCTTCGACTCGCTGACCGTCGCCGCCGACGGCTCTGCCGCTGCGGAGCTGGCCCAGCGCCTGCCCAGCGCCAAGGTTCTCAAGGCGTTCAACACGACTTTCGCCGCGACCTTGGCCTCCGGGTCGGTCGGAGACGCCCCGACCACGGTGCTCATCGCCGGGGACGACGTCGGCCGCAAAGACGGCGTTGGCCGACCTCGTGACCGCCGGTGGCCTGCGGGCGCTGGACGCCGGATCTCTCTCCCGCGCGCGCGAGCTCGAGGCGATGGGCTTCCTTCAGATCACCCTGGCGGCGGCCGAGCGACTGCCGTGGACGGGCGGGTTCGCCGTCCAGTCATAGTCACGATGAACAGGCTCGCTGTCTTACGGACGATCGCCTGGTTGCGACGCGAACCCTTCCCGATCTCCACTGTTGCCGTGCCTCACGAGGGCAACGGGGATGGAGAAGAGTTTCAGCCCAGACCGGGCCCGGGTGAGCAGGTGCCACGGACAGAGCGCCGTTCGACCCTTCGTCGCTCGATCACCTACGCCATGCCCGCCACGCAGGCAAAGGCTCGTCCCCTGAAGATGGACGTGCACGTTCCGGATGCCGACGGCACCTTCCCTCTCGTCATCTTTATCCCGGGCGGGGGCTTTGTCGCGGCTCCTCGGCAGATGGCCCGGGCGCAACGCGGCTTTGTCGCCGATGCTGGTTTCGTCGTCGCCTCCATCGTGTATCGGACCGCCAACGACAACGCGACATTCCGTGAGGGCCTGGCCGACGTGTGCGCTGCCATCGCTTACCTCGTCGACCATGCGGATGACGACAAGATCGTTGCTGATGGCGTGGCGCTGTGGGGAGAGTCGGCCGGCGGATATCTGGCCGCAGTGGTCGCCACTACCTGCACTCCTGTCGTTCCCGTCAAGGCTGTCGTCACCATCGTCGGTGGCACCGACGTCAGCCAGATCAGCGACGGCTTCGACGACGCGGCCGCGAAGGCCTGGCGAGACCCCAGGTCACCGCTCGCCCGCTACATCGGTTATCCACCGCCGCACGTGGCTAACCCGGTCGCACAGGTCGGCCCTTCCACGCCGCCCTTCTTGTTGATGCACGGTGAGGACGACCGCATCGTCTCACCGCGCCAGAGCCTGCTCATGCATCGGGCCCTGGTGGCAGCCGGTGTCCCCTCGAGACGCGTAGTCCTCGGGCAGGCTGGTCACGGGATGTTGGGTTTCCACCGAAACGACAACAAGGTGTGGACGTCAGTGCGGGTGATGACCTCCGTGGTCGACTTCTTGCGCGAGAATCTGTAGGCCCGCCATGAGCACGCCCGTTCGGCGCCAATGCCCTTCTGTCGCAACACCCATCGCGCCCTACGAGCTGATCCCGGAGCCCGTCGCTCTCGTCCCCGAAAACCGAGCCCCGCACACCATCGCGCAGTGGCAGGGGCTGGCCGACGGTCTCCTGACCGACCAGGCCTGCGCCTTCCACCGCAACGTGGAGATTTCCTCACGCTACGCCTGGCTCTACAAGGCGCTGCCGAGCTGCTTGAAGTGGGCAGGGATGGCGGCCATCGCCTCACATCACGTTCGCCTGGCTCTTTTCCCGCTCCGGCTGGACACGGACCGCTCCGGCTACGTAGACATCCCGCACAGCCTCGGGCGGCGCAGACTCCTGCTGGCGGACGTGGACACGATCCGGGCGACGAACAACGCCATCTTCAACGACATCTTCTGGACGCACCTTGCCTACGTCACCGCCGACGATGGCATTCGACGCCTCCGGTCGCTGCTGGGTGGACGGCCCGACTACGCGCCGGTCCTCGCCGGCTTCGAGGCCATCGACCGGGGGCGTCGAGTCCTGGAGGACGTGGCGGCGTCGGCACCGGCGCGACGTTGGGCCGAAGACCTCATCTGGCTCGGCAACATTCAGCTCCTCGAGCACGAGCAGCGTGCCCTCGTGCAGCCCCACTTCGATCACCTCTCGTGTGCCTTTGCTCGCCTCGTGTCGCTCGGCGCGGCAACGAGCTTCGAGGTCCGCGGGCCGCGGGGCGAGCTGGCGTACTTCACCTCGTTCTACCTGTACTCACTCACCCGGGGGATGCCATCTGTCCTTCGGGCAGCGTCGTGGCCGCGGATCACCCGCTACGACGACCGATGGCGCTGGATTACGACGAGCGTCGTGCCACATTTCCGCAGGCTCGATGCCGACATGCGTCGGATCGACGCCAGCCTGGGCCGCATCTTCGATGATGCACGCGACTATGCAGCGACCCCGTGCGTGTTACCGCCGGTCACGGAGCAGAGTCCGCGGCGGCCGCCGAAGGACAATGCCCCACAGGAACCGGGCGAGTAGCATCGGCGACCCGTCCTGGTGGTCCACGCGCTACTCAGCGCACGGCGAACCGCTCAGACGCGAAGCCCCAACCGCCACCAGCATCACACCTGCCGGAGGTGACCCGCTCCGTTCGGTCAACGGTGCACCCGATAGCGCAGGTGAAGCACACGATCGCCCTGAATCACCACGTCGGGATCCTCCAACAGGTGCTGTTCCTGGACCGACCCGAAGTAGCGCTTGCCGGACCCCAACACGACGGGTACGACGTCCATGCGCACCTCGTCGACCAGGCCCGCAGCAAGCATCTGGCCACCGACGTCACCAGCGGCAACCTCGACGATGCGGTCACCCGCAAGCTCCTGCGCCTTGGCCATGGCTGCCTCGACGCCGTCGACGAAGTGAAACGGCGCCTCGGGATCCCAGCCCTCGGGCTGCGGCCGGTGCGTCACGACGACCACGTGGTCGATCCCGCCCGGAGGCTTCCCGTCCCAGCCGTCCGTCAGGTCGAAGACGTGGCGGCCGACGAGCTGTCGCCCCGATCTGGTCCCAGTACGGCCGGGTGTAGTCGTAGGACGTCTGCGACACCTTCACCTCGCCGCTCTCGTCCAACGGGACGTCACCCCTGGACAACCAGTCGAACAGCGGTCCGGGCTGGTCATTCTCGTCCGCGACGAAGCCGTCCACCGACACCGAGCCGTACATGACCACCTTGCCCACTGGACTCTCCCCTCAACTTTGGGTGCGCCACAAATTAGCGTGTCGTGAGCTGTCGCTCTTGTCAGAAATCAATCGGCCGGCAGCGGCCAGTTGTCGCTGTTGTCCCCACTCTCCATGCCGCGGGACACTGGCATCCGGGTGTCCTGGCGGCTTGGTCGCAGGGAACGCGGGGTCGCGCTAAGCGTCATGGTTGAGCGCGCAAGGCAGGGAGATTGGCGTCGACGTCGACTACGTCAGCACCTCAGCATCTGAGCGTGGGCGAGCGTCGCCGACCTCAACGCGCCGAGGTCGGGCTCCGCGGCCCAATGGTCCAGGAGTGATTGCGCAGGCCGGTGATGTCAGGTGCTCCTAGTGGAGTGGTGTAGTCATCGCTGACTGGAGTGGCGGCGTCGGTGCCGGCCTCGTCGCGTCGGCGTAAGTGGGGGTTGAGGGATGGAGTCGACGGAGGATCAGGGCCTTTACCGGCCACGAACGCCGCCGATGGCCGAGGACGATCCGGTTGTGCAGTGGCTGCTGCAGGGCGATCCGGCGATCCGCTGGCAGGTGCTGCGCGACCTGGTCAACGCCTCGGAGACCGAGGTGGCGACGGAGCAGGCGCGGGTGGAGCACGAGGGCTGGGGTGCTCGGCTGCTGGCGCTGCGGGCTCCTGATGGCCTGTGGGCGGACGGGGCCTGCTTTCCGGGTACCGCGGCGTTCGCGGCGGCCACGGCGCGGGCTCTGGCTGCCGGTGAGCCACCGCCGCCTTTCCCATCGCCCGAGGCGGACCCGGCCGAGGCATCGACCGACGGGTCGAGTGCCGAGCCGGGCCAGCCGTGGACCGCGACGTACCCGGTCCTGCTCGACCTGTGCCACCTGGGCGTACCCCCGGACAGTCCGGTGATGCAAGAGACCGCGCATCTGGTGGCCCGCAACTGCCGCTGGGAGTACGACGGGCTGCCGTTCTTCGCCGGCGAGGTGGACTGCTGCATCAACGCCGGCACGATCCTGATCGGTGCCTACCTGGGCGTCGACGTCGACGCGGTGGTGCAGCGGCTCGTGGCCGACCAGATGCCGGATGGTGGCTGGAACTGCTGGGCCGAGACGCGCCCAGCGCCGGCATCTTTCGCCAGCACCCTGGACGTGATCGACGCTCTGCTGAGGTGGGAGCGCCATACCGGCGGATCTGAGGAGGTCCGCCGGGCTCGCCGGAACGGAGAGGAGTACCTGCTCCGGCGGAACCTCTTCCGGTCGTTACGCACTGGCGAGGTGGTCAACCCGCAGTGGGAAATGTTCACCTACCCCCCACGTTGGCACTACGACCTGCTCAAGGCCGCGGACTACTTCGCCCGGCGTGGGGGCGCTCCGGATCCGCGGCTGGCCGAAGCGATCGAACGCGTCCGGGCAAAGCGCCGACCCGACGGGCGTTGGCTGCTCGAGAACAACCACCCCGGCGCGGTCCATTTCCGGCTCGAGGAACCCGACGGCACGCCTAGCCGGTGGAACACCTTGAGGGCGCTGCGGGTGCTGCGCTGGTACGACGCGTCGGCCCACTCCGGCAGCGCGAGCCAGGTGTCTTGATGACCGGTGGCGACATCACGTCCACAGTGGCTGACAGGGCGCGATGTCGATCGCCATTGGCGGAGAGTCGAGCGTGACGGGTTCTGACAAGGCCATTCACCCGGCGGAGGTGAGGAATCCGGTCAGCCCAGGATCCAGACTGCGACCTGACGTTGGCTTGGTACGCATCGGCGGGCCGTCCTTGCTGAAGGGGCGCACCAGGTGGAGCCGAGCTCACCGCACGATGGCAGCAGCATTCGCCAAGCAGGAGAGGACCTGATGACCGACCCCGTCGAACGCCAAACCCTTCCCGTGCCGGACCGTGCGTTCGAGGAGACGGTTCCATTAGACGTGCGGGACGTGGAGGTTGCGTTCCCGCCGATCACCCCGTTGCGTCCTCCGGCTGGCGCGCCGAACGTGCTTGTGGTGCTGCTTGATGATGTGGGGTTCGGCGCGGCGAGCGCGTTCGGTGGCCCGTGCCGCACGCCCACCGCCGAACGGCTGGGTGCGGGGGGCCTGAAGTACAACCGGTTCCACACGACGGCGTTGTGCGCCCCGACCCGGGCCGCGCTGCTGAGCGGTCGCAACCATCACACGGTGGGGATGGGAGTCGTCACGGAGCTGGCCACGTCGGCGCCCGGTTACAGTTCGGTCCGGCCGAACACGTGTGCACCGTTGGCGCTGACGTTGAGGCAGAACGGCTACTCGACTGCCCAGTTCGGTAAGTGTCATGAGGTGCCGGTCTGGCAGACCAGTCCGATGGGACCGTTCGACGCGTGGCCCACTGGCGGTGGTGGATTCGAGTACTTCTACGGCTTCGTCGGCGGGGAGACCAACCAGTACTACCCGGGGATCTATGAGGGCACCACGGCTGTGGAGCCGGAGACCACTCCGGAGCAGGGCTACCACTTCACCGAGGACATGACCGACAGGGCGATCGGGTGGATCCGCCAGCAGAAGTCGCTGATGCCGGACAAACCGTTCTTCGTCTACTACGCGCCGGGTGCCACCCATGCCCCGCACCACGTTCCGATCGAGTGGGCGGACCGGTACCACGGTCGTTTCGACGCGGGCTGGGACGCGTTGCGCGAAGAGACGCTGGCCCGCCAGAAGGAGCTCGGGGTGGTTCCGCCCGACACGGTGCTGACGGGACGGCACGAGGAGATTCCGGCCTGGGATGACATGCCCGATGCGCTGAAGCCGGTGTTGGCCCGTCAGATGGAGGTGTATGCCGGGTTCCTGGAGCACACCGACCACCATGTCGGGCGGCTGGTGGATGCTATCGAGGATCTCGGCGTCCTGGATGACACCTTGGTCTACTACATCGTCGGCGATAACGGGGCCTCGGCGGAGGGAACCATCAACGGGTCGTTCAACGAGATGTTCATCTTCAACGGCGCGCAAGACCTGGAGACGCCCGAGTTCGTTGCGTCCCGGATCAGCGAGTTCGGAGGACCGACGGCGTACAACCACTACGCGGTCGGCTGGGCACACGCGATGGATACGCCGTACCAGTGGACCAAGCAAGTGGCCTCGCATTGGGGCGGCACCCGCAACGGCACGATCGTGCACTGGCCGAACGGCTTCACCGCCAAGGGAGAGGTGCGGGCGCAGTTTCACCATGTCATCGACGTGGCCCCCACCGTCCTCGAAGCCGCCGGCCTGCCGGAGCCGACCGTGGTCAACGGGGTCCCGCAACGACCCTACGAGGGCGTCAGCATGGCGTACTCCTTCCACGACGCGGACGGGGCCGGGCGACACGACACTCAGTACTTCGAGATGTTCTGCAACCGCGGCATCTACCACCAGGGCTGGACCGCTGTCACCCGCCACAGCACACCCTGGGTGATGGATCCTCTCCCCCCGCTCAACGAGGATGTGTGGGAGCTCTATGACACGACCGCGGACTGGAGCCAGTCCCGCGACCTTGCCGCGGAAATGCCGGAGAAGCTTGCGGAGCTCCAGGAGCTGTGGCTGACGGAGGCCCGCAAGTACAACGTGCTGCCGTTGGACGATCGCCGCCTCGAGCGGTTCGACTCCGGCATGGCCGGCCGACCCGTGCTGGTGACGGGACAGTCACAGATGCTGTACGGGGGCATGGGGCGCCTGACCGAGGCGTCGGTACTCAACGTCAAGAACAAGTCCCATGCCGTGACCGCCGAGGTGGAGGTGCCCGAATCCGGCGCCGAAGGCGTCATCATCGCCCAAGGCGGCGCGTTCGCCGGATGGAGCCTCTACACCAAGAACGGCAACGTGCGGTACTGCTACAACCTGCTCGGGCTGAGGCGGTTCACGATCGAAGGCGACCAGCCGATCCCAGCCGGCACCCATCAGGTGCGGATGGAGTTCAGCTACGACGGGGGTGGGCTGGCGAAAGGCGGCACCGTGGAACTCTTCGTTGACGGGACCCAGGTTGGGCAGGGTCGCGTCGAGGCAACCATCCCGCTGGTCTTCTCGGCCGACGAGACCACCGACATCGGCCGCGACACCGCCTCACCCGTCAGCGACGACTACAGCGGCGACAGCAGCATTTTCACCGGCCGAGTGAACTGGGTACAGATCGACCTCGGAGACGACGCCGAGGACGCCGACCACCTCATCAGCCCTGAGGAACGGCTGCGCGTGGTGATGGCGCGCCAGTAGCCGACACCGCCTGCACCGATGGCACCCTTCTGGGGCGCGGACCGGTAGACGGTTCGGCGGATGTCCTCGAGCGTCGCTGCTCAGCCGAGCGCTCGTCACACCCGTCGGACAGGCGGGCCCGTCCGGCCCATCCGATCGCGAAGTCGGTTGGTGGTCCAACGCTGACGTTCTCCTGGGCGGCCGCCACCGTGCGCAGCGCCCTCGCCGGGGGGAGGTGAGGGCGCTGCTTACCTCACCACGGCGGTGGCACGATCGCACCCCTAGGGCCATCGTGCCGACTGCGGGCGGGATACCGCGCGCCGCGGCGAGGCGCTTCAAGTGTTGCGCGGCGGTGGGGGCCTGTCCATTGCCGCTGGGGCACACACACAGTGGGCGAAAGGCAACTCCGGTTGAAAGCGCTGCTCCGGGGAAGTCCGGCGGTTTGGGTGACCACTCGGGTGGGCTGAGTCAGGGTCGGATCAGGGCCGGTTCAGCACCGATTCGTGGTCATCCCGGATGCCGGTGTCAGCAGGGCCGGGAGCATCCTGCGTTTCGAGCCCGAGGAGGTCATCATGTCCCAACAGCATGTCGTAGCAGCCGAATCCCGTGGTGTCGTCGATCACCACCAACCGCAGCAGCTCAGCCGTGCCGGGATCGTGCGGGTGTGGGCCGCCGCCGCTGTGCCGATGGCAGTCCTCTCCTGGCTCGTGGCCCCACTGCTGGCGACCCGGCTGACCGGGCCGGCAGCCTGGCCCCAGGCCCTGCTGCTCTGCCTCACGGCCGGCTTGGTGTGGCAGGGGGTCCTTGTCCTGGTGCTGGTGCGCCGAGAGCTGGGTTCGCTGCGCTGGAGCGCGGTCCAGGACGCGCTGTGGCTGCACCGGCCGCGCAGCCCACGCACCGGCCGCGTCGGTGGGCGAGTGTGGTGGGTCCTGCTGCCGGCGATTCTGGTCGTCGGGGTCGAACAGTTGCTGCCCTCCCTGCCCACACCGGCCAGCCGCGACATGGGCGCGTTTCTGCGGGGCTCCGCGGGCCAGGACTTCCTCTCGGGGAACTGGCCCTGGTTCGGCCTCATCGTCGTCATGGCCGTCTTCAACACCGTGCTCGGTGAGGAGCTGTTGTTCCGCGGGTACTTGCTGCCCCGGATGCGTGGTGTTTTCGGGCGGTCCGACTGGCTGGCCAACGGGGTCCTGTTCGCGCTGTACCACCTGCACCAGCCGTGGACCGTGCCGAAGGCGCTGCTGGACAGCCTGGCCCTGGCCTACCCCACCCGCCGCTACACCAGCGCGTGGCTCGGCATCATCGTGCACAGCGTCCAGTCCCTCATCATCGTCGGCGCATCCTTGGCACTCGTGCTGCGGTGAGGGGAAACGCGACGACAGCCACCCCTCGCGCCGCGATGTTGACCGGTGTGGGACCTGAAGCGCCCTGACCCCGACCTTCCGGACGTCGTCGATATCACCCGCTTGGCTTCTTGGCGTCAGCCTTCATGGATAAGGAGGGCGGCCGCCGGGATGGTCACCGCCGGTCTTGGCATGGGCCACGCGAGCGCGGGCTAGCGCCGTGGTGTGAGCTCGATGGCGACCGGAACGCCTCCCGACTGCGGGACGCAGCAGGTGAGGTCGGCACGGCATGCCTGTGGCGGCGGCTCCGCCGCGAGCACCGCGCCGACCGCGGCGAGCTGAGCGGCGAACTGCTGAAGGTCGGCGATCCGCTCGGCGATCTCTGCCTGCTTCTCCGTGATGAGCTGCTCGACCCGTTGGTGGGCGGCGCCGCAGTTGGTGCCGGCCCAGACCGGGAGCAGCGAGGTGATCTGCTCGCAGCTGAGCCCCATCCGCCGCGCCCGGGTGATGAAGAGCAGCTGGCCGGCCGCGGCATCGTCGTAGTCGCGGTACCCGGACGATGTCCGTGCCGGAAGGGCCATCAGCCCGGCCCGCTCGTAGTAGCGCACCGTCGAGGCGGGTACTCCCGCAGATCCGGCGAGCTCCGATATGCGCACACAGCCACGGTAGACCTTGCACCCGGGTTCAAGGTCAAGGCCTTGACCTTGAACCCGAGTTCAGGTCCTACCTTCGGCGGATCGACCGAAAACTGTCGGTCGCCAACCGAGGAGGAAACCATGGGTACCTTCACCCGCGCGAACACCGAGCTGGCCGTGGATGTGGACGGGGCTGGCCAGCAGCACCGCGCCGAGGCGGGCGGAATGACGATCGCGCTCGAGCGCTGGAATGCCGGGCTCGACACAGCCGACTGGTTCGCGGACCTTCCCGACGGTGCCTGTCAGGAGCCGCACTGGGGCTTCTGCGTACAGGGCACAGTGACGATGCGGTACACCGACGGCCAGACCGAGGTCATCTCGGCCGGCGAGGCCTACTACATCCGTCCCGGCCACAATGCCCACATCGACAACGACGCCGAGTTCGTCGAGTTCACCCAGGCCGACCACACCCCCGGCATCAACACCGTCGACCTGGAGCCGAGGCGCCAGCCAGAGGTCGTGTAACCAGCACGGGCGAATCAGGGAGCGACCGTCACGAGCAGCGCCCGCCGTGCAGCCCGGCTTGCCCCAGGCGAGACCGAACCGCAAACGGGCTCCGTAGTCCGGCTCGGGTGTTCGGACGCTCAGGAGCCGGTCGACTCTCTCAACCTGATGGCCGGGCTTTGTGAGCCGACACGGTCCGCGTCCACCGACGGCCAGTAGGACAACGCCATTGCCACACCCGAGTCGTGCCCTGCGCAGTAGCGTCGAAGCGACCGTTCCGCAACGAGGCGAGACGGACGGAGGGAGCTCGACATGTTTGTACAGGTGATCCAGGGCCGGGTGTCGGATGCTGCGCAGGTGCATACCCAACTCGACAGATGGGCGGCGGAACTTGCCCCTGAAGCGGTGGGCTGGCTCGGTACCACAGCCGGGGTCACCGACGACGGAACCCTGGTCGCCCTCGCCCGTTTCGAGTCGGAAGAGGCCGCCCAACGAAACAGCGATCGGCCGCAGCAGACCGCCTGGTGGGAGCAGATGGCCACCCTGTTCACCGAAGAGCCGGTGTTTCAGAACAGCACGTCCGTGGACGTTGACACCCCCGGCGACCCATCGCAGGCGGGTTTCGTGCAGGTCATGCAGGGCCGCTCGAGTGACCCCGACCGGGTCCGGGAACTGATGGCGAACGACCCGAGCGACTGGGAGGAGTATCGGCCCGACATCCTCGGCACCGTGAACGTGGGTCACGACGACGGCGCCTGGACAATGGCCATCTACTTCGCCTCCGAGGCAGCGGCCCGCGAAGGAGAGCAAAAGGAGCCGCCGCCCGAGCTACAGCAGGCGATGACCGAGATGCAGGCGCTCAGCATCGGCGAACAGGTCTTCTTCGACCTCAAGGACCCCTGGCTCCAGGCGCCCGACCTGAGTCGACGGCCAGATCGATCGGAGCCGCTGAGGGAACCCAACGAACAGCGAATGCAGAGGTGCCTGGCGGCTCGAGCGTCAGGTGGCTCAGGTCCTGCCGGTCCATTCACCTACAGAAGCCCGCCAGATCGCGGTAGCAGTCGTCGAGCGCGCGGGCCGCCGAAGAAGGGGTCTTCGAGCGGGCTCCCCTGGGTGCAGGGGCGAGTACCCAGGGGCGCCCGCAGTCCGCGAGGGTACCCCCGGCGGGCGTCTGACAGGACGTTTCCCGTCGACTTCACAGCGGCTGAGCCTGGCTGAGGGCCCCGGAGGTTCTCGCTGAGACCCGCTCAGCTCGTGCTTGCCCCACTTTGCTTGCGCCTGCTGATCTGATCCTGCGATGCTTTACGGCAGACGCCCCGACGACCGCAACCCCAGAACGATCGCGGAGCGCCAACCACAGGCCTGGCCCCGACCATTCCCGCCGGGGGCCGGGAATCGAGTGCGGTCGGCCTTTCCCCCCACAGGCCGGACCCGCTCGGGTACGGACCCCGACCCACCGCTTAGGGGCAAGCGGGTCGGGGTCCGTAGACCCGGCCCGTACGATCCACGGACGTGACAGCGCCCCGACCGCGGTGGCGGCGGGGCGCTGCGTCCGAGCTGGGTACCCCCCATACCGTCCGGAGCACTACGAACGTAGTCCTGGTGCAAGCCGCGCGGGGAGCGGCCGTTCGACCCCCCCGAGGCTCATGTGTTCGGCCAGGAACCCGTGCGAGGAACCAGCTTCGGCCCTGCCGGACAGCCGACCCTGGAGCGTGGCCAACCCTGCCCGTCGGGCAGACCGGTGCAACGGCGGGTAGCGTGCCGTACATGGGCCACCCTGAGGTTCGGGCCATGCTTACCGACGATCGAGCCCCCACCTGTTCGCTGGTCGAGTTCCTCGAGGCGTGGAACGAGGACCCGAACCTTGTCTGGCGGGTGCGGACCGGCCACCTCATCCACTTGCTGGAAGCCGCCGTGGGTCGCATCGAGGCGTTGGAGACGCTGCTCAGCGAGATGGAGGGGCGGGACCTGGCCGCGGAGGTGACGGAACCGCTCGCGTCCGCGGATGATCGCGCCGCCTCGCCGGCGGCCGAACCCGAGGCGGTTGGCCGCCGCGAGAAGCCCCCGGGTCGACGGGGCTGGCTCCCAGGCCGACGCACGGAGACGCCGACATGAGCGCGATGGCTCCCCAGCATGCCTGGGTACCACCCCAGGCCCGCACGTCGACTTGTCGCTAACGGACGGAGACCGCGCCTGAGCCACTGCCGGGTGTTCGTCCGCATCGTCGCGCGGTCCGCCCGGCTCGCGGCGGTCTGCAGCACCTACAAGGCCCCCACTCCGAAGGTCAGTCGAGGCACTGTCCTGCCGAGGAGGATGCCGTCAGTCCGACTTCTGCCGCTCCTCCGCGGACATGATGTGCAGGACCGCGTTGATGAGGCCGAGGTGGGTGAAGGCCTGGGGGAAGTTGCCGAGGTGCCGGCCGCTGGCGGCGTCGATCTCCTCGGCGTAGAGCCCGAGCGGGCTCGCCATCGAGAAGAGCTTCTCGCAGAGACGCCGGGCGTTCTCGACCTCGCCGATGAGGGCGAGGGCGGACACCAGCCAGAAGGAGCAGATGGTGAAGGTGCCCTCCTCACCGCTCAGCCCGTCGTCGGTGTGCTCGACCCGGTAGCGCAGCACCAGCCCGTCGTCGGTCAGCTCCTCCGAGATCGCGTGGACCGTGTTGCGGATCCGCTCGTCGTCCAGCGGCAGGAACCCCACCAGCGGGATGAGCAGGGTCGACGCGTCGAGGGCCGGGCTCCCGTAGTACTGGGTGAACACGCCGCGCTCGTCGACCCCGTTGGCGAGGATGTCGGCCTTCATCTCGTCGGCGGCGGCCTGCCACTCCTTGGCCCGCTCGTGCTGTTCGCGGACGCGGGCCAGCTTCGCGCCACGGTCGGCGGCGACCCAGCACATCACCTTCGACGAGGTGAAGTGCTTCGGTTCCCCGCGGACCTCCCAGATGCCACGGTCGGGCTCGGTCCAGTTCTTGATGGCCGCATCGACGAACCGGGCGAGGATCGTCCACAGGCGGTCGTCCACGCGGTCACGAGAGCCCTTGTGGACCCACACCGAGTCGAGGATCGCGCCCCAGACGTCGTGCTGCTTCTGGTCGAAGGCCCCGTTGCCGATGCGCACGGGCCGTGAGCTCTCGTACCCGTCGAGGTGGTCCAGGATCCGCTCCTCGAGCTCCCGCTCGCCGCCGATCCCGTACATGATCTGGACGTCGTCACCGACCCCGGCGACGTCGGCGATGAACGAGAAGAAGTCGTCGGCCTCCCAGGCGAACCCGAGCCGGGCCATGGCCCACAGCGTCAGCGTCGAGTCGCGGATCCACGTGTAGCGGTAGTCCCAGTTCCGTTCGCCCCCAACGGTTTCCGGGAGCGAAGTGGTTGCCGCCGCGACGAGGGCCCCGGTCGGTGCGAAGGTGAGCCCCTTGAGCGTCAGCGCGCTGCGCTCGAGATGGATGCGCCACGGGTGGTCCGGGAAGCGACCGCGAGCCAGCCAGTGCTGCCAGTGGTGGGCCGTCCAGACGAGACGGTTGTAGGCCTCCTCGTGCGTGTGCGGAGGCTCGTACTCCGACCACGACAGCGCGACGAAATGGGTCTGTCCCTCCTTCATCAGCGTGCGCGCGACCGCGCGGTTGCCCTCGAAGCCGAGCCGCATGTCGGTCGTCAGGCGGAGGCGGGGCGCATACTCGCTGGGCTCGGTGATCGCGTCGTGGTAGCCGTCGCCGTTGTAGGTCCAGATCGCTGGTTCCTGGCCGTAGTTCAGCATCGGGCTGCAGTCGAGGGACATCTGCACCTCGCCGTTGACGCAGCGCACCTCGCGCAGGAAGACGTGCTCGCAGTCGTAGTCGGTGGGCGCTCGGCGGTGGCTGTTGGACCGCGAGGTCTCGTGGTGCCAGGGGCCGATGAGCAGGCAGTCGCGGACGATGACCCAGCCGGTGGGGGTGCCCCAGCTGGTCTCCAGGATCATCGTGCCGGGCAGGTACCGCCGCGCGGCGGGGACGCGGGCGTCGGCCGGCCCGAACCGGAACCCGCCGGCGTCGCGGTCGAGGATCGCGCCGAAGATCGACGGTCCGTCCATCCGCGGCAGGCACATCCACTCGACGTTGCCGCTCGGAGCGACGAGCGCGGTGACCTCGCAGTCCGAGAGGAAGGCATACTCCGCGATCGGCGGGTACGACGAGACGGTGGTCCAGTCGGTGTTCTCGATGTTGCCGTCCATGTCGTCGCCCTTCTCGGAGGGTGTGCTGCTCGAAGTGTGACGGCAAAGCGCCCGTGACGTACAGAGGAGCCGTGCTAGACACGTCGTCATGAGGGGGCGGGGGCGGCTTCGGCGCGGGTCCGTCGTCGTCGCAGCGGTCGTCGCCACGGCCTTCCTCGTCATCGTGACCGCGGCGATGCTGCTGCTCCCAGGGGCCAGCCCGCGACGGATCATCGCCGGGACGTTGGAGGCCGGCGACCCGTCGTTCTACACGGTGCCGTCGTCGACGCCCGCCGCCCCACCGGGCACGGTGCTCCGATCGGAGGAGCTGTTGTCGGCTCCCGACGGGTCGCGGGCGTGGCGAATTCTCTACCACTCCACCGACCTCGGCGGTCGCGACGCGGTGCTCTCCGGCATCGTCATCGCGCCGGACTCCCCCGCTCCGCCGAACGGCCGCGTCGTCGTCGGCTGGGGGCACCCCACGACCGGGGCCGTGGCGAGCTGTGCACCCTCCAACGGCGTCGACCCGTTCCTGCTCGTCGAGGGGCTGCCCGACCTGATCCGGGCCGGCTACGTCGTCGCCGCGCCGGACTATCCGGGACTGGGGGTGGCCGCCCCCAGCTCCTACCTCATCGGGACCAGCGAGTCGCGCAGCCTCCTCGACGCGGTCCGGGCGGCACGACAGCTCCCGACGGACGCGTCGAGCACCACCCTCCTCTGGGGTCACTCGCAGGGCGGTCATGCCGTGCTCTTCGCCGCTCTCCAGGCCGGCGCGTATGCGCCCGAGCTCAGCGTCCGTGCAGCGGCGGTGGCCGCCCCGGCCGCCGACCTCGGGACCCTGCTCGACGACGACATCGGCGACGTCTCGGGGGTCACCATCGGGTCCTACGCCTTCGCCGCGTACCAGCAGGCGTATGCGGCGCAGAACCCAGGACTCGAGCTGACCGGCATCCTCACCGACGCCGGGGCCGCCGTCACCCCGACGATGGCCGGCCTCTGCCTGTTCGGCGACAACGACAGGCTGCACGCCCTCGCGACGCCGCTGCTCGGCGCATACCTGCGCAGCGACCCACGGACCACGGCACCGTGGTCGACCTTCCTGGCCGAGAACACCCCAGGAGCACCGCCCGCGGGGCTGCCGGTGTTCGTGGCCCAGGGTGGCGCCGACACCCTGGTGATCCCCGGCGCGACCCAGGGGTACGTGGCTGCGGCCTGCCAGGCCGGCGCCCGAATGACGTTCCGTCTCTACCCGACCGACACCCACGGGACGATCGCGAACACCGCAATGCCGGACGTGCTCGCGTTCCTCGCGGCGGGTCTGGCCGGCACTCCCCCGACGTCGACTTGTTGACGGCCGGGGCAGCTCCCCTGTGAAGATTCAACAAAGTATCCACAGGTCGACGTTTCGGTCATATCCTTGGCCGGTGCCGCGGTCTGGGACAGTGTCGTCACGGGGTCATGCGGTCATGTTCTACGACCATGCCCCGCACGCCGTCGACCAGCTGGCCGACTACGTCGCCGAGGGTCTGTGCGCCGGCGAAGCGGTCATCACCGTGCTCTTGCCGGAGCACGCCGACGCCCTCATACCCGCGTTGCGGGGACGAGGAATCGACGTCCAGCGGGACCAGGACGAGGGACGGCTCTTCCTCCTCGACGCGGCCGAGACCCTGAGCACCTTCCTCGTCGACGGGGTTCCGGACCCTGAGCTCTTCGCCCAGGGCGTCGGCACCCTGCTGTCCGGACTCAACGAGAGCGGGCGCCGGGTTCGTGCGGCCGGCGAGATGGTGGCGATCCTCTGGGCCGAGGGCAACGTCACCGGCGCGCTGGCCCTCGAGGCCGCCTGGAACCGGCTGGCCGACGACCTGGACTTCGACCTGCTCTGCCCCTACCCCGCGACGGTCCTCGACGACGGCGGGCTCGACACCGTCGGGCGGCTCTGTGCGCTGCATACCGACGTCGTCGCACCCGAGGCGTACGCGTCGGGTCCGGACCGCTTCGTCGCTGCGGGTCACACCACCGGCGTTTTCGTCCCCGCGCCCGAGGCGGTCGGAGCCGCTCGGCGGCTCGTGGCCCTGGCCCTGGCCGCCTGGTCCGCGCACCGGGGCGAGCAGCCCGACGAGCTCCTGGTCGCCGACGCGTGCCTCGTCGCCTCCGAGATGGCGGCCAACGCCGTGACGCACGCCCGGTCGGCGTTCGAGGTGTCCGTCCAGTGTTCCGAGAGTGCGGTCCGGGTCTCGGTGTCGGACGTGGGGCCCGGCACGGCCGAGGAGCACCATGGGCGGCTGCTCGACCTCGGTGGACGTGGTCTGACCATCGTCTCGGACGTCGCCGACCGCTGGGGCTGTGACTGCGTCCCGGGCGGGAAGGTCGTGTGGGCGGAGCTCACGGTCCGCCAGCCGGTGGCGCCCTGACCGACTGGGACGGCGCGAGCTACCGGCGCGTCAACACGGTGCAGCAGTGGCTCGCTCGTCGTGCGCTGGACGACGTGGACCTGACGGGTGTCACCAGCCTGCTCGACGTCGGCTGCGGTGACGGCCGCGTCACCCAGTCGCTCGCTGAGCAGATCCCGGCCGGGCGTTGCGTGGGAATCGACCCGTCGCCGGGGATGATCGCCGTCGCGCCGGCCTCGGGCCGTCTGACCTTCGAGGTCGGTGCGGCCGAGACCATGACCTTCGAGGACGAGTTCGACCTCGTCGTCTCGTTCAACGCCCTGCACTGGGTGACCGACCAGCGCCGGGCGCTGGCGGCGGTGCGGGCGGCGCTCCGCGTGGATGGTCGGGCCGTCCTGGTGTTCGTCTGCGGCGGTCCGCGCCCCAGCGTCGAGGACGTCGCGATGTCGGTAGCGGCGACGCCGCGCTGGAGTGGGTCGTTCGGCGGGTTCTCGGCGCCGTTCGTGCACCCGGATCCCGGGCAATGGCAAAGGGATGCGACGTCGGTGGGACTTCGCGTGGACGACGTCCGCGTCGACGACCTGTCCTGGGACTTCGGGTCACGTGAGGCGTTCACTGCGTGGTGTGCGGTCGGGTTCGGCGGGTGGACGGGGCACCTGACGGCGGAGGAAGGGTCGGTGTTCGTGGAACAGGTGGTCGACGCCTACGCGGAGGCGACCGGTTCGGACCACGTGTTCCGGTTCATGCAGCTCGTGGGGAAGCTCAGCCGGTCCTGACTCTTTGAGTGGAGCAAAACCACTGTGGGAGCACCACTTTCGCTCCATCGAGACCGGTGTGCGTGCTGCCGCTAGGTTCGTCCGGCTATGTCACGGTGAGGAGGACCAGGCGGTCGTCGCCGGACCGCGGGGTCGTCCGTCCGTCGCGGTTGCTCGTCGTCACCAGCAGCGTGTGGTCGTCCACAGCGAGCAGGCTGCGCAGCCGACCGAGCTGGCCGACCAGGAACGGCTGAGGGTCCGCCACCAATGCGGCACCGTTCAACGGGATTCGCCACAACCGCTGCCCCTTGAGGGCCGCCATCCAGACGCAGCCGGCCGCATACGCGATGCCGCTCGGCGAGTCCTCCTCGGTGCCCCACTGGGCGACCGGGCTGGTGTAGCCGGCCTGTGACGTGCGGCCCTGGGTCGCCGGCCAGCCGTAGTTCTTGCCCGGCTCGATGAGGTTGAGCTCGTCGGCCAGCTTGTCGCCGAACTCGGACGCCCACAGCCGCCCGGCCGGGTCCCACGCGATGCCCTGGACGTTGCGATGACCGTAGGTCCACACCAGCGTCCCGAACGGGTTACCCGGCGCCGGCTTCCCCGCCGTGGTCATCCGCAGGATCTTGCCCCCGAGCGACCCCTTGTCCTGGGCGAGGGCGGCGTTCTCGGCCTCTCCCGTCGTCGCATACAGGAACCCGTCCGGCCCGAACCCGAGCCGACCGCCGTTGTGGTGCACGTTGTGCGGGATCCCGGAGACGAGGACCTTGGGCGGGCCGAGCTGCTGCCCCGTGGCCTTGCTGGGGTCGTAGGTGACCGTGGCGATCCGGTTGTCCGACGCGGTCGAGAAGTACACGTAGACCAGTCGGTCGTCGGTGAAGGCGGGCGACACGGCAATCCCCAGGAGGCCGCCCTCACCGGCCTGCGACACGTTGGACACGGCACCGGCGACGGCGCCGAGCAGGGTGACCGCGCCCGAGCCGAGGTTGGCGGAGAAGATCTGGTAGCTGTCCCGGGCGGACACGAGCACCGCACCGTCGGGCAGGCGCGCGAGTCCCCACGGGACGCGGATCCCCGTCGCCACCGTCCGCCCGACGGTGACCGACCCCTGGGCCGAGCCGGCGGTGGCGGTCGGCGACGCCGTGGTCGGAGGCGCCGATGACGGCGTGCCGGAGCTCGTCGACGTCGACGAAGGGGCCGTCGAGCCGCTGGACGACGAGCTGCCGGTCGACGTGGTCGAGTCGCCCGCCGGCGTTCCCGCGGGCGCCGTGCACGCCGCGCAGAACATCGTGCCGAGCCCACCGGCGACGATCGCCCGGCGGCTGGGCAGCGTTCGGTCCGCGGTCACCGCCACGACGCTACGTGGCCACCCTGTGCCTCGCGCGGCAGGAGGTCGCCGAGTCCGGGAATCCCGGACTCACTCGGTTTTCGCCTTTCCGGCGGCCCCAGCGTGGCGGCATCCCGACCATATGCTCGAAAGTCCAGCGGGCGGTGGGCGCCTCGACGTCGGAGACACGTCGACTCTGGGTGAGCGGGACGCACACGCACCTTTCTGTCAGCGCAGAGCGACCAGAGAAGGGCGGATGGTCCATGACCACCACGGCGGGAACAGCGGAGACGACGACAGGAGGCGGAGGTCGCCCCGCTGCACATCCTCTGGATGAACGGTGGCCTGGGGTGTGACGGCGACTCCGTCGCGCTCACGGGGGCCACCCAGCCGAGCATCGAGGAGATCGTCCTCGGGGCCCTGCCCGGACTCCCGAAGATCCAGGTGCACTGGCCGCTGATCGACTTCGAGTGCGGGCCCGAACAAGGGGCGGACTCGTTCATCGAGTGGTGGCACAAGGCGGACCGCGGAGAGCTGGAGCCGTTCGTCCTCGTCGTCGAGGGGTCCATCCCCAACGAGTCGATCAAGGAGGAGGGCTACTGGGCGCGGGTTCGGTACCGACCCGATGACCGGCCAGCCGATCAAGACCTCCGAGTGGCTGGACCGGTTGGCCCGCAAGGCCACCGCCATCGTCGCCGTAGGCACCTGCGCGACCTACGGCGGCATCCACGCGATGGCCGGCAACCCGACCGGCGCCATGGGTGTCCCCGACTACCTCGGGTGGTCGTGGAAGTCCAAGGCCGGCCTCCCGATCGTCTGCGTCCCCGGCTGTCCCGACCCACGGCGACAACCTGAGCGAGACGCTCGTCTACCTGCTCTACCAGGTCGCCGGCCAGGCGCCGATGATCCCGCTCGACGACCAGCTGCGGCCCACGTGGCTGTTCGGCGCGACGGTCCACGAGGGCTGTGACCGTGCCGGGCTACTACGAACAGGGCGACTTCGCTACGGCGTACGGCTCGCCCAAGTGCATCGTCAAGCTCGGCTGCTGGGGCCCGGTCGTCAAGTGCAACGTCCCGAAACGCGGCTGGATCAACGGGGTCGGCGGCTGCCCGAACGTCGGCGGGATCTGCATCGGATGCACGATGCCGGGCTTCCCGGACAAGTTCATGCCGTTCATGGACGAGCCCCCGGGCAGCAAGCTCTCGTCGAACACGAGCCGGACCTACGGCACGGTGATCCGCCGGCTCCGAGCGGTCACCGCGCGGACCGTCGACAAGGAACCGTCGTGGCGCCAGAAGGGCCCGAAGCTCACCACCGGCTACACCAAAAACTGGTAGGAGACGACGCGCCATGACCATGACCGAAGCCCGCACCTCGACCAAGAAGGTCGACGCCGACGTCGTCGAGATGTCGTGGGACCCGATCACCCGCATCGTCGGCAGCCTCGGGATCTACGCCTCGATCGACTTCAAGAACAAAGAGGTTCGCGAGTGCCACAGCACGTCGTCGATCTTCCGCGGCTACAGCATCTTCATGAAGGGCAAGGACCCGCGCGACGCGCACTTCATCACAAGCCGGATCTGCGGGATCTGTGGCGACAACCACGCGACCTGCTCGGTGTATGCGCAGAACATGGCCTACGGCGTCGCGCCGCCGCACCTCGGTGAGTGGATCATCAACCTCGGCGAGGCCGCTGAGTACATGTTCGACCACAACATCTTCCAGGAGAACCTGGTCGGGGTGGACTACTGCGAGCGGATGGTCAAGGAGACCAACCCAGGGGTTCTCGAGAAGGCGAACCACACCGAGTCGCCGCACGCCGGCGAGCACGGCTACCGCACCATCGGCGACATTATGCGGTCGCTGAACCCGCTCGAGGGCGACTTCTACCGCGAGGCGCTCCAGATGAGTCGGATGACGCGGGAGATGTTCTGCCTCATGGAGGGCCGGCACGTCCATCCGTCGACGCTCTACCCAGGCGGTGTCGGGACGGTCGCGACGATCCAGCTGTTTACCGATTACCTGACCCGGCTGATGCGCTACGTCGAGTTCATGAAGAAGGTTGTGCCGCTGCACGACGACCTCTTCGACTTCTTCTACGAGGCGCTGCCAGGGTACGAGCACGTCGGCGAGCGACGCATACTCCTCGGCTGTTGGGGCAGCCTCAACGACCCCGCCGTCTGCGACTTCACCTACCGCCGCATGAACGAGTGGGGCAAGGCGATGTACGTCACCCCGGGCATCGTCGTCGACGGGAAGCTCGTGACGAACAACCTGGTCGACATCAACCTGGGACTGCGGATCCTGCTGGGCCACTCGTTCTACGACGACTGGGCCGGCTCCGGCAAGGAGGTCTTCGTCGAGCGCGACCCGCTGGGCAACCCGGTCGACATCCGCCACCCGTGGAACCAGCACACGCTCCCCAAGCCTGCGAAGCGGGACTGGCAGGGCGCCTACAGCTGGACCATGGCGCCGCGCTGGTTCGACGGCACCGACCACCTCGCCCTCGACACCGGCGGCGGCCCGATCGCGCGACTGTGGTCGACTGCGCTGTCGGGCCTGGTGCACACCGACTACGTCCAGGCGACCGGACACAGCGTGAAGATCACCCTGCCGCGGACCATGCTGAAGCCGGAGGCGGCGTTCGAGTGGCACATCCCGCAGTGGAGCAACGCGCTCGAGCGGAACCGCGCACGGACCTACTTCCAGGCATACATGGCCGCCCTCGCCCTCCATTTCGTCGACAAGGCTCTCGAGGAGGTCCGCGGCGGTCGGACCGAGACGTGGACGCCGTTCGAGGTGCCCGACGAGGCCGTCAGCGTCGGCTTCACGGAGGCGGTGCGTGGGGTTCTCTCCCACCACATGGTGATCCGGGAGGGCAAGATCGCGAACTACCACCCGTACCCGCCGACGCCGTGGAACGGCAGCGTGCGCGACACCTACGGCACCCCAGGGCCCTACGAGGACGCGGTGCAGCACACGCCGATCTTCGAGGAGAACTCCCCCGACAACTTCAAGGGCATCGACATCATGCGGGCCGTGCGCAGCTTCGACCCGTGCCTGCCGTGCGGGGTCCACCTCTACACCGGCCAAGGCGGCGAGGTCCGGCAGCAGCACTCGCCGGGCATGGCGGTCCGGCCCTACTGACGGGGCCCGCCGCCATGAACCGACGAGAGCTCCAGAACCAGTCGCAGCAGGTCGAGGAGGTCCTCGACGAGTTCGCCCAGGCCGGCGACGAGGTGACGCTGGAGCGCGCCGAACGGCTGGTGCGCTCCGTCATGGGCCTGTATGCGTCGGGCCTCGCCCGGGTCGTCGAGGTCGCGGAGGAGCGCGACCCGGCGTTGGTTCGGGCCCTCGCCGACGACGAGGTCGTCGGCAGCCTCCTGGTGCTGCACGACCTGCACCCGGACGACGTCGACACCCGCGTCCAGGCCGCGCTGGACCGCGTTCGTCCCTACCTCGGGTCGCACGCCGGCGGTATCGAATACCTCGGCGTCGACCAGGAGGGCGTCGCGCATCTGACGCTGCAGGGCAGCTGTCACGGTTGCCCGTCCTCGTCGGTAACCGTGACCATGGCGGTCGAGGGCGCCGTCCTCGAGGCCGCCCCGGAGGTCACCGCGGTGGATGTCGTGGGCGTCGTCGCGGACGCACCTTCGTCACCGCTGTTGCAGATCGGGTTGCGGCCCGGACTGGAGCCCGCGGCACCGGCCGGCGAGGTCGAGGAGAGCGGGTGGGCCCGCCTCGACGGCCTCCCGACACCGGGCACGACGGTCAGCGAACGGCTCGGCGGCGAGCGCGTGCTCGTGGTCAACCTCGGAGGCGCGGGGTATGCGTACCGCGATACCTGCCCGCGGTGCTCCGGCTCCCTCGTGCGCGGCCGGCTCGACGGAGACGTCGTCGAGTGTCCCTCCTGCCGGGCCGGGTACGACGTGCGGCTGGCCGGCCGTGGGCTGGACCCGCGGACCGGTCACCTGTCACCGCTGCCGATGCTCCCCGACGGCGCGGGCTGGACCGTCGCGCTGCCCGGGCGCGTGACGGCGTGACGCCGCGCGCCGACCCGCTGGTCGGGCTGCGGCGGCTCAGCCGGCCGGCGCCTGAGCCGCCGGTCACCGAGGCGGACGCCGTCGAGCGCTGCGAGATGTGCAGCACCGAGATCGCCGACCGGCACGGTCACGTCGCCGACCTCGAGGGGCACCGACTGCTCTGCACGTGCCGGGCGTGCTTCCTGCTGTTCACCGGCTCCGGCGCGGGCGCGGGGCGCTTCCTCGCGGTCCCCGAGGACGTCCGCAAGGTCGCGGACGTGGCGATCAGCGAGGGCCAGTGGGCGGCGCTGCAGATCCCCGTCGAGCTCGCCTTCTTCCTCCGCCAGACCGGGGCCGAGCACGTCGGCGCCTACTATCCCGGCCCCGGCGGCGCGACCGAGTCGCTCCTGGACCTGGCCAGCTGGGTCGAGGTGCTCGACGCGAACCCCGTTCTCGCCCAGGCGGAGCCGGATGTTCGCGCGATCCTCCTCCGACGGAGCACGACCGGGTATGCGTGCTACCTCGTCCCGGTCGACCGCTGCTACGAGCTGGTCGGCATCGTTCGGCAGTCGTGGGTCGGCTTCCACGGCGGCACGGAGGTGTGGGCCCGGGTGGAGGGCTTCTTCGCCGGCCTGGACAGGGAGAGTCGCATGGTCGACCGGACCGGCGACGCGGTGCCCCGTGCCTGACGTCGGAAGCCTGGACTTCGAGTACCTCGGGGCGGAGGTCGACCGGGCCGCGGCCGCCCCTACGGTGCTACTGCGGCTGCGGATCAGCGAGGTGACGGGCACGCCGGTGCACGCGATCGCGCTGCGGACCCAGGTGCGCGTCGAGCCGCACCGCCGGCGCTACGACGACGACGAGGCGGCGGCGCTCGTCGACCTCTTCGGCTCGCGCGGTCGCTGGGGCCAGACCCTCAAGCCGCTCCAGCTGGCCTTCGTGAGCCACCTCGTGCCGAGCTTCACCGGCTCGGTCGAGACCTCGTTGGCGCTGCCGTGCAGCTACGACTTCGACGTGGCGGCCAACAAGTACCTCTACTCGCTCGTGGAGGGAGTCGCGCCGCTGCTGCTGCTGTTCAGCGGGACCTGGTTCAGCGGCACCTCGGGCACCCTGACCGTGCTTCCCATCCCGTGGGACAAGGAGGTGAGCGCCGGCCTGCCCGTCGACGTCTGGCGCGCTGCGATGGACCAGCACTTCCCGGGCACGGCGTGGCTACGGCTGGGTCGGGACGCCTTCGACGCGCTCTACCGGTACCGCGCCGAGAACGCCATGGTGTCGTGGGACGAGGCGGTCACCCGGCTGCTCAAGGAGGCCGACGGGTGACGACGTTCGAGGACGTGCGACCCCTCGCCGACACCGTGCTCTACGAGGGATACGTCCTCTACCCGTACCGTGCCGACGACGCCAAGAACCGCGTGCGCTGGCAGTTCGGCGTCCTCGCCCCGTCGGCCCTCTCCGCCGTCGACCCGTCCGAGCGCTCCCGGCTGCGGGCGGAGCTGCTGCTGGACGGCCGGCCCAGTCGCGTGTCCCTGCGGGTCCGGTTCCTTCAGGTGCAACGGCGCACGGTGCTCCGCGACACTGCCGCCGGCGAGGTGGAGGTCAGCCGGCTCGAGGCCGGCGACACCGCATACCTGCCGTTCGACGAGGCGGTCTCTCACGAGCTGGACCTCGACGTCGACCTCGCCGCCCTCGAGCCGGTGCGGTCGACCAGGGAGGTCCCGGGCGGTGTCGACCACGAACGCGTGCTCGGGGGCCGGTTACGCCGAGAACGGCTCCCGCTGGTCGCGTCGGTGACGGCGACCGCGCGGTCGCTGCCCGGCCCCTTCGGGGTGACCCGGCTGCGTGTCGACGTCGAGAACGTCACCCCGTGGAGTCCGGCGACGTCGCCGCTCCGCGAGGAGGCGCTGCGCCACTCACTCGTCGCGGCCCACCTGCTGGCCCGGGTTGACGGCGGCCGGTTCCTCTCCCTCACCGAGCCGCCTGAGTGGGCGACCGGCTACGTCACCGAGTGCGAGAACGACGGTGTCTGGCCGGTCCTCGCCGACGTCGACGGCCGCGCCGACGTCGTCATCTGCTCGCCGATCATCCTGCCCGATCGGCCGCAGGTCGCCCCTGAGAGCACGACGCACTTCTTCGACGGCACCGAGATGGACGAGATGCTCAACCTTCGGGCGCTGACCCTGACCGACGCCGAGAAGCGCGCGGTACGCGGCACCGACCCGCGCACGGCCGAACTCCTCGACCGGGTCGAGAACCTCCCGCCGGAGCTGATGGACCGCCTGCACGGCGCCATCCGCTATCTCTCGAGCACCGCGAAGGTCGAGCCTCGCGACCGGCCACCGGACTCGGTCGACGTCGGTGGGGTGCCGGTATGCGAGGGCAGCCGGGTGCTGCTCCGACCCGGTGCGCGCCGGACCGACGCGCAGGACCTGTTCGTCGCAGGACGCACTGCGACCGTGGCCAAAGTGGTCCATGACATCGACGGGCACGACCACCTCGCGGTGCTCCTCGACGACGACCCGGGTCAGGACCTGGCCCTCGCGCAGGGCCGGTTCCTCTACTTCGCGCCCGACGAGGTCGAGCCGATCGGGGCGGCGCGATGAGCGGCGACGACGCCGGTCGGATGCTGGTCGCGGGCGTCGGCAACATCTTCAAGAGCGACGACGGGTTCGCGACGGCGGTCGTCGCGAGGCTGGCGGAGCGGGCTCGCCTCGGCTGGCCCGAGTGGGTCCGCCTGCACGACTACGGGATCGGCGGGGTCCATCTCGCGTACGACCTCCTCGAGGGCTACGACGAGGTGGTGCTCGTCGACGCGATGCAGCGACCGGGTGGGCGTCCGGGCACCGTCTACGTCCTCGACGCCGGGCTGCCGGTCGCGCCGGCCGCCGGGACGGCGCCCGCCATGGACGCACATGACCTGGCACCTGAAGCCGTCCTTGCCCTCGTCCCGGCGCTCGGCGGAACGCTGCCGCCGGTCACGGTGGTCGGCTGTGAACCTGAGTCGACCGACGATGGGATGGGCCTCTCGGACGTGGTCAGCGCACAGGTCGACGTGGCGGCGCGGATCGTCGACGACCTGGTCACCGAGGCGGTTCGACGACGCCCGAACGACTTCCGGACCGCGCTCCGCGCGGCCACACTGGACTGAGCGACGAGAGGAGATGACGATGGGCAAGGTGGTGTCCTTCCTGGGGCTGGCACTCATCGCGGCGGCGCTCGCGGCGGCCTACCCCGATATCAGGCGCTACGTCGAGATGCGCCGGATGTGAGCCGCTGATGTGCCTCGGGCTGGCCGGCCAGGTATCGGTCCCACCGACGAGGCTGACCTCATGGACGTCGAGGTCGCCGGTGTTGTGCGCCCGATCAACGTCGCCCTCCTCGACGGCCCGCTCCAGCCGGGCCAGTGGATCCTCATCCACAGCGGGTTCGCGCTCGAACGGATGACCGCCGAGGAGGCTCACGACGCGATGGCGGTACTCGGTGGCCCGGGGGTCGAGGAGATGGTCGGCGATGGTTGACGGCGGCCCCACGCTCTTCGTCCGCTATGCGTTCCCGCCCAACAGCCACGGCTACTGCGGGCCGGGCGACAGCGCGGGCTTCCTCGGTTACGGCCTCGCCGGTGTCGTCGACCCGGGGTTCCGGCAGATGGCTCAGGCCTTCGCCGGCGCATGGCCGTACCTCGAGCTGATCGCGGGCGCCACCGGCATCGAGGACCCGCTCGACCGCCGCGTGGTCGAGGCGTACTGGGTGGGGAACCGGCTGCTCGACGGCGTCGGGATGACCACCATGGGCAACTCTATGGAGGACCGGTTCCGGTTCCGGACCGGGCCGCGGTTCTCCAGCCTGGCCGAGGGGGTTCAGGCGGGCGGCTTGCCGCACCACTCGTTCCACGTCTTCTGTATCTACCCCTGGATCGGGCTGCTCGGCGAGGACCGTCCCGGCGCCGACCACGCGCTCACCGTCCTCGACCGGTGCCGGATCCGTTGGGGTCGGGTGGTGGCCCTGCACGGTGACCAGGCGGTGGTCGAGTCCCGGGCGCTGATCTGGACCGGACGCCACCTCGTCCTCGCGGAACCCGCGCAGGAGCACGTCGTTCGCGCGGTCGACGGCGTGGGGATGGTGCCGGACCTGGCCGTCGGTGACTGGGTCTCGATGCACTGGGAGTGGGTCTGCGACCGCCTCGATGCCCGGCAGCTGGCGTCGCTCAAGCACTACACCGACGTGCACCTCGAGATGGTCAACGGCGGCCTCGAGCACTCGGGTCCGGCGCTCGCCCTGAGCTGAGGGGCAGGCGACCGGCTGACGAGCCGTAACCGGTCACCAGGGCGCGGCGGCCGGCGCGCGGGACGTCGACCTCGTGCACCGGTACGTCGTAGAGGGCGGTCAGCTCGCCTTCGGTGAGCAGGGCTTCGGCGGGTCCGTGTCGGACCTCGGACGGTCCGCCCATGAGCACCACCGCGTCAGAGACGACCATGGCGTGGTCGGGGTGGTGTGTCGTCAGCAACACGGTCAGGCCGTCGTCCGCGAGAGACCGGACGAGAGCCGAGGACGAGGCCCTGGTTACACAGGTCGAGCCCGGTGGCCGGCTCGTCGAGAACCATCACCGGGTGTCCGGAGGCCACGGCGCGGGCGACGAGGGCCAGTTGCTGCTCGCCGCCGCTGAGCGTCGGGAACGCCCGGTCGGCCAGCTCGGTGATGCCGACCCGGTCCATCGCGGCGTCCGCGGCCGCTCGGTCACGCCGGCCCGGTACGGCGAAGACCCCGACGTGGGCAGCCCGGCCCATGACGACCATCTCGCGGACGGGGTAGGCGAAGGCCGTCCCCCTCGCCTGTGGGACGAACCCGGTGGGAACGTCCCGGCGTACCGAACCCTCTTGCGGCGTCAGCAGTCCCGCGGCGCAGCGCACCAGGGTCGTCTTGCCGCGCCCGTTCGGCCCGAGTACCGACGTCACCGTCCCCGGCTCCAATCCGAAGGTGACATCGCGGAACACCCAGTCCCCCGGCGCATACGCGAACCCGATTCCGACCAGGTCAAGCACGGTCCCAGATCCGATCGCGGTTGCGGCGGAGCAGGACGAAGAAGGCCGGCGCTCCGACCAGAGCGGTGAGGACGCCGAGAGGGATCTCGCCGCCGGAGAGCGTGCGGGCCAGTGTGTCGACGGTGACAAGGAACGCGGCGCCCACGAGGAACGACACCGGCAGCAGGACGCGATGGTCCGGGCCGACCCACATCCGCACGAGGTGCGGGATCACCAGGCCGACCCACCCGATCACACCGCTCACGGCGACCGCGCCGGCCACGATGAGGGCGACGGCCGACAGCAGGGTCCACCGCACCGGCCGCGGGTGGATCCCGACCGCCGCAGCGTCCTCGTCCCCGAGCGAGAGCACGTTGATCCGCCACCGCAGCGCCAGCAGGACGGCCGTGCCGAAGAGGACCGGTACGGCGGCGACGAGGACCTTCCCGAAGGTCGCCGTGGCCAGGCTGCCGAGCAGCCAGAAGACGATGGCCGGCAGCGTCGAGTACGGGTCCGCGAGAAAGGTCAGGAGTGACACGAGAGCGGTGAAGAACGACCCGGTGACCACTCCCCCGAGGACGATCATCAGCATCGAGGCGCCGCCGCGGCCCGCGGTGACGAGGAAGACGACACCGAGGGCGGCCATCCCGAACACGAACGCCGACGCCACGAGGAAGCCGGTGCCGAGCCCGAGGACCAGCGCCAGCGCGCCACCGAACGAAGCACCGGACGACACCCCGATCACCTGCGGGCTGACCAGGGGGTTGCGGAACGCCGCCTGGAGCGCGACGCCACCGATGGCGAGCCCGCCTCCGACCAGCGCACCGAGCAGTACCCGCGGCAGCCGGACGAGGGTCACCACGTCGTGCTCGGTCGCCGGGCCGGGGTATGCCTGTCCGGTCAGCTGCCCGACGAGAATCTCGACCACGTGCCCGACCGGTACTGGGTAGCGGCCGAGCGCCATCGACACGACGCCGACCACGACGAGTGCTGCGGCGGCGATCGGTACGGCCACCCGGGTTGTCCGGACCCCGCGGCGCGGCCCGGCTGCCGAGCGACGGTCAAGCATGGAACTGCTGGTAGTCGGCTGACGCGTCGTTGGTCGCGGTCCGCAGGATGGTGTCGAGCTGGGCCGCAGTCGGCTGGTACCCGTAGAAGCGCTGGTACGACGAGACGACCTCGGCGCGCAGGTCGTACCTCGCCTGGTCGGGGAACGCCACCATGCGGAGCCAGCGCCACATCAGCGGCGACTCGTGGCTCGGGGGGTCCCAGCGGTAGCCGCCCAGGGGGACCTTGTAGACCCGTTTCTCCCTGACCGCCGTGAGGCCACGCCACACGGTGGAGTCGTAGAGGTCCTTGGGCAGCGCGGCGTCGAAGTTCCCGAGCAGCACGATGTCCGGGTCCCACGCCAGCACCTGCTCGGGGTCGACCCCCACCATGCCCTTGCCGGACGCACCACCGGGTCCACTGGCTGGGTTCTCGGCGCCCACCATGGCGATGTAGCCGTCGTTGTAGGTGCCGGTGCCGGCGACCTTGAGGCCCCCGACGAACCGATTGAAGTAGACGATCCTCGGCTTCGCGCCGGTGGTGGTCTTCCCCAGGGCCGTCATCTGTTGAGTCGCCTTCAGCGTCGCGGCGTTGAGCTGGTCTCCCCGCTCGGTCCGGCCGAGTGCCTTGGCGAACAACGAGATCCAGGTCGTCACGTCGTCCTGCGTCCCGTACTTGAGGCCCACGACCTTGAGGCCGGCATTCTCCAGAGGCGCGATGATCCCGGCCCCCTGGTCGCCCCACTGGACGACGAGGTCCGGCTGGAGCGCCAGGACCGCCTCGACATTGGGGGTGAAAGTGTCGTCGGCGACGTCATGGCGAACCGCCAAGGCGGCCGGGAAGATCGTCCCGAGGATCCCGTCGCGCACCGCCACCCACGAGGCGTTCTGCATCCCGACCAGATGGTCGGCGCTCTGGTCGACGGCGACGAGGATCGACGCGGCCGGTTGCGGGATGGTGACGATCCGGCGGGCCGGTTGCTCCAGGGTGACGACGCTGCCGCGCTGGTCGGTGAGGGCGATCGGACCGGCGGGCGTCGCGGCGCCGGTCGCTCCACCGGCGGAGGTGACCACGGAGCCACCACCGGTCCCGGACCCACACCCGGCGAGCAGGGCTGCACCACCGGCCAGGGCGCTGCCGAGGACCGTCCGCCGGCTCAGGTCGCCGGCCCTCGCGGGCCGGCCGCCGGGCACGGCTAGTCCGACCCGGGGAGCGGACCCAGGACGCGCGGAAGGGGCCGAACGCCAGGGGTGCCCGCCAGCGCCGAGGGGGTCGCGAGCGCGACCACCTCGGCGTCGACGGCCCGCGTTCGTGGCCCCGCCGTCGGTCGTCTGCCGGCGGGCTCCCAGGAGTGCGGGTCGTCGGTGAGACCCAGCAGCCAGGTCACCGAGCAGTCGAGGGCCTCCGCCAGCTCAGGGAGCTTGGCGACATCGAGGCCCGAGCCGTGCTCGAGGCTGCTCAGCGCCTTGTTGGTGCTGAGGACCCCGAGCCGGGCCAGCCGGCTGATGACCTGCTTCTGGGTGAGGCCGAGGGTCCGGCGTCGCTCCCGCAAGCGCTGGCTGACCACGAGGTGGCGCATCGCGCCAAGGTCTGACGGGTTGGTCAACGTCATCGACAACCTCCCAAGGGGCGTCTCAACGTTCCGCCTGTTTCCCGGAGTCCGTCAACCCGTGAATCGGACAGTTGTGGACCAATGTCGAAACCCGCGGGCTCAGCGGTCCGGCGGGGCCTCCATGTCGGCCAGCGCGTGCACGGTGTAGCGCGCCACGTTGTAGACCGGAGCGCGGGCCAGCAGCCGCTCCAGCTCCTCGTTGGAGTCCACCTCGTAGATCCATGCCCCGCCGTGAGCGCCGACGACGTGGTAGCGCGCGAGCACCTTGCCCTGTTCCTCGAGTCGGGCGCCGTAGTCGGGCATCCGCCCGACCGCGCGGGCGGTCTCGGCCGAGACGAGCGACAGCTCGATGCTCCACAGCACCAGGAACTTCATGGCACGCCAGCATGCCGGACGTGGCACGATGACGGGACCGGATGGGAGGCGGTCGTGCACGAGCTGTCGCTGTGCCAGAGCATCTACGGCATCACCGACCGGGCGCGTGAGGGCCGTCCAGTCGTGACGGTTCGTCTGCGGGTCGGCGCGCTCCGCCAGGTGGTTCCCGACACGTTGAGCTACTGCTGGGGTGTCGTCACGGACACCACCCCACTCGCCGGGTCGGTGCTCGACATCGAACCGGTGGCTGCGGAGCTGAGCTGCCGGTCCTGTGGCGCGACAACGGTGTTGGCCGACCGGTTCCTCATCGCCTGCGACTCCTGCGACGGCGCCGACGTCGAGGTGGTCCACGGCGAGGAGCTGGTGGTCGCGTCGCTAGACATCGCCGAACCGGCATCTGCGGTGAGGAGCTGAGCGGGCCATGGGTCGCTTCCACCGGCACGTCGACGGCACGACGCATACTCACGAGGGGCATGACCACGAGCTCGGCGACCACACCGCCTACGCGACGGGACCCGAGCGCGTGACCGTTCTCGAGCGGATCTTCACCGAGAACGACCGCGCGGCCGACGCGAACCGGAGGGCCTTCGCCGACACCGGTGTCGTCTGCCTCAATGTCATGTCCTCGCCCGGCGCCGGCAAGACGACCGTGCTCGCGGCGACGCTGACCCACCTGCGGGAACGGGGCCTGCGGGCCGGGGTCGTCGAGGGCGACATCGAGACGAGCATCGACGCCGACCGGCTTCGCGGCCTCGCCCAGCAGGTCTCGCTCCTCAACACCGGCAATGGTTTCGGAGGCGAGTGCCACCTGGACGCGCCGATGGTCGCTCGGGCTCTGCTCGGGCTCGATCTCGACGAGCTGGATGTCGTCCTCGTCGAGAACGTCGGCAACCTGGTCTGCCCGGCGGAGTTCGACGTGGGTGCGCACCGGCGGGTGATGGTCTGCTCGGTCACGGAGGGCGAGGACAAACCACTGAAGTACCCGGTGATGTTCCGCTCGGTCGACGCGGTGCTCCTCAACAAGACCGACCTGCTCCCCTACCTCGACCTCGACATCGACCTGCTCGAGCGCAACATCCGCACGGTCAACCCCACCGCGGCTCTGCTCCGCATGAGCGCCCGCACCGGAGACGGCCTCGACGCCTGGTATGCGTGGCTCGACCGCGCGCTGGAGGGCTGAGCGACGGACCCGACCCAGCCGCATACCGAACCAGCCGAGGTCGACCCACGGCCTAAGCCCCGTCCGGGCACCGGGACGACCCCACAGTGGGGTCGGGTCTTCGCGGACGCCTTGGCTCACGGGCCGGGCGGGTACGCGTACTGCGTGATGAAGGACGGCGAGCTCGCGTCCGTCGGATCGTGGGGGTTTGCGCGGATGCCGGCGGACACGCCCGACCACCAGGGCGTCCCCTTCGACATCGACACCCGGTGCAACCTCGCCAGCGTCTCGAAGACCGTCACCGCGACAGCGCTCTTCGCGATGGTGGCCAAGGACTGGGTGGCCAGCGTCAACGAGCCGTTCTGGCCGATCCTCGCCGAGGCCTTGCCAGGGGTGACCCCGGCGTCGGGCGTTGCGTCCGTCACGCTGGGCGAGCTGCTGATGATGCTGGCGCGGCTGCCGGAGGACGGCGCCCTCTACACGCATGACGGTCAGACCGTCCTGGAGTTCGTCGAGGCGTACGTCCAGACCAACGCGGTGCTGCCGCGGCAGGGGTACGTCTACTCGAACACCAACTTCACGATCCTCCAGACGGTGATCTCGACCCTCGCGGCGGCCAACCAGCAGAAGGACTACGTCGACTGGGTGCAGGCCGCCATTCTCCAACCGCTGAACATCGACACCACCGTGTTCAGCCCCGTGCCCGACGACCAGACCGGTGGGACCCTGACGTACGACTCGGCGAAGCCGCAGGCGGCCGGATACTGGTGGCCGCCCATGCAGTGCATCGGGCCCGGGGGCTGGATCGCGTCGTCCCGGAGCCTGGTCACCTACCTCGCCGGGATCTCGTCCCCCGACGTCCTGGGCCCGGACCTCAGCGGGTTCATGATGCAGGAGCTGTTCGGCTGGTACCACGCGGGTACCCACGACGGACTCGCCTATCACCACAACGGTGGGCTCACCCACGCCGGCAGCGGAGTCAGTACGGGCGTCGTGCGCTTCCCCGACGGGTCCGACGCCGTCCTGCTGTCCAACAAGCCGTCCCCGGGCATCATCGCCCTGATGGTCGAGGCCTACGAGACCCGAGCCTGAGTGCGCTACTTCTTCTGGAGCGTCCCGCTCCCCACGATCGACTGCTGGACCTGTGGCGAGCCGGTGTAGGTGACGTTGCCGCTACCGATGATGGCGACCTGCAGCCGGTCCTTGACGGCGATCTCGGCGGCACCGCTCCCGGCGCTGTTCACCGTCGCGGTCAGGCTGGCGAGCCCGGAGCCGTGGTAGGCACCGGAACCGGCCATCTGGATCTCCTGAGCGTCGGCACTGCCGCTGGCCGTCACGGATCCGGTCCCGGCGACACGGACCCGCAGGCTGCTCGTCTTGACGTCCGTCGCCGTCTGGCTGCCGGTGCCCGCCACGTCGAGGCCGGTGAGCTCGCGCACGGTCACCTGGTACGTGATCGGCTGCTTGGCGTCGAGGTTGGTGTTGTCCTTGACGCCGAGCTTGAGCACCTTGTCGACCACCTCGGTCGTCAACAGCGGCAGGAGGTTGTCGTCGGCGGTCACGGTCAACGACTCCGTGCCGGTCTGCTTGACCTGGACGTCACCGGTGCCGGCGAGCTCGATCGACGTGAAGCCGGCGACCGGCCGGGTCTCGGTCTTGGACGTCCCGGAGCCGGCGGTACCTCCCGGGAGCGACGAGCACCCCCCGAGCAATAGGAGGGCGAGGAGAAGCATGCCGAGAGTCGCCCGTCGCACTGTCATCTCTCCAGCCTCCTCTCCCAGGGTCTCCCCAGGCGTGGATTGCCGGCCTAAGTCTGCTCCGCCATCACCGACATCGGGGCTGGGGCGGTTTGGGGCCGGGCCGCAAGGGCCAGGTCGGGCCGCTGCCGCGCCGCGCACAGGACCGACACGAGGAACGCGCCGATGGTCCAGCCGACCAAGGTCAGACACGGCCCGACCACGTCGCCCCCGCCACCGAGGAGGAGCCGTCCCGCTCCCGCCACGAACTGCGGGAGGGGGAGGATCCCGTTCAGCGTCTGCAGGGCCGCCGGCGCAGTCTCGATGGGCACCAGCCCACCGAACGCCGCCACCTGGATCGCGACGAGGGCGATGCTCACCATGCGCCCGACGCCTCCCAACACGGCCACCAGCGCCTGGTTGGTGGCGGCGAAGGCCGCGGCGGCCAGGATCGCGAAGCCCACGAGCCCCACAGGCGACGAGATCGAGACGCCGCTGGCCGCCACCACCACGAGGACGACGACGGCCTGGAGGACGCCGACCAGAGCCGCAGGCAGCCAGCGCATCAGGACCCGGCGGCCGGGTGACGCCTGTGCCCATGCCGACCCCGTCGGGACGAACCGGCCGGTGAGGAAGAGCATCAGGGTGCCGAGCCACAGCACCAGCCCGAGGACGACGGGTACCAGGGAGGCGGCCACCGTCGCGGGGTTGTCGGCGCTCGAACCCACACCGACCGGCGTGGTGACCACCGTAACCAAGGCGGAGCGTTGGTCGTCGGTGTAGCCCGGGACCTGCTCGGCGCCATCGTCGCCTCGATCGTCGCCGCGCACGGCGGGACGTCCGAGGTCATCAGCGCTCCCGGGGAGGGCACGACGATCCGGATCCGGCTGCCCCTCACCGCGGACCCGCACTCGGTCCGCGGGCGGCCGGAGCCATCGGTCGCGGAACCGCACGCGGAGCCGGTCAAGGCCTAGCGGCTGGACCGTCCACTCCAGGTTCTGGTTCGAAGGTGACCGGTGCCTCGAACGCCGCCTTGCGGGCAGCACGCCGGAACGCGCCGAGGACCGCCGGTCCGACGAGCAGGATGACCACCGCCGTCGTCGCGGCCCGGCCGGTGTCCCACCCCAGTGACGTGGCGGCGTCGAACAGAAGGTAGCGATGCCACTGCTCGGAGAAGTCGGCGCCCGGGAGGTAGGCGATCGAGCTGCTCGGGTCGAGGGAGAAGGGCCAGAACGAGAGGTTGAGCAGGAAGCCGAACAGGTACCCGGCGACCGCCCCGTAGACCGCGAGCATGACGATCTCGGCCCTGCCGCGCAGCCGAGGCAACAGTCCGGCGATCAGCCCGACCCAGGCCGCCCCGAACATCTGGTACGGCAGCCAGGGTCCGACTCCCCCGGTGATGATGGCGGAGGCGAACAGGGTGGTGCACCCCAGAACGACCCCGAAGCCGGCACCGAAGACCCGTCCGGCGAGGATGAGCGTGAAGAAGACGGTCTCGATCCCGGCCGTGCCGGCGCCGAGGGGCCGGAGCGCCGCGCCGATCGCCGACAGGACGCCGAGCATGGCCAGCGCCTTGGCGTCGATCCCTCCCTCGGCGACCTCCGCGAGGACCACGGCCAGGACGACGACGAGCAGCACGCCGAACATCAGCGGCGCCGTCTGCGCGCTGCCGAAGGCGCCCGGCTCGACGACGAACGGCCACGTGAAGGCGACGATGCCGAGGAACGACGCCATCGCAATGGCCACCGCAGAGCGCGGTCGGAGCCGAACGGCCTTGACTCGGGCGGCAGCTCGCGCCTCTCCAACGCTGGTCCGGCTCACGAGAGCACCAGGTGGAGGGAGCGGGCGACCTGGTCGACGGTGAGGTACGGCAGCGGCGCCAGCACCTTGGCGACCTGCGGAGCAAAGGCCGGCGACGCGACGATGACCTCCGTGGTGTCACCGTCGGCGACGATCTCGCCCTCGGCCATGACGACGACGCGGTCGGCCGCCCCGGCGACGAACTCGACGTCGTGGGTGCTGACGACCACGGCCCGTCCGGCCGCGGCGAGGTCGGCGAGGATGCGAGACAGCGCCTCCTTGGCGGCGTAGTCGAGGCCCCGGGTCGGCTCGTCGAGGAACAGCACCGGGGGCGACGCCGAGAGCTGGACGGCCAGGACGAGGGCGAGACGCTGCCCCTCGGACAGGTCGCGCGGGTGGCTGTCGTCGTCGATGCCGGGCGCGAGCCGGTCGAGGATGTCGCGCGCTGTCGGTCCGCCCACGGTGGTGTCGGGGACGCCGGCCAGTTTTGACGCGTCGTGGTCGGCCTGGTCCAGCTCGGCCGCGACGGTGTCCCGGTTGAGCAGGTCGGCCGGCGTCTGCGGGACCATCCCGACGAGTCGTCGCGCGCCGACGGGACCGAGGGCCGTCGGGTCGTGGCCGTCGACCTGGACGCGGCCCCCTTGCCGCCGCCCGGAACCCTGGAGGGCCCAGAGCAGCGACGACTTGCCCGAGCCGTTGCGGCCCATGAGGGCGACCACCTCGCCGCTCCGGAGGGTGAGGTCGACGTCACGGACGGCGACGAGCTCGCCGTAGCGGACCACGACCCCGGTCGCGGACAGAACAACTGGACCGGCAGCTGGTTCGGGCCGGACCGGCGGCGGCGGGCCCAGCCCGGCGAGCCGGTGGCGCAGGTCGGGGGCCTGCCGCCGCGCGTCGCGGACCGACAGGGGCAGCGGGGACCATCCGGCCAGCCGACCCAGCTCGACGACGGGCGGCGCGATGCTCGTCGAGGCGAACATCGCGGCCGGCAGTCCGTCCTGGACGGACCCGTCACCCGGCAGGTGGATCACCCGGTCGGCGAACTGGGCGACCCGCTCGAGCCGGTGCTCGGCGAGGACGACGGTCACCCCGAGGTCGTGGACGAGCCGGGTGACGGCGGCGAGCACCTCCTCGGCCGCAGTGGGGTCGAGGGCCGAGGTGGGCTCGTCGAGCACGAGGATCCGCGGGTGCGCGGTGAGCACCGACCCGATCGCCACCCGTTGCTGCTGACCGCCGGAGAGCTCGAGCAGCGGCTCGGCCCGCAGGTCGGCGAGCCCGAGCAGGTCGAGCGTCTCCTCCACCCGCTTGCGCATCACCTGCGCCGGCACGGCCAGCTGCTCCATGCCGTAGGCGAGCTCCTCCTCCACCGTGTCCGTCACGAACCCGGCCAGCGGGTCCTGTCCGACGACGCCCACGACGTCCGCGAGCTCGCGCGGCGGGTGGTGCGCGGTGTCGCGACCGTCGACGACCACTCGACCGGCGAGCGTGCCGCCGGTGAAGTGCGGGACGAGCCCGTTGATGGTCCCCAGGAAGCTCGACTTGCCACTGCCGGTGCGCCCGACCACCAGGCAGAGCTCCCCCTCCTCGATGGTGAGGCTCACGTCACGCAGCACCGGCCACCCGGCGTCGACATAGGTGACGGTGACCCGGTCGAAGGTGATCACGCGCGCACCGGCTCTCGGACCGCCGGCGCGGCCGGTCGGGACGTACGGGTCGACCGGACCGGTGGTGGCGCAACCACCGCCGGCAACGCGCAGAGGAGGACGGCCAGCGTGGGGACGAGTGGCAGTGTCGGCCACGCCAGCGGGCTGATCACCGGGGTGAGGTTCAGCGGGTCGTAGCTGCTGGTCACGAAGAACACCACGGCGGTGAGCACGCCGCAGCCGGCGACGACCCACTCCGGCCACAGCCAGGGGTCAGGCCGGTACGTGGTCCGCGTCACGCGCCGGCTGCCCAGGACGAGGCCCGACACGCAGAGGACCGCCCCGACCGCCAGCGAGGGCAGCCCGAGGAGGCTGGGCGCGGTTCCGTCGAGCAGGCCGTAGGCGCCCGCGCACAGTCCCAGCAGCCCCGCGACGAGCAGCCCGCCGGTGAGCCGCCGAGTTCTCGGCGTGTCCGTGCCCTGCCGTCCGTACCCTCGCGAGTCCATCGCGGCGGCCAGCAGCAGCGACCGGTCGAGGGCGTCCTCGAGGACCGGCATGAGGATGCCCCCGAGTGCGCGCAGACCCTTCTCCGACCCGGCCCGGAGCCGGCGGGCGTTCCGCACCCGCTGGATGCTCTCCACCAGCTGGGGCGCGATGCTGATCGCGACGACGAGGATGATGCCGAGCTCGTACAGGGCGCCCGGCAGCACGCGCAGCGCGCGACGAGGGTTGGCCAGGGCGTTCGCCGCTCCGATGCAGCACATCAGGGTGCCGAGACGCAGCCCGTCGACCGCGGCCGCCAGCACCGCCTCGAGGGTCACCGGACCGAGCACCTGGATCCCCGCATACCAACCCGGCGTATGCAATGTCGGCAGATCGAACAGCACGTGGTCCCCCAGCGACACCGGCGCCGCGAAGATCACGCGGAAGACGATGCGGATCACGATGATGACGCCGGCCAGCGCCAGGTAGTACTTGAACGCCCTGGCCCACGGCGCCCGGGTGCGGCGGGAGCTGACGACGAGCCCGAGCACGCCGAGGACGAGGACGAGCAGCAGCGGGTTGGTCGTGCGGCTCACCGCGACCGCGAGCCCGAGCGCCCAGATCCACCAGGCGATCGGATGCAGCGCCCGCGGGATCCGCGCCGCGCCGATGGGCCGCAGGTACGCCACGATCGAGTGTCGCCTAACCCATGGTGCGCCGGCGACGCAGGGCCACCACCGCGGCGGCAGCGCCGAACGCGACAACGAGGACGATCGCGGTGACCGCCGGCCAGGGCGAGCCGGTCGACGTCTCCGCGGCGGTCGGGGCGGCCCGAACGTCGCTGACGGGTGGGTCCGAGGCGGACGCGGAGGTCGACGGGTCCGAGGCGGTTGGCGACGTCGTTCCGCTGGTCGAGGTTGCTGCGTCAGTGGGTCCGTCCGTGGCCGCGCCGGCGGCGGCGGACGCCGTGGGCGCGGCGGTCGGGACGATGCCCTGGCCGCCAGTTGTCGTCGTCGACCTGGGAGTCGCCGCGCCGGCCTTGGGCGCTGGGGCGGCCGGGGTCGAGCCGCCGGTGCCGCCCCCGGTACCGCCGCCCGTGCCGCCGCCGCTCGTCGTGGTTGTCGGTGGCGGCGGCGGTGGTGCGGGTGCGGTCGCGCGGACCGAGCTCGGTGAGAAGGTCGGCCCACCGCTCGTGCCACCGGAGCCGGTGGCGCCGTAGACCCAGGCGTCGACGCTGCCCGCCTTGGGCCGGTAGCTCACCGCACCGAGCTGGCTGTAGGACCAGCCGGACTGCCCGGGGTCGGAGTGCCAGTAGGACCAGTACCGGGTGGCCGGCGGTGTCACGATGCACGGGTCGGCGGCCGCGGTGGGCAGCCCCTTGATCCGGCAGACGAACCCAGGACCGTCGTGTTGCGTTCCCACCGTGGGGAACCCGGCCGAGTGGATGGCCTCGAACCCGGTCGTGGGGGTCGGGTCACAGCCGCGTTCGAGGCCACCGCCGAAGGGGCGGAAGTCGACCACGACGACGACGCCGGTACTCGGCGTGCAGGCGCCCGGGTCCGCGAGAGCGGGTGCCGCCGAGGCGCCGACGAGCCCCGCCGCGGCGACGGCCAGGGCCGTCAGCGCCCGCGGCAGGAGCCGTCCGTGCCTGGTCACCGGCGGTCGCCGCCTGCGGTCATCCGTCGGCCGACGAGCAGCACCAGTCCGGCGAGGAGAAGCAGCACGCCCACGGCGACGATGAGACCGGCCGGAGTGCCGGTCGACGCCAGGCCGCCGCTCGCGGCCACCGTTCCGGCCGGGGTGGAGCCCCCGCTGGGCGTCGAGGACGCCGACCCGGTCGACGTCGGCGGCGTCGTGGCACTCGTCGAGCTCGTCGTGCTCGACGGATCAGTGGTCGTGCTGGTCGTCGAGGTCGTGCTGGTCGGCGGCGTCGTGGTCGTCGTGGTCGTCGTCGTGGGTGGGGCCGGGTCGACCGGAGTCACCGGGTCGACCAGCGTCGTGAGGAACGCTCCGGCGAGGGCGGGCACCGCCTGGGTCGTCGCGCGGGTCCGGGTGCCGTCGTCACCGGCTTCGGTGGACGACACGTCGAAGCCACCGTCGGGACGCTGCAGGCCGACGAGGAACCCGAATGCGGCCTGCGCCCCGTTGACGGAGCCGGCCGGGGTCGAGCCACCGGCGACGGCGGCCAGGGGGGCCGCCTTCGCGGACGTGGCGGCGGCCTTCGCGGTCGCACCCGTCGCCACGTACCCGCCTCGGTCGAGGAGCGCCAGCACGGCCTGGGTCGCGAGACCCGTCGAGTTCGAGTTGACCCCCGCCGCGCCGGACCAGCCGCCGTCGGCGCTCTGCGCGCCGCGCAGGTACTCCCAGCCGCGGGCGACCGAAGCCTGGCCGCTGGGCTGCAGGCTGAGGGCCTGAACCGCATACCCGGTCGTGTCGACGTCGGAGGTGCAGGCCGCCCCGGGGGCGATGAGCACGCTGGAGAAACCGCCGTCGGCGCACTGGAGCTGGCCGAGCCTCGTCAGCGCCGGAGCCGGGACCGCGACGCCCGCGCGGCCGAGGGCCAGCACGGCGAGGGCCTGCGACACACCGGAGTAGGCACCGCGGAAGTCGCCGGCCGCGGTGCAGGGGTCGAAGGCGTTCGGGTCGGGGTTGCCGGTCGTGCAGACGTTGCCGGTGAGCAGGGCCAGCAGGTCGACACCACCGAACGCCGAGGGACTCTGCCCCGTCGACTCCGCGAGGACGGCGAGCTTGCCGGCCGCGCCGCTGTAGGGCCCGCCGGCGACACCGGTCTGGTCGACGTAGTCGCCGACGTGGGCACGCAGGTAGCCGACCACCTTGGCCAGCGTCGCGTCCTGGCTGTTCGCACTCGCCAGGGCCAGCGCCAGATCCGCGGTCAGGCCGTAGTCCACGAACGTCACGGTGCCGCCCTGCCCGTCGTCGAACGACGACTCCAGGTGGGTTCCGTCGGTCAGCCGGCCGACGAGGTACGCGGCCCCGGTCACGGCGTGAGCCGAGGCTCCGAGGTCGTGCAGCAGCGTCGCATACGAACGCCCGACGATCCCGCCGACCACCTGCGCCGTCGCCCGCACGTCGGAGAAGTCGTTGGCGCTGTCGATGTCGAACCCGCCGTCACCGTTCTGGGTGCCGGCGAGGAAGGTCAGGGCCTTGGCGACCTGGGCCGAGTGGTCCCCCGCCGAGAGCCGCAACGCCTGCACGGCGAGGGCTGTGGAGTTGGTGCTGTGAGCGGGCTCGCTGCCGGGTGGCGCGAACCCGGGGAAGGCGCCGTCGGCGAGCTGGGTGCCCGCCACCCAGGCGATCCCCCGTGCCGTCGCGGCCGCCGCGGCATCCCCGGGCACGAGGGTGAGGGCCATGACGGCGATGGCGGTGCTGTCGACGTCGGAGGCGGCTCCCCCGGACGGGATGAGGCTCGGCCAGCCGCCGTCGGCGCTCTGGAGGCCGAGCAGGTACGCGGCCGCCGGCGCCACGGCGGCGTCCCCGGCACCGCCGCGGACCTGGCCGATGAGGCCGAGGGCCTGCTTGAAGACCGAGGAGCCGCCCGCGTAGTTGCCCGCCGCGGCGCAGGGGGACTGGCCGATCGGCGTGGTGCCGGTGCAGGTGGCCTTGGCCAGCTCCGCGACGAGGTCGTGGCCGGCGAACTGGTGCGGGTCGCGTCCGGCGACCTTCGCGAGCAGTGCCAGCTTCCCGATCGAGCCACCGTCGACGAACTCCGTGCCGATGCCCGTCCACGAGATGACGTCCGTGCCGGCGGGGTCCTTGCCGTTGGCAGCGAGGAAGTCGACGAGCTTCCCGTATGCGGCGTCCTTGCCTCCCTGTGCGGCGAGCGCCAGGGCACCGTCGATGGTCAGGCCCCAGTCCGCCTGCCCGAGCCCGAACGGGTCGTAGTAGTGGCCGTCGACCAGCTGGGCCGGGGCGGTGAGGTAGGCGGCGGCCTGCTGCGGGTCGGGTCCGGTCGGTGCGGCCGACGCCTGGTGCGCACCCACGAGCAGTACCGAGCCCATGCCGATGGCCACGAGTGCGGCGAGCGAGGTACGCCAGCGGCGCTGGGTGGGGCGGGTGGCCGGCACCGGCATGGGATCGCTCCTCGAGCGGTTCGAACGTCCGCAGCCGGTCAGAGGCCCGAAACCGGTCGACACCCGCTGGTCCACGGACCACACGGCGACCGCTCGGAACTCCCATCGCAGGCCACGACGATGTCTGTCGGAGTCTTTGCGACCGAGCGGTAATCCGGCTCGAGACCTCACGATCTCTCACGGCTGCGGGACAGCGCCGGACTCACACCGGCTTCCCCACACGGCAGCAGAGCTGGATCCGGAAGGGGACCGGATCCGGGGCCGAACCTATCCCCCGCCTCGTGACCGCGTCAACGCGGCCCCGGTGCGGTCCACCGAGCGCGCTCGGGCAGGCGGCGCAAGGAGGTCGCCTACGGTGGACGCATGGCCCGCGTCCTCGTCACGGGAATGTCCGGAGCCGGTAAGAGCACGCTCCTGGCGAGCGCGGCGGCACGCGGCTACCCGACGGTGGACACCGACGACGAGGGCTGGCATCGGCCCGACGGTGGGTGGGTCGAGTCTCGGATGGACGACCTGCTCGCCCAGCACCCGACCATCGCGGTCTCCGGGACGGCCGACAACCAAGGGCTCTTCTACGACCGGTTCGAGCACGTGGTCTACCTCTACGCGCCGATCGAGGTCCTGCTCGCCCGGGTGGCGACCCGCATCGCCAACCCGTACGGCACGTCCCCCGAAGACCGGGCGGAGATCGTCCGCAACGTCACCGACGTCGAGCCACGCATTCGAGCCGGGGCCACGGTCGAGCTGGATGCGAGCCGCCCCAGCAGCGAGCTGGCCGTCGAGCTGGAGCGACTCCTCGGCCCCCGCTGACGTCGCCGTCCGGCGATGGGCCATCCGGAGCACGAGTCCGTGGCCAGGCCGGGTGGCTCCTTCCGGCACCCGGCTTCGGCCGATCAGCAGACAAGGGCTGAGCGACAGGGTAGGACTACTCGTGCGCCCGGGGGCGCACCGACTGGATGGTCGCGAGGCCGTCCCGACCCCTGGGAGTACCCCCGTGACCGCTTCCCTGCCCCGCCGCACCGTTCTGCGAGGAATGACCGCCTCGGCCGTCGCCGCGGCGGCCGTGCCGTGGATGACATCGCCGGCCTCCGCGAAACCCCAGGACCCGACGACCGACTGGTCGGACTTCGGCCGCAAGGTGGCCTCCGCGTTCGACGCGCTCCACAACGTCGGCGGGGCCGTCGCCGTCGTCAGTGCCGACCAAGTGCTGCACATGGCCACGTTCGGCGTCCGGAACCTTCAGGGACGCCGGCCCGTGACGCCGTCCACGCTGTTCCGGGTCGGTTCGACCACCAAGTCGATGGCAGCGGCGCTCGTGGCGACGTACGTCGACGACGGTTCGATCGGCTGGGACCAGAAGGTCATCGACGCCTGGTCGGGTTTCCGCGCGCCGACGGACGAGATGACGCGGACCCTGCGAGTGCGTGACCTGCTCGGCATGGGTTCGGGGATCGGGGAGCCCGCCCGGGTGGAGTCCGGCCTGCACTTCGACGGCCTCACCGCGGCGCAGATCGTGGAGTCGGTGGTCACCCTGCCGGTGGTGGCCCCGCGGGTGGACGAGAAGTTCTTCTACGCCAACTCCATCCAGACCGTGGGCGGCTACCTGCCGCTGCTGGCCGCCGGAGTCGCGCCGGCCGATCTGGCGTCCGCCTGGGACGTGGCGGTGAGGAAGCGGGTGTTCGAGCCCGCCGGAATGACGGGTGCGCGGATTCTCGGCGACCCACGGGGCCAGGTGGAGGACTACGCCACCGGCAACGCGTTCGACCTACGCGGAAAGGTGGCGTCGGTGCCGTTCGCGCCGATGGGTGCCTACGGTCCCTCCGGCGGGGCGATGGTGAGCGTCAGTGACATGGCGGCCTGGGTCCAGCTGCAGCTGCGCCGAGGCCGCTCGGTCACGGGTCACCAGGTCGTGTCGGCGGCCAACCTGGCCGAGTGCTACGTGCCGCACGTCAACGTGCCGGCCGGTCTGCCGGGTTCCGTGTCGATGAGCTACGGAATGGGCTGGAACGAGGTGAAGTACGCCGACGGCACCCGCCTCATCGCGCATGGCGGTGCCATCGACGGGTTCAACACCTTCATGGCGTTCTTCCCGGAGCACGACCTCGGACTCGTCGTCACGACCAGCCTCAACACCATGGTCACCGGCGACCTCTGGCCCTTCTACTCGCTCTCCCTGCTGTTGAGCCAACGGTTCGGGATCAACCCCGCCGGGCCCCAGCAGGTTCTCGACATGAACGCGACCCGGTTGGCCACACTGGCCGATCTCGCCCGACAGGCCCAGCCGGTCGACCTGAAGCTGACCGAGCCCTATCTCGGGTACTACGAGGGCGGTTGGTCCGTGGTGCGTCAGGGCCGTGAGCTGCAGCTGCGGATCGGCCCTCGCGTCTTCGGCCTCCAGGTCATGCCCGACGGGAGCTACGTCGTGTCCAGCGGTTCCGGGACCACCATTCCCCTCCGGCTGGCCAAGGAGGCCGACGGCACCCCGCACATCGAGATCACGGGCGTCGAGACCGTTCGCCGCACGACCGGCTTGTAGAACGGGTCCGGTTGCGCTCGGCGAAACGGTAGGCCGGCAGGTCTCCCCGGCCGCGAGGTGGTGGTACCTCCGGGAGTGGTCCAGATAGGCCCGTCCTGGAGGCGCGGGCTCATCTCGCAGACGGATGACTCTGCGGCACAACGGTGGTCGTCATACTGGGCCCTGGTTTCGAGCTCGGGAGCGAGTGAAGGCCGGTTGACGAGGGAGATGGCGTGATGACGGGGTCCACGAGTCCTGGCCTCAGCGAGCTGGTGGATGTCGAACCGGGGTCGTTCGCCATGGGATCCGTGGACTTCTACCCCGACGAGGCGCCGGTGACGGAGGTCTCGGTGGAGGCGTTCCGCATCGAACGGCACCCGGTCACCAACGAGCAGTTCGGGCGGTTCGTCGAGGACACCGGGTACGTGACGGTCGCCGAGCGACCGCTCGACCCCGCCGACTTCCCCGGCGCGGATCCCGAGGTCCTGCTCCCGGGGGGGCTCGTGTTCGCCCCGACTCCGGAGCCGGTGCCCCTGAACGACTGGACCGCCTGGTGGCACTGGCGCCCGGGTGCTCGGTGGTGCGAACCGGGCGGACCAGGCACCGGGCTGGCTGGACGGGAGCACCACCCGGTCGTGCTCGTCGCCTACGAGGACGCCCTCGCGTATGCGCACTGGGCCGGCCGTGACCTGCCTACCGAGGCGGAGTTCGAGTTCGCCGCTCGCGGCGGCAGCGAGGGCACCGTGTACGCCTGGGGCAACGAGCCGCGCCCCGGTGGACGGTTGATGGCCAACACGTGGCAGGGCCGGTTCCCGTATCTCAACGCCGGAGCGGACGGGTGGGTCGGCACCTCGCCCGTGGGGTCCTTCCCGGAGAACGGGTACGGCCTGGTCGACATGATCGGCAACGTCTGGGAATGGACATCCACGTACTACGTCGCCGGACCTGACCGGTTCTCGGCGGCGGGCACCGGCGCCGTGACGAGCCCCGACGACGCGCATACGCCTCATGCTTGCTGCGCCCCGTCGGCCGCTGCAGCGCGGCCCGGGTTCACGCAGGCCGAGCTCGCGGCGCGGTCGATCGCGCCCGGCGAGACACAGCCCCGTCGAGCCCTCAAGGGCGGCTCGCACCTGTGCGCTCCGGAGTACTGCCTGCGCTACCGCCCGGCCGCACGGTCCCCCCAGTCGATCGACTCGGCCACGACCCATATCGGGTTCCGCTGCGTCGTCCGCTGACCGTGGGGACCGCGGCCTTACTGCTGCGCCATCAGCCGGGCGATCCACACCTCGCCGTTCTGGATGTCGTCACCGCAGCTGAGGACCTCGAGCTCCCCGCGTTCTACCTCACGTCGTCTTTTCCGCGTCCGGGTCGGCCTGTTCGGCTTCCTTGGCTTCCTTGGCAGCGGCCTTGACGTCTTTGGCGACGACATCATCGATCGCGGTCTGGACGATGGTGTCGGCCGTCCGGAGGGCCTGTCGGAGTTCGACGACGGCGGGATCGGATACCAAGGCCACGATGCCGGAGTGTCCCGGCTGGATCGCGGCCTCCAGCTCGTCGGCCAGTTCACGTCGGTGGTGGAGCTGCCCGATCTTGCCGGCGGCCGCCCCGGCGGCGCCGAGCAGAGCGGCGCTGCCGAGGATTGACGGGGGGAAGATGAGCCCCAGGACCGCCCCGCCGACGACTCCCCAGGTCAGCCCGCGTCGGGTCGCGTGGTCGGTGGCCTTCTGGACCTCGATCCGTCCGTCCGGATCTCGTTTGACCACGATGACGCCCTCGATCTCCACGTGGCGACCGTCCTCCACCTCCTTGAGCGCGTCGTACGCCTCCCGAGCGCTCGCGGTGTCCGGGAAGTCGGCAATCAGCAAGGTGTAAGCGCCGTCGGAGACAGCGCCTGCGACCACCGAGACCGTGGGCTCGTCGGCCGCGCCGGGCTGTTCTGACATGGAAGCCTCCTGGTTTCGGGGAAGAGCGGCGTCGGCCCGTCACCTGCGGTGCCGAGCCGGTCGTGCGCAGGCTACCCGGTCCGTCGGAGAAGCTCGCCACGCCCGCGGCGCGAGGCGCGCGCATATCTCGGAGGCAAACCCCCGAACCCTGGCAAGCGCGCTTGCTGCACCCGCCCGGCCGAGCACCGTCCATCGCTGCGGTGCGCCCGGTGTCGAGACGGTTCTTCGCCAGCGTTGAAGAGCTGGCAGCTCACACCGGAACATCGTTTGGCTGCTTTGCTCTCAGCGACGATCGCCGGGCGGCGCGGGTCGGAGGTGGGTCGGTTTTCCGGCACAACGACCACGGGCAACGACCTACCGACGACGTGCACCCGAGCAATAGGCTCGCGCGGATGGGCCAGTCCGAGGTTGATGTCGCGCCCCAAGGGTGGGGGGCGTTCGTGCCTGGTCTGGCGGTGGTCACGTCTTACCAGCGGAGCTGGCTGACCAAGGACGTCGTCGCGGGACTGGTCCTGTCGGCGTTGTTGGTGCCGCAGGGGATGGCGTACGCGGACCTGGCTGGGCTCCCTGCCGTGACCGGGCTCTACACGTCGATCCTGTGCCTCCTCGCGTACGCCGTCTTCGGACCTTCCCGGGTGCTGGTGCTTGGCCCGGACTCGTCGCTGGGTCCGATGATCGCGGCGACGATCCTCCCGCTCATGCTCGCGGGCGGTGATCCCGCGCGGGCCGTGGCGCTCGCCTCGCTGCTCGCGGTGCTCGTGGGCGTGATCACGGTGGCCGCGGGACTGGCGAGGTTCGGGTTCGTCGCGGACCTGTTGTCCAAGCCGACCCAGATCGGCTATCATGAACGGGCTGGCGCTGACGATCATCGTCGGCCAGCTGCCGAAGCTTCTGGGGTTCTCCGTGGACGCCGACGGGCTCATCGCCGAGGCACGCGCCTTCGTGTCGGGGTTGGCGCAGGGCGAGGCGAACGCCACGGCTGCCGTGGTGGGGGTCGCCTCTCTCGCCGGGATCCTGCTGCTGAATCGGCTGCTGCCCAAGCTGCCGAGTGTCCTCATCGTGGTGGTGCTGGCCGCCGTAGCGGTCAACGCGTTGGACCTGCAGGAACTCGGGGTCGACACGGTCGGGGTGATTCCGCAGGGCTTCCCGCCGTTCACGATCCCCGCTGTCATGTGGAGTGATCTGCCTCCGTTGCTGCTTGGAGCGGTGGCCATCGCGGTCGTCGCGCTGGCGGACACCATGTCCACGGCGTCGGCGTTCGCGGCTCGTCGCGGGGAGCAGGTGCGGGGCAATCAGGAGATGGTCGGGATCGGCGCCGCGAACATTGCCGCCGGCTTCTTCCAGGGGTTCCCGGTCAGCACCAGCGGGTCGCGTACCGCGGTCGCCGAGCAGGCCGGGTCCCGATCCCAGGTCACTGGAGTTGTCGGTGCCGGCGTGATCACGCTGGTCCTGGTGTTCGCCACGGGGGCGATGGAGTTCGTGCCGCAGCCGACGTTGGGCGCGATCGTCATCGTCGCGGCGCTGTCGCTGGCCGACATCCCCGGGACGCGCCGGCTCTGGCGGCAGCGCCGGATGGAGTTCACCCTGTCGATCATCGCGCTGCTCGGCGTCGCCCTTCTCGGCGTGCTGCCCGGCATCCTGGTCGCCGTGGGCCTGTCCATCCTCGACGTGTTCCGCCGCACCTGGTGGCCCTACCACGCCGAGCTCGGCAAAGTCGCGGGCATCGATGGGCTGCACGACACCGAGCGGTACCCCAACGCCCAGCTGTTGCCCGGCATCGTCGTCTACCGCTTCGACGCACCCCTGATCTTCGCGAACGCGCGGATGTTCGGCGAGGCGATGCGGGCGATCGCCCAGGAGCACCGGGACCTGCGCTGGATCGTCATCGCCGCCGCACCCATCACCGACGTCGACACCACGGCATCCGACATGCTGCAGGAGCTCGACCTGTGGCTCAATGAGCGCGGCACGTCGCTCGTCTTCGCGGAGATGAAGGACCCGGTACGCGAGAAGATCGAGCGGTACGAGCTGACCGACACCATCGATCCCGCGCACTTCTTCCCGACGCTCGACGAGGCGCTGGTCGAGTACGTACGGCAGACAGGCGCGGTCTGGCCGGATAAGGGGGCGGGGTCGTGACCACGACGGTCGCGGGCGGCAAGTGCGTGACGGGGCGGCTTGACCTTCCTCGGTAGGCGCGGCATGCGGCAACCCTGTCAGTAGCCAGGTCGGTCGACTCGGTACCACTGTTCTCGGATCTGGCGGGCAGGTCACGATGGGATAGGTTCGGGTCCCACCCTCGGCTATCGGTCAATCCTGGACGAATGGGGGACACATGCGCAGTAAGAAGCAGCAGCGTGCGGCCGAAAAGTCCGGCTCGAAGCAGAAGGACCTAGAGAAGTCTCTTTCCAGTTTGCGTGGTGAGCTGACCAAGACTGAGAAGGCGCTGGCGAAGGCGAAGAATCGCGCAGATCGCTGGCGGAAGGAAGCGAAGGCCCAGAAGAGATCAGCCTCGCGAGCCAGGGCGCGGGTCCAGAAGCTGAAGATGAAGCTGGACGCGGCGTCGGCTGGACGGGAACCGGTGCAGGCGGCTGAGCCGGTGGACGAGGCGGCCTCGGGTCGACCGGTGGCCGAGCCCACGACCGTCGATGGCGTCACGCTCGACGAGACGTGGAGCGTCGTCCAGTTGCGGGCCGAGGCTCGCGCCCGAGGATTGACCGGCATGTCGAACAAGACGAAAGCGCAACTCCTCGCGGCGCTGTCCTGAGCTTGGCGCCCCGACGGCTGCGGTCGTCAGGTTCAGGCGAGCGCCTTGGCTTTGAGCGCGTCGAACTCCGTCTGCGTGATGGTTCCGGAGTCGAGCAGACCCTTCGCGCTGGCGATCTGGTCGGCGGGTGAGGTGGACGAGGTGCTCGCTACTTGGCGGATGTACTTCTCCTGTTCGGCTCGCGCCTGCGTGAACTCCGCCATCTGCCGTTCACTCATGCTCCGACCACGGGCGATCAGGTAGATGAGCGCACCGAGCCACGGCACGAAGATGAGCAGGATCGCCCAGCCCGCCTTGCCCCAGCCGCTGAGTGAGCTGTCACGGAAGAGGTCGAGAATGCAGCGGAACCAGACCACCAGCGCAGCGATCCAGATGAAGAACCAGAAGCTCCATAGCAGCACCTGCCCGAAGCTGGTCGTCATGGAGTCCATGAAGTTTCCTCTCGCGAGCAAGCCAGGCGGCCTCGATGATCGCCGCACTCAGAGTCCCAGACGGAGTCAGCCTTCGGCCCACATCCACAGCGGCGTGTCGGAGCCTCTCGCTGAAGGGTCGAAGATCCAGCCCGGTCTGACGTGCCGACCGCTTCCTTCCGTGGGCCCACCCCGGCTGTCGCCTCCGTCCGGGGCGGCTTTGGCCGGCGAGGCTCTGAGTCGAGAGTGCAGAGTCCTCAAGGCCCGGTGGGCCGCCAGTGGCTCGGGCTCGTGACTCAGGCGTCCCGATTGAAGAAGCGTTCGAGGCCGTCGGCAGGGAGTCAGGGAAAGACCGGTCGGAACTCTCGGATCTCGTCCTGGCCGGGGCGCACGACCCCCGCCGAGGACTCGGGCACCTCGTTCCACGCGCCCGGCAGGTCGCGCAGCGGCTCCGAGACCACGAACCGTGCCTCCTCACTCAACCGGTGAAGGACCTCGACTTCAGGATGCAGCTGCCGCAGGCTCGCCACCTTGGTCGAGAAGAACAGCGACCGCGAGTTCCCCTCACTGGAGTACCGGAACACCCAGACAGACTCCCCGTCCGTCGTCGCCACCGTCATCTGCACCGGATGGTCGATCCCGTGGTCGCGGCCGACCTTCTCCACGAACCCGACCGCACGGGAGACTGCGGTGAACGGGTCGTCGACCAAGCCGAACGTGAGCGCCAGGAAGAACAGCGCCTCCGAGTCGGTGGAGCCTTCGATGTCGGCATACAGCGACGAGTCAACGGCCGCCAGCAGCTCGCGTTTGGTCTCGTGGAAGCCTCTCAGCGCGCCGTTGTGCATCCACAGCCAACGCCCGTGGCGGAACGGATGACAGTTCGTGCGTTGCACCGGGGTTCCGGTGGAGGCACGCACGTGCGCGAAGAACAGCGGCGTCCGCACCTGTGAGGCGATCTCGCGCAGATTCTGGTCGTTCCAGGCCGGGTCCACACTCTTGAACAGGGCCGGCACCGGGCCGTCGCCGTACCAGCCGATGCCGAAGCCGTCCCCGTTAGTCGTGGTCGCGCCCAGCCGAGAGTGCAGGCTCTGGTCGATCAACGAGTGTTTCGGCCGGAACAGCAGGTCCTCGACCAGGATCGGGTCACCGGAGTACGCCATCCATCGGCACATGCCATCACTCCCCATCCTGGAGCTCGTCGCCCTCCACCATGGTGCCCCCTTCCTCAACGCCAGATGAATCCTGGCCCTGCGTTATCAGCCCTCCGATGGCAGAGCCCGGCCAGTTCCCGAAGGCAGACGCTGCGTATCGGTGAGTGTGGAGCCGACCTGCATTCCCCACGATGCCCCACGACCACCCGCCCAGCCTGCGTGGTGGCCCCGGCGGTGACGGCCTGTTGACCCGGCACAAACGCAGCTTCGGTGAGGTGTCCAAGCTGCCCTCTGGACGGTACCGCGCCGGCTACAAAGACCCTTCTGCTGGACGCGTGTCGGCGCCGAACACCTTCGCCACCAAGACCGAAGCGGACCGGTGGCTGACCCTGCGACGAGCCGAACTGCTCAAGGCCGACCCGACCGCCGCCGTCACCGGCACCCGTACCTTCGGCGACTACGCCGACACGTGGCTGACCCAACGCCAGCTCAAACCCCGAACCCGCGCCCACTACCGCACCCTGCTCGACAAGCAGATCCTGCCCACCCACGCCCACATTCCCGTCCGGTCCATCTCCCCCGCATGGTCCGCTCCTGTTACGCCACCCTCTCCCCCGACACCCCCACCCTGCGGGCCCACGGCTTCGGACTACTCCGGGCGATCCTGCACACCGCCGTCTACGACGGGGAGATCTCCGCCAACCCCGCCCACATCCGCGGCGCCGGCACCACCACCCGCACCATCACCATCCGCCCCGCCACCCTCGACCAGCTCACCATCCTCGTACGCGGCGATGCCCCCGCAACGACAGGCCATGATCCTGCTCGCCGCCTGGTGCGGCCTACGGTTCGGAGAGATCACCGAACTCCGCCGCAAGACCTCGACCTCAACGCCGGGATCGTGCACGTCCACCGCTTCGTCACCCGCGTCGACGGCCAGTACGCCATCACCACCCCCAAAAGCGCCGCCGGACGACGCGACATCGCCCTCCCCCACACCTGACCCCCGCCCTGTAACACCACCTCGACCAACACACCCCACCCCACCCCGAAGCGCTCCTCTTCCCCACCGCCGGCGACCCCACCCGACACCTCGCCCCGCCAGCCTCTACAAACCTTCTACCGCGCCCGCGCCGCCGGCCGCCCGACCTGCGCTGGCACGACCTGCGCCACACCGGCGCCGTCCTCGCCGCCCACACCGGAGCCACCCTCGCCGAACTCATGAACCGCCTCGGCCACTCCACCCCGGCAGCCGCACTCCGCTACCAACACGCCACCAACGACCGCGACACCCAAATCGCCCACGCCCTCAGCCAACTCGCCACCGGCAATCCGTTGCCCCAAACCACCCACGGCCCCACCGGCAGCCCTCACGAATCCCAACTCCAGACAGGAAGAACAAGATGCGGCAGCGAACGCCCCCCTGCCGATGAGCGCCCACTCCATGACACCCTTCCCAATGCCTCAACACGCCGTAGGGCTACGCCCTAGAAAGCCTCGCCGAGCCGACCCCTACCGCCCAGAGCGACTCGCCTCCTCCAGCGCGGGCCGGACCACGGCCGCCGTGCGGCGGCCGGCACAACATTCGTCGCCGGTGTCGAGGTGCCACCCGTCGAGTTACGGCCGCAACCCGCCCACGGTGACCAGCTCGTGGATGGGCCTGGACGCGGCGAGCAGGTCGAGGCGGTCGGCCATCTCGGCGGCGGCCGGGCAGGTGTCCGATTCTGCGGGCCCAGCATCGGATTCATCCACCCGGGGTTGTTGAGCCGCAGGCGAGTCCCAGCGCTGGGTACGCCGGCTCTGTCCGACCTGTCCGCGTTCAGCGCGAGATGGTCGATCTGGAGGTCGTCGAGCGCGGCGCTGACTGCCAGGCCGGCAGGCCCGGCTCCGGCCACGGCGGTATCGATCAGCGGTCCCACGTGCTCGCCCCATTACGGGGAAGCCTTGGGCGGCCGGCGCCATCGACGCCACAAGAGGAGACCAGCGAGGAGGGCGCCAAGGAGGACCAGCCCCGGGGTGAGCAGCGCCGCCAACATGACGCGCCTGGTGAGCCCGCTCATGACGACGACCAGGAGTCCGTGCTCAGATCGGAGGATCGCTGCGCCGACGACGCATAGCCGGGCGAGCCGGCGTGGACTGCGAGGGGCACGCCGAGGGTGCGCCACAGTAGGCCGGGTCTCATGAGCGCGCCGGGCGGGTCGACCAGTCCGGTGACTCGGAGGAACGCTCGGCCGACCGCGGAATCATGCTCGGCGGCCGCCTGGACGCGGTCGACGTAGGCGGTCATGAGCCGATCACGCAGAGCTTGGCGTTGGTCGGACGGGAGGAACGCTTGATCGACTGCGCCTGCCATCTGCCAGGGCACGTCGACGATTCGGGCCAGCGCTCGCATCATGACGTGGCTCGGCGGCACCCGCTCGGTTGAGAGTAGCCGGGCCAGTGTCAAGGCCTCGAGCGCCGCCACGCTCATGCCTTGGCCGTAGACGGGGTTGAAGCTGCACAGGCTGTCGCCCAGCACGACAAGATTGTTCGGCAGCCGTGTCCGCTCGTAGCGGCGGCGCGTGCTGGCCGGGAAGCGGAAGCCGACGGGGGCATCGATCGGCTCGGCGGCCCGGATCAGCCGGTGAATGTCCTCCGATCCGACCGATTCGGCGAACCGGTCGAACTCCTCAACCAGGGCCGACGGATGGTCCCCGCCCAGACCGATCAGGGTCAGCATCCACACGTCGTGCTCCAGCCGGGCCAGAGCCGCCCCGCGGGGATGGCCAGGGGCCGGGGCCTGAAGCACGCCCAAGCCCAAGCCACCATCGAGCGCGCCAGGCGGCAGGTGGTAGCGCCGCGTGGTGTAGCCCAGGTCGACACGAAGCTGCTCCTCCTCCGGCCGGGGGAACCCGATGTCCGACAACCAGACCGGCGCCCTCGACCCCCGCCCGGTTGCGTCGACGACCAGGTCGACGTCGAGGAGCTCTTCGACGCTGTCATCAGCACGCTGGAGCATCCGGACGCCGGTTATCCGCCCGCCGTTCTCCGCGAGGCCCACGACGTCGCACCGATCGATGAGGCTGACCGCCGGCAATGACCGGATCCGGCGTCGCAGATGGTGTTCGAGGACGTTGCGACTCGCGCTGACCAGGGTCAACCCGCTAGGTCCCCGCCGGAAGTGATGTCCGTTCAGGCAGACCCGCAGGTCGGCGAGCGGGTCACCGACCGGGACACCGTCCGCCGCCAGCTCTTTGGTCAGGCCGGGCAGCAACTGCTCGATGGCCTGTTGCCCGCCGGCCAGCAGCCCGTGAATGTGCTTGCCCTGGGGGACGCCTCGACGCGGCTCGGCGCCATTGGGCAGTCTGTCGCGCTCGACTACGACGACGGTGGCGAACCGTTCCGTCAGCACGCGGGCTGCGAGCAGCCCAGCCACACTTCCGCCGAGTACGACAGCGCAGTCTCCGAGGGTTCGTCGCATGGCAGGTACCTCCTGCCATGAGCCTGTTTCAGGGCGGTGATCGGTCACCAGTCCGATCGATGCTCACTCCTGCTCAGTCCTCGTCATTCTTGACGCGCCGTCGGTCTCAGCCCTCGTCAGTCAGGCTCGGATCCGGTGTGGGGGCTCCGTCGGGACCGTAGACATCGCGTTCCCAGCACCAGGCCACGACCCGGCCGACCCCCTGGGTCAGGTGCCTTCGATACGTGCTGAACGGCAGCCCCAGCTGGGCTGCGGCTCCCTCCTGGGTGGCGGTCCGGCGAAGGTAGGTCTGCTGCACCGCTCGGTACTGCTTGTCGTCGCGCGGATCCTGCGCCAACGTCGCTATGGCCGTGCGGAGTACCTCCTCCAGCACGCCTGCATCCCGGTGCGCGCCGGCTGCGGCATCGGCCAGGAGCCGGGTCCGCAGGAGTGGGTTGCGGGACAGGAGGTCGGGCCGCGCCAAGTCCTTGAGACCTTGCCGTACGGCATCGGCGAAGTCGGGTTGGGACAGCATTAGCCGGGTGGCCGACCGCCTCGGTGGCAGGGTGGGGTTCTGCGCCAAGGCCCGCTCGCTCCACAGATCCATCCACGGACCCAGCGGCAACGCCCGGAAGTCGTGCCCGAACAGCCCGAAGCGCCGACCGCCGACGGTGAAGTCGGCACCGTCGATCCGGCCCATGTCGCCCATCGCGAAGTAGTCGTTCCAGCGGTCCGGCTCGGTGAGGGCGAGAAAGTCCCACGCCAGGGTGGGCGCGGACAGGTACATCTGCAGGGTGACGACCGGCGCAGCGTTCATCGTGGGGGACGGCCCCTGATAGGCCTCGGCATCGATCAGGAAGCGGGTCAGCGTCACCCGCTGCCCGGCCCGGAGTCCGCCCTCGCGTTGGACGTGGTCCCACACCGCCCGCACGCCGGGGTCGGCCATCCGTTCCTGGTCCGAGGCCGACGTCAGATCGAGGAGAGCCAGGAACCCCCGCACCGCGCCGCCGGTATGCCTCAGCACGACGAAACCGCCCGGTTGCCTGGCGAGCCAGCGTTCGGCGATGGCCGCCGACTCCGCGCCCTCGTGCCGGCATACGAGATCGAGGATCGTCGCGTGGTCTTCGGGTCGGGCGTGGACCGGGACGTGGCTTCCCCATGCCTGCCAGTCGACCGGCGACAGGACGCTCGGAAGATTGCGGAAGACGTACTTCACGTCGAAGATTCCCTGCAGCCGCTCATCACCAGCCGAGGTGAGCAGGTGACTTTGGAGGTGGGCTTGGACCCGCCGGAAGACGATCTGATAGCTGTCGGGGTCGCGCCAGCGCAGATCGCGATCGATCACGTCGCGGGCGAGATCGTGCGGGAACAGCCCTTCCGGTCCGGCCTCGACGAAGGAGAGGTCGCGGAGCCAGTCGAACAGCTCGCGGACATCGGCAGCGTCGAGCGCCGCGCGCAGCAGGGGCTCGGTGGTGACCCTGGCCAGGGCGCAGGCCTCCAGCGCCTGCCGCTGGTCGAACGTGGGGACGCTGCCGAGAAACCGTTGAACCAGCGCGGCCACCAGGTCGGGGGAGTCGGCGGCCAGGTCAATGCTGCCGTGCCGGACGGCCTGGTCGGCCAGCAGCGACAGGCCGAGCGGATGGCCGTAGCTGACCTCCAGCAGTCGCCCGTGCATTGCCTCGGCCACACCGCAGCGGCGAAGGTACTCCCGACCTTCCTCCGGCGTCAGGTTACGCAGGCCGATGACCCGCAGCAGTTCCCGCCAGGCCGGATCGGCTCGCCAGCCGGGAGCGGGCGGCTGCCGGCCGGCGAGCACGGTCACCACATTGGCGGGCAGATCCGGCAACAGCTGCTCCCGGACCCAGTCGTCCAGAGCCGCGAGCCGTTCGTAGGAGTCCAGCAGAACGACCGTCCGTCCGGACCTGTCACGACGGTCGCCGAGGGGCTCACGCAGTGCCGTGTCGACAGCCCGTCGCACCCCTTCAGGCGAAGGCAGGAGATCCCGCGCATCGACCCGGACGAGCCGCCACTGCTCCCGGCGGGCGGCCACAGCGAAGGCGTCGAGCAGCGTTGACTTTCCGATTCCCCCCGGACCGTGCACGAACAGCACCGCGAACGCGGGTGACTCCGCGTCCAAACAGGCCCGGAAGAGCTCGATCTCCGCCGCTCGACCGACGAAGCGCTGCCGCCGGCGCGACACCAACACCGTGCCCAGGCTCTTTGACCGCCGCGTGTCGGGCGTCACCACCCCACGCTACGTTCCCGGGTGATCGGCCGAAAGCCGCCTGAGTCGTCGAGTCCAGGCGTTGGCGGTCATCGCCCCAGCCACGGCGGTGGCGGGCACGGCGTACCACCGCGACCGAGGGATCTGCCCCACGTAGGCGCCGGCGAACATCGCGGCCATGACCCACAGGGCGGCTTGCCCGATGACGCCATGCGAGGGCTGGCCCGGCGCCCGCCGCGTCCCCGCGGCCGACCCGGCTACTGCAAGGGCCGAGAAGAGGGTGTAGATGCCGGCCACCGTCGGCCAGCCGCCGACATCGCTCATGCTCCGCCCACCCGGAAACATGTCGCGTCCGCCATTGACCCTGGCGTACGCCGCGACAGCGGTGAAGTGCCCGGCATGCGCCGCCATGAAGGCCAGGTACAGAAACGTCGGCGCCCGCCCGGTGCGCGGTCCCAGGGCTGAGGCGGCCTGCGCCGCGCCGAACAGCAGCGCCGAAGACCGGGCGGTCAGCTGAACGGTCCGATAGGCGCGGGCGGCGCTCATGCGGCCCGGTTTCGGCTGCCGGATGTTGCTCGCCGGTTCAGTAAGGCGAACTTCATAGACGTGCATCCGATGACCGCGGATCCGGTAGAGCACGTAACTCCAGAACAGGGGGCCACCCGGCTGCCACAGCCAGCGGGCGCGCCGGTGCCCATCCGCGCCAAGGAGATGCGCCCGGCCCGGGATAGACGGCCCCGTCACTCTGCCCCTCACCGTGGACGGAGCCAGGGTCACGCCTGCACCCACCGTCAGACGGCGCGCCTTACCGCTCGTTGCCGGCGTCACGAAGTAGACGCCACCGGCCCACACGGCGATGCTCACCGGCGTGGCCACCGCCTGCCCGTTCCGCCGGTACGTCGTCAGCAGACCCACCCGGGACCCTCGAAAGACCTCGATCGCTCCGACCGTGGTACCCATGTCAGTTAGGTTCTGCCAATAGTTCATGATTGTCAACTACTTAGAGCGGTCAAGTTTTCGTCTAGGATTCGACAGTGGGATCCGACGCGCCAGACCCTCCCGCCCCAGACGAGCTACGGCTGGCGTGGCGGCTGCTGATGGAGCTGGTCCTCGACCAGCGTTGGCGCTGGCCCGAGGTCGCAGCACAGCTCGGCATCTCGCAGGCCGGCCTGCGCGCCCTGCTCGCGATCGACCCCGACGAACCCCGGCCCATGCGTCAGCTGGCGCTGGCCATGAACTGCGATGCCTCCTACGTCACCGCCATGGTCGACGACCTCGAACGAGCCGGCTACGCCGAACGTCGGCCGGCGCCGGGCGATCGCCGGGTCAAGACCGTTGCGCTGACGCCTCAAGGCCGCATCGCCCTACAGACGGTTCGATACGAGCTCCTCGCCCCACCCGATCAGCTCGCTCGGCTCCCCGCGCCCGAACGTGACTCACTAGCGCGCCTCCTGCGGCGAGC
>CAVQLI010000001.1:0-115567 GCA_963713345.1 uncultured Actinomycetota bacterium | reverse complement strand
ATGATCTCCGCGGGGACCAGGTCGGCCACGGCGGTTCGCAGCACGCGCTTGAGCGAGAGTCCTCGCAGCCTTCAGCCGTGGAGGAGTCTCGTCGTAATCGGAGCAGGTCGACATCGAGAAACGGCGAGCGGACTTCGAGACCGTGCGCCATGCTCATTCGGTCCGCCTTGACGAGCAGGTCGTCGAGTAGGTACGTCCGGACGTTGAGGTCCAGCAGCCGGTCCAGGGGCTGGGCGCCCTCCGATGCGTCCCAGATCGCCTGGTAGTCGTCCAAGCCCCAGTCATCGCAATTTCCATCGAAGAGCGCTTCGCGGTCACATCTCCGACGTAACTGACCCACGACCGGTAAGCCTCGGGAGCCCGCTTTCCGCCGCCCCTGCGAAACGTGGAGGCTCGCCGCGCGACCCCGAGCAGCATGCTCGGGCATTACGGAGACCCTCGACTTGAGCGCCTGCACTGCAGCAGTGAGGCGATGCCACATAGCGGCGTGCGGCCGAGCCCGGCCGCAAAGCGCTTATATCCTCAAACAGCTCGTCACCGCCTCCCCGACAGGCGACCGTTACGTGCCGTGGGACGGCTCACTCAGGAGAACGTCGGGAATGCGCTCGAGTCTCCGAACGGCTGGTCGTGATGCCAAACGAGCCGCTCCACGAGGTCGACGGCGTCGGGCGCACCACGAACTCGTGGTGATCGGTTGCATGTCGCTTTGCGGCCGCCTGCGAACCGGCCGTTCGTCGTATCCCTCGTGTCCTCGAAGCCGATCGTGAATGTCTGGACCGGCCGATCAGCTCGCGGACCATGATCCCGACGACAGCGCTCGAGTCGATCCCCCCGCTCAAAAACGCCCCGAGCGGAACGTCCGAGATCAGCCTCCGCCGCAGGCGCCTCGAGCAGCGACCGGAGCTCGCGCGCCGCCGCCGTCGATCGGATGGTTCAGGCGGCTGACCCCGTCCGTTCCGACCACCGGTGGCTGCCAGTAGCGCTCCACCGACCGGCGTCGCCACCCGATTCGAGGGTCATGACGTGGCCGGGCGGGAGGCTCGAACGCCATCGAAGAACGTTCGCGGAGTAGGGACATACCCGAAGGTCAGATATGCGCGGGATCGCCTGTCGTCGAGCCGTCGCGCACCCCGGGATCGCGAGGATCGCCTTGATCTCGCTGCCGAAGACGAGGCGCTCCTCCGAGCCCAGTAGAACAGCGGCTTCTTGCCGAGCGGTCGCGCCCGAGCGAGCAGGCGCGCCCGCCGCTCGTCCCAGAGCGCGAACGCGAACATGCCGTTCGAGGCGCCGTCGCCAGGTCGTCCGGCGTGCTCCTCGTGGAGGTGCGCGAGGACCTCGGTGTCGCCGTGGGACCGGAACTGGTGGCCGCGGCCGAGCAGCTCGGTCGCGGAGTTCGCGAAGTTATAAATCTCGCCGTTGAAGACGACCCAACCGAGCCGTCCTCGTTCGCGATCGGCTGGATCGCCCCCGCAGGTCGATGATCGCCAGGCGGCGCCCCGATCGCCCCGCGCCGGAGGAAAGCAACCGCGTGCGTCCGGCCCGCGGTGGTCCAGCGAGGAGAGCTGCGCATCGACCACGCCCCGCACGTCGCCTGGGTCCGTCGCGACCAGACCACAGATACCGCACATCAGGCGGCCGCCGGCGTGAGTGCGGTTTCGATCATGCCTTTCGGCCAGTGTAGAGGCGCTATTCGGGACCGCGCCCGCGGAGCAGCCGCTCGTAGAGATCGAAATAGCCGCCGACGGTCGTCTTCATGGTCCGCGAGGCAACCGCGTCTCTGCCAGCGGCGCCCATCGTCTCCCTGAAGAGAAGAGTCCTTCAGCAAGCGCAGGAGCTCTGCGGCCATCGCGGCTTCGTCACCGGGCGGCACGAGCGCGCCCGTGACGCCGGGAGTCACGAGCTCCGGCACACCCCCCACCGCGGTCGCCACGACCGGCAACCCCGCCGCCATGGCCTCCATCACCGCGATCCCGAGCGGCTCGTGGCTGCTCGGGAGGGCGAAGACGCGAGCGCGCGCGAGATGGGGCCAAGACGTCGGCCGCCGGGCCGGCAAATTCCACGTTGCCGTCGAGCCCCGCGAGTCGCACAGCGGACGCGATCTCGCCCTGGCCGCTGCCGCTTCCGACCAGCACGAGCCGAGCGTCGGGCAGTCCGCGCGCCACGCCCGCAAACGCGCCAATCAGGGTCCCGTGCGCCTTCTCGCGCCGGAAGTTCGCGACGCAGACCACGGTGGGCTCGATAGCCCGCGGAGTCGCAGTGTCTGGCTCGCCTTCCCAGCCGTTGGGGATGATGGCCAGCCTCGACTTGGGGACGCGGTAGCGGTCGAGCAGGAATTCCCCGCGCCCACTCGGAGATCGCGACAACGCGATCGAACCGGCGAACCGCAACCAGGTCCAGCACCTCGTCACGGCGGCGCTTGAGCGCACGCAGGTGGCCCGCGTGGTGATGCGTTAACACGAGCTTGGCGTGCGGGGGCCTTCGAATGCTCGCGGTCAACACCTCGGCGTGGAAGAGATGGACGTGCACGATGTCGGGCCCGAGCGTTCGTTGAGACTGGAACGCGACCACCGGCGAACTCGAGGAAGTTCGCGCGCTCGGGTGCACCTGACGCCGGAGTAAGAGGCCGCATGGCTTATGCCCGCGATCGCCGCCCGCTCCGGATCGCTCGCGAATGGATTCAGCACGTCCTGCCGCCAGCCGCGCTCCGCCCCGCCGGCGACGAGCGCGGCGACGATCCGCTCAGCTCCTCCAATCCCCGCCGGCGTGCTGACGACATGAGCGATCCGAGACACGAATGGACTCCCTCAAGCCCGGTGGGCGGTCCTGCCGTCCCACGATCGGGCCCATGAGTCCGATGCTAGCTGGGGCGTTTGGGCGCCCAAGTCTCAGTAGTTTGGGAGGCGTGACGGTCGACGGCGGCATCGGTGGCGACGTTATTGTCGCCAACCCCGGGCACGTTGGCTCGATGGCTGCAACGGCGCTTGGAATGGCGCGAAGCGCGGTCGCCTGCGGCTCTACCTCTCGCCGTTCGCGTTTACTCGCGAGCAAGTTGACCGTGCGTCCGCCCGCCTGCCCGCGCCGCTCGGCAAGCGCCTGGCGGCTGAGCTCCATCGCCGCAGCGTTCCGAACGACATCTCCCCCATCTCGCACCCGGCCAACGGCTTCGAAGCATGAGGTCTGCGCGGTACTCGCGCAACGCCTTCACCTTCAAGACAGCCTTCTTCGGCGAATCGCCGATTGGCGTGACGCAGGCTTCGACTCCAGGGTGGCCGACGTTCTCCACGACGACGATCGAGCGGTGTTCGTCGCCTACGCGGCGGCACTCCGGACGATTGAGGTCGCACGGGCAAAGGAGATCCCGAGCTTGCTGGAGTACGTCATCGCGCATCACGACTTCTCCGAACGCATATTGCAAGAGGAGATGCAGCGTCGGCCGGAATACGCGTCAACGATGCAGTTCCACCATGTGCCGCCCCGAGCGGGCGGGCGCGCCTCGATGCTGAGATTCAGGCGGCCGATCGCATCCTCGTCGGATCGGACTTCGTGAAGGAGACCTTCGTCGACTCCGGCGTTGAGGAGGGTAAGGTCGTAGTCACGCCCTACCCCACCGACCTTTCCCGTTTCGCGCCAGCTCCGCGGGCAGACGACGGCGTGTTCCGGGTCCTGTTCGTGGGCCAACTCACCCAGCGCAAGGGGCTCTCGTATCTCGTCGAGGGCTTCCAGCGAGCCGCGATCCCCCGACGAGCGAGCTTCTGCTCGTGGGAAGTCAGGTCGGTGGCGCGTCCGCCATGGAGCGGTCCCGCCCCGGCGTCCGCCAGCTCGACTGGGTAGCCCCATGGGAAACCGCCGGCCCCTGTACGCGAAGGCCCGACGTGTTCGTGCTCCCCTCACTGGTTGAGGGCTTCGCCCGCGTCGTGCTGGAGGCTATGGCCTGCGGGGTGCCTGTGGTCGTCACCCGGAGACACCGGCGCCGCCGACGTAATCGACGAAGTATCAGCGGCTATATCGTGGCACTCCGAGACTCCGACGCAATTGCCGACCGACTTCGGTTACTGGCTTCAAACGAAGAACTCCGAAGGCGAATGGGAGACGCCGCACGCCGCCAGGTGGAGTCGCTCCAGTGTCGACGCATACGGAGCAAGAATGGCGGCGGCGATCCCCGGCAGCTGATGTGGAAGCGCATCAACAGCCGATGTACGGCCGCTTACCATTGGCTCCCCGCGCCTGCGACCTCCGAGCAGCTAGCTTCAAAGCGAAGGGCGGGGCGGAGCTAACGTTTGGGCCGCAATGACGGTAGAAGCGGCGACCACTCGCGCAGCGCGAACGTTGATCCAGTTCATGCCGCGCGGCAAGCACAAGCTCATCCGAGCTCTCGCGCCACTACTTCGCGACCGGCCGGTGCTGGCCGAGCCAGGTGTCTACATCTACGGCCGGCCTGACGACTACATGGATCAATACGTGATCTATCACCGGACACTCGAGCCGGTCCATCAGCTCTTGCGCGACTACATCACGCCTGGCATGACCGTCATGGACGTCGGCGCCCACGTTGGTCTCGTGTCGATCGCTTGCGCACGGCGCGGCGCTCGAGTTCACGCGTTCGAGCCGAATCCAGACACGGTTCGGCGCCTGCGCGACCACGTCATGCTGAACGAGGTTGACATCGCGATCAACCCGGTTGCGCTGTCGGATTCGCCGGGCATGCGGACCCTGTATCGAGGCACCCCGGGCCATGACGGGGTTTGGACTTTTGCCAAGAACCCGGGGCCGACCCACGAGATCCAACCGCCAGGGCAGCGCTCGGGCGACGCGCTTGACCGTGATCGAGTCCTTGAGGTCCGGGTCCGTGATGGTCTGGTTCACGTCGGTGAACGTCGTCGGGATGGCCGTCGGCACGTCGGCGGCGGTCGCGCTCGCCGACGTCGGCGTCGGCGCGGTCGTGCTGCTCGACGTCGTCCCGGGAGCGGTCACGGCGTCGACGGCGGCCACCGTCCCGCTCGGCGACGGGGTGTCAGCGCCGCTGCCGGAAGCGCAGCCGGTCAGGAGGATGACGGCTGCGGGCACGACGGCCAAGGCAGTCTTCATGGCGTTCAGCGTGCCTTGCGCGTCGGGCCCTCACCAAATCGACGTCCACAGGAACGTCGGCCCGATCAGCCCGCCAGCCAGGCGTCGACGTCGGCCGATGCGGCCTTCCGGACCCCCTCCGGTGCCCGGCTGCCGTCGATGCTCTGCCGGGCGAGGGACGCCAGCTCGGCGTCGCTGAACCCCAGCTCGTCGCGGGCCAGCGCGTACTGCGCGGCGAGCCGGGTGCCGAACAGGAGCGGGTCGTCGGCCCCGAGCGCGACGGGGATCCCGGCGTCGACGATGGCCCGGAGCGGGACCTGCGCCGGGTCGGCGTAGACCCCCAACGCGACGTTGCTGCCCGGGCAGACCTCGAGAGTCACGCCCGACTCGGCCACCCGGTCCAGCGCGGCCGGGTCCTCGCTCGCCCGCACCCCGTGGCCGACCCGGTCGGGCCGGAACACGGTGAGCGTGTCGACCACCGACGCCGGCCCGAGCAGCTCGCCACCGTGGGGGACGAGCGCCAGACCTCCGTGCCGGGCGATCTCGAAGGCCGGCGCGAAGTCCGGCAACGACCCCCGCCGCTCGTCGTTCGAGAGCCCGAACCCGACCACGGTGCCCGGGCCGTCACCGGCATACCGGACCGCGAGGCGCGCGAGGGTGCGGGCGTCGAGCGGGTGCCGGATCCGGCTGGCCGCGACGACGACTCCGACCCCCGTCCCGGTCGCCCGGGAGGCCAGGGCCGCCTCGTCGAGGATGATCTCGAGGGCCGGGGTGATGCCACCGACGTGCGGGGCGTACGACGACGGCTCGACCTGCAGCTCGAGCCACCGCGAGCCCTCGGTGGCGTCGTCCTCGGCCGCCTCACGCACGATCCGGCGCAGGTCGGCCTCCCCGCGGACGCAGGCCCGGGCCAGGTCGTAGAGCCGCTGGAACCGGAACCAGCCGCGCTCGTCCGTGGCGTGCAGCTGCGGCGGCCACTCGTCGGTGAACGCCTCGGGCAGGGGTATGCCGCGCTCCTGCGCCAGGTCGGCAAGCGTGCCGATCCGCATCGACCCGGTGAAGTGCAGGTGCAGGTGCGCCTTGGGGAGCGCCGCGACGTCGCGTGGCAGAGGGTCGGGCTCGCTCACTCGTCGGTCGGCGCGAGCGAGTCCAGCTCGTTCATCGGGTCTTCGTTCTCGATCCGGTATGCGGTCGCCTCGGTGAGACCCTCCTCGTCCCCGTCGTCGTCGGTCCCGAAGCCGGACTCGTAGTCGCCGGGCTCGTCGGTGGCGATGTGCATGGCCGACTCCTCGGGGGAGGCGACCCCGCCGTCGAACCCGACGTCCTCCGCGACTTCGTCCTTCTCGTCGTCCTCCCCGAACCCTTCATCGGGCGCCACGAGCCGACCGACCTGACGGCCGCCGTCACCGACGAAGTCGTCGCCCGCCGGGATCGCGTCCGGGTCGTCGCCGCCGAGCATGTCGTCGTCGTCCAGGCCGCTCTCGTTGTCGGGCGCGCCGTAGGCGGAGTCCGGGTCGGGGATCTCCTGCTTGATCCGCTGCTCGATGGTCTCCTCCTGGGACTCCTCCCAGGCGGTGACGCCCCAGGCCATCGACCCGCGGGGCCGGTCCGGTGGGTTGTAGCCGCCGTCGAGCATGTCCTCGTGCCCCGGCTCGTCGTACTTGTCGTCGAGGGTGTCGTCCGGCTGGAGCTGGTCGTCGCTCATACCGGCCACTCTGCCACCCATGCCGAGACCGGTCGCGGGGAGGCACACGGGGTCAGACGCCGACGGCCAGCTTCTCCGCCGCGGCCAGCGCCACGCAGGTCCCGACGCCGGCCATGGCCGTCTCCACCTGGTCCAGCGGCGGGAACGTCGGCGCCAGCCGGATGTTCCGGTCGCGTGGGTCCTGTCCGTAGGGGAACGACGCCCCGGCCGGGGTGAGGGCGATGCCGGCCTCCTTGGCCAGCTGGACCACCCGTGAGGCGGTGCCGTCGAGGACGTCCAGGTTGACGAAGTACCCGCCCGTGGGTCGGGTCCACTCGGCCACCCCGAGACCCTCCAGCGCCGAGGTCAGGGCGGCGTCCACCGCGGCGAACTTCGGCGCGATGATCTCGCGGTGCCGGCGCATGTGGTCGCGCACGCCGTCCGCCGAACCGAAGAACTCGACGTGCCGCAGGTGGTTCACCTTGTCCGGGCCGATTGCCGCCATGGCAAGGTGCTTGAGGTACCACGCCTTGTTCTCCGTGGACGCCGCGAACACCGAGACCCCGGCACCCGCATACGTGATCTTCGAGGTGGACGCGAACATCAGCGGCCGGTTCGGGTTACCCGACGCGGCGGAGAGGGTGAGGATGTCCGCGCTCTTGGCCTCCTCCTCGGTGAGGTGGTGGAAGGCGTAGGCGTTGTCCCAGAAGATCCGGAAGTCCGGCGCTGCCGTGGGCATCGACGCGAGCGCGGCGGCGACCTCCTGCGAGCAGACGGCGCCCGACGGGTTGGCGTAGGTCGGGACGACCCACATGCCCTTGACGCTCGGGTCGTCGCGAACCAGGGCCTCGACCGCGGGGACGTCCGGGCCGTCGGCGTTCATCGGCACGGTCACCATCTCGATGCCGAAGTCGGCGAGCATCGAGAAGTGCCGGTCGTACCCCGGGACGGGGCAGATGAAGGTGACCTTCTCCTCCTGCGACCAGCCCTGGGTGGACTCGGGAGCGCCGAAGAGGAGCAGGTAGGCGATGACGTCCCACATCAGCGTGAGGCTGGAGTTCCCGCCGCAGACCACCTGCCCGGGCTCCACCCACAGCAGCTCCGCGAAGATCTCCCGGAGCTCGGGCAGCCCGTCGAGCCCGCCGTAGTTGCGCACGTCCACCCCGGCCCGGTCCCGGGTCGTCGTCGGGAGCTCGAGCAGGCGGTCGGCGAGGTCGAGCTGGGCGCTGGACGGCTTGCCGCGCGTCAGGTCGAGCGCGAGGCCCCGGGCCTTGAGCGCGGCATACTCCTGCCGCCTCTCCTCCAGGAACGCGGCGAGGTCGGCCTCGCTCAGGTCGGCCAGCGGGGTCCGGGTGACGGCAGGCGGGATGGTCACGGTGGTCATCCTTCCACCGCTCCGGGCCGAGGTCGGAGGCCTCTCACGGGTTCGCGAGCACGTGGCGCGGTCCCGTATGCTGTCCGTTCGGTGGTGGCCTGCCGCCCTGCTCCGGCATGCCCGTGAAACGGTATGCGTCGGGGTGGGTCAGGTCGGCCGCCCGTGGACCCGCCCAGCCTGGGTTCACGTAGGGCAGTGGCTCAATTGGTAGAGCACCGGTCTCCAAAACCGGCGGTTGGGGGTTCGAGTCCCTCCTGCCCTGCGATGCAGGCACAGATCACCAGAGGGAGAGGAGGAGCGAATGACCGAAGCACGCGCGGGCAACCGTGGTTCCGGCCGCGCCGCCCAGCGGCGACCCCGTCAGGGAAACCCGGTCAGCCGGCTGTTCCAGTCCCTCGGGCTCTTCATCAGCCAGATCATCGACGAGCTGCGCAAGGTGGTGCGGCCGACCGGTTCGGAGCTGCTCAACTACACGATCGTCGTCATCATCTTCGTCCTGGTCATCATGGCGATCGTCGCGGGCCTCGACTTCGTCTTCCACCGGCTGATGCTGCTCCTCCTCGCGGGCTGAGCCGCGCAGCGAGACGGCCCGAACCACAGACTCTTCAGACAGGAAGCAGGCAGCAGCGTGTCCGACAACGACACCCAGCTCGACACCCACGCCGATCCCGAGCCCTACCAGGACTTCGGCAGCCTCGACGCGGCTGAGACGGTGCACACCGTCGACAGCGACGCCGCCCAGGACATCGCGGACTACAACGCGGAGGCCGACGCGGAGTCCGTCTCGGACGCCCTCGACGAGGACCCTCGGAGCGAGGTCCCGTGACGGCAGCCCCACGGACGAGGCGCCGGCCGATCCCGTGGAGGAGTACAAGCGGCAGCTGCGGCTCAAGGACGGCGACTGGTACGTCGTGCACTCCTACGCCGGCTACGAGAAGCGGGTCAAGACCAACCTCGAGACGCGGATCCAGTCCCTCAACATGGAGGACTTCATCTTCGAGATCGAGGTGCCCATGGAAGAGGTCACCGAGATCAAGAACGGGCAGAAGAAGCTCGTCTCCCGGGTCCGGATGCCCGGCTACGTCCTGGTCCGGATGGACCTCACCGACGAGAGCTGGGGCGCCGTGCGGCACACCCCGGGTGTGACCGGCTTCGTCGGCAACGCCCACCAGCCGGTTCCGCTGAGCCTCGACGAGGTCTTCACCATGCTCGCCCCCGACCTGGAGACCCCGGCCTCCGCCGGTGGCTCCGGGACCGCGGGCGGCGGCGGCAAGGCCAAGGAGACCCAGGTCGTCGACTTCCAGGTCGGCGAGTCCGTCACCGTCATGGAGGGCCCGTTCGAGACCCTCCCCGCGACGATCTCGGAGATCAACCCCGACACCCAGAAGCTCAAGGTTCTGGTCTCGATCTTCGGCCGGGAGACCCCGGTCGAGCTGTCCTTCGCCCAGGTCGCCAAGATCTGACCGAGGGACGTCCCCCGCACGGCACACCGGGCGGGAACTGCAACCGGGTCATCGCCCACGGCGTAGGCCCACTAACGAAAGCGACACCACAGCATGCCTCCCAAGAAGAAGCGGATCTCCGGCTTCATCAAGCTGCAGATCAACGCCGGTGCGGCCACGCCCGCGCCCCCCGTCGGCCCGGCCCTCGGCCAGCACGGCGTCAACATCATGGAGTTCGTCAAGGCGTACAACGCCGCGACGGAGTCCCAGCGCGGCAACGTCATCCCCGTCGAGATCACCGTCTACGAGGACCGGTCGTTCACCTTCGTCACGAAGACGCCGCCGGCCGCCGAGCTGATCAAGAAGGCCGCGGGCGTCCCCAAGGGCTCCGGCGAGCCGCACAAGACCAAGGTCGCGACCCTGTCGCCCGACCAGGTCCGCGCCATCGCGGAGCAGAAGATGGAGGACCTCAACGCCAACGACGTCGAGGCCGCCGCGAAGATCATCGCCGGCACCGCCCGGTCGATGGGCATCAACACCCCCGGCTACTGACGCCGGTAGTCATCCGCATACACCGGTATGCGAGTGAGTGGCAGGACCAAGCGCTGGTCCGCGAACCACGACTCCCTGAAGGAACGAAGGAGCAGAACATGAAGCGCAGCAAGGCATACCGCGCCGCCACCGACAAGATCGAGGCCGGCAAGGTCTACAGCCCGCTCGAGGCCATCCGCCTCGCGAAGGACACCAGCACCACCAAGTACGACTCGACGGTCGAGGTCGCGATGCGTCTCGGCGTCGACCCGCGCAAGGCGGACCAGATGGTCCGTGGCACCGTCAACCTCCCGCACGGCACCGGCAAGACCGCCCGCGTGCTGGTCTTCGCCAACGGTGACAAGGCCGAGGCGGCGCGTGAGGCCGGAGCCGACTTCGTCGGGTCCGACGACATGCTCGAGAAGGTGCAGGGTGGCTGGCTCGACTTCGACGCCGTCGTCGCGACGCCGGACATGATGGGCAAGGTCGGCCGGCTGGGCAAGGTCCTCGGCCCTCGCGGCCTGATGCCGAACCCGAAGACCGGCACCGTGACCATGGACGTCGCCAAGGCCGTGACCGACATCAAGGGCGGCAAGATCGAGTTCCGCGTCGACAAGCACGCGAACCTCCACTTCATCATCGGCAAGGCCTCGTTCGACGTGACGTCGCTCGTGGAGAACTACGCGGCCGCGCTGGAGGAGATCCTCCGGCTCAAGCCGTCGTCCTCCAAGGGTCACTACATCGAGAAGGCGACCCTGACGACGACGATGGGCCCGGGCATCCCGCTGGACTTCCGGCGTACCCGCAACCTCCTCGCCGAGGACAACGCGGAGTCCGTGAACGCCTGACTCACCGCTTCGGGCGTACGCCCGTGGGCACCGCCGCACGTGGCCCGTCACCCTCGCGGGTGACGGGCCACGCGCGTCAGCTGCCGAGACCTTCGGACCGCGCCCGCACGATGGCCTCCGAGCGGCTGGCCACCTGGAGCTTGGCGAAGATGCTCGTGATGTGGTTCCCCACGGTCGCCGGCGCGAGGGCCAACCGGCTGGCGATCGTGGCGTTGCCCAGCCCCTTGGCGATGAGGTCGAGTACCTCGCGCTCCCGGCGCGTCAGCTCGGGAAAGGCCTCGTCGGTGCGCGGGCGGGACAGGTAGCTCAGCGCCTGCCGGGCGACACCCGGGCCGAAGATCGCCTCGCCGGCGGCCACGGCGGCGATCGCGCGGACGACGTGGTCCGGCGGGTCTCCCTTGAGCACATAGCCCCGGGCGCCGGCCCGCATCGCGGCGAAGATCGACGCGTCGTCGTCGAACATCGTCAGCATCAGCACGGCTACGTCCGGTGCCGCCCGCCGGATGTCGCGGGTCGCGTCTATCCCGCTGCGGTCCGGCATCTGGATGTCCATGACCACGACGTCCGGCCGCAAGGTGACGGCGGCGCGCACGGCCTCGGCGGCCGTGGTCGCGGTGCCGACCAGTTCGAAACCCTCCCGCGCGGACAAGACCGCGGCGAGGCCCTCGCGGACGATGCCGTGGTCGTCGGCCACGACCACCCGCAGGGTCACGACGTCGCCTGGTCAGCGAACGGACCGGACGGTATGGTCTGCGCCGCTCCGAGCGGCAGCGTGACGCGGACCTGTCCGCCGGTGCGGTCGTAGCGGAGCTCGCTGGCGCCGCCCAGCTCCGCGGTCCGTTCGCGGACCGAGGTCAAACCGACGCCTGGCTCCCAGGACGGTCCGGCGTTGATCCCGTTGTCCACCACCTCGAGTCGGAGCACCGGACCGTCCAGTTTGAGCCGGACCGTCACCGCCGTGGCCGAGGAGTGCCGCACAACGTTGGTCAACGCCTCGGTGACGATCCGGTACGTCGCCACCTCGACCGCGGCCGGCAGCACCGGCCAGCCGTCCTCGGGCGCCTCGACGGTCACCGTCAGCGCGGTCCCGCCCTCCGGACGCCCCAGGACCGCGGCGTACTCGCGGATCGCCCCGACGAGGCCCATGCCGTCGAGCACCGGCGGTCGCAGGTCGTACGCGACCCGACGGATCTCGTCGATCGCGCGCATGGCGTGGCTCCGCAGGTCGGCCAGCAGGGCGGCGCTCCGGTCCGGCTGCGTGGGCAGGAGCCGCAGCGCCGTGTCGGCGTTGAGCACGATCCCCGTGAGCACCGGCCCGAGCCCATCGTGCAGGTCCCGCCGGATCCGCCGGCGCTCCTCCTCACGTCCCGTGACGACGCGTTCCCGGGAGATCCGCAGCTCGGCGGCCAGCCGTTCGGCCTGGACCGCGACGGTCAGCGGCGCGGCCAGGAGGTCGAGGACCCGCTCGTCATCGGCGCCCAGCCGCCGATCGCCGGAGCGCACGCCGACGACCAGCTCGCCGACGCCGGGAAGGGTCACGGCATGCCGGTCCGCGGGCAGCGAGCCGCGGGCCGCGACGGTCCGGCCGTCCGTCACGATGGCGGCGGCGGGCAGCCGCAGGGCCCGGCAGAGGGCTTCGAGGACGCCCTCGAGCCCCGGGCCCAGGTCGGTCCCGACCTCCTGGAGCCGGGCACCGACCGCGGCGAACGCCCGTACGGGGTCGTCCCGAGCCCCGTAGAACGCACGGTGGACGAGCCGCTGCAGCCAGACCCGCACCGGGTTCACCGCCAGGGCCACGAGGACGGTGGCCAGCACCGAGGAGCCGAGCGGGGTCCCGCGGACCGTCTGGTCGAGGATCGCGACGACTCCGAGGTAGGCCGCGACCACGAGTCCGGTCAGGACGACGTAGAGCACCGAGCGGGACACCACGAGCCGGATGTCGACAAGCTCGTGACGCAGGATCGCCACGGCGATGGAGACCGGCACCAGCAGGATGGGGAGGATGCCGAGCAGGAAGGACTGAGTGTCGAGAAGGGCCTCGAGCGTGGAGGTGCACGCCACGACGAGAACCGCCAGGAGCAGCCAGAGCACCTGCCGCCGAACGACATCGCCTCCCTTGCGGTAGCGGAGGACGAGCGCGGCGAACGCACCCGCATACACGCCGATCACCCCGGCGGCCCACACCGAGAGCAGACCGGCGCTGGGCTGCGGGTCGAACCAGCGCAGCGACGGGGAGACACCGACGTCGCCCGCCAGCCCGCCGCGCGGGTCGAGCACGCCGGCCACCGTGACCAACAGCCCGTTGACGACGGCGACACCGACGAACGCCCGCCACCCTCGACCGAGCAGTCGCCCATCCGGGAAGGAGAGCAGCGCGAGGGGGACGAGGGTCGACAGGGCCCAACCCCATCCTCCGAGGTCCACCACGGTAGCCAGCGCCCGCACCACGGCGGCGTCCTGCTGCCCCTGGCTGACCGCCCACGCGAGAGTCGCCGCTCCGGCTCCGGTCGACGCCCAGGCGACGCCGGCCGACAGCAGGTACCAACCGACCGGGTTCCAAGGCTGTTGGTGCGCGATCGGCCAGCCGGAGAGCGCGAGCGCCACGCCGATGAGGATGTTGGTGACGACGAGGAGGTCGGCCAGCCGCTGCCAGCCCGCGCCGGACGCGGTGCCGGCGACGGCGGCGAGAGCCCCTTCCGCGAGGGCGACCAGTAGCAGCGCCGTCGCCACTCGGCTCCGGCGGCTTTCCTCGGTCACCACGGGTGGCGTCGGCACCCGTCCATGATCCCTGCGGTCGCCCCCAGGCGGGTAGGGGCAGGGCCCTACCCCGGGCCAGATGATCCTCCGGGCTCCGTCGGCCCCTCCCCCCTGCCGGACGGGGGTGCGTCGGCCACAGCCTGGACGCCTCACCAGACCCGAGAGGCGACCACATGTCCACGAACCAGATGTCAAGTACGCCCACCCCCTCCGTCCCGGACGCCCGGCCCCGGGACGTCCGAACCTTCTGGCGCGTCCTGCTCGCCGTTCTCGCACCCCTGCCGATGGTCGGCCTGGGCGCTTACTACCTGCTCAGCCCGATCGACGGGGGCGCGCCGCTCGAGTCGACGGTCGCTGCGTACGCCGCGGACCCAGTCCGAGCCGAGCTGCTCCCGTACCTGCAGGTGCCCTTCCTCTTCATCGTGCCGGCAGTGTTCGCCGTTGTCTGGGTGTCCCGTCGGGGCGCGCCGCGGCTGACGACGGTCGGTGCCCTGATCGCGCTGACGGGGTTCCTCGTCGGGTTCGGGACCGTGGGGGGCATCCTGAGTCCGGCGATGCTCGCCGTGAAGTACCAGCTAGACCTCGCCGCGCTGGGCGAGCTGGAACGGGCGATGGCGGAGAGCCCGATCGCACTGGTGGGCTCGCTGCTCTTCATCCTCGGCGTCACGGTCGGCCTCCTGCTGCTCGGCCTCGCGATGTGGCGCAGCCACGCGGCACCGGCTTGGATGGGCATCGCGCTGGCCGTGGGCGGGTTCACCCACCCGTTCATGCCGGGCCATGTGGCGGCCGGGATCGGGCTGCTCGTCGCGGCTGTCGGTTTCGCTGGAGCGAGCCGCGCCCTGCTGACGTGGGACAACGACGACTTCGACCTGCCGCCCGTCGGCAAGACCGGGTGACCTGACGGCCCGTCACCCACCCCGGTGACGGGCCACGCGGCATCTTTCGGGCGGTGAAGGTCAGCAGTCCTTGGTCAAAACCCGACACTCTCAACGCGCACACAGCCGTCACCCAGGGATACGGTCGAGCGATGAGCCGCCTACGCCGTCGCGTCGTTCTGGGCCTCAGCGCCGTCACCGTCGTCACCCTCGTCACCGCGACGCCCGCCGTCGCGGACAAGGGATGGCACGGTAAACCGCCCACCGACCTGCCCAAGGTGCCGCTCATGGTCGGCTCGGGCGGAGCGGTCTCCTCGGTCGACCGGGAAGCCAGCCAGATCGGGATCGACATTCTCGCGAAGGGCGGCAACGCCGCCGACGCGGCGGTCGCCACGGCGGCTGCGCTGGGCGTCACCGAGCCCTACAGCGCCGGCATCGGCGGTGGTGGGTTCTTCGTCTACTACGACGCCAAGACCAAGAAGGTCTCGACCATCGACGGCCGGGAGACCGCGCCGAAGTCCTTCACCCCGACTGTTTTCCAGAACCCCGACGGCACGGCTCTCGACTTCAACACCGTGGTCAACTCCGGACTCTCGGTCGGCACTCCGGGCACCCCGGCGCTGTGGGACCGGGCCGCCTCGCGGTTCGGGACGTGGAAGCTCGGGCAGCTGCTCAAGCCGGCCGAGGACCTGGCCGAGAGCGGTTTCGTCGTCGACCAGACCTTCCGCGCCCAGACGGCCAGCAACGAGGCCAAGTTCCGCAAGTTCCCGGCCACGGTCGCGGTCTACCTGCCCGGTAACGCGCTGCCCGTGGTCGGTAGTACCTTCCGGAACCCCGACATGGCCGCTGCCTACAAGGAGCTGCGCACCCACGGCGTCGCCTCGCTCTACGGCGGAAAGCTGGGCCAGGCGGTCGCCGACGAGGCGCAGGACCCCTCGACGGCGCCCGGCGTGAGTGTCTACCCGGGTCAGCTCACCCTCGGCGACCTCGAGGCGTACCGCGCCCTTGACAAGGACCCGGTCACCTCTCAGTACAAGGGGTACGACGTCTACGGGATGTCGACGCCGAGCTCGGGCGGCATCGCCGTCGCGGAGACGCTCAACCTCATCGAGGCATACGAGAAGAGGACCGGGGCCAGCCTGAGCAGCCTCGACCAGGCCAGCTACCTGCACTGGTTCTCGGAGGCCACCGCCACGGCATTCGCCGACCGGAACCGCTACGTCGGCGACGTTCCCAACGTGCCGGTCGGCGAGCTGACCAGCGACGCGTTCGCGGCGGAACGGGCCTGCCAGCTCTTCGACCCGAACATCGCCCAGACCCGGCCGCTGCCGTGGGGCATCCCGGACGGCTCGTACGCGTGCGCGGCCCCTGGGGCCCGGCAGGGCGAACCCCGCGAGGGCCCGTCGACGACCCACCTCGTCACGGCCGACAAGTGGGGCAACGTCGCGTCCTACACGCTGACCATCGAGTCGACCGGCGGGTCCGGGATCACCGTTCCCGGCTGGGGGTTCCTGCTCAACAACGAGCTGACGGACTTCAACTTCACCCCGCTGTCCATCCTGCCGGTAGGTACCGACCCGAACCTGCCCGGACCGGGCAAGCGGCCCCGCTCGTCGATGAGCCCGACGATCGTCGTCAAGGACGGCCGGCCGTACCTCACCGTCGGCTCGCCCGGCGGCGCGACGATCATCACCTCGGTGAGCCAGACCATCCTCGGCTTCCTCGACCGCGGCCTACCCCTCGTCAGTGCGATCGCCGCTCCGCGGCTGTCGTCCCGCAACGGCGTCGAGGAGGCCGAGCCGGCGATCGTCAACGACCCGGTGCTCGGACCGGCTCTCACGGGCAAGGGTCACGTGCTGCGGCTCAACCCGGAGATCGGCGCCGTCACGGCGATTCATCCGCTCGGCGGCGGCGCGTTCGAAGCGGCCGCAGAGACTGTGCGGCGCGGCGGAGGCTCGGCGATGGTGGTGCGACCGTCGCCGTGACCCGCCAGCCGGGGTGACGGTGTCGCGAGCAGGGTCGCGATACCGTTCCCCGGTGCCCGACCGCGCGCTGATCGGTGTCGTCCTGGCGCTCACCGTCCTCGGGGCCGGCGCGTGCACGACCGCGCCACCCGCCCCGGCACCGACCTCGGCGAGGGCCTCGACCACGAGCACCGGTCCGGTCGACCCGGCGGTCCTCGGCGGCCGGATCCACGCCGCCATGGTCAAGGCCGGCAGTGGCACGGGGACGGTCACGATGACCGGCGGTCAGCCGGTGACGGCGTCCCTGAAGTTCGCCTACCCGAACGGCCAGAGCCAGGTGTCCCAGGCGACGTTTGCCGTGGTCGGCTCCCAGCTCGACGCGGTCTACGCGGACAGCGGGACCTTCGTCAAGGGACTCCCGCCCGCGCTCGCGACCGGGAAGACCTGGGCACGGGTCGAGCCCAACGAGACCGATGTCGTCAGCCGCGCCGTCCGCGAGATCGGGGGTGCCGCCACCGACCCGAGGGCCGCCCTCTCGGCGTTCCCGGGTGGCCAGGCGGTCGTCGTCGAGCGGCAGGGCGGGACCACGCGGTATGCGGTCACGGCCGCGAGCGGACAGGCCGCCGGACCCGTCCCGCTGGACCTGTCGGTCGACGCCCAGGACCTGCCGACCCGGATGACCGTGACCCTCGCCGGGCAGACGGTCACCGTCGTCTACCGCGATTGGGGAGCCCCGGTCGACGTCACCGTTCCGAGCGCCGACGAGGTCGGCGCGCTCTCCCTGCCGACGGGCTGACGCCCCGTTTTGACCCCGGCGCCGTCCGGCCCGTACTCTGGACGACGACCACTGACCGCCGGTCGTCTGCCGCCCTGGTCCCCAGGGAGACAGACCGAAGGTCCGCACCGAGTGCGGCGACCTGCGCAGGCCACGAACCGACTCGCATACCTCGGACTCGATCCGGATGCGGCTCCGCCCCGTGCGCTTGCGCCGGGGCTTTCTCGTGAGGGCCTTCGAACCCGCCGCGCGGTCACCCCCCGCAACGCAGAAGGAGGCCCTATGGCCACCGCCGAGAAGCAGGCGGCGATCGCCGAGCTTGCGGACAGCTTCCGCGGTTCGAACGCGGCGGTGCTCACCGAGTACCGCGGCCTGACCGTCAAGCAGCTGTCCGAGCTGCGCGGCACGCTGCGCGGCCACGCCACCTACGCCGTGGTGAAGAACACCCTCACCGAGCTCGCGGCCAAGGAGGCCGGGGTCACCGCGTTCGACGGCCAGTTCGTCGGGCCGACGGCCATCGCCTTCGTCACCGGCGACCCCGTCGAGGCGGCGAAGGGCCTGCGCGACTTCGCCAAGACCCACCCGCTGCTCGTCATCAAGGGCGGCGTCCTCGACGGCAAGGCCATGTCGGCCGACGAGATCACCAAGCTCGCGGACCTCGAGTCCCGTGAGGTCCTGCTCGCCAAGCTCGCCGGCGCCATGAACGCGTCGCTGACCAAGGCGGTCTACCTCTTCGCCGCACCGCTGACCCAGAGCGCCCGTCTCATCGAGGCGCTCCGGGCCAAGGTCGAGGCCGAGGGCGGCATCCAGGACGCAGCAGCCCCGCAGGACGCCGCCCTGCAGGACGCGACGCCGCAGGACGCCGCAACCCCGCAGGACGCTGCCGACGACAGCACCCCCCAGGACGCGGCGGCTCCGGCCGACGCAGCCACCCCCCAGGACGTCGCCACGGGTGGCGACACCGCCTGAGCCTCACGGCTCAGCTCATCCAACACGCCACTCAGGCAAGAACAGGAAGGAACGCCACCATGGCGAAGCTCAGCACCGACGAGCTCCTTGACGCCTTCAAGGAGATGACCCTCATCGAGCTCTCCGAGTTCGTGAAGCAGTTCGAGGACACCTTCGGGGTCACCGCGGCGGCCCCGGTCGCCGTTGCCGCCCCGGGCGCGGCCGCGGGCGGCGGCGACGCCGCTGCCGTCGAGGAGCAGGACGAGTTCGACGTCGTCCTCGAGGCGGCCGGCGACAAGAAGATCCAGGTCATCAAGGAGGTCCGCGCGCTCACGAGCCTCGGCCTCAAGGAGGCCAAGGACCTCGTCGACGGCGCTCCCAAGCCGGTCCTCGAGAAGGTCGACAAGGCCGCCGCGGACAAGGCCAAGGAGCAGCTCGAGGCTGCGGGCGCGACCGTCACCCTCAAGTGACCCCGCGCGCCTAGTCACCCCACGAGGTTCTCCGCTCCGCTCCGATACCTCGCGGGGACCCCGACTGGGCGCACACACCGGACGGGCCCGGTCATCCATGCGGATGACCGGGCCCCTCCATCTCTCGCTCTCTCCTGGCGGCCTACCGCTCGACTGGCAGTCAAGGCCCTCGGCTGGTGTTCCACCGGCAGCCGAGGGCCTTGACTGCCAGTCGAGCGCGGGTGGGTGTGTCTAGAGTCGGCCGGATGTACGAGCCCGTCCCACCCCACGACGAGGGCCTCCTCGACGTCGGCGACGGGCAGCGGCTCCACTACGAGGTCCGAGGCATTCCGGACGGCGTTCCGGCGGTGGTGCTCCACGGCGGCCCGGGCTCGGGCTGCAGCCCCTGGTGGGCCGGGTTCTTCGACCCGGAGCGCTACCGCGTCGTCCTGCTCGACCAGCGCGGCGCCGGCCGGAGCACCCCGTCGACGCAGGACCCCGACACCGACCTGTCGGTCAACACGACGGCTCACCTCGTGGCGGACCTGGAGCGGCTCCGAGACCACCTCGGGGTCGACCGGTGGCTCCTCCTCGGTGGCTCCTGGGGGTCGACCCTCGGCCTCACGTATGCGGTGACCCACCCCGAGCGGGTCCGCGCGGTCGTCCTCGGGGCGGTCACGCTCACGCGGACGGCCGACGTGGAGTGGCTCACCCGCGGCGTCGGCCGGTACTTTCCGGAGGCCCACCAGCGCTTCCTCGCCGCCCTGCCCGAGCCGGACCGCGGCGGGCACCTCGCCGCCGCATACGCCCGCCTGCTGGCCTCCCCGGACCCGCAGTTGCGGTTCGACGCCGCGGTCGCGTGGTGCGAGTGGGAGGAGGCCATCGCGAGCCTCGAGGCGGCCGCCGTGCCCGGGGTCTGGAGCAACCCGAGGTATGCGGACCCCGACTTCCGGTACGGCTTCGCCCGGACCGTCACGCACTACTTCGGGAACGCCGCCTTCCAGCCCGACGACGCCATCCTCAGCCGGTTGGACCGCATCGCCGGCGTCCCCGCCGTGCTGTGCCACGGGCGTCTCGACCTGGCCGGGCCGGCGGACGTGGCGTGGGACGTCGTGAGGCGCTGGCCGGGCGCAGAGCTGCACATCGTCGACGGTGTCGGGCATCTCGGTTCGGACCGGATGAACGCCCTGATGGTCGCCGCGACCGACCGGTTCGCACCGCTCTGACCTGCGAAGACGCACCGAACTACGCCGTTGTGCTTGACGCGCGCCCGGCAAGGGTCCATAGTCGTGGCGTTCTCGACAGGTCCGTCCTGCCTGGAGCGCAGCCCCGATCCTCACGGTGACCGGGCGGGCGCCCGCGGACGAAAACTTGACTCGACTGGACAACCATGCCCTTCGCGGGTATGCTGTCTCTTTGCGCTGCCTCTGCCCGCAACCTCCGTCCTCTCGAGCGCTTCGTGGTGCCCCGACCGGTTCCCCAAACCGGGCGTTCGGGGCGAGCCCTCACGGTGAGATCCGTGACCGGACCACGTCGCCGCCCCGAGCCAGGTGCCGGAGGTCACGGGAGCGGGCCGCGCTGACAACTCAAGTTCAGTAAGGCCCGTGGAAGGACCCTCCTTGGCTGCCTCGCGCACCGCGTCCCAGAATGTGTCCACCGCACGGACGGCCTCAGGCCGTCTGTCGTTCGCCCAGATTCGCGAACCCCTGGAGGTTCCAGACCTCCTGGCTCTCCAGACGGAGAGCTTCGACTGGCTGCTCGGCAACGAGCGCTGGCAGGCCCGTGTGGCCCTCGCCAAGGAGGCGGGCCGTACCGACGTGCCCGACCGCTCCGGCCTCGAGGAGATCTTCGAGGAGATCTCCCCGATCGAGGACTTCTCCGGCTCCATGTCGCTCTCGTTCCGCGACCACCGCTTCGAGGAGACTCGCAAGACGATCGAGTCCTGCAAGGAGCGTGACCAGACCTACGACGCGCCGCTCTTCGTGACCGCCGAGTTCATGAACACGAACACCGGCGAGATCAAGAGCCAGACCGTGTTCATGGGCGACTTCCCGCTCATGACCGAGCGCGGCACGTTCATCATCAACGGCACCGAGCGGGTCGTCGTCTCGCAGCTCGTCCGGAGCCCGGGCGTCTACTTCGAGCGGACCGCCGACAAGACCTCGGACAAGGACATCTACACCACCAAGGTCATCCCCAGCCGGGGTGCCTGGCTGGAGTTCGAGATCGACAAGCGCGACATGGTCGGCGTCCGCGTCGACCGCAAGCGCAAGCAGTCCGTCACGGTGCTCCTCAAGGCGCTGGGCTGGACCGAGGCGCAGATCCTCGAGGAGTTCGGCGACTACGAGTCGATGCGGCTCACCCTGGAGAAGGACCACACCCAGGGCCAGGACGACGCGCTCCTCGACATCTACCGCAAGCTGCGCCCGGGTGAGCCGCCGACCAAGGAGGCCGCGCAGACGCTGCTGGACAACCTCTACTTCAACGGCAAGCGCTACGACCTCGCCAAGGTCGGCCGCTACAAGCTGAACAAGAAGCTGGGGCTCGAGGCACCGCTGTCCGCCTCCACGCTGTCCATCGACGACATCGTCGCGACGATCAAGTACCTCGTCGTCCTGCACGCCGGCGAGTCGACGATGAAGGGCCGTCGCGACGGTCACGACATCGACCTGCGCGTCGAGGTCGACGACATCGACCACTTCGGCAACCGTCGCCTCCGCAGCGTCGGCGAGCTCATCCAGAACCAGGTCCGCACGGGCCTGTCCCGGATGGAGCGCGTCGTCCGCGAGCGGATGACGACCCAGGACGTCGAGGCGATCACGCCGCAGACCCTGATCAACATCCGCCCGGTCGTGGCGAGCATCCGCGAGTTCTTCGGGACGTCGCAGCTCAGCCAGTTCATGGACCAGAACAACCCGCTGTCGGGTCTGACGCACAAGCGGCGTCTCTCCGCGCTCGGCCCGGGTGGTCTGTCCCGTGACCGTGCCGGCATGGAGGTCCGCGACGTCCACTCGTCGCACTACGGCCGGATGTGCCCGATCGAGACCCCTGAGGGCCCGAACATCGGCCTCATCGGCTCGCTCGCGTCCTACGGGCGGATCAACGCGTTCGGCTTCGTCGAGACCCCCTACCGCAAGGTGACCAAGGGCAAGGTCAGCGACGACGTCGACTACCTCACGGCCGACGAGGAGGACGAGCACGTCATCGCGCAGGCGAACGAGCCGCTCACCGCGGACAACCACTTCGCCGAGGAGCGCGTCCTCGTCCGCACCAAGGGCGGCGAGGTCGAGTACATCCCGGGCGCCGACGTCGACTACATGGACGTCTCGCCGCGGCAGATGGTCTCGGCGGCCACCGCGCTCATCCCGTTCCTCGAGCACGACGACGCCAACCGTGCCCTCATGGGCTCGAACATGCAGCGTCAGGCGGTCCCGCTGGTCCGGTCCGAGGCCCCGCTCGTGGGCACCGGCATGGAGTTCCGCGCGGCGGTCGACTCCGGTGACGTCGTCATCGCGTCCAAGGCCGGTGTCGTCACCGAGGTGAGCGCCGACCTGGTCACCGTGGCCAACGACGACGGCACCAACCTCACCTACCGGATCGCCAAGTTCGACCGGTCCAACCAGGGCAACTGCTACAACCAGATCGTCCGCGTGGACGACGGTCAGCGGGTCGAGGTCGGGACGGTCATCGCGGACGGCCCGGCGACGGAGAACGGCGAGATGGCGCTCGGCCGGAACCTCCTCGTGGCGTTCATGCCGTGGGAGGGCCACAACTACGAGGACGCCATCATCCTCAGCCAGCGTCTGGTGCAGGACGACGTCCTCTCCTCGATCCACATCGAGGAGCACGAGGTCGACGCCCGCGACACCAAGCTGGGCCCGGAGGAGATCACCCGGGACATCCCCAACGTCTCCGAGGAGGTCCTGGCGGACCTCGACGAGCGCGGGATCATCCGGATCGGTGCCGAGGTCCGCGACGGCGACCTGCTGGTCGGCAAGGTCACGCCCAAGGGCGAGACCGAGCTCACCCCCGAGGAGCGGCTGCTCCGCGCGATCTTCGGTGAGAAGGCGCGCGAGGTCCGCGACACGTCCCTGAAGGTCCCCCACGGCGAGACCGGCACGGTCATCGGCGTCAAGGTCTTCGACAAGGACGAGGGCGACGACCTGCCCCCGGGCGTCAACCAGCTGGTCCGCGTCTACGTCGCGAACAAGCGGAAGATCACCGACGGCGACAAGCTGGCCGGCCGCCACGGCAACAAGGGCGTCATCTCCAAGATCCTGCCCGTCGAGGACATGCCGTTCCTCGAGGACGGGACGCCCGTGGACGTCGTGCTCAACCCGCTCGGCGTGCCGGGCCGGATGAACGTCGGCCAGATCCTCGAGCTGCACCTCGGCTGGGCCGCCTCGCGCGGCTGGAAGGTCGTCGGACAGCCCGACTGGGCGAAGCCGATCCCGCAGGACGCCTACGAGGCGCCCCCGGGCACCCGGGTCGCCAGCCCCGTCTTCGACGGCGCCGGCGAGAACGTCATCACCGGGCTGCTCGACTCGACCAACGAGACGCGCGACGGTGTGCGGCTGATCGACGGGTCCGGCAAGGCGCTGCTCTTCGACGGCCGCTCCGGCGAGCCGTTCCCGGAGGCCGTGTCGGTGGGCTACATGTACATCCTCAAGCTCCACCACCTCGTCGACGACAAGATCCACGCACGGTCGACCGGCCCCTACTCGATGATCACCCAGCAGCCGCTCGGCGGTAAGGCCCAGTTCGGTGGCCAGCGCTTCGGTGAGATGGAGGTCTGGGCCCTCGAGGCCTACGGCGCGGCCTACACGCTGCAGGAGCTGCTCACCATCAAGTCCGACGACGTCCCGGGCCGCGTGAAGGTCTACGAGGCGATCGTCAAGGGCGAGAACATCCCCGACTCCGGCATCCCCGAGTCCTTCAAGGTCCTCCTCAAGGAGATGCAGTCGCTGTGTCTCAACGTCGAGGTCCTCTCCACCGATGGCCAGACCATCGAGATGAAGGAAGCGGACGAGGACGTCTTCCGCGCGGCGGAGGAGCTCGGCATCGACCTGTCCCGGCGCGAGCCGAGCTCGGTCGAAGAGGTCTGAGGAACAGCACCACAACGGGCGGTATGCGCGTGCCTGAGGCACGCGCATACCGAACCCCCACCAGCGTTTAGAGACTCACGAGAGTTAACGAGAGAAGGAACCACGTGCTCGACGTCAACTTCTTTGACGAGCTGCGTATCGGCCTGGCCACCGCTGACGACATCCGCCAGTGGAGCCACGGCGAGGTGAAGAAGCCGGAGACCATCAACTACCGCACCCTCAAGCCCGAGAAGGAGGGTCTGTTCTGCGAGCGCATCTTCGGGCCCACCCGGGACTGGGAGTGCAACTGCGGCAAGTACAAGCGGGTCCGCTTCAAGGGCATCATCTGCGAGCGCTGCGGCGTCGAGGTGACCCGGGCCAAGGTGCGTCGTGAGCGGATGGGCCACATCGAGCTCGCCGCCCCCGTCACCCACATCTGGTACTTCAAGGGCGTCCCGAGCCGGCTCGGGTACCTCCTCGACCTGGCCCCGAAGGACCTCGAGAAGGTCATCTACTTCGCGGCCTACATGATCACGTCGGTCGACGTGGACCAGCGCCACCAGGACCTGCCCTCGCTCGAGGCGCAGATCCAGGTGGAGAAGAAGGAGATCGAGAACCGTCGCGACGCCGACATCGAGACGCGCGCGAAGATCCTCGAGAAGGACCTCGCCGAGCTCGAGGCGGAGGGGGCCAAGTCCGACGCCAAGCGCAAGGTCCGCGAGTCGGCCGAGCGCGAGATGAACAACATCCGCAAGCGCGCCGACCAGCAGGTCGAGCGGCTCGAGCAGGTCTGGGACCGCTTCAAGAACCTCAAGGTCCAGGACCTCGAGGGCGACGAGGTCCTCTACCGCGAGATGCGTGACCGGTTCGGCCTCTACTTCGAGGGCGGCATGGGCGCCGCAGCGATCCAGAAGCGGCTGGAGACCTTCGACCTCGAGTCGGAGATCGCCGAGCTGCGCGAGATCATCGCGACCGGCCGCGGCCAGAAGAAGACCCGTGCCCTCAAGCGGCTCAAGGTCGTCACCGCGTTCACGACGACGACCAACAGCCCGACCGGCATGGTCCTCGACTGCGTCCCGGTCATCCCGCCGGACCTGCGCCCGATGGTGCAGCTCGACGGTGGCCGGTTCGCGACGTCCGACCTCAACGACCTCTACCGCCGCGTCATCAACCGGAACAACCGCCTCAAGCGGCTCCTGGACCTCGGTGCGCCGGAGATCATCGTCAACAACGAGAAGCGGATGCTCCAGGAGGCCGTCGACTCGCTGTTCGACAACGGTCGTCGTGGCCGTCCGGTGACGGGCCCGGGCAACCGGCCGCTCAAGTCGCTGTCCGACATGCTCAAGGGCAAGCAGGGCCGGTTCCGCCAGAACCTGCTCGGCAAGCGCGTCGACTACTCCGGCCGTTCGGTCATCGTCGTCGGCCCGCAGCTGAAGCTGCACCAGTGCGGCCTGCCCAAGCAGATGGCGCTCGAGCTGTTCAAGCCGTTCGTCATGAAGCGGCTCGTCGACCTCGACCACGCGCAGAACATCAAGTCCGCCAAGCGGATGGTCGAGCGCGCGCGTCCGGTCGTCTGGGACGTGCTCGAGGAGGTCATCACCGAGCACCCGGTCCTGCTGAACCGGGCGCCCACGCTGCACCGCCTCGGCATCCAGGCCTTCGAGCCGCAGCTGGTCGAGGGCAAGGCCATCCAGATCCACCCGCTCGTCTGCACGGCGTTCAACGCCGACTTCGACGGTGACCAGATGGCCGTCCACGTGCCGCTGTCCGCAGAGGCGCAGGCCGAGGCCCGCATCCTCATGCTGTCGAGCAACAACATCCTCAAGCCGGCCGACGGCCGCCCCGTGACCATGCCCACCCAGGACATGATCATCGGCCTGTTCCACCTCACCTCCGAGGTGGAGGACGGCCCGGGTGCCGGTCGCGTCTTCGGGACGCCGGCCGAGGCGCGGATGGCGTTCGACAAGCACGAGATCCTGCTCGGCTCCCGCGTGCGGGTCCGTCTCACGGACGTCGTGCCCCCGGTCGGCTACGAGCTGCCCGAGGGTGTCGAGGCCAACGAGGACGGCATCGTCCCGCAGCTCATCCTCGAGACGACGCTGGGCCGCGTGCTCTTCAACGAGGCGCTCCCGGTGAACTACGCGTTCGTCGAGGAGGTCGTCGACAAGAAGCGGCTCTCCTCGATCGTCAACGACCTGGCCGAGCGCTACACCAAGGTGCAGGTCGCGGCGTCGCTGGACGCTCTCAAGGACGCCGGCTTCTACTGGGCCACCCGGTCCGGTGCGACCGTCGCCATCTCCGACGTGGTCACGCCGCCGCGCAAGAAGGAGATCCTCGAGGAGTACGAAGCCCGCGCGACCAAGGTCCAGAAGCTCTACGACCGTGGAGCGATGACGGACAACGAGCGTCGCGAGGACCTCATCGAGATCTGGAACGAGGCCACCAACAAGGTCGCGGACGAGATGCGGGCCAACATCCCGGTCACCAACACCATCTACAAGATGGTGAACTCCGGGGCCCGAGGCAACTGGATGCAGCTGCGCCAGATCGCCGGTATGCGTGGCCTGGTGTCGAACCCGAAGGGCGAGATCATCCCCCGTCCGATCCGCGCGAACTTCCGCGAGGGTCTGTCGGTGCTCGAGTTCTTCATCTCGACCCACGGTTCCCGCAAGGGTCTCGCGGACACCGCACTGCGGACCGCGGACTCGGGCTACCTCACCCGTCGGCTCGTGGACGTGTCGCAGGACGTCATCATCCGCGAGCAGGACTGTGGCACCGAGCGTGGTCTGACCATGCCGATCGCCGACTCGCACGGCGGCCAGCGGGTCCCGCACGAGGACGTCGAGACCAGCGTCTACGCGCGGACCCTCGCGCAGGACGTGGCCGACGCCGACGGCACGGTGCTCGCCAACGCGGGCATCGACCTCGGTGACGTCGTCATCGACGCGCTGTTCGCGGCGGGCATCGACCAGGTCAAGGTCCGCTCGGTCCTCACCTGCGAGAGCAAGGTCGGCACGTGCGCGATGTGCTACAGCCGGTCGCTCGCGACGGGCAAGCTCGTCGACATCGGCGAGGCCGTCGGCATCATCGCGGCGCAGTCGATCGGTGAGCCCGGTACCCAGCTGACGATGCGGACCTTCCACACCGGTGGTGTGGCCGGTGACGACATCACGCAGGGTCTGCCGCGAGTCGTCGAGCTGTTCGAGGCGCGTACCCCCAAGGGTGTCGCCCCGATCGCCGAGACGACCGGTCGGGTTCGGGTCGAGGACACCGACAAGACCCGTCGGATCGTCCTGGTGCCGGACGACGGCAGCGACGAGCACGCCTACCCGGTGAGCAAGCGGTCCCGCCTGCTCGTCCAGGACGGCGAGCACGTCGAGGTCGGCCACCAGCTGATCCAGGGTGCCATCGACCCGAAGCAGGTGCTGCGGATCCTCGGCCCCCGTGCGGTCCAGACGCACCTCGTCGACGAGGTGCAGCACGTCTACCGCCAGCAGGGTGTGTCGATCCACGACAAGCACATCGAGGTCATCGTCCGGCAGATGCTGCGCCGGGTGACGGTCATCGAGGCCGGCGACGCCAACCTCATCCCGGGCGACCTCGCGGAGCGCACGCGCTTCGCGGCGGAGAACGACCGGGTGTCCCGCGAGGGTGGCAAGACCGCCTCGGGTCGACCGGAGCTCATGGGCATCACCAAGGCCTCGCTCGCGACCGAGTCGTGGCTGTCGGCGGCGTCCTTCCAGGAGACGACCCGGGTGCTCACCCAGGCCGCCATGGAGGCCAAGTCCGACCCGCTGCTCGGCCTCAAGGAGAACGTCATCCTCGGCAAGCTCATCCCGGCCGGGACGGGCCTGCCCCGCTACCGGAACATCACGGTGGAGCCGACCGAGGAGGCCAAGGCCGCCATGTACGCGCTGCCGAACTACGACGCGTACGACTACAGCACCTTCGGTGCCGCGTCCGGTGAGCCGGTCCGGCTGGACGACGTCAGCCTCGGGTTCACCGACAGCTGAGGTCCGTAGCGCTCGATACGACGGGCGGGTATGCCCGGGGAGACCCGGTGCATACCCGCCCGTCGTCGTTTCCGGGGAACCTCGAACCTCAACGTCAGCGGGTGACGACGTTGGCCATCATCGCCATGTCCTCGTGCTCGAGGTTGTGGCAGTGGACGACGTACCGGCCGGCGTAGTCGGTGAACCGGACGGCCACCTCGACGGTCTCCGACGGGCGTACCGCCACGGTGTCCTTCCAGCCGACGTCCTGGGCCGACCGCCGGCCCGGCGCGCCACGCGAGACGACCTGGAACGGGTCGAGGTGCACGTGCACGGGGTGGGCCACGTCGCTGGTGAAGCTCCACACCTCGACCGCACCGAGGGTCGGAGCGGCGTCGACGCGACCCGGCTCGAACGTGCCCGCGTTGATGGTCCACGGGCCACGCTGGCTACGGGTGCGGAAGTCGAAGCTGCGCCGGATCACTGCCGCTCCCGGGTCGAGGCGCTCCACGGTCGACAGCCGCTGGGGGACGCGAGAGTCGTCCGGCAGCCGCCGGCCGACCCGGAACCGCATGACCGCCCGCATCCCGGGCTCGAGCTCGTTGACCAGGTCGACGACGGCGCCCGGCTGGTACCGGCCGAGGTCGACGACGACGTCGTAGCGCTCACCCGGGGACAGGTCGATCGCGTCGTGGGCCACGGGTGCCTCGAGCAGCCCGCCGTCGCTGCCGACCTGGACCAGGCCACCGCCGCCGCCCGGTGGCGGCCACAGGGCCAGCCGGTAGGCCCGGGCGTTGGAGGCGTTGAGCAGCCGCAGGCGGTGCCGCACGGCGGGCGCATCGAGCACCGGCCACGGGACCCCGTTGACGAGCGTCACGTCGCCGAGCACGCCGTCCTGGAACTCCGGCGGGACCATGGCCATGCCGCCGTGCTCGAGGGTCACCGGCGGGTAGAGCAGCGACCCGTCGGCCCCGAACGACCGGTCACAGATGGCCACCGGCAGGTCGCGGTCCCCGGACGGCAGGCCGAGCGCGTCCTCCTCGTCGTCGTGGACGAGGTGCATCCCGAACAGCCCGCGCCAGACGTTCTGGGCGGTGGCCGCCATGGTGTGGTCGTGGTACCAGAGGGTCGCGGCCCGCTGCTGCATCGGGTAGGCGTGGACGCGGCTTCCCGACGCCACCCGCGCCGCCGGGTCGGCCGGCATACCGGGGAGGACCGGAGCGGTGGTGACACCGGCGGGCAGGAGCAGGTCGGTCGGGTAGCCGTCGCTCTCGGCGGGCGTGTGGCCCCCGTGCAGGTGGGTGACGGTGGGGATGGTCGTCGCGTTGCGCACGGTGACCTCGGTGCGGCGTCCCGAGCGGGAGACCAGGGTCGGGCCGGGGAGGGCGCCGGCGTAGGTCAGTGCCCGGGTCCGCAGCCCCGGCAGGATCTCGACGTCGGCGGCGCGCTGTTCGAGCTCGTACCGGAGCACGCCGTCCGCGCCGACGGTGCCGTGGGCCATCGGGGGACTGCGGAACGGCAGCGTGTGGGCCTCGGGCAGCGGAGCCGAGCTGCGCAGCACCGCACCGTTGCCGGTCCGCGAGAGCACCCCGGGGAAGCCGCCCAGCCAGAGCCCGGTGCCGGCGATCCCGGCGAGGCCCACGATGCCCCCCAGCTGTCGGCGGGTGATCGTCGTCGTCATGACCGCTGTGCGGGAAACGGCCGGTGCCAGACCCAGACCAGCAGCATCACCTGGGCGATGATGACCGTCGTACCGAGCGGGACGTGCACCGCGAGGGACCGGGAGAAGCCCAGGCCGAGCTGGACCACGGTGGCGGCGGTCAGTAGCAGACCGGCGAGCGGGGTCCACGCCGGGCCACCTCCGGGTCGCCAGGCCAGCACGAGGGCGACCAGCATCGCGAGAGTGCCGACCACGAGCAGCAGCCCGTTGGTCGAGTGCAGCGGCAACGCCTCGATCCGGCCGGCGACGACACCTCCGGCCAGGACGGCCTGGGTGAAGGCGCTCAGCGTGGTGAGGACGGTGACGACCCGCAGCACCGACCACGGCCAGCGACGGCCGGTTCGGGCGGGGGCGTACTCAGCGGTGGTGGAGACGGTCGTGGACACGTCTCCGAGGTTCGCAGCGCGGCCCCGCGGCGGATATCGGTGACGTCACCGGGTCGTCCCTGACCGGACCCCGACTTCCCCCATGGTCCGGACCCACGCGACCCCGAGAGCCACCGTCCCGGCGATCCCGAGAACGAGCCAGGGGTACCAGCCCAGTGGAGGGGACCACTCGGCAACGGGGACGAACCAGCGCGGACCCGAGTCCGGTCCGAGGCCCACCGCATACCGCTTGGCGTTGAGGTACAGGCCGATCAGGACGACGAGAGGCAGCGCCACCGCGGCCACCCGGACTCCGACGGCGAAGAGTCGGGGGCGGAGGCGCTCGGCGACGACGACGCCGGACCAGATCGGGACCAGCGCGAAGATCGGTAGGACGTGCCGCCCCTGCAGCCCCGCGTTGATACCGAAGAAGACTCGTGAGTACGTCACGTAGCTCACCACCACCGCGACCAAAAGCACACCGATGACGACCATCCGGTCTCGGCGGTCACCGAGGACGAGGCCGGTGACGACCAGCGCTGCCGCCGCGGCGAACCAGACGAGGTTGACGACGTCGGGCGGCCGCACGTCGAGCCAGCCGAACCAGCCGATGCTCTCGGCCGTGAGCTGTGCCGCCTGCTCCAGGAAGGCGCGGAGGCTGTCGCCGGAGGCCCAGGGGCCGAGCAGCACCGGGTGGTCGTAGCGCAGCTCCCACACCGCGACCGCGACGGTCGAGACCGCCGGCACGAGGACCGCCGCCCAGGTGACCGCCCGCCGTTCGCGAAGCCCGGCCCACACATCGCGCCAGCCACCGAGGACCAGGAGCAGCAGGGTGAGCACCGCCATGGTGACGATGCCCAGCTGCCGGCTGAGCACCAGGGCCGTGCCGCTGACCAGCACGAGGGCCTGGGTGCTGGACCGGCTGAGCGACTCCGGGCGGCGGCCGTAAACCGCGACGACGGCCGCCATCCCTGTCGCGCCGAGGATCTCGACGGCACTGGTGTTGAGACTCCCCAGGCAGAACACCGCCATCGGGGTCATCAGCAGGGCCACCCCGACCAGGCTGCGCGGGCCGAGCCACCGCACCACGTGCGCGCACGCGAGCCACAGCAGCAGCGCCGACGCGGCCAGGACCACCAGCCGACCCAGGCGGTCGGCGCTCGCCGGATCGCTGCCCAGGCTGGCGACCCAGCCCGCGACGGGGTAGAGGAACGGGGGGTATGCGCCGAGCGTCGTCGCCGCCGCGACGTCGCCCTCCGTGGTGCGGGGCGTCGTCGGTTGGCACGCGGCGGTGGCCTCCCCGTGGAAGATGAAGCAGGCGTACCCGGCCGGGTCCAAGCGGCCCGGAATCTCCACGACACGGGTGATCGACGCGTTGCGAACGTCGACGGGATGGGAGGACACGGGCGCCGCAGGGTTGGGCACGCCGATGTCGAAGCGCGCCATGCCCAGCGCCTTGACGAGGTGGGCGTCCTCGTCCGGCGCGGCGATGGCGGGGTTGGCGAGCGCCCACCAGAGTCCGAGCAGCACGTACGGCAGCACGAACAGGGCGACGATGCGCCGGACAGCGACCGAGGACACGGGTGGGCCGGTCCCGACCGGCGGGTCGTGCTCGCGCGCGGGACCGGTCACGCGCGCCAGCATCCCATCCGCCCGGGAACCGACTGAGCTGCCGGGCCGCTCACGGCTGTTAGGCTCCCCGCCGTCAGTGCCCGAGGACGCCCGAGGACCATTGCGAGGAGTGGACGTGGACCCCGACGAGCCCGGCGCCGACGCGTCGACGCCCGGGTACTTCGGCACCCGGCTCGCCCACGACCCCAACCGGGCCAAGGTGTGGCAGCACCTGACGGCCTACCTGGCCCGCTGGATCGCCCCCGATGCACGGGTCCTCGAGCTCGGCGCCGGCTGGTGCGACTTCGCGAACCAGGTGGCCGCCGCCGAGGTGGTGGCGCTGGACGCCGACGCCACGGTCGAGAGCGCGGCGCGTCCGGGTGTCACCGCGGTGGTCGGCGACTGCACCGACCTGTCGCAGTTCCCGGACGGCCGGTTCGACGTCGTCTTCGCCTCGAACCTCGTCGAGCACCTCGACCGCGACGCCGTCGACCGGCTGGTCGACGAGAGCCACCGCGTCCTCGCCGCAGGTGGGCGGCTGATCCTGCTCCAGCCCAACTTCCGGCTGGCTCCGGGGCGCTACTTCGACGACTACACCCACGTGTCGATCTGGACCGACCAGTCCCTCGGCGACTTCCTCCGCTCCCGGGGGTGGCAGCTCGAGGCCGTGTTCCCGCGGTTCCTGCCATTGACCCTGAAGTCGCGCGGTGCCGGGCTGACCTTCCTCGTCCCGTGGTACCTCCGCTCGCCGGTCAAGCCGCTCGCCGGCCAGATGCTCGTGGTCGCCCGCCGATGACCTGGCGCGACAAGACCCTGTGCGTCGTCCTGCCGACCTACAACGAGCGGGACTCCATCGCCGAGTGCATCCGCCGGTTCGAGGCCCTGCCCGAGGTCGACGAGGTGCTGGTCGTCAACAACAACGCCGCCCCCGGGACGTCCGAGGAGGTCGCCACCACCGGCGCCCGCGAGGTGCTGGAGACCCGCCAGGGCTACGGCGCCGCGATCCAGCGCGGGCTCATGGAGACCGACGCGGACCTCGTCTGCCTGTGCGAGCCGGACGGGACGTTCGACCCCGAGGACCTGCGCAAGCTGCTGGCCTTCATGCCCGAGTGCGACCTCGTCGTGGGGTCGCGGACGGTGGCGACGTTCATCTGGGACGGGGCCAACATGGGCTGGTTCCTTCGGTGGGGCAACTGGGGGGTCGCCAAGTCGGTGGAGGTCCTGCACAACACGACCTCGCTCAGCGACGTCGGCTGCACGTTCCGGGTGATGACCCGCGAGGTGGCTCAGCGGGTGCTCCCGCGCTCCACGGTGAGCGGGTCCGCCTACGGGCTGGAGATGATGCTGCTGGCCGCCATCCTCAAGATCCGGATGGTCCAGGTCCCGGTGAACTACCGCCCGCGGGTGGGGGTGTCCTCGGTGACCGGTGACCGTCGGCAGACCCTCGTCCTGGGGTCACAGATGGTCGGTCACGTCGTGCGCAGCAGGGTGCGGGCCCGGTCGGTGCGGCGCGAGCCCTAGGCTGACCGGTGTGACCGAGCCCGCGCCCGAGCCCACCGAGACGTCCGACGTCCCCGGGCCCACCATCGTTCTCACCGAGGTGCCCCTCAAGGACCTGGACGTCACGCGGATCACCGCGCTGCACGAGGGCGACGAACCCGCATTCCGGGTGCTCGTCCCGGCCGACACGAAGCGCAACGTGCTCGTGTCCGTCCTCAACCACCTGAGCCTGTTCGAGATGCGCGAGGCGCTGGAGTCGCTGAAGCCGATCAACCGCAAAACGGCGCATACCGATGCCGAGGAGACCCTGGCCGAGAGCCTTCGGGTGCTGCATGAGGCCGGCGTCCAGGCGACCGGCGCGGTCACCGACGACGACCCGCTGCCGACCCTCGAGGCCGAGGTCGCGCGGATCCAGGCCGGCGAGGTCATCATCGTCACCGAACCGCACGCGGTGCAGGACACCTTCCACACCGACTGGGCCAGCGAGGCCCGCGAACGGCTCGGGGTTCCGGTCCTGCACGTCTACACGGGGGACTGGCGCCTCGGCTGACCGAGAGGGCCCTGAGGACACGAGCGAGGGACCAGCGAGGCCCGGAGGAGCCCGCGGAGGTCAGCCAACGGGCTCGGCTGAGCGGCACACCCCGCTGAAGCAATTTGGCCGCCATACCGCCAGGCGGTAAACTCGGATGCTGTGTCTGGACTCGTCCAGGCACCCGAGCAGGCGTGGGCCGCCTCGAGGATCCGGAACGGGATCGCGAGGCGAACCGGCACCCGCTCACCTTCTCTCGCCGGGCAGTCCACACGAGGCTCGGGACGGACGCGAGTCCGTGCCGATCGCGGGTGGGAAGTGCAGGGGAGAGCGCCACGACCGAGAGCCACCGACACACCCGAACGCGGGGGTCGGCGGCCGACGGGAGTGGACACCACCAAGGAGTCCCGGACCGGCTGCGGCCGGCGGGACAGACCGACTAACGACGTACGGAGAACAGGTTGCCCACGATCAACCAGCTGGTCCGCAAGGGTCGCCAGGACAAGGTCAGCAAGACCAAGACCCCGGCCCTGAAGGGCTCGCCCCAGCGGCGCGGTGTGTGCACGCGCGTGTACACGACCACCCCCAAGAAGCCGAACTCGGCGCTGCGCAAGGTCGCGCGCGTGAAGCTGACCTCGGGCATCGAGGTCACGGCGTACATCCCCGGTGTCGGCCACAACCTGCAGGAGCACTCGATCGTGCTCGTGCGTGGCGGCCGTGTGAAGGACCTCCCGGGGGTCCGCTACAAGATCGTCCGCGGTTCGCTGGACGCCCAGGGCGTCCGCAACCGCAAGCAGGCCCGCTCCCGTTACGGCGCGAAGAAGGAGAAGAGCTGATGCCTCGCAAGGGACCCGCTCCGAAGCGCCCGCTGGTCGTCGACCCGGTGCACAACAGCCCCCTGGTCACCCAGCTGGTCAACAAGATCCTCCTCGACGGCAAGAAGTCGATCGCGGAGACCATCGTCTACGGCGCCCTCGAGGGTGCCCGCCAGAAGACCGGCACCGACCCGGTCGCCACCCTCAAGCGCGCTCTGGACAACATCAAGCCCTCCATCGAGGTCAAGTCCCGTCGCGTCGGCGGTGCGACCTACCAGGTGCCGATCGAGGTCAAGCCGAACCGGTCCACGACTCTCGCCCTGCGCTGGCTCGTCGGCTACTCGCGGCAGCGCCGTGAGAAGACCATGACCGAGCGCCTCATGAACGAGATCCTCGACGCCAGCAACGGTCTCGGCGCCGCGGTGAAGCGTCGCGAGGACACGCACAAGATGGCCGAGTCCAACAAGGCCTTCGCGCACTACCGCTGGTGACCGCACCGGCGGGTATGCCGGTCCGCACCCCGTGCGACCAGGCATACCTGCCGGTCTCCCAGCGTTGACCTACCCGGCGGTAACCAACCGCGGAGACTTCACGCCTACAACCCTTGGGAATGAGCAACGAGTGGCACTCGACGTCCTCACGGACCTCACCATGGTCCGCAACATCGGCATCATGGCGCACATCGACGCCGGCAAGACCACGACGACCGAGCGGATCCTCTTCTACACCGGGATCAACTACAAGATCGGCGAGGTCCACGACGGCGCGGCCACGATGGACTGGATGGAGCAGGAGCAGGAGCGCGGCATCACCATCACGTCCGCCGCGACGACGACCTTCTGGAAGAACCACCAGATCAACCTCATCGACACCCCGGGTCACGTTGACTTCACCGTCGAGGTGGAGCGCAACCTGCGCGTCCTCGACGGCGCGGTCGCCGTCTTCGACGGCAAGGAGGGCGTCGAGCCCCAGTCCGAGACGGTGTGGCGCCAGGCCGACAAGTACGTCGTCCCGCGCATCTGCTTCGTCAACAAGATGGACAAGCTCGGCGCGGACTTCTACTTCACCGTGCAGACGATCGTCGACCGCCTCGGTGCGTCGCCGCTGGTCATGCAGCTGCCGATCGGCTCCGAGAGCGAGTTCATCGGTGTCGTCGACCTGCTGACGATGAAGGCCTTCGTCTGGCGCGGTGAGACCAAGCTCGGTGAGGACTACACCATCGAGGACATCCCGGCCGACCTGCAGGAGAAGGCGGAGCAGTACCGCCACGAGCTCGTCGAGCGGGTCGCCGAGAGCGACGACCACCTCATGGAGAAGTACCTCGAGGGCGACGAGCTCACCGTTGCGGAGCTTCAGGCCGGCGTGCGCGCCATCACCATCGCGGGCGAGGTCAACCCGGTGTTCTGCGGGACCGCATTCAAGAACAAGGGCGTCCAGCCGATGCTCGACGCCGTGATCGCGTACCTGCCGTCCCCGCTCGACGTCCCCCCGATGATCGGCCACAAGCCGGGCGACGAGGAGGTCGAGATGACCCGCGAGCCGTCCACGACGGAGCCGTTCTCGGCGCTGGCGTTCAAGATCGCGTCGCACCCGTTCTTCGGCAAGCTCACCTACATCCGGGTCTACTCGGGCGAGGTGTCCTCCGGGGCAGCGGTCGTCAACTCGACCAAGGGCAAGAAGGAGCGCATCGGCAAGATCTTCCAGATGCACTCCAACAAGGAGAACCCCGTCGACCGGGCGTCGGCCGGACACATCTACGCCGTCATCGGTCTGAAGGACACGACGACCGGCGAAACGCTGTGCGACGCCGCCAACCCGATCGTGCTCGAGTCGATGACCTTCCCGGACCCCGTGATCTCGGTGGCCATCGAGCCCAAGACCAAGGGTGACCAGGAGAAGCTCGGTACCGCGATCCAGAAGCTGGCGGAGGAGGACCCGACCTTCCAGGTCCAGCAGGACGAGGAGACCGGCCAGACCATCATCAAGGGGATGGGCGAGCTCCACCTCGACATCCTGGTGGACCGGATGCGTCGCGAGTTCCGGGTCGAGGCCAACGTCGGCAAGCCGCAGGTGGCCTACCGCGAGACGATCCGCCGGACCGTCGAGAAGCTCGAGTACATCCACAAGAAGCAGACGGGTGGCTCGGGACAGTACGCCAAGGTGCAGGTGACCATCGAGCCCCTGGACACGTCCGAGGGCGAGCTCTACGAGTTCGAGAACAAGGTCACCGGTGGCCGCATCCCGCGGGAGTACATCCCGTCGGTCGACCACGGCATCCAGGACGCCATGCAGTACGGCGTGCTCGCGGGCTACCCGCTCGTGGGTCTCAAGGCCACGCTGCTCGACGGTGGGTACCACGACGTCGACTCGTCCGAGATGGCGTTCAAGATCGCCGGCTCCATGGTGCTCAAGGACGCGGTCCGCAAGGCCGACCCGGTTCTTCTCGAGCCGGTCATGGCCGTCGAGGTGCGTACGCCCGAGGAGTACATGGGCGACGTCATCGGCGACCTCAACAGCCGCCGTGGACACATCCAGGCCATGGAGGACATCAGCGGCGCGAAGATCGTCCGCAGTCTCGTCCCCCTGTCGGAGATGTTCGGCTACGTCGGCGACCTGCGGTCGAAGACCCAGGGCCGGGCCAACTACTCCATGCAGTTCGACTCCTACGCCGAGGTTCCCAAGAACGTCGCCGAGGAGATCATCAAGAAGACCCGGGGAGAGTGACGGAAACCCGGGCTCCCGGGTTCCCGTAGGCTGTCCCACCGAAAACCAAGACCAAACCAGCACGCCACGTCCCCGCCATAGGTCGCACGGCGTAGTACAGAAGAAGTCCTGAGGAGGACCACAGTGGCGAAGGCAAAGTTCGAGCGGACCAAGCCGCACGTCAACATCGGCACCATCGGTCACATCGACCACGGCAAGACGACGCTGACGGCTGCGATCTCGAAGGTCCTGCACGACAAGTTCCCCACGCTGAACCCGCAGTTCGCGTTCGACGACATCGACAAGGCGCCTGAGGAGAAGCAGCGCGGTATCACCATCTCCATCGCGCACATCGAGTACCAGACGGAGTCGCGTCACTACGCGCACGTCGACTGCCCGGGTCACGCGGACTACGTGAAGAACATGATCACGGGTGCGGCGCAGATGGACGGTGCGATCCTCGTGGTCGCGGCCACCGACGGCCCGATGCCGCAGACGCGTGAGCACGTCCTCCTGGCCCGCCAGGTCGGCGTCCCCTACATCGTCGTGGCGCTCAACAAGGCCGACATGGTCGACGACGAGGAGATCCTCGAGCTCGTCGAGCTCGAGGTCCGCGAGCTGCTCTCGTCCTACGAGTTCCCCGGCGACGACCTTCCGGTCGTCCGCGTCTCGGCGCTCAAGGCCCTCGAGGGCGACGCCGAGTGGGGCCAGAGCGTGCTCGAGCTCATGGACGCGGTCGACACCGCGATCCCGGAGCCGGAGCGTGAGGTCGACAAGCCGTTCCTCATGCCCGTCGAGGACGTCTTCACCATCACCGGTCGTGGCACGGTCGTCACCGGCCGGATCGAGCGCGGCATCCTCAAGGTCAACGAGGAGGTCGAGATCGTCGGCATCCACACCGGTCCGCCGGCCAAGACGACGGTCACCGGCGTCGAGATGTTCCGCAAGCTCCTCGACGAGGGTCGTGCGGGCGAGAACGTCGGTCTGCTCCTGCGTGGGACCAAGCGTGAGGACGTCGAGCGCGGCCAGGTCATCGCCAAGCCGGGCTCGATCACCCCGCACACGAACTTCGACGCGAACGTCTACATCCTGTCCAAGGACGAGGGTGGCCGGCACACGCCGTTCTACGACAACTACCGTCCGCAGTTCTACTTCCGCACCACCGACGTGACCGGGGTCGTCAAGCTCCCCGAGGGCACCGAGATGGTCATGCCGGGCGACAACACCGAGATGTCGGTCGAGCTCATCCAGCCGATCGCCATGGAGGAGGGTCTCCGCTTCGCGATTCGCGAGGGTGGCCGCACCGTCGGCGCCGGCCGGGTCACCAAGATCACCAAGTGACCTGACGCAACCCGCGCGAAGGGCCCCGAGGCGACATGCCTCGGGGCCCTTCCGTATGCCCTGGGCCTATCCTCCGGTCGTGGAGCAGGAGATCCGGTTCACCGCGGCGACCGGGTCGCGCGTGGCCTGGGCGACCTCCGGCTCGCCGACGCTGCCCACGCTCGTCGTCGGTGGATGGTGGTGCAGCCACCTCGAGCTCGACTGGCAGAACGCCTCGTTCCGCGCCTTCGCCGAGGGGCTGGCGACCCGGTTCCGGGTGGTCCGGTACGACCGGCCGGGCACCGGCCTCTCGGACCGGGACGTGCCGCCACCGCCGGACCTGGACGAGGAGATCGCGGTCCTCGACGCCGTCGTGCGAGCGGCAACGGACGACACCTCGGGACGCAGTGGGGCTCCTGCTCCTCGGGGTCTCGTCCGGTAGCTGCGTCGCGGTCCGGTATGCGGCGACCCACCCCGAACGCGTCCGTCGGCTCGCCCTCTACGGCAGCTACGCCGACGGACACCGCCTCGCGCCGGAGGCGGCCCGCCGGTCCCTGACCTCGGTGGTCGCGGCTCACTGGGGGCTCGGGTCCCGCGTGCTCGCCGACCTGTTCCTCCCGGGCGCCGGCCCCGACGAACGCGACGCGTTCGCCCGGTTCCAGCGGCTCAGTGCCAGCGCCGAGGCGGCCGCGGCCTCGCTGGCCTCGGTGTACGCCATGGACGTGCGCGGCGACCTGCCCGAGGTGACGACGCCGACGCTGGTGGTCCATCGCCGGGACGACCACACCATTCCTGCGGCGCTCGGCCGAGAGGTCGCGGCCGGCGTCCCGGACGCCACGTTCGTCTCGCTCGACGGGGTAGACCACCTGCCCTGGCGCGGCGACGCCGCCTCGGTGACGCGTGCCGTCTCCGCGTTCCTCGCCGACGGTGTGGCTCTCGAACCGGAACGCCCTCTACCGGCCGACCTGGCGTCGTTGTCCGAGCGAGAGGTGGAGGTCCTGCGTCTCGTCGCAGCAGGACTCTCCGACGACGAGATCGCGGGTCGCCTGTTCCTCAGCCCGCACACCGTGCATCGCCACGTCGCGAACATCCGCACGAAGCTCGGTCTCACCTCCCGGGCGGCCGCCGCGGCGGCCGCGGCCCGCGGCGGTCTCGTCTGACCGTGGCCCGAGTGGGCCATCCGCCGGGATGGCCGGTCCTCGCGATGCGCGGGCAGGCCGACGGCGGGTGAACTGGGAGGCATGAGCACTTCGACCCGCACCACCGCGTCCCCGACCACCCACCACGAGTCCGCCTGGGGGGTCGTGGGCGCGCACATCTACGACGCGTTCATCGCCCTCGGTGAGCAGCGGGGCATGGCCGCACGCCGCGCCGCCCTGCTCGCGGACGCCCACGGGACCGTCCTCGAGATCGGTGCCGGGACCGGCACGAACCTCGCGGCATACCCACCCGTCGACCGGCTGGTCCTCACCGAACCGGCCGCGACGATGCGGGGGATCCTGTCCCGCCGCGTCGCGCGTGAGGCGGCCCACGCCAGCGTTGTCGACGCCGGAGCCGAGGCCCTGCCCGTCCCCACGGCCAGCGTCGACACCGTCGTCTCGACGATGGTCCTCTGCACGGTCCCGGACGTCGACGCGGCGCTGGCCGAGGTCGCGCGGGTCCTGAAGCCCGGCGGACGGCTGCTGTTCATCGAGCACGTCCACTCGCCGGCCGGGTCGCCGCTGCGGCGCTGGCAGGACCGGCTGGCCGAGCCGTGGGCGGCGTTCGCGATGGGCTGCCGCTGCGACCGCGACATCGTCGGGGCACTACGCCGCCACCTGGACGTCGAGGAGGTCCACGAGGACCGCTGGCTGGGGATGCCGCCCGTCGTCCGGCCCCTCGTCGTGGGGGCGGCCACACCGAGGAAGCGCTGACGCTCGACCCCTACAGTGGCGCGCATGGCGCTCCCCGACACCGACGCCGCCGTCCAGGGCCTCGTCGACTTCGTCGACGCGTCCCCCTCGCCGTTCCACGCCGTCCTCACCGCGTCCCGCCTGCTCGGGGACGACGGCTACGTGGAGCTCGACGAGACCGAGCCGTTCCCCACCGAACCGGGCCGCTACCTCCTGGTCCGGGGCGGCTCGCTGGTGGCGTGGTCGACGCAGGACCGCCCACGTCGTCCGGTGCGGTCGTTCCGGGTCGTCGGGGCGCACACCGACAGCCCGAACCTGCGGATCAAGCCGAACCCCGACCAGGCCCGCGCCGGCTGGCAGCTGCTCGGCGTCGAGTCCTACGGAGGGCCGCTGCTGGCGTCCTGGCTGGACCGCGACCTCGGCCTGTCGGGACGCGTCGCGGTGCGCGGGCCGAACGGCCCCGAGGCGCGCCTGTTCCTCGCCGACGAGCCGCTCCTGCGCGTCTCCGAGCTGGCGATCCACCTGAGCGAGCCGCCGAAGACGACGCTGACCCTCAACGTGCAGCAGCACCTGGCGCCGGTCTGGGGCCTCGGTGCGCTCCCCGGCGACTTCCGGGCCTGGCTGGGGGAGCAGGTCGACGCCGGCGCCGAGGACGTCCTGGCGTGGGACGCCATGACCCACGTCGTCGAGCCGTCCCGGCGGATCGGCCGCAACGCCGAGCTGGTCGCCGCGCCCCGGCTGGACAACCAGCTGACCTGCTACGCGGGCGTGGCGGCCCTCCTCGCCGCCGCGCCGGCGGCGAGCACGCATACCCCGGTGCTCGTCCTCTTCGACCACGAGGAGTCCGGCAGCCTGTCCGACCGCGGCGCCCTGTCCACCCTGTTGCCCAGCGTGCTCGAGCGGATCGTCTCGTCCAACGGCGGCAGCCGCGAGGACTACTGGCGCGCCCTGGCCCGCAGCCTCGTCGCGTCCGGCGACACCGCGCACGCCATCCACCCGAACTACCCCGACCGGCACGAGCCGCAGCACCCGATCGCCATCGACGGCGGCCCGGTCCTCAAGGTCAACACCTCCCTCCGCTATGCGACGGACAGCCTCGGCGCCGCGGCCTTCACCCTCGCCTGCGAGCAGGCCGGAGTGCCGATGCAGCGCTACGTCGTCCGCAGCGACCTACCCTCCGGCGGCACCATCGGACCGATGACGGCGTCCCAGACCGGCGCGACCACGGTGGACTTCGGTGCGCCGATCCTCTCGATGCACAGCAGCCGCGAGCTCTGCGCGGCCGTCGAACCGGCGAGGTATGCGGCGGCCCTCGCCGCCTTCCTCGCCCCCCACTAGCCGGTTCGTGCTCTGGACCGCTGTGAGTTCCGGCTCCATCCACCACGAACCACCGAGGAGGCAGCGCCGTGGACGCGTACGAGCTGAGGGTTCTGGGGTACGTCCGGAGCCCGCTGACCGACCCGGCCGCCGCCCCGCGGCAGGGCGACGAGGGTGCTCCCGACGCAGTGCTTGAGCTGGACCCGGCGGTCGAGGGCGCCCTGGCCGGGCTCGTACCGGGCGACGAGGTCGTCGTGGTGACCTGGCTGCACCTCGGCGACCGGACGACGCTGGCGGTCCACCCGCGCGGCGACACCAGCCGCCCGGTCACGGGGGTGTTCGCGACCCGGTCGCCGGACCGGCCGAACCCGATCGGGCTCCACCGCTGCCGCGTTCTGGCGGTCACGGGAGCTCGGCTCACGGTCAGCGGGCTGGAGGCGGTCGACGGAACGCCGGTCGTCGACGTCAAGATCGCGCTCGGTGACGTGGGGGACCGCTGACCCGGATTTGAACCGACCCCGTCCGCTCTGGCACACTAGGGAAGTTGCTTGACGCGCGGTGTCGTCCCATGACGATGCCGCCGCCCCTTGTCGGACTCAGTCCGGACACCATGTGTGGCCCGAGGGAAGCGCAGGCACCCGGGTAACCGGGAACTTCGGGTTCGAGACCCGACGTCGGGCACGAGAGTGCCAGCCGTCGAACCGCGGAGCGGGCGCGACACACCCGAGCGCGGGGGCCGGGGACAGACCCGGCCAGAACCCCACAGACCCAGCACCACCACAGCAGTTGTCCGGCGAGTAGAGAGACCAGACCCAGATGGCGGGACAGAAGATCCGCATCCGACTGAAGTCGTATGACCACGAGGTCATCGACAGCTCGGCGCGCAAGATCGTCGACACGGTGACCCGTGCCGGTGCGACGGTGGTCGGCCCTGTGCCGCTGCCCACGGAGAAGAACGTGTTCGTCGTCATCCGGTCGCCGCACAAGTACAAGGACTCCCGCGAGCACTTCGAGATGCGGACGCACAAGCGCCTCATCGACATCATCGACCCGACCCCCAAGGCGGTCGACTCGCTGATGCGCCTCGACCTGCCGGCGGACGTCAACATCGAGATCAAGCTCTGAGGATCCAGCGATGACCAACACCATTGAGAGGACCGTCAAGGGCGTCCTCGGCGAGAAGCTCGGCATGACCCAGGTCTGGGACGATGCCGGCCGCCTGGTGCCCGTGACCGTCATCAAGGCCGGCCCCTGCGTGGTGACCCAGGTCCGTGACGGTGACACCGACGGCTACGGCGCGGTCCAGATCGCCTACGGCGAGATCGACCCCCGCAAGGTCAACAAGCCCATGAAGGGCCACTTCGAGAAGGCCGGGGTCACCCCGCGCCGCCACCTCGTCGAGCTGCGCACGGCGGACGCCGGCGACTACAGCCTCGGCCAGGAGGTCACCGTCGAGGCGTTCGAGGCGGGCCAGCTCGTCGACGCGAGCGGCACCACCAAGGGCAAGGGCTTCGCCGGTGTCATGAAGCGCCACGGCTTCCACGGTGTCTCCTCGTCCCACGGCGCCCACAAGAACCACCGCAAGCCCGGCTCGATCGGCGGCTGCTCAACTCCGGGCCGCGTCTTCAAGGGCATGCGGATGGCCGGCCGGATGGGTGGCGAGCGTCAGACCACCCAGAACCTCACCGTCCACGCCGTCGACGCCGACAAGGGCCTGCTGCTCGTCAAGGGCGCCGTTCCCGGCCCCCGCGGCGGGATCGTCCTCGTCCGGACCGCGGCCAAGGCCGCCCCGGCCCTCACCGGTACGAAGGGAGCCTGACATGGCCGTCACGACCGTCAAGGCCGATCTCCCCGCTGAGATCTTCGACGTCCAGACCAACGTCCCGCTGATCCACCAGGTCGTCGTCGCTCAGCTCGCGGCCGCCCGCCAGGGCACGCACTCGACGAAGACCCGCGGTGAGGTCCGTGGTGGTGGCGCCAAGCCGTACCGCCAGAAGGGCACCGGCCGCGCCCGCCAGGGTTCGACCCGTGCGCCGCAGTTCACCGGTGGTGGGGTCGTCCACGGCCCGACGCCGCGCGACTACTCGCAGCGGACGCCCAAGAAGATGAAGGCCGCCGCCCTGCGTGGCGCCCTCTCCGACCGGGCCCGTCACGACCGCGTGCACGTCATCGACGCGCTCGTCTCCGGCGACGTCCCCTCCGCCAAGCAGGCGTGGGCGGGGCTGTCCGGGCTGACCAGCCGTCCGAACCTGCTCCTCGTGCTCGAGCGCGGCGACGAGGTGTCGTGGAAGAGCGCGCGCAACCTCGAGGGCGTCCACGTCCTCGCGGCCGACCAGCTCAACACCTACGACGTCCTCTGCGCCGACGACGTGGTCTTCACCCAGGGCGCGTTCGACGCGTTCGTCACGGCGGCTACGAAGGGAAGCGAGAAGTGAGCATCCACATCAAGGACCCTCGCGACATCCTCCTCGCCCCGGTCGTCTCGGAGAAGTCCTACGGCCTTCTCGACGAGGGCAAGTACACGTTCCTCGTCGACCCCCGGTCGAACAAGACGGAGATCAAGATCGCCATCGAGCAGGTCTTCAACGTCAAGGTCGACTCGGTCCACACGATGAACCGCAAGGGCAAGTCGCGGCGTACCCGCTTCGGCGTCGGCAAGCGCAAGGACACCAAGCGCGCCATCGTCACGCTCCGCGAGGGTTCCATCGACATCTTCGGCGCGGGCGCCTGACCGGCCTAGGAGACAGACAGACATGGCTATTCGCAAGTACAAGCCGACCACCCCGGGCCGTCGTGGCTCGTCGGTCGCCGACTTCGTCGAGGTCACTCGGACCACGCCGGAGAAGTCGCTGGTCCGTCCGCTCAGCAAGAGCGGCGGCCGCAACAACGCCGGCCGGATCACCACCCGCCACATCGGTGGTGGCCACAAGCGCGCCTACCGCGTCATCGACTTCCGTCGCCACGACAAGGACGGCGTGCCGGCCAAGGTCGCGCACATCGAGTACGACCCCAACCGCACCGCGCGGATCGCGCTGCTGCACTACGCCGACGGCGAGAAGCGCTACATCCTCGCGCCGAACCGGCTGAAGCAGGGCGACACCGTCGAGAACGGTCCGTCGGCCGACATCAAGCCGGGCAACAGCCTGCCGCTGCGCAACATCCCGACGGGTACCACGGTGCACGCCATCGAGCTGAAGCCGGGCGGCGGCGCCAAGATCGCCCGCTCCGCAGGTTCGAAGGTCCAGCTCGTCGCCAAGGACGGCCCCTACGCCCAGCTGCGTATGCCGTCGGGCGAGATCCGCAACGTCGACCTGCGCTGCCGCGCCACGGTCGGCGAGGTGGGCAACGCCGAGCAGAGCAACATCAACTGGGGCAAGGCCGGCCGGATGCGGTGGAAGGGCAAGCGCCCGACCGTCCGTGGTGTCGCCATGAACCCCGTCGACCACCCCCATGGCGGTGGCGAGGGCAAGACCTCCGGTGGTCGCCACCCGGTCAGCCCGTGGGGACAGGCCGAGGGCCGTACCCGCCGTCCGCACAAGCCGAGCGACAAGCTCATCGTCCGTCGCCGTCGTTCCGGCAAGAAGCGCTGAGGAGCCCTGAACCACCATGCCTCGTAGCCTCAAGAAGGGCCCCTTCATCGACGACCACCTTCAGAAGAAGGTGGATGTCCAGAACGAAGCGGGCACCAAGAACGTCATCAAGACCTGGTCGCGTCGGTCGGTCATCAGCCCCGACATGCTCGGTCACACCCTCGCCGTCCACGACGGCCGCAAGCACGTCCCGGTGTTCGTCACCGAGTCGATGGTCGGCCACAAGCTCGGCGAGTTCGCCCCGACGCGGACCTTCAAGGGTCACGTCAAGGACGACAAGAAGGGACGTCGTCGCTGATGCCCGCCGCAACCATCGACACCGACGTGACGCTGACGCGCGCCTCCGCGCGCCACGTCCGCGTGACGCCGCAGAAGGCGCGCCGTGTCGTCGACCTCATCCGTGGCAAGCAGGCCACGGAGGCCGTCGCCGTGCTCCGGTTCGCCCCGCAGGCCGCGTCCGAGCCGATCCGCAAGGTGCTCGAGAGCGCCATTGCGAACGCGCGGGTCTCCGCTGACCGCAACTCCGAGGCCTTCGACGAGCGCACCCTGGTCATCCAGTCCGTGTTCGTCGACGAGGGCCCCACGATGAAGCGGTTCCGGCCGCGCGCCCAGGGCCGCGCCTCGCGGATCAACAAGCGCACCAGCCACATCACCGTCATCGTCGCCCCGACCGGCAAGGCCTCCGAGCCCCAGCCGCGTCGCGGAGCAACAAAGGCCGCCGCGAAGACCACGGCGAAGAAGTCCACCGCACGTCAGGGAGGGACCCGCTGATGGGTCAGAAGGTCAACCCGCACGGGTTCCGTCTCGGCATCACCACCGAGCACGTGAGTCGCTGGTTCGCAGACTCCACCAAGGAGGGTCAGCGGTACCGCGACTTCGTCAAGGAGGACGTCGCGATCCGCAAGCTCATGGCGACCGGCATGGAGCGCGCCGGCATCTCCCGCGTGGAGATCGAGCGCACCCGTGACCGCGTCCGCGTCGACATCCACACCGCCCGGCCGGGCATCGTCATCGGCCGCCGTGGCGCGGAGGCCGACCGCATCCGTGGCGAGCTCGAGAAGCTCACCGGCAAGCAGGTGCAGCTGAACATCCTCGAGGTCAAGAACCCCGAGGTCGACGCGCAGCTGGTCGCCCAGGGCATCGCCGAGCAGCTCGCGGCCCGCGTCTCGTTCCGCCGCGCCATGCGCAAGGGCATGCAGTCCGCCCAGCGCGCCGGCGCCAAGGGCATCCGGGTCCAGTGCTCCGGTCGCCTCCAGGGCGCGGAGATGTCGCGCTCGGAGTTCTACCGCGAGGGTCGGGTCCCGCTGCACACGCTGCGCGCCAACATCGACTACGGCTTCTACGAGGCCCGCACGACGTTCGGCCGCATCGGCGTGAAGGTCTGGATCTACAAGGGCGACGTCACCGCTCGCGAGCTCGCGCAGCAGCAGGCGGCGGCGCCGCGTGCCCCGCGTGGCCCGCGTCGCGACGGCCCCGACCGTATGGACCGCCCGACCCGCGCCCGCCGCTCCGACCGCGACGCTCCCGAGTCGGCGCCGGCCGCGGCCACCGCCGAGACCACCGAGGCTCCCGCTCAGGCCCCCGAGGCCACCGCGGCGGCCCAGAATGAGCAGGCCTGACCATGTTGATTCCCCGTCGAGTCAAGCACCGTAAGCAGCACCACCCGGGTCGCTCGGGCGCTGCCACCGGTGGTACCCGGATCGCCTTCGGTGACTACGGCATCCAGGCCCTCGAGCCTGCCTACGTCACCAACCGGCAGATCGAGTCCGCGCGTATCGCGATGACCCGTTACATCAAGCGTGGCGGAAAGGTCTGGATCAACATCTACCCGGACCGTCCCCTCACCAAGAAGCCGGCCGAGACCCGGATGGGTTCCGGTAAGGGTTCGCCGGAGTGGTGGATCGCCAACGTCAAGCCCGGTCGCGTCATGTTCGAGCTCTCCGGTGTGACCGAGCCCGTCGCCCGTGAGGCGATGCGCCTGGCCATGCACAAGCTGCCCATGAAGTGCCGTTTCGTCCGCCGTGAGGGTGGTGACATCTGATGGCCGTTGGAACCAAGGACCTCGCCTCCGACAACCTGCGCGGGTTCGACGACAACCGCCTGGTCGACGAGCTGAAGAAGGCCAAGGAGGAGCTGTTCAACCTCCGCTTCCAGTCGGCCACCGGCCAGCTGGACAACCACGGCCGGCTGCGCGCCGTCCGCAAGGACATCTCCCGGATCTACACCGAGATGCGCGAGCGCGAGCTCGGTATCGGGCTGCCCCCTGCCAAGCAGGTGGCCGCGGTCGAGCCGGCGAAGGACGCCAAGGCGGACAAGAAGGCGAAGAAGGCCGACAAGGCCGACAAGAAGTCGAAGAAGAAGACCGAGGACGAGTCATGAGCGAGCAGGAGACCGCGAGCGCGGCCGCCCAGGAGCGCAGCCACCGCAAGACGCGGCAGGGCTACGTCGTCAGCGACAAGATGGACAAGACCGTGGTCGTCGAGGTCGAGGACCGCGTGAAGCACGCGCTGTACGGCAAGGTCCTGCGGCGCAGCAGCAAGATCAACGTCCACGACGAGGCCAACGCGGCCGGCGTCGGTGACCGTGTCCTCATCATGGAGACCCGCCCGCTCTCGGCCACGAAGCGCTGGCGCGTCGTGGAGATTCTGGAGAAGGCCAAGTGATCCAGCAGGAGTCGCGACTCCGGGTCGCCGACAACACGGGTGCGAAGGAGATCCTCTGCATCCGGGTGCTCGGTGGGTCCGGGCGCCGGTATGCCGGGATCGGCGACACCATCGTCGCCACCGTCAAGGACGCGATCCCCGGCGGCAACGTCAAGAAGGGCGACGTCGTCAAGGCCGTCATCGTGCGCACCGTCAAGGAGCGCCGCCGGCCGGACGGGTCCTACATCAAGTTCGACGAGAACGCCGCCGTCATCCTCAAGCCCGACGGCGACCCCCGTGGTACCCGCATCTTCGGTCCCGTGGGCCGCGAGCTGCGGGAGAAGCGGTTCATGAAGATCATCTCGCTCGCACCGGAGGTGCTCTGACCCATGGCTACCCACACGAACACGCACTCGATGCGCATCAAGAAGGGTGACCTCGTCCAGGTCATCTCGGGCCGCAGCCAGAAGAACGGCGGCGACCGGGGCAAGCAGGGCAAGGTCATCGCGGTGTACCCCGACACCCAGCGTGTCCTCGTCGAGGGCATCAACCGGGTCACCAAGCACGAGAAGGCCGGCGCGTCCGCTCGCGGCACCCGGACCGGTGGCCTCGTCCACACCGAGGCCCCGATCCACGTGAGCAACGTGGCGGTCGTGGACCCCGACTCGAAGAAGCCGACGCGGATCAAGACCCGCGTCGAGACCGTGGAGCGCGACGGTCGGCAGAAGGCCAGCCGCATCCGCGTGGCCGTGCGCTCCGGTAAGGACCTGTGATGACCGCAACCGCAACGGAGACGACGGAGACCCGTACCTCTCCGCGCCTCAAGCAGCGCTACCGCGACGAGATCAAGCCGGCCCTGCGTGACCAGTTCTCCTACGGGAACGTCATGCAGATCCCCGGGGTCGTCAAGGTCGTCGTCAACATGGGCGTCGGCGACGCCGCCAAGGACAGCAAGCTCATCGAGGGCGCCGTGCGCGACCTCGGGGCGATCACCGGCCAGAAGCCGGTCGTCACCAAGGCCCGCAAGTCGATCGCCCAGTTCAAGCTGCGCGAGGGGATGCCGATCGGCGCCCACACGACGCTGCGCGGCGACCGGATGTGGGAGTTCCTCGACCGGCTCGTCACCATCGCGCTCCCGCGCATCCGTGACTTCCGCGGCCTGTCACCGAAGCAGTTCGACGGCAACGGCAACTACACCTTCGGCCTCACCGAGCAGTCGATGTTCCACGAGATCGACCAGGACCGTATCGACCGCGTCCGCGGCATGGACATCACCGTCGTGACGACGGCCAAGAACGACGACGAGGGTCGGGCACTGCTCAAGGCGCTCGGCTTCCCCTTCAAGGAGAACTGACATGGCGAAGACCGCCCTCGTCAACAAGGCGAACGCGACCCCGAAGTTCAAGGTCCGCGGCTACACGCGCTGCCAGCGCTGCGGCCGCCCGCACTCCGTCTACCGCAAGTTCGGCCTGTGCCGGATCTGCCTGCGGGAGATGGCCCACCGCGGCGAGCTCCCCGGCGTCACCAAGTCCTCCTGGTAGACACCCCACGAAGTTCTCCGCTCGTCCCTCGCTCCGATACTTCGCGGGGACCCCGAGATGCACACGATCCACTCACTCATCACCACGAACATCGAAGGTCACCCCGCATACGAGGTATGCGCGGTGAAACCGCGGTGAGGAAGGGCCTGAAGCCCACATGACTATGACCGACCCGATTGCGGACATGTTGACCCGCGTCCGGAACGCCAACTCGGCGCACCACGACGACGTCTCCATGCCGTTCTCGAAGCTCAAGTCCCACATCGCCGAGATCCTCCAGGCCGAGGGCTACATCGCCAGCTGGAAGGTCGAGGACGCCGAGGTGGGCAAGACGCTGACCATCGACCTCAAGTACGGCCCGAACCGCGAGCGCTCCATCGCCGGCGTGCGTCGCGTGTCCAAGCCGGGCCTGCGGGTCTACGCCAAGTCGACGAACCTGCCCAAGGTGCTCGGCGGCCTCGGCGTGGCCATCATCTCGACGTCATCGGGTCTGCTGACCGACCGGCAGGCCGCTCAGAAGGGTGTGGGTGGGGAAGTCCTCGCCTACGTCTGGTAAGGGGAAGCTGACATGTCGCGTATCGGACGACTTCCGGTCACCGTGCCCTCGGGCGTCGACGTGACCATCGACGGCCAGGCCGTCACCGTCAAGGGCCCCAAGGGCTCGCTCAGCCTGACGGTCCCCGAGCCCATCTCCGTGGACCGCAGCGACGAGGGAGCGGTCGAGGTCAAGCGCCCCAACGACGAGCGCGAGGCGCGCTCGCTGCACGGCCTGACCCGCTCGCTCATCAACAACATGGTCGTCGGCGTCACCGACGGCTACGAGAAGAAGCTGGAGATCCACGGCACCGGGTACCGCGTGGCCAACCAGGGCGGGAACCTCGTGTTCTCGCTCGGCTACAGCCACCAGATCACCGTGGAGGCCCCGCAGGGCATCGCCTTCGCCGTCGAGAACCCCACCCGATTCTCGGTGCAGGGCATCGACAAGCAGCAGGTCGGCGAGGTCGCTGCCAACATCCGCAAGCTGCGCAAGCCGGACCCGTACAAGGGCAAGGGCGTGCGGTACGCGGGCGAGCAGATCCGCCGCAAGGTCGGAAAGGCCGGGAAGTAAGCCATGGCAGTCAACATCAACGGCGTCATCAAGCGCGGCAAGAGCAAGGCCGCCGCGCGCATCCGACGCCAGGTCCGCGGCCGCAAGCGCATCAGCGGCACGACCGAGCGTCCGCGCCTGGTCGTCTCGCGTTCGAGCCGCCACCTGTTCGTCCAGGTCGTCGACGACACGCAGGGACGCACCGTCGTCTCGGCGTCGACGATGGAGTCCGACCTGCGCTCCTTCGACGGTGACAAGACCGCCAAGGCGAAGAAGATCGGCGAGCTGGTTGCCGAGCGGGCCAAGAAGGCCGGCATCGAGGCGGTCGTCTTCGACCGCGGCGGCAACAAGTACCACGGTCGGGTCGCGGCGATCGCCGACGGCGCCCGCGAAGGGGGCCTGTCCCTGTGAGCTACACGAACACGCACACGAACACTGTTGAGATGAGGACCATCTGATGCCCGGACCACAGCGTCGAGGCACCGGCCCCGCCACCGCCGGCGGCGACCGGCCCGAGCGCCGCAGCGGCCGCGACGGCCGTGACGGCCGCGGGGGTCGCGACTCCCGCGACTCCGGTGAGAAGAGCCAGTACATCGAGCGGGTCGTGACCATCAACCGCGTCGCCAAGGTCGTCAAGGGTGGCCGTCGCTTCAGCTTCACCGCCCTCGTCGTCGTCGGCGACGGTGACGGCACGGTGGGCGTCGGCTACGGCAAGGCCAAGGAGGTGCCCGCGGCGATCGCCAAGGGTGTCGAGGAGGCCAAGAAGGCGTTCTTCAGCGTCCCGCGCATCCAGGGCACCATCCCGCACCCCGTCCAGGGTGAGGCGGCGGCCGGTGTCGTCATGCTGCGCCCGGCGTCGCCCGGTACCGGTGTCATCGCCGGTGGTCCGGTCCGCGCCGTGCTCGAGTGCGCCGGCATCCACGACGTCCTCAGCAAGTCGCTCGGGTCGAGCAACGCCATCAACATCGTCCACGCGACGGTCGAGGCGCTGCGCAGCCTGGAGCGGCCGGAGGCTGTCGCCGCCCGTCGTGGTCTGAGCCTGGAGGACGTCGCGCCCGCGGCGATGCTCCGCGCCCAGGCCGCGGGCCGTGCGGAGCGGGCCGACAAGGCCGCCCTGGCCGGCTCCGGAGCGGGGTCCTGATGCCACGGCTCAAGGTGACCCAGACCCGATCCGAGATCGGCGGCAAGCGCAACCACCGCGAGACGTTGCGCAGCCTCGGTCTCAAGCGCATCGGTGACGTCGTCGTCAAGGAGGACCGCCCGGAGATCCGGGGCATGGTCCGCACCGTGACGCACCTCGTCGCCGTGGAAGAAGTGGAGTGACCCATGGCTGACAAGGCCGAGAAGACGAAGAGCGAGGGCACGACCCTCAAGGTGCATCACCTGCGCCCGGCGCCGGGGGCCCGCACGGACAAGACCCGCGTCGGTCGTGGCCAGGGCTCCAAGGGCAAGACCGCCGGTCGCGGCACCAAGGGCACCAAGGCCCGCTACCAGGTGCCGGAGCGGTTCGAAGGTGGCCAGATGCCGCTGCACATGCGGCTGCCGAAGCTGCGCGGGTTCACCAACCCGTTCCGCGTCGAGTACCAGGTCGTCAACCTCGACCGCCTCGCGGCGCTCTACCCCGACGGCGGCGACGTGACCGTCGACGACCTCGTGGCGAAGGGCGCGGTCCGCGACGGCCGGCCCGTCAAGGTGCTCGGCACCGGCGAGATCGACGTCAAGGTCAACGTGACGGTCAACAAGTTCTCCGGCTCCGCCAAGGAGAAGATCGAGGCGGCCGGCGGCTCGGCCACGACCGTCTGACCGGTCGCTGACCGACCACCTCGCAGGTATGCGGACGGCCGGCACCCCAGCGTGGGGGCCGGCCGCACGCATACGCGGGTTCTCCCGCAGGGTATTCTCTGCGGGTTGGGCCGCCGGGTGACCGGGGCGCCCGTCAGCACCACCAGCAACAGCGGCAACTAGAGGTCGTCACGGCAGGAGCCGGCGCCTCCCAGGAGGATCAGTGCTCTCGGCCTTCGTTCGGGCGTTCAAGACGCCCGACCTGCGCAAGAAGCTGCTGTTCACGCTCTTCATCATCGCCATCTACCGGTTGGGCTGCGCGGTGCCGACCCCGGGCGTGGCCTACACCAAGGTGCGCGACTGCCTCTCCGGCGCCGACCCCCAGGCGGGGTTCATCGGCCTGGCGAACCTCTTCAGCGGCGGTGCGCTGCTCCAGCTGTCGATCTTCGCGCTGGGGATCATGCCGTACATCACGGCGAGCATCATCGTGCAGCTGCTCACCGTGGTCATCCCACGGTTCGAGGCCCTCAAGAAGGAGGGCCAGTCCGGGCAGACCAAGCTCACGCAGTACACCCGCTACCTGACCATCGGTCTCGCGGTCCTGCAGAGCTCGACGCTGATCACCTTCGCGCGGAACCCGCAGCAGATCTTCGGCCCCTCGTGCACGTCGATCCTCACCGACGACACCATGCCGACCATCGTCATCATGGTGCTCACGCTGACCGCCGGCACCGGCCTGATCATGTGGATGGGCGAGCTGGTCACCGACCGCGGCATCGGCAACGGCATGTCGGTCCTGATCTTCACGTCCATCGCCTCGGGCTTCCCGGGCTCGCTGTGGGCCATCCAGCAGAAGGACGGCCGTTGGGACGTCTTCATCGGCATCATCCTGCTGGGCTTCGTCATCATGGCCCTGGTCATCTTCGTCGAGCAGTCCCAGCGCCGGGTCCCCGTGCAGTATGCGAAGCGTCAGGTCGGTCGCCGGATGTACGGCGGCAGCTCGACCTACATCCCGCTCAAGGTCAACATGGCCGGCGTCATCCCGGTCATCTTCGCCAGCTCGCTGTTGTCGCTGCCCGCCCTCGTGGCCCAGTTCAACCAACCGCAGGACGGCTCCCCGCCGGCCGCGTGGGCGCAGTGGATCCAGGACAACCTCACCCGGGGTGACCACTGGAGCTACATGCTCCTGTACGTCGCGCTGATCCTCTTCTTCACCTTCTTCTACGTCTCGATCACGTTCAACCCGACCGAGGTCGCGGACAACATGAAGAAGTACGGCGGCTTCATCCCCGGCATCCGCGCCGGCCGCCCGACCGCGGAGTACCTCGACTACGTCCTCACCCGGATCACCGTGCCCGGTGCGCTGTACCTCGCCGTGATCTCCCTCATCCCGCTCATCGCCCTCGTGGCGGTCGGGGCGAACCAGAACTTCCCGTTCGGCGGCACGTCGATCCTCATCATCGTCGGCGTCGGCCTCGAGACCGTGAAGCAGATCCAGGCTCAGCTCCAGCAGCGGCACTACGAAGGATTCTTGCGGTGAAGCGACTGATCATCATGGGGCCCCCCGGCGCGGGGAAGGGGACGCAGGCCGTCCGCATCGCCGAGCGGTTCGGGATCCCGGCGATCTCGACCGGCGACATCTTCCGCAGCAACATCAAGGACGGCACCGAGCTCGGCAAGCAGGTCGAGGCCATTCTCAAGTCCGGTGGCTACGTGCCGGACGAGATGACCAACGCGATCGTCCAGGACCGGCTCGGCTGGGTCGACGCCGCCCCGGGGTTCCTCCTCGACGGCTACCCGCGGACGCCGGGCCAGGTCGAGTTCCTCGACCGGGTGCTGGCTGCTCACGACCACGCCCTCGACGGGGTCGTCGAGCTCACCGTCGACGAGGACGCCGTCGTGTCCCGGCTGCTCAAGCGGGCCGAGACCGAGGGCCGGGCCGACGACACCGAAGAGGTCATTCGCGAGCGGATGGCGATCTACCGCAAGGAGACGGCGCCGATCATCGCGCTCTACGACCAGCAGGGCATCCTGGTGAAGATCGACGGCATGGGTACGGTCGACGAGGTGACCGAGCGGGTCTCCAAGGCCATCGAGAGCATGACCGGCTGAGCCGGCACACCCTGATGTTCCGCCGTTCCCAGACCCCAGGCCGGACCGCCGAGCAGCTGCTGCTCATGCGGCGAGCCGGCCTCCTCGTCGGGCAGACCCTCGAGCTGCTCCGCGGTGAGGTCCGCCCGGGCGTGACCACGCTGGCGCTGGACGCCCTGGCCGAGGACTTCATCCGGTCGCACGGCGGGATCCCGAACTTCCAGCTCGTCCCCGGCTACGCGCATACCCTCTGCACGAGCGTCAACGACGAGGTGGTCCACGGCATCCCGTCGTCGTCCCGGGTGCTCCGCGAGGGCGACCTGGTGTCGGTCGACTGCGGCGCCGAGCTCGAGGGCTGGAACGGGGACGCCGCCTTCTCGGCCGTCGTCGGCGGCCGCGACGCCGCCCGCCCGGAGGACCTGCGCCTCATCGACGTCACCGAGGACGCCCTCTGGGCCGGCATCACCGCGCTGGTCGTCGGTGGCCGCCTGTATGCGGTGGGCGAGGCGGTCGAGGCGAGCATCGAGTCCGCGGGTGTCACCGACGGACACGAGTACGGGATCATCGAGGAGTACGTCGGGCACGCCATCGGGCGGTCCATGCACGAGGACCCGCAGATCCCCAACTACGCGGTGCGCGACAGGGGGCCGACGGTGCGGGCCGGGTTCACCGGAGCGATCGAGCCGATGGTGACCCTCGGAGGCAGCGCGACCCGCGTCCTCGCCGACGACTGGACGGTCGCCACCAACGACGGGTCCCGGGCGGCGCACTGGGAGCACTCGGTCGCCGTGACCGAGGCCGGCCTCACGGTGCTGACCGCGGTCGACGGCGGCGCCGCCCGCCTCGGCGATGCGTACGTCCCTCTCGACGGCTGACCCCCCCGCCGACAACGCACCACGTGATGACCTGTTGACCGACATTCCGGACATCGGCCGTGATAAGTCACCACGTGCGGAGTTGTTGACACCGCCCTAGCCGGCACCGGAACCCGCCCCGACCATTCACGGCGACCCCGGCTCACGCAAGGTGCTGCTGGAGGAAGGCGACGCTCCGCTGGATCGACGTGGTCCACGGTCCGGTCGTGAAGACGTGTGGCTGGCCGGGGTACGTGTAGTACTCGACCGGCTTCCCGGCCGCCTTGAGGGCGTCGACGCTGGCCTGGGCCCAGACGATCGGGCAGGACAGGTCGGCGGTGCCCTGGTGGATCAGCACCGGCTCGGTGATCCGGCCGAAGTAGGTGCGCGGGCTGGTCCTGGCCCAGCCGTCGGGGTTGGCGGCGGGCTCGCCCAGCGTGGCGACGACGCGCTGGGTCGTGGCCCGGTCGGGACGGGTCCACTTCTCGAAGTTGTCGACCGAGTTCGAGCTGACGGGGGCGTACGCGATGCCGGCCTTGAACAGTCCCGGCGCGGCCACCAGCGCGGTGTAGGTCACGCCGCCGCCCATCGACCGGCCCATCAGGGCGATCCGGTCCGGCCGGACTCTGGGGTCCTGCTGCAGGGCCTTGGCCGCGTTGATGACGTCGACGGCGTAGCCGAGCCGCAGGTTGGCGTCGGCGTCCGGGTCCTTGCTGGACAGCGCGTGGTTCCGGTAGTCGACGAGCAACGTGACATAGCCCTGACGCGCGAGGTAGTCCCGCTCCCGCGACATCTGGCTGGTGTTGTCGTAGACGGCCGGGTCCGCATACCCGTGGGCGAGGACGACCGCTGGGAACGGGCCGTTGCCGCGCGGGACGAGCAGCCGGCCGGAGATGGTCAGGCCGTCGCCGTCGAAGGTGGCGATGTACTGCTGGTATGCGGCGGTGCTGCCGATCTCGCGGACCTGCGTCAGGTTGCGGCCGTCGTAGGTCTTGGTGAACAGGGTCTCGGGTGAGAGCGGCGGCGCCGCTGTCGCCGTGGGTGTCGGCGCGGGTGTCGTCGTGGTGGGGGGCGCGGTGGTGGTGGTCGTGCTCGTGGTCGCCGACGGGCTCGGCGCCGCGCCGGTCTGGGCGGAGGTCTCCTGGACGACCGGCGGAGCGCTGGTGCACCCGGCCACGAGTGCTCCGGTGAGAAGGAGTCCGACGGCGACGAGAGGCATACCCATCCCCTAGTGTCACCCGGACTCCCCGCCGGGCACACCCGTCAGTTCAGGTGGGCCTGCCAGTCGGCCGGGACCTTGCCCTCCGGCCCCGGCACCGGCTGGGCCTCGGGGTGGCAGGCGGGCGGTGCGAGCTCGGGCCCGTTCGACATCCGCGACGTGCGGTAGTCGAAGTACCACCCTTCGCCGGGTTCGAAGCTCCGGATGATCGGATGGCCGGTCGCCTGGAAGTGGGCGGTGGCGTGCTGCGCGGGCGAGGTGTCGCAGCAGCCGACGTGGCCGCACGCCGCGCATCGGCGCAGGTGGACCCACCAGCCGCCCGCATCGAGGCACTCGGCGCAGCCGGTGCCGGACGGCGGCACGGTGGGGTCGATCTCGGTCTGGTCCGCTGCCTCCTGAGGGGTCACGCCTCCGATGCTAGGCGCCCGCTCCGGCGGCCATCGGTTGGGCCGTCGGCGTCGGGGCCGCGTCGTCCAGCACGACGATCGTGCCGGCCGTCCCGTCGACGCGGACCCGTTGGCCGGTGACCAGCCGGCGTCGTCGCCTCGTGGACGCCGACGACGGCCGGGATGCCGTACTCGCGGGCGACGACCGAACCGTGGGTCATCATCCCGCCGACCTCGGTGACCAGTCCCGCGGCGCTGAGGAACAGCGGTGTCCACGCCGGGTCGGTCCCCGGGCAGACGAGGATCTCGCCGTGCCGCAGTCCCGAGTGGGCGGGGTCGAGGACCACGCGTACCGACCCCTCGACCGTCCCCGGTGAGACCGGAGACCCGACGATGACGCCCTCCTCGTCGGAGAGGTCGCCGAGCCCCTCGTAGAAGGCGCGGCCGTCTCCGACGAGGACGCGAGGCACCTGCGTGCGCTTGGCCTCGCGCTTCATGGCCATCCGGCGACCCTCGACGAGCTGCCGCAGGCCCGGTGTGGGGCCGTCGGCGAGGGCCTCGATCTCGTTCAGCCGCAGCAGGAAGAGGTCGTCCGGCGAGTCCAGCAGCCCGGCCTCGACGAGGTCGTGCCCTGACGCGGTGAGCGCGGTGCGGGCGACGCCCATCATCCGGATGATGGTGAACTTCGGCAGCTCCCGGCCGCCGGCCAGGGCCCGGATCCGGCCGGCGACGAAGCCGACCAGCCGGCCCCGCGCGCCGCCGGTCCGGGTGACGAGCTGGTCGATCGCCGCGGCGGCGGCCTGCTCACCCCGGACGAACTGCGCCGGTGGCGACTGGTCCTCCGGGATGTCCTGGTACCGCTGCACCGTCGCCAGGACGTCGGCCGGGTCGTCGCTCCACCGCGGGCGCCCGAGGTCGATCTCGCCGATCCCGCGCATCCCGTATGCGGCGAGGAAGCCGTCCAGGGCGGCGGTGACCGCGGGGGAGAGCCCGCCCGACGCATACCGGTCCGCGAGCTCGGCCGGACTCAGGTCGGCGACGAGACGGCTGGACTCCGGGTCGTCGCGGACCGTCCGGGCGACCTGCCAGAGGGCCAGGTCCATCTCGGTGGTGACGTTGTGCGGCAGCGCGCGGGTGACCTCGAGGACGAGTGGGGACACGCCGTGGTCGCCCTCGTCGGTGGCGCCGGAGAGCCGGGTGAGCACCCGGAGCGCGAGGACGGGGCCCGCGATGACGACGCCCGCGTAGGGCACGACGGTCGGGAAGGCGTCGGACAGGGTCTCGCGGAGGGTCCGCGCTCGGAGTGCGGCGCGGCGGAACACGTCCTGCTCGTCGCTCGTGGCGGCGAAGGCCGCGGTGGCGCGGCGGACGGCGGCCTCGGTGACCTCGTCGAACTCGGCCCGGAGGGTCTGCGGGTCCCGGACGGCGCGGGCGAGGTTCCGGCCGGCCACGCGGGCGAACCGGGCCAGCTTCGGGGCGACCGCTCGCATCGCCTCGCGGGGCAGCGGCGTCAGGACGCCCTCCTCGCGCAGGTCGAGGAGGATCCGGCGGGCGCTCGGGTCGACCGCCTTGAGCAGCCCGGGCAGGACCCGGCTTCCGAGCGGGTTGCGCAGGGCCCGGTCGAGCCGGATCCAGAGGCGTTCGCCGGCAGTGCCGATGTAGGGGTTGCTCTCCGGTTCGAGAGTCGAGCCGAAGACGCTGGCGCCGCCGGCCATCACGCACCGGATCGCGTCGCCGCCGAGCGGGGTGATCGGCGCGAGCATTCCCTGCACCGCGCCGAAGGACAGGTAGACCGCATCGGTGGGCGCACCGTCGGGGATGGGGAAGAGCGAGGTGATCGCCCGGGCCTGGAGCAGCGCGACCTCGCCGCCGGCGATCGCCCACTCGATGTCCTGCGGCGTGCCGTACTCCGCCTGGACCCGCCGACCGAGGTCGACCAGCGCGCGCACCTCGTCGTCGGAAAGGGTGGCCTCGGCTCCGCGGTCGCTGTCGCGGGTCTCGACACCGCCGCCGGGGAGCGGCGCCGTCGTGACGGCCTTGTCGCCGAGGGTTCGGGCGAGGAGCCGGCCGGTGACCGCGTCCGCGACGAAGTGGTCCGGTTCGACCAGGCCCGAGACCAAGGCCTCGCCCAGCCCGAACGTCGCGTCGATGGCCATCTGCCCGCGGTGCCCCGTGAGCGGGTTCGCCGTGAAGAGCACGCCCGAGGTGTCGGCGGCCACCATGCGCTGGACGGCGACCGCGAGGGCGGCGGCCTCCTCGGGGATGCCGGCCCGGCGTCGGTACGTGATGGCCCGCGCGGTCCAGAGGCTCGACCAGCATTCGACGACGGCCTTGAGGAGGGCGGCCTCGTCGGTGACGCCGAGCAGGGTGTCCTGCTGGCCGGCGAACGACAGGTCGGGCAGGTCCTCGGCGGTCGCCGACGACCGCACGGCGACCGCTCCACCGCCCATCTGTCGGTAGGCGTCGAGCACGGCCTGCGCGACGGGCTCGGTGAGGAGGGTGGTGACGGGCGCCTCGGCGAACGCGGCGCGGATGCGAGCCGAGGCGTCGTCGACCGAGTCCGGGTTGTCGGGTCGGCGCCGGCGAGGGCCTCGTCCACCAGGTCGCGCAGCCCGTGCTCGTGGACGGCCGTGCGGAAGGCCTCGGTCGTGACGGCGAAGCCGGGTGGCACCGGGAACCCGGCCCGCGACAACCGGGAGAGGTTCACGGCCTTGCCCCCGACCTCGTCCAGCGTCGACGGTTCGTCGAAGAAGCGCACCAGCGTCATCATCAAGCCTCTATTTCTCCAAGTGATGAATAAAGGTACACCTGATCTGGGCCCGGCTCCATGGTCACCCGCCGGCGTTCCTGACTGCCGCCCGTGGCAGCGGCGGTCGTAGCGGGATCGGTGTCGCTGGAGCAGCCCCTCTGCCGCTACGCACCGGCGCTACGACCGGCGCTACGACCGGCGCTACGACCCGCTCTGCGTCCCGGCGCCGCCACGCGCTCGACGACCCGGCGCCGCCACGTGGAGCCGACGAGTCCGGAGGTTCCGCCGACGGGGTCTCGCTGTCCACAGGGTCTGGCCTCGTCGTCCCAAGGTCCACAGGCGCGGAGCTCGCAGACCCACTGGCGGCAGGACCCGGCCGAGACTGGCGGCATGACGTTGCCGGCCGAGCTCGCCGACCTGGTCGCGCGGCAGTCGGGCGTCGCGACCCGCAAGCAGCTGCTCGACGGCGGCGTGACCGTCGCGCAGATCCGCTGGGCACTGGGGCGTCGATGGCGCATGGTGCTTCCTCGGGTGGTCCTCCTCGAGCCCGGCCTGCCGTCCATGGACCAGCGCCTGGTGGCGGCGCTGCTGTTCGCCGGTCCCGACGCGTGGCTCGCGGGGATGACAGCGGCGGCGATCCATGGGATGCCCGGATGCGTGGTGGGTCCACCAGTCCAGGTCCTCGTGCCGCCCCATCGGACACCTCGGTCCGTCGGATGGGTCCGGGTGGCGCGCAGCTATCTGCTGGACGAACGGATCGTCACGCGCGGCCCGCTCAGCGTCTCGTGCCGAGCGCGGGCCGTGGTGGATGCGGCGGCCGGCTGTCCCGACCAGGCTGCCGCTCGCGCGCTCATCATCGATGCCGTCCAGCAGCGGCTGGTCCGTCTCGACGACATTGCCCACTGGGTCGAGGCCCGCAGCAACCATGGCCGTCGACTCCTGCGGCAAGCCCTCGCCGAAGCGGCCATCGGGGCCTGGTCGGTCCCGGAGGCCGATCTGCTCAGGTTGGTCAACGACAACCGCCGGCTGCCGAGGCCGTGGGCCAACCCCGCGCTCCACGACCCGCTCGGCCGACGTCTCACGACGCCCGACCTCTGGTTCGACGACGTCGCCCTGGCGGTGATGGTCCACTCCCGCGTTCATCACAGCGGCGTGCTCGACTGGGAGGCCACGGTGGCGGCTGACGAGGACCTCCGGACCGCCGGGATCGAGGTGGTTGCGGTGACGCCGGCTTCGATCGCCGCGGCGCCGGAGCAGGTCCTGGCCCGGATCGGCGCCGCATACGAACGGGCCGCGCGCCGACCGCGGCCGGTCGGGGTTCTCGCGCTGCCCCGAACCCGGCCGTGGACGTCCTCCGAAGCGGCTTCCGAAGCGGCTGGATGGTCGTGAGCACGACAGAATGGCCGCTATGAGGGCCGCTTCGGGGCCGCTGCGACACCCTCTCCGACGGCTGCTCCGCCGGGGCAGGGCCGATTAGGCCGGGAGACCCCGGCTGCCGTAAGATTGTCCGTTGGGCGTTCTGTGCTCGGGCGCCCATTTTTCCCTGTTCTGAGCACGCATACGACGGATCGACGGAGGATATGGCCAAGAAGGACGGTGTCATCGAGATCGAGGGCACGATCGTCGAGGCTCTCCCGAACGCGATGTTCCGGGTCGAGCTGACGAACGGGCACAAGGTGCTCGCTCACATCTCGGGCAAGATGCGCCAGCACTACATCCGGATCCTCCCTGAGGACCGCGTGGTGGTGGAGCTCTCGCCGTACGACCTCGACCGTGGCCGGATCGTTTTCCGTTACCGCTGAGCACGACCGCTCACTACCCAACTCAGCAGAAGACACGAGGCAGATGAAGGTCCAGCCGAGCGTCAAGAAGATCTGCGACAAGTGCAAGGTGATCCGCCGCAACGGGCGGGTCATGGTGATCTGCGAGAACCTGCGCCACAAGCAGCGCCAGGGCTGACCAGGCACCACCGGACGTCGACACGGCAACCGGACCAGCACGACTCGCCAGCACTTCGCGACGAGACAACAGAAAAGACTGCAGCACCCGGCCCCTGGCTCACGGGTTCACCCCCGCTGAGGACAACCCAGGACGTCACCCCCGGCTCGGAGGCCGGGGACCGGAGCTCCCTGAGGAGCTCGTGCCGACCAGCCCCGCTGGCCGCGCCGACCGGAACGGTGACTGCTCCAGACCTCCGAACAACCCGAAACGGGAGAACACCCACATATGGCACGACTCGTCGGAGTCGACCTGCCGCGCGACAAGCGCGTCGAGGTCGCCCTCACGTACATCTTCGGAGTGGGTCGCACCCGCTCCAACCAGGCACTGGCCGCGACCGGGGTCAACCCGGACACCCGCGTCAAGGACCTGACCGACCACGACCTCGTCGCCCTGCGCGACTACCTCGAGTCGAACCTCAAGATCGAGGGTGACCTGCGCCGCGAGATCGCGGCCGACATCCGTCGCAAGGTCGAGATCGGCTCGTACGAAGGCATCCGCCACCGCCGCGGCCTGCCCGTGCGCGGTCAGCGGACCAAGACCAACGCGCGTACCCGCAAGGGTCCGAAGCGCACGGTCGCCGGCAAGAAGAAGGTTGGTAAGTAATGCCCCCGCAGAAGCGAGCGCAGGCCGGCGCCAAGAAGGTCCGCCGCAAGGAGAAGAAGAACGTCGCTCACGGGCACGCCCACATCAAGAGCACGTTCAACAACACGATCATCTCGATCACCGACCCGACCGGCAACGTGATCTCGTGGGCCTCGGCCGGCCAGGTCGGCTTCAAGGGCTCGCGCAAGTCCACCCCGTTCGCCGCGCAGATGGCCGCCGAGGCTGCCGCCCGCCGGGCGATGGAGCACGGCATGAAGCGCGTCGACGTGTTCGTCAAGGGTCCGGGGTCCGGTCGCGAGACCGCGATCCGCTCGCTCACCGCCACCGGCCTCGAGGTCGGCGCGATCAGCGATGTCACGCCCTCGCCGCACAACGGCGTCCGTCCGCCCAAGCGCCGTCGCGTCTGAGCCAGAAGGAGATTCGATAACCCATGGCTCGGTACACCGGCCCCATCACCAAGAAGTCCCGTCGTCTCAAGGTCGACCTCGTCGGCGGCGACAAGAACTTCGAGCTCCGTCCCTTCCCGCCCGGCCAGCACGGCCGTCGCCGGATCCAGGAGAAGGAGTACCTCACCCAGCTGCAGGAGAAGCAGAAGGCCCGCTTCACCTACGGCGTCATGGAGAAGCAGTTCGTCCGCTACTACAAGGAAGCGGCGAACCGTCCCGGCAAGACCGGTGACAACCTGCTGACCATCCTCGAGTCGCGTCTCGACAACGTCGTCTACCGCGCGGGCCTGGCCCGTACCCGGCGGGCGGCGCGCCAGCTCGTCACGCACGGCCACTTCGAGGTCAACGGCAAGCGCGTCGACGTCCCGTCGTACCGCGTCGAGCAGTTCGACATCGTCACGGTCCGGAAGCAGTCGGTCGAGACGTTCCCGTTCGAGCTGGCCCGCCAGACGTTCGGCGACCGTCCGATCCCGGCCTGGATGCAGGTGGTCGAGGGCAGCCTCACCGTCCTCATCCACCAGCTCCCGACTCGGGCGCAGATCGACACGATCCTCACCGAACAGCTCATCGTCGAGCTCTACTCGAAGAACTAGTCGTCCGTATGCGGTGACCTTCCTCTGCGAGGCAGGTCACCGCATACCGGACCTGCAGTAAACCCGGCCACAGACAGAGCTGGCCGGGCGCATCACGAGGCGTCATATAGCGGGCGCCCGTGGGAAGGAACAGAACCGTGCTCATCGCACAGCGTCCCGTGCTCAGCGAAGAGGTCGTGGCGGAGAACCGCTCGCGCTTCGTCATCGAGCCCCTCGAGCCTGGCTTCGGCTACACGCTCGGCAACACCCTGCGCCGCACCCTGCTCTCCAGCATCCCGGGTGCCGCCGTCACGTCGATCCGCGTCGACGGGGTCCTCCACGAGTTCCAGACCATCCCTGGGGTCAAGGAGGACGTCACCGAGATCATCCTCAACCTCAAGTCCCTCGTCGTCTCCTCGGAGCAGGACGAGCCCGTCGTCATGTACCTGCGCAAGCAGGGCCCCGGCACGGTGACCGCCGCGGACATCGCGCCGCCGGCCGGTGTCGAGGTGCACAACCCCGACCTGCACATCGCGACCCTCAACGGCAAGGGCCGGGTCGAGATGGAGCTGACCGTCGAGCGCGGTCGTGGCTACGTCTCCGCCGCCCAGAACAAGGCCGGCGACGCCGAGATCGGCCGGATCCCTGTCGACTCGATCTACAGCCCGGTCCTCGCCGTGAAGTACTCGGTCGAGGCCACCCGTGTCGAGCAGCGCACCGACTTCGACCGTCTCGTCCTCGACGTCGAGACGAAGAACTCGATGGCCCCGCGCGACGCCATGGCGTCCTCGGGCAAGACCCTGGTCGAGCTGTTCGGCCTGGTCCGCGAGCTCAACATCGAGGCCGAGGGCATCGACATGGGCCCGTCGCCGACCGACGCCGCACTCGCGGCCGACCTGGCGCTGCCGATCGAGGACCTCGACCTCACGGTCCGGTCGTACAACTGCCTCAAGCGCGAGGGCATCCACACGGTGGGCGAGCTCGTCTCGCGCAGCGAGGCCGACCTGCTCGACATCCGCAACTTCGGTGCGAAGTCGATCGACGAGGTCAAGGCCAAGCTCTCCGGCATGGGTCTGGCGCTCAAGGACAGCCCGCCCGGGTTCGACCCGAGCGCGATCGTCGACACCTACGGCGACGACTACGACTACGACGACATGGCGGACGTGCCGGCGAGCCCCGAGGGTGGTCCGGACTTCGGCGACCTCGGTGACGACGGCCGGGCCCTCGCCGAGGACGAGCGGTACTGAGCGGTTGTCGCTCGGATCACCCGCCCACGGACCTGACGACGACTGACTGGAGACAACGATGCCTACCCCCACCAAGGGTCCCCGCCTCGGCGGCGGCCCCGCGCACGAGCGGTTGATGCTGGCGAACCTCGCCACGTCGCTGTTCGAGCACGACCAGATCACGACGACCGAGGCCAAGGCCAAGCGGCTGCGTCCGCTGGCCGAGCGGCTCATCACCTTCGCCAAGCGCGGTGACCTCCACTCGCGCCGCCGGGTGCTGACCGTCGTCAAGGACAAGGGTGTCGTGCACCGCCTCTTCGCGGAGATCGCCCCGGACATGCAGCTGCGTCCGGGCGGCTACACCCGGATCACCAAGATCGGGGCCCGCAAGGGCGACAACGCCCCCATGGCCGTGATCGAGCTGGTCCGTGAGCCGCTGTCGGCGAAGAAGGCCACCGTCAAGGAGGCCGAGGGCGCCACCAAGCGGGCGGCCAAGCAGGCCGAGTCCGCCAAGGCCGCCGAGGCGACCAAGAAGGCGGAGGACGCCGAGGCACAGGACGCCGCCACCACGGAGCCGGACGACACCGAGACGACGCCGCCGCAGGACTCGCGGCAGCCGTACGTCGACGGTCCCGAGGCGCCGGGCGGCGAGCCGGACGACGCGGCCGACGGTGGCTACGGTCCCGGTTCGGCCGCTCCGAACGAGGACGGCTCCGCGCCGTCCGGGTTCGAGATCAAGGGCAACGCCGACTCGATGAAGTTCCACGAGCCGGACGGCCAGTGGTACGACCAGACGGTCGCCGAGGTCTACTTCGCGACGGCCGCCGACGCCGAGAAGGCGGGCTTCACCAAGGCCGGCGGCGACGACGGCAAGTAGGCCCATCACGACTCGAGCACCCCGGGACACCGACGTCCCGGGGTGCTCCTGTCTGTCGGCCGTCGTCGACGGCATAGGTTCGGTGTATGCCCGCCACGTCACCTGCCGCATCCGCCACCGCCGTGCTCCTCGAAGCGTTCGGCCGCACGCCTGACCTCGTGGAGCGGGCCCTCGACGGCCTGTCCGAGGCGGACCTGACCCGGCGCGTCGACCCGGACGCCAACACCATCGCGTGGCTCGTCTGGCACACCGCCCGGATGCAGGACGGGCAGGTCGCCCGTGCCGAGCGGTCGCTCGGGCGCGATGACGCGGAGCAGGTCTGGACGGCCCAGGGCTTCGCCGGCCGGTTCCACCTCCCCGTCGGTGACCGTGAGGTCGGCTACGGCATGAGCTCCGACCAGGTCGCGGAGATCGTCGCCCCGGCCGAGCTGCTGACCGCCTACCACCAGGCGGTGCACGACCACACGATGGAGTTCCTCGAGGGACTCGAGGCCGCCGACTACGACCGCGTCGTCGACGAGCACTGGGACCCGCCGGTGACCTTGCTCGCCCGTCTGGTCAGCATCGAGCAGGACGCCGTCCAGCACCTCGGGCAGGCGGCCTACGTCCGCGGTGTCCTCCAGCGGACCTGACGTCACCTGCCCGGGGTGATGTGACCCGTCACGCGCCGTGGGGAGGCTGGCGCCGTTGCGAGCGCGACGACGCGAAGGGGCCACGATGAGCGACACCGTCCAGCGATCCACCCTGCCGATCCCCGACCTGGCCTACACCGGGCTGGTCACCTACGACGCGACGGATCCGGACACGCACTACCCGCCCATCCGGCGGCTGATGCCGCCCGACGGCGCACCGAACGTCGTCGTCGTGCTCATCGACGACGTGGGCTTCGGGGCTTCGAGCGCGTTTGGCGGTCCGGTGCGCACGCCGGCCTTCGAGAAGGTCGCGGGGCGCGGGCTGAAGTACACCCGCTTCCACACGACGGCCCTGTGCTCGCCCACGCGGGCGGCGCTGCTCGCCGGCCGCAACCACCACACCGTCGGGATGGGCGGCATCACCGAGATCGCGACCAGCGCCCCGGGCTACAGCTCGGTACGCCCCAACACGTGCGCGCCTCTGGCCGAGACGCTGCGGCTCAACGGGTACAACACGGCGCAGTTCGGCAAGTGCCACGAGGTGCCGGCGTGGGAGGCGAGCGCGGTCGGACCGTTCGACCACTGGCCGTCGCCCGGGGGTGGCTTCGAGTACTTCTACGGCTTCCTCGGTGGCGAGACCAACCAGTGGTACCCGGCGATCTACGAGAACACCATTCCGATCGAGCCGTGGGGCACGCCCGAGCAGGGCTACCACTTCATGGCCGACATGACCGACAAGGCGATCGCCTGGACCCGCCAGCAGAAGTCGCTCGTGCCGGACAAGCCGTTCTTCATGTACTTCGCTCCGGGAGCGACACACGCCCCGCACCACGTCCCCAAGGACTGGGCGGACCAGTACGCCGGGGAGTTCGACCAGGGCTGGGACGCGGTGCGGGAGGAGACCTTCGCCCGGCAGAAGGAGCTGGGGGTCATCCCGGGGGACGCCGTGCTCACCGAGCGCAGCCCGGGCATCCCCGCTTGGGACGAGATGAGCGAGACCCTCAAGCCGGCGCTGGCTCGCCAGATGGAGGTCTACGCCGGCTTCCTCGCCTACTGCGACCACCACGTCGGACGGCTGCTGGACTCCTTCGAGGAGCTGGGGATCGCCGACGACACGCTCGTCTACGTGATCATCGGCGACAACGGCGCCAGCGCCGAGGGGTCGATGCACGGCACCACCAACGAGGGCTTCACCATCAACCACATGAACGAGATCGAGACCGAGGAGTACGTCGTCGCGCACATGGCCGACATCGGTACCCCGGACTCCTACAACCACTACGCCGTCGGCTGGGCGCACGCGTTGGACACGCCCTACCAGTGGACCAAGCAGGTCGCCAGTCACTGGGGTGGCACGCGCAACGGCACGATCGTCAGCTGGCCCAACGGGATCGAGGCACGCGGCGAGATCCGCAACCAGTTCGCCCACGCCATCGACGTCGCGCCGACAGTCCTCGAGGCGGCGGGGATCCCCGAGCCGGCCACCGTTCACGGCGTCACCCAGCGCCCCTACGAGGGCACCGCGATGAACTACAGCTTCGACGACGCCGACGCGGCGGAGCGGCACGAGACCCAGTACTTCGAGATGCTCGGGAACCGCGCGATCTACCACAAGGGCTGGACCGCGGTCGCGAAGCACAAGGACCCCTGGCTGGCGTCGGACCACGGGCTCGACGACGACGTCTGGGAGCTCTACAACATCGAGGAGGACTGGACGCAGTCCCACGACCTGGCGGCGGAGGAACCGGAGCGGCTGGCCCACCTGCAACGGCTGTTCCTCATCCAGGCGGCTCGGTTCAACGTGCTGCCCATGGACATCCGCTCGGCCGAGCGGATGAACCCGTCCATCGCCGGACGGCCGGAGCTCATCACGGGCACGACGCAGACCTTCTACCCCGGGATGCGCCGGCTCAGCGAGAACACCACGATCAACATCAAGAACCGGTCCTACACGGTGACCGCGAAGGTCGTGGTGCCCGAGAGCGGCGCCGAGGGCGTCGTCATCGCCCAGGGGGGCGCCTACGGCGGGTGGTCGGTGTACGCCACTGGCGGCAGGCTCGCCCACGCCTACAACCTTCTCGGGATCGAGACGACCATCCTCCACTCCGACGAGCCGGTGCCGACGGGCGAGCAGGAGGTGCGCGTCCACTTCGCGTACGACGGCGGTGGGTACGGCAAGGGTGGGACGGTGACGATGTATGCCGGTGACGCCCAGATCGGCGAGGGCCGGGTCGAGCGGACCATCCCGTTCCAGTTCTCGTTCGACGAGACGACGGACGTGGGGGCCGACCTCGCGTCGCCGGTCTCGAGCGACTACGGCGCCACCGGGAACGAGTTCACGGGGACGCTGTCCTGGGTTCGGATCGACCTGGGCGACGACGACCACAGCCACCTCATCGACCCGGAGCACCGTCTCGCCGTGGCGATGATGAAGCAGTAGCAACGTGGTTCGCCCGGCGGCGACCTCGTCGCCGGGCAGCCAGCGGTCAGTCCGGCAGCCGACGCATCTCGACGAGCGTCAGCCCGAAGGTCTGGAACCGGTCGAGCAGCCCGTGGAGATGCGGACCGTCGAGGACCGCGCCGAAGAGCACAGACCCCGGCATCTCGATGGCGGCTGACTCCTGGAGCTCCGGGAAGGCCTCACGCATCGTGGGGGTGAGCCGCTCCTCGAGGATGAACTCGTACCGCACCACGCCCTCCCGAGCTCTCACGGCGTCACCTCCCACCCGGCCTTGAACCTGAGCCCAGCGTGACGTGCTACGGCTACCGCCGCTTCACCCATCCAAGGTGACTGGGCGATCCGGCCGAGCCGCGACCCTCAGGACTCGTGGTCGGCCGGAGCAGCTTCCCGGGACCGAAGTCGCAGGCTGCGCAACCGTTCTCCGAGATGGCGATGTTCCGGTGAGACACCCGACGCGCTGCCCGCGTCCGCGCCGGATTCGCCGAGCTGCGGGAGGACGTCGTAGGTGCGGCTGTAGATCTCGACGAGCGAGAGCAGCAGAGCGGCGATCGGAACGGCGACGAACGCCCCCGCGACGCCGAACAGCGCAGCGCCGAGGATCACCGCCCCGAAGGCCACCGCCGGGTGCATCTCCACCGCGTCGGCGCTGATCCTCGGCTCGATGGTGAGGTTCTCGATCTGCTGGTAGATCAGGGCGAAGATCAGGGCCAGCACCCCGTCGACAGGGTCGGCACTCGTGAGCCCGACGACGACCGGGAGCGCGATGGCGATGTACGTGCCCACCGTCGGGACGAACTGGGAGACGACGCCGGTCCAGACACCGAGGGCGAGCCAGTAGGGCATCCCGATGATGAGCAGGAAGATCGCCGTGATCCCGCCGCAGATGGCGGCGAGGACGACGCGGGCCGCGACGTAGCCGCCGGTCTTCTTCACCGCCAGCCCCCAGACGACGAGAAAGATCTCCTGGTGCTGTGGCGGCAGGAGCCGGGCGATCCACCGCTTCAGCCGGGGTGCGTCGGCCGAGAAGTAGAAGATGAACAGGCCCAGAGTGAACAGCGAGAAGATCCCGCCGAGAACGGCCACCACGACCCCGAGCACCCCACCGGCCACGTCGACCCCGATGCTGGCGAGGGTCTGCGGGGTGATGTGCAGCTCCTCCAGGAGCTGAGTGGGGTCGAAGGACGTGCCGAAGGTGGTGTTGAGCCACGTCGTCAGGGACGCCAGGACCTCCGGGATCGCCTGGACCAGGGTGACCGCCTGCGAGACGAGCAGGTTCCCGAAGGCCGCCGAGAAGCCGACGGCGAAGAGGATCACCCCGAGCATGACCAGAGCAGTGGCCAGCCCTCGGCGCATGTGGTGGGCCAGTCGGCTCACGGCCGGCTCCATGGCGATGCTGGCGAGCCACGCCATGATCACCTGGAAGACCAGCGAGCCGCCGTCGTGCAGGACGAACGACCCGAAGGAGTAGAGCAGGATCAGCACGATGATGACGCCGCCGGCCCGCCACACCGACCGCAGGTCGAGGACGACGAGCGTCCGGCGGAAACGGCCCGGTGCCGGGGATACGGTCGGTTCCTCGGACGGTGTCGGCGCGACCGGTTGGGTCATGGGGTGCCGGCGCCGGCCTGCTCGACGTCACGCTGCAGCGCCGCCTCGTCGGCGGTGAGCTGAGCTTTCTCCACCTTGGCGGCTCGCCGGATCTCCTTCTCGACCTGGGCCTCGAGGTCCATCGCGGCGACGACGATGAGGCCGCTCTGGCCCTCGTCCAACAGCTCACCGAGCGACTTCAGCTGGGTGCGGCTCAGGCCACCGGCGACGTGGCCGACCAGCGCCCCCAGCCCGGCTCCCGCCGCGCCACCCCAGATCAGGCCGCCGGCGAGGGCGACGGCCGGGAACAGCGCCACGACGGCCCCACCGGCGAGGCCGAGGGCGAGCCCGCCGACGGCGCCGCGCCGGGTCGGTTGCTCGTGCCGGTGCACCAGGTGGACCTTGCCGTTCTCGTCACGCGTCATCACTGCCGCGTCGAAGGTGGCGTCCAGCCCGAGCCGGCCGTAGAGGTCCTTGACGGCGTCATAGTCGGCGGTGGCCGAGGCTTCGTCCGCATACCGGCCGGCCAGCAGCACGAACGTGTCCATGAACGGCTCCTGGGGGGTGGGCTCGTCGGAAGGGTAGCGCCGGAACCCTGAGGTGCCGCGGACCCCGCACGAGACTCGCCGAACGCCGAACCCCGGACGTCACCCGCGCGGGGTGAGGTTTTCGGACACCTCGCCTCGGCACGATGACACGGATCGCGTCAGGCCGACGCGCCCGGAGTGAGGTGAGCGTGAGCGTCCTTTTCCCGAGTCTCCGGGGCTACCAGGGCTCCTGGTTGCGCAACGACCTCGTCGCGGGGGCCACCGTCTGGGCGGTCCTGGTCCCGGAGGCCCTGGCCTACGCGACCATCGCCGGGGCTCCGCCGGTCGTCGGGCTGTATGCCGCTGCACCCGCACTGGTCCTGTACGCCATGTTCGGCTCGTCCCGGCACCTCGTGGTCGGACCCATGTCGGCGACGGCCGCCCTCTCTGCAGGCACCATCGCGACGTTCGCCGACCCGAGCGGCGACAACTACGTCGCCCTCACGGCGGCGCTCGCGATCGTCACCGGGGTGGTCGCGATCATCGCCGGGCTGCTGCGGTTGGGCTTCCTTGCGGGGTTCATCTCGGAACCGGTGCTCAAGGGGTTCATCGTCGGTCTTGCGCTGACGATCATCATGGGCCAGCTGCCCAAGCTGTTCGGCGTCGACGCCGCCTCCGGCAACTTCTTCGAGAAGCTCTGGGGACTGGTCACCGCCCTCGGCGAGACCCACTGGCCGACGTTCGTCGTCGGGTTCCTGTCCCTGGCGCTCGTTCTCGGTCTGCGGCGCTACCTGCCCCTGGTGCCGGGCTCGCTGGTCGCGGTCGCCCTGGGCGTCATCGTCGTCATGCTGTTCCACCTCGACCAGAAGGGTGTCGAGGTCGTCGGCACGATCACTCCGGGCCTGCCGCACGTCGGGCTTCCCGGCGGCGTGGGACTGGACCAGTACCTCAGCCTCGCCGGCCCGGCCTTCGGTGTGGTCCTCGTCGGGTTCGCCGAAGGCCTCGGGGCGGCCAAGACGTACGCGGCGCGTGCGGGCTACGACGTCGACGCGAACAAGGAGCTCCTCGGTCTCGGCGCCGCCAACGCCGGCTCCGGGCTGGCGTCCGGCATGGTCGTCAACGGCAGCCTGTCGAAGACGGCGGTCAACGGCGGCGCCGGGGCGAAGTCGCAGGTGTCGGGTCTGTTCGTCGCCGTGCTGACGATCATCACCCTCCTCTTCCTGACCGGACTCTTCGAGCAGCTGCCCGAGGCGACGCTCGGCGCGATCGTCGTCGCCGCGGTCATCGAGCTGGTCGACATCAAGAGCCTCCGCCGGCTCTACGGCGTGTGGTCCGTGCGGCTGTCGGCCATCTACGGCAAGGCGGCGCGGGCCGACTTCACCGCCGCCATCGCCGCCATGTTCGGTGTCCTGATCTTCGACACCCTTCCAGGACTCGTCATCGGGATCGTGATCTCGTTCGGGCTGCTGCTCTACCGTTCCTCGCGTCCCAACATCGCCACGTTGGGCAGGACCGCAGAGGGGCACTGGCACGACTCGGGCCGGTTCGAGGGGTCGGTCCCGGAGCCCGGGATCGTCGTGCTGCGGGTCGAGGGGGGCCTCTTCTTCGCCAACGCCGACGCCATCCGCGAGCGGGTGGTCGCCGCGGCGGCGCCCCCCGACGTCCACGGCGTCGTCCTCGACTGCGAGAGCGTGCCGTTCGTCGACGTGACCGCGGCGGAGATGATCGAGCGGCTGCGTACCGTCCTCGCAGGTCAGGGGAAGCAACTGGTCCTGGCCCGCGACATCGGTCAGGTCCGCGACGTGCTCGGCCGCGCCGGCGACGACGTCGACGCCGCGACGGTGTACCCCAGCGTGTCGGCCGCGGTCGACGCGGTGCGGACCGCTCCGCCCAGCGCCACGGGATAGACCGACTCACCGGCTCAACCCAGGCTGGTTCTCCTGGTCTGCCGACGGAAGCGGGCACCAGCGGTCGGAACTCCGACCGATCTCACCCCTTCCCGGGTGTGGCGTCCTCCACGGTCGCGCTGACGCGCCCGGCGGCGACCAGGCCCTGGAACCACGGGGTCCGCTCGGCGACCTCGGCGGCACTACGCGGCATACCGGCGATGCGCAGCTCGACGCCCATGGCCGCGAGCTCGTGGTCCAGGTCGGTCAGGGTCTCGATGATCGTCACCGACATCTCCTGGATCACCGTGAGGTCGAGCACCAGGACCCGGAGGCCGGGAACGTCGTCGGCGACGTCGAGGACGCGTTGCTCGGTCCCGAGGACGTTCGCGGTGTAGAGCGGCCCCAGCACCGCGACGACAGCTACGTCGTCGTGCTGCGCAGTGAGGGCCACGCGGGGACGGTCGAGGATGCTCAGGACCAGCAGCAGCGTGAAGACCACCCCGACGGCGACCGCCTCGAGCAGCCCGGCGGTCAACCCGACCCCGGCGGTCACGGCGGCGATCGCGAAGTCCCGGCGACTGACCCGCCACAGCTCGCGCAGGGCCTTGACGTCGATGAGCCCGAACACCGCGACGAAGACCAGGGCGGCGAGCGTCGCCTGCGGCAGCAGGCTGAGGACCGGCCCGAGGAACAGCCCCACCAGCAGGGCGAGGCCCACCGTGACGAGCGCGGCGGCCTGGGTCCGAGCGCCGGCGCCCTTGTTAACGGCGCTCTGCGAGAACCCCCCGGCCGCCGGGAGCGTGCGGAAGAAGGCGCCGGCGATGTTGGCCGCGGCGGTGGCCAGCAGCTCGCGGTTCGTGTCGATCTGCGTGTCTCCGGGGTCGCGCAGTGCCCGGGCGACCGCCGCCGACTCGAGGAAGGCCATGACGGCGATCGCACAGGCTCCCGGCACCAGGGCGCCGACGTTGTCGAACGACGGTAGCGCCGGGGTGGGGAAGGTGCGTGGGACCGGCGCGATGGGCTGGACCCCCAGCTCCTCGAGCCACCCGGGCGCGGCCAGGATGATCCCCGCGGCGACGACGACGAGTGGGCCGGGCAGTCGGGGCAGGAACCGCTTGAACAGGAACAGCGCCGTGATCGAGGCCACGGACAGGACGATGGTCGCGACGTTGGCGTGGGGGAGAGCCTCCACGGCCGCGACGATCGACCGGATGAACCCGTGGCCGGTGAACTCCGAGTCCTCGCCCAGCAGCTTCGGCAGCTGACCGGTCAGCACCGTCGCCCCGACGCCGACCTGGATCCCGAGCAGCGTCGGCCGGTTGATGACCTCGACCAGGGATCCGAGCCGGAGCAGCCGCGCGACCAGGAGGATCACGCCGACCAGGAGAGTGAGGGTCAGCAGGTCGCCCGGGATGTCGGTCGAGGTGGCGACGACGCCGGCCGAGACCAGCGAGGTCGCCGTCAGCGTGGCGATGGTCGACGTGGTCGACACACTCATGGCCCGCGAACCGCCGATCGCGGCGTAGACGAGCATGGGGACCACGCAGGTGTAGAGACCGACCTGCACCGGGAGGTTGGCGATCGTCGCGTACGCCATCGACTGCGGCACCACGACGGCCCCCGCCGAGAGGCCGGCGAGGACGTCCCGCGACAGGTACTCGCGTCGGTAGCCGGCGACCGTGGGGAACCACGCCCGTTGCCGGGTGGCACTCACGGGCGACCCAGGCGAGATCGGAGGGACATCGTCCTCATCGTGGCAACGCGTCGGCCTCCGTCACGTCACCTCGCGGGGGTGAAGGAGGTGACGCTGTCGTCCCGATCTCACCCGATCCGGGTGAAAAGACCAGGCTCTTCCGGCGGCGCGCGAGCCAGATGGTGGCGGCCGATGCCCCCGGCACGCCAAACTGCGTCGTAATGACCTGCTCGGAGGCACTGGTGGTCACTCAACGCAACGCGTACGTCGAGGACCCCGCCGACGACGCGACGCCCAAGCGGGACGTCCCCGCCCTGCCCCGCTCCTCGGTCTACCGCGATCGGCTGCGCGTCCCGGAGCCGACCGACCTGGCCACGGAGCTCGGTAAGGGCAGCATCGTCGTCGTCACCGGCCCCGGCGGCGCCGGCAAGTCCACGCTGATGGCCGCCTGGGCGTCCGAGCTGTCCAGCCAGGGCGCCGGGATCGGTTGGGCCTCCCTCGGGTCCGACGACAACGACCCCGGCACGCTCTGGACGACCCTGCTCGGCGCATTCCGCGACGCGGTCGCCCGAGGCGCGGATGCCGCCGACCTGCGCGGTGACACCGATGAGCAGCGCGCTGCGGGCGAGGCCGCGGGCGAGGCGCTCGCCTCGATGACGTCGCCCGGGCCGCGCGCGGAGTCCGGCTTCGTCGGTCGGCTCGCCCGAGTCCTGCGCCACGTCCCCTACCCGCTCTGGCTGCTGCTGGACGACGTCCACCTCGTCCGCGACCCCACCTGCCTGGAGTCGCTGAACCTGCTGCTGCGCTGGGTGCCGGCTCGTGTGCACATCGTTCTCGGCGCGCGCGCCGACCCCGCCATCCACCTTCCTCGGCTCCGCCTCGAGGGCCGGGTGCACGACATCCGCGACGGTGACCTGCGGTTCCGCTCCGAGGAGGCCGCGGCGATGCTCGAGGCGCAAGGGGTGCGACTCACGCATACCCAGCTGAACCGGCTGCACAGTCTCACCGAGGGCTGGGCGGCCGGGCTCGGGCTCGCGGCGGCGTCGTTGCGGACCGGCCGCGACGCCGACGACTTCATCACCTCGTTCGCCGGTGACACCGGCGCCATGGCGGGGTACCTCATCGAGGAGGTGCTCGCCGGCCTCGACGCCACGACCCTCGACTTCATGCTGCTGACCTGCGTCGCCGAGCGGCTCACCCCCGAGCTGGCCAGCCGCCTGTCCGGTCGCGACGACGCCGGAGAGATCCTCGGCCGGCTGGCGGAGTCCAACACGCTGGTCAGCGTCACGACGGGTTCGGTGACGACCTACCGCTATCACTCGCTGCTCCGTGGCTACCTCAGCGCCCGGCTGAAGAGCCTGGGACGCAACCGGTTCGGGCAGCTGCACGCCGAGACGGCGACATGGTTCTCCGAGCACGGCCTCGACGCCGAGGCGCTCGAGCACGCCGTGGTCTCGCAGGACGAGGACATCACCCACGCGATGCTGCATCGCTACGGAGTTCGCCTCGTCCTCTCCGGTCGGGGCAGCACGGTGGGACGGGCGATCGAGCGCGCCCCGGCCTCCGTGCGGGCCGAGCGGCCGATGGCGGCGCTGGCCGCGATCGTCGCTCTCGACTCCGGAGACCTCCTCGCGGGCGAGGTGCACGTCGACGCGGCCGACGCTGCGCTGCCCTCGTCGCTGTCGGGAGCGCCCTACACGCCGGTGGGCGGTACCGACTACGCGTTGCCCGGGGATCGGCTGGTCGCCCTGGCGAGACTGTCCGTGCAGCGGATCCGCGGTGACCTGGACCCGATAGCGCTCGCGGGGGTCACCGACGACGCGAACCACGCTCCTGGCACCGCTCGGAACCTGCGCGACCTCGAGCTGCTCGAGCGGATGAACAGCGGCGTCGCCCTTCTCGCGATCGGACACTACGAGCTGGGGGCACTCGAGCTCGAGGAGACCCTGCGTCTCGCCCGGCGGGGCGGCTACGAGTACACGGTCATGGTCTGCCTGGCCCACCTCGCCGGTGCCGCCGCGGCGATGGGCGACCTCGCGGGCATGGGCACCTGGAGCGAGGCGGCCCTCACGTATGCGCGCCCGCGCGGCTGGGCCTCCTCACCCCAGCTGCTGTACGCGTACGTGCTGGCCGCCGCGGGGGCGTACTCCGCGTGTGACGTCGCCCTGGCCCGGCGGCTGTCGACCACCGCGGAGGCGATCCTCGACGGGAACCCGTCGCCGCTCGACAGCCCGAGCGGGGACCGACAGCGGATCGACGTGGACCCGCTGCTCTCCCGCGCCGCTCAGGCCGTGTTCTCCTACGTCGCCTTCGCCGAAGCGGCCGACGACCCGGCGCGGCGGCGGATGGTCGTGCGCGGCCGCAGCTCGGCGATCGAGGCGCTGGACGCCTCCTTCCCCGTGCAGATCTCGGCGTACGAGCTGGGTGAGCACCACCGGATGGCGCTCCTGAGCGGTCAGCTCGACCTCGCGGATGCCACCCTCCGCGTCGCCGAGCGCATCCCGGGGATGGCCGGGGACGCGTTGACCATGGAGGCCAGCAAGGCCATGCGCCAGCAGCACGACCGCGAGGCCCGTGCGCTCGTTGCGCCGGTCCTGAGCGGGGAGGTCCCGTGCGTGGCCGTGACCGCGACCATCGTCGCCTGGCTGGTCGAGGCCACCCTGGCCATCCGCAACGACCAGCAGGCGGTCGCGCACGACGCGCTCCTGCAGGCCCTCGACCTCGGTGCGCCCCGCGCGTGCGTCCGCCTCATGCGCGAGACCTCGCCGGAGGTCGTCGAGGCGATGAGCTTCGGACGAGGGCGGTTCGGACACCACGAGGCGTTCGTCGAGAAGGCGCTCGCGACGAGCGAGAACGTCGACCCGACCGGGCGCGGCGCGCAGGACACCCTGGGCATCGTCGCGACACTCACACCCCGTGAGCTGTCCCTCCTCCAGGACCTGCCGTCACTGATGACCGTTGCCGAGATCGCCCAGGCCCGCGCGGTCAGCCCGAACACCGTCAAGACACAGCTGCGCTCGTTGTTCAACAAGCTCGGGGTCGGTACGCGGCGCGAGGCCGTCACCGCCGGCCGGCGTCAGGGCCTCATCTGAGCGGGCCCTCACGCCGACCGGGTGCCGTCACTCGCTGAAGGTCTCGCGGAGCTTGGCCTCCTGCTCGTCGGAGAGGTTGGTGCGGACCAGCTCGCCGTGCAGGCCGGCGTCCTTGATCGCGGCGAAGACCTTGTCCTGGACCGCGTCGCTGGTCATGACGAACAGGGCCGAGGTGCCGGGGGTGACCTGGTCGCGGACGCTGTTGATGAAGTTGTCGTCGATGCCGACGTCGCTGAGCGAACCGGTCAGGGCACCGGTGGCGGCGCCGACCGCCATGCCGAGCAGCGGGACGAAGAAGAGCAGCCCGAAGAGGAGGCCCCAGAACGCGCCGCCCAGGGCACCGGCACCGGTGAGGTTGTTCAGCTGCCGGGTCTTGGGCTTCTTCTTGCCTTCCTCCCACACCACCGTGGCCGCGTCGAACACCTTGATCAGCTCCTGCTGCTGCAGGGTCTGCAGGACCTGGACACAGCGCTCCGCGCCGGTGGTGTCGTTGAACTTCCACACGCTCAAGGTCGCCACCAGGGCACCTCCATGTCGTCTGCCAGCCGACCCCAGCGGTCGGCCGTCCACGCCCATCCTCATCGAGCCACGGCCCCGGTCGCGTCACCCGGGCTGGGTGACCCGGTCACGTTCGCGACCGGATCACGACAAGGGCGGGATCGACGTCCCCGTCCCGATGCCCGGCCGAGGCGGTCACGCGTTGTCCTAGGCTCGCTGGCCATGGGCGAGGTCGTGCGCGTTCGACTCGACCTCGCCTACGACGGGACCGACTTCTCCGGGTGGGCCGCGCAGCCCGGACGCCGGACCGTCGAGGGTGAGCTGTCAGCGGCACTGAGCACGGTGCTGCGCAGTCCCGCGCCGGTCCGGCTGACGGTCGCCGGCCGGACCGATGCGGGCGTTCACGCGCGCGGCCAGGTCGCCCACGCCGACGTCGACGGGGAGGCGTGGAGACTGGTCCCGGGGCGCTCCGACCGCTCGCCCGAGGAGGCGTTGCCGACCCGCTTGGCCGGCGTGCTCCCCTCCGACGTGACCGTCGCGAGGGTGGGGCGCGCGCCCGCCGGCTTCGACGCACGGTTCTCCGCGACGTCGCGGCGGTACCTCTACCGGCTCGCCGACGACCTCTCGGTGCACGACCCGCTGCGCCGACGTGACACGGTGTCCGTCCGCGGCCACCTGGACCCGCACGCGATGAGCGACGCCGCCTACCTGCTCGTCGGTCTGCACGACTTCGCCGCGTTCTGCAAGCAGCGCGAGGGCGCGACGACGGTGCGGACCCTTCTCGCGCTCTCCTGGGAGCGGCAGCGCGACGGGGTCGTCGCCGGGACGGTGGTGGCCGACGCGTTCTGCCACTCGATGGTGCGCTCCCTGGTGGGTGCGCTCGTCCCAGTAGGGGAGGGGCGCCGCGACGTCGACTGGCCGGCGGCGGTCCTGACCGGCGCCGTCCGCGACCCGGGGGTGCGGGTCATGCCACCGCACGGCCTCAGCCTCGAGGAGGTCACCTACCCTCCGGACGCCGAGCTCGCGGCGCGCGCTCTCGCGACCCGGGCGACGCGCACACCGGGCTGAGGGTCAGACCCAGCGTCTCGTATGCCGGGAGAACTCCTCGTACTCGTCGCCGAACCGGCTGCGCAGGTAGGCCTCCTCGCGCCGGATCACGTTGCGGTCGATGAACGCCACCACGGCGGGAAGGGCCACCGGGGCCCACCACGTGCCGAGGACGAGGCTGCCGCCGACGTAGGCCACCGTCATGCCGAGGTACATCGGATTGCGGGTGTACATGTACGGCCCGGTCGTCACCATCGCCTTCGCGGGCCGGCCGGGGATGATCGAGGTGTGGTGGCGCCGGAACGACGACGCGCCGGCGGCCGCGACGGCCTGGCCGGCCACCACCAGCACCCAGCCGGCACCCGTGCGCCAGTGCCTCCCGGGCATCCGCCAGGGCAGCAGCCGATCGACCGCCCACGCGGCGACGAGAGGCGCCGCGTAGACCAGCGGCGGCGGTACGCGGACGTCAGCTCCCTGCGGGCTCGTCGGCTCGGTCACGTCACCTCTCCTCGGGCAGTGGTGGGCCCACCACCTCCAGACCGTAGCGCGGCCCGACCTCGTTCCAGCGGGGGATCTCGACCGCCATGGTGAGCCCGTCGGCGCCGGGAAGCCGGCGCTCGCGGGCCGGGAGGCCGACCTCGTCGTAGAGTCCGAAGATCCCGCCGGGGTCGGCGAACCCGACGAACCGCACCGGGCTCGTGCCGGTCACGCGGAAGGCGTGCGGAAGCCCGCGTGGCAGCCAGATGAAGTCGCCCGCGGCGAGCTGGAAGACCTCGTCCCCCGCCCGATAGGTCATCGTCCCGTCGAGGAGGAAGAACGCCTCGTCCTCGTGGGCGTGCCGGTGCAGCGGCGTCGCGATGCCCGGCGGCTGGGTCACCAGCGAGACGCCGAGGCCGCCGGATTCGTCGGCCGACACCAGGTGCTCGAACAGTGACCCCATCGCCCAGGTGGCCGGGCCGGTGCCGGCCGGACGGTGGACGACGGAGCGGGTGGGTGCGACAGGGGCGGTGGTCATCGTCTCTCCTCAATTCATCCGAAACAACTTCCGGTGAATAGTTGTAGAGTAGGAGCCGTGCCAGAGGACGTCAAGCCCCGCGCATACCGCTCGCCGCGCCGAGCCGAAGGCGCCGCCCGCACCCGCTCGCGGATCGTCTCGGCCGCCCGAACCATGCTGCGCGACAAGGGGTATGCGCGGACGACGGTCACCGAGGTCGCTCGCCGGGCCGGGGTGTCGGTCGACACGCTCTACACGAGCGTCGGCCGCAAGCCGCAGCTGGTGCTCGCCGTGGTCGACGACATCCTGGGGGAGGGCCAGGGGCCGATCCCGGCCGCGCAGCGCGCGTACGTCGCGCAGATGGTCTCGACATCCGGGCTCCAGGCGAAGCTGCGGGGCTACGCCGACGCGATGGGCCGTCTGCAGCCCGAGATCGCTCCGCTGCTGCGCGCGCTGGCGTTCGCCGGTGAGGAGGATGCAGCCTGCGCCGAGGCGTTCCGGCACATCGACGAGCGGCGGGCGGCCAACATGCGGCGGCTCGCGGCCGACCTGCGCGCGACCGGCGAGGTCCGCACCGACCTCGACGACGACGCGGTCGCCGACCTCGTGTGGTCGACGAACTCCTGGGAGTACTTCCACCTGCTGCAGCGCCGGGGCTTCACCCCGAGCCGGTACGCGGACCATCTCGCCGACCTCTGGTACCGCACGGTGGCCGCCCACGCATCCGGATGAGGCGAAACCCGGGTGACCTGGCGTCCGGGGTTTGCCACACTGCGGACCGTGGGACACGTCGACATCGCGGGAGTGTCCTTCTCGCTGCCCGACGGGCGGCCGCTGCTGCGCGACGTCTCGCTGCGGGTCGGGGAGGGCGCCAAGATCGCGCTGATCGGCCCCAACGGCACCGGAAAGACCACGCTGACCCGGATCATCTCCGGCGACCTGGTGGCTGACGAGGGTGCCGTCACGCGAAGTGGCGGACTCGGCGTCATGCGCCAGTTCGTCGGTCAGCTCCGCGACGACTCGACCGTGCGCGACCTGCTGCTCACGGTCGCCCCGGCCAAGGTCCGCAAGGCCGCGGCGGAGGTCGACGGCACCGAGCTGCTGATGATGGAGCACGACACCGAGGCCGTCCAGCTGGCCTACGCCCAGGCACTCGTCGACTGGGGCGACGCCGGCGGCTACGAGTACGAGACCCTCTGGGACACCTGCACCGTCGCCGCCATCGGGATCCCCTTCGAGAAGGTGCAGTGGCGGCAGGTGACCACCCTGTCCGGGGGCGAGCAGAAACGGCTCGTCCTCGAGGCGCTGCTCCGCGGACCCGAGGACGTCCTGCTCCTCGACGAGCCGGACAACTACCTCGACGTCCCCGCCAAGCGCTGGCTCGAGGACCAGCTCGTGGCCTCGCCCAAGACCGTCCTCTTCGTCTCGCACGACCGCGAGCTGCTGAACCGCGTCGCCACCAGGATCGCCACCCTCGAGCCGGGCGCCGCGGGGGCCACGATCTGGGTGCACCCGGGCCGGTTCACGACCTACGCGCAGGCCCGACGGGACCGCAACGACCGCCTCGAGGAGCTGCGCAAGCGGTGGGACGAGGAGCACGCCAAGCTCAAGGCGCTGGTCGTGATGTACCGGCAGAAGGCCGCCTACAACGCGGACATGGCGTCCCGCCTCCAGGCGGCGGTCACCCGCCTGCAGCGGTTCCTGGACGCCGGCCCGCCCGAGGCGGTGCCGGTCCGCCAGAACGTTCGTATGCGGCTGGCCGGCGGCCGTACGGCGAAGCGGGCGGTGGTCTGCACGGCGCTCGAGCTGTCTGTGGGGGCACCTCCCGCCGGTAACGTCGTTCCCACCGGTGGGGGACTGATGCAGCCGTTCGACCTCGAGGTCTGGTACGGCGAGCGGGTGGCGGTGCTCGGCTCGAACGGGTCCGGCAAGTCGCACTTCCTGCGGCTGCTCGCGGCGGGTGGGTCGGACCCCGATCGTGAGCACGAGCCGGTGGGCGACGTGGTCGCGGCACCGGTGGCGCATACCGGCGTCGCCCGGCTCGGCTCGCGCGTGCGGCCCGGATGGTTCGCACAGACCCACGAGCACCCGGGGCTGCTCGGGCGCACGCTGCTCGAGGTCCTGCACCGCGGCGACGAGCACCGACCCGGCAAGCCGCGCGAGGAGGCGGCGCGGGCGCTCGACCGCTACGAGCTGGCCCGCGCGTCGGAGCAGACCTTCGAGTCGCTCTCGGGCGGTCAGCAGGCGCGGTTCCAGATCCTGCTGCTCGAGCTGTCCGGCGCCACCCTGCTGCTGCTCGACGAGCCGACCGACAACCTGGACCTCGACTCCGCCGAGGCGTTGGAGGAAGGTCTCGACGCCTTCGAGGGGACCGTCGTCGCGGTGACCCACGACCGCTGGTTCGCCCGGGAGTTCGACCGCTACCTCGTGTTCGGCGCGGACGGGCGCGTCTACGAGTCGACCGAGCCGGTGTGGGACGAAGGCCGGGTGGCCCGAGCTCGTTGACCGGTTCGTGGTTCACCTGGTGTGCACGCTCCCGTGCTCAGGCGTGCCCACCCACGGTGACGGGGCCGAAGGTCAGGGTGGGCCGCGCCTCGAGCACCTGACCGAGCCGCAGGACCCGCTGTTCGACGGCGGTGAGCTCGTCGGCGGTGAGGTCGCGCAGCGACTCGACCGTCACCTGCACCGTCGAGCCGACCCGCCGGGAGTGCCACACGCCCGCCACGACGCCGTCGACCAGGAGGACCGGGTAGTTGCCGGCCTGTCCACTCGGCGTCAGCGCTCGGTCCCAGGCCGGGCCGGGGAAGAGCAGAGGTCGAGGCCGGAAGCCCACCACGTAGGCGTCGAAGTACGGCAGCAACAGCGCAGTGGGCGGTCGGTCGGCAACTTCCGGAACCTCACCTCGGCGAGCACCGTCGAGGGCCTTCGTCGCCCACGACGTGGGTGCTCCCGACCAGCGGGCCAGCTCCTCGGCGCCGCCGGGGCCGTAGGCGGCGAGCCACTCACCGGCGAGCCAACGCGCGGCGTCGTCGGCCTTCACCGGCTCGACGGCGGCCACCCACCGGCGAGGGTTGGTGTAGGTGACACGTCGGCGGCGATCGGGCCCGAAGCACAGCACGCCGCGGTGCGCCGCCACGGCGGTGGCCTGCCGCCAACGTGGCCACTGGTCCTGGAAGGCGGGCATCACCCGCTCGCCGGCCCATGCGCCGACCCGGTCTACGACCGCCTCGGTCAGCTCGTCGACGGTGAGCTCGGAGTCGGCGAGGGCGTCGTCGATGGCGGCGACCACCAGGTCGGTCTGGCCGTCGTCCATCCGCACGTCCTGGGCGTGGGGGCTGTGCCACGGGATCGAGCTCAACGCTGCGGTCCAGTACGGCAGGTCGGCTGTGGGCAGCAGGTGAACCGTGCCACGCGGACCGAAGGTCTTGACCAGCGACCGCTCCTCCCACAGAGCCGTTCGCACGTCCGCCCGGGTGGCGCCCTCGACGCGGATCGCCAGCGACGTCTCCGCCGCCGAGAGCACCTGGGCGTGCACGCCCGCCATCCCCGCGGCCACCTCGGCCATCCCCGTCCCCACCGGGGCGACCGGGTGCAGCCGATGCCGGGCCAGACGCGGAAGGGCGAGGGCGAGCAGGTCGGGCGACGTGCTCATGCGCCCCCACCCTAGGGGAGCGGTGGCGTGAGGCTGGCTCCTGCTTATGCGCTCTTGCGGTACATCCGGCCACCCCGGCGATACCACTGGACGCTGCCGTCCGGGGCGACGATGAAGTCGGAGCGACCGTCGGCGAGCGTGCCCTTGTCGTCCACCGGGACGACGTAGTTGTCCCGGTAGAACGCGAGGGTGGACGCGTCCTCCGGTGTCCCGTCGGGGTTCAGGGTGCGCAGCCGACCTTGATAGGGCCCGAAGCGCACGGTGTCCTCGATCGTGGACCCGTCGAAGACGACCACTTGTGAGGTGTAGCTGCCCGTGAAGGGGGCGAGCTGCTCGGGGCTGCGGACCTGCGGCACCGCCGGTGGGTTGTGCAGCCCGGTGAAGGCGGTCAACATCCCGTCGTTGCTGAACAGCTCGGTGCCCATGGCCCGCCCGCCGTCGCTGTTGGTCAGAAGCGTGATCGCGAAGTCCTTCCCGGGCACCATGAGCAACCGGCTGTGTTGGCCGGCCCAGTCCCCTCCGTGCTCGACGATGTCGACCCCCTCGGCGGTCGGCCGCAGCATCCACGTGACGCCGAAACCCTTCAACTCCATCAGCAGTGTCGCGGCGGGCCCCACAGGGCTCCTCATCGCCGCCAGGGAGGCCGGCGACAGGACGGGCTTGCCGTCCTCTCCCTGGATCAGGCCGAGGTGAAAACGGGCGAACCGCAGCTGGTCTCGCGCGGTCGACATCAACCCCCCGGTGGGGTTGAGGCTTCGGGGTAGGTACCAGAAGCTGGTGTCCAACAGGGCCTTCCCGTCGACGACCGAGTGGGACGCCGCCAACGGGTAGCCGACCAGCTGATCGGTGAAGAAGCGAGTGCGAGTCAGTCCCAACGGGTCGAGGACGAGGTCCTGCACGCTCTGCTCGTACGTGCTGCCGTGCACTACCTCGACCACGCGGCCGGCCACGGCCATCCCGGAGTTCTGGTAGAACGTCGTGCTCCCGGGCGCTGTCAGCTGGGGGAGCCGGGCCACCCCCGCCGTGAACTGCGCCAGTGCGTCATCCCCCCGCCCGAAGTCCTGGAGGTACTCGCCGAGCCAACCGGCAGTGTGGTTCAGCAGCTGCCGGACGGTGACCTTCTGAGCCACCGCCGGATCAGACGTGGCGAAGGTCGGCAGGTAGGTGCGCACCGTGGCGTCCAGGTTCACCTTGCCGGCCTCGACCAGCCGCATCATCGCCGTTCCCGTAAAGGTCTTCGTCGTCGACGCGATCCGGAACGCGGTGTCGGCCGTCACCGGCTGAGGGTCGGCCAGACTGGTCACCCCGTACCCCTTCAGGTACTCCTTGCCCTGGTACCAGACCGCGACCGCCACCCCGGGCACTGCGTGCGCCGTCATCCCCGCCGTGATCTTTGCGTCCAGCTCGGCGAACACCCCGGTCGACGGACCTGGTGGCCCAGTGGTGGTGGCGGCGGTCGCGGGGTCGGTCGTGCACGAGGCCAATGCCGGGGCGACGACCCCGGCAGCGGCCAGGGCGGCAGACGCCTGGATGAACGATCTCCGCGACCAGCCGGGCCGCGCCACACTGCCACTCACGACAACGCCCTTCTACTCAGCCCCGACCAGCACGCAATCGGCCGGCGACTGCCCAGCCCACGCCCCCGTCCGGGCGGTTTGCCATCCGCGACCTGACGCGAAGCATGCCAGCCGGCAGCGGCCTCAGATCCGGGTTTCCTCAACCTCGGCCGCGCCCGGGCGGCCATGAGGTCACACCGAGGTTGGCCAGTCGCCACGTAACTACACTGACGGCAGGTCAGTTGGGGAGCGGCCGGCCCCGTCTGGTCGAGAGCCGAGGGGTTCAGGAATGGAGCCTCTCGGCTCGCCTCCTGTCGGGCGGGAACCGGCGGTCACGGATGACGTCCTCAGCGACGTCGCGCAGCTTGCGGTTGCTGTCCTGGCTGGTGCGCCGCAGGTAGGCGAAGGCCTGGTCCTCGTCGACGTTCTGGTCGCGCATCACGATGCCCACGGCCACGCTGATTCGACGGTTGCTGACCAGTGCGGCCCGCAGCTGGGCGACTTCTGGATCGGGGTCCGCGGTCGGCTCGGCGAGGTCGACATGTCCGTTGCCGGCGGAGCGATCGTCACGCAGGTGCAGCAGTCGGATGAGGGCGTCTGAGGTCATCGGAGGTCCTGCCCACGGGGTCTAGGTGGGAAAGAGTGTCGTGCGGCCACACGATAACTCGGGCACGAGTCGTTCTGGAACCTCACCGATCAGACAGGTTCGCGCGGCCGCTGACCTACGTCTGAGGAGCGCGTCATCCCGGACGCGGCGAGGGGGTCAGAGGTCGGACTGGCGCGCGAGCAGGGCCTCCTGCTCCTGGGCGTTGCGCGTCAGGGCGGCGGCCCGTTGCAGCTGCTCCCGCGCCTCGTCCAGACGGCCCAGCCGGGTCAGCAGGTCGGCCCGGACGGAGTGCAGTGGGTGGTAGCCGTCGAGCCCGGTGATGTCGTCGACGACCTGCAGCCCGGCCGCCGGGCCGTCGACGAAGCTGACCGCCACGGCCCGGTTGAGATGGACGACGGGACCAGGTGTCAGGAGGGCGAGCTGGTCGTACAGCGCCACGATCTGCACCCAGTCGGTGTCGCCCGGCCGCCGGGCTTGGGCGTGGCAAGCGGCGATCGCCGCTTGAAGGACATAAGGCCCTCTCCCGTCCAGGTCGCGAGCTCGCAGTAGTGCTCGGAACCCGCGACGGATGAGCAGCGGATCCCACTGGGTCCGGTCCTGGTCGAGAAGCGCGATCGGTGCGCCGTCGGGCCCCACTCGGGCGGTCAGCCGGGAGGACTGGATCTCCATGAGGGCGACGAGCCCGTGGACCTCTGGTTCGTTCGACGCCCACCCCGCCAGCATCCGGCCGAGTCGAAGCGCCTCGTAGCAGAGCTCGGGGCGGCTCCAGTTCTCGCCGCGGGTGGCGGTGTAACCCTCGTTGTAGATCAGGTAGACCACCCGTAGCACGGCAGCGAGCCGCTGCTCCTGCTCCGCGGCGGGCGGCACCTCGAAGCCGATCCGGCGTTCGGTCAGCGTGCGTTTGGCGCGGCTGATCCGTTGGGCCACGGTGGCCTCGCCGACGAGGTAGGCACGGGCGATCTCCTCGGTGCTCAGGCCGCCGAGCACCCGCAAGGTGAGGGCGACCTGCGACTCGGTGGTCAGCGCTGGGTGACAGGCGGTGAAGATCAGGCGGAGCATGTCGTCGTCGACGCCGTCGGTCAGGACCTCGTCGACGTCCGCGAATACGTCGTCGCTCACCCGCGTGCGCAGGTCCTGACCGATGAGGCGAAGGTTGTCGGCCAGCCGGTCGTCGCGCCGCAGCCGGTCGATGGCGCGGTGCCGCGCGGTCAGCATCAGCCACGCTCCGGGGTTCGGTGGCACGCCACGCCGGGGCCACTCGTCCAAGGCGGCGACGAGGGCGTCCTGGGCCAGGTCCTCGGCCAGGCCGACGTCGCGGACCAGTCGGGCCACACCGGCCACGATCCGCCCCGACTCGAGTCGCCACACCGCCTCCACGACGGCCCGCGGGTCTCGTGGCGACACGGTCACCCTTCTGGTCCGTAGACCCGACGGATGTCCCCCTCACCCTCCTTGATCACCGCGAAGAAGCGCCGGGCCAGCTCCCGCGCCTCGTCGTCGGAACGCACGTCGATCAGGGCAAAGCTGACGATGGTCTCCTTGGCCTCCGCATACGGGCCGTCGATCATCGTCGCCTGGCCTCCGGATGCGGAGATGTGCGTGCCGAGCGGTTCGAGACCTCCGGTGGCCAACAGAACCCCGGCCCTGGTCAGCTCCTCGACGAAGACCGCCATGTCGGCGAACAGCTGCTGGTCGGGCACCGGGCCGCCGCCGTTCAACGTCATCAGGTACCGCACCAGCACCGCTCCTTCAATGTCGCCGAGAAAAGTTCGGGGCGCATGTCGATCCGTGGCCGGGTCGTTCGCTGCAGGAGGTGAGGCGGGTCGAGCAGCGAGCCGCCACACCACAAGGAGTCAGTATGCGCAAGCTCATCATCGCCCAGTACGCGTCGCTCGACGGCGTGGTCGAGGCGCCGGAGCAGTGGCACTTCCCGTACGCCGACGAGAACATGTTCCGGACCCTCAAGCAGGTCAACAGCGAGTGCGACACGATGCTGCTCGGGCGGATCACCTACCAGGTCTTCGCCCAGTCCTTCGCGAACGCGCCGGCGGACGACCCGGTCGCCGCCGAGGTCAACCGGCCGGCCAAGGTACTCGTCTCGTCGACCGTCACCGAACCGACCTGGGCCCGGACGACGGTCATCGACGGCGACGTCGTCGACCGGGTGCGTCGGCTCAAGGAGCAGCCAGGGTCCGCGATCCTCGTCAACGGCAGCATCCGGCTGTCGCGCACCCTCCTGGACGCCGGCCTCGCCGACGAGGTGCACCTGTTCATCCACCCGATCGTGGTCGGCCGCGGACAGCGTCTCTTCCGCGAGGACGGCCCTCAGATCCCGCTGGCCGTCGTCACCAGCGAGGTCTTCCCCACCGGCGTGCTGAGCGTGCGCTACCGCGTCGTCACCGACTGACCGAACAACCTAGAAAATCTGAGGAGCCGAGATGACTGCACCACACCCGGAGGCCGCCTACTTCCCCTCGATCGAGAAGAAGTACGGACAACCGATCGCCTCCTGGATCGACCTGATCAACTCCAACACCACACTCCAACGCCACAGCGAGCTGGTCGCGTGGCTCAAGCGGGACTACGGCCTCGGTCACGGCCATGCCACCGCACTGGTCGGCTACGCCCTCAAGGTGCGCTGATCGAGGCCGCCGTAGGCTGGAATCAGCATGTGACGGCCCGGGCAGGATCACTGCCCGGGCCGAGAGCCGAGACCTACACGGAGGTAGTCATGCCGGCCCGATCTACCGACCCGGCGCCGATCAGCTTCTCGGCCGACCTGTCCACGATCGACGACACGACCCTCGTGCGCCTGCCGAAGCAGGCCAGCGAGCGGCTCCCCTCGCGCGGGCAGGTGGCCGTGCGCACCTCACTCGGAGTGCACGACTTCGAGACCGTCGTCGAGCCGGACGGCCGCGGTGGCCACTGGATCCGCGTCGACGACGCCCTCCAGCGGGCCGCCGACGTCGGTCCGGGTGACACCGCCGAGCTCACCCTGGAGGTGTCGCGGGACTGGCCCGAGCCAGACGTGCCTGACGACCTCGCGGCCGCCTTGGCCGAGGCACCCGCGAAGATCCGTGCGGTGTGGGAGGACATCACGCCGATGGCCCGGTGGGAGTGGGTGCGTTGGGTGCAGGCGACGAGCAACCCTGAGACACGGCAACGTCGGGTCGAGGTGAGCATCTCGAAGATGGACAACGGGAAGCGGCGGCCGTGCTGTTTCGACCTGTCGTCGTGCACCGACCCGAACCTCTCCAAGAGCGGCAAGCTGCGCGACGTGTCGTAGTGCTCGCTCTCTGATCGAAGATCTTTCGCCAGTGGCCGGCCACGTCGATCGAGCCGAGGCTGTTCGACGTCGCCGCCATAGAATCCTGGGCATGGCCATTCCGCCTGGTCCTCCGTCGGCTGACGAGCCGCAACCCTCGCCATCGGAGGAGCCGGCGTCCAACCAGGTTCCGCCGCCGCCGCCACCGTGGCAGCAGGATCGACCTCCGCCACCGCCGACCTCGAACTCGAAAAAGGTCGTCGTCATCGTGCTCGGAGTGCTCCTCGTTCTCGCGATCGGCGGCGGCACCGTGGTGTACCTGACCGTCTTCAAGGGCACCGTCACGGCGACTGAGGTCAAGGCGGGGGACTGCCTCAAGGAGATTCCCGACAGCGGCGTCGTGATGACGTTGCGGACCGTCGCGTGCGACGAACCCCACGCCGGCGAGGTCTTCAGCGTCCTGACCATGCCCGAGGGCGACTTTCCCGGCGACACCGCGGTCGACGCCTACACCGAGAAGTGCGGCCCGGTCTTGGACGGCTACACGAATATCGACTCCTCCGACGAATCCGTGCAGCTGGCAGCGCTTTACCCCACCGCCGAGACGTGGACCCAGGGCGACCGCGCGGTGACGTGCATCGCGACATTGGACCCGCCACGCACGGGGTCCATCAAGGGCTGACGCCTATTCGGAGATCGTCGCAACGTCGCAACGTCGCCACATCCCCTCGGTCGGTGATCTTGCTCCATCGGCCGTCGTCGTCCCACCCACCGCGTTGCCTGTGGTGGGACGATGCCGTGACGGCCAGGCGTCGGCCGGCAGCCCACGGCCCGAGAGAAGGCACGGCATGAGTGGTGTGGCGACGTACCTGTGGATCGTGGAATGGGACGACTCGTTCGTCCAGCCGGCCCGGGTCGAGGTGCGACAGGTGACGCGCCGGCCCGGTGTGTCCGACAAGGACCTCGAGCACCACCTGGTCCATGTCGAGATCCCGCAGCAGGCGGCGGTGTCGACGAGGGTGGGCGGCGTTCGACGGCAGCTGTTGGTCAAGCTGACCGGGGAGCACGAGGAGACCACCGGCTTCGGCAACGGACCCGAGGGAGTCGCAACCCCGGTGGAGGACGTGGCCGTGGTGACACAGAAGAACGCTCTGGTGGTGTGGCGGTCGGACGACGACGACTGACCCTCGTGTCCGTTCCCGTCGGGGGGCGAAACCGGGTGCCCCACTCGAGGCGCCCCCGGAGTGCGTGACGGCCAGGAGGTCGAGGGACATGGACGCTGAGGAAGAGATCGCCAAGGACATCGTCATCGCGCTGCTCGGCAACGAGAGCCTGGTGGCCGAGCTCGCCGACGTGCACGATGCCTCCGCCGTCGGGGCGGCGGTGGGTGCCATCTACACCTCGGTCCTGCGGACGGTTCGAGCCGGCGGCGACCAGGACGGCCCGCCGCCGCGCATACCCTCGGGCCCGGCCGGCGGGGACCTGACCGGGAGATATCCCGACCCAGCCCTGGCGGACGGCGTCGTGACCGTGGCCAAGATGGCCCCGCTGCCGGCGGTCCGGTCGGGACGTTCCGACGACGACCAGACGATCCCCGACGGTGTCGATACGCCGGCCATCTACAACAACGACACCTTCGACACCGTCGGCATGCATTCCGAGAACGTCGCGGGCGACTCGCGGTTCACGGTTCCCCTCGACGGGATCTACGTCATCCAGGCGTCGGTCAAATGGGAGTTCAACCTCACGGGGAACCGACGCCTGAAGATCCGCCGGAACGGCCAGGAGATCCTGGCCTCCCAGGAGATCAAGCCCAACTCGGGGTGGCCGGTCACGCACATCCTGTCGACGGTCGAGCGACTGTCCGCCGGCGACTTCGTCGAGGCGGTCGTGCACCAGACCAGCGGTGGCGACCTCGACGTCACCCTGGGCAACGGCACCGAGTTCATCATGTACCGGATCAGCAGCGCATAACCGGCCGGCCGCGGTGCCGCTGACGGCTTTGCAGAAAATTTGCAAAACGGAAGGGCCCTCGAGGCCTCTCGGCGTCCTACCGTGTCCCCGGGCGGCGGATCCAGGGCCGGCGCCCGCCGCGTCGAAGGAGCCGCCGTCGTGTCCCGTCGCCTCACTGCTGCCATCACCGGACTCGTCCTCGGGGTGGCCGCGCTGGTCCCCGTCGCGCTCGCCCCGACTGCCCACGCGGCCGAACGCACGGCCACGCTCGTCGGCGACCTCCAGAGCGAGGCCGGGTGTCCCGGTGACTGGCAGCCCGACTGCCGCGCGACCGACCTCGTGCAGCAGCCCGGGACGACCACCTTCACCAAGGACCTGGCCGTTCCGCAGGGCGAGTGGAACGTCAAGGTCGCCATCAACCACGACTGGGCCGAGGCCTACGGCAAGGACGGCGGCAGCGCGAACATCACCTTCCGCCTGGCGGCGCCCGCGACGCTGCGGTTCTCGTACGACGACACCACGCACAAGGTGGGCATCGCGCCGACCGACCTGCCGGGCTCCGCAGCGACGGCAGCGGACAAGGCGATCGCCGGCGACAGCCTGCGCAACGGCCTGACCAACGAACGCTTCTACTTCCTCATGGCCGACCGGTTCGCCAACGGCAACACCGGCAACGACCAGGGCGGCCTCACCGGCGGCCCGCTCCAGACCGGGCTCGACCCGACGAAGATGGCGTTCTACCACGGTGGCGACCTCAAGGGCGTGGTCGACAAGCTCGACTACATCAAGGGCCTCGGCACCACCTCGATCTGGCTGACCCCGTCGTTCAAGAACAAGCCGGTCCAGGGCAGCGGCGACAACGCCGGCGCCGGCTACCACGGCTACTGGATCACCGACTTCACCCAGATCGACCCGCACCTCGGCACGAACGACGACATGAAGGGCCTCATCGCCGCGGCCCACGCCAAGGGGATGAAGGTCTTCTTCGACATCATCACCAACCACACCGCTGACGTCATCAGCTACCAGCAGAACCAGTACACCTACATCAGCAAGGCGGACCAGCCGTACAAGGACGCCAACGGCAACGCCTTCGACGACGCCCCGATCGCGGACACCTCCGCGTTCCCCCCGCTGAACCTCCAGTCGTTCCCCTACACGCCGGTCTTCCCCACCCCCGCCGACGCCACCGCGAAGTCCCCGGCGTGGCTCAACGACCGCACGATGTACCACAACCGCGGTGACAGCACGTTCGAGGGCGAGAACAGCAACTACGGCGACTTCTTCGGCCTGGACGACCTCTTCACCGAGCGCCCTGAGGTCCTCACCGGCATGGAGGACATCTACAAGTCCTGGGTCGACTTCGGGGTCGACGGTTTCCGGATCGACACCGTCAAGCACGTGAACATGGCCTTCTGGCAAGGGTTCGGGCCGACGATCCTCAACCATGCCAAGGCCGTGGGGAAGCCCAACTTCTTCATGTTCGGCGAGGTCTTCGACGGCAACCCGGCCTACATGTCGCAGTACACGACGACCGGCAAGCTGCCGGCGACCTTGGACTTCGGGTTCCAAGGCACCGCGCTGGGATTCGCGTCCTCCAAACCCACGACCAACGTGCGCAACTTCTACGCCGGTGACGACTACTACACCGACACGGACTCCAACGCGTACGAGCTGCCGACGTTCCTCGGCAACCACGACATCGGCCGCATCGGCATGATGCTCACCAAGGCGGGCTACTCCGGTCAGGACCTCGAGAACCGCGTACGCCTCGCCAACGACCTCATGTACCTCACCCGGGGCCAGCCGATCACCTACTACGGCGACGAGCAGGGCTTCACCGGCGGCAACGGGGCGAACGAGAACACCGACCAGGCGTCCCGCCAGGACATGTTCGCCACCCAGACGCCGAACTACGTCGACGACCCGCTCGTGACCGGTGGCACCATCGGCACGGCCGCGCACTACGACACGAACGCCGAGCTGTACCAACAGATCTCGGGACTCTCCAAGCTGCGTGCCGCCAACCCGGCCCTCTCGAACGGCGCACAGGTCCACCGGTATGCGTCGGACCAGGCCGGCATCTACGCGTTCAGCCGAATCGACGCCAAGGACCAGGTCGAGTACCTCGTCGTCGCGAACAACGCGTCCACGGAGCAGTCGGCGACGTTCTCCACCTACAGCGACAACATGACGTTCAAGGCCATCTACGGCACCGGCGCCAACCTCAAGTCCGGCAAGGACGCGCGGGTGACGGTCACCGTCCCGCCGCTCTCGGTGCAGGTGTTCAAGGCCAACGGCGCCGTCGCGAAGAGCAAGAGCGCGCCGCCCGTCTTCCTCACGACTCCCGCACCGGGCGGCACCGTCGGCGGTCGCGCGGAGATCGGCGCCGCGACCCCGGGCAGTGGGTTCGCCCAGGTGAGCTTCGCCTACCGCCCGGTTGGCACGGCCGACTGGCAGAAGATCGGCACCGACGACAACGCTCCCTTCCGGGTGTTCCAGGACGTCACCGGCATCGCCAAGGGCACCCTCGTCGAGTACCGCGCCGTCCTCAAGGACGCCAACGGGAACCTGTCGGCGACCTCGTCGTACGCCGTGGTCGGGGACCCCGTGCCGGCGGGCGGCGGTGGCGGGGGAGTCGGCCCCGTCACCCAGCCGGCCAACGTGTCCGTCCCCGGCAGCCACAACAGTGAGATGGGCTGCTCGGGCGACTGGCAGCCGGACTGCGCGCAGGCCCAGCTGGCCCTCGACCCCAAGGACCAGATCTGGAAGGGGACCTACCCCTCCATCCCGCCGGCGAACTACGAGTACAAGGCCGCGATCAACAAGAGCTGGGACGAGAACTACGGCGCCGGCGGAGTGTCCAACGGTCCCAACATCCCCTACACCGCGCCGGGCACACCGGTCTCGTTCTACTACGACCACGGCACGCACTACGTCACCTCGAGCGCCCAGGGCCCGATCATCACGGCGCCGGGCAGCTACCAGAGCGAGCTCGGCTGCGGCGGCGACTGGGACCCGTCCTGTATGCGCCCGTGGTTGCAGGACCCGGATGGCGACGGCACGTTCACGTGGTCCGGCATCCTGTCCGCGGGCAACTTCGAGTTCAAGGTCGCGCACGGCCTCGGCTGGGACGAGAACTACGGGGCCGGCGGCACTCCGAACGGGGACAACATGGCGGTGTCGGTGCCGAAGGACGGGACCGTCCTGACCATCAGCTACGTCCTCGCGACACACGTCGCCACGACGAAGCTGTCCGCAGCCGGGTCCGCGCCCGACCTCGCCCAGCAGAAGGCCATCTGGGTCAGCCAAGACCTAATCGCATGGCCGGCCACGGCCATCCCCGCCGGGACGGACCCCGCGCTGCTCCGGTGGCGGCTCCACTGGTCGCCGACGGCGAACCTCGCGGTCGACGCCGAGACCCTCGGCGGCTCCTCCGCCGAGCTCACCCGTGACGCCGCCGGGCTACCGGAAGCCGTCGTCGCCGCCCATCCCGAGCTGAAGGGCTACCTGGCGCTTCGGCTGGACTCGAAGACCGCCAAGCAGGCGGACGACATCCTGCGCGGGCAGGTCGCGGTGGCGATGTACGACACCACCGGATCGCTCCTCGACGCGACGGGGGTGCAGCTCCCACTCGTCCTCGACGACCTTTACGCCGGTCCGGCCGCGAAGGAGAAGTACGGGGCCCTGGCGTCGTCGAACCGGCCCACCTTCCGGGTCTGGGCTCCCACCGCGCAGAAGGTCACCCTGCTGACCTGGCCGGCCGGCACACCGGACTCCGACCCGGCCACGGCGAAACGCACGACGATGAACCGGGACGGGCGCACCGGCGCCTGGGACGTCACCACCGATGCCTCAGCTCGCGGCGCGCGGTACCTCTACGAGGTCGTCGTGTATGCGCCGACCACCCGCAAGATCGAGACGAACCTGGTGACCGACCCCGCGTCGGTCGCCCTGACCCTCAACTCGACCCGGTCGGTGGCCATCAGCCTGGACGACGCCGCATACATGCCGTCGATCTGGGTGACCAACCCGAGCCCGCCGCTGAAGCAGCGCGTCGACTCCACCATCTACGAGCTGCACGTTCGCGACTTCTCGATGGACGACGCGACCGTCCCGGCGGCGCACCGCGGGTCCTACCTCGCGTTCGCCGACGACGGCGACGGCACGAAGCACCTCAAGGCCCTGGCCGCGGCCGGCCTCAACACCGTGCACCTGCTGCCGACCTTCGACATCACGTCGATCCCCGAGGACCGTACCCAGCAGAAGACCCCCGCCTGCAACCTCGCGTCGTTCCCGCCGGACAGCGACCAGCAGCGCGCCTGTGTCCAGGCCGTCGCCGACACCGACGCCTACAACTGGGGCTACGACCCGCTGCACTGGAGCGTTCCAGAGGGCTCGTACGCCTCGTCGAACGCGGCGGCCGACGGCGGCCGCCGAGTCGAGGAGTTCCGGACGATGGTCGGTGGCCTCCACCGTGACGGCCTGCGGGTGGTCCTCGACCAGGTGTTCAACCACACCTCGGCGTCGGGACAGGCTCCGCAGTCGGTCCTCGACCGCGTGGTCCCCGGCTACTACCACCGGCTCGACGCGAAGGGTGCCGTCTACACCTCGACGTGCTGCCAGAACATCGCCACCGAGCACGCGATGGCGCAGAAGCTCATGGTCGACTCGGTCGTGTCGTGGGCGAAGAACTACCACGTCGACGGTTTCCGCTTCGACCTCATGGGGCACCACTCGCGCGACACGATGCTCGCCGTCCGGTCCGCGCTCGACGCGCTGACGGTGCGGCGGGACGGGGTCGACGGGAAGTCGGTCTACCTCTACGGCGAGGGCTGGAACTTCGGCGAGGTCGCCGACAACGCCCTGTTCCTGCAGGCCACGCAGGGACAGCTCGGCGGCACCGGCATCGGCACCTTCTCCGACCGGCTCCGTGATGCGGTCCGCGGTGGCGGCCCGTTCGACGACCCGCGGCGGCAGGGCTTCGGGACGGGCGAGGGCACCGACTCCAACGGCGTGACCTTCGACGGCTACGACCCGGCGGCGTCGCTGAAGCTCGACACCGACCTCCTGCAGCTGGGCCTCGCCGGCAACCTCAAGGCGTACCAGTTCCGTTCGCAGGTCACCGGCCAGCCGGTCACCGGAGCGGGCGTGGACTACAAGGGCCAGCCGGCGGGATACGCGGACCAGCCGGACGAGGTCATCACCTACGTCGACGCCCACGACAACGAGACCCTGTTCGACGCGCTGACCTACAAGCTGCCGGTGGCGACCTCGATGGCCGACCGCGTCCGGATGAACACGCTCTCGCTGTCGACGACGGCCCTCGCGCAGACGCCGTCGTTCTGGCACGCGGGCGCCGACCTGCTGCGCAGCAAGAGCCTGGCGCGCGACTCCTACAACGGCGGCGACTGGTTCAACCGGCTCGACTGGACCGGGGTGGACAACGGGTTCGGGCACGGGCTGCCGCCGGGCGGCGACCTGCCGTACCAGAAGGGCCTGCTCGGCAACGCCGCGCTGAAGCCGTCGGCGACGGACGTCGCGACCGCTTCGGCGGCAGCTCAGGACCTGCTGAGGCTGCGGTTCTCCACGCCGCTGTTCCGGTTGGGGTCGGCCGACCTCATCAACGCCAAGGTGGGCTTCCCGGTGTCCGGGACACCGGACGCGCATCCGGGAGTCGTCGTCATGCGGATCGACGACACGGTGGGGCCGAACGTCGACCCGGCTCTTACGGGCGTCCTGGTCGTCGTCAACGCCTCGCCCACCGCGGTGACCCAGAAGGTTCCGGCGCTGGCCGGCTCCGCGCTCGCCCTCTCTCCCGTGCAGGCGTCCGGCAGCGACCCGGTCGTCAAGGGCACCACGTGGGATGCGGCCACCGGCACGGCGACGGTCCCGGCGCGGACGGTGGCGGTGCTCGTCCAGCGCTGACCACGGTGGGGGTATGCGAGTCCGGCGGACTCGCATACCCCGTCGCCCTAGACGGTGAGGACCACCTCGACGACGTCGTCCTGCGCGATGTCCTCAGCGGTCCGGACCCGGTCCTTGAGCGGGACGAGGTAGCCGCCGTCCTTGGGGAAGAGCGACGTCGTCCAGGACGTACCGCCGATCCGGACCGTCACCGGGATGACGCCCCAGCCGTAGCTGACGTCGCGGGCCGCGACGCGGAGGTCCTCGCACAGCGGCTCCGGGACGGGGACGAAGTAGTAGGGCGCCGGACCGCGCCACTGGATGACTTCGGCCTCGAACTCGAGCAGCACCTCAGTCGCCCAGCCCCGCGAGGAACGCCGTGATGATCGCCCCCGCCAGCCCACCGAGGAAGATGACCAGTCCGAGGTTGGGCAGGTCCGGGAGGGCGAGCATGAGAGCCAACCCGACGACCGCGACGATCGCGGGCGGGATCGCCTTCTTGTAGCGCTCCGGCGAGCGCCGCGGCCAGCGCCCGCGGTCCTGTCGCCCCATGTCCGGCTCCTCGCGTGTCCCTACCGTTCCGACTGCCCTTGCCGGCCACCATAACCGCGTCCCACCGCCGTGTCCGTGGTGAAGGTCAGGCAACAAGTCACGTCCCGGGGCGCCTGGCCAGAACATTCCTACTAGGGTGTTCTCCGCTGGAGTCGGCCGCGTGACGGGTCGGTCGACCGGCGATGACGACAGGGAGTCAACGATGACCACCGTGAACCGACGTGGACTGGCCCGTCGAGCCGTCCCCGCCATCTCGATCCTGCTCCTCGGCACCATGGTTGCGGCGTGCGACCGGTCCTCCGGGAGCAGCGCGGCCAACCCCACCCAGAACGCGAGCGCGACGGACGTCGCCCTCACCGTGACGTCCAACGCGATCTCCGGGGGCAAGAACGCTGCCGAGGCGGACTGGTACGCCAACTACGTGATCCCGAAGTTCACCGAGGCTCAGAAGGCCAAGGGGGTCAACGTCACCCTGAAGTTCCAGCCCTCCGGCGTGGACGACGAGCAGTACAAGGCCAAGATGGCGCTCGACCTCAAGAGCAAGTCCGGTGCCGACGTCATCGCCCTCGACGGGATCTGGGTCGGCGAGTTCGCCGACGCGGGCTACATCAAGCCGCTGGCCGACGTCGTCGGGCCCAACGTCACGTCCTGGGACGGCTGGGCGCAGATCCCCAAGGCGGTCCAGGCCAACGCGTCGTACAAGGACAAGGTCTACGGAGTTCCGGGCGGTACCGACGGTCGCGTTCTCTACTACAACAAGAAGCTGTTCCAGCAGGCCGGCCTCCCGGCCGACTGGAAGCCCGCCAGCTGGCAGGAGATCCTCGACGCCGGCGCCAAGCTCAAGGCGGTCAGCGGGGTCGTCCCGATCCAGATCAACGCCGGCACGGCGATGGGCGAGGCCACGACGATGCAGGGTGCGCTCGACCTGCTCGTCGGCACCGGTGCGGAGATCTACCAGGACGGCAAGTGGCAGGGCAACACCCAGAACACCCGCGACGTCCTCGGCTTCTACAAGCAGCTGCTGGACCAGGGCCTGATGGACAAGAACCTCCAGCAGGCCGCCAAGGGCCGCGACGAGTCGTTCGCCGCGTTCGCCGCGAACAAGATCGGCATCCTGCTGGAGGGCGACTACTTCTGGCGCTCGGTCATCAACCCCGACAAGGGGTCCGCGCCGATGGCCACCCGTGACGCCGACGTCGGCTACGCCGAGATCCCGGCCAAGGCCAAGGGCGCCGGTGTGGGCGGCCAGGACTTGGTGTCGATGTCCGGCGGTGGCGGCACCTTCCTCAACCCCAACACCAAGTTCCCGCAGCAGGCGTGGGAGCTCATCCAGTTCATCTACTCGCCCGACGCCATCAAGGCGGCGCTGGCCGGGTCGGCTCGCATCACCGCGCGACAGGACGTCAACAAGGAGGTCCTCAGCAAGGACCCGCTGCTGTCGCTGATCTCCGAGAAGGTGCTGCCGATCACGCGGTACCGCCCAGGCCTCGCCGTCTACCCGCAGGTGTCCCAGGCGCTGCAGCAGGCGACCGCCGACATCGTGTCCGGCAAGTCGGTCGATGAAGCCGCGGCGACCTACCAGGGCGCCGTGGAGAAGGTCGCCGGAGGCGCGGACAAGGTCCAGAAGTCGTGAGCCGCCAGTGAGCAGTCAGTGACCGCGAACGCGGGCGCGTCCGACGCCGCCGGGCTCGGACGCGCCCGGGCGGTCGCCTTCGTCACGCCCGCCTTCCTCCTCATCGCCGCGTTCCTCGTCTTCCCGGCCGTCTGGACCATCTGGCTGGGCATGACCGACTTCCGGCTCACCGGAGCGCAGGCGGCCGACCCGCAGTTCGTGGGGTTGGACAACTACCGAGCGGCCCTGACCGACCCGGCGTTCCACAACTCGCTGTGGCTGACCATCGTCTTCGTCTTCGGGTCGGCGATCGTCGGCCAGAGCATCCTCGGGTTCCTCATCGCGTGGACGATGCGCTCGGTCCCCAAGACCGTCAAGGCGATCGTCGAGACGCTCGTGCTCATGGCGTGGATCCTGCCCAGCTCGATCGTCGCGTTTCTCTGGGTGGCGTTCCTGAACAACAACGGCGGCACGTTGGGGACGATCCTCAACAGCCCCGACACGGCGTGGCTGCTCGAGTACCCGATGGCGTCGATCATCATCTACAACACCTGGCGGGGCACGGCGTTCTCGATGCTGCTGTTCTCGGCGGCGCTCGGCGCCGTGCCACCGTCGCAGCTGGAGACGGCCCGGCTGTCCGGCGCGTCCACGCTGCAGCAGTTCCGCGACGTCGTGTTCCCGCACATCCGCGGGCACATCCTCACCAACACGCTGCTCATCAGCCTGTGGACGTTCAACGACTTCGGGCCGTACCTGCTCACCGCCGGCGGTCCCGACCACGCGACCGAGACGCTGCCGGTGTTCATCTACCTTCGCGCGCTCTACGGCGGCGAGCTGGGCTACGGCTCGGCGATCTCCTTCATCATGCTGTTGATCAACCTGGTCATCGCGCTCTTCTACATCCGGCTGCTGCGCGAGCGGCGCACCGCCAACCGGTCCGGGGACGCCGACGACGCCGACGACGCCAAGGCGGAGGCCGACGAGGTGCTCACGGCCGCCGAGGCCCGGAACGTGGGGCAGTGACGTGACCCCCGCTGCCGTCGTCCGCCGGATCCTGTTCTACGGCCTCATCACACTGCTCTCGCTGTTCTTCGCGCTGCCGCTGCTCTGGCTGGTGCTGGCGCCGTTCGACAAGACGCCCACGCTCACCGTGAAGATCCCGGACTTCACGCTCGACAACTTCGCCGAGCTCGGCAAGAACCCCTACGCGTTGTCCTCGCTGAAGAACTCGATCCTCATCTCGGGCGGGGCGATGCTGCTCGTGACCGGGCTCTCGGCGCTGGCCGCATACGCGCTCTCGCGGGTGCGCGTGCCCGGCCGCGACCTCATCCTCTACGCGCTGCTGCTGCTGTCGTCGATCGTCACCGGCACCGCGGCGATGGTCCCGATCTTCCTGCTGATGTTCCAGCTCGGCCTCATCGACGACCGGAGCGGCGTCTCGCTGGTGCTCACGGGCGGGCTGCTGCCGGCGGCGATCTTCATCCTCAAGGACTTCATGGACGCGACGCCGAAGTCCTACGAGGAGAGCGCGCGCGTCTTCGGCGCCAGCCCGTTACAGGTGCTGCGCCACGTCGTCCTGCCGATCGCGCGACCCGGCCTCGCGACCATCGCGGTGTGGGCGCTGGTCAACGCGTGGGGTGACTTCCTCACCGCCTACATCCTGCTGCGCGACCCGGAGAAGACCCCCGCCGGCGTCCTCATGTACACCTTCTACACCGAGGGCGGGCAGGCGAACCTCCCTCTCATCTCGACGTTCTCGCTGGTGTATGCGATACCGGTCGTCGCGCTGTACCTGTTCGTCAACCGACGCTACGGCTTCCGTTTCCATGGAGGGATCAAGAGCTGATGGCCAGCATCGACCTCGTCGGGCTCTCCAAGGTGTATGCCGGTGGTGTCGCCGCCGTCGACGACCTCACCCTGTCGATTGCGGACGGTGAGTTCTTCGCGCTGCTCGGGCCCTCCGGCTGCGGCAAGACCACGCTGCTGCGGACCATCGCCGGGCTGGAGGAGGTCACCTCGGGCCAGCTCCTCCTCGGCGGCAAGGACGTGACGAGGCTGCCGCCGGGCAAGCGCGATGTCGCCATGGTGTTCCAGGACTACGCCTTGTTCCCGCACATGGACGTCACCGACAACATCAGCTACCCGTTGCGGATCCAGAAGATGGCCAAGGCGGAACGCCGAGAGAAGGCCGCGACGACCGGTGCCGGGCTCGGCCTGGACACGCTGATGGACCGCCGTCCGGGCCAGCTCTCCGGCGGCCAGCAGCAGCGGGTGGCGTTGGCCCGGGCCATCGCGTACCAGCCCGCGGTGTTCCTCTTCGACGAGCCGTTGTCGAACCTCGACGCGCGGCTCCGGCTCGAGGCGCGCACCTTCCTCAAGCGGCTGCAGCACGAGCTGAGCGTGACCACGGTCTTCGTCACCCACGACCAGGCCGAGGCTCTGGCCATGGCCGACACCATCGCCGTCATGGAGGCCGGGCACATCCGGCAGATCGGGTCGCCGTCGGACGTGTTCCACCGGCCGGCCAACGTGTTCGTCGCGAACTTCATCGGCTCGACGCCCATGAACCTCGTCCCCGGCAGCGCCTTCGGACGCGAGCTGGTCCCCGAAGGGGATGATGTGCTCGTCGGGTTCCGGCCCGAGTACACCAAGCTCGACGACACCGGCCGCTACTCGCTCGACGGCACCGTGAGCATCGTCGAGAACCTCGGCGCCTCGATGCTCGTGTCGGTGAGCTGTGGCGACCACTCGGTGCAGGCCCTGGTTCCCGAGGGCGAGGAGCCGCCGGTCGACGCCAAGGTCTCGCTCAGCCCCACGGACAAGCGGGTGTTGCGCTACCGGACGGCCGACGGCGAGCTGCTCGAACCGGACCGCGTCGCGGCGTCCGCCGACCGGTGACGTTGCTCGACCGGCGCGGTACCTGGACCCCGGACGACCGGGCCGAGAACCAGTGCGCCGCAGTGGCTTTCGAGGTACCGCGTGGAGTCGGCGCGTTCCGGGTCGAGCTCGAGTACGAACGGCGGGACGGCGCGGTCCTCGACCTCGGCTGCGAGGGACCGGACGGCTACGTCGGGTGGTCCGGAGGAGCACGGTCGCACTACGTCGTCAGCGAGGGCTGGGCGACGCCGGGCTATCTCCCCACACCGGTGTCGCCGGGGACCTGGACGGTGCTCGTCGGCCTGCATCGCGTCCCTCCGCCCGGGGTCGACTACCGGCTGACCGTCCGGCCGGCCACCACGGCAGAGGTGGCGGCGGAGAGGGACGCTCAGCCCGAGGCGCCACCGGTGCCCGAACGCGGGCCGCGCCGGGAGCTCCCGGACGTCGACGGGATGCGGTGGCTGGCCGCGGACTTCCACGCGCACACCGTCCACTCCGACGGCGCGCTCGGGATCGAGGAGCTCGCCGCCCTCGCAGTGAGCCGCGGTCTCGACGCCCTGGCGGTGACCGACCACAACACGACGAGCCACCACGCATACCTGCCGTCGGTGGGCGAGCGCTACGGCATCCGGCTGATCCCCGGTCAGGAGGTCACCACCGACCGCGGGCACGCGAACGCGTTGGGGGACATCGGGTTCGTCGACTTCCGCAACCCCGGCGCGCAGTGGCAACGCGACGTCGAGGCGCGTGGGGGAGTCCTGTCGGTGAACCACCCGTTGGCGACCGACTGCTGCTGGCGGATGGCGCTCGACCACCCGACGGCGGTCGCGGAGGTCTGGCACTCGTCGTGGCACGCGCTCCCGGTGCTGCACAACTGGGGCGGCCCGCTGGCGTGGTGGCTGTCCTGGGACCGCGGGACCGTACCCGTCGGCGGGAGCGACTTCCACGCATACGGGAACGACGCTCTGCCCGGTGCCCCGACGACCTGGGTGCTGACCGACGGGGACGACGTCCTGGGCGGGGTCGCAGCGGGACGTACAGCGGTCAGCGCCGACCCCACCGGGCCGGTGCTGCTCCGACTCGGGGACGAGCTGCTGGCGCTAGGTGCGGACGGGCTGTTGCTCAGTGGGTTCGACGCCGGACGGCGTCCGGTGGTGGGGGAGCGCGCCGTCCTCGGTGGGGCCGGTGGGCCGTGGTGGCTCGAGGACGACCAGATGCGGGTGCTGGCGGTCTGCGGCTGACGTCAGCCGGCGGCGGCCGCCTTCGAGATCCGGCGGGACAGGCCGACCCCCAGGACCAGCACGGCCACCGACGAGACCATCGTCGCGAGGAAGATCTGCAGGGCGAAGAGGTCGTTGAAGGCCCCGAGCAGCGTCATGGCCGCGAACCCGACGACGAGCTGGGCAACGGCGACCGCTGCCAGCACGGTGGCGGATCCGCTCCCTGTCGCTCCCTCGGGCGGATGGGTTCCGCGCCAGCGCGTCCCCAGCACGATGACCCCGACGAGACACACGATCCCGACCGCCAGGACGGCGATGCTCGCGACGACGAGCCCGCGCAGGTCCGGCAGGGTCGACGCGACCGACGACCACAGCGCGATGAGGGTGAGGTTCACCACGACGAACACCCCGGCGACGAGGGACCGGGCCGTCCCCCTGGTGATGGCGGCCCGGTCCCCCTCCACGCCGGAGGACGTCACAGCGTCGCCACCGGCCACGCCCCGTTCGGGTAGGCGGTGTTCTCGGACATCTTCTGCTCGAGGAGCGTCTTCGCGCTCCGGCACTGGGACTTGAGGTTCTCGCCCGCGCCCCAGAACGCCGCCCCGAACCCGGCGGCCGCCGCGATGGCGATGAGGATCCCGGCGGGGATGCCGAAGATCGTCGCCGTGGCGCCGAGGGCGGTGATGATGGCCGCGATCCACGCACCGATCGCCGCGATCATCAGGCCGAAGAACACCTGGATCGCCGACGACACGTCCTTGAGGGCGCTGCTGATCCCGTCGGTGAACTGGGTCTTGACGTTCTGCAGGGCGGTCTTCTGCAGCGGGGCCTTCTGCTTGTACTGGTCGGCCGCGGAGCCTTTCCAGTTGTCGTCGACGGCCAGGGAGCCGACGTCGGCGAGCGCGACCCGGGCGCTGACGGGGGAGCCGACGTTGGAGCTCCACTGGTCCGCCTTGCTGGAGACGGTGCTGGGCTCGCCGAGGTTGCTGAGGATCTCGACCAGCGGGTCGAAGAACTCCTTGATCTTGCCCATGAGGCCGTTCCACAGGTCGCGGATCTTGTCGGCCAGCCAGCCGAGGCCCCACGGGACCCAGTCGAGGACGTCGTTGATGGCGTCCTGGAGGTCCTGCACCAGGCCGTTGAACCTGTTGACGAGATCTCGGATGTCGTTCGCGGTACCGGACATGTCGTCCCCCTTGCGTGTCGGTCAGTCAGTCGGAATGGGTGGGTGGGACGGCGTCAGCCGATGGGCTCCCAGGCGCCCTGGTACTGCTGCTCGGCGTTGTCCTCGTTCTGCTCGTAGTTGTGCTTGATCGTCATCAGCGTGCTCGAGATGTTCCCGGTCTCCGTGGAGCCCTCGGTGAGCAGGCCGGCGACCTTGGTCTGGATCGAGCTGTAGGTCGTGGTCAACCCGACCGTCTCGGCCGCCCAGGACAGCTCGTACTCCCCGAGGCTCAGGCCCCAGGCGCTGTTGCAGGCGGTGAGCAGCGTGCTCGAGGTCTCGTCCCACGTGTCGGCGTCGCTCTTCAGCGCCGCGAGCTGTACTTCGTAGGTCATGTCCGCTCCTTCGTCCCCGGTTCGTGTCGGTCAGTTGCGCAGACCCACGGCGCGCGCGAGCGCGACGGGGTCCTCGGACAGCCGCTGGAGACGGCCGAGCGGGCTACGGGCGACGATCGTCTCGACGTCGTCGCCGCCGGCCTGCCGGTACGCCTCGTGCAGGGCCTGCGTCGTCTCGCGGCCGATGTTGGCCGGGTGCGCGGAGTCCAGCCAGGTCTGGTCGAAGGTGAGGTCGAGCAGCGTCCCGTTGCCGGCGATGGTGGCCTTGGCGTGACCGGAGGCGCTACGGCCGGAGTACTCACGGGTGAGGTGTTCGCGTACCTCGTCCCGGACCTGCTCGATGCTGTCGACCAGCTCGTGCAGCAGGTCACGCATGACCTGCATGGAGGAGTCCACCGACCCGGACCGGTCGCGGTCGACGGCCTCGGACAGGCGCAGCGACAGGTCGTCGGCGTCCAGCTGTGGCGCCGTGACGCGCCCGCGGGGACGCTCGTCGGCCTCGACCAGCGTGGTGCCCCACTGCTCGAGCCGGGCGATCCCCGCCTTGTTGGCCGCGTCGTTGATGCCGGCGGCCAGCGAGTGCGCGGTGTAGCTGTTCTTCCACGTCATCGACACGAGGATCGAGGAGATCCGTCCGTCCCCGTCGATCGTGACCGTGACGGCCCCCGTGTCGTCCTTGGCGGTGACCGGCCCCAGCGTGTCGGTCGCCTCGCGGAACGCGCCACTGCCCCGGACGATGTCGTCGCGGGTGCGGCCGATGGCCTCCATCGGGTCGTACACGAGTTCCCCTGTCGTCGGTGTCACGGGTGTCCGGCACCCGCCTGCTGCGTGCCCCCAACCCTCTCCGGGTCACCGGAGGGGCGCATGAGTGCGAGTGCTCAGATCGGGTGGGGTCCGGTCACCAACCTCTGGGTATGCGTCGGAACCGCACCCGCTCGCCGGGCCGCAGCTGCGCGAGGACGTCGGTGTCGTCGTCGACCACGACGGCGACCACGGGGTAGCCGCCCGTGGTCGGATGGTCGGCGAGGAAGACCAGCGGCTGGCCCGAGTGCGGGACCTGGACGGCGCCGCGGACGACGGCCTCACTGGGCAGCTCGCGCGCGGTGCCCGTACCGGCGCGGTCGAGCGCCGGTCCGGCCAGTCGTACGCCGACCCGGTCGGACTCCGCCGTCACGCCCCACGGCTGCGAGGTGAGCGCGTCGACCGCGCTCGGCGCGAACCAGTCGTCCCGCGGACCGAGGACGACACGGAGCGCGACGTCGGTGACCGGCGGGGGTTCGGGTGCGGCTACGTCGACGTCGGCGGCGGGTTCCCGGTCGGGTGCGCTGCCCACGGCCAGCCGCCGACCGGGCGCCAGCGGGTCCGGACCCACCCCCATGGTCGGGTCGGTGCTGGCGCTGCCGAGGACGTGCGGCTCAGCCAGTCCGCCCCGGACGGCGAGGTAGGTGCGCAGGCCGGTCGACGGCATACCCAGGGTGAGGAGCTGACCGTCACGGAGGTCGAGGGGCGCACCCAGGGGGGCGGCGCGGCCGTCGACGAGGACCGGTGCCGGAGCGCCGGTGACGCACACCCGGACGGCGCCGTCGGCGCGGACCGCGAGGCCGCCGAGCAACACCTCCACACCGGCGGCTCCCTCGGCGTTGCCGAGCAGCCGGTTCGCGAGGCGCAGGGCCCGGCGGTCGGCGGCTCCGCTCCCGGTCACCCCGACCGACGCGTGACCCGGCCGGCCGAGGTCCTCGACCAGGGCCAGCGGGCCGACGGCCTCGACCACCAGGGCGTTCACGACGAGACCTCGACGAAGCGGACGCGCCGCCCCGGGGTGAGGAGGGCGGGCGGGTCGCGCTCGGCGTCCCACAGGGTGACGTCGGTGCGTCCGATGAGCTGCCACCCGCCGGGCGACGGCCGTGGGTACACCCCGGAGTACGGGCCGGCCAGACCCACCGACCCGGCCGGTATGCGGGTGCGCGGCGAGTGGCGGCGGGGGACCTCCAGGTCGCCCTCGGATCCGGTCAGGTACGCGAATCCCGGTGCGAACCCGGCGAACTCGACGGTCCACACCTGTCCGGTATGCCGCGCCACGACCTCCGACGGCGTGATGCCCAGGTGGGTGGCGACGTCGTCGACGTCGGGACCGTCGTACCGCACCTCGACGACGAGCTCGTCGGTCTCGTCGGTCGCCTCGGGGGCGTCGAGGACGAGGTCGTGCAGCGCCGCGGCGATCTCGGGAAGGTGGTGTGCCGCGCTCGCCACGACGAGGACCGTGCGGGCACCGGGGACGTGCTCCACCGTGCCCGGGAGCGGACGGCGCCGGAGCGTCGCGTCGAGGCGGCGGCGCTCCGCGGCGTCGGCGACCTCGACGAGGATGGCCCGGTCGCCGCAGGGGAGCAGCCTCATGCGGTCGGTGGTGGCGCGGACGGGGATGGCGCGGACGGTGGTGGTGCGGACGGTGGTGGTGCGGGGAAGGCCACCAGCCGGACTCCCGCCCCCGACAAAGCGTTTCGGACCGCAAGGGCCATGGCGACCGCCCCGGGGGAGTCACCGTGGACGCATACCGACTCCGCCTCGAGCTCGACCTCGGCGCCGTCGGTCGCCGTCATGTGGCCCTCCCGGACGAGCCGAAGGACTCGGGCGGCGACCTCCTGGGGGTCGTCGAGCAGCGCGCCGGGTTCGGACCGGGGCACCAACGTGCCGGCAGCCGTGTACCCCCGGTCGGCAAAGGCCTCGCGCACCGTTGCCAGCCCGGCGCCCGCGGCCGCGGCGAGGAGGGTCGAGCCGGGCAGCCCCACGACCGGCAGCTCGCGCGAGTAGTCGGCGACCGCGCGGATGACCGCATCGGCCTGGACCTCATGGTGGACGACCGCGTTGTAGAGGGCCCCGTGGGGCTTCACGTAGGTCACCGCACTGCCGACGGTGCGGGCGATGCCGTCCAGAGCGGCCAACTGGTAGAGCACGTCGGCGTAGAGGTCGTCGGCGGAGACGTCGACGAACCGGCGGCCGAACCCGGCCAGGTCGCGGTAGCCCACCTGGGCGCCGATCGCCACCCCACGCCGAGCGGCGGCGCGGCACGTGGCGACGAGGGTGGCCGGGTCGCCGGCGTGGAACCCACAGGCCACGTTGGCGGACGTGACGACGTCGAGAAGGGCCTCGTCGTCGCCGAGCCGCCACCGCCCGAAGGACTCGCCGACGTCGGCGTTGAGGTCGATGGTCCGCGGGCCGGGCACGGGTCGAGCGTCCTGATCCGCGCCCACGGTTGTCAACCCTGTTCGAACGACAGGAGCACCTTGCGGAGCAGCCCGTTGAGCTGGTCGAGCTCACGCGGGGAGAGGGCGGAGAGCAGGTTCGCCTCGCGTTCCATGCCGGCGTGAAGGTGCTCCTGCCAGGTGTCGCTGCCCTTGGGGGTGGGCCGGACGATGACGCGGCGGCGGTCCAGCGGGTCGACCTCGCGGGTCACGTAGCCGCCGTCGACGAGGCGATCGAGCCGGCTGGTCATGGCCGCCCTCGTCACGTGGCAGGTGTCGGCGAGCTGTGCCGGCGTGGCCTCAACGGGGTAGGGCTGGATCATCAACGCGTGCAACGTGTTCGAGTCCTCGAGGGTGAACTCGCGGCCGGCGTGGAACTCGGCGTCGTCCTTGCGGAGCCGCCGCACGACGGCCTGCATCCGGGTCGTCGCGCCCTCGACCGAGGGGTCCAGGTCGGGGATCTGGGTGACCCACCGGGCCACGTGCGCGTCGACCGCGTCCGTCGGCCGGGGTCTGGTCACGCTATGAGTATGCCATTCGCCGCCGTACAGAGATAGTGCTTGAAAGTCTGATGACAAATAGTTAGACGACGTACTAATGTGGCTGGTCATGGAGACCGTTGTCCACGACCGACCCGTCGCCTCGCGGTGGGGGACCCGCGACTTCCGCCTGCTGGTCGGCGGCCAGGGCCTGTCGTGGCTGGGCGACGCGTTCCAGCCGATCGCGCTGTCGTTCGCGGTGATCGCGTCGGGCGGCTCGGCCACGGACCTCGGGCTGGTCCTCGCGTGCGGGGTCGTCGCCCGGCTGGCCTGCACCCTGGTCGGAGGAGTGTGGGCGGACCGGCTCCGGCCGCAGACGATCATGGTTGCGGCGGACCTGGTCCGTGCCGGGGCGGCCGGGGCGTTGGCCCTGGTCTATGTCGGCGACCATCACCCGTTGCCGCTGCTCTGCGGGCTGGTGGCGGTGTTCGGGGGCGCGGGCGCCTTCTTCTACCCCGCCATGTCGTCGCTCAAGCCGACGCTGGTCCCGCTGGAGCGACGCCGCTCGGCGAACGCCACGCTCAACGCGGTCCAGACCGCCTCACTCACCGTCGGCCCGGCGGCCGCCGGCGTCCTCATCGCCGCCTTCGGTGCGCCGTTCGGGTTCCTCGTCAACGCGCTGAGCTTCCTGGCCTCCGCCGTCACCGTCGCCCTGATCCGGGCGCGGGCGGTCCGGGCGGAACGGGTCGGGTTCCTCAGCGAGCTGCGCGGCGGGTTCGTTGCGGTCCGTTCCCGCGACTGGCTGCTCTGGGGCGTCATCGCTGCGGGGGTCTACCACGTGGCCAACGGGGTCGTCCTCGTCACCGTCAACGTCGTCGCGCTCCGCGACCTCGGTGGCCCCTCGGCGCTCGGCGTGATCGCCGCGGCGGAGGGCCTGGGCGGGGTCATCGGCAGCGTCATCGCGATGCGGGTCCGCCCCAGCCGGCCGCTGGTCGCCGGGTTCGTCGCCCTCGGACTGATGCCGGTGTGGGTGATGGCCTACGTGTGGCCGGGCACGCTCACCGGCGTCCTGCTCGGGGCGGTCGTCGGCTACTCCGGACTGATGTTCTTCGGCGTCTGCTGGGAGACGGCGATCCAGAACCACGTCCCCCACGACCTGCTGGCCCGGGTGTCGTCGTGGGACATCCTCACCTCGTTCGTCGGGATGCCGGTGGGCCAGGCCCTGGCCGGCGTCCTCACCGACCGGTTCGGGACCCAACCGGTCCTGACCGCGTGCGCGGCCGTGATCCTCGTCGCCGGGGTGGGCCCGCTCGCGGTTCGCGGTACTCGCCGCCTCCGGTGGGAGCCGGATCCGGCCGAGCTCGCGTGAAAGGCGTGCGCACGGACTCATCTGGTGAGCCCCACGTCCGGGTGTGGGGTTGGACGGGTCAGCCGACGTGAACCGGCTCCGCGTCGCGCCGCCGGGCGCGCTCCGCCCGCAGCGCCGGCAGGTAGCCGAACGCCCCGAGGACGCTGAACGCGCCGACCACCACCATCGCCACCTGGGTCGACGTCCGCGCCTCCAGCTGGCCGGCGAGCGCCGCGGTGAGGCTGAACCCGAGGAAGGAGACCATCGAGTTCATCGACAGAACGGTGGACCGGTTCCGGGCGGACGCCTCGCGGTGGAGCAGCGCGCCGTGAACCGGACCGCCCGCGCCGTGCAACGTGTAGGTGAAGGCGTAGGCGGCGATGAGGGCGACCGGCCCGGCGACGAGACCCATGACGACCGCGCCGAGACCGTTGAGGATCCGGGCCAGCATGGCGGTCCGGGCGACGCCCAGCCGGCGGCTGCCGACCGCGGCCAGGGCGGACCCGAGCGCGAACAGGCCCCAACCGGCGCTCGCGACCGGACCCATGACCGCCGCCGCGGCCTCCTCGCTGCCGAGCAGCTCGGCCAGCCGGATCGGCTGGAACGTCTCGAAGACGACCATCCCGGCCGACCAGAACAGCTCCACGGCCACCAGCCCCCCGAGCACCCGGTTGTGGCGCAGCAAGGACAGACCCTCCCGGACCACGATGGGAGCTTCGCGCACCGACGCCGCGGCCCGGCGCATACCGACGCTGCCGCCGGCTCCGCGACGGTCCGGCTCCTTGAGGATGAGGAGCACGGCCGTGAGGTGGACGACGCCCAGCCCCAGGTAGAGCAGGCCTGGCAGCAGCAAGGCGCTCTGGGAGGCGACGGGGTGCCACCAGACGAGGCCACCCGAGATCAGCGCACCGAGCGCCATCGCCGACCCCATGACCATCCCTTGGCGAGACAGGTCGCGGTCGACGTCGGTCCCGGGCTCCGTCGCGTGGACCGTGTCGACGAACCATGCCTCGAGGGGCCCGGAGTCGAGCGCCCGGAAGACGCCGGTCAACACCGCGGCCAGCGCGAACTGCCACCAGGCCGTCGCCGTGTAGAAGACGACCGCCGAGGCGATGAGGAAGACCGCCGCCGTGACGTAGACCGGCTTGCGCCCGAACGCGTCCGCGAACCCGCTGGTCGGGAGCTCGAGGAGGAACACCGTGATCCCGGTGAGCGACATCGCGGAGAGGGCTTCCGGGATGGTGAGGCCGCGCTCCAGCGGCCAGAGCGTGAGGATCCCCACGACCAGCCCGACCGGGAACCAGCGCGTCACCGTGAGCGTCAGGAACACCCGACGTGCGGCGGCGGGGGACAGGACGGCCGTCATGAGCGGTCTCCTCGCGGTGACTGGTCGAGGTCGACCGGGTAGGCGTAGGTGTAGACCGCCACCCGCTTGGCCTGCGGGTTGCCCTGGCCGACCCGGCGGTACTTGAGCAGGACGTCCTCGATCTCCGCCCGCATGGCCCGCAGCTGGTCCAGGGTGACCAGGGCGACGTTGTCGTTGATGCCGAGATGGTCGACCCACTCCACCGGCCAGTCCTGCTGGCACGTCGAGCCACTGCTCGGCCTTGGTCGCGAAGTGGCGGATGTAGTCGCGCTCCAGCCAGTTGAGAGCGGTGAGGGCGTCCTCGTCGTCGACCAGCTCGCTCTGGGTCCACGAGTGCTGCTCGACGGCCGCCCGCCAGATCCGCTCCTTGCCCTTGCCGGTGTCGGTGTCCTCGACGAGCCCGACGGTCTCCAGGCGGCGCAGGTGGTAGCTCGTGGCGCCCGAGTTGGTGCCCAGGAGTGCCGCGAGGGCGGTCGCCGTGAGGGGGCCGCTGCGGCGCAGCTGGGTGACGATGCGCGAGCGGAGCGGGTGAGCCAGGACCTTGACGGCCTCGGCCCCGAGGTGCAGCTCCGAGGGGCTCTCGGAGGAGCCCCACGTCCCGGGTCCGGTGGGTGGAGTGGTGGTCATGAGATGCACAATATCTATGCACACTTCATATGCACAAGTACCGTGCACAGAACCCGTGCGTTAACATCACCGCAGGTCAGGCCCGGTATGCGGCAGCGTCTGCGGCGATTTGGCCGACCATCGGCACGCCTCTACACTGGAGAGGTTGTGCCACCCGAGGCGTTGAGGCTCGGGGCCACGCGGCGCGGTCGGTCGACCGGAAGGGCCGCGGCGAGGCATACCCGAGATACCGCTGACGAAAGCTGAGTCCTGTGCGCACGTACACCCCCAAGCCCGGCGAGGTCGATCGCACGTGGCACGTGATCGACGCGACCGACGTCGTCCTCGGTCGTCTCGCGAGCCAGACCGCGATCCTGCTGCGCGGCAAGCACAAGCCGACCTTCGCCCCGCACGTCGACACCGGTGACTTCGTCATCATCGTCAACGCCGACAAGATCGTGCTGACCGGCGCCAAGGCGGAGCAGAAGAAGGCCTACAGCCACTCGGGCTACCCGGGCGGCCTGAAGTCCACGTCCTACACCGAGCTCCTCGAGAAGAACCCGGCCAAGGCCGTCGAGAAGGCCGTCCGCGGGATGCTCCCGAAGAACTCCATCGCCCGCCAGCAGATGACCAAGCTCAAGGTCTACACCGGCGACACCCACCCGCACGCGGCCCAGCAGCCGGTCCCGTTCACCATCTCGCAGGTCGCGCAGTAAGGAACCCTGAGTTGACTGACATCACTACCGACACCGTTCTGGAGTCGGACGAGCCGGAGCTGAGCACCTACACCTCCGAGTCCACCGCTCCCGTCGCCGGTGAGGACGTTCGCCGTCCGAGCGCCTCGGCGCCCGGCGCCGCGACCGGTCGTCGCAAGCAGGCCATCGCCCGCGTGCGCATCGTCCCCGGCACCGGCGAGTGGCAGATCAACGGCCGCACCCTGGAGGCGTACTTCCCCAACAAGGTGCACCAGCAGATCGTCGGCGAGCCGTTCACGGTGCTCGACCTCACCGGTGCCTACGACGTGCTCGTCCGCGTGCACGGCGGTGGCCCCTCCGGCCAGGCCGGCGCGGTCCGCCTCGGCGTGGCCCGTGCGCTCAACGGCGTCGACGAGGAGCTGAACCGTCCGGCACTCAAGAAGGCCGGGTTCCTCACCCGGGACCCGCGCGTCCCCGAGCGCAAGAAGGCCGGCCTCAAGAAGGCCCGCAAGGCTCCGCAGTACAGCAAGCGCTGACGCGCTCCTGCTCGAACGCGAGGGCGGTCCCGGTTTGCCTGGGGCCGCCCTCGCGGCGTAGTAGGTTCGTCCGTCGGCCCGCTTCCCGGGCTGACGCGTTGTAGAGAGGTAGACCAGCGCAGTGGCTCGACTCTTCGGGACCGACGGGGTTCGCGGACTCGCGAACCAGGACATCACCGCGGAGCTGGCCCTCGACCTCGCGGTCGCGGCGGCTCATGTGCTCGGTGAGTCCGGCGAGTTCGAGGGGCACCGCCCGACGGCCGTGGTGGGGACCGATGGCCGGGCCTCCGGCGAGTTCCTCCTCGCCGCGACGGTTGCCGGACTGGCCTCGGCGGGCGTGGACGTCCTCGACGCCGGCGTGCTGCCGACACCGGCGATCGCCTTCCTCACGGCGGACCTCCGTGCCGACCTCGGTGTGATGATCTCCGCGTCGCACAACCCGATGCCCGACAACGGGATCAAGTTCTTCGCCCGCGGCGGCCACAAGCTCGCCGACGACGTCGAGGACGCGATCGAGGCGCGGATGCGGGAGCCATGGCAGCGGCCGACCGGCGCCGGGGTGGGGCGGCTCCGCCCGTTGGCCGACGGCCTCGAACGCTACGTCGGGCACCTCATGGCCGCCCTTCCGAACCGGCTCGACGGTCTCCACGTCGTCCTCGACACCGCCAACGGCGCCGCGTCGGTCGCCTCGCCCGAGGCGTTCCGTCGCGCCGGCGCGCGAGTGTCGGTCATCGGGGCCTCGCCCGACGGGCTCAACATCAACGACGGCTACGGCTCCACCCACCTCGATCGGCTGTGCGAGGCAGTCCTCTCCGAGGGCGCCGACTTCGGCGTCGCTCACGACGGCGACGCCGACCGGTGCCTCGCGGTCGACGGTTCCGGTACGCCGGTCGACGGCGACCAGATCATGTCGATCCTCGCGATCTCCTTGCGCGACAAGGGCCGGCTCGTGTCCGACACTCTCGTGGCCACGGTCATGTCGAACCTCGGGATGCTCCAGGCGATGGAGCGGTCGGCCATCACCGTGCGCCAGACCGCGGTCGGCGACCGCTACGTCCTCGAGGACATGAAGTCCGGCGGGTACGCCTTGGGTGGCGAGCAGAGCGGCCACGTCATCCTGCTCGAGCACGGCACCACGGGCGACGGCGTGCTCACCGGGCTGATGCTCGCGGCCCGGATCGCAGAGACCGGCCGGTCGCTCACCGAGCTCGCGTCGGTGATGACCCGCCTTCCGCAGGTCCTCGTCAACGTGCGCGGCGTCGACACCTCTCAGGTCGACTCGCACGAGGCGCTGCTCGATGACGTCGCCAGGGCGTCCGACGAGCTCGACGGCAGCGGCCGCGTGCTGCTGCGCAAGTCCGGGACCGAACCGCTCGTCCGGGTCATGGTCGAGGCGGCGGACGAGTCGCAGGCCCAGGCCGTGGCGCAGCGGCTGGCGGACTCGGTCCGTACGCACCTCGCCCTGCGGTGACGTCGGCGGTGCTCCGGTGAGGCTCGCGATCCTCGGCGGCGGCGGATTCCGCACGCCCCTCGTGTATGCGGCTCTGGCCGGTTCCGACTCCGGCGTCACCGACGTGGTGCTCTACGACACTGACGCCGGCCGCCTCGACGTCATGGCCCACGTCCTCGCCTCCATCTCCTCGGTGGAGGGTGCTGCGAGCGCTAGGGCGCTCGGATATACCTCCACCCGGGATTTGGAGGCGCCGCGGGTGACGGTGACGACCGAGCTGGACGCGGCGCTGGAGGGCGCCGACTTCGTCTTCTCGGCCATCCGGGTGGGCGGCCTGGCGGCGCGGGTGCAGGACGAGCGGGTCGCCCTCGAGCACGGCGTGCTCGGGCAGGAGACGACCGGCCCCGGCGGCATCGCCTACGGGCTGCGCACCGTCCCGGTCGCGACGCGGGTTGCCGAGCGAGTGCGCGCAGTCGCGCCGGACGCGTGGGTCATCAACTTCACCAACCCGGCCGGCATGATCACCGAGGCGATGCGTGGCGTCCTCGGCGACCGCGTCGTCGGTATCTGCGACACCCCGATCACCATGGCGAAGCGGGCCGCCCGGCTCCTGGGCGTCGACCCGCATACGCCCGTCGGTCTCGACTACGTCGGCCTCAACCACCTGGGCTGGCTGCGCGGGCTGCGGGTCGACGGCGAGGACCTGCTGCCCCGGCTTCTCGCCGACGACGCCCTGCTCGCGGCGACCGAGGAGGGCCAGCTGTTCGGGCTGGACTGGATCCGAGAGATCGGCGCGCTGCCCAACGAGTACCTCTACTACTACGACTTCACCCGCGACGCGGTCGCGTCGATCCGGTCCGGTGGGCTCACCCGCGGCGAGTTCCTGGCCGGACAGCAGGGCGACTTCTACACCGCGGCCGCCGCGGACCCGAGCCGCGCCCACGAGCTGTGGACGACGACCCGGGCCGAGCGGGAAGCGACCTACATGGCCGCCGAGCACGCCGGCCAGGCCCGCGGCGGCGAGGAGGGCATCGCCGACGTCGGCGGTTACGAGGGTGTCGCGCTCGCACTGATGCGGGCGATCGCCCGCGACGAACAGGCCACGATGATCCTCGACGTCGCGAACCGCGGCACCGTTCCCGGCCTGCCCGACGACGCGGTCGTCGAGGTACCCGTCATCGTCGGATCGGGCGGCCCCACTCCGCTTCCGGTCTCACCGCCGACGCTCTACCAGCTCGGCCTCATGGCCCAGGTCAAGCACGTCGAGCGGCTCACCATCGAGGCCGCCCTGAGCGCGTCGCCCGGAGCTCGCGGAACAGGCGTTCGCCCGGCACCCCCTCGTCGACTCGGTGACCGTCGCCCGAGGGCTGCTGCGCGCATACCGGGACCGCATTCCGGAGGTGGACGCGGTGTTCCGCCGATGACGTTCGACGCCCGCCCCGAG